>CBDFGT010000027.1:0-309244 GCA_965247225.1 Rhizobiaceae bacterium | reverse complement strand
GCCGGAGCCGAACAGGGATTGCAGCTTGTTGGTTCCCAAGGTTTCCAGCGGCGGAATGCCGGCAATCAGCATGGCCGGAACCGTGATCAGCCCGCCACCGCCGGCAATGGAATCGATGAAGCCTGCCACAAAGGCTGCGATGAACAGGAAGGCCAGAAGGTGAGGGACAAGATCTTGCATTGGAACATTCACTCTTTTTATTTTCGCAGATTCTTGAGAACTGGACTGGAAAAGCATCTGGCATTTTTGCCGGTTTCAGCCAATCGAAAATTGGTGTATTGTGTTTTAAGACTTGGAAAAGGACGTTGATATGAGTTCAAAGCCAGTACAAGCAAAGCCTAATGACAAGGATGGGACTGAATCGTTTGATGCCAAAGAGGCCGGGCATGGTCCGTATGGAGATGTGAACGCGGGCAGGCGAGCTGAAATGCGTCTGCCCCAGCGAGGAACTGCACCGACGGGTCAAGATCAATCGCCTGCCTCTGTCCAAAGTCAGATCGTGGCAAAGGCTACAGAAACATTTGGTGAGGAAAAGGCGGATATCTGGTTGAGTCGCCCGACATCAGCTTTGGGCGGAAACAGTCCGCTGTCGATCCTCCATTCAGAAGATGGTGTTGCTGCTGTCGAAGCCTTGCTGGACAAGATCGATCAGGGATTTGCTGCTTGATTGGCTGGCGTTTGGCTCGGGCACCCTTTGCTGACCTTTCTGGCAAGGGCGGGATGTTCAGGGAAGGGCGTTGGCATTCCAAAGGTCGCCCGATTGTTTACATGGCGGAACATCCAGCATTGGCTTTGCTTGAAGTTCGGGTTCACCTTGATATTTGATTCGATCTTCTGCCTCCTGATTACGTCATGGTGAAATTGGAATGGCCTGATGATATGATCATGTATGCGCTCAATCCATTGTCGTCGGAAGAAGTGGAAACACGCACAAGCGGAGATTGCTGGCTTGTTGAAAACACTTCATGCCTTTCACGCCTGCGCAGTGTGGTGTCTCCGCACTCGCACAATTTCTTGCTGAAGCCCTTGCATCCTGATGCTGCCAATGTTGCTATCATTCAGATCGAGCCATTTTCCTTCGATCAGCGTTTGTGGTGATTGCCGCATCGTCCACAGGATCTGCCGCAATCCTGTTTGACGCCTTCATGGCTTCCGGCTAAACGTCTTGCATGTGCGACGGTGCCTGTCTCAGGCTTGAAAACAAATCCGGTGCGGCTGACCCAAGCAGGGGGCCTTCAAACGGAACTGTCCGGCAAGGTTGCAGGGTGGGCGCACCCGGCGCTTCGTACATTTGTTGAAAACGAAGCAGGAGACCTGACAATGGCTGAAAAACTGGGAATCATGGTGTGTGGACATGGCAGCCGCAACCAGAATGCCGCGCGTGAATTTGCGGTCATTTCGCAAGGGCTGCGCGCCCGCTATCCCGATCTGCCTGTCGAATACGGCTATCTGGAATTTTGCAATCCGGTCCTGTCTGCCGGTCTCGACAGTCTGAAGGCGCAAGGGGTGACGCGCATTCTGGCGGTTCCGGGCATGCTGTTTGCCGCAGGCCATGCCAAGAATGACATCCCCTCCGTTCTCAATACGTGGGCTGCGCAAAATCCGGGCGTGACGGTGAATTACGGACGCGAGCTGGGCATTGACCTGAAGATGATCCGGGCTGCCGGTGACCGGATTGCCGAAGCGGTGGCAGCGGCCGATGCTGAGCGCGGTGCCGTCGGCCTGCACGATACGCTTTTGATGGTGGTCGGGCGCGGCTCGTCTGATCCGGATGCCAATTCCAATGTCTCCAAGGTCATGCGCATGCTCTGGGAGGGGATGGGCTTTGGCTGGGGCGAGACATGCTATTCCGGTGTCACCTTTCCGCTGGTCGAGCCCGGGCTGGAACATGCCGCCAGGCTTGGCTACAAGCGCATTATCGTATTTCCGTATTTCCTGTTTACCGGGGTTCTGGTCAAACGCATCTATTCCTATACCGATGACGTGGCGGCAAAACATCCCGACATCCATTTCGTCAAGGCGTCCTATCTCAATGATCACCCGCTGGTGCTGGATGCATTTGAGGACCGGGTGCAGGAAATTCTGAACGGTCAGGCGCTGATGAATTGCCAGATGTGCAAATATCGCGAACAGGTTTTAGGGTTTGAAGCCTCGGTCGGCCAGAAGCAGGAAAGCCACCACCATCATGTGGAGGGCATTGGCGGGGGCCTGGAGAACTGTCCGTGCAAGGGGGATTGTGATGCCTCCTGCCGCGAGGAAGCGTTCTGCCGGGAGCATGGACTGCCCTGGACACCGCTGCACAGCCATGGCAGCCCGGCCCCGCTGACGCCAGTTGAGATGACCCATGGTTTTGATTTTGCGCCGTCCATTGCGCTGGGTGGCAAATATGCGAAGTTTGAACATCAGGTGGCCGAGGTTCTGGCCGAGGCGGATTATATCCGCCAGCCGGGCGATGTGCATGTCCATGATGAAAACTGCGGACATTTGCATCACGGTCATGATCACCACGACCATGGTCACGTGCATGGTGGCCACAGCCATGATCACGACCATGGCCATCATCATCCGCCCTATCCGCATGCCGACCATCCGCTGGGTCCAAAGTCTATGAAACCGAAGCCGGTGAAGAAGGACTGACGGCGTGATCGACTATCTCCGTGATCCGCAGGCCATCTATGACACGTCTTTCGCCACGATCCGCGCGGAAGCGAATTTGTCACGCTTTTCCAAAGGCATGGAGGACATGGCTATCAGATTGATTCATGCCTGCGGCATGGTCGACATTGCCGATGATCTGGTTTTTTCCGAAGGGGCCTTTGCGGCGGGTGCGCGGGCACTGGCTGGGGGTGCGCCGGTTCTCGTGGATGCCGAGATGGTGCGCCACGGAATCATCCGTCATCTTCTGCCTGCCGATAACGACGTGATCTGCCTTTTGAACGATCCCCGGGTTCGGCCCTTGTCGGTGGAGCTTGGGCTGACGCGGTCTGCGGCGCAGGTGGATCTCTGGGAGGACCGGGCCGGCGGTTCCATTGTTGCTATCGGCAATGCGCCGACGGCCCTGTTCCGGCTGCTGGAGCTTCTGGAGCGCGGCCTGCCCGGACCGGCTCTCATTCTGGGGTTTCCGGTCGGTTTTGTCGGCGCGGCAGAATCCAAACAGGCGCTGGCCATGCTGGAGCACGGCGTTCCCTTCATTGCTGTGCGGGGGCGTCGTGGCGGCAGCGCCATGGCATCGGCGGCGGTGAATGCGCTCGCCGGAGGGCTTGGAACCAATGTCTGATATGCGCTGGCTGACTTTGATCGGGATCGGTGACAACGGGCCGGAAAGCCTGTCGGGGCAGGCCCTGGCGCTGCTGCGTGCATCGAAGGTGATCGTGGTCAGCGAGCGGCTGGCTGGGGTGATCGCTGATCTGGACATGCAGAAGAAGAGGGCTTCGGCGGCGGCGGACAGTCCTTTTGACAAAGACCGGACCATCCTCAACTGGGCCGATGGCTACCGCCAGACACTGGACCGCATTCTGGCGCTTCGCGGAACGCCGGTCACGATTCTGGCAACCGGCGATCCGATGCATTTCGGCATTGGTTCGACGCTTCTCAAACATATTCCGGCGGATGAAATGCTCGTTCTGCCCAGCCCATCGGCTTTTTCGCTTGGTGCAGCGCGGCTCGGCTGGCCCTTGCAGAATGTGGCGCAGATTTCGCTGCATGGCCGGCCTGCTGAAACCCTCAACCGCTATCTTTTCCCGTCCTCGCGCATTCTGGCCCTGACCTCGGATGCCTCTGCCATCGGGGCGATCTGCGCACTTCTCGTGGCGCGCGGGTTTGGCGGTTCGCTCGTGCATGTCCTGGAACATTTGGGCGGGGCAGGCGAGCGTGTCACCCGTCTGAGTGCGCAGGCAATTGTGCAGGGCCGTCCGCCCTATGCGGATTTCAACACGGTTGGTATTGACTGCGTGGCTGACGATGATGCCAGACTGTTTTCCCCGGCCTGCGGTCTGCCGGACGAGGTCTTTCAGCATGACGGACAATTGACCAAGCGGGAAGTTCGCGCCGTGACCCTGTCCTTGCTGAAGCCCCTGCCGGGGCAAATGCTGTGGGATGTCGGGGCGGGGTGCGGCTCGGTGGCACTGGAATGGATGCGCGGTGCCGCACAGGCCAGGGCTATTGCGATTGAAAGCCATGCTGCACGGCTGGCAATGATTGCCGCCAATGCCCGGGTTCTGGGATATCCCGAGTTATCGGTGATTGCCGGAGAAGCGCCGGATGCATTGCAAGGTCTTGAAACGCCGGATGCGGTGTTCATTGGCGGCGGCGTCACCGGCGAGGGCGTGTTTGAAGCCTGCTGGCAGGCGCTGAGGCCCGGCGGGCGGCTGGTGGCCAATGCCGTGACACTGGAAGGCGAGGCCCGGCTGATCGGCCTTCGTGCGCAATCGGGTGGCGAGATGATCCGCATCAGCGTGGCCCGCGCCGCACCTGTCGGGCGCTATTGCGGCTGGAAGAGCCTGATGCCGGTGACCATGTGGTCGGTCGAGAAGGGGCGGGCCTGATGGCTTATACCTGGATACAAAGACCCCTCCCCAACCCTCCCCGCAAGGGGGAGGGGGCGACAGCGAATGTTGCAACTCATGCAATCCATATCGCGGATCAGGGTTCAGGCAGGCTATATGGGTCACGCCTATCTTGCAGTTTTGAACCGACAGACGCAACGGATGCGGTGCGCTCCCTCCCCCTTGCGGGGAGGGTTGGGGAGGGGTTTTGTGATGACCGGTAAGCTTTATGGTCTGGGGATTGGGCCCGGCGATCCTGAATTGCTGACACTGAAGGCGCACCGCATTCTCTCATCAGTGCCTGTGATTGCCTGGCCTGCCGCTGATACGGGGCCGAGTTTTGCCCGCGCCATTGTTGCGCAGTGGATTGTGCCTGGCCAGATCGAAGTGCCGATGGTGATGCCGATGCGGGTGGAACGGCAACCGGCGCAGGCCGTTTATGACCGTGCAGCAGGCGAGATTGCCGGGCATTTGCGCAGCGGACGCGATGTGGCGGTGCTGTGCGAGGGCGACCCGTTTTTCTACGGCTCGTTCATGTATGTGTTTCAACGGTTGTCTGGCACGTTTGAAACGGAAATTGTTCCCGGTGTCTCATCGATCATGGCCGCGAGCGCGGCGCTTCAACGGCCACTGGCGGCCCGCAATGATGTGCTGACAATTATCCCCGGCCCCGTCGGGACCGAACAGATGCGGGCGCGGATCGATGCGGCGGATGCTGTTGCGATCCTGAAAGTCGGGCGGCATTTCGGGCGTATCCGGGCCTTGCTGGCCGATATGAACCTGCTGGACAAGGCCGGATATCTGGAACGGGCCAGCCTGCCGGAACAGCGGGTATTGCCGCTTGCCGATGTGTCTCCCGATCCTGCACCCTATTTTTCCCTCATCCTGATCTACAAGGGGGCAGAAGGCTGGATTTCCGGTCTGGTTCCGGGATCAGAAACCAAAACCAGCACTGGACTGCCCTGATGCCTGCAAAACCTGTCATTCTTGTTTTATCCGATGCGGCACTGGCCCTTGCGCGGCGTGTGGCCGAACTTTGCGGCGGTGAAATTCACGGTGCCAAGGCCCGGGTTTCGTCTGCCGATGTGCTGTTTGATCAGGTCAAGGACCACGTGCAAACGCTGTTCCTTGCCGGTCGCCCGGTTGTGGCGATCATGGCGTCGGGTGCCCTGATCCGCCTGCTGGCCCCGGTTCTGAATGACAAGCAGGCCGAGCCCGCTGTCCTGGCCGTGTCGGAGGATGGTGCCTCGGTCGTGCCGTTGCTGGGTGGTCATCATGGTGCCAACGCCCTGGCGCACCAGATTGCCGGTGGTCTCAAAGCGCATGCGGCCATTACCACAGCCGGTGACCTGCGCTTCGGCATCGCACTCGACAGTCCGCCGGATGGCCTGGTGCTTGCCAATCCGGACGCTGCGAAAGGCGTTATGGCCGAACTGGTCGCCGGGGCCCCGGTCCGTCTTGCGGGACATTCAGACTGGCTGGAAAAATCCGCCCTGCCATTTTCCCCGTCGGGAACCGTGTCGCTGACCGTGACCGATCAGGCTGTCGAAGCCGGAAGGCTGGAGCTGGTCTATCACCCCAGGACCCTTGTTCTGGGCATGGGCTGCGAGCGGGGTGCCGGGGCTGCGGAAGCCATTGGGCTGGCCGGAGACGCACTCGCCAGGGGTGGCTTTGCCAGAGAAAGCCTTGCCGCCATTGTTTCGCTGGATCTGAAGGCCGATGAGGCCGCGGTCCATGCCGTGGCCGCGCATTTCAATGTGCCGGCACGGTTTTTTGATGCCGCAACATTGGAAAAAGAAACGCCGCGACTGCACAATCCCTCAGAGGTCGTGTTTGCCGAAGTCGGTTGCCATGGGGTGGCAGAAGGTGCGGCGCTGGCTGCCGCGGGTGCTGAGGGCGAACTCGTGGTTCCCAAAATCAAGACCAGGGCCGTGACGGCTGCCATTGCCCGTTGCCCTGCGATTCTGGATGCCAGCGCGATGGGCCGTGCACGCGGCAGGCTTTATGTTGTCGGTATCGGTCCGGGATCGGAGGGCTGGCGCTCGCCGGAAGTTTCGGCCCTGGTTGCGGCCTCCACCGATCTGGTTGGCTATTCGCTCTATCTGGACCTGCTGGGGCCGCTGGCCAGCGGCAAGGTGCGTCATGATTTCGATCTCGGCAAGGAAGAGGCCCGTGTTGTGCACGCCATGGAACTGGCCGGGCAGGGCAAGTCCGTGGCGCTGGTGTGCTCGGGTGATGCCGGTATCTATGCCATGGCGACGCTGGTGTTCGAGCTTTTTGACAAAGGCGGTATTTCGGATGCTGCCGCGCGGATTGAAGTGCAGGTTTCTCCGGGAATTTCTGCGCTGCAGGCGGCCGCTGCCCGCATCGGTGCGCCGCTCGGCCATGATTTCTGCACGATTTCCCTGTCCGATCTTCTCACGCCCTGGGTGGATATCCAGGCCCGTGTCAAGGCGGCGGCGGAAGGCGATTTTGTGATTGCCTTCTACAATCCCGTCTCGCTGAAACGCCGCACGCAACTGGCCTATGCCCGCGACCGGCTGCTGGATCACCGGCCTTTCGACACGCCGGTGATCCTTGCCACCAATCTGGGGCGTCCGGGCGAGCGGGTGCGGGTGGTGCCGCTGGGGGGGCTGAATATTGACGATGTGGATATGCTGACCGTCGTGATTGTCGGTTCATCGGAAAGCCGCACGGTGAAAACCGGTGATGGCAGGATCTGGGTCTATACGCCGCGCGGCTATTCCGGGAAGTCGGGTACCGCGATGCAGACTGCTGTTTGAGGGACAACCCGTCCCCAATCGTCGCAGCGAAATCGATTCACTGGATCGATTTTTGTTCGCTTCTCCGCCCTGCAAGGGGGAGGGTTGGGGAGGGGGCTCTCCATGTTTTTGAAAGGGTTGAACGATGACTGTTTATTTTGTGGGAGCAGGCCCCGGTGCGCCGGACCTGATCACGGTGCGCGGCTTGCGGATCATCGAGCGTTGCCCGGTCTGCCTCTATGCAGGTTCACTGGTGCCGGAAGAGATTGTCAAGGCTGCGCCGGAAGGGGCGATCGTCAAGGACACGGCGCCGATGAATCTCGACGAGATCATGGCCGATATGGTGGCAGCCCATGAACGCGGCGAGGATGTGGCGCGGGTTCATTCCGGTGATCCCTCGATTTACGGTGCTGTGGCCGAGCAGATGCGCAGGCTGGATACGCTCGACATTCCCTATGATGTGATACCCGGCGTTCCGGCCTTTGCAGCAACGGCTGCCCGGCTGAAAACCGAACTGACCCTGCCGGAAATCGCCCAGACGGTGATCATCACACGCACCGGCATGAAGGCGTCCTCCATGCCGGAATTTGAAACGCTGGAAATTCTCGGGCAATCACGGGCCACGCTGGCCATCCACCTGTCGATCCGCAATCTGGCCTATGTGCGCGAGGCGCTGGAACCCTTTTATGGTGCCGATTGCCCGGTGGTGATTGCCTATCGCACCTCCTGGCCGGATGAAATGTTCATCCGCACGACACTGGCCGATATGAAGGAGGATGTGCGCAAGGCCAAGATCACCCGTACGGCACTGATCCTTGTTGGCAAGGTGTTCGGCGATGTGGAGTTCCGAGACAGCGATCTTTACAATTCCGGCTATGCCCATATCCTGCGCAACAAGGGCAAGAAGAAGGGATGATTTCTTATTGAAGTCCGATGGAATGATTTTTGATTGTTTATTGTGGATTTACATCTTATTGATGTGGTTCGGGGGAGACTCATATGAACGACAAAGAACAGCTAATAAATGGAATAGTCGAAATAATAGAGAATTATAGGCTTGGGGAGATTGACAAGCCTGACGCCGCTCACGTGGTGCGGTGGATTGCGCAATTTGATGAACAGGCCCGATCTTTAATTTTGGCTGAGTTGAATTATGTTCTAAAACGAACATATATTTCCAAACAGGCAGTTTTAGATTTTCTTGAAAAGGTTGTGAAATCAAAGAAAATAGCCGGTGATGACTTGAGAGATTTTTGGCAAACTGTGAATTTTTTGGATATTCAAAATCGAGGGAACAGCCAAAGGGAAATGCTTGCACTCATCGGTTCCGTTATTCAAGATAAGTTCTCTATTGATATTAGGAAATGTGGCATAGGTTCATCGACTTTCATGTACATAGATGATGTCATTTTTTCTGGCGGCCATATCTCAAACGACTTGATAAATTGGATTGAAAACTTTGCGCCAGAAAAAGCTCTTCTGCATGTTGTTGTAATTGGGCTCCATCGATATGGGCTTTGGAACGCGAAGAATAAGATAAACGAATCCTTGAAGAAATCACGTAAAGTCATAGAGATCAAATATTGGCATCTTTTTGAATTTGAGGATAGAAAGTCAGAAATCAATAATACGGATGTTCTTCGTCCAAAAATAATTCCAAATGATGAAAGTGTAGAAAATTATGTTTCAACTCTAAAATATGAGCCTGTATTGCGAACAAAAGATACTGTTGGCAATAATAAGTTTTTTTCTGGTGAGGATGGACGAGGTGTGTTGGAGCAACATTTTCTAATTAAAGGTGTTCATGTTCGATCTATTTGCAATCACTTTAATCCATACCAAAGACCACTTGGAAATATGGTTCTTGAAACACTTGGATTCGGCTCAATGATCGTGACATACAGGAATTGCCCAAACAATGCGCCTTTGGTATTGTGGGCGGGAGATCCGTGGTATCCATTGTTCCCGAGAAAGACAAATTGATGTCGCTTGATTCGACTGAGTTTCGTACGTATGAACGCTGCAATTCGATTGTTTTTCGCAAAACGAACGAAGCATTTGGTGGGCTGTCCAATATGGCACCCGGTTTTCCAATGCATATTTTAGGCATCAAAATCAGAACGTCAGAAGCGCTTTACCAAGCATGCCGGTATCCTCATTTGCCGGATGTTCAGCGCATGATTCTTAACGAGACAAGTCCAATGACAGCGAAAATGCGGTCCAAGCCTTTTCGGGATCAATCTAGAGCTGATTGGGATGATGTACGCGTAAAAATTATGCGTTGGTGTCTGCGCGTCAAGCTTATTTATAATTGGGAGCAGTTCTCAAAACTTATAATATCAACTGGTGAACGCGAAATCGTAGAAGAATCGGCGAAGGATGCCTATTGGGGCGCTAAGGTTTGTGGTAATCAGGAACTCGTCGGGGAGAATGTGTTAGGTCGATTGATCATGGA
The DNA here is from genome assembly GCA_965247225.1 of Rhizobiaceae bacterium. GTDB lineage: Bacteria > Pseudomonadota > Alphaproteobacteria > Rhizobiales > Rhizobiaceae > CBDFGT01. The sequence goes on along the minus strand of CBDFGT010000027.1, from coordinate 299,483 downwards.
ATTACGTACTAAAATTAAGTCAAGCCCTGAAAGCTTGGAAGTTGTATTTCCTCTTTCAATATCTGGATTTTCTCTGTTAGGGCGTGACATACCGATTCTTGAGCGCAACGATGAATTTTCAGGCCAAGTAAATTCTTTGAATAGAAAAAAATCTGTTTCGGCAACTCTTGCGTTGTGGAACTAATGGCGCAGTCGATAAATTGTAGCAAGTAGAAGACATTCCCATGCATAAAGTACTCTATGATACCGACCCCGGCGTTGATGATGCCATGGCACTGCTGTTTCTGCACCATCACCCGCAGGTTGACCTGATCGGGGTCACTACGGTTTTCGGCAATGCCACGATTGAAACCACCACGCGCAATGCCTTGTTTTTGAAGCGGGAATGGCAGATAGACTGTCCGGTGGCAAAAGGGGCCGGTGTGTGTCTTGATCCGTCACGCACTTCAGGTGATCCGCCAGGCTGGATCCATGGCGATGACGGTCTGGGCAATATCGGTGTTCCGGATATGATAGACCTGCCGCTGGATCCGCGTCCGGCCGACCGGTTCATCATCGACATGGTGCGGGCCAATCCCGGAGAGGTGACGATTGTGGCTGTTGGCCGCATGACCAACCTGGCCAATGCGCTGAAGGCCGATCCGGGCATTGCCACCCTGGTGAAGGAAGTGGTGATCATGGGCGGGGCATTCGATGTTCCGGGCAATGTCACCCCTGCCGCCGAGGCCAATATTCATGGTGACCCGGAAGCGGCAGATGCGGTTTTCACGGCTTCCTGGCCCGTTGTTGCCGTGCCTCTGGATGTCACCTCGCAGACCGTCATGACACGTTCGTTTCTGGCCCATATGGCGAAAGATGGCGGCGGGCGGGTGGAGCTTCTGGCCAAAATTTCCGATTTTTACATCGGCTTTTATGCCCACATGGTAGATGACGGCATGCTGGTGCATGACAGCTGCGCCTGTGTCTATGTGGTGGCACCGGAACTGTTTGTGACGCGGTCCGGACCTGTGCGGGTTGTCTGCGGCGGCATTGCCGACGGCAAAACCATCCAGAAGCCGGATGGCATGAGCTTCGGCCCCAGCGTCTGGGACGGCCAGCCGTCCAAGCTGGTGACTGTGGACGTGGACGATGAGGCGGTGCTGGCGCTGATCCGGGATACGCTGGTCGGGGCCTGAGCGTTCAGGCGCATAATCGACCGGCCATTTGGGCATGGAGTACCACTGTATCAAATACCGGCACGCCTGCTTTGATTGACCGGTATGGTGATTTCAGCACGCTCGGGAAGTTACCGGCTGGTCGAGACAATTCGCGCGGTCGTTATGCCCGGGTGTATTTATTGAGAACGGCTTTTATTTTCGCGTCAGCGGCGGAATTGCCCCTCCCGCCATGCCGGAGAGCAACCGTGTGACAATGCGTCCTCGATAATCTGGCCGCGTATCCATGTCGCTTTCCTGTTGCACTTCTTCATGAGCCTACCGCCCCATCATCACCACCGGCAGGCCCAGTTCCCGTGCCGCAACAATCTTGGCATAGGCTCCGTCGCCGCCGGAATTGCGGCAGACGATGGTTTGAATGCCGTATCGTGTGAAGAGGTCTGCCTCTGCTTTCCAGTCGGCAGATGGCTTGCCGATGACCAGCGCATGGCGGGCAAAGGGCAGGGGTGTCTCTGGCGGATCGACCATGCGGATGATGTAATGGCAGTCCTGCCTTGTTCCGAAGGCTGACAGGTACTGGCGGCCAAGCGCCAGCAAGACAATCGCACCGGGCGGCAGGATGGATGCGGCCTCTTCAAGGGTCTTTACATTGGTCCAGCGGTCGCCCGGCCCTTGTCGCCAGGGGGTGCGGGTGTGGATTTCCAGCCGCACGCCGGCAAGGCTTGCTGCCAGAGCAGCATTGGCCGAGATGGTTCGGGCGAAGGGGTGTGTGGCATCGATGAGGCGTGTGATGCTGTTTTCAAGCAGGTAACCGGCAAGCCCCTGCGGGCCGCCGAAACCGCCTGTGCGCAGCCTGCCAGCCAGCGGGGCCGGCTCCTTCGTCCGTCCGGCAAGCGAGGTGGTGACATCGCAACCGGCGGCCACCAGCGCTGCGGCCAGCGCTGCGGCCTCTTTTGTGCCACCGAGGATCAGGATTTTTTCAACCGGCGCGGCCAAGGATTTCCCCATTGCGTCCGGTCACAATCACGTCGACGGCAATATCTGCGCCGCGCAGGGTTGCAAGGGCGGTTTCACGTGCCTTCAAAGCGATGGATGCGGCAAGGTCAATGCCACTTCCTTTCGTCATTTCCAGCACCTCCAGTGCGGAATTGGCAGAGTGAATACGCTCCTTCAGAGATTGATTTTGCGGGCTGTCTGGAACAAGATCCGCCAGAAATGCCATGCTCACCTGGCTGCGACCGGAATGCAGGTCGAGATGGCCTTCTGCCAGCTTTGCCATTTTGGCAAAGCCTCCCGCAATCGTCAGTCGGGCAACGGGATGGACCCGCAGATATTTCAACAGGCCACCGGCAAAATCTCCCATATCGAGGAGGGCACTCTCCGGCAGACCGTAGAGGGCCTGTGCGGCCTTTTCCGAGGTTGAGCCCGTAGCCCCCAGAACATGGGTCAGGCCCTCGGCACGGGCCACATCGATGCCGCGATGGATGGAATGGATCCAGGCTGCGCAGGAAAACGGGTTGACGATGCCGGTGGTGCCGAGAATGGAAATGCCGCCCAGAATGCCAAGCCGCGGGTTCCATGTGTCTTTCGCAATGGCCTCGCCGCCGGGAACCGAAATCATGATTTCGAGATCGGCAGGCAGGCCATGGGCATCGCAGAGTTCGTGAACCACGGCACTCATCATCCGGCGCGGGACAGGGTTGATGGCCGTCTGGCCGACGGCAATCGGCAGGCCTGCCCTGGTCACGGTTCCCACACCGTCTCCTGCCACAAAGGCAATACCCGAGCCCGGCGGCAAGGGCCGGACCGTTGCCAGAATCGTGGCTCCATGGGTGACATCCGGGTCATCGCCCGCATCCTTGACAATACCGGCACTGGCGTAAAAATCCCCCAGGGCTTCAAAGGTCAGGGCAAAGGCCGGGGTCTGCCCGCCGGGCAGGGTGATGGAAACAGGATCGGGAAATTCGCCGGTGATCAGGGCTGTGAGCGCTGCCTTTGTGGCCGCCGTGGCGCAGGCACCCGTGGTCCAGCCCTTGCGCAAGGGGGCATCCGGCTTGCGGACCGCAGACTCATCCATGTCTTTCTCATCTTCGCTCATGCCCTGACTATAGGGGACGTGGACTGGCTGCGAAAGGGTGGACAGGCCATGTCGTTTCCAAGATTGCAATTCTGCTGCACACGCCCTAGGAAAAGAGCATGATCAATGCATATATCACATCGCTTCCCGCACTGGAAAAAGGCTCTGTCTGGCTGGTCGGTGCCGGGCCGGGCGATCCGGGCCTTTTGACCATGCTGGCCGTAAAGGCGCTTGGGGATGCCGATGTGATCGTACACGACGCACTGGTCAATTCCGAATGCCTGAAACTGGCGCGACCGGATGCGCAACTGGAATATGCCGGCAAGCGCGGTGGCAAACCATCACCCAAACAGCGCGATATCTCGTTGCGGCTGGTGGAACTGGCGCGGTCCGGTCGCAAGGTTCTGCGGCTCAAGGGGGGCGACCCCTTTGTTTTCGGACGCGGCGGCGAAGAGGCACTGACACTGGTGGAGCACGGGATTCCGTTCCGGATTGTCCCCGGCATTACGGCGGGTATCGGCGGTCTGGCCTATGCCGGAATTCCGGTCACGCATCGTGATGTCAACCATGCCGTGACCTTTTTGACCGGCCATGATTCTGCCGGTGTGATGCCGGACCAGATTGACTGGCAGAGTATTGCCAGGGGGTCTGCGGTGATTGTCATGTATATGGCGATGAAACATATCGGCCAGATTGCTGCCAATCTTGTTTCTTCCGGGCGTTCCCCACAGGAGCCAATGGCCTTTGTCTGCAATGCCGCTACGGCGCAACAGCAGGTGCTGGAAACCACGCTGGGCATGGCTGAGGCAGATGTGGCAGCGTCCGGCTTGCAGCCGCCTGCCATTGTGGTTGTCGGGCAGGTTGTGCGGCTGCGACCGGCGCTCGACTGGGCTGGTGCCCTGACAGGCCGGATTCTGGTGACAGACCCGCTGGTCAGCCGCAATCTGAAAGAAAGCGCATGAGCGGGCTGATGATCGCAGCACCCTCTTCCGGCTCCGGCAAGACAACGGTGACGCTGGGATTGCTGCGGACCTTGAAGCGGCGGGGCCTTGCTGTGGCACCCGGCAAGGCCGGACCGGACTATATTGATCCGCAATTCCATGAAGCGGCCTGCGGGCAGGCCTGTTTCAATTTTGATCCCTGGGCCATGCGGGCAGAGGTATTGCGCGATCAGGCAACGCGCCTGACACGCGACGGTCAGCCGCTTGTCATCGAGGCGATGATGGGGCTGTTTGACGGAGCGGCGGACGGCAGGGGGTCGCCTGCGGATCTGGCCGCCCTTCTGGGCCTGTCCGTGGTGCTGGTGGTCGATTGCGCACGCCTGTCGCAGTCTGTTGCTGCCATGGTACATGGCTATGCCACCTTCCGCAGTGATGTGCGTGTTTCCGGCGTTGTGCTCAACCGGGTTGGCAGTGACCGGCACGAGGCCATGTTGCGGGCGGCTTTGCTGCCGTACGGCATTGCGGTTCTGGGTGTTGTGCGAAGCGACGCGAAACTGGTGCTGCCCGGGCGGCATCTGGGGCTGGTGCAGGCGAGCGAACATCAGGCGCTTGACGGCTTTATCGATCATGCGGCGGATTGTGTCGAGGCCGGGTGTGACGTTGAGGCGCTGTGTCGCCTTGCCGGCGGTTCCATTCTTGCCCCGGCAGCCAGCGGACCGGCGGCAGGATTGCCACCCCTCGGGAAGCATATCGCCATTGCCTCTGATGTTGCCTTTGCCTTCCTTTATCCGCATCTTGTTGCCGGATGGCAGGCACAGGGGGCGAGCCTGTCGTTCTTTTCGCCGCTTGCCGATGAAGCGCCTGATCCGTCGGCCGATGCCGTGTATCTGCCGGGCGGATATCCGGAACTGCATGCCGGTCACCTGGCCTCCAATGCGCTGTTCCGGGCAGGCCTTCTGGCGGCAGCGGCACGCAATGCCGCGATTTATGGCGAGTGCGGCGGTTATATGGTGATGGGCGAGGGGCTGATTGACGCTGATGGAGCCCGTCATGCCATGCTTGGCCTGCTGCCGCTGGTGACCAGCTTTGCCACGCGCAAGCGCCATCTCGGCTACCGGCGCGTTCGCCCCCTGTCGTCGCCGCTGTTCAGCCGGCGAATGACGGCACATGAATTCCACTATTCGACGGTTGTTTCAGAAGGTGCTGCGGACAGATTATTCGAGGCTGAGGATGCTTTGGGGCACACCATTGGAGCGCTTGGTCTGCAACGCGGGACAATCGCCGGTTCTTACATGCATCTGATCGATATCGACGGGACGCGGCCATGACCGGGGACATCGTTCATGGCGGCGGGGTTACGGCTGCGGCAGAAGCGTTTGGCGGCAGGCCGCAAGACTGGCTGGACCTGTCAACCGGTATCAATCCCAATCCTGTTGCCATGCCCGCCATCCCTTTAGAGGTCTGGCACCGTCTGCCGGACGCGCATCTGGTGCAGGCGGCACGCAACGCTGCGCAGGCCTGGTACCAGAGCGGCAAAACATTGCCCTTGCCGGTTCCCGGAACGCAATCGGCGATCCAGCTTTTGCCGAGGCTGGCATGCTGCTCGCGACGTGTCGCCATCCTGTCTCCCACCTATGGCGAATATGCGCGGGTCTTTGAACATGCCGGGCACGGGGTTGACCGGATCGATGATCTTTCCGGCATTTTGCCCGGCCATGCGGCGGTGATTGTTGTCAATCCGAACAATCCTACGGGCCGGCTGTTCGGGCGTGACGTGCTTCTGGCCCTGGCGGAGAGGCTGGCGCGTCAGGATGCGTGGCTGATCGTTGACGAAGCCTTTGGCGACATGCAGCCGGACCAGAGTGTTGCAGCCTTCACTGAAACGCTGGACCGGTTGATTGTGTTTCGCTCGTTTGGCAAGTTTTTTGGCCTTGCCGGTTTGCGTCTGGGTTTTGTGATCGCCCAAAGAGAGATTCTTGCCCGGTTTTCTGAATGGCTTGGCCCATGGGCGGTGTCCGGTCCGGCGCTTTGCCTTGCAGCCACGCTTCTGCGTGCCGACACACAGGCAATTGCCATGCAGATCCTTGCCCGCAAAGCGGCGCTGGATGTGGTATTGCGGGGGGCAGGTCTTGCCGTTGTCGGAGGCACCGGACTGTTCCGTCTGGTCACGCATCCGCAAGCCGGCGTCCTGTGGCAGCATCTGGCGCAGAACCATATTCTGGTTCGCCGCTTTGACTATGCGCCTGACTGGCTGCGCATCGGTCTTTCGCCGGATGAACAACAGGATGAACGGCTGGCAAGGGCGCTTGCGCAGTGGAGTGCCGGGCGATGATATCCGGGCTTCTCATCCTGTTTCTGGCGATTGTCGCCGACCGGCTGGCGGGTGACCCGGACTGGCTGTGGCGGCGCTTGCCGCATCCGGTGGTCTGGTTCGGCAAGGCCATTGCCTTTGCGGACAGGGTTTTGAACCGGCCCGGCCTGTCACCTTCTGCCAGGAAGCGCAACGGGATCGCCACCATCACCGTGTTGCTGGCCCTCAGCATTGCCATTGGTGTCGTGCTGCACCCTTTGCTGCTTGCGTTTGGTTATGCCGGTGCATTTGTCGAAATCTGCATTGTTGCGGTTTTTCTGGCGCAAAAAAGCCTGTCAGATCATGTGCTGCGGGTTGCCGATGCGCTGAAATCGGATGGACTTGCCGCAGGACGCCGGGCCGTGTCGATGATTGTCGGTCGCGATCCGGATGTTCTCGATGAGGCCGGTGTCTGCCGGGCGGCGATTGAAAGTCTTGCCGAGAATTTTGCCGACGGAGTGGTGGCTCCGGTCTTCTGGTATGCGGTCGCTGGCCTGCCGGGTTTGCTCGCCTGCAAGATGCTCAATACGGCGGATTCGATGATTGGTCACAAATCCGAAAAATATCTGCATTTCGGCTGGGCTTCTGCCCGGCTTGATGATGTGGCCAACTGGCCTGCCGCCAGACTTTCGGCCGTTTTGATCGCTCTTGGGGCCTTGTGGACCGTGGGAGTGCAGGCCGGGAAAAACGCATGGTCCTGCGGTATTCGTGATCATGGCCTGCACCGTTCACCCAATTCCGGATGGCCGGAAGCGACCATGGCCGGAGCACTGGACCTTCAGCTTGCAGGCCCCAGGCTATATGCCGGTGAACGGGTGATGGAACCGATGATGAATGCTTCCGGGCGATCGCCGGCAACACAGGCTGACATCCGCCAGGCCCTGAAAATCTACGCTGCGGCCTGCTCTGTCATGGCAATTCTGGTTCTCTTTCTGGCGGGTTTGCGGATCGTGTAATTCATAGATCATTTACGTAAAATTTTTAGGTTGTGTTTGTTCTGCCTCTTAGCTGAATCTCATCAATTGCCTGTTATCCTCTGCCTCACAAGAGAACACCCATATCGGGTAGAATAGTCTCAAGAGGGGAAACGCATGAAAAATATTCTGATTGCCGCGGGTACATTTCTTGCCGTTCAATTCATGCCGGTTTTGGCCACCGCCGCCAATGTTGTTGCCAACGTCAATATTTCCAGACAGGAAATGGTGGTCACTGAAGACGGTGTTGTCAAATATACATGGAAAGTCTCGACGGCACGCAACGGCTATGTAACGCCAACCGGAAAATACACGGCAAAATGGGCTTCCCTGAAGCATCGTTCCCGCAAATACAATAATGCACCGATGCCCTATGCCATTTTTTACAATGGCGGTTATGCCGTGCATGCGACATTTGACCTGAAACGTCTTGGAACTCCGGCTTCACACGGTTGTGTGCGCCTGCACCCGGACAATGCAAAACAGTTTTTTGCGCTGGCTCATGAAGCCGGCCTGCGCAACACGAAGATCGTGATTACGCGGTGATCCGGTTATCACCCGCTCAGTCATTGCCGGCAGCCTCATTCAGACGGTTGAGGTCCGCGCATATGACATGCCGGTTGTTCTCGATGCGAATGATGCCTTCCTTGCGCAGTTTGGTCATCTGGCGGCTGACGGTTTCAATTGTCAGCCCCAGATAGTCCGCAATATCGGCGCGTGTCAGCGGCAAATCGAAACTCGACTTCGCTTCGCTGTCGGGATCAATGTGACTGGCGATCAGATACAGGAAACTCGCCACCTTTTCCTTGGCAGATTTGCGCCCGAGCGTCAGCATCCAGCCTCGCGCCTCGTCCAGTTCCTTGGCGGTCTGCTCGAGCAGGCGGTGTTCCATGTCCGATGAACCGTTGACCATGCGTTCGAGAATATGTTTGGGGAACGAGCATATTTCGGTATCTGTGGCGGCTTCGGCGGTCAGTGAACTTTCGCGAACGAAAGGGCGCCCCATGAAATCCGGGGCAAACTGCAGACCGACGATCTGCTGGCGGCCGTCTGACATCATCATGCTCAGTTTCACAACACCGTTGAGAATATTGGAATAGCTGGAGACCTGCTCGCCCTGGCCAATCACCTCGGACCCTGCGGATATTTTCTTTCGGATGGAGTGTTTGCTGATTTCCGTCAACTGGTCGGCTGTCAGGGCTCCGCAAATTCCGCCATGTCTTGCTTCGCAGGATATACAAAGGGCCGGTATTTCAGAATTGTGAATATCTTGACGGCGTTGATCCATAGTTTCACACCACATCATTATTTTGAGCCCGATAATTCAGACGTCAACAAACTGAAAGGTTCATTGTGCCATCAAGCTATATCAGTTTTGCAACAGAGTCCTGATTCATTGATCCTGGTCAACAACAAAGCACAAATGCGCTGTTATGACTCCGGCAAAATCTGGAGAGTGACATGCAAAAAGACCTGATTGGCAGCTATTCCGGTGCAGTACCACGCTACACAAGTTATCCGACCGCTCCGCATTTTCATGCCGCCATTGATGCGTCCGTTTATTCCGGCTGGTTGCAGATGCTGGGGGCAGGGCAGGATCTGTCACTTTATCTGCACATTCCCTATTGTGACCGTCTTTGCTGGTTTTGTGCCTGCCATACCAAGCATACGCTGAAATACGAACCGTTGCTGTCTTATCTTTCCAGTCTGAAGCAGGAAATTGAAAGCGTTGGCAATCTGGTATCAAAGGATTGCACGGTGACCTCGCTGCATTTTGGTGGCGGTTCGCCCACCATGCTGCGCCCGCAAGACATGATCGATCTGGTTGCCTGCCTGCGTGCGCATTTCCACTTTTCCGATAGTGTTGAAATCAGCGTGGAAATGGACCCGAATGATCTGGACAGTGGCCGCTATGATGCTCTGGCTGCCATCGGCATGACACGGGCGAGCCTCGGCGTGCAGGATTTCGATCCGAAGGTGCAGCAGGCCATCAACCGTATCCAGACCTTCGAGCAGACGCGCGACGCTGTCAGGCAAGTGCGCGCCCGCGGCGTGTCCTCTGTCAATTGCGATGTGCTTTATGGACTGCCGTACCAGACGCTGGAAACCATGCGCGAAACCGTTTCGGCGATCATTTCGCTTGATCCGGACCGGATCGCGCTGTTTGGCTATGCGCATGTGCCATGGATGAAAAAGCATCAGACGATGATTCCGCAAGATGCCCTGCCGGATCTGTACGGGCGGTTTGCGCAGATGCAGCAGGCCGCCGGACAATTGCTGGAAGCGGGCTACCGGCAGATCGGTATCGACCATTTTGCCAAACCGGATGACGGGCTTGCCATCAGCGAAGGGGACGGATCGCTCAAACGCAATTTTCAGGGCTATACCAATGACACTGCGCAGGCGCTGATCGGCTTTGGGGCATCTTCCATCGGTCAATTGCCACAGGGCTATGTGCAGAACCAGCCATCGACTGCCGAATACCGGCGGATGGTGGAGGACGGCGGGCTTGCCATTGTGCGCGGCATCGCGCTCGATGATGCGGACCGGTTGCGTGCCTATGCCATCGAACGGGTCATGTGCGATTTTGCGCTGGATTTTGCCGATTTGCAGGCCCGTTTCGGGGATGCGTCCGGTGCGGTCATGATGGAGGCCAAGACTTTTGTGGCAAAGGACCGTCATGGTTTGTGCAGCCTTGAAAACGGGCGATTCGTTGTGTCGCAAGCGGGAAAGCCTTTTGCGCGGGCAATAGCTGCTACTTTCGATCACTATCTGGCAAATGGGAAAGGCAGGCATTCTGTGGCTGTATAGAGCGGCTATCGACCTGATTGGCTGAACTCTGTTGGCTCAACCTGATTTTTCCACGCGGAGGGCGGCGCAGCCTGCAGCTTTCGCATACAGGCAAGCCGCCCCCTCAGGTGGAAGGCCGGTTTCAGTCAACCCTTTGTACCGTATGAATTTTCCGAATTATCGACGGCCTTTACCCGGAGCGTATATCGCGATATGGCCATTGGTGCAGGCCTTGATCCCGGTCAAAATTCCTTGTCCAGCAGAGTGATTCCATTAAAGCCCATCGCGGCGAATCGGATTCATGCGACAGGCTTTATCTTCTTGTTTATGCATGTCGTTTTCGCAAAACCGCTGCACACTTTTGCGCGACACGCATCAGGTCAACAGCCGCTCCAGGGCAACAGTTTTCCGGCAAATCGCAGCAATTGACAATCAAGCCATTGGCTTTTGGCGGAGATTTTTCTATAGGATCGCCATAACTCCAATATTCAAAAGGTAAAGCGCGTGACAGCTACATTTGACAAGGTTGCCGATATTATTGCGGAAACAAGCGAAATGGACCGTGAGAAGATCACGCCGGAAAGCCATACGATTGATGATCTGGGTATCGACAGCCTGGATTTTCTGGATATCGTTTTTGCCATAGACAAGGAATTCGGTATCAAGATTCCGCTGGAACAGTGGACCCAGGAAGTCAATGAGGGCAAGGCAACAACGGAAGAATATTTCGTTTTGAAAAACCTTTGCGCCAAGATTGATGCGTTGAGAGCGGCCAAGGCCTGATTTCTGGCGAAAGTGTTGTCTGCACAGACGGACAGATGACCCGTGGCGGGAAAAGCCAGAACAGTTGGGCCTGCATGCTGCTGGAATATTTTCAGATGATTGATCGTATTGAGGGATTTGACCCCGATACGAAGACACTCAGGGCCCGTTCGGTCGTGCCGGAAAAGAGCCCTGTTTTTGAAGGCCATTTTCCCGGATATCCCCTGGTACCCGGCGTGCTGCTGGTTGAAACCATGGCGCAGGCTTCCGGTTTTCTGTTGCTGGCGCTGTCCGGCTTTGCGTCCATGCCGTTCTTGATGACCGTGGACGGTGCCAAGATCCGCACCTTTGTGGAGCCCGGGCAGGTGCTGGATATCGAGGCGGTTCTTGAGCATGATGGTTCCGGCTATGCCGTGACCAGGGCGAAGATTGCGTCTGCTGGCAAAAAAGTCTGCGATGCACAATTGAAACTGAAGACATTGCCTTTTGATCAGGTGCCGCTCGCCGATATTGTCAGGAAGCGGGCAGGCGAGGTTGGTCTGATGGAGGCCATCGCGCAGGCGCAACTGAATGAGGCAAAGAGGATCGAGAATGGGCAGTAACGCCAATGACGTCGTCATCACCGGTGTGGGGCTGGTTACCAGCCTTGGTGTGGGCAAGGAACCGCATGTGGCCATGCTGTCGGGACCGGCGACCCCCCGGGCGCATGTGGACGCCGTGAGGTTTGCACCCTATCTCGTTCATCCGCTGCCTGAAATTGACTGGAGCCAGCAGATTGCCAAGCGCGGCGACCAGCGGCAGATGGAAAACTGGCAGCGTCTCGGTGTGTTTGCCGCTGGCCTTGCCCTGGATGATGCGGGCCTGAAGGACAATCCGGAAGCCTGTTCGACCATGGACATGATTGTTGCTGCCGGTGGCGGCGAACGCGATATTGCCGTTGACAGCCTGATTGTCGACGAGGCGCTCAAACGCAATGACCGGGAATTGCTTTTGAACGAGAAGCTGACCACGGAGTTGCGGCCGACATTGTTTCTGGCGCAGCTTTCCAATCTTCTTGCCGGCAATATTTCCATCGTTCACAAGGTGACAGGTTCCTCGCGCACCTTCATGGGAGAAGAGGCGGCCGGAATTTCGGCTGTTTCGACCGCTTTTGAGCGCATCAGGGCCGGACAATCGAGCCACACGCTGGTGGGTGGTGCGTTTTCTTCCGAGCGTATTGATATTTTTCTGCTGCTGGAAGCTATTGGCGGGTTGACGACAGAACAATGGACACCGCTTTGGGCGCGCACTGAAGCACCCGGTGGCGGTGCCATCCTCGGTTCTGTAGGGGCTTTTCTGGTTCTGGAATCGCGGGCGCACGCGCAAGGCCGCAATGCGCGGATCTATGCTGCAATCCGTGCGATTGAAGGCGACCGTGGCAACCGCGATGAGGGGCGTCTGGAAAAGCGTCTGGACGCCCTGGCGGATGCCGTTGCAGGGGATGCGGATATTTCCGTTGTCATGTCCGGTGCGTCCGGCCTGCATGACCTGACGGCGCGGGAAAAGGCATTTGCGCAAAAGCGTTTTGCCACATCTGCCCTGCGCGGTTATGGCGGTTTGACCGGTCATTCGGTCGAGGCGCAGTTTCCGGCAGGTCTTTGCCTGGCGGCCCTGGCACTTGGGAGCGGTGCGACGGTTCCGGCGTTTGATCCTGCGCATGAGGCGCAGGCCAAGGGGGCCGCATCATCTATACTTGTGACAACGATTGGTCACAAACGCGGGGAGGGCATGGCCCTTCTCGTTGCTGAACAGTGAGGAAATGGGCCATGACATCCGCATTCCGTGATCATTTGGGACGTCCTGTTGTCGCTGTAACCGGCATGGGTGTGCTGACATCGCTGGGGCAGGGCCTCAAAGATAACTGGAAGGCCCTGACGGGCGGCGTTTCCGGTATTCACCGGATCAACCGGTTTCCGACGGAAAGCCTTTCCACCAAAATTTGCGGGACAGTGGATTTTATCGCTATTCCTGTACCCAATGCTGTGGAGCGCTCGTTTGCATTCGCGCGGGAAACTACGGCCGAGGCGCTGGCGCAGGCCGGAATTTCCGGTGATTTCAATGGTCCCCTGTTTCTGGCCGCTCCGCCGATCGAGCCGGAATGGACGGCCCGTTTTGACCTTGCGGACAGATCCGGACCAAGCCGGAAGCCGGGTGATGCCTATGAGCGTTTCCTGACGGCGCTGCGCGAGCGGCCAGATGCAGACTTCCATGAAGCGACGCTGTTTGGTGCCATCTCCGAGCGTCTGGCCGAAATGTTCGGTACCCGCGGCCTGCCTGTCACCCTGTCGACAGCGTGTGCATCCGGTGCAACGGCGATCCAGCTGGGTGTTGAAGCTATCCGCCAGGGGCGCACAGACCGCGCCCTGACTGTTGCGACCGATGGTTCTGTCAGTGCAGAGGCGCTGATCCGGTTTTCGCTGCTTTCCGCACTGTCGACACAGAACGATCCGCCGGAACGGGCTTCCAAACCGTTTACAAGGGATCGCGATGGCTTTGTGATTGCGGAAGGGGCTGCAACGCTGGTTCTGGAATCGCTCGAATCAGCTGTTGCCCGTGGAGCAAAGGTTCTGGGTATCATTCAGGGATGCGGCGAGAAAGCCGACCATTTCCATCGCACAAGGTCGTCACCGGACGGTGGGCCAGCGATTGCCACGATGCGGGCGGCCCTTGAGGATGCCGGTCTTGCACCGTCCGATATCGGCTATGTCAACGCCCATGGCACATCGACACCGGAAAATGACAAGATGGAATATAATTCCATGCTGGCCGTGTTTGGCGAGCTGATGCCGTCGATTCCTGTATCATCGAACAAGTCGATGATCGGGCACACGCTGACGGCGGCAGGGGCTGTCGAGGCCGTGTTCTCGCTGCAGACGATTCTCACCGGAACCCTGCCGCCGACGATCAATTACCAGAACCCGGATCCGGCGATGATCCTGGATGTCGTTCCGAATGTGAAGCGCGACTGCCAGGTTTCGGCCATCATGTCCAACTCCTTCGGGTTCGGCGGGCAGAATGCAAGCCTTGTGCTGGCGGCGGAACCGGTTTAATCGCATTACGATTGTTTGATGAATTGGCCCTGAGCCAAAGGGAATGTCCATGCGCGCATTGCAACTGATTGAAGACCGCAAACTTGAAGTGACCGACCTGCCGGAGCCCGGCGCTCCCGGATACGGAGAGGTTACGCTTCGGGTCAAGGCTGTTGCTCTCAATCATATTGATGTCTGGGGCTGGCGCGGCATGGCCTTTGCCAAACGCAAGATGCCGCTGGTGATCGGTGCCGAAGCCTCGGGTGTGGTGGAGAGCATCGGGCCGGGTGTTGCCAATGTGCTGCCGGGTCAGCTGGTTGCCATTTACGGTGCGCGTACCTGTGGCCTGTGCAAGCCCTGCCGTGAAGGCCGGGACAATCTTTGCGAACATGTGAGTGGCGTACACGGGTTTCATCTGGACGGCTTTGCACAGGAAAAGGTCAATCTGCCTGCCCGTCTGCTGGTGCCTGCACCTCCGGGTGTGGATGCCGTGGCCGCAGCGCTTGCGCCGGTGACATTCGGCACCGTGGAACACATGCTGTTTGACAATGCCAGGCTTGAACCGGGTGAGACCATTCTTGTGCATGCCGGTGGTTCGGGCATTGGTACGGCGGCCATCCAGCTTGCCAGGAAAATCGGCTGTACAGTGATCACCACCGTTGGCTCGGATGACAAGATTGAGCCTGCCAAAGCGCTGGGTGCAGATCATGTGATCAATTACCGCACGGATCGTTTTGAAGGCGTTGTGCGCAAGCTCACCAGGAAAAAAGGCGTGGACGTGGTGTTTGAACATGTTGGCAAGGATACCTGGGCGGGTTCCATGCTCTGTTTGAAGCGTGGCGGGCGTCTGGTGACATGCGGGTCCACATCCGGTGTTTCAACGGACATGAACCTGATGATGCTGTTCCAGCAGCAATTGCGGCTGATCGGCTCCTTTGGCTGCCGCATGGAAAACATGGCGGATGCCATGCAGAAAATGGCGCGGGGTATTGTTCATCCGGTGATTGATACGGAAGTGCGGTTTGAAGATATCGACCGGGCTCTGGAGCGCATGGAAGGGCGACAGGTCTTCGGCAAGATTGTGCTGCGGATGGACTGACCGCATGCGTTTGCTGATCATCAGACTGGTTTTGGCATTCCGGACTTTGTGGCAGTGGGTGGTGGCGCAGGGTGTGTTCCTGCTGCTCAATACACTGAAACTGTTTCCTGCTGACGGTGCGCTGAATTTTCTTGATCGCGCCATGCGCTGGATTGGCCCCAGGACCATGCGCCATCGGCTGATGATGGCCAACCTGCACAATGCATTTCCGGAAAAAAGCCAGGCGGAGCTTGACCGTATTGCACTGGACGCATGGGGCAGTATGGGACGGCTTGCCGCAGAATATGTTTTCCTCGATCAGCTCTTTGACTTTGATCCTGAAAAGCCCGGCAAGGGCCGGATCGAAGTCTCGGGTATCCCGATTTTTCTGGATCTGAGGGACAATCCGCGTCCTTTCATTGTTTTTACCGCCCATACCGGAAATTTTGAGTTGCTGCCTGTAGCGGCTGCCTCCTATGGCCTGGATGTCACAGTGCTGTTTCGTCCACCCAACAATCAGCACATTGCTGACAAGGTGTTTGAATTCCGCAGCGAGCGGATGGGCAATCTTGTGCCATCCCATGCGGGATCCTCCTTCACGCTGGCGGCGAAGCTCGAACAGGGCAAGCCGGTTGGTGTCCTGGTGGACCAGAAATTTCACAAGGGACTGAAAACACAGTTCTTCGGGCAGGAGGTGAATACCAATCCGCTGGTGGCCAAACTGGTCCGGCAATTTGGCTGCGAAGTCTATCCCGCGCGCTGCGTGCGCCTGGCCGACAACCGCTTCCGGCTGGAGATCGAGCCTGCGCTGGTGATTCCGCGCACCGGGGCCGGCAATGTCGATGTGGCCGGTATGGCACAATTGCTGAATGATACCGTGGAGCGCTGGGTGCGCGAGGAGCCGGGTCAGTGGCTCTGGTATCATGACCGCTGGAATATCAAGCACCAGCTCTGACTGCCGGGAGATATCCCGTCACGGGACGGCTTTTGCCCTTTTGAAGTGTCATGGGCGCTTTATCCCAGGTTGAACGAATAGTCACTTTCGCACAGGTTTGGTGCTGCACATATCCGGCGTGATATCGAATTGCAGCCGGAGGTGAAATGGTGTCTATCATGATGAATTCATTGAAACTGACGTTAGGGCGTGTCGTCAGTTACAGATTGGTCGTGGCGCGAGACGCATTTTGTCGCTGAACAGGCGAAAAGCGCAAGTGATACCCAATGTATCACGAGCATTTTCAACGCATTCAGCGGCAAAATTCGCCGCGTCTGAAGGATTTGGTGAAAATGGTCCATTTTGGCGTCGCAAAATCTTGAAAGGGGACAGGGCCGCCATGTCCGCAAGGACATGACAAGCTGGCCCTGATTCCGGAAAAGCGCATGTATCTTTCGCAACGGCCTGCGGCCTTGACGGAACATGCGCAGCCTTCCTGCGATTTCGCTCCTGAAACTGAACCATTTTCCCTCAAACCACGTTCCAATCTATAACTGACGACACGCCCTAGGTGAACTGAATTCTGCAATCGCTCGCAGTGACACATTGCTCGTTGATCAGCTCGACAGGAAAATTGATCGTCTCGTACGGGCGATTCTGGATATGGAAGTCCGGAACGGCAAGGATCTGAACCGGAAGATGGGCATGATCTGTGATCTCATCCGGCTGAATGCCGGGGACGAATCCCTGGTGCGGTCTTTTACAGACATTCTGGCCGGTCTGGTGCACGATTCGCACAGGACGCCGGCGCGTCCAGGTCAGGCGGACAGTGCCATCCGCGATCAACTGACGCATTTTCCGCATCCGGATCCTTCTGAAAAGGCCAAAAGTGCCTGATTCGTTCCTGAAGGCCCGCTCACGGGTTGCCCTTGACAAAGGTTCGGTTCTACAGTTGCAGCCTGTAAGGTTGAGGCTGCGCCTGCGTGGCTGAAATCGGCCCGTGCCTACCGAGAGACAGTGCTCATGAACCTGCCATCCGTTCTCAATGATGTTTATGCCGATATCAAACCCTTCATCGGCGAGGGGACTGTTGCCAATTACATTCCTGCGCTGGGCAAGGTTGATCCTCGCAAATTTGGCATGGTGATCGCCACTGTTGACGGGGATATCTACAAGACCGGTGATGCTGACGAGAGTTTTTCCATTCAAAGCATCTCCAAGGTATTTACGCTGACGCTGGCGCTTGGCCGTGTCGGGTCCGGCTTGTGGAAGCGGGTCGGGCGGGAACCTTCCGGCACACCGTTCAATTCCATTGTCCAGCTGGAACAGGAAAAAGGCATTCCGCGCAATCCGTTTATCAATGCCGGTGCCATTGTGGTTGCCGACGTGCTGCTGGCCGGTCATCAGCCCCGCGAGACTCTCGGGGAAATCCTGCAGTTCGTCCGCCATGTCTGCGACGACGGCTCTATCGGCATGGATGCCGAAGTGGCGAGATCCGAACAGGATACCGGTTTTCGCAATGCGGCCCTTGCCAATTACATGCGCAGCTTTGACAATCTGCAGAACCCTGTGGAAAAGACGCTCGGCGTGTATTTTCACCAGTGCGCAATTGCCATGACCACACAGCAACTGGCCAGGGCCGGGCAGTATCTGGCCAATGCAGGGGAGCTGCCTGGGTCCGGCCATACGGTGGTCAGCGCTGAGCGGGCGAGGCGAATCAATGCGCTGATGCTGACCTGTGGCCATTATGATGCGTCAGGCGACTTTGCTTTCAGGGTGGGGCTGCCGGGAAAAAGCGGTGTGGGCGGCGGTATCATGGCCATCGCTCCCGGCAAGGCTTCCATTGCCGTTTGGTCTCCGGGGCTCAACCGCAACGGTAATTCGAGCGTGGGAACGCGGGCACTGGAAAGTCTTGCCAAACGCACCGGCTGGTCGATTTTTTAGGATCTGTGACCGCTCCGTCAATGTGATATCAGCAATTCCGGGGACAATTGTCCCAGCAGGTGCTCTTTTTCAAAGGCGATATGTCTGCGAATCCCTTCAAAAAAGCCACGCAGCATATAGCCGGTGGCTTCAATATTGACGGTCCTGTCGTTTGCGCCAAGCCGCGTCAGCGTGTCGACCAGTTCCTCTGAAAAACACTCATCCTCGCAATGCTCGAACTTCAGGCGATTGAGGGTTTCCACCAGTTCCGGCCTTGCGGTCAAAACCGTTTCAAGCCAGGGAAACAGCACCTTTTCCTCATAGTGATGCACGCCCTGAATGAGGGGACCAAGGGCCTTTGCCGCAAACAGGCATTGCTGCCGGTTGATATTGTTGGGCAGGGAGTCGGCGATTTCTTCCAGTTGCTGGCACAGGGCCAGCTGTTCCTGATAGGCGGCCATCAACCAGCCAAGCGAGCCGATACTGTCCGGCGGTGCCGCGCCTTGCAGTCTTTCGGGCTTTTTCTCGGGGTGGTGTCTCAGCATCGGGCAGTTCCACTCTCTGGTCTTTGACGGCCTTGTTATGCACCATGTGTCCAAAAAATCGCACTGATCCGCATTGATCTGGATCAAGGTGTCCCGAAGCCTGAACTGGCACATGATTTGAAGCTGCAATGGTGCAGGTTTTGACCGGACCATTGCGGGGGACATTTCCAATTGTTGGGGGACACCAACCATGACTTATGCTTTAGAAACCGGGGCGCTGGCGCTTTTTGCCTTCCTGGCGTTGCTGGGGGCAGCCTTTGCCCATGACAGCTTTTTCCAGGCCCATATGTGGGTGCTCTTCATCGTGCTGCTTCTTGGCACAGTTATCATGTTCCGCCGGGCGTCCTTTGCGCCTGTTGTTACCAGAACCCGGGAACAAATCCGTGCCGAATATTTTGATGAAGTCGTCAGGTACGGCGTCATCGCCACCATGTTCTGGGGTGTTGTCGGGTTTCTCGTCGGTGTCGTCGTTGCCCTTCAACTGGCTTTTCCGGATCTCAATATCGAGCCCTGGTTCAATTTCGGTCGCATGCGTCCGCTGCACACATCAGCCGTTATCTTTGCCTTCGGCGGCAATGCGCTGATCTGCACCTCGTTTTATGTGGTCCAGCGCACCTGCCGCACACGTCTGTTTGGTGGTGATCTCGCCTGGCTGGTGTTCTGGGGTTACCAGCTGTTCATCGTCATGGCGGCCACCGGCTATCTGCTCGGCATTACCCAGGGCAGGGAATATGCAGAGCCGGAATGGTATGTCGACCTGTTCCTGACGGTTGTCTGGGTTGCCTATCTGGTCACATTCCTCGGGACATTGCTGACCCGCAAGGAGCCGCATATCTATGTGGCCAACTGGTTCTACCTGTCCTTCATTGTGACCATTGCCATGCTGCATCTGGTCAACAATCTGGCTGTTCCGGTTTCCTTCCTCGGTGCCAAAAGCTACTCGGCCTTCTCCGGGGTGCAGGATGCCCTGACACAGTGGTGGTACGGGCATAATGCCGTCGGGTTCTTCCTGACTGCGGGCTTCCTCGGCATGATGTACTATTTCGTGCCAAAGCAGGCCAATCGTCCGGTCTATTCCTACCGCCTGTCGATCATCCACTTCTGGGCGCTGATCTTCATGTATATCTGGGCCGGTCCCCATCATCTGCATTACACAGCGCTTCCGGACTGGGCACAGACCCTTGGCATGGTGTTTTCCATCATGCTGTGGATGCCTTCCTGGGGTGGCATGATCAACGGTCTGATGACCCTTTCGGGTGCGTGGGACAAGGTTCGCACCGATCCGATCATCCGCATGATGGTTATGGCCATTGCCTTCTACGGCATGTCGACCTTTGAAGGCCCGATGATGTCGATCAAGTCGGTCAATTCTCTCAGCCACTATACGGACTGGACCATCGGTCACGTGCATTCCGGCGCTCTTGGCTGGGTTGGCATGATCACTTTCGGTGCACTCTATTACCTGACGCCGAAGCTCTGGGGCCGCAACCGCCTCTACAGCATGCGGATGATCAACTGGCACTTCTGGCTGGCGACACTGGGCATTGTTATCTATGCAGCCGTGCTTTGGGTTGCCGGTATCCAGCAGGGCCTGATGTGGCGCGAGTATAACGAGCAGGGCTTCCTGGTCTATTCTTTTGCTGAATCTGTTGCTGCCATGTTCCCGTACTATCTGGTGCGCGCCATCGGCGGTTCGCTCTACCTCGTTGGCGGTCTCATCATGGCCTACAACATCACGATGACAATCCTTGGGTATGAACGCGAGGAGGCCCCCATTCCAGGTGCGGCTGTTCCAAACCTTCAGCCGGCAGAATAGGAGCAGGGCACATGTCCATTCTTGACAAACACTCCATTATTGAACGCAATGCCAGTCTGCTGCTGGTCTGCTCCCTGCTGGTGGTGACGATCGGCGGCATAGTGGAAATCGCACCGCTCTTCTACCTTCAGAATACGATTGAAAAGGTAGAGGGCATGCGGCCCTATACACCGCTGGAACTGGCCGGACGCAACATCTACATCCGTGAAGGATGTTATGTCTGCCACAGCCAGATGATCCGCCCGTTCCGCGACGAGGTGGAACGCTACGGCCATTACTCGCTGGCGGCTGAATCCATGTATGACCATCCGTTCCAGTGGGGTTCCAAGCGCACAGGGCCTGACCTGTCGCGGGTCGGCGACCGCTATTCCAATGCCTGGCACGTCCAGCATCTGACCGAACCACGCGATGTTGTGCCGGAATCGATCATGCCAAGCTATGCGTTCCTGGCGACGACACCTGTCGTGGTGAAGGATGTTGGCATGCACCTTGTGGCCAATTCGGAAGTCGGCGTTCCTTACACGCAAGAGATGATTGACAATGCCGAGGCCGACATGAAGGCCCAGGCCGATCCGAATGCGGACACAACAGCGCTTCTTGCCCGTTATCCAAAGGCGAAAATTGGTGATTTTGACGGCGATCCGGCAAAACTGACCGAAATGGATGCGCTGATTGCCTATCTGCAGATGCTGGGCACACTGGTGGATTTCTCAACCTACAACGATGCTTCCGGTTACCGGTAAGGGGGGACGATGGAAATCTATACCATGATGCGGCAATTCGCCGACAGCTGGGGCCTTGTTGCCATGGCCCTGTTTTTCATCTGCGCCGTGCTCTTCGTCTTTCGCCCGGGAGCAAAGGCCCTGGCAGACGATGCGGCCCAAATCCCTCTCAAGGAGGATTGAAACATGTCCGAGAAGCATATTGATGAACTGAGCGGTGTTGAGACCACCGGCCATGAATGGGACGGTATCAGGGAGCTTAACAATCCGTTGCCGCGCTGGTGGCTGATTACGTTCTATCTCACGATTGTCTGGGCCATCGGCTATGCCATCGCCTATCCGTCGATCCCGATGCTGACATCGGCCACACAGGGATGGCTGGGCTTTTCCAGCCGTGCCGAGCTTGCCGAGGACATCCGTGCGGCACAATCGGAGCAGTCGGTCTATCTGGAAAAGATTGCAACCTTGCCGTTTGCGGAAATCCAGGCGGACAAGGCGTTGACCCAGTTTGCTGAAGCGGGCGGAGCGGCGGCTTTCAAGGTCAATTGCTCACCCTGCCATGGGTCCGGTGCAGCCGGTGGTCCCGGCTTTCCAAACCTGAACGACAATGACTGGCTTTGGGGCGGCTCCGTTGATGCGATCTATACGACCATTACGCATGGTATCCGTTTTGCGGAAGATCCCGACACACGTGTGTCGGAAATGCCTGCCTTTGGCGAAATCCTTGAACCGGGACAGATCAGGCAGGTGGCAGCCTATGTCACAAGCCTGACGGGAACGCCGGCAGATACCGCGATGGTTGCGCCGGGAAAGCAGCTGTTCGTGGACAATTGCGCAGCATGCCATGGTGAAGATGCCAAGGGCAACCGCGATCTGGGGGCACCAAACCTGGCCGATGCCATCTGGCTGAAAGGATCAGGCGAGGAGGCCATTATCCGGCAGGTGACAAAGCCGACACATGGTGCCATGCCTGCATGGGGTGTTCGTCTTGGTGATCCAACCGTCAAGCAGCTGGCGCTTTACGTTCACGCGCTGGGCGGCGGGGAATAACGTCCGGTGGCAAAGCCGGCAGGCCCTGCCTGCCTGCGCCCTGCATGGCATGCCCTTGCCATGAGCCTGCCACGCTTGCGGCTGATGACCGCAGCGTGGCCCTTTTGCGTTTTGAAAACAGGACGACTTGATCGAAATCAACGCCGTTCTTTGTGTCCCATGACACAACAGCTTCGACATCAAGGGGCTTATTTATATGACATTGCCTGATTCTGATCCCAACAAGCCGCTCCAGCACACAGTCGAGGACTTTATTGTCCAGCCGGTGAACTCGGCTGCTTCGCGAAAGCCGCTGTATGAGAAGCGCAAGAAGATTTTTCCGAAACGGGCCAGTGGCCGGTTCCGGCAGTTCAAATGGCTGGTCATGGCTGTCACCCTGGTGATCTACTATCTGACCCCATGGTTGCGCTGGGACAGGGGACCATATGCGCCTGACCAGGCCGTGCTCATCGACATTGCCAATCGCCGGTTCTATGTCTTCTTTATTGAAATCTGGCCGCAGGAATTTTTCTATGTGGCCGGCCTTCTGGTCATGGCCGGGTTCGGGCTGTTTCTGATCACCTCTGCTGTCGGGCGGGCATGGTGTGGCTATACCTGTCCGCAGACCGTGTGGGTTGACCTGTTTCTGGTTGTCGAGCGGTTCCTGGAAGGTGACCGCAATGCCCGCATGAAGCTTGATGCCGCGCCATGGTCCTTCAACAAGCTCTGGCGGCGGGTTGCCAAGCACAGTACCTGGTTGCTGATCGGCATTCTGACCGGCGGTGCATGGATTTTCTATTTTGCCGATGCGCCGACCTTGTTGCGCGAACTTTTTACACTCAAGGCCGCACCCGTTGCCTATATCACCGTGGCGATCCTCACCGCAACGACCTATGTTTTCGGCGGTCTGATGCGCGAGCAGGTCTGTACTTACATGTGTCCATGGCCGCGTATCCAGGCGGCAATGCTGGATGAGCAATCACTGGTCGTGACCTATAATGACTGGCGCGGCGAACCGCGCAGCAAGCACCAGAAAAAAGCCCTCGAACTCAGCACGGGCGATTGCGTGGACTGCAATGCCTGCGTTGTGGTCTGCCCCATGGGAATCGATATTCGCGAGGGCCAGCAGCTTGAATGCATTACCTGCGCACTGTGCATTGATGCCTGTGACGGTGTGATGGACAAGCTTGGCCGCGAGCGCGGACTGATTGCCTATGCCACGCTTGCCGATTACGAGGCCAATATGAAGCTGGCCAAAAATGGTGGTGCAACGATTGATCCAAAGCAGGTCCGCAAGGCTGACGGTTCGTTTTCCGACAAGGTGAGGCATTTTGACTGGCATATCATTTTCAGACCCCGTACACTCCTGTATATGGCGGTGTGGAGCCTTGTGGGTCTTGTGCTTCTGGTTGCCCTCATGTCGCGTGACAGGCTTGAAATCAACGTTCTGCATGATCGCAATCCGCAATATGTTCTGGAATCGGACGGGTCTATCCGCAACGGTTACATGTTGCATATCCTGAACATGGTGCCTGAACCCCGCACGGTCCGCCTCTCTGTGGAGGGTCTTGAGGGTGCGGTGATGACATCGTCCAGTCCGGATTTTCCGCCGGGGCAGGATGTTCAGCTCAACCTGGCACCGGACCAGACAACGGACATGAAAATATTCGTGACTTTGCCGAAAGACAGGATTGAGGACGACCACGAGACATTCCACTTTGTTGTGGAAGATTCCAGACGTCAGGAACGGGACGACTACAAGGCCGTCTTCAACGCACCGGAGCATCACAAATGACAGGCATTGCAAAGAAGAAGACCGAGTTTACAGGCTTTCATATGTTGATGATCCTGCTGGCGTTCTTCGGGACGATCATCTGCGTGAACTTTACCATGGCCTATCTGGCCAGCGCCAGCTGGAGCGGGCTGGTGGTCGAAAATACCTATGTTGCCAGCCAGCAGTTCAACGGCAAGGCTGCCGAAGCGCGCCGTCTTGCTGCCACCGGGATTACAGGCGCATTGACCCTTACCAGGGACAGCATCCGCTATCAGCTGTCGCACCCGCAAAAGGGGCCGATTGAGGCAGACGAGGTTGACGTGGTTTTCAAGCGTCCGGTCGGTGAACATCAGGACTTCCCGCTGCGCCTGACGCAGACGCAGGACGGTGTCTTCACCGGTACGCATTCTGTGGCCAAAGGGCAGTGGATTGTTGACATCACGTCCAGGCTGAAGGGGACTGTTGTCTACCATGAAGCCGTGCGGCGGATTGTTGCAGGAGAGTGAACATGAGTTGCTGTGCTGCCGGAACGGAAAGTGCACTGGATTTTGAGGCGGCAGAACATGCCCTGCCAAGCGGCGATGAATTGCGTATTGCCAGCCGTGATCTGGGCAATGGTCTGAGGCAGACAGACCTGAGTGTTCCGGGCGTACATTGCGGTGCGTGTATTGTAACGCTGGAGACAGCGCTGAACAGGCTGGAGGCGGTTGACCATGCCAGGGTAAACCTGTCTTCCCGGCGGGTCTCCATTATCTGGAAAGACAGCGTTCAGCAGACGAAAACAGACGCCTTCCAGTTTGTCAAAACCATTGCCGATGCCGGTTATGATGCGCATTTGTTCCAGAGCCTTCCGGCTGCCGAAGACCAGGTCAAAAACCGGCTGATCCGGGCGGTTGCGGTTTCAGGCTTTGCCTCGGTCAATATCATGCTCCTGTCCGTTTCTGTCTGGTCGGGTGCCGATGCTGCAACCCGCGACATGTTTCACTGGATTTCTGCGGCCATTGCCGCGCCTGCCATTGTCTATGCCGGGCGCTTCTTCTTCCAGTCTGCCTTCCATGCGCTGCGCCATGGACATACCAATATGGACGTGCCGATTTCGCTGGCCGTCACCTTGTCCTATATGATGTCTCTCTATGAGACCTGGCACCATGGCGACCACGCCTGGTTTGATGCTTCGGTCACATTGTTGTTCTTTCTTCTGATCGGCCGCACGCTGGACCATATCATGCGCGACAAGGCGCGCGCTGCCATTACCAGCCTTGCAGGGCTTACGCCGCGCGGTGCCATGGTTCTGGGCGAGAACGGCTTGCGGGAATACCGTCCGCTGGACGAGGTCAAGCCGGGCAATCTGCTGATGGTTGCCGCAGGCGAGCGGATACCCGTGGACTGTGTTGTTGCCAGCGGTTCAAGCGATATGGATTATTCCATCATCAATGGCGAGAGCCTGCCGGTGACCGTGCGGCCGGGAGAAGCGGTGCAGGCCGGTGTGCTGAACCTGACCGGACCTGTGACCGTGAAGGCGATGGCAGAAGCACGGGATTCGTTCCTGTCGGAAGTGCTGTCGCTGATGGAGGCCGCCGAAGGGGGCAGGGCGCGCTACCGCCGCATTGCCGACAGGGCGGCACGCTATTATTCGCCTGTTGTCCACCTGACCGCCCTGATGTCTGTTGCCGCCTGGGTTGTCTACAACGGGGACTGGAACCACGCGCTGCTTGTGGGGATTTCCGTGCTGATCATCACCTGCCCCTGCGCCCTGGGTCTGGCCGTTCCGGTGGTGCAGATGGTTGCCGCCGGACGCCTGTTCCAGCAGGGCATCATGGTCAAGGACGGGTCGGCGATGGAGCGGCTGGCCGAAATTGACACGGTATTTTTCGACAAGACCGGGACGTTGACCATGGGGCGTCCGCGTCTGGTCAAAAGGGCCCGGAACGAACCGCAGTTTCTGGAGATGGCGGCGGCCCTTGCCAGCCATTCGCGGCATCCGCTGTCGCTGGCCTTGCAGGGCTTTGCGCCTGTGCACATGCCTGCGTTCCAAAACCTGCAGGAAATTCCGGGTTCCGGTCTTCAGGCAGAAACGGACAAAGGCGTCTGGCGGCTTGGCAACCACGCCTTTGCCTGTGGTCGGGATGTGGCTGCCAGGGCTGATAACGGGCTGTCGCAAACGGTACTTTCGCTCAACGGATCTGTCGTGGCACGGTTTGATTTTGAAGACCGGCTGCGTCCGGGTGTTGTGCAGGCAATCCGTGACCTCGGAGACGACGGCTACCGTATGGAGATCCTGTCCGGCGACCGGCCAGCCGTGGTCATGGCTCTGGCGGCAAGGGTCAATATTCCCGCATTCCGTGCAGGGCTTGGCCCGAAAGACAAGGCCGATGCCTGTGCCGGGGCTGCCGGCCGCGGGCAAAAGGTTTTCATGATCGGTGACGGTATCAATGATGCACCGGCGCTGGCGCAGGCCCATGTCTCCATGGCACCTTCCAGCGCATCGGATATCGGCAGGCAGGCGGCAGATTTCGTGTTCCTGCATTCCGGCCTCGAGGCCGTGCCTTTTGCCATTGATGTTTCAAAACGCGCCGGTCGCCTGATCCGGGAGAATTTTGCACTGGCGATCGGCTACAATCTTGTTGCCGTTCCTGTCGCCATTTCGGGCTATGCAACGCCGCTGGTTGCCGCCGTTGCCATGTCAACATCATCGATCATCGTTGTTGCCAATGCCCTGCGCCTGTACCGCATTAAAAAGGCAAATGCGGCAGAGGCCCGTGCGGATGCCGGTTCATCTTTGGTGGTAACTACGTGACAAATCTTGTTTTTCTGATCCCTATCGCCCTGTTTCTGGGCGGCCTTGGCCTTGCTGCTTTCCTCTGGTCACTCAAAAGCGGACAATATGACGATCTTGACGGGGCCTCCTGGCGGGTTCTGGATGATGGCGATGACAGCCCCAAAAAATGATTTTCTTTGAAAAATCGCTTGTCCTATGCACACGAGAATGTAACACATCCCGTCAAAATCATATGACGGGAGAAACATGTCATGGAGCAGGCAGAGATTGGATTGATCGGTTTGGGCGTCATGGGTTCAAACCTTGCGCTGAACATTGCCGAGAAGGGCAACAGGATCGCGGTTTTCAACCGCACCGTTGAACGGACCGCAGAGTTTCACGCACAGGCCGGAGATCTGGCCGGACAGGTCATTCCCTGCAAAACGATCGAGGAATTTGTTGCGGCCATCCGTCCGCCGCGTCCGATCATCATCATGATTCAGGCAGGCAATGCCGTGGACCAGCAAATGGCCAGCCTGCAACCGCATCTTTCCCGCGGGGATATCATGATTGATGCCGGAAATGCGAATTTCCGCGATACGATGCGCCGTTTTGAGGCCCTGGAGGATTCCGGTCTGACCTTCATCGGCATGGGTGTTTCCGGCGGCGAGGAAGGTGCGCGTCATGGTCCTTCGATCATGGTGGGCGGAACGGCTGAATCCTATGCCCGCGTGGAAAAGGTGCTGACATCAATTGCTGCCCGATTTGATGGCGATCCTTGCTGCGCCTGGCTGGGCAATGACGGTGCCGGACATTTTGTCAAGACGATCCACAATGGCATTGAATATGCCGACATGCAGATGATTGCGGAAATCTATGGTCTGCTGCGGGACGGGCAGGGCCTGGCCACAAAGGATATCGGCCATGTGTTCGGCGACTGGAACAAGGGGCGCCTGAACTCCTACCTGATAGAGATTTCCGAAAAGGTGCTGCTGGCCGATGACAGGATTTCCGGCAATCCGGTTGTCGACATGATTCTCGACAAGGCCGGACAGAAGGGCACCGGCAAATGGTCGGTTATCGAAGCCCAGCAGATGGGCATTCCGGCAACGGCTATCGAGGCGGCTGTGGCTGCGCGGTCCATCTCCTCGATGAAATCCGAACGCATTGCAGCCGAAGCGATCTTTGGCAATGCCCGCGGATCTGTGCCGAACTCTGCCGAATTCATGAAGGATCTGGAACTGGCGCTTTTTGCCGCCAAGATCGGAGCCTATGCGCAGGGTTTTGCGGTCATGGCCGAAGCCTCGCGCCAGTTTGGCTGGTCTTTGCCGATGCCGACCATTGCGCGTATCTGGCGTGCCGGCTGCATCATCCGTTCGCAGTTCCTCGATGAGATCACCTCGGCCTTTACCGCCAATCCCGATGCGCAGAACCTGATTGTCACGCCTGCCTTTTCCGCGATGGTGAAGGAATCCATTCCTTCGCTGCGCCGGGTTGTAGCTGCTGCCGTGACCGCCGGCCTGCCGGTTCCGGCCCTTGCCTCGGCGCTGCAATATTTCGATGCCTATGGTCAGGCGCGCGGTACTGCAAACCTGATCCAGGCACAGCGCGATTTCTTCGGTGCGCATGGTTTCGACCGCGTTGACGGTGCAGATTCCCACCATGGCCCATGGGGCAGCGGGGCGTAAGCCTGTTGTACACCCATAGAATGGCCCGGAAACGGGCCATTTTTTGTCAAGCAATTGATAACCGCTCCCGCATAGCTTTCAGGCAATAAATTTTCCGGAAATAATGCTTTGCAGATTGGCTGCGTCCGCACCGTCAATTTTCGCCAGAACCGCCCTTGCAAGCTCTCGGCCTGCAAGGCGAACGTCTTCGTAACTGGTGATCATGGCGGGACGAAACCACTTGAGAATCGTTGATGATTCCTTTGAAACCATGTCGAGATCCCTGCCGAGGACAAAGCCTGATGCTTCGACGCCGACAGTCATTGCCATGGAGCCGGATGCGCTGGCCGAAATAATGCCGTCGGGTATTATGCCCCCGGTCATCAACCGCTCGGTTGCCTGCTGGACGTCGATCAGCGAATTGTCAATTGTGACGTCACGAAACGGAACTTCCTCCAGGCCGAATGCCCGCAGACCTGCGTCAAATCCGTCGCGAAGGTGCCTCTGGAAGGTCAGATTGGCCGGCGAGGTGAGCATCGCGATGCGCTTTCGTCCTCTCTCCGCCAGGGCCTTGACAGCGCGAAAGGCAAAATCCTCATTGTCGTAATCATGGTAGGGGTGAACAAGGCCCATATCTGTACGGCCATGCGTGGCGAAGGGCAGGTTGCGGTCCATCATCAGACGGACACGGGGGTCTTCCGGCTCTGTGCGCGATATGATGACCCCATCGGCCGACCCGGTATCCAGAATATATTTGACAGGCGCCATGCTGTCCGAGGAATGGTTGTAGGGCGAAATGATCAGGTGATAGGGCGTATCCGCCAGGACTTCCGAAATACCGTATACCATATGGCTTGTCAGGCCGAGGATTTCCTCCTGGAGAGAGAAAATCAGGCTGATAACATTGGTTTTTCCGGTTCTCAGACGAACACCGGCACGATTGGGATAATAGCCGATCTGGCTTGCCACCATGCGCACACGTTCCTTGGTGTCTGCGCCAATGTCCGGAGCATCCTTGAGCGCGCGCGACACTGTGGTCACGCCCAGTCCGGTCATGAATGCAATGGTTTTTAGTGTAGGTCTTTCAGTCGACATTGCGCCGTCCCTCCAAACTGATCAACTCATTCCCCCTGAAGCTGATGACAGAGCCGGGTTATTCTGCATAGGCAAATCCACGCATCCTGTCACGCATTGATGCAATGACGGATAAATCTGTAACGATACAGTTTTGTTGTCGAGCGAAAAATTCTCTTTTGCTCACTGCGAGCATTCGTAAAAGTTGATTATGCGATGCACAATTGTATTTTTGTTGATTTTTTGTTAATTGCCTAAAAATTGGTATTTTTATCTCTGTAAAAAGTAAATATAAATAAATGGATAGGAGTTTTTAGTGTAAATTATAGGCATGTTTCACCTAAAAATTATACGATGCTTTCTGTTGAAGAAATACTATCCTTGATTGAAAAAATCAGGCTTGCATAAATATTTTGAGCTACCCTGTTGCGGATTCTCATCGATTGCAATAGGCTTTTACGGTAACGTTTCAGTGAGGGAGGATAACTCATGAATTTCCGTATTTTGGCTGCTGCCCTTGCAGCTTCTGTCGTTTTGCCGTTTGCCGGTGCACAGGCAACTGATCTTGAAGTCACGCATTGGTGGACATCTGGCGGTGAAGCCGCTGCTGTTGCCGAGCTTGCAAAGTCTTTCGATGCGACCGGCAACAAGTGGATTGACGGCGCAATCGCCGGCGGTGGCGACACGGCCCGTCCTGTCATGATCAGCCGTATCACCGGTGGTGACCCGATGGGCGCTTTCCAGTTCAACACAGGTCGTCAGGCTGAAGAGCTCATCGAGGCTGGTCTGCTGCAGGACATAACCGCCGTTGCAGAGAAAGAAAAGTGGGCCGAGATTGTCCATCCAAAATCCCTGCTCGATGCCTGCACGGTTGACGGCAAGGTCTATTGTGCACCGCTCAACATTCACTCCTGGCAGTGGATGTGGCTGAACAACGGCGTATTTGAAAAGATCGGCAAGCCTGTTCCCAAAAACTGGGACGAGTTTGTTGCCGCTGTTCCGGATATCCAGAAGGCCGGTATCATTCCTCTGGCAGTCGGAGGCCAGAGCTGGCAGTCGAACGGTGCTTTCGGCGTTATCGCCGTGGCGCTGGGTGGTGAGGAACTCTGGAAGAAAATCAATGTTGACAAGGATGCGGAAGCTGCCGCAGGCCCTGAAATGCTGAAGGTTTTCCAGGCTGCCGCACAGGCCCGTGAGTGGTCCAAGGACTCCAAGGTTCAGGACTGGAACCAGGCAACAAACCTCGTGATCACCGGCAAGGCTGCCGCACAGATCATGGGTGACTGGGCGCAGGGCGAATTTGCTGTGGCCGGAAAGGTTGCAGGCAAGGACTATACCTGCCTTCCGGGTCTGGGTGTGAACGAAATTCTCGATACGGGCGGTGATGCCTTCTATTTCCCGGTCCAGAAGGATGCTGCCAAGACCGAAGCGCAGATGGTTCTGGCGGCGAACCTGCTGTCCAAGGAAACCCAGGTTGCCTTCAACCTGAAGAAGGGTTCCCTGCCTGTGCGTGGTGATGTTGACCTCAATACGGCCAATGACTGCATGAAGAAGGGTCTGAAGATTCTTGCCGACGGCAAGATCCTGCCGGCCGGAACACAGGTTCTGAGCCCGGATACGACAAACCAGCTGAACGAAGTGATCACAACCTTCTGGCAGGATTTCTCGATCACGCCGGAAGAGGCCCAGAAGCGTTACGCAGCCGTGATTGCCAGCGCTGACTGAGTTGGAACAGACGAAGGTCTGGTCCGTGAGCGTGTCTCCCGGACCAGACTTTTGTTGTTTGAGGTGGAGAGATTTTTATGACGGCACATGTTCACAGGCGAAAATTCAATCCATTTCGAAATATGAGTGCCAAAATTGCTGCCTTGCCGATGATGGCTACGGCGCTTTTCCTGTTCCTTGGCGGAACACTGACCACCGTGATTTTCTCTTTCAGCAGTTCAAAGCTGCTTCTCAAATGGAAATTTGTCGGTCTTGACCAATATGTTCGCCTCTGGGCGTCTGATCGCTGGATCGTTTCCATCCAGAACCTGCTTGTCTACGGCGTGCTGTCGCTGGTGTTTTCGCTCATTGTCGGCTTCCTTCTGGCCGTGATGATGGATCAGAAAATACGCTTTGAGAATACGTTCCGCACCATATTTCTCTATCCCTTTGCCTTGTCGTTCATTGTGACCGGCCTTGTCTGGCAGTGGATTCTCAATCCGGATTACGGGGTTCAGAAGATTGTCCGCGCTGTCGGATTCAGCACATTCTCTTTTGATCCCCTCTATGACGCAGATATTGTTATTTACGGCATTCTGATTGCCGGTCTCTGGCAGGGAACAGGGCTGATCATGTGCCTGATGCTGGCAGGCCTGCGCGGGATAGACGAGGAAATATGGCGTGCTGCCCGTATTGACGGCATTCCTGCCTGGAAGACCTATGTCTATATCATCATTCCGATGATGCGCCCGGTTTTCATCACCACGCTGGTGCTGATCGGTTCCGGTATTATCAAGGTTTATGATCTGGTCGTGGCACAGACGGGCGGTGGCCCGGGGATCGCGTCGGAAGTTCCGGCCAAATATGTGTATGACATGATGTTTTCTTCGCAGAATCTCGGTCAGGGTTTTGCTGCCTCCACCATGATGCTGATCACAGTCATGATTATCATCATTCCGTGGGCCTATTTTGAATTCGGGGGGAAGAAAAGACATGGCTGATCTCGCCACACACGGAACATCGCGTGACTTGACGGGGCCTTCGGGCGCACGCCCCAAGCGCGTGTTCACCAGGACAAATATCATGGTCTATGGTGTCCTGATCGTCGCAGCGCTCTACTATCTGCTGCCGCTCTATATCATGGTCATGACCTCGGTGAAGGGCATGCCGGAAATCCGGCTGGGCAATATTTTCGCGCCGCCCATGGAAATCACCTTCGAGCCCTGGGTGAAAGCCTGGGCAACAGCCTGCACGGGTCTGAACTGCGATGGCTTGAGCCGCGGGTTCTGGAATTCGGTGATCATCACAGTTCCCAGTGTGGCCATTTCCATCATTGTGGCTTCGCTGAACGGCTATATGCTGGCCAACTGGAAGTTCAAGGGTGCGGACTTCTTCTTCACCATTCTCATTATCGGGGCCTTCATTCCCTATCAGGTTCTGCTTTACCCCATGGTCATTATCCTGCGGACCATGGGCATCTACGGAACGCTCACCGGCCTGATCATTGTGCACACGATTTTCGGCATGCCGATCCTGACACTGCTGTTCCGCAACTATTTTACCTCGATACCGGAAGAACTCTTCAAGGCGGCGCGTGTCGACGGGGCAGGGTTCTGGACGATCTATTTCCGGATCATGCTGCCGATGTCCCTGCCGATCTTCGTGGTGGCGATGATCCTGCAGGTCACGGGTATCTGGAATGACTTCCTGTTTGGTGTGGTGTTTGCCCGTCCTGAATATTACCCGATGACGGTGCAACTGAACAATATCGTGAATTCGGTTCAGGGCGTCAAAGAGTACAATGTCAACATGGCGGCGACCCTGCTGACCGGTCTTGTTCCCCTGTTTGTTTATTTCGTCTCCGGCAAACTTTTTGTTCGCGGTATTGCCGCTGGCGCAGTGAAGGGTTGATATCATGATTAGCGTATCCGTAAATGACCTTACTCTCTCGTTTGGATCTGTCACCGTTCTCGACAGTCTGAATATCGAGATCAGCGAAGGTGAATTCCTGGTGCTGCTTGGATCTTCCGGCTGTGGGAAGTCGACCCTTTTGAACTGCATTGCAGGGCTTCTGGAGCCAACGCAGGGCCAGATCCATATCAAGGGCAGGAATGTGACCTGGCTGGAACCGAAGGACCGCGGTATCGGCATGGTGTTCCAGTCCTATGCGCTCTATCCGCAGATGACCGTGGAGAAGAACCTGTCCTTCGGTTTGCAGGTGGCCAAGGTGCCAAAGCCGGAAATCGACAAGCGCGTGGCACGCGCTGCCGAAATTCTGCAGATCCAGTCCCTGCTGAAACGCAAGCCTTCCGAGCTTTCCGGCGGCCAGCGCCAGCGTGTGGCCATCGGGCGTGCACTGGTGCGCGATGTCGATGTGTTCCTGTTCGACGAACCGCTCTCAAACCTTGATGCCAAGTTGCGCACCGAGCTGCGTGTGGAACTCAAGCGTCTGCACCAGTCTTTGAAAAATACAATGATCTACGTGACGCATGACCAGATCGAGGCTTTGACGCTGGCTGACCGGATTGCCATCATGAAAGCGGGAATTATCCAGCAACTGGCTGATCCGATGACCATCTATAATGAACCCCGCAACCTTTTTGTTGCAGGCTTTATCGGATCACCTGCCATGAATTTCATCAGGGGCAGCCTGTCGACCAGGAATGGTTCGCCGGTATTGACGACAAATGGTGTCGACATTGCCATCACCAGGTACAAGCCGACAACTGGTCTTCCTGAAAGTGGTGATGTGGTTCTGGGGGTCCGTCCGGAACATATCAAGGTGGATGAGGATGTCCCCGGTGTCATGCAATATGATGCCGTGGTGGATATTGAGGAGCCGATGGGGGCCGACAATCTTTTGTGGCTGAAGCTTGCCGGGCATACGATTTCGGTGCGTATCAACGGTGCCCGCCGGTTCAGTCCCGGCACATCCGTCAAGCTGCAATTTGACATGTCGCTGGCGTCTGTCTTTGATGCGACATCAGAACTGCGCCTCTGAGAGCCGGGTGATGGTGTTTGGAAAGGCGGGGCAGGTACCTGTTGAGCCATGCCGCGCTGGCGCGTATTGCCGAAAATGCCGTACGCCTTCATCGTGAAGCCTGCCGGGGATACCCGGCACTGACAGTTTGAATGATTTGCCAGAGGACGTGCGCCCGTGTCACACACTATTTCATCTCCATCACCTTACGCTTTTGATCTTTCCGGAACCTGGTCGCTGGCAGACAGTGAAGGCGCAAACCGGACGCAAATGCAAATTCCGGGCGATGTTCACTCCGGCCTTCTGGCTTGCGGCCTGATTGACGATCCCTATGTCGGGAAAAATGAATATGATGTGCGCTGGGTTGCCGACAAGGACTGGGTTTTGACCCGGTCTGTTGTGCTTTCTGACGGTGATCTGGATGGCAGCTGGTATCTGGATATCGATTATCTCGATACTGTGGCGACTGTTTTCATCAATGACGTACAGGTTTTGTCTGCCGACAATTGTTTTTTGCGCTTCCGGCCTGATGTCACGAAGGCGCTGAGGGCAGGGGAAAACACTCTCAAGGTTGTTATCCATTCTTCCGTTGCCGCCGGTGCGCAAAGGCAGGCGGCCCAGCCTTTCCCTGTTCCCTATATGGAAGGCAACAGCCCGATACCGAATGGAAATATGCTGCGCAAGCCGCAATGCCATTTCGGCTGGGACTGGAATCTTGCCGTTGCACCGCTGGGTCTGTATGGCACTGTTGCCCTGAAGAAAATGGGCGCTGCCCGCGTCGAGCATGTGACATCCAGCCAGGTCCATCATCATGACGGTTCCGTGGATCTCCACGTTTGCGTAACACTGTTTGCTGTTGAGCCCGGTATCCTGCCGCTGTTTTTGACACTTGATGACGAGCGCGTGCAGCTTGATTGTGGTGTCAATGCCGGTGAGACGGTCATTCGCCATATTTTCCATGTGGAGAAGCCAGATCTGTGGTGGCCGGCCGGCAGCGGCGCACAGGCATTGTCGGTCCTTTCTGTTGAACTGCCGACAGAAACGGTGACGCGCCAGATCGGCTACCGGACTGTTGAACTTCTGCTGGACCCGGATGCGGCAGGCAACCGCTTTGCCTTCAAGGTCAATGGACGGGAAATCTTCTGCCGCGGTGCCAACTGGATTCCGGCAGATGCCCTGTTTTCCCGTTCAAGCCCGGAGAAGACGCAGGATCTGCTGCAATCAGCTGTTGATGCCAATATGAACATGCTGCGCGTCTGGGGCGGCGGGTTCTACGAGCACGGCTGGTTTTATGACATGTGCGACCGGATGGGCCTGATGGTCTGGCAGGATTTCATGTTTTCCTGCAATATTTATCCCTCGACACCGGATTTTCTGGCCAATGTGCGGGAAGAGGTCATATATCAGACCCGGCGGCTGTCCAACCATGCCTCCATTGTCGTCTGGTGTGGCGACAACGAGCTTGTGGGTGCACTGACCTGGTTTGAGGAGACCCGCAAGGACCGGGACCGCTATCTTGTATCTTATGACCGTCTCAACCGCACGATTGAAGTGGCCATGAAAGAGACCATACCGGATGCCATCTGGTGGCCCTCCAGCCCGTCTGTCGGCTATCTGAATTTCGGGGATGCCTGGCATGCCGACGGTTCCGGCGACATGCATTTCTGGTCTGTCTGGCATGAGAACAAGTCGTTCGATCATTATCGCTCCGTGCGTCCGCGCTTCTGCTCGGAATTCGGTTTCCAGTCCTATACATCCATGCCGGTCACGTATGGATTTGCCGCGGCAAAGGACATGAACATTGCCTCGCCTGTGATGGAATCCCACCAGAAGAATGCGGGCGGCAATGAGCGTATTGCCGGCACCATGTTCCGTTATTTCCGCTTTCCGAAGGATTTTGCCAATTTTGTCTATCTGAGCCAGGTACAGCAGGCCCTGGCCATCCGCACGGCGGTGGAATACTGGCGCTCCCTGAAGCCGCATTGCATGGGTACCGTCTACTGGCAGCTCAATGACACATGGCCGGTTGCGAGCTGGGCGAGCCTTGATTACGGCGGTGGCTGGAAGGCCATGCATTATCTGACGCGGCGGTTTTTCCAGCCGGTCGCCGTTGCGGCCATTCCCGGCGAAGACAACAGGGTTCTGACGCTGTCCATGGTCAATGACACGGCAGATGCCGTTGACATTGAACTCCAGTCCTGGCTGGTGATGCTTGACGGGTCACGGGTGCCTTTCAGGACCATGCATGGCACATGCAGGCCCGATGCTGCCGGTGTGCTCGGGACAGTCGATATCAGCGACATTCCCGACACTGCGCTGTTGTTCTGGTCGTTTGCCGCATCCAACATGATGATCGGCGAAGGGCATTACAATGCCCGCACCTACAAGAGTTATGACCTGTTGCCATCGGGTGTCGCCCTTGCCGTCCAGCCGCTGGAAAATGGCAGCTATGAGGTCACGGTGTCATCAAAAGGTCTTGCCCTTTATGTCATGATTGAAGCCGATTGCCTCGGTCGCTATTCGGACAATGCCTTTGATCTGTGCGCAGGCGAAAGCCGCAGCATTGTCTTTACGCCGGATGCGGTACCAGACAAGGCTCCGGTTTTCAGGTTCTACGATCTCCATTCCTGCCAGGGGCAGTCGTAACGAAAGGAGTTTCCAGTGAAACGCAGCGAAATCAATGACATTCTGGCTGAAGGTGATGCCTTTATCCGGTCCTTTGGTTACGTGATGCCGCCATTTGCCTATTACACGCCTTACGATCTCGTCAATCGCATGAAAACCGACAGCCAGGGCATTCTGACCGGCAATCTGGGCTGGGATATTACCGATTTCGGCGGGGACAGGTTTGCGGATCTCGGCCTGTTCCTGTTTTCAGTTCGCAACGGGTCTGCCCTCGACCTGAAAGCGGGCAAGGGCATGCTCTATGCCGAAAAGATCATGATTTCGCGTCACAATCAGGTGTGTCCGATGCATCGCCATATTGTCAAGGCGGAAGACATTATCAATCGTGGCGGCGGAACGCTTGTGCTGGAGCTGTTTGAAAGCCAGGCGGACGGATCTCTTTGCCCCCGGTCTGATGTGCACATCGTCACTGACGGGCGGATGAAGACCCTGAAGGCGGGCGGTCATCTTGCGCTTCAACCCGGAGAAAGCGTGACATTGATGCCCGGAAGCTGGCATGCCTTCTGGGGGGAGGGTGCGGCTGTCCTGATCGGCGAGGTTTCGACGGTGAATGACGATCTTACCGACAATATTTTTCGTGATCCGGTGGGCAGGTTTGCCAGTGTTGAAGAAGACGTTGACCCTTTGCACCTGCTTGTTTCGGATTACCACAACTGGCTGACATAGCCTTTCAATTTAGGGGTGAGACACATGACTGCCTTGAGTTTTCAATTGTACAGTGCCCGCAACTTTCCGCCAGCCAGCGCGGTATTTGCCCTTCTTGCTGCCAATGGTTACACGGAGGTCGAAGGCTTTGGCGGTAACTATGGTGCGGCCAACGAAGCTGCCGGCAAGGCGCTGAAAGCAGATCTCGATGCGCATGGCCTGACCATGCCGACCGGACATTTCAGCCTGGACATGCTGGAAGCCAATCCGGACCAGATTATTGCCTTTGCCAGGGCTGTTGGCATGGAATCGCTCTATTGCCCGTACCTTATGCCAAACGATCGTCCGGTTGATGCTGCAGGCTGGCACGCTTTTGGAGCGCGCCTGCAAAAGGCCGGAGCGCCTTACCGTGCTGCCGGGTTTGATTTTGGCTGGCATAACCATGATTTTGAATTTGTGGCCCTGCCGGATGGTACGATCCCGCAGGATCATATTCTGTCCGGCGGACCGGGTCTTTCATGGGAGGCCGACATTGCCTGGGTGGTGCGCGGTGGAGCCGATCCGTTTGCCTGGATTGAAAAATACGGCAAGCGCATCACGTCCGTTCATGTCAAGGATATTGCTCCTGCCGGTGAAAACAGCGACGAAGACGGCTGGGCCGATGTCGGCCACGGGACGGTGCCGTGGGAAAGGCTGGTGGCCGCGCTCAAGGGTACATCCGTTCGCCATTTCGTCGTTGAACATGACAATCCAAACGATCTTGAACGCCTTGTGAAGCGTTCGATTGCTTCTTTCAAAACCTATTGAGGATTGAAGACCATGACACAGGATTTTGGCGTCGGCATCATCGGATGCGGCAATATTTCCGCAACCTATTTCCGGCTGGCACCCCTCTTCAAGGGGTTGAAGCTTGTCGCGTGTGCGGATCTGAACATGGCTGCGGCAGAAGCGCGGGCCGCAGAATATGGGGTCAGGGCCCAGACGATTGAAGCGCTTCTGGCCAATCCGGATGTGCAGGTGGTTGTCAACCTGACCATTCCGGATGCGCATTTTCCTGTATCCAGACAGATACTGGAAGCAGGCAAGCATGTCTATTCCGAAAAGCCGCTGGTTCTGACACTGGCGCAGGGCGAGGAACTGCGGACAATTTCAAAGGCCAGGGGCCTGTCGGTCGGTTGCGCTCCCGATACTTTTCTGGGCGGTGCCCATCAGCAGGCGCGCGCCTATATTGATGCCGGCAAGGCTGGCCGTATCACATCGGGAACCTGTCATGTCATGTCGCCCGGCATGGAAATGTGGCATCCAAACCCGGATTTCTTCTTCCTGCCGGGCGGCGGTCCGGTTCTGGATCTCGGTCCCTACTATGTTGCCAACCTGATCAATCTTATTGGTCCGGTCAGGCGTGTCGGTGCCCTGACATCCATGGCCAGCCCGACCCGCACCATTACCAGTGAACCGCGCCATGGCGAAGTCATTCCGGTCAGGACGCCGACAACAATCCACGCATTGCTGGAATTCGTTTCGGGCGCCACGATCACACTGTCGGCCAGCTGGGATGTCTGGTCGCACCGGCATGCCAATATGGAGCTTTACGGCACCGAAGGGTCTGTCTATGTGCCGGATCCCAACTTCTTCGGTGGCAAGGTTGAAGTCTCCGGCCGCAACAGCGAGATCACAGGGCTGGAAGCCTGGGATCATCCTTTTGGTGTGGTCAACCAGGAGAACCAGAATGGTTCCTATGCGAATTATCGCACAGCCGGTCTGGCGGATATGGTGCAGGCGCTCCATGACGGCCGCGATGCCCGGTGTTCTCTTGACCGAACGTTGCACGGTGTTGATGTGATGACATCGATCCTGAAATCGGGTGAGACCGGCCAGTTCATGGACCTGACGACGACCTGCACCCAGCCTGCTGCCCTTGGCATTGAAGAAGCGCGTGCACTGTTGCGGTAATCTGTTACAAGTGGCGGGGCTTTGCCAGAACAAAGCCCCGCCACTTGTAACCTACGGAGGAAACCATGACCTGGCACCCGGCTGACACGCGCTATGATTCCATGAAATATCAATATTGTGGCAAGAGCGGACTGAAATTGCCTGCCATCTCTTTGGGCCTGTGGCACAATTTTGGCGCGGACACGCCGCACCAGACCAAACGTGCCATTTGCCAGCAGGCCTTTGATCTGGGCATTACCCATTTTGATCTGGCCAACAATTATGGCCCGCCTCCGGGCAGCGCTGAAACCGCATTCGGCGAGATTCTGCGGACGGATTTTGCCGGGTTGCGCGACGAGTTGATCATTTCATCCAAGGCCGGTTATCTCATGTGGCCTGGACCCTATGGAGAATGGGGCAGCCGCAAATATGTCATTGCCTCCTGCGACCAGAGCCTGAAGCGCATGGGGCTGGATTATGTTGATATTTTCTATTCGCACCGGTTTGATCCGAATACGCCGCTGGAAGAAACCTGCGGTGCGCTGGATCACATCGTGCGCTCCGGCCGGGCGCTGTATGTGGGAATTTCTTCCTACAACTCCCGGCGCACCCGCGAGGCCCATGCGATCCTGAAAAGCCTTGGAACACCCTGCATCATCCATCAGCCAAGCTATTCGATTGTCAACCGCTGGATTGAGGATGATGGCCTGATAGATACCTGGGATGATCTTGGTATGGGCTCGATTGTGTTTTCACCGCTGGCGCAGGGAATGCTGACATCGAAATATCTTCATGATATTCCCTCTGACAGCCGGGCGGTGCAGGGAAAGTCGCTGAACCCCGAATTCCTGAATGCCCGCAATCTGGAAAATCTGCGCAATCTCGACAAGATAGCTCAGGCGAGAGGCCAGACGCTTGCGCAGATGGCTGTTGCCTGGGTGTTGCGCGGGGGCCGTGTGACGTCGGCGCTGATCGGTGCCAGCAAGCCTTCACAGGTGGTGGACTGCGTCAAGGCACTGGAAAATCAGGAATTTTCGACAGAAGAACTGAAGGCGATTGATGTTCATGGCCGTGATGCCGACATCAATCTCTGGGCAGCCTCTGCCGAACTCAACAAGAAAAAGTAAGGCCTGTCGCCCATGACCATGATCCAGAACCCGATCCTGCCCGGCTTCAATCCCGATCCCTCGATATGCCGCGTTGGCGACGATTATTATATCGCCACCTCGACCTTTGAATGGTATCCGGGGGTGCAAATCCATCATTCGACGGATCTGGTCAACTGGAATCTTGTGGCCCGGCCTCTCAACCGGGCGAGCCAGCTGGACATGCGCGGCAACCCTGACAGTTGTGGTGTGTGGGCACCGTGCCTCTCCTTTGCCGATGGCCTGTTCTGGCTGGTTTACACCGATGTGAAACGGTTTGACGGATCGTTCAAGGATGCGCACAATTATATTGTTACGTCACCGGCCATCGAGGGTGACTGGTCGGAGCCGGTCTATATCAATTCGTCCGGTTTCGATCCGTCGCTGTTTCATGATGATGACGGTCGCAAGTGGTTTGTCAACATGCGCTGGAACCATAGGGCCAAAAGCTATAATGGCTCGCCCGCGCATCCGGCCTTTGACGGCATTATCCTGCAGGAATGGGACGCGGCTTCCGGCAAGCTCATTGGCCCGGTGCACACGATTTACCACGGCTCCGCCCAGGGCCTGGAAGAAGGCACGCATATTTTCAGAAAGAACGGCTATTACTACCTGACCATTGCCGAGGGTGGTACCGGCTATGACCATTGT
This sequence comes from Rhizobiaceae bacterium, assembly GCA_965247225.1. Taxonomy (GTDB): domain Bacteria; phylum Pseudomonadota; class Alphaproteobacteria; order Rhizobiales; family Rhizobiaceae; genus CBDFGT01. The sequence goes on along the minus strand of CBDFGT010000027.1, from coordinate 258,305 downwards.
GTGACGATGGCGCGGTCGCGCACCCTTGCAGGGCCATATGAAACACATCCCGATGTTCATCTGATGACATCGAAGGACCATCCGGAAGCTGCCGTACAGCGCACCGGTCACGGGCAATATGTGGAAACACCGGCGGGCGAAGCCTATCATGTGCATCTGATGGGGCGGCCCTTGCCACCCAGACGACGCTGCACATTGGGGCGCGAAACGGGTCTTCAAAAATGCGTGTGGCGCGCGGACGACTGGCTGTATCTGGAAAATGGCACAATGGTTGCCGATGAATATGTGCCGCTGCCCAAAGGTGCTGTCCCCCAGCCAAAGCCTTCCTGCATTGTTCGCGATTTTGATGACGGCATTCTGCCGCCGGAATTCCAGTGGCTGCGCTCGCCGGATTCTGACCGGCTGTTTTCCACCACTGCAAAGCCCGGCTGCCTGCGGATCTACGGGCGCGAGAGCCTTGGTTCATGGTTCGAGCAGGGGCTTGTCGCCCGCCGCCAGGAGCATCACCGTTTCCGTGCCGGGACCAGTGTCGATTTTTCTGCTGAAACCTATCAGGAAGTGGCGGGACTGACCCATTATTACAATCGCTACAAGTTTCACGCTCTCGGTGTCACCTGGCATGAGACGATGGGTGCCTGCCTGACCATCCTTTCCTGTGCAGGGGATTATCCTTCAGGTCAGCTGTCGTTTCCTGCCGGTGAAGGCATCGCCATTCCGGCAGGCAGAATTCATCTTTCGGTTGAGGTGGTCGACAATGACCTGCAATTCTTCTATCGTACCGGTGACAGGGCCGAATGGATACCGTTCGGCCCTGTTCTGGATGGCGGTGTTGTTTCGGACGAAGGCGGGGCGGGCGAACATGGTTCGTTTACCGGTGCTTTTGTCGGCATGTTTGCCTTTGATATTACCGGGCAGGGACGGGCTGCGGATTTCGAGCAGTTTTCCTACGCGGCGCTCTGAACCCGCCAGTCAGCATCACAGATGAAAAAGCTGTTGGTTCTGCGTCTTTCCGGATGGCATGGGTGCTTTGAAAGCCTTGCCGGTTGTGATATTAGATATCATTAATGTTCAAGTGGGGAGGTGAACCGTTCTGCCGGTTCCTTTTGCTGTGCTGGGTGTCTGAATGAATCATGCTTGCGAAGAATGCCGTAACGGTGACGGATTTGATACGCCCATTTCCATGGCCTTCCAGCCTATTGTTGACATGGCCTCAGGAGAGGTCTACGCCCATGAAGCACTTGTGCGCGGTATCCATAACGAGGGTGCGGGCGGCATTCTGGCCCTGGTTGACAGTGCCAACAGATATGCTTTCGACCAGAAATGCAGGGTGACGGCGATTGATCTTGCAGCGCGCCTTTTTAGCCATGATGATGCGGCAAAGCTGTCTATCAATTTCATGCCAAGGGCGATTTATGATCCCAAAGCCTGTATTCGTCTCACTCTGAAAGCTGCCAGTCGTGTCCGGTTCCCGGTTGACAGGATTATTTTCGAGTTTACTGAAAATGAAGTGCTCGATACAGGCAAAATTCTCGATATCCTGAAGACTTACAGGGAAATCGGGTTTCTGACTGCCATTGATGATTTTGGTGCGGGCCATTCCGGGCTGCAGTTGCTGTCGAGGTTCCAGCCCGACATTGTCAAGCTTGACATGGAGCTTATCCGTGACATTGACAAGGAAGCGGCGAGGCGGAAAATTGTAAAGCACAGCCTGTCCATGCTTGAAGACCTCGGCATCACGCCCATTTGCGAAGGGATCGAAACTGCCGGCGAGCTGTCGGTGCTGCGCGATCTCGGTGTCAGACTGGTCCAGGGCTACCTTATTTCCAGGCCGCAGTTTGAAAGCCTTGCAACTAAAGTCCATATTCCCCCGGGCTGATACCAGCCTGCTGTACCTGTCTATAGAGAATGGTCTTCATGAACGGTAATATCCATATGTTCCGGGTCCAGACCGGCTTTGGATCGTTCTGCCATCTTCATGAAGGCCTTTTCCAGATTGCGACAGAAGAGATCCGCGTTGAACAGCGGCGCTGAAAGCCTGTTGTCTTTCAGGTGGTCCTTCAGACGCCGGATTCCTGTCCTGTCTGCGCACAGGGACACAGCCAGATCGACAAAGGCAGGCGTATTTGCAGCAACGAGTTCTGGCAGTCCGATGGCGTTCAAAAGACTTTCAGACACCCGGGAGGCAAAGTTTGTTCCGCGTCTGGTGATGACCGGCAGCCCGGCCCAGAGCTGGTCTGATGTGGTGGTGTGGCCATTATAGGGGAATGTATCAAGCGCCAGATCGGCGGCCTGCAGCCGGGCAATATGGCTGCGGTAACCGGTTTTTGCGGCAAAGATCAGCCTGTCCTGATCCAGACCCATGCGCCGGGCGCGACCGGCCATGGCCGCGCGGCCGGTTTGACTGTCACACATCAGCCAGAGAACCGTGTTGTCTGTGCGCTTGAGGATTTGCATCCAGAGATCAAAGGTTTCCGGCGTGATTTTCCGCACCGTATTGAAGGCTGCCAGAACCACCCTGTCTTCCGGCAGTCCCAAAGCCTGACGCGGTGCTGGCTGCGGCAGGGCGCGGTAAACCGGATCATTGGGCTGGTAGGTGTCGGGCAGGCGGACGAATTTCTCGTGGTAATGCGGTCTGGAACTGTCGGGCAACACGAAACGGTCGCCGATGATATAGTCACAGTCCACATTGACCGCACTGCCGGGGAAACCGAGCCAGGCGACCTGAACAGGCGCAATCATGCTGTTCATCAGGGCAGGGCGGGCTCCGCCGGTAAAGCCCTTCAGATCGACCAGAATATCGACATGGTGGTTGAGGATGGTCCGGGCCGCCGTTCCGTCATCCTGATCCGCGATACGGATGATGGTGCCCCATTTCGCCCTGTTGCCGCCATCCATGGCCAGGAACCGTTCCGGTGTGCAGCAAAACAGGGTAATTTCAAACCGGTTCGGATCATGCGCCATCAGCACAGACTGGAACAGCCGCATGGTGGCATGATCGTCCCAGAAATCGGAGGAGAGATAGCCGATATGCAGTTTGCGGCCCCAGGCATGGGTGCGGGTTTGCAAGCGGCGCTTTTGCGGGAGTTCAGGCGCAAAATCCGGCATGATGCCGGTATTGACGGCCAGCCGGTTCAGCGCCTCGTTGCCACACCACATCAGGCTGTAATGCGGTGTCTCATATTTCAGGAATTCATGTTCGCCTGCTGCCAGTTGCGCATTGACCCTGGCCTGTTCGCGCTCCAGTGTTTCCAGATCACCAAATTCGCGGGCAAAGCCCATCAATGCAAAGCGGATATTGGGATCATCCGGCACAAGGCTGTTCAGCTTTTTGAACAGGACCAGATTGTTTTCATTCATCAGGTCATTGCCGATCAGGGTGATGGCCAGACGCAGATGATCCAGATTGTCGCTGTTGACCAGCCGGTTCTTGAAGTGGTCCACCACACCGGTTTCGCCGATACCCATGCAGGCCCTGATGAGGGCGTAAATCGCATCCACATTGTCCGGAACCTGCCTGACCAGTTGCATGGACAGGAGAAAGGATTTGTCAGCAAGTCCGGATTTCTCGCAGACGGACAGCGCTTTCAGCCGCAACGGCACTGCATGGGCGGGATCGGAGCTGGCCGCCTGTTCCAGCGCCTCGACAGCTTCTTCCGGCATGCTGGAAGCCAGAAACGCATCGGCCAGAAGCGGCAGGACACGCTGATCGCCTGTGCCATCCCTGGCCAGAAGGGCTGTGACAATCCGGAATGTGGCGTCCATATCGCCCCTGTCAAAGGCGGCCTTCGCACTTTCAAAATCCTGCTCAACCAAGGCCACCTCCTGTTGTCGGGCTGGCCGACTCATATCAACAGAATGCAGAAGGGGTTTGTCCGGGGCAAGGTGTTAGTATAATGGTAGGACAACGGGATTTTGGTTTCTGCACAGACTACAAATGGGGGAACGATTGGCAGTGATAGCGACATACGAGAGCAAGCACTTTCAAGGCGTTGATACTCCGTGGAAAATTGAACCGCGTATCAGCATGAGCAAACATCTTCAATCATTACTATGACCGGGATGGCGGTTTACTCAGTCTTTACGAGTTCGGTTTCTGCCGGTTTTGCATCTCTGCCCGATGGAACGGACACCAGACGATTGGCCGCGTCCTCACAGCCGCAATTTTCCTCACAGACCGGTTTTGGCGGCGGAGCGCTGCATTCAAAGCTGGGCTTCCTGAAAAAGACACTGAGTTTCATGCAGCCTGCCTGTTCCAGCTTGCGAACGGGTCTGGCAGGTTGCGCCAGAGATCCGGCGTAAAGTCTGTGGCCTTGATGAGACAGGCATCCAGCCGGGCGCGGATTTCCGCCCCGTCCATCGGATCACAGCCGATGAAGACGATTTCCTGGCGGCGGTCGCCCCAGACCGGGTCGAGATAGGGCTTGATGGCATTGCGGAAACCCTTGTCATCCGGCCACTGGTTTTTCGGGACCGATGACCACCAGACGCCCATTTTCGAGGTGCGCACCAGCGGTCCGGCCTGGCTGATTTCACCGACATGGTGGGGCCTGGTTGCCAGCCAGAAGAAGCCCTTGGCGCGGATAACGCCCGGCCAGCTCTCATTGAGGAAATTCTGGAACTTTGTCGGGTCAAATGGTCTCTTTGCCCGATAGACGAAGGAACGAATACCATATTCTTCGGTTTCAGGCATATGATCTTTGAAACCATGCAGTTCCTTGTACCAGAGCGGATGGGTCTGTGCCCTGCCGAAATCAAACAGGCCGGTGCCCAGAACCTCGTCCAGTGCGACCTGACCAAAGGCCGTCTCGACAATACGGGCATCCGGGTTGAGGCCGGTGACGATCTTGCGGGCAGCGTCCAGCTGGTCTGCCGTTGCCACATCGGCCTTGTTGAGGATGACGACATCGGCAAATTCAATCTGCTCGACCAGAAGGTCCACCAATGTCCTGTTGTCACCTTCTCCTGCCGTTTCGCCGCGGTCCGCCAGAAAATCGGAGGAACTGTAGTCGTTGAGCAGATGGGCGGCATCAACCACGGTGACCATCGTGTCCAATCTTGCAACATCAGACAGGCTGTGGCCGTTTTCATCACGGAAGTCAAAGGTGGTGGCCACAGGGAGAGGCTCGGCAATGCCGGTGGATTCAATCAGCAGATAGTCAAACCGGCCATCTTCTGCCAGTTTGCGCACCTCAAGCAGCAGGTCGTCACGCAAGGTGCAGCAGATGCAGCCATTGGTCATTTCCACAAGCTGTTCCTGCGTGCGGGAAAGATTGGCTCCGCCATCACGCACCAGAGCCGCATCAATATTGACTTCGCTCATATCATTGACAATGACGGCCACGCGCAGGCCGGCGCGATTGTTGAGCACATGGTTGAGAACCGTGGTTTTGCCTGCACCGAGAAAGCCTGACAGGACCGTGACCGGAAGTTTTTTCATTTTCAATCCAATTAATGATATAACATTACATATTATGAGCGCAAAAAACCGGACGACCTGAGGTCACCCGGTTTTTGTACCTGCCTATTTCAGGCAGGTGCTGATGGACGTGGCAAGGCTGTTCATCATCTCGAAATAGAGATCCGGGCCTTCGGGGATGGCGCCGGCCTCGGGATCGAGCACGCCGGATTTGGCCGGAGTGCCTTCCATGACGACCTTGACCAGTTTGGGTTCAAATTCCGGTTCGGAAAAGACACAGGTCGCGCCCAGTTCCCGCACCTTGGCCTGAATTTCGGCCACGCGGGCAGCACCCGGCAGATGGTCCGGACTGACAGTGATGGAGCCTGCGACATTGACGCCGAAACGCTGCTCGAAATATTGGTAGGCATCATGGAACACGATGAACGGCTTGTCCCTGACCGGAAGAACCGTGGCGGCAATGTCCTTTTCCAGCGTATCCAGCCGGGCAAGAAGCCTGTCCTGATTGGCCTTGTAGGCGGCAGCGTGATCGGGGTCGGCCTTTGAAAGGGTTGTGGTTACGCCCCTGGCCATGGCCTTGGCGTTTTCAGGGTCCAGCCAGATATGGGCATCCACCTCTTCGCCTTCCTCGTGGGCATGATCATGACCTTTGTCCGCAGCTTCGCCATGGTCATGATGCTCAAATGTGCCGCTTTCCCGCGGCGGCAGGACGGCAATGCCGTCCATGGCCAGAAAGGACACCACCTCGGCCTTTGAGCCGAGTGTTTCCAGCGGTTTGTCCAGAAACGCCTCCAGGTCATGACCGAGCCAGAAGACGATGTCGGCATCCTGAAGGGTCTGCGCATCCGACGGCTTCAGATTATAGGTATGGGGGGAGGCGGCTCCCTTGACGATCAGCTCCGGCGTTCCCACACCTTCCATGATCGAAGCGACAATGGAATGAACCGGCTTGATGGAAACCACGACACGGGGGAAACCGGATGCCTGCGCTCCGTGCGCAAACAGGCTCGTTGCAAGGCAGACTGCAGCGGTTGCGCACAGGGCTTCCAGACGAAATTTCATGATACCACTCCGTTGATTCATAATGTAATGTTATTACATCAATTGCGTAATGCTATAACGTGTGGCATAGCAACTGGCAACAGCAATTTGCGGATTTTTTGATGTTGAAATCGCCGGTTATAGCAGAAAATGGCCAGGTTCTCGTTTCATTGAACCATGTTGGTGTGCAGCGCGGCGGTCGCTGGCTGGTGCGTGGCGTGGATTTTTGCGTGCGGCGCGGAGAGATCGTAACATTGATCGGCCCGAACGGTTCCGGCAAATCCACCTCGGCGAAAACGGCCATCGGGATCATGAAAGCCAGTGAAGGCAAGGTTGAAAGGCTGGAGGGGCTGAAAGTCGGCTACGTGCCGCAGAAACTTGCCATCGACTGGACAATGCCATTGACCGTGCGGCGTCTGATGACCCTGACGGGAAGCATTGCCGAACGCGACATTGACAGTGCGCTGGAGGCTGTCGGGATCGGCCATCTGGCGCCATCGGAGGTGCAATACCTGTCCGGCGGCGAGTTTCAGCGGGCACTTCTGGCGCGGGCGATTGCCCGAAAGCCGGATCTTCTGGTGCTGGACGAGCCGGTTCAGGGTGTGGATTTCCAGGGCGAAATTGCGCTTTATGATCTGATTGCCTCCATTCGACAGACATCCGGCTGCGGCATTTTGATGATTTCGCATGACCTGCATGTGGTGATGGCCGCAACGGATACGGTGATCTGCCTGAACGGTCATGTGTGCTGCCGCGGTACGCCGCAAATGGTGACGCAGAGCCCGGAATATCTCAAGCTTTTTGGTGCCGGCGCGGCCCGGAGCCTTGCTGTTTACAGCCATGACCACGACCATACACATCTGTCAGACGGACGGGTATTGCACGGTGACGGTAGCGTGACCGACCATTGTCATCCCGGCGACGGACATCATACCGAGGCCCGTGGTGCGCATGGCGATGACCACGCCCATGCGCCGTCACCCGTCCATGTTCATGGCCCGGGCTGCCGTCACGACCAGGGGTTTCCGGCGAAGGATCATGACCATGCTGGATGATTTTTTCTTTCGTGCCATGCTGGCCGGTATCGGTCTGGCGCTGACCACAGGGCCGCTGGGCTGTTTTGTCATCTGGCGGAGGATGGCCTATTTCGGTGATACGATGGCGCATTCGGCGCTTTTGGGTGTTGCCCTGTCGCTGATGTTCAGCCTGAACCTGATGATCAGCGTGTTTGCGGTTGCAGCCTCTGTTTCCCTGCTGCTGATCCTTTTGCAAAGACGCGGCGGGCTTTCGGCAGATGCGCTGCTGGGCATCCTCTCGCATGCCACTCTGGCCATAGGTCTGGTTCTGGTGGCTTTTCTGACCTGGGTGCGCATTGACCTTGTCAGCTTCCTTTTCGGGGATATTCTGGCGGTATCGGTGGCGGATATCCAGTTGATCTGGGGCGGTGGCATTCTGGTCCTGTTGGCCATTGTCCGTCTTTGGAGACCTCTGCTCGCCTCTACGGTCAGCCCGGAACTGGCAGAGGCCGAAGGCTTGCAGCCCGAGCGCACCCGGCTGTATTTCATGCTGCTGATGGCGCTGGTCATTGCCATTGCCATGAAGGTGATCGGCATTTTGCTGATCACGTCCATGCTGATCATCCCGGCGGCGGCGGCACGGCGGTTTTCATCCACACCAGAAATCATGGCGGTGATTGCTTCGGGCCTCGGTGTTGTCGCCGTTATTGCCGGTCTTTCGGCTTCGCTGCATTATGATACGCCGTCCGGCCCGTCCATTGTTGTTGCGGCATTGATCCTGTTTCTCGTCAGCCTGCTGCCATTCGGGCGCAGAGCCACAAAACCGATACCTGTCCATGGCTTTCATGAAGGGAACCAACCATGATCACCCAGGAATTGACCAAGAACCAGACGCTGGTTCTGGAGGCCCTGACCAGGGCCGAAGCGCCGCTCAGCGCCTATACCATTCTGGACAAGTTGCGTGATCACGGGTTTCGTGCACCCTTGCAGGTTTACCGGGCGCTGGAAAAGCTGACAGAAATCGGTTTGGTTCACCGGCTGGAAAGCATCAATGCCTTTGTGGCCTGCGCCCATACGCATGAGGCCGGTGGCTGCCACGCGCACGGTGTGATCGGATTTGCCATTTGCGAGATTTGCGGGCAGGTAGATGAATTTCATGACCATGCGATAGATCAAAGACTTGCGGACTGGGCGCACGGTAAAAAATTCCGGGCGGCAAAAACCACGATCGAGATTCGCGGAACCTGCCAGAGCTGCCTTGCATAGGGTGTGAAAATGCCTGTTGCAGGCTGAAAGGCGGAGGCAGGCACCCGGCGTTGTTCGCCTGCATTTTTGCGGTAACAGTTCCAGTGTCCAACAGAACGGAAGATGCCGATGGAAAGACTGCAAACGCTGATGGATCGCCTGTTCGATGCCGGACAAGGGGCAGGCGGTGGCGAGGCGTATCAACCTTTTGCGATTGATCCTGTTTGCGGCATGAAAGTCAAACCTGGCAGCGGCAAGCCGGAACTGGCCTATCACGGCACTGTCTATCATTTCTGCAATCCCGGGTGCCGGGTAAAATTTCAGGCAGATCCATGGTTCTATCTGTCGGGTCACGCAAAATCCAGGCCGAAGGTGGCCAAAAAGGCAACACTCTATACCTGTCCGATGGACCCGGAAATTGTGCGGGAGGCACCGGGTGCCTGCCCTGTTTGCGGTATGGCGTTGGAACCTGCGGGAGCGCCGGTTGAGGGGCCGAACCCCGAACTGGCCGATTTCAAACGGCGCTTCCGTGTCAGTGTGCTGTTGAGCGCTCCGCTGCTGGTCCTGTCGATGGGCTCCATGGCGGGGCTGCCGTTTCGCGACTGGCTGGGCGGGCAGATTGCCAATGTTATGGAAATGGGGCTTGCGACCCCGGTTGTGCTTTGGGCAGCGCTGCCGATTTTTCAGCGGGGCTGGGCTTCCCTGGTCACCCGCAACTTCAATATGTGGACCCTGATCATGCTGGGGGCAGGCGCTGCCTATGCCTACAGCGTGGTGGCGACGCTGCTGCCCTGGCTGTTTGCGCACGGGATCGGCGGTCATGACGGCGCTGTTGCCGTGTATTTCGAGGCTGCCAGCGTGATCATTGCGCTGGTGTTTCTGGGGCAGATTCTGGAGCTGCGCGCGCGCGAACAGACCGGGGATGCCATTCGCTCTCTGATCGGCCTTGCCCCCAAAACGGCCCGTCGCATTCAGGATGACGGAACGGAATTTGATGCGCCGGTTGAAAATATTCTTCCGGGGGACCGGGTTCGGGTGCGTCCGGGCGAGGCCGTTCCTGTTGATGGTCTTGTTGTGGACGGGCAGACTTTGCTGGATGAAAGCATGCTTTCGGGCGAGCCCCTTCCGGTACCCAAATCAACCGGTGACATGGTGACCGGTGGAACCATGAACAAGAATGGCCAGCTTGTTGTGAAGGCCACAGCCGTTGGCCCGGATATGCTGCTGGCAAAGATTATCGACATGGTATCCTCTGCGCAAAGGTCGCGGGCTCCGATCCAGAAACTGGCGGACAGGGTGGCGCGCCGGTTTGTGCCTGCGGTGGTTCTGGTGGCTGTCTGCACGTTTTTTGTGTGGCTGCTGGCCGGGCCATCACCATCGCTGGTCTATGCGCTGGCCGCCAGTGTGTCCGTGCTGATCATTGCCTGCCCCTGTGCGCTGGGACTGGCAACGCCGATGTCGGTGATGACGGCGACCGGGCGGGGCGCACGGGCAGGGGTTCTGGTGCGCGATGCTTCGGCGTTGCAGCGCATGGCCGATGTGGACACACTGATCATAGACAAGACCGGAACGCTGACCGAGGGCCGTCCGGCGCTTGACGATGTCATTTCCGCCGACGGGTTTGAGGCGGACAGGGTGCTGCAACTGGCGGCCAGCATTGAGTCCGTGTCAGAACATCCGCTGGCCGAAGCGATTGTGGCAGGTGCCAAAGCCAGGGCTGTTGTCCTGTTTGCGGTGACTGATTTTGAGGCGGTAACGGGCAAGGGCGTACGCGGGGTCGTGTCAGCCCGGCCTGTGATGGTTGGCAATTCCGGCTTTCTTGCTGAATCGGGTGTCGATTGCCGGAGCCTCATGGAACAGGCGCGTGCGCTGCAAGCCGATGGCAGGTCGGTGCATTTTGTCTCGGTTGATGGCAAGATTGCCGGGCTTGTCGCGGTTACCGACCGGGTCAAGCCTGGTGCACGTGAGGCCATTGAGGGGCTGGTGCAGCAAGGCATAAGCGTGATCATGGCGACGGGAGACAATGCGGCAACGGCGGCAGTGGTGGCAAGGGCCGTTGGCATTGAAAATATGCATGCGGGGCTGCTGCCCGCCGACAAGCAGGCCTTGGTGCAGTCGCTTCAGGCGACAGGCAAGGTGGTGGCCATGGCGGGGGATGGCGTCAATGATGCGCCGGCGCTGGCCAGTGCCGATGTCGGCATTGCCATGGGAACAGGTGCGGATATTGCGCTCAACAGCGCCGGGATCACGCTTGTCAAAGGGGAACTGGCGGGTATTCTGCGGGCGCGCAAACTTTCACGGGCCACACTTGCCAATATCCGGCAAAATCTGGTCCTGGCGTTTGGATATAATGTTCTGGCTGTGCCGGTTGCGGCCGGTATTCTCTATCCGTGGACAGGCGGCCTGCTTTCGCCGATGCTGGCCGCTGCTGCCATGAGCTTTTCCTCGGTTTCGGTGATCGGCAATGCCCTGCGCCTGCGCACCTTAACGCTCTGATCTCAGACGATTTCAGCCAGTTCCGTCCTGAAGCGTTTCCAGTTGGCAACATAGCTTTGGGCCGAAAGCGTCAGCCGCGCAACGGCCTGTGCATCCAGCTGGCGGATGACGCGGGCAGGGCTGCCGACAATCAGGCTGTTGTCAGGAAATTCCTTGCCTTCGGTGATCAGGGCATTGGCACCCACAAGGCAGTTGTTGCCGATTTTTGCACCGTTGAGAATGGTTGTTCCCATGCCGACCAGGGCATTGTTGCCGATGGTGCAGCCATGCAGAATGGCACGGTGGCCAATGGTGCAATCTTCGCCGATGGTGAGGGGAAAACCCATGTCGGTATGCAGGACACAGCCTTCCTGGATATTGCTGCCGTGGCCAACGGTGATGCACTCGTTATCGCCGCGCAGCACGGCCCCAAACCAGATGCCCACATTCTCGCCCAGCCTGACCTTGCCGATCACATGGGCATCGGGTGCTATCCAGTATTCTCCGCTTTCAGGGCGTTCAGGCAAAAGGGGGCCGAGGGCATGAAACGGCATGAAGCAATGTCCTTTCAGGGCTGACAGCGTTGCACCCTACAGGAGGATGAGACTGTTTTCGAGCCGGAATCGCAGGCATTCACGATGTTGCCGAACAACAGACTTGTTGCAACATGCTCCTGCCCAAACGGTTGTTTTGGTTTTTAACTGTCTTATCTCATGAATGTGTATCACAGGATATTGTGATTTACGCCCTGTTAGACGGATCTGTCGTTGACACCGCTTGAAATTCACGCCACTGCGCTTCGATATGTGAATAGATATGGCCTGCGGCTGTTGATGGTCCGGGATGTTATGCGAGAGTGAGACCCTATGTTTGACCAGTCGGCGCTTACAGCCTTTCTTCAGGTGATCATGATTGATCTTGTTCTGGCCGGAGACAATGCCATCGTCATTGGTATGGCTGCGGCAGGTTTGCAGAAAGACATGCGGCAGAAGGCCATCCTGATCGGTATAGGGGCGGCAACGGTCATGCGTATCGGCTTTGCCCTTGTTACTACCCAGTTGCTGGCGATTACCGGCCTGCTTCTGGCCGGTGGCATATTGCTGCTCTGGGTATGCTGGAAAATGTACCAGGAATTGCGGGTGACCGAAAAGGACTTGCAGGAAGGCGAAGAAGCGCTGGAGAATGCCGATCTGAATGCAGACGGATCTGTAGCGGGCGGGCGCACACAAAAGACCTTGCGGCAGGCCGTGATGCAGATCATCATCGCGGATGTTTCCATGTCACTGGACAATGTTCTGGCAGTCGCAGGTGCTGCGCAGGATCATTTCGAGGCGCTGGTTTTTGGTCTTGGCCTGTCGGTGGTCATGATGGGTGTCGCCTCATCTATCATTGCAAAATTGCTGCACAGGCATCGCTGGATTGCCTGGGCCGGTTTTGCTGTTATCTTCTATGTTGCGCTGAAGATGGTCTATACCGGTGCCGATGAAGTGCTTGGGCACACATTGCCAGCCATTCCGTTCATCAAGGGTTGAGAGACTTTCGATGTATGCTGACACGCTTGCCCGGGGCGGAAAAATATTTGCCGTAGCCCCGATGATCGACTGGACGGACCGGCATTGCCGGTTCCTTCACCGGCAATTGTCGCGGCATGCCCTGCTCTATACGGAAATGGTGGTGGCGGATGCCATTCTGCACGGCCCGCGTGACCGGCTGCTTGGCTTTGACCAGCAGGAACACCCCGTTGCCCTGCAACTGGGCGGATCAGAACCTGAAAAGCTGGCACAAGCCGCCCGCATTGGCATTGACTATGGGTATGATGAAATCAACCTGAATGTCGGCTGCCCTTCAGACCGGGTACAATCGGGTGCGTTTGGGGCCTGCCTGATGCGCGAGCCGCAGCTTGTGGCCGACTGTGTGGCGGCGATGAAAGCGGTTTCAACCGTTCCGGTGACCGTGAAGTGCCGGATCGGTGTGGACGAACAGGATCCCTATGCGGTGCTGCCTGCGTTTGTTAGGATGGTGCATGAGGCCGGTGCCGATGCCGTATGGGTGCATGCGCGCAAGGCCTGGCTGCAAGGACTGAGCCCGAAAGAAAATCGCGATATTCCGCCGCTCGACTACCGGATTGTCTATGATATCAAACGCGATAATCCCAATTTTTTCATCGGGATAAATGGCGGCGTCGAGACTTTGATTCAAGCCCTGGATCATCTTGTCCATGTTGACGGTGTGATGATGGGAAGGGCTGCCTATCACAACACGTCGCTTCTGGGTGATGTTGACCGGGTGATTTACCGCGGCAGTGATGAGCCTGTGTCAAATACCAGTTTGCGCGATGCCATGCTGGCCTATGCCGAGGCTTATCTGGCGACCGGCGGGCGGCTGGCACATGTGACCCGGCATATGGTGGGCCTGTTCAATGGCCAGCCTGGTGCGCGCCGTTTCCGCCAGATCCTGTCCTCTGATGCGGCAAAGCCCGGGGCAGGGGTCGAGGTGATGGAAGCAGCCTTTGCCGCATTACGCTACAGCTGACACTCAAGAACGTTCCAAAAGCCCTGAATCAAAAACGGCGTTTCCGAAGAAACGCCGTTGAAATCATCTTGAGATGCTGCGCATATCAGGCGCGAATGTTGACAGCCTTTGGGCCTTTGCCCATGCGATCCGGCTCAGTGTCAAACGTGACCTGCTGGCCATCCTTCAGTGTCTGAATGCCGGAAGCCTGAAGCGCGGAGATGTGAACGAAAACGTCCTTTGCACCGCCGTCCGGAGTGATGAAACCAAAACCTTTGTCCTGGTTGAAGAATTTTACAATGCCCTTGGTGGCCATGGGGAGAAGTCCTTTTCCCTTTACAGTTTCGTTGTCCGCACTGTTGGGAGTGCGAACGGTTTTTCCCTTCTCCATCCAGCTCACGGCTGTCAGGCATGCGGGACAAGTCGAGTAGTCACGATAACGGGGAAAGAACGTCTACGTTGCCAGGCTTTCCAGCCTGACGGCCTGCCTCTTTCGAGGCAAACAGTACCATCAGTCCAGTCTCCGGGATGCTAAACGCCCGAACGCAAAATATATGACAGCAGATCTCAAAAAAATCAAGACCACATTTACAGTGTCCATTCTTCAGTTGCGGATTTTCCGGTGGTGCAATCCAAGTGCATTCCGTTCACGCCCCATCACAACGCCGTGCATCGCGCGGGCGTGATTTGTCTGTGATCGCAATTATGCAGCAATGATCTTCCTGTCGGCAATGGAGCCGAAGTTATTCAGGAGACGACCAACATGAAAATCTTTCTTTCCGCACTGGCATTTGCAGCAATCACGGCTTTTGCAGCCCCAAGCTTTGCTGCCGAAATGATGAAATGCGATGATGCCAGCATGATGAAGCTTGAGCAGGACGCTATGGCCGTCAAGGACAAGATGCATATGGATATGGCCATGAAGGAAGTCGATATGGCCAAGATGGCGATGAAAGATGGCAAGATGGAAGATTGTGCCATGCACATGGACGGCGCAATGAAAGAAACCATGATGAAGTAAGACTGCTTCCGTTTAACGCAGAAATGCGACTGGGTGCGCCAAAGCGCATCCAGTTTTTTGTGCCAGGTTCACCCTTCCTTCACCCTTCCTTCACCCTGATTTCGCCTTTGCCTGTTGAAAGGCTGGCTGCTAACACCATCTTAAGTCCCTTGGCTCCAGAAAGGCCATGCATTTGCGTCCTCTGAGTCTTGAAGTTTCCGTTCAGGTCACTCTATGTACACAAAGAGACTATTTGATTTGATTCCCGTGCGGTCTTGGGCGTTGCGGGCAAAGTGACGAAGGTTAGACATGAGAAATCCAGTTGATACCGCGATGGCCCTGATCCCGATGGTCGTTGAACAGACCAACCGTGGTGAGCGGTCCTATGACATTTATTCGCGGCTCCTGAAGGAACGCATCATCTTCATGACCGGTCCGGTCGAAGATCACATGGCCACCCTGGTTTGCGCACAGCTTCTGTTCCTGGAATCGGAAAATCCGAAAAAGGAAATTGCCATCTACATCAATTCGCCAGGCGGTGTTGTAACAGCCGGCATGGCCATTTATGACACGATGCAGTTCATCAAGCCTGCCGTTTCAACCTTGTGCATCGGGCAGGCCGCGTCGATGGGTTCGCTGCTTCTGGCGGCAGGCCACAAGGACATGCGCTTTGCAACGCCGAATGCCCGTATCATGGTGCATCAGCCGTCCGGCGGTTTTCAGGGCCAGGCTTCCGATATCGAGCGCCATGCGCGCGATATCATCAAAATGAAGAAGCGCCTGAATGAAGTTTATGTCAAGCATTGCGGTCGTACCTATGAAGAGGTTGAATCCACGCTGGATCGCGACCACTTCATGGATGCAGGCGAAGCCAGGGACTGGGGTGTCGTGGACAAGATCCTGACGTCGCGCATCGAAATGGAAGGCGGTCAGGCCGATTAGGGCCGGGCAAAGGCCTTTTCCTGATGATTTTCGGAATCCATCCACAGAAAAGGTCAGGATTTTAGGTATTAACAGTATGTTGTGTTTTTATGACATAGCATGAAAATCGAACGGGGGATTCGTTGCAAGCGCTCGTCAAACATGATTGGATGATCTGACGACAGGTGCCCCGGATAAGTTTGGTGGCCATTGGTTTTACAAAGGCATGGCTCCCGAGCGGAATAGTTGACCGTAATCCGAGTTTCGGAAAACCGGCATGCTGGAAGGAAAATGATATGAGCAAAGTCAGCGGTAGCAACGGCGGTGACAGCAAGAATACTCTCTATTGTTCGTTTTGTGGCAAAAGCCAGCATGAAGTCCGCAAGCTGATTGCCGGGCCGACTGTGTTCATCTGTGATGAATGCGTCGAATTGTGCATGGACATCATCCGCGAAGAAAACAAGACCTCGATGGTCAAGTCACGTGAAGGGGTTCCCACTCCGCAGGATATCATCAAGGTTCTGGACGAGTATGTCATTGGCCAGAAGCAGGCCAAGAAAATCCTGTCCGTTGCGGTGCATAACCACTACAAGCGGCTTTCACACTCGTCGAAAAGCGGCGACATCGAACTGGCAAAGTCCAATATCATGCTTGTAGGCCCGACCGGTTGCGGCAAGACCTATCTGGCACAGACATTGGCCCGGATCATTGACGTGCCGTTTACCATGGCGGATGCAACAACATTGACCGAAGCCGGTTATGTCGGGGAAGATGTTGAGAATATTATCCTCAAGCTTCTCCAGGCGGCCGACTACAATGTCGAGCGGGCACAGCGCGGTATTGTGTATATCGACGAAGTGGACAAGATTTCCCGCAAGTCGGACAATCCGTCGATCACACGGGATGTGTCGGGCGAGGGCGTGCAGCAGGCGCTCCTGAAAATCATGGAAGGCACTGTGGCCTCCGTTCCTCCGCAGGGCGGGCGCAAGCATCCCCAGCAGGAGTTCCTCCAGGTTGACACAACCAACATCCTGTTTATCTGC
Organism: Rhizobiaceae bacterium; assembly: GCA_965247225.1. Classification (GTDB taxonomy): domain Bacteria; phylum Pseudomonadota; class Alphaproteobacteria; order Rhizobiales; family Rhizobiaceae; genus CBDFGT01. The sequence goes on along the minus strand of CBDFGT010000027.1, from coordinate 241,637 downwards.
GGCGGTGCTTTCGCAGGTCTCGACAAGATCATTTCGGCGCGCGGCGAGAAGACATCGATCGGCTTCGGGGCTTCGGTCAAGTCTCAGGACGAGCGTCGTGTTGGCGAGGTTCTGCGGGAGCTGGAGCCGGAAGATCTGGTCAAGTTCGGTTTGATTCCGGAATTTATCGGTCGTCTGCCTGTTCTGGCGACACTGGAAGATCTGGATGAGGCAGCCCTGATCCAGATCCTGTCCGAGCCCAAGAATGCCCTTGTCAAGCAGTATCAGCGCCTGTTTGAAATGGAGGATGTGGAACTGACATTCCATGAGGATGCCATGCTGGAAATCGCCAAACGCGCGATTACCCGCAAGACCGGTGCGCGTGGCCTGCGGTCGATCATGGAAAAGATCCTTCTGGATACCATGTTTGAACTGCCTACACTGGAAGGCGTGCGCGAGGTTGTGATCTCGGATGAAGTGGTCAAGGGCAATGCCCGTCCGCTTTATATTTATGCAGATCGTGCCAATGAGAAGGCGACTGCATCCGCCTGATGGTACCAAGGCCGTGATTTTACAAAGGGCTTGCCTTGGGGCAGGCCCTTTTCTGCAAGTTGGTATAAGGCTGAATTCATGTTTGCCATCATGGGTTTGCAGGGCAAAATCTGAATGAGTACAGGTGCAATATTCTTGAGGATTTGCGCCGTCTCGGGGGATCGCCGCAAGGTTCGGGATACGTGCGCGCTGTAGTCAGTTTGTCTGTCGGCAAATGTGAATGGTTTATGACGGTCAGGCTTGAAAAGTCGATGAGTTAATTCCATCTATAGAGTCGAAAATAGCATGCCTGCAATGGCAAATGTTGCCGGAAACAGGCAGACTGAATTCCTGGAAACGGGAAGATTGAAAGGAAATTTCATGACCAAAAAGACAGCTTCGGCAACCGAGAGTAATGCATATCCGGTTTTGCCCTTGCGCGATATCGTCGTATTCCCGCATATGATTGTTCCGTTGTTCGTCGGACGCGAGAAGTCCATCCGTGCCCTTGAAGAGGTGATGGGGTCTGACCGCCAGATCATGCTGGCAACCCAGACCAATGCGGCCGATGATGATCCTGAACCATCTGCCATCTATCAGGTCGGCACAGTTGCCAATGTGCTGCAATTGCTGAAATTGCCGGACGGCACTGTCAAGGTGCTGGTCGAGGGCAGGGCGCGCGCGGAAGTGGATGGCTATACACGCCGGGACGATTTCTACGAGGTGATGGCGCATGTTCTGGAGGAGCCGAAGGAAGATCCTGTTGAAATTGAAGCGCTGTCGCGTTCCGTGGTTTCCGAGTTTGAAAACTATGTGAAGCTCAACAAGAAAATTTCTCCGGAAGTTGTGGGAGCCGCCGGCCAGATCGATGATTACTCGAAACTGGCGGATACTGTTGCCTCGCATCTGGCCATCAAGATTGTTGAAAAACAGGAAATGCTGGAGACCACATCCGTGAAGGGCCGTCTTGAAAAGGCACTCGGCTTCATGGAAGGCGAAATTTCCGTCCTGCAGGTGGAGAAGCGTATCCGTTCGCGCGTCAAGCGCCAGATGGAAAAGACCCAGCGCGAATATTACCTGAACGAGCAGATGAAGGCGATCCAGAAGGAACTTGGCGACGGCGAGGATGGCCGTGACGAGATGGGCGAGCTGGAAGACCGCATCAAGAAGACCCAGCTTTCCAAGGAGGCCCGTGAAAAGGCCGATGCCGAAATGAAGAAGCTGCGCCAGATGTCGGCCATGTCTGCCGAAGCCACGGTCGTGCGCAACTATCTCGATTGGCTTCTGGGTATTCCGTGGGGCAAGAAGTCGAAGATCAAGACCAATCTTGCCAATGCGGAAAAGGTTCTCGAGGAGGATCATTTCGGTCTGGACAAGGTCAAGGAGCGCATTGTCGAGTATCTTGCCGTGCAGGCGCGGTCGGCCAAGATCAAGGGGCCAATCCTGTGCCTGGTGGGACCACCGGGCGTCGGCAAGACCTCCCTTGCCAAATCGATTGCCAAGGCAACCGGTCGTGAATATGTGCGCATGGCGCTTGGCGGCGTTCGTGACGAGGCTGAAATTCGCGGTCATCGCAGAACCTATATCGGTTCCATGCCCGGCAAGGTTATCCAGTCGATGAAGAAGGCGAAAAAAGCCAATCCGCTGTTCCTGCTGGATGAAATTGACAAGATGGGCCAGGATTTCCGCGGTGATCCATCGTCAGCGTTGCTGGAAGTGCTGGATCCGGAACAGAACGGCACATTCATGGACCACTATCTGGAGGTCGAATATGACCTTTCCAATGTGATGTTCATTACCACGGCCAATACGCTGAACATTCCGGCACCCTTGATGGACCGCATGGAAATCATCCGGATAGCCGGTTACACGGAAGACGAAAAGCTGGAAATCGCCAGGAGGCACCTGTTGCCAAAGGCGATCAAGGATCATGCGTTGCAGCCGAAAGAATTCTCGGTCTCGGACGAAGCCCTGAAGGTGGTAATCCAGACCTACACGCGCGAGGCAGGTGTGCGCAGTCTTGAGCGCGAGTTGATGAAGCTCGGTCGCAAGGCCGTGACAGAAATCATGCGCGGCAAGGCGAAGTCGGTTGCTGTGACTGTGGATAATATCAGTGATTATCTGGGTGTTCCACGTTATCGCCATGGCGAAGCAGAACGTGAGGATCAGATCGGTGTTGTGACTGGCCTGGCCTGGACAGAAGTGGGCGGCGAGTTGCTGACGATAGAAGGTGTGATGATGCCCGGCAAGGGCCGCATGACCGTGACCGGAAACCTGAAGGATGTGATGAAGGAATCCATTTCGGCTGCTGCTTCCTATGTTCGTTCGCGTGCCGTGGATTTCGGTGTCAGACCGCCATTGTTTGACAAGAGCGATATCCATGTTCACGTTCCCGAGGGCGCTACCCCGAAGGACGGTCCCTCTGCAGGTGTTGCCATGGCAACGGCCATTGTTTCCATCATGACCGGTATTCCGGTTGACCGCAATGTGGCGATGACCGGCGAAATTACGCTTCGTGGCCGGGTTTTGCCGATTGGTGGTCTTAAGGAGAAGCTTTTGGCCGCCCTGCGTGGCGGTATCAAGAAAGTGCTGATCCCGGAAGAAAATGCCAAGGATCTGGTCGATATTCCCGACAACGTGAAGAATAATATGGAAATCATACCGGTTTCCATGATGTCGGAGGTCATCCAGCATGCACTTGTGCGTCAGCCGGTTGCCATTGAATGGGATGCTTCCATGGAACTTCCGGCCATTGTGTCGCCTGACACTGTTGATGAAGCCGGAACAACAATTGCGCATTAAAGCATGTCGCGCAAAAGTGTTAAGCGGTTTTGCGATAGCGACATGCTTAAAAACAAAGACTTGAAGCGTGGCAATCACATCTGGAAGATCGCAACACGCTTCAGGGTTGCGCGTATAGTTGCGGTTCGCAATGGGTGGACCTTTTGCCAATGATGAAAGGCCGGATCAATCCGGCCTTTTTAATGAATTTTTAACTAAAAACCCTTGTTTCGTGGGCATTTTGATGGCTTTTCCGGTTGCGCCACCACATTCCTTGGCTATTGTGCCGGACGACAAAGTCGTCGAGTCGTGAAGTACCCAGGAAAGGGATGGAAACATGAACAAAAATGAGCTCGTGTCCGCAGTGGCCACAAAAGCAGGCCTTTCAAAAACCGATGCAGCATCTGCGGTTGACGCTGTCTTTGACACGATCCAGGCAGAGCTGAAGAACGGTGGCGATGTCCGCCTCGTTGGCTTCGGCAATTTTACAGTTTCCCATCGCGAAGCATCCAAGGGTCGCAACCCTTCAACCGGTGCAGAAGTCGATATTCCAGCCCGCAATGTTCCGAAGTTTGCAGCAGGCAAAGGTCTGAAAGACGCTTGCAACTGATTGAAGCCAGACCTGACAAATCAAGGTCTTTGGCACCTTGTGCCATACAGCCTGCGTCGAAAGATGCAGGCTTTTTTGTGAACGGTTTGTTTCCCGGCAAGGGCTTGTCAGGTGTCTGCTTGTATTGTATATAAAAATTGTCGATTATTCGACATTCGTTCTCAGGGCGGGGTGCAATTCCCCACCGGCGGTAGGAGTGTATATCACTTGAGCCCGCGAGCGCTTTTTGCAGCATTCCTGTGAAAAGGTCAGCAGATCCGGTGCGGTGCGCAGGCATTCAGTCCGGAGCCGACGGTATAGTCCGGATGAAAGAGAATGAGGTTATGACAGGAACGGTTCCGTGATCTTTTGATCGCGGGATTTTTGCTGTGTATGAACTCATGCGTCCTGATTTATGTTGACCCGTTTCAAAGGAAACACAAACATGAATCAGAGTTCCCTAACTCTCAAAACCTCAAGCGCCATTTCCGGTGCTGTCTATATGGTCATGGCGGGCTTTGCCTTTGCTGTGGCCAATGTCATTACACGGCATGTGACCTACGGGCTTGGCCTGTCTTCCACATCCGAGTCTTTCTGGCAATATTTTATCGCGCTCCTGTTTTCCCTTCCTGTTCTCTGGAAGATCGGCTTTGGCGCAATGAAGACCAGAAGGCCGCTGATCCATCTCGTCCGGGTTGTCCTGTCGGTTCTGGGTGTCCAGGCCTTTGTCTACGGGTTTGCCCATGGCGTGTCCTTCGGCCAGGTCATGGCGCTGGTGATGACATCGCCGTTTTTCATCCTTGTCGGTGCGGCGCTGTTTTTCGGCGAGAAAGTGAGTCCGCAGCGCTGGGCTGCAACTGCGGTCGGTTTTTCAGGAGCCCTGGTGATCCTCCAGCCGTGGTCGGCTGACTTTACACTCTACGCGCTGGCCCCGGTTGTTGCGGCCCTTTGCTGGGCAGCGTCCTCGCTTGTGACCAAAAGCCTTCTGGCGGACGAACCTTCCTCCACAGTCACGGTCTGGCTTCTTGTGCTGATCGCGCCGTTCAATTTCGGTTTTGCCGTTGCGGGCGGATTCCAGTGGCCGAGCGAAACCATGATCGGCTTTCTGGTTGTCTCCGGCTTCGTGATGGCATTGTCGCAATATTGGCTGGTCAGGGCTTATGAGGTTGCGGATGCGGCCTATATTCAGCCCTTCGACGATCTCAAGCTGCCCGTCAATTTTGCGCTCGGCTGGATTTTTCTGGGCGAGCCCGTGACACAGTGGCTCTGGATCGGCGGCGCGATGATACTCGCAGCGTCCACATTCAATGTCCAGTATCAGGCGCGGCGTGAAAAATTCGTTCACGCCTGATCGGGGGCAAGCCCCTGTCCCGGCTCCGTCATTATTGGACGGTGCAACTGGGGTAGGGGAATTCCTCACCCTCAATCACCGGGCAAAGCTTGACAGGAAACAGCTGTTGCAGACGCGGACCCCATTTTTGAATGTCAAAAACCGGCGGTCCGGCAATAGCGGGGCTGCGCTCGGCCCATTGCAGGGTATAGTAATCCTGTTCGCCCTTTATGAGGATGATGACGGCTGATTCGCTGACTGCGCTTTCGTGCGGACCCGCTGTTCCGCAACCGAGAAACACAATCAGCGAATCGTGACCGTCCACCGGTCGATTGTCGAGCGGCGTTGCCGTGAATGTATCCGCACAGTCCTTTTTGTAATTGTCGGCAATGGCATTGGCATTGCTGACAAGCGTCACATTTTCATTCAGCGCCAGATCTTTCGCCCCTGTCAATGTGATCATTTCTGTCCAGTTGTCATAGGATTGGCCTTCAGGCACAGACTCCTGAATGTAGCGTGTTTCATTTGCATTTTCATAGACAGCGGTAAAACCAGCCGGCAAATTATAGGAGACAAGCTGGTCAAACACAGGGGTTACGGCGGTCATTCCCGTGTCCTCGGCATGGCCCAGGCCAGCCAGTGCGAGGCTCAGGATCAGGCAACAGGCACAGGACTTTATCATGGGTGTGATCTCCGCATCGGTGTGCGGAGACTATCAATAGTGGATTGCATGTTTCAAGCGGATTTCGGGAGTCTTTCCCTGACGGATGCTGATACCTGACTGAAGGTCACAACCTGGCGCAAGCCGCCTGTTGTCCTGTTTTCAATGGAAATGGAACCGGCAAAGCGCTCGATGATTTCCTTGGCAATGGCAAGACCAAGACCCGCACCCGGAATCGTCTGGCGTCGTCCCAGATCCACCCGGAAAAAGGGTTCAAAGATCCGGTTTATGGTTTCAGGCGGGATACCCGGACCATTATCATCGACGATCATGCGAACCGTCGATGTGTCGGAAATCACGCTGACATGGCCGCCGCCGCCATGGGTCGCGGCATTTTGCACAAGGTTGCGCAGCGCCCGTTTGAGGGCCAGCGGGCCTGCGATAATCATCGCGTCATCTATTGTGCCGGTTTCCACCTTCAATCCTGTTTCCCTGAGTTCGAGGACCGTCTGGGAAACGATGTCCGAGAAAGATACCGGCTCCCGGTCGCCGCCACCTGCTTCTTCCCGAACGAGGCGGATTGCGCTGTCGGCAATGCGGTCGAGTTCTTCGAGATCCTTTGTCCAGACCGCACGGTCGTCTTCAGGCAGGAATTCCGCCCGCAACCACATCCGGGTCATGGGGGTACGCAGGTCGTGGCCTGCGGCAGCTACCAGCCGCATGCGGCTTTCCATGGCGCATTTGAGGCGTTCTGAAAGGCGATTGAGCGCCCGGGCCGTTGCCCGCACCTCGCCGGTGCCCAGTTCCTGGATATGCGGGATCAGGCCATCCGGTCCAACGGAGGCAATGGCTTCCTCCAGCACCGCGAACGGCTTTGTGATCCTGTAGGCAAATCCCACGGCTACTGCTGCCGTGCCGATACCGATCAGCGTGATCCAGGCTATCAGAACCTTGTAGAACTTGTCATGCTTGGGCAGCGACGGGAAGGGAAAAACCAGCCATTTGCCGTTGCTGACAGGAACAGAAGCCACAGGTTCTCCGGTCGGCATATAACGCACGACCACATCAAGGCTGGAGTTCCGGGCACCGAGTGCGGCCCTGATACTCTTGGTGTAGTCTTCAGCGACCACAGTTCCGGCCGGACTGTCTTCAAGGTGCAACGTCGAGAGCGGGTCTGCCTGCAGCTTTTTGACAATATCGGAGAGTGCAATCATTTGTGCACTGGTGGATACAAGCAGGCGGTCCATGCTGGGAGGCTGCGAGAAATAGATCGTAATGGCGGTTGCCATGCCCACGACCGCCATGATGGAAACAAGCAGAATGGCAGCGATTTTGCGACGCAGCGAATTCATACCCTGGCCTCCGGGCGTTCCAGTTTGGCAACAAACTGGTAGCCGCCATTGCGAATGGTCTTGAAGATGGTGGCGTTGCCTTCACCCCCCAGCTTGCGGCGCAGGCGGCTCATCAGAACATCAATCGAACGGTCAAAAGGGCTGATATCCTTGCCCTGGGTCAGGTCCAGCAACTGTTCGCGCGACAGGACGCGGCCGGGCCGCTCGATCATCACTTTCAGAAGTTCAAATTCAGCACCCGTCAAGTCAATTTCCGCATTGTTGCGATCGGTGACCTGCCGTGCGTCAATATCGACAGTGAAGCCGCAGAATTCTGCCAGCTGGTTTGATGGTGCTACAGTTTTGTCCTGCTCGACGGAGCGGCGCAGGACAGCGCGGATGCGTGCAATCAGCTCGCGCGGGCTGAACGGTTTGCCCAGATAATCGTCGGCACCGATCTCCAGTCCGATGATACGGTCGACCTCCTCTTTCAGGGCGGTGAGCAGGATAACAGGGATCATCGATTTCTGCTGGCGCAATGTCCTGCAGATATCGAGCCCGGAACCGTCGGGCAACATGACGTCCAGAACGACAAGATCAAAAATGTCCGCATCAAATTTTTCGGAAAATTCGCGACGGCTGGCGGCCAGCGTTACGTTAAAACCCTGCTCGCCCAGATAGCGCCCCAGAAGCTTGCGGATTTCATTGTCATCGTCAACGATGAGGATGTGAATCTTTCCATGCATTGTCATTTGTCCGGTCTGTTGTTTGAAGTGCATCCTAATACATTTTGGAGAGGGCAGACAAAAAACTTGTAACAAAGTCTTTCTATGCTCCTGCGGGAAACATTGGGAAACAAATTTGCCCGTGCAGACACAAAACGGATACGCTTTGACAGAGTGGCGAAAACTATCAATGCGATTGTGCCCAAAATTGACATGATGTGTTGAAGAGACCCGGAGTTATTGCATGACAAGACATTTTCAGATTATGATTTCAGGCATCGGGTTTGTCGCCTTTTTGTTTGGGGGTGTGCTGTGTTGGCTGCCTGCCGCGACAGCGCAGGAAAAGCAGAACAAGGATTCCGGAAGTGTTACGGCAGTGTCTGTTGTGCAGGTTGTCACGCAGGATATGGTGCGCAGCTTTTCGGCCAATGGCAGTGTCAATGCCCGTGATCTTGTCCAGGTCAGTCCTCTCAGCAGCGGCCTTGTCATTTCTGCGGTCTTTGCAAAGGAAGGCGACACTGTCAAAAAGGGGGATGTGCTGGCAAAGCTGAACACAGATCTTCTGGAAGCACAGATCCGTGAAAAGGAAGCCGCCATTACCGGCTATTCCGCAGCTTATGAAACGGCTCATGCCATTGCCGAGCGGGCGCGCAGCCTTGCGGCATCCCAGGCCATAGCAACAGAAACGCTTGAACAGCGCGTTGCCTCCGATGTAAGTGCAAAGGCGACCCTTGACCAGGCAATGGCCAGCCTGGAAACATTGAAAGTCCAGCTTGATCAGGCGACCATTACAGCGCCGGTGGACGGTGTCATTGCGGCTCCGCCCCCGTCAGTCGGGTCTGTCTCCATGACAACAGCGCCGCTGTTCCAGATCATCTCCGACAATGCACTCGAAATTTATGCCAGGGTTCCACAGCAGTATCTGGTGCTTCTGAAAGCCGGAGATACAGTCGAGATTGCCAATGATGATGCAGAGAGCGGCGGCAGGGTGCTTGAGGGCAAAGTGCGGGCCATCGCGGAAAAAGTGGATAGTGTCACCCGTCTTGGAACGGTGTATGTTTCTGTTCCCGACGGCTCAGTTTTCCGTTCAGGCATGTTTGCGCATGTGACCTTCCTGTTGCCGCCCATCAAGGCCCTTGTTGTTCCGGAAGCTTCGCTTCTGTGGCTCTCCGGATCTCCCGCTGTCTATGTTGTCAACAGCGACAACAGTGTTCACGCTGTCAAGGTGACGACAGGCATTCGGCAGGATGGCCTGGTGGCCATTGAAAGTGGCCTGAAAGGCGGGGAAAGCGTTGTCGTGGAGGGTGCAAGCTTTTTGACAGAAGACGCGAAGGTCACGGTCACCAGCTCCAAGGCAGAGATTGCAAAATGAACAAGATTTCCCGCTGGGCCATTTATAACCCTGTTCCGACAGCGGTTCTCTTCGTGCTGCTCACCCTGGCAGGCCTTTACACCTATAACAAGCTGCGGATCAACAATAACCCCGATATTGATATTCCAACGGTAACAGTCACCGTTTCGCAGCCCGGAGCATCTGCAACGGAACTTTCCACTGATGTGACAGAGATTATTGAAAATTCGGTTGCTGCCATCAGCAATGTCGACACGGTAAACTCCACCGTCAGCGAAGGCTCCTCCGTAACCTCTGTTTCGTTCCTGCTTGGAACGGACATAGACCGCGCCACGAATGATGTTCAGGCTGCCGTCAACGGGGTTGTCTCGAGCCTGCCTGCAGCAGCATCGTCTCCCGTGGTCAGGCGTGTTGAAGATACCGGCCAGCCGATCCTCAATTACACGGTGGAATCCGATACTAAATCGCTTGAGGAAATCTCGTGGTATGTCGATGACGCACTGGCACGCCGGTTGCTGACGGCCAGCGGCGTATCATCCATCAAGCGGTCCGGCGGTCTGGACCGGGCCGTAATCGTCAAGCTTGATCCTGACAGGCTGTCGGCCATCGGTACCAGTGCATCGGAGGTGAGCCAGACCCTTGCAGCGGTCAATGTCAACAAGCCTGGCGGGCGCCTGACGGTCGGTGATCGCGAGCAGACCATCCGCACACTGGCCAGCGTGTCTTCACTCGAAGACCTGCGCAACACCAATATCGCGCTTAGTGGCGGCAGGCAGGTCCGTCTGGGTGATCTTGGAACCGTGGAGGATCAATGGACCGAACCGCGCCAGCGTGCGCGGCTGAATGGAAGGGAAGTTGTGGCCTTTGGTGTTTACCGTGCCGTGGGAACCAGCGAAGTGGCGGCTGCGGCGGCTGTCCGGGCAGAGGTTGCCAAAATCCAGGCTGAAAACGGGCCTTATAAAATCACCGAGATTTCCTCGTCGACAACCTTTGTCATCCAAAGCTATGAAGCGGCCATTGAGGCATTGATCATCGGTGCCGCCCTGGCGGTTGGCATTGTCTATCTGTTCCTGCGCGATATCCGGGCGACGATCATCTCTGCCATCGCAATGCCGATGTCGCTGATCCCGAGCTTTGCCATCATGTGGTATCTGGATCTGTCGCTGAACAATATTACCCTGCTGGCCCTGTCCCTGGTCGTGGGCATTCTCGTCGATGATGCGATTGTCGAAATCGAGAATATCGTCCGGCATATGCGGATGAACAAAAGCGGACCTTTTGCGGCGGCGAAAGAGGCAGCGGACGAGATCGGGCTTGCGGTTGTTGCAACAACCGGCACCCTGGTGGCCGTTTTTATGCCGGTTGCTTTCATGCCAGGCATTCCCGGACAGTTTTTCAAGAGCTTTGCCATAGTCGTGTCCGTGTCCGTGCTGTTTTCACTGCTGGTTGCCCGCATGCTGACACCGCTGATGAGTGCCTATCTTCTGAAAAAGTCACCGGAGCATGATGACACGCCGAAATGGCTTCCGACTTATCTTGCCATATTGCGCGGAGCCTTGCGCTTTCGCTGGGTGACACTGGTGACCGGTCTCGTGTTTTTCGCCGGATCTGTTTTTCTGGCGACAAAGCTTCCTTCGGAGTTTTTCCCCGCATCGGACAGGGGGCAGACATCCATATCCGTGGAATTGCCTCCGGGCGCTACACTGGACGAGACGGATTCCGTGGTGATGAAGGTTACCAATGCGCTTGCAGGGCAGCCGGACATTGCCAATATTTTTTCCACTGTCGGAACCTCCAAAAGTGCAGGTTTTGGTGGCCAGATATCGACAAGCGGTGCTGTCAATACCGGATCGGTGACAGTTGTCCTGAAGCCCAAAGCCGAGCGGAAACGGTCACAGCAAGAGTTTGAGGCGGACAATGCCCCGATTTTGGCCAAAATTCCCGGTGCACGTGTCACAATTTCTGCGGGCGGGCTGTCCAGCAACTCGATTGCGATCACCCTGGTGAGCAATGATGAAAAGGCGCTGGCCGATGCCAGCGAAACCCTGCGCAAACAGATGGCAGGTATTCCGGGCCTGACCAATGTGGTGTCGACGAACGCCGCTGCCACGCCGGAACTGATCATTGTTCCTGATCTGGTGAAAGCGGCCGAGATTGGTGTCAGTCCGGCGTCCATCGCCTCTGTTATCAATATCGCGACTCTCGGAGACAGGTCTTCCGCGCTTGCCAAATTTGCGCTCAATGACCGCCAGGTGCCGATACTTGTGACGCTTGACCCGGCGGCATTCAACACGGTGGACCGGCTGTCCCTCCTGCCGATCACCGGAGCCAATGGTGTCGTGCCGCTGAGCGCGATTGCCGACATCACGTTCGGCGCAGGCCCGTCAACCATCAATCGCGTCAACCGCACAGTTCAGTCGACCATTCGGGGTGATCTGAACGGTCTCACGCTGGGCAATGCCAACAGGCTGGTGAGTGCGCTGCCGATCCTGAAAGCCCTGCCGCCGACAGTATCCCGTCTGGACCAGGGTGATCTCCAGCGGCTGAATGACCTGTTCAGCAGCTTTGGCGTTGCCATGGTTTCCGGTGTGCTTTTGATGTATTTCACGCTTGTGTTGCTGTTTCGCAATTTCCTTCAGCCTGTTACCATTCTGACAGCCCTGCCGCTGTCGCTGGGTGGTGCGCTGGGCTTTCTTTTCCTTGCCGACAAGGCCATGGGAATCACCGTGCTCATCGGCCTTTTGATGCTGATGGGGATTGCTGCAAAAAACTCCATTCTGCTGGTGGAATATGCCATTGTTGAACAGCGGGCCGGTGCGAATCGTCTTGATGCCCTGATGGATGCTGCCGGAAAGCGTGCGAGGCCCATTATCATGACATCGATTGCCATGGCTGCGGGTATGTTGCCCATTGCTACCGGCTTCGGAGCCGATTCTGAAAGCAGAATGCCGATGGGAATTGCAGTTATCGGTGGATTATTTTCGTCCACCCTCTTGTCACTTGTCTATGTTCCGGTTGTTTATACAATAATGGATGATATTAACTATTTGTCAGGGCGCTTTTTGGGCAGGTTCATACAGACGCCAAGCCTCGAAGAGTATAAAGAAAACGCAATGTCACATGCCGAGTGAATTGATCTTGGCCACGTAACACTTGGGTATGCGTACCACGAGTTAAAGGATTGAAGAATGAACCGGTCACTTGCCATGATGGCTTTTGTAGCGCTGCTTTCAGGTTGCGCCACTTCTGGGGATGAAATCCCGAAAACAGTTGAACTTTCTGATCATTACCGCGAATCAAAGCCGGACAGCAGGCCGGTGATTGCACCGGAAACAGCATGGTGGTCGAGCTTTGGGGACCAGACGCTGAACCAGTTGATCAGTGACGGACTTTCGCAAAGCCTGACCGTTGCCCAGGCACAGGAGCGCATTGTGGCAGCGCAGGCGACTGAGCGGGTCAATGGTGGCGGTTATAATCCTTCGGTCAATGGTTCCGTGGAGGCGACGCGCTCCGGCAAGGATACTGCCTCGACCTATACAGGGACGGATGCCCTGACGGCAGCCGTTGCGTCCAGCTGGAAGTTTGACCTGTTCGGCGGCGGGGCGAAAACGAGGGCCGCGCTTGCAGCCAAGACTGTTGCGGCCAGGGAATCGCTCAATCAGGCAAAGCTTGACCTGATTGCCAATGTGGCCAACCGTTATTTTGAAATCCGCAATTACCAGCGTCGTCTGGTCATTGCCAGGAATACGCAATCGGTACAGAGCCAGACACTGGATCTGACGAAGGCTCAGCTGGATGCCGGCAGTGCCTCCAATCTGGATGCCATCAAGGCCAGCGCCTCCTACTATTCAACGTCGGCTGATGTTCCGACACTGACGGCTGCCAAGGGCAGGGCCGAACACCAGCTTGCTATCCTGCTCGGACTTGAGCCGTCAGCACTGGGTGAAGCCTTGCAGAAGCGTGGAACCGAGCGCCTGCCAAAGGTCAATTTTTCCACCGGTATTCCGGCAGACCTGATCCGTAACCGCCCGGATATCCGCATGGCTGAAGCCAACCTTGCAGCCGCTGTGGCCGATATCGGGATCAAGGAGGCGGATCTCTATCCAAGCCTGACATTGGCCGGTTCGTTCAGTATTACCGGATCCGTCAATGAAATCAAAAACTGGTCACTTGGACCTACACTGACCATTCCCCTGTTCGACCGTGACAGGCTGGTTGCCAATGTGGATCTGTCGAAATCGACCGCAAAGCAGGCCTATATGGCGTATCGTGCTACGGTTCTGGCCGCTGTCGGCGAAGTTGAGGATGCCCTGATATCGCTGAAGCAGGAACGCAGCCGCAAGGCCCTGCTGACCAGGAGTGTTGATGCCTCGCGGCAATCTGCACAATTGTCGGAAACACAGTATGAGCTTGGAGCTATTTCGTTCTCCGACAAGCTGACAGCGCAATCACAACTCTACCAGGCTGAAAACCTTCTGGCGATCAGTGCCTATAATGAAGTGGTCTATTACATTTCCCTGTGCAAGGCGCTGGGCGGCGGCTGGCTTGCGGATGGCAAGGCCAGCTGACAAGCGCACCCTGAAACAAAAAACCGCCGGAATGGCGGTTTTTTTATGTTGTGCGGGCTGTGTTGAAAATGGTTTTATGCCAGCCGCTGTTTCCATGCGGGGGTTTCATAGAAGCGGTTGTCGATGGTGGCCTTGCCCTTGTCGTCATAGGACTGCGTCCTGCGCCAGGCCTTGCCAAAGAGTTCAAAATTCCGCCGCTCGATCTGGATATCGCGAAATCCCGCTGCCCACAGGAGCTTTGCCATATGGGTGGCTGTGAAGGCTGTCTTGTGGCCCATATGGGTCTCGCCTTTTTTAAGGGACGCCGCATGTCCGTAGAGAACATCAAGAGGCTGGATCGGACCACTTGGAGATGTGTAGAGCACCACATCCAGTCCTTCTTTGGCGATCAACTGCGCGATGATCTGGATATCGGGAACGCGGACCCTGAAGAAGCCGTCTTCCTGCAATATCCGGAAAAATCCCCTGAGGCAGGGCAAGACCTCGAATGTATAGAGATGTTCGACATTGTGCGAGCTGTAGATCGCCGCAAAGCTCTGCGATTCGAGAAAATTCAGATTGCGCATGTCGCCGACAATGTCGGGTGCGCAATCGGGATTGATGTCGAAGCTGACCTCCTGCATGCCTGCGAATTCTTCCGGCAGGCGACCCTTTTGTGCACCACTGCCAATGTGCAGGACACGGTTGGCGGAGATCGGCCTATAAGCTGTGGTCTCGATGGCAGTTCCGGTCAATGTCAATTTCCCCCTGTTTGGCTGAAACTAGCAATCCCGGGTGATTCCCGCAATCAGACATGTCTCCCGTGTTCATGGCCTGAGAAACCTGCCATGAAGACGGGTAACGGGTTTTTCAGCGATGGTGAAACATTACCATTTCTGGTGCACATGCGGTGCAATCAGCTTCGTATAGATTTCACCGGCGGCCTTCATGACATCGGCTGTGAGAGCAGGCAGGTCTGAAGCTGCAGCATTGGCCCTGGCCTGTTCGGCATTGCGTGCGCCGGGAATGACAACTGTTACGGCGTCTGCCATCAGGATCCAGCGCAATGCAAAAGCCGCCATGGAGACACCGGCCGGCACGAGCTTGCGCACCTCCTCGACCGCCTGGAGGCCAGTTTCAAACGGAACGCCTGCAAAGGTTTCGCCGACGTCAAAGAATTCGCCATTGCGATTGAAGTTGCGGTGGTCGGCAGCGTCAAAGGTGCTGGCAGCGGTGATCTTGCCCGACAGCAATCCGCTGGCCAAAGGGACGCGGACGATAACGGCAATGTTGCGACGCCTCGCTTCTGCAAAGAACAGGTTTTGCGGACGCTGGCGGAACATGTTGTAGATGATCTGGATGGAGACAACGCCCGGAAACTCAATGGCTTTGAGCGCCTCCTCAACATTGGAGACGGAAACGCCGTAATTGCTGATCTTGCCGGAAGCCTTGATCTCATCAAGACCTTCAAACACGTCCGGTGTATAGAAAACCCGGGTTGGCGGGCAGTGAAGCTGCACCAGATCCAGACAGTCAACGCCAAGATTGGCAAGCGAGCGGTCGATAAAGCCTTCGAGACCGGCTTTGGTATAGCCTTCCGCCACATGCGGGTTCAGGCGACGACCGGCCTTCGTTGCCACCATTGGCCGGGTGCCGCCGCGGGTTTCAAGGACATCGCGAATGATGGTTTCCGAGCGGCCATCACCATAGACATCGGCGGTATCTATGAAGGTCATGCCTGCGTCCAGGGCTGCGTTCAGGGCCGCCTTGCCGTCACTTTCGCTGATATCGCCCCACGAGCCGCCGATCTGCCAGGCACCGAATCCAATATTGGAGACGGAGAATTCTGTGCGGCCAAACTGATTGTGCTTCATTGTGTTTCCTCCTGTGTGCCGTTTTCCTGCGTGTCCATATGGCCCGGTCCGGGGCAGGGGACAAGGTCATTCCTTGCCGTAAGCGTCCTGTCTGCTGCGCGCTGCGCCGGAAGTGGCATACATGCCTGTTGTGCGGAACTCTGTGGGGCTTGCACCGAAAAAACGGCGAAAGACTTTTGAAAAATAATTGGTATCTTCAAAGCCGGTGAGGTTGGCGACTTCCTTGACGCTGATGGCGTGATTGACGACAAACAATTTGGCAGCGTGCCGCATGCGTTGCGAGAGCACATATCCCGCAGGGGGCAATCCCTCGCTTTCGGCGAAGACCCGGGTGAAATGCGCACGGCTGAGACCTGCCACAGCCGCCAGTTCATCGACGGTGATATTGTGCTGGAGATTGGCCTGGATATGCGCCAGCACATGACGCATGGGCGATTGTGACGTTTCGATGGCGTGCGGATTGAAGACGTCATCATAAAGAACCATCGTTGCTTCATAGGCTATGGCCGAGGCAGTGCCCGGCGTTTCCCCCTCGCCATGGATCAGGCGCAAGCTGCATTCTGCAAGGCGCGTGATGGTGTCGGGCTGCAGGTGCAGGACAGGGCCTGTTGTTGCCAGAACCGTCTGATGGATGCGCAGGGCTTCTGCACCGTTCATGGAAATCCAGAAATATTCCCAGTGTTCGCCCGGCTCGACCCAGTAGCGGTGATTATGTGGCACCAGGACCAGAAGTGTCTGGCCTGCTACGAGCCGGAAATGTCTGTTATCATAGCGCAAATTTCCAGTTCCGGAGAGCGTGTGCTGAAGAACCGTGAATGGTGTCTGACCACGCTTGCGGCCGTCCCAACTGTATTTTGGCGATGTTTGCATTTCATAGCCCGTGCTTGTGGGCATTACGTGCAATGTGTGTCGCCCGCGCGGAAGTGACACGGTTTTCATCACATTGCCGTTCTGTATCAATTGTGACAGCACAAAATTACCCGTCAAAGCACAATCCCTCTCTGGTATGCGCCACAGATATACGCATTATTGTGCCAGGGCGAAAGACGGAAACGGATTTCGGGAGATGATACCCCTGGTTTACGGGTGTTTCGGCTGCGCAGGAGGACATGATGTCAGGTTTCAAGATTGCCATTATCGGTGCAGGCAGTGTCGGTTTTACGCGCAAGCTGTTTACGGATTTGTTGTGTGTGCCGGAATTTGCCGATGTCGAATTCGCCTTGACGGATGTGTCGCAGCACAATCTCACGATGGTGCAAACCATTCTGGATGCGATTGTGAAGGCGAACAGGCTGCCCGCTAAAGTCACCGCGACGACGAACCGCCGCGAGGCGATTTCCGGTGCGCGCTATATTATTTCCTGTGTTCGGGTCGGCGGGCTTGAGGCCTATGCAGATGATATTCGCATTCCGCTGAAATATGGCGTTGACCAGTGTGTGGGCGATACGATTTGCGCCGGCGGCATTCTCTATGGCCAGCGCAATATTCCGGTTATTCTGGATTTCTGCAAGGATATTCGTGAAGTTGCAGAACCGGGTGCTAAGTTCCTCAACTATGCAAACCCGATGGCGATGAACACCTGGGCTGCCATTGCATATGGCAAGGTTGATACGATCGGTCTTTGTCACGGCGTCCAGCATGGCGGCGAACAGATTGCCGAAATACTGGGGGCGGGGCCGGGCGAGCTGGATTTCATCTGTTCTGGTATCAATCACCAGACCTGGTTTGTCGATGTGCGGCTCAGGGGACGCAAGATCGGCAAGGATGAACTTGTGGCTGCCTTCGAGGCGCATCCGGTGTTTTCGAGCCAGGAAAAGCTGCGCATCGACGTTTTGAAACGCTTTGGTGTCTATTCGACCGAGAGCAACGGTCACCTGTCGGAATACCTGCCATGGTATCGCAAGCGGCCTGAGGAGACTGCCAGGTGGATTGACCTTTCGGACTGGATTCATGGCGAGACCGGGGGCTATCTGCGCTATTCCACGGAGCAGCGCAACTGGTTTGAAACCGAGTATCCGCAATTCCTCAAGGAGGCCGGACAGCCGATCAGGATTGAAAACCGTTCCAACGAACATGCCAGCCATATTCTGGAGGCGCTGGAAACCGGCAGGGTCTATCGCGGCCATTTCAATGTCAAAAATAATGGCGTCATTACCAACCTGCCGTCTGATGCCATCATTGAATCGCCCGGTTTTGTCGACCGGTTCGGGGTGAACATGGTGGCCGGTATCACACTGCCCCTGGCTTGTGCGGCCACCTGCCTGTCATCGATCAATGTCCAGCGCATGTCGGTGACAGCGGCAGTGACCGGTGATGTGGAGCTTCTGAAGCTGGCCATGCTGCATGATCCGCTGGTGGGTGCCATCTGCACACCGGAGGAAGTGTGGCAGATGGTGGACGAGATGATCGTTGCCCAGGCGCAATGGCTTCCGCAATATGCCCATGCCATTGACGGTGCCAGGGATCGCCTGAGCCGCAAGACGGTCAAAACCACGGAGTGGGCAGGATCGTCGCGCCGTGAAGTGCGCAATATTGAAGAATTGCGCGCCGTCAAGAAGGCCGGCGGCCGCTGATCGCCCGTTGGCGGTCAAGCTTCCAAAGAATTGACATCCGTGGAGGGATGGCAAGGCGCTTTGGCAATGAGCATTGCCACAGTGATCCGATCGCAGCAAGGCTGCGTGTTTCAACAGGGAGGGCCTGTCTTTGACAGACGGTCACAAACCCAAAGGGGAGAGAGATGAAACGATCCATCCGTTTGACTGCAAGCCTGTTGCTGGGCGTATCCGCGCTGGCAACGGCTGCCTACTCAGCCGATCCTGTGCCTGTGCCGGAAGCACCGGCCTTTGCAGCGCAGGGCAAGGCGACATATGTGAACGGTTCCGACATTCTTGAATTCAAGGCTCTGCCTGAATATCATGAGCCGGACTGGGTTACCAAAAATTTCGTTGACAAGGGCAAGCTGCCGCCGGTCAAGGACCGTCTTCCCAAAGAGCCTATGGTCTACAAGACTGCCAATATGATTGACGGTATCGGTGTCTATGGGGACACGATGCGCCATGTGATCGGCGGACGTCCCGAAGGCTGGAATTACACAGCAGGCCAGAGCCAGGGCTGGGGCGGAATCGATATCGGTTTGTCTGAATGCCTGACCCGCACGGGTCCGCTGTTCCAGGTCAAGGCCGAGGGCATGGAACCCCTGCCAAATCTGGCCAGGGGCTGGGAATGGTCCGAAGATGGCCACAAGCTGACCATGCATCTGATCGAAGGTGCGAAATGGTCGGACGGCGAGCCCTTCTCCTCCGATGACGTGATGTTCTACTGGACCGACAATGTTCTGGATCCGAATGTCTCACCGCTCAACGGCGCGACACAGGAAACCTTTGGCGAAGGCACCACGCTGGAAGCCATGGACGCCAATACGGTTGTCTGGACCTTCAAGGACGCTTTCCCGAAGCAATATCTCTACAACATGGCCTATGGAACATTTTGCCCGGGGCCGGCACATGTCCTGAAACCGCAGCATCCGAAATATTCCAAAAATACCTATGAGCAATACAAGAATGCTTTCCCGCCAGAATTCATGAACATGCCGGTGATGGGTGCATGGGTTCCTGTAGAATACCGTCCGGATGATATCGTCGTCATGCGCCGCAACCCTTACTACTGGAAGGTTGATGAAGCCGGAAACCAGCTGCCTTACCTCAACGAAATGCATTACAAGCTGTCGACATGGTCGGACCGTGACGTGCAGGCCGTGGCCGGGGCGGGCGATTTTTCCAATCTTGAACAGCCGGAAAACTTCGTTGAATCGCTAAAGCGTGCCGCATCGGATGATGCTCCCGCCCGTTTGCAGTTCGGTCCCCGCCTGATCGGTTACAATCTCTATATGAATTTTTCTGCCAATGGCTGGGGTGAGCCGGATGCGCGCGGCCAGGCCGTTCGCGAACTCAACCGCAATGAGGATTTCCGCAAGGCGGTGACCATGGCGATTGACCGCAAGAAGCTGGGCGAAGCCCTGGTGAAGGGGCCGTTTACAGCCATCTATCCGGGCGGCATCTCGTCCGGCTCCAGTTTTTATGACCGTGAGTCGACCATGTATTATGGTTATGATCTGGATGGGGCGAGGAAAGAGCTGGAAAAGGCCGGTCTCAAGGACACGGATGGCAATGGTATTGTCAACTATCCCGCAGATATACTGGCAGGCAAGGATGTGGAAATCACATTGCTGACCAATGCGGACTATGGCACGGAGAAAAATCTGGCCGAAGGTGTGATTGCCCAGATGGAACCTCTTGGTATCCGGGTCATCCTCAATTCGCTGGATGGCAAGACCCGGGATGCAACAGCCAGTTCCGGCAAGTTTGACTGGATGATTGCGCGCCATGGTCCGGAGCTTGCATCCGTTGTGCAGAATACGGTTTCCCTGGCACCAACGGGTCCAAAAGCTGCCTGGCAGCACCGGGCTCCGGAAAGTGGACAGCTTGACCTGATGCCGTTCGAGCAGGAACTGGTTGATACCGTCAACGCCTTTATCAAGTCCAACGATCCGGCAGAGCAGGCCGCATTGATGAAGAAGTACCAGAAGATTTCGACAACGCACATCAATGGTGTGGGATTGACCGAATATCCGGGTGCGCTGATCATCAACAAGCGGTTCTCGAATATTCCTGCCGGTGCGCCAATCTTCATGTTCAACTGGGCTGAAGACAATATCATCCGCGAAAGGCTCTTTGTCGCGGCTGAAAAGCAGGGTGATTACGAGCTTCACAAAAACAGCCTGCCAGGCAAGCCCGGCGACAAGGGTGCTGTCGAGTAAGGCGCAGGATGTCTGCCCCGGCTTACAGTCCGGGGCAGACATCACCCCAGTGTGTGATCCGTCGAATTGAGTTACCGGGAAAGTGACAGGTCCATGATCCGATTTCTAGCTGTGCGCATTGCATCGGCCATCCCCATCCTTTTGATCCTGAGCATCGTGACGTTCATTATCATTCAGGCACCGCCGGGCGATTACAGCGATTATATCCGCTCCATGCTGATGAACCAGGGCGGTGCGACCTTTGCGGTTGCTGACGCTCAGGCGAAAGCCTATGCCATTGCCAATGGTCTCGACCAGCCGATGGTGGTCCAGTATTTCAACTGGATTACCGGCATTCTGTTGCACGGTGATTTTGGACACAGTCTTTATTACAACAAGCCTGTCGCCGATGTTGTTGCCGAACGCCTTCCGCGTACACTGATACTGGCGCTGACCTGCCACATACTGGCATCGATTATCGGCATTTCCTTTGGTATCATTGCTGCGACAAGACAATATTCCTGGATCGACAGCGTATTGTCATTCGTGTCCTTTCTGGGCATGACCATTCCGCGCTTCCTGATGGCGCTGATCATCGTCTATATTCTGGTGTTTCATTTCAATGTCAGCGAAATCAGCAGCTTCTACTCTGCGCAATATGGCGGAGCGCCCTGGTCCTGGGCCAAGTTTGTCAATCTGGTGCAGCATGTCTGGCCGGTCGTGGCCATCGCCACCTTTGGCGGGCTTGCCTATAATATGCGGGTGATGCGCGGCAATCTTCTGGATACGCTGAATGCCCAATATGTGGAAACGGCACGCGCAAAGGGCCTGCGCGAAAGTGCGGTTATCCTGCGTCATGCCGTTCCCAATGCGCTGCATCCGCTCGTCATGTATCAGGGTGTTGTGCTGCCCTACATGCTGACCGGTGAAATCGAGACGGCGGTGATCTTTGCGCTGCCGACCGTTGGCCCTGCCATCGTCGGTTCCATGGCCGTGGGAGATGTGTGGGTGACGGCGACTTTCATGCTGGTGCTTTCGGCAACGCTGATAGTCGGCAATATCATTGCGGATCTGCTTTTGGTTGCGCTTGATCCGCGCGTTCGTATTGGCGGGGGAGCACATTGATGCTGATACCAGGTGAAACAACACTGACCCCGGACAGCACCGCTGCCGTTACGGATGCGAATGAAAGCTATATGGCGCTGGTCTGGCGTCGCCTGAAACGGTCTGTCACAGGCATGATCGGGCTTGTCCTTGTCGGACTTTTGCTGCTGATGGCCCTATTTGCCGATTTCTTTGCGCCGGTTGATCCCAGGTTCACCGATGTCGGTTTTGCACCGCCGGAATTGGTGTCGATGACCGGCAAGGACGGGGAATGGGTGATGCCACGCACCTATCCGATGAAGGAATCCGATGCGCTGGACCCTGTTACCTTCCAGCCTCTGACAGGTCCGGATTTTGATACCCCGCAAAGTCTCGGCTTTTTCGTCAAGGGGTTTGAATACCGCCTGTTGTGGCTGATTCCGGCTGACAGGCATTTCTTTGGCTCGGTTGACGGAAGGCCCGTCCATTTTCTGGGAACAGACAAATTCGGGCGCGATGTGTTGTCTCGTGCCATTTTCGGATCGCGCATTTCGCTGATGATTGCGCTGACTGTTGTGGCGATTGTCACATCGGTGGGCACAACAGTCGGCATGGTTTCTGGCTATTTCGGCGGACAGTTTGATACATGGACACAGCGTTTCGTTGAGCTGATCCTGGCTTTTCCAAGCCTGCCGCTCTATCTGGCCCTGACCTCTCTCATCCCGGTAACAGCCCCCACAAACGTGTTTCTGGCTTTTGTGATTTTTGTGATGTCGGCGCTCGGCTGGGCGCAGATGTCACGCGAGGTTCGCGGCAAAACGCTGGCCCTTGCCCGTATTGAATATGTGCGGGCCGCCATGGCCATAGGCGCGACCGACCGCCGGATTATTTTCCAGCATATTTTCCCCAATGTCATGAGCCATGTGATTGTGGCCGTGACGCTGGCCATTCCCAATATCGTGCTTCTGGAATCCTTCCTGGGGTTCCTCGGCTTTGCAGTGAAACCACCGCTGATGTCCTGGGGGCTGATGCTGCAGGATACCGGCAATTATTCCGTTATCGGCTCCTATCCGTGGATCCTGACGCCTGTTGGTTTCGTGCTGGTGACTGTCTTTGCCTTCAATGCGCTGGGTGATGGTCTGCGCGATGCTGTTGATCCTTATTGAGGGCGTGACATGGAAAATCCCATAGAAAATCTGGTACCGGATATGCGCCTTGATCACGCGGGACGTGAGGACAGGCCGATCATTGACGCCCGCAAGGTGGCCGTGACGTTCAAGGTTGAGGGCGGCTCGGTTGATGCGGTCAAGGATGTGTCGTTTCAGCTCTATCGGGGGGAAACCGTGGCTGTGGTCGGGGAATCCGGCTCCGGAAAATCAGTGACAGCCCGCACCATCATGGGGCTTTTGACGAAGCGGGCGACCATCGCCCCGCAATCCTCGATACGGTTCCACGATACCGATGTCTTGAAACTGTCGAAAAATGAACATCGCAAGCTGCGCGGCAATCGCATTTCGATGATTTTTCAGGAGCCGATGAGTTCGCTCAATCCGGTCTATACGATTGGCAGCCAGATTGTGGAGGCCATTCGCATTCACCAGAAAATCTCCTCCAAACAGGCCTGGGCACGGGCGCTTGCGCTTTTGCAAGAGGTGCAGATTCCCGATCCTCAATCGCGCCTCAATCAATATCCGCATCAACTTTCCGGCGGGCAACGCCAGCGTGTAATGATTGCCATGGCCCTTTCCAACAATCCGGATGTGCTGATAGCCGACGAGCCGACCACGGCGCTGGATGTGACCGTGCAGGCGCAGATCCTCAACCTGATCCGGGATCTGCAAAAGCGGCTGGGCATGTCCGTCATCCTGATTACCCATGACCTGACGGTGGTGCGGCAGTTTGCCGATTATGTCTATGTGATGCAAAAGGGGGAAGTGAAGGAGCACAATAGCACGTCCGCCCTGTTTGCCGCACCTCGTCATGCCTACACGCAGCATCTGCTGTCCTCCGAACCCGCAGGTCATGCCCATGCGATGCCGGAACATTCACCGGTCATTCTGGAGGGGCAGGGTGTCAAAGTTGCCTTCATGCTGAAGCGCGGCGGCTTTTTCAAGCCTGACCTGCATGAGCTGGTGGCGGTGGACAGCCTTGATCTTGTGCTGCACCGCCAGGAGACCCTTGGTATTGTCGGCGAATCCGGGTCCGGCAAGACGACATTCGGGCAGGCGCTTCTCAAGCTGGTTCATGCCGATGCCGGCAGGATCTTCTTTGATGGCGAGCCGATCCATGGTATGAGCCGGGCGGACCTGCGGCCCATGCGGGCGCGCATGCAAATCGTGTTTCAGGATCCTTTCTCCTCGCTCAATCCGCGCATGTCCATAGGCCAGATCATCGAAGAGGGTCTGATCGTCAACGGGCTCGGCGCGACAAGGGCCGACCGGCTGATCCGGGTTCAGGAATCGCTGTCGAGTTCCGGCCTGCCGACCAATATTCTCGGTCGTTTTCCGCATGAATTTTCCGGTGGACAGCGTCAGCGTATTGCCATTGCGCGGGCCATTGCGCTGGAGCCGGAATTCATTCTTCTGGACGAGCCGACCTCTGCACTGGACCTGTCTGTTCAGGCGCAAATCATCGATCTCCTGCGCAAGCTGCAGGAAGAGCGTGGCCTGTCCTATCTGTTTATTTCCCATGACCTGAAGGTGGTGCGCGCTTTGTGCCACCGTGTCATCGTCATGCAGAATGGCCGGATTGTCGAGCAGGGTCCGGTTGAGACCGTGCTGACCAATCCTTCCACTGACTATACCAAACGCCTTGTCAAAGCAGCTTTCAACGTTGCCGCATAATATCAGGAGCCTCCCATGAGCAGACAACCAAAAATCACCTTTATCGGCGCCGGGTCCAGCGTCTTCATGAAAAACATCATCGGTGATGTTTTGCAGCGGCCTGAATTGTCGTCCGCCACTGTGGCGCTGATGGACATCAATCCGCAACGTCTGGCCGAAAGCGAGATTATCGCGAAAAAGCTGGTGCGCACGCTGGGTGTTGGCGCAACCATTGAAACCTGGTCCGACCAGAAAAAGGCACTTGAGGGTGCGGATTTCGTGGTGGTTGCCTTCCAGATCGGCGGTTATGAGCCTTGCACGGTCACTGATTTTGAAGTGCCGAAGAAATACGGGCTGCGCCAGACCATTGCCGATACGCTGGGCATTGGCGGCATCATGCGCGGCCTGCGCACGGTTCCGCATCTCTGGCTGATCTGCGAGGATATGATGCAGGTCTGCCCGGATGCGATCCTGATGCAATATGTCAACCCGATGGCGATCAACACCTGGGCGATTGCCGAGAAATATCCGCTGATCCGGCAGGTTGGCCTGTGCCACTCGGTGCAGGGTACGGCCTTTGAACTGGCCCGCGATCTGGATATTCCGGTCAGCGAGATCCGCTACCGGGCAGCCGGTATCAACCACATGGCCTTCTATCTGAAATTCGAGCACAGGCAGCCGGATGGTTCGTTCAGGAACCTGTACCCCGACCTGCTGAAAGGCTATCGTGAAGGCCGCTTCCCCAAGCCCAGCCACTGGAACCCGCGCTGCCCCAACAAGGTGCGCTATGAAATGCTGACACGTCTGGGTTATTTCGTGACCGAAAGCTCGGAGCATTTTGCCGAATATACACCGTGGTTCATCAAGGAAGGCCGCGAAGACCTGATCGAGAAGTTCGGCATTCCGCTGGATGAATATCCGGTTCGCTGCGTTGAACAGATCGAGCGCTGGAAGACCGAAAGCCACGAGCTGAAAAACTCCGAGACCATCGAAGTCAGGCAGAGCCATGAATATGCTTCCTCGATCATGCACTCGGTGTGGACGGGTGAACCCTCGGTGATTTACGGCAATGTGCGCAATAATGGCTGCATCACATCGCTGCCCGCCAATTGCGCGGCAGAAGTGCCATGCCTGGTGGATGCATCGGGCATTCAGCCGACCTATATCGGCGCACTGCCGCCACAACTCACAGGCCTGATGCGCACCAATATCAATGTGCAGGAACTGACCGTTGCGGCCCTCATGACCGAAAATCGCGAGCATATCTATCATGCCGCCATGCTTGATCCGCATACGGGCGCGGAACTCGATCTCGACCAGATCTGGCACCTTGTGGACGATCTTCTGGCTGCCCATGGCGACTGGATGCCGGAATGGGTACGCCGCTGAGAGCGTATATTTCGTCTTCAAGGCTCTGATTGCGCACCCTCCCGACGCAATGAGGCTGGCCCTGAACCTGACCTGGTTCAGGGCCTTTTTTGTGCAAGTGCTGTCAACCCGATCGCTGCCAGCACACAGGCGACACCGGCAGCCTGTAACCATGAGGCGGGTTCCCCCAGAACGACTATAGCCAGAAGGAAGGCTGTCACCGGGGCGAGGCCCGTAAACAGCGATGCCTCGACACCGGAGACGCGGGCAGAGCCCGCAAACCACCAGAGGAAGCCGCAGACCGTTGGCACGATGGCGTAATAGGCGATCGACAGAAAGGCGGATTGCGAGAATGCCAGTGTCCAGGCATGTTCCAACCCCGCCGGAATGAGGCAAATGGCAAGGCCCAGTGCCGTCATCAGGCTTGACTGTGTCAGCGGCGGGATTTTCGTGTGCAATGTCTTGTTGATGAGAATGAATATGCCCTCACACAAGACTGCGCACAGGATCAGCACATTGCCCATAATGGAATGCCCAAAGGCGGCATCGGGTTTCAGCGTTACAATCAAAACCCCACATGCACCGAGCAGAATGGCTGCGATCAGCATCCGATCCGGACGTTCGCGCAGAAACACGATGGCGATGAGGGCGGAAATGACCGGAAGTGTGCCGACAATGACGGCGGCATCCGTTGCAGATGTCAGGCTCATGCCGCTGATCAGGAACGTGGTATAACCAACGCTGCCTGCACCTGCCTCAAGTGCGAGGATCGTCCAGTCGCGCCTGCTGAGTTTTGGCAGTTTTTGACCCGTGAGGCGCATGATGATGATGAAAAATGGAAGTGCCAGGGCAAAGCGCAGCGCCGTGGCTGTAAAGGGTGGCATGCCCGTTGCGATGATTTTGCTGGCGATAATCGTGCTGCCGACCGTGATCATGGCAAGGGTGAGATAAAGGTAACCGAGCATTTTTTGCGGCATGTGTTTCTCCATTGTGCTGATGCACGATGGAAAGCCAAACCCGGCTGTTTATCTTGAATAAAATTGCAGGATGTCAGGCAAAACTGGTGGCATAGTGGCCCGGCGTGTAGCCGAAAGTTCGTACAAACAGGCGGTTCATGTGGCTTTGATCGGCAAATCCGCTTTGTACGGCTGCTTCCGCCAGAGGGGTATGGTTACGGATCAGGCCACGGCACAGCGACAGGCGTTGCTGGATGCGAAAGGCGTGCGGGGTGAGTCCCGTTGCCTTTTGAAAGCCACGCAGCAATTGAAACGGACTGATGCCAGCCTCGTGCGCCAGATCGCGCAACTGAACGGTTGTTTCCAGATCATCCGTAATCTGCTTGCGCACCCGTTGCATTTTGGCGGGGCAGTGGGGGATGGACCTGTCTTGCGCATGCAACAGTCTTGAAATGACAAAGAGCAGCGTTTCCTCTGCGGACCGCTCCATGTCGCCTGTCGCAACAGTTTCAAAGAGATGGCAGAAGGTAAAGGCCAGCGCCTTGTCCGTCAAAACGGCAGGCAGATGTGGCGCCCGGTGCGCGAGTTCGAGATCCAAGCAGGCGCACTCCATCACGTCGGGATCGAAATAGAGCATTTTCCAACTGCGGGGTTCGCCACCAAGCGGGGTGCCGTCATGGACCTCACCGGGGTTGACCATGATGATGTTGCCTGCTGCCGCTTCAACCGGACCTTCATCACTGGCCGATTTCTGGGCACCAGAGCGCATATAGCCAATGCCATATTGGTCATGGGTATGTTTGGGAAAAGCACGGTCAGATATTGCGTCCACGGCATCTATACCGGGGCAGGTAGATTTCAATATCTGGATGTTATGGGCACTCATGGGTGTTATTCTGCATCGCCCTATGCCCGGTTTCAAAGGCTTACCGGGTTACTGCTTCCAGAAATTCCCGGTGATCGAGCGCTTTGGTTGCCGCAAGCTTGTATTCCTTGACCAGCGCATCGACCGTTTTGCGGGCAAAGGCTTTCAGCTTCGGATCGCGGTCCATCTCGCGCTGCGCCAGTTCCCGGTTCAGCAGGCCAAGGCCATCAAGAACGGGATAGTGAAGCTGCGTTTCGACATGAGGAAGGCCATTGAGATTGTTGGAAAAATGCGAGCGGCGCGGCATTTCCACCTTCCAGCGCGCCAGCCGCTCCTGCGTTTCCGGGTGTATGCGCGTTTCGCGCACATTGCGCCAGAAAGGCGTGTCATCGCGTTCAGTGACGTAATGGGTGTTGATGAAGGTGCGAAAATCATCCACCTGCCTGCCAATGCGGCGGTTATAGTCGGCGCGGTGATCTGCGGTCATGTCCTTTGGGTCTCTCAGGAAAAGATCGGCAAACAGCATCAGTTGCACGACGCTGCCATGAATGGACGTGGCTTCCAGCGGTTCCAGAAAGGATGAGGCCAGGCCGACTGCCAGACAATTGTGCATCCATGGCGTTTCCAGGCGACCGATCTGGAAATGGATATCGTCGCGCACCTCGATTGCATGGCCAAGGGCAGCTTCAATCTCGGCCTTTGCGCCTTCCGGGGTCTGGAATTCATCGGAATAGACATAGCCGCAGCCATAGCGTTCCTGTGTCGGGATCTGCCACATCCAGCCATTGCCGAGCGCATGCGCCAGCGTGTAATTGGCAATTTCGGCACCGGGCTTGACATCAATCCAGAACGGCATGGCGCGGTTGACCGGCAGTTCCTGCGCATAGGATTTCCACGCGGCCTGGAATTCTTTCAAAATCACCCGCTTGCGAAATCCTGTCGCATCGACCACAAAATCGGCCTGCAGCGTGTCGCCATTGTCCAGAACCAGACCTGTGACATCGCCTGTTTCTGATGATCTCTCTATAGAGAGAACGGTTGCGTCAATGATTTCAACATTTTTCGAGCGTTTCTTAAGAAAGTTTCCAACCCGGGCCTGATCGAAATGGAAGGCGTGGTGGAACGGACCCAGTGCAATGAGTGATCCGTCGTCCTTGCGCCCATAGGGGGCTTTGCCCTGCCGGAGAAGCGGGCCGAACAGGTGCATATCCTGCAATTTGCGGCCTGCCGCCACGCAGAACACATTGAGATAGTCGTCGGGTGCGCCCTTGGGCGCTGCGATAACCTGATGCGGATCATCAATAGGTCCATCATAGGAATGGCCGATCCTTCGCCAGTCCTTGTGGCGGATGCCCAGTTTGAAGGTTGCGCCGGTTTCGCGGAAAAATTCAAATTCATCCAGCCCGAAATATTGCATCAAAACCCGCAAGGCGGCAGTCGAGCCCTCACCAACGCCGACTGTGGGGATTTTGGAGGATTCGACCACAGTCACGGCGATATCGAGTTTTTTGCGTCTTGCAGCATCCTGAAAGATAAAGGCTGCAAGCCAGCCTGCCGTGCCGCCACCAACGATGACAAAATGGGATTTCTTTTGCATTTCCGCTCCTCCAGGCTCAGAGGATCATTGCCGGAAAATGCTGCAATAACAAGTCGAATCAGGGCAATTCCCTGTAATGAGAAACCTGTTTTGAACGATCATATTGATTGCGGATCACATCAATCAGCAGGTTGCCGGCAACGGCCAGATCGCCGCTGTTGTCAATGGTAACAACAGGCAGGTCTGTCACCAGTTCCAGAGTTGTACGCGACAGGCGGTCGAGAATTTCGGCCCCGGTTTCACGGCCCCGCGCCATCAGGCGGGCGGCCAGAACGTCCGGTCTGGCGGTGATGGACACAACCAGCACCTGCGGGTAGGCCGCCTGAAATGCCTTGAGCGCGGCACGGCTGCCATTGGCAACCACAATGCCGCCCTTTTCCATCAGATCTCGTGTTTCTGCCGGAATGCCATATTTCAGGCCATGGGCCTGCCAGGAGACCGCAAAGCCTCCTTCCAGTTGCATGGCCTCAAAGGTTTCCACGTCAATGCTGTCATGGTCTTCGCTGCCGGCATCCGCCAGACGTGTAATCACCCTGCGGACGAAATGGATCGTGCGATTTCCGGCAAAATGGCTGGCAGCACAGGCCATGACGCTGTCCTTGCCGACCCCGCTGGGGCCGACAACGACAATCATGCAGCCGTGTTTTTGCGGCTCACCCATCACGTCAGGCAACCCTGTGGCCCTGACGCCAGACCGATCGCACCACCGGCACACCACCATTGTTACGGTTCAGGCGCACAAGATCGGCCCGCAGTCCCGGCGCGATCCGGCCACGGTCATCAAGGCCGACCGTACGGGCAGGATTGGCAGTGACCATTCGGATGGCATCGACCAGGTTTATGGTCTCGTTTTCATCGGCCAGAACGAAGGGCGCGTGGATCAGGCTCAGCGGCACATAGTCCGACGACAGCACATCCAGAACGCCCAGAAGCGCCAGGTCACGGGCGGCGATGTTGCCGGAATGCGATTTGCCGCGCACAATATTGGGGGCACCCATCAATACGCTCATGCCAGCCTTGTGCGAGGCTTCAGCGGCCTCAATGCTGGTTGGAAACTCGGCCAGCCTGATGCCGAAGGCCCTGGCTTCCTCCACATGGTCCAACGTTGCGTCATCATGCGAGGCTATGGCAATACCCCGCGCGTGGCAGGCCCTGGCAATGGCTGTCCTGTGGGGGCTGGCATAGGTTTGGGACAGTTCCATGCGGCGCTCGACAAAGGCATTGAATGCCTCGTCGGAAATGCCCTTTTTGGTCTTGTAGAAATAGATGTACTGTTCCATGGTCTGGAACTGGCGCTGGCCGGGGGCATGGTCCATCAAAGACACGAGCCGGACCTGCGGCACATCGGCAAATTCGTCGAAATGTTCCAGCACATCGGCCGTAGAGACCTCGCACCGCAGATGGATCAGGTGGTCGGCGCGCAGGCGGTCTTCAGCCGTTGCCTGTGTCATGGCGTCCGCCATGGCGCGCATTTCGCCAGCCTTGAAGCCTCCATCTTCATCGGAGCCCATGCGCAGGCAATCAAACACGGTGGTAATGCCGGAGGTGACAATCTGGGCATCATGGGCCTGAATGGCCGACAATTTTTCCCACCGTACACCCGGGCGCGGCGAATAGTGTGATTCCAGATGGTCCGTGTGCAGTTCCACCAGACCCGGCAAAACATAATCACCGTCAAAATCCATGCCTGTGCGGCTGTTGCTTCCGGCAATATCGGCAATCTTGCCGTCACGCACCAGTATGGAGCCATTGACGATTTCGTTTTCAAGTACGATCCGGGCGTTGGAAATTACGAATTCTGCGGTCATGTCATGCACTCTTTCTGGTCTTCTCCCGGCCCAGCGGTCTGATCGCAAGGACATGGAAGGGGGCGCCCCTGGCGGGTTCGACAAAAAGCGCCAGATGATCGATGGCCAGCGGCCGGTTCAGGAAAGGTTCAAAGCGGTGCTCAAGGGCTGCCTGCATGACCGGCAACATTGCCTCCGGCACTTTGCCGGTCAGGGTCATGTGGAAGCGAAAATCATCCAGAACATAGGGATAGCCCCAGTTCATCAGGTTCATGCGCTGGTTGGCACTGAGTTCGTCGGGCTTGCGGCGGGCAATATCTTCTGCTGACAACGGTGCCCGGAATGGCTCAAAGACACTGACGCAATCCTGTGCAAACAGCCGCAGCGCTTCTTTGGGGATGGCAGGAACAAGGGCAAAAAACGCGCCCAGACGGCCAAGCACAATTTCGTCGATCGCGAAGGCCGTGCTGGTTTTTGCAAAGCTGTCAAATGCGCTCAGCAAGGTCTGCTTCGCTCTTTCCGGCGGCCAGTTCAAAAGGGGCCTTCAGGGTGGCATGAAAACCGTAGCGGCGGGGATCTGCGGTCAATTGCTCCAGCTCTTCCAATCCGATACCTTCTACAGGCAAAAGCCCGCTCAATGTCTGGCTGAACGCATCACGCCCCAGCCAGCCAGCGGCTGTCTGGGCAAGGGGATCATTGGCCGGAGGACTGAAATACAAAGCATATCGCACGGGTATGACACTTTCACATATCAACTGAAAACGGAGGCAGTCTCCGCCTCCGCCGCTCTAAAGATCAAACATGACGCTATCGTGATGACTGCTGCGTATTCTGACCGATCAACCGTGAACGCAGCATATTGGATATCATATCAAATATGTAGACCACAATCAGGATCAAAATCACCATATAGGCCACGTTTTTCCAGTTTGAATTTGTACGCATCGCCTCCCATAGTTTCAGACCTATGCCGCCTGCACCCACCGCACCGATAATGGTGGCAGAGCGGGTGTTGGATTCCCAGAAATACAGGGCCTGACTGACGAAAACCGGCAAGACCTGCGGGATCACGCCGAAACGGCGCACCGCCAATGACGAGCCGCCAACCGACTTGATGCCCTCCGGCTGCTTGTTGTCGATGTTTTCGAGCGCTTCGGAATAAACCTTCCCAAGTGTGCCTGTATCTGTAAAGAAAATCGCAGAAATGCCTGCCAGCGGCCCGGGTCCAAACGCACGGGTGAAGAACAGCGCCCAGATCAGCATGTCTACAGAGCGCAGGAAATCAAAGAAGCGCTTGAGCACCTGATTGATGACCATGTTGCCGGTCAGGTTGCGCGCGGCAAGGAAAGACAGGGGAAAGGCTATGACTGTGGCAAACAGCGTGCCGACAAAGGCCATCACAACGGTCTGGAGCAGTTTTGTCCACACGTCGAGATGCTGCCAGGATGGATTGTAGAGGAAGTCATCGACTGCCAGATCCCAGTTGCTTTTGGCCGGATTGAGGCGCTCGCCGGAAAAGACGGTGCTGACAAACTGGCCCATCGGCATGTCAAAATAGGCTGATGTCGTATCGTAGAAAAAGCCGTTCCAGCCCAAAAATCGCTTGCGGACCTTGACCCGGTCCGGCTCGATTTCCACCCAGCCGGAAAATCCAAAGGTGGCAATGACCTTTGCGCCCGGCCGGTTCTGGGTTGCCCAAGACGGCAGGGGAAGGTTTGGCGTGACGGCATCGGGATTGTCGAGCGGGATCGTCAGTGTTTCTGTGCCTTTTGTCAGAGCCACCCTGTCTGGAAGAACGATGACCTGCGCACCGCGATACATCTCGAACACGGCTTTGGTGACCACATCTTCCGTAACCTTTTTAGGTGTCGTAACGCCTGTCGAGCCGGCGGTCACCGTATTGGAAGGCTGCGGACTTGCCATAAAGCTGCTGGCAGGCTTTGGAGCGGAGGCGCTTTTCGTCGCGGGCGCATCTACTGTTCGCTCGACAGTTTCACGGGTTTCAACCAGCCAGTCCGGTTTGGGATTGTCACCGATCGGTGTGTATTTCGGAAACACGACCTGCATCGTCTTGTCGGATGCTATCCTCACATCGGGCCTGACCTGATAGGAGACCCAGTCGGCAAGATAGGTGCCCGCCAAACCCCAGTCTGCACGGTTCAGAACCTGCGGAATACTAAAAAACCATACACAGAAAAGGACATAGAGCACGGCGCACAGGCATGTGATCAGGACACGGAAGCGCTGCCAGATGCTGAGATGGATAATATCCGCGTGGCGGGCGGCTACAGAATCCATTTGCGAGGGGTCAAGCATTGTCATGGTATATCCTATTGTATGGCCATGAACGATTGCTCGCCCACCAGCTTCTTGCGCAACCAGGCCGAAAACTGGTCAACCGCGATAATTGTGGCAAGCAGGAGAATGACGATGGCAAGGGTCTTGGCTTCATGGCCCCGGCTGATCGACAGGCGCAGAAGCTCACCAATGCCGCCGCCGCCGACGCACCGATAATGGTGGAAGCACGCACGTTGATTTCAACCCGAAGCAATGTATAGCTGATGAGGTTGGGCATGATTTGCGGCACCATGCCGAAGACCACACGCTCAAACCAGTTTCCGCCGACGGCCTTCAGGCCTTCATCCGGTTTCATGTCGGCATTTTCGATGACTTCGTAAAACTGTTTTCCCAATGCACCGATCGTATGAAATGTCACGGCAATGACGGCGGGAATAGGACCAAGAGACAGGATTGCAAGAAAAAAGCCGGCCAAAACCACTTCCGGAAAGGCACGCAGAATTTCCAGAAAGCGGCGCACAGGTGCCCTGACCCACGGGTTGGGCATCATGTTGCGGGCTGCCAGAAAGGCAAGCGCAAAGCCGAAAACAGCGCCGATCAGTGTCGAAAAAATGGCGATATTGATGGTTTCGGCCATTTTGTAAAAATATTCGGGAATATAAAAATCCTGCGTCAGATAAAGCCGCCCTCGACGACGTAGTCATATTTCTGGCTGCCGTCGAAATAGGGTGACGGGAGATTGAACATGGCCCGTACAATTTCCATTCCGTCGCGCGGGATGAGTTCACCGACAAAATCAAAGATATGGGGCATCCTGTCGATGAATTTCCCCGAGTTCGTTTCATTGGCAAACCACAGGGAACTGCCCAGAGCCAGAAAGAAAATTGCCAAACCGATGACGGTATACAAGCGGCGCTTTGCTGCCAGTTCCTGCCAGTGGCGTTCCACCACGATTCCCTTGTCAGACAGGGCAGGGCCTTTCTCTGACAGGACCGGATGTGTTGTAAGTGTTGGCATGGAACCGTCCATATGTCTGAGCGCAATCTGAAAATGTCTGAACACGATACAGCCGCCGCCGGAGAACAGGGTTCTCCGGCGGCTTTATGTTCCTGTGATCAACCGCCGATGACCGACTTGCGGGCTTCGATGATCGTCTTGTAGAAATCGGCATTTGTTTCAACAAAACCGGTAAACTCACCGCCCTCGATGGCCGAGAAGCAGGCCGGATCAGACTTTGGAAGCGCCATCATGAAATCCTTGAACCTGGCTTTCATGCCTGCATCCATCGATGTGCGCACAACAACCGGACCGTTCGGAATGAGCGGGGATTTCCAGAGTTCAACCAGGTCATCCATGTTCAGATGCCCTTGTCCACCATCTTGCGCAGGTTGCCGGATGTGTAGCCGTCCTTGAATTCACCAACGCCGGAACCGAAGGTCGTGCCGGCATCGAATGTGCCCTTGAGAACTTCCAGAACCAGATTTTCATGGCCGCCGCCGAAGCCTGTTTCAGAGAAAAATTCCTTGACTGGCATGCCGATATCGGCAGGCAGCGACACGTTTGGAACCAGATAGCCGGATGTGGAATCAGGGTCAGCGAAGCCGAGCTTCTTGCCCTTCAGATCCGCCAGCTTTGTCATGCCCGAGTCCTTGCGGGCAACCATGATCGAGTAATATCCTGTCGAACCGTCAGTCTGTACCGTTGTCAGGACAGGCTCTACGGCGTTTGCGTTTGCCAGATAGATTTTGGCATAGGCAGACGCGCCGAGCTCAGCATAGTCCAGTGTTCCTCCGAGCAGGCCCTGAACCACGCCATCATAGTCCGATGCAGGGAACAGCGAAACCTTTTCAACGCCGAGTGCAGCCGGGAGCTTGTCTACCAGGCACTGGTAGCTCTTCAGGCGGTCGGCTTCGTTTTCGCCACCAAGAATGCCGATACGGAAATCTTTCAGCTCTTCAGCGCCGGCAGAAGCAGCAAGGGCCAGCAGGGCCACGGCTGCAAAAAGGGTTTTTTTCAACATGGGTTTTCTCCAGACATTCCGGGTCATCCGGTTTGCATATGTTAGGGTTTGCGCCTGTAACGCGGGCAAGCGATCTCTTCGTGGATTTCAGGCTCCGGCAAGCACGGGCGCGGAATGGGCCGCCTCTGCCGCTGTAACCGGTCTGTATGTGATGCTTGTCGAGGTCATGGATTCCTCAATCTCGCCATCCGTGCCATAGATGATCCGTACAGCCTCACCCGTCAGTTGCGAAGGGGTTCCGTCAAAGACAACACGGCCATTGGCCATGCCGATGATGCGCTCGCAATAGTTTCGCGCAGTATCGAGCGTATGCAGGTTGGTGATGACGGTAATGCCGTCTTTTTCGTTGATGTCTCTCAGGGCGTCCATGACGATCCTGGCATTCATAGGGTCGAGCGAGGCAATCGGCTCGTCGGCCAGCATCACTTTCGGTTGCTGCATCAGTGCGCGGGCAATCGCCACACGCTGCTGCTGACCGCCCGACAATGTTCCTGCAGCCTGCAGGGCAGTCTGTTCAATACCCAGGCGTTCGAGGGCCGCAATCGCCATGATTCGCTCCTCGCGGGTAAACATGTTGAGAATGCTCAGCACCGTGGAGCGGTGGTTCAGACGCCCCAGAAGAACATTGGTCAGGACATCAAGGCGAGGCACAAGATTGAACTGCTGGAAGATCATGGCGCAATCACGCTGCCAGCCGCGCAGGGCCGCACCCCTCAAGGCAGAAACCTCCACCCCGTTGAAAACAACGCTGCCTGACGTTGGCTCTGCAAGGCGGTTGATCATGCGCAGGAGAGTGGATTTGCCGGCACCGGAGCGACCGATAATACCAACCATCTGGCCAGCAGGGATAGAGAAGGTGACATTGTCAATCGCAATCTTTTTGCCGAAATGGCGTGAGAGGGATTTGATTTCAAACATGGGCCACTCTTCTTTCCTGTTATTCTCCCTTTGTCTTAGAACCTCTGGTTAACGGGCGTGTGTCAGTTTCATGTCAGTTTTGTTACGTTCTGCTGCGGTTTTTGCGGGCCGTTGTTACAGGGATTCATATTTATCCAGGAAGGCTTCGGCACCCAGATTGCGGAAATCGTCGAGGCTGGCGCGCAGGCGGTCATGGTCCCAGTCCCACCAGGCCAGTGCCTCGTAACGTGAAGCGATGTTGCGGGGGAACCGTTCGCGGACGGGGGAGGCGGCCACGCCCGCGACAATCATGTAGGGCTCGACATCTTTCGAGACGACGGCACCTGATCCGACGACAGCACCATTGCCGATGGTGACACCGGGCAGAACGGTGACGCCGTGACCCAGCCATGTATCATGACCGATGGTGACGCGGTTTTCACGCCGCCAGTTGAAGAACTCTGTCTCGTTTTCGGCGTCCGGCCAATAGTCGCCGGCGCGATAGGTGAAATGATGCAGGGTAGGCCGCCACATCGGATGTTTGGTGGCATTGATGCGGGCATAGGCGGCAATATTGGAGAATTTGCCGATGGTGGCACACCAGACCATGCCACCTTCGCAGATATAGGAATAGTCTCCCAGTTCTGTTTCGGACAGTCGGCAGTTGATGCCCACTTCCGTGTAGCGGCCAATTCGGGAACTGCTGACAGTTGCACTTGTATCGATCAGCGGTGATTCGGACAGTTTCATGGTTCACGCCGCCTTTCTGGCCGAGAAGGAAGACACATCGATGATGCGGTCGGCCACCACCTTGCGGACATCCTCATCGTGGAAAATGCCCAGAAGGGCAGTGCCATTGGCCTTTTTCTCGCGGATCAGCCCAATAACAATTTCGCGGTTGGCGGCGTCCAGCGAGGCTGTTGGTTCATCCAGCAGAAGGATCGTGTGCGAGGTGATGAAGCCGCGGGCAATATTGACGCGCTGCTGCTCACCGCCGGAAAAGGTAGACGGCGGCAGATCCCAGAGGGCTTCCGGCAGGTTCAGCCGGGAGAGAAGTCCGGCTGCTGCCGTGCGGGCGACCTCATGGTCAACACCGCGCGCCATCAGCGGTTCTGCAACAACATCCAGGGTTGAGACCCGCGGGACGGTGCGCAGGAACTGGCTGACATAGCCGAGTGTTTCCTTGCGGATTTCCAGAATGGTGCGGGGCAGGGCTGTGGCCAGATCCACCAGTTCGCCATGATGGAGAACCTTGATGCTGCCAGCATCCACACCATAATTGCCGTATAGCATTTTCAGGATCGAGCTTTTGCCGACACCGGAGGGGCCACCCAGAACCGCGCATTCACCGGCCTCCAGCCGGAAATTGACATTGGTGACAACCGGCAGACTGATGCCGCCGCGCATATGCATGGTGAAGGATTTCTCGACATTTGAGATTATCAGGGGTGTGGTCATCGGGGTCATCCTTCATGCCATCAGAATTGAGGAGACGAGCAGTTGCGTATAGGGCTCGCGCGGGTCATCCAGCACCCGGTCGGTCAGACCCTGCTCGATCACATGGCCGTTCTTCATCACCATCATCCGGTGTGACAGGTGTCTTGCCACGGCCAGATCGTGGGTGACAATGATCACGGCGAGATTCATGTCCTGCACCAGACGGCGCAAGAGATCGAGCAGGCGGGCCTGAACGGACACATCCAGTCCGCCGGTCGGCTCGTCCATGAACATCAGGCGCGGGGCGGTGACCAGATTGCGGGCGATCTGCAAACGCTGGCGCATGCCACCGGAAAAGGCGCGCGGCTGGTCGTCAATGCGGTCGGCATCGATTTCCACCCGGTCAAGCCATTGCGTGGCTGTCGAGCGGATATGGCCGTAGTGGCGGTTGCCGACAGCCATCAGCCGTTCGCCGACATTGGCACCGGCAGACACGGCCATGCGCAATCCGTCCGCCGGATTCTGGTGGACAAAGCCCCAGTCGGTGCGCATCAGGAACCGGCGTTCGGCCTCGCTCATCTGTTGCAGGTCGCGATAAGTGCCGTCGCGCATGTGATATTCGACACTCCCTGCGGACGGGTCCAGCCGTGTGGCCAGACAATTGAGCAGGGTGGTCTTGCCGGAGCCGGATTCCCCGACAATGGCCAGAACTTCACCGGGCCACAGGTCAAAGGACACGTTTTCACAGCCGATGCGGTTCCCATAGAATTTGGAAAGATTTTGAACTTTCAAAAGTGGCAGGTCACTCATTCCGCAGCCTCCGTGTTGGCAACACCCAGTTCGCCGACATGGCCTTGCGCCCGCCGGTCCTCGCAATAGTCGGTGTCGGAGCAGACGAACATGCGTCCGCCCCGGTCATTGAGGATCACTTCGTCCAGATAGACGCCACGTGCACCGCACAGGGCGCAGGGCCTGGCAAAGGTCTGGATTTCAAAGGGATGATCGTCAAAATCCAGACTTCTGACCTTTGAATGCGGCGGAATGGCATAGATGCGTTTTTCTCGGCCGGCACCGAAAAGCTGCAGGGCAGCACTTTCGTGCATTTTGGGATTGTCGAATTTCGGGATCGGCGACGGGTCCATGACATAGCGGCCTTCCACCAGAACCGGATAGGCATAGGTGGTGGCTATGCGGCCGTTGCGGGCAATATCCTCGTAAAGTTTGACATGCATCAGGCCATATTCTTCCAGGGCATGCATCTTGCGGGTCTCGGTTTCGCGCGGCTCCAGAAAACGCAGGGGTTCGGGGATCGGCACCTGGTAGACCAGCGTCTGCCCCTCTTTCAGCGTTTCTTCCGGAATGCGGTGGCGGGTCTGGATGATGGTGGCCTCGCCGGTTTTCGTGGTCACGGCCACGGTGGCAACCTTCTGGAAAAACGCGCGGATCGAGACGGCATTGGTTGTGTCGTCAGCGCCCTGGTCAATCACTTTGAGCACATCCCGGGGACCAATGATGGCCGCGGTGATCTGCACGCCGCCGGTGCCCCAGCCATAGGGCATGGGCATTTCGCGGCTGGCAAAAGGCACCTGATAGCCGGGTATGGCGATGGCCTTCAAAATGGCGCGGCGGATCATCCGCTTGGTCTGTTCGTCGAGATAGGCGAAGTTATAGGTTGCAAGGTCCGGCAGACCCTGTGTCTGGTGCGTGCTCATTCTGCTGCCTCCTTGATGTCTGTCGTTTCTGCTGTTTCCTGACTGGCGAAATATTCGCCGCGCATGCGGCGCACCAGATCGAGCTCGGCCTGAAAATCCACGTAATGAGGCAGTTTCAGATGTTCGACAAAGCCGGTTGCCTGCACATTGTCGCAATGGGAAATCACGAATTCCTCGTCCTGCGCGGGGGCCACAATATCCTCGCCGAACTCTGTTGCCCGCAGCGCCCGGTCGACCAGCGACATGGCCATGGCCTTGCGCTCCGACTGGCCGAAGACCAGGCCATAGCCGCGGGTAAATTGCGGCGGCAGTTTCGATGATCCCTTGAACTGGTTGACCATCTGGCATTCGGTGAGCCTGATGCGCCCCAGCGAGACTTGAAAGCCCAGTTCCGGCAGGTCCATTTCCACCTCGACATCACCGATGCGGATTTCGCCGACAAAGGGATGGGTGCGACCATAGCCGCGCTGGGTGGAATAGGCGAGGGCGAGAAGATAGCCCTCGTCACCGCGGGCGAGTGCCTGCAGGCGCTGGTCGCGCTCCATGGGAAATTCCATCGGCTCACGGGTCAGGTCGCCGGTTTCATGGCCGTCCGGCATGTCACCGTCGGGCTCGATCATGCCTTCCTCATTGAGAATGTCGGAAACGCGCATGACTGGCTCCGGCAAGGGTTCCTTGAGCGCACCGGTCTCGACCGGCCCGTCGCGCAGCAGCCCCGGGTCGAGCAGGCGGTGGGTATAATCAAAAGTCGGGCCGAGCAGCTGCCCACCGGGAAGATCCTTGTAGGTCGCCGACACACGCCGCTCCACCTGCATCCTGCCCGTATCGACCGGCAGCGAATGACCGAAACGCGGCAGGGTGGTGCGATAGGCGCGCAGCAGGAAGATGGCTTCGATCATGTCACCACGGGACTGGCGGATGGCAAGGGCTGCCAGCGTTGGATCATAGAGCGAGGCTTCGGCCATCACCCGGTCGACGGCAAGGCTCAACTGTTCCTCGATCTGGCTGACCGAGAGTGCCGGAACGTCACGGTTGCCGCGACGGCGATCGGCCAGAAGCCGGTGGGCATTGGCGATTGCGGCTTCGCCGCCTTTGACAGCTACATACATGTCAGATCTCCTTTTTGCCGACAAGGGTGGTGCGGGGCAGGCACAGCAGCCTGTTTGCGCAGGTCAGGACCACATCAACACCGCGCGGGAAAAGCGTCCGGTTGAGCGCCCATTGCTCCTGGAAATCCTGCGGAAGTCCTGACGGGGATACTGGTGTTTCCGTCCTGATGCCCGGGCCGGTGAGAATCTGTTCCGGTCCACCAACGAGAGCCCCGATTTCGATGACCAGTGTCGTCGAGCGGTCGGGATATTCCTGGCTTCCGGTGGCAAAGCCGGCAAAGTCCGGAAGGATGGCCCCCTTTTCAAAAAAGGCAAAGCGTGATTCTGCAGGCAGCCTTGTGAGCGGCGCACCGGCATGAAAAGCCAGCCATTGCGGCACAGGACCGGCCAGGAGGTCCGCCGACAGGAAAACCGGCGTATCATGGTCGCAAAGGCAGAGGGCCATCGCGCCCTGGGCTGCACCCAACGGGGCGGGCGGGACAACATTGCATTGAACCGTCTCGATGGTTCCCGGCCGGGCAAAACCGTTCATCAGGGCGTGGAATACCGACTGGCTGTCAAGGACCGGATTGTCAAAGCCTCCGGAAAAGGCGGTTGTGTTCATATCCATCAATTGTCTCCCCGGACCATGGTGAAGAAATCGACGCGGGTGGCAGCCGTTTCTTCTGCCAGCACCCTGTCTTGCGTTGCAATGCGCGCCGCCACATTGGCCACGAGCGTGCCGACAAGCCCTGCATGTTCGGGTCTTTGCGCCACAGCATCCAGAACCGCGATCAGGCGGGCTTTGGCCCTGTTGCCGCCCAGTGTCTGCCCATGGCCGATCTCGCCTGTGGCAAGCCGGACAGTGGCACGGCTGACTGTTGCCTCACCCAGATTGAAAGGGGCACCACCGGCACCGATGCGGCCACGCACCATGATCATGCCGGTTTCCGGCCCGCGCACGGGGGAAATGTCCGGTACGGGCGAAAGTGTCGCAAAGGCGTCTTCAAGCTCTGCCATCGTGGCTTTTGCCAGAATATCCAGCAGGTGTTTCCGGGCCATCGTGCCCTCCTGCAACGGGTCTGGCCCTGGTCTGACTGCTTCCATTGTTGTGTCCTTCCTTTGAAATCCATAATGTCTATTAATATAGACAACTAGACATGTTGTATGGTATAGGATCTGATGATGACAGCAAAGTGACGGGCAGATGACAGATGGCAAAAAAATCCGTTGAGCGCAAAAACGGGGTCGCGCTGTGGCGACAGATTGCCGACCGGATCCGGATGGCCATTGCCGCAGGCGATTATCAGGCTACAGGCATGTTGCCGCCGGAAACGGTACTGGCGGAAACATTCGGTGTGAACCGGCATACGGTGCGGGTGGCGATTGCCTTTCTGGCCGATGAGGGCTTGCTGCGGGCCGAACAGGGCAAGGGCACATGGATACAGCGGCGCAAGCGCCTGACATTTCCGATTTCCCGGCGTACCCGGTTCAGCCAGGGGCTGGGGGACCAGGCGCGGGATGTGGAAATCCGGGCTCTTTCACAGGGTGCAGGGATGGCCAGTGCAGAGATTGCCGAAACGCTTGCCATTGCCGAAGGCAGCGCCTGTGTGCTGTTGCGCACCCTGAGCCTTGCCGATGGCATGCCGGTTTCCTTGTCCGACCATCATTTCCCGGCAGACCGGTTTCCCGGCATGGCGGATGCCTTTGCGGCAACCGGTTCCATCACCAGGGCTTTTGCGAGACTCGGGCTTGACGATTATGTGCGGGTCTCGACAGAGATTTCGGCCCGTCATGCGGATGCCGACGAGAGTGCGCTTCTGAAATTGTCCCCGGGGTCGATCATTCTGGAAGCGGTTGCCGTCAATGCAGATCTGGAGGCCATGCCTGTCCAGCATTCGCGTACACGGTTTTGCGCCGACCGGGTGAGCTTGAAGATAGAAACACAGGTGACCGTTGCATAAATCCAAGGGTACATCTGTCCCGTTTTGCTTTATGGTTTGCATGTGCTGCACAACAGGGAGAACAGATGATGCCGAAAATATTCAGGACTGTGCTTCTGGTCATCGGTGGCCTTGCCGCCTTGCTTGGCCTGATCTGGATCGGGCAGGGGACGGGTGTGTTTCCCTGGCCGACACAAAGTTTCATGATCAACCAGATGCCATGGGTCTGGCGTGGTGTTGCACTCATGCTGGCCGGACTGATCGCGGTTTTCGTATCGCGCAGGGTATAAGAAAAACCGGGCCATCCCTTGAAGGGATGGCCCGGTTTTTGTGTTGTCAGGAGCAATGATCAGAAATCAAAGCCGCCGATATTGTCCTTGTTGAAGACGTAAGGTGCGCCAAGCAGGACTTCGGAACCGTTGATGACCTGCAGGTCACCGAGCTTGCCAGCCTTGACCGATGTATCGCCGGGCTTCAGGGTTCCGTCCGCGGCAGCACGCAGAACATGGGCTGCGGCATAGCCGAGGTCAACCGGGTTCCACAGGACGACCGACTTGACGCAGCCGGATTCCACATAAGGCTTCATGGCATTGGGGGTTGCAAGGCCCACAATGGCAACGGAACCGCATTTGCCGGCCTGGGTGACGGCGTCAGCGGCGGCCGGTGTGGCAACTGAGGTCATGCCGAAAATACCCTTCATGTCTGCGCCATGCTTGTTGATCAGGGTATTGGCCTGGTTGAAGGACAGGATATTGTCTTCCTGGGCTTCCACCGTTTCCAGCCATTTCATTTTCGGGAAGCATTTTGCCTGATAGGCCGCCATTTCCGAAATCCAGCGGGCCTGGTTTGGTGTTGTGAATGTGGATGTCACAATGGCAAAACCGCCTTCAGGGCCGATTTCGGCTGCCATGCTGTCAACCATGGACTTGGCAATACCATTGAACTGGGCCTGATTGACGAACCACTGGCGGGCATCCGGGGTGGAATTGGCGTCATAGCCAACGACATTGATACCGGCGGCAAGGGCCTTTTTCAGAACAGGGGCAATGGCGACAGGATCGTTGGCAGCAAACAGGATGCCGTCAACGCCGGATGTGATATAGTTGTCGAGCAGTGTGATCTGGTCGTCAATATTGGCCTTGGTCGAGCCATCTGTCTTGGCGTCCATGTTGAGTTCCTTGGCGGCCTCGGCAATGCCCTTGGATGTGGCATTGAAATAACCGATACCAACGAGCTTCGGCACGTCGACAACGGTCAGTTTCTTGCCCTTGCGGTCGGGTGCATTGGTCGGGGTGCCGCCGTCATAAGGCATGGCAGCCGAAGTTGCCGGTGTGGCATCGCAGGCCAGCGGGTTTGTCGGAAGTTCGTCACCGCCGGTCCAGGCCGGTGCGGACCAGGCATAGCTGGCTGACAGGGAAAGGCTGATTGCCGTAGCAAGTAATGTCTTACGCATAGTCTTCACTCCTCCTTGTGGTATCCGCGCCGTTGTTATGTCTGGCTGGCACAGATATTTTGATGATTACCGGTTGCCATCCCGATGAAAGATATTCGACAGCAGGATCGTCAGGATCAGGACCACACCGATCAGCACGATGGTTCCGTCTCCCTTGACGCCTGCCAGCGACAGTCCGTTTTTCAGGGCCTGGATCATGATGAGACCAAGCACAGTTCCGGCAATCGTTCCGCGACCGCCGAAAATGGAGGTTCCTCCCAGAACCACCGCTGTAATGGCATCCAGCTCCAGGCCGGTACC
The DNA here is from genome assembly GCA_965247225.1 of Rhizobiaceae bacterium. Classification (GTDB taxonomy): domain Bacteria; phylum Pseudomonadota; class Alphaproteobacteria; order Rhizobiales; family Rhizobiaceae; genus CBDFGT01. The sequence goes on along the minus strand of CBDFGT010000027.1, from coordinate 197,517 downwards.
CATGTCTGACCGCGTTGTGGACACGCGGGAGACGAAGATCACGCCGGCAATGGCTGCTGCAAAGCCTGATGCCGTATAGATGGCCAGTTTGGCCCTGTTGACCGGCAGGCCGGAGAACCGGGCCGCCACTTCATTGGAGCCGATGGCATAAATGGTGCGGCCCCAGCTCGTCATACCCAGAATAATGGCTGCAATGATGGCGAACACCATAAGAATCCAGATTTGTGTGGGAATGCCACCCAGATTGCCCTGGCCCAGAATATAGAATTCCTCAGGGTAGCCCCGCACCGAACGCGCCTGGCTTATGCCTTCGGCAAGGCCACGATAGAGCGCCAGCGTGGCCAGTGTTGCAATCAGCGGCGGCACTTCAAACCGCGTGATGATCAGCCCGTTGGCAAAGCCGCCCAACGTGCCGACACAGATGGCAGCAAACACGGCAAGCGGCAGCGGCATGCCGAGATTCTGCCAGAAGACACCCAGAAGAATGGCGGTCAGCCCGATGATCGAACCAACAGACAGGTCAATGCCGCCTGTGGCGATGATGAAGGTCATGGTGATGGCAATCAGGCCCACTTCCGTCATCAGGCGTGCCTGGTTCAGGAGGTTTTCCGGCGTGAAAAACTTGTCGGACTGGAAGGACAGCACAACAAGGGCCACAATAACGAGAAGGGCCAGTATGGTTTCATGGCGCAGGATCGAGCGTAATGACATGATCACATCCTCATCTGGCGCGTCTGCGGCGGATCATGTCGGCCAGAACCGTGACAAGGATCAGCAATCCAATCACAGCCCGCAGCCAATAGGCCGAAACATTGGTGAAAATCAGCGCCGAGCCGATGGCGGAAAACAGGATGGCAGCCAGCGTCGAGCCTATGACAGTGCCGGTTCCGCCCAGAATGGAAACACCACCGATGACGGCTGCCGTAATCACGGTCAGTTCGAGATTGGGTGGAACCGTGGACTGGATGATCTGCAACTGTGTGGCAAACAGCATGGTGGCAAGGCCTGCAAACATGCCATGGATAGCAAAGACGGCAACCGTGCGGCTCTCGATGGGAATGCCTGCGGCACGCGCTGCCTCGGCATTGCCGCCAATGGCATAGAGCGAGCGTCCGAATTCGGAATAGCGCATCCAGAAGGCCGCAAGAATGGACAGTCCAACCATGAAGAAGACAGGGGCAGGTATGCCGAAAGGTTTGGCCTGTGCGATCAGAAATTCCGGTGGCAATCCGGAGATCCAGTCGCCGCCGGTGATGGAAATCAGTCCGCCGCGCAAAATCGACAGCATGCCCAGTGTAATGACGATGGAGGGGATGCGCGCATAGGCCACCAGGACACCGATGACGGTGTTGACGGCCATGCCAACGACAATGGGGACTCCCCAGGCGACCCAGACCGGGTAACCGGCTACCGCCAGCGTGCCGGAAATCGTGGCAAGCACGCCGATCAGCGCACCTACCGATACATCAATATGGCCGGTGATAATGATCATCGCCATGCCGATGGCGGCAACGGCAATATAGGCATTGCCCGAAAAGATCGTGCTCATGTTTTCCGGGCTCATGAAGCGCGGATTGATGAGCGTGACGATGGCAAACAGGAGGATAATGGACGCCAGGATGACCACTTCCTGGCCATAGGCATGAAAGATCCGTGTGAGGAGACCGTGCTTTTCTTTCAATGTGGCTGCTTTTACCTCTGTCATAAGGCAGCACCCGTCGCTGAGCGGGCGTCGGTCATGGCAAGGCCCACGGCTTCAGGACTTGCGTCCTTTCGATCCAGAATGGTGACCACACGGCCATTGTTCATGATCATCACCCGGTCACTCATGCCCAGAACCTCCGGCAATTCGCTGGAAATCATGATGATGGCCATGCCGGAGCGGGCCAGTTCGCCCATCATCGTGTGGATTTCGGCCTTGGCACCAACATCTATGCCGCGGGTCGGTTCATCCAGGATCAGGATGCGCGGTGCCGTTTCCAGCCATTTGGCAATCACCACCTTTTGCTGGTTGCCGCCGGAAAGCTTGCCTGCCTGCTGTCTGATGCCGCCCCTGGCACGAACACCCAGCCTTTTGGCGGCTTGCGTGGCGCGTGCGGCCTCACGGGAAAAGCGGATGAAAATACCGCTGGTCACACGGTCGAGGGATGCCATGGATATGTTCTGCTGGATGGTCATGGATTTGACCAGACCCTGGCTGCCCCGGTCCTCCGGCACATAGGCTATTCCCAGATCACGGGCCTGACGCGGCGACTGGATGGACGCCTCCCTGCCATCGATCCGGATTGTGCCGGAGGCTGCCGGTGTTATGCCAAACAGTGTGAGCGCCAGTTCCGTGCGCCCGGAGCCGACAAGGCCGCCGATCCCCAGAATTTCGCCTTTTTTCAGCGAAAAGGAAATATTGTTGACGAGCTTCCCGCAGGACAGGTTGTTGACCTCCAGAATGGTATTGCCCATCAACGGCTCGGCTTTGGGGAACAGCTGGTCAATCGAGCGCCCCACCATCATGGCCACAAGGCTGGATTCGGTAACGTCCGCAATGGGTTTGGTGGCAATCAGTGCCCCATCCCGCAAAACGGTCACGCGGTCTGCGAGCGTGAAGACTTCCGGCAGGCGGTGGCTGACATAGATAATGCCAACACCGCGGGCCTTGAGCTGTTCGATAACCGTAATCAGACGGCGAACATCGGCATCCACCAGCGAGGCAGTCGGCTCATCCATGATGATAACCCTGGCATCCTGGCTGAGCGCCTTGGCAATTTCCACGCGCTGGCGCTGGGCAACAGACAGGCTCAGAACCCTGGTGTCGACGTCCATGTCATGGCTGTCGAGACTGTCGAGCAATTGGCGTGTCCGGTTGCGCACCGTGGGCCAGTCTATCCCGCCCCAGGCTTTCCTGGGGTAATGCCCGAGGAATATGTTTTCCGCCACGGTCAATTCGGGAAAGAGCAAAAGCTCCTGATAGACTGTGGCAATGCCCAGACGCGCCGCATCGCGCGGGGAGGCGTGGCGAACCTCCCTGCCCATCACGGTCATTGTGCCGGTGTCGGGCGTGTAAAGGCCGGAAATGATCTTGATCAGTGTGGATTTTCCAGCGCCATTTTCACCCATCAGGGCGTGGACTTCGCCGGGGCGTATATCAAAGCTCACGTCTTTCAGAACGGTAATGCTGCCGAATGCCTTCGACGTGCCGGCAAGGCTGACATATGGCAAAATGCCCTCAGACACGATCACCCCTCCCGATGATACCAGGCTTTGCTGCACTCCTCTCCCAAGAAGAACGCCCGGTCTTTATATTGATTAAATATAAGCATGAACGATTGCATTTCGTCAATAGACCTGCTGAAACTTTTCCAACTTGCATTTTTTTTGCGGATATTGCATCAAAGAGGCCGGTTTTGGGAAAGCAGATGATCATGGCAGTGGAAGCAAGTGAGCAGGAACGCTATCGCATTATCCGGGAAGCGCTGCTCGACCGGCCCTTTGCAACCGTGAAAGACCTGCTGGACGTTCTGGATGTATCCCCGGCAACCATCCGGCGTGATATTGCAAAATTGCATGAAGCCGGTGTCATCCGCAAGGTGTTTGGCGGTATAGCGCTGCCGGAAAGTGCATCCCTGCCGCGGATGCACTCGCGCCCGTTTACGGAAAACCAGGTCATCAACGTTGATGCCAAACGCGCCATTGCGCTTGCTGCTGAAAAACTGTGCCGGGACGGCGACAGCCTGGTGATCAACGGCGGGACGACCTGCTTCCTGTTTGCCCAGATGCTGTCGCGCCGCAGCCTGAAAATCTTTACAAATTCGATGCCTCTGGCAGCGTCCCTGTGGGAGAGCGGGTGTTGTCACCTGACGCTTGCCGGCGGTGAGCTGTATCGGGAACCGGGTATTGTCTATTCCTCGACGCTTCCGGACCCGGATTTCTTTGCTTCCAAATTCTTCCTCGGTGCCCAGGGTATTACCGGCGAAGGTATTATTGAATCGCATCCGCTGATGGAAAAGGTCATCACCCGGCTTGCCGCAAAGGCTGATGATATTGTTGTGCTGGCCGACAGCAGCAAATTTGATATCCGTGCACGGTTTTCGGTGATGCCGCTGGCGCGGATCAACACGCTGATCACGGATGACCGTATTTCGGAAACCCATGTGGATATGCTGAAGAACGAGGGAATTGACGTGATCATTGCCAATGTTGCGAGGCAGGATGTGCCATGAGGCTTTTGCATGGCCACGATCGGACGGAAAGGCCGACAGGGTCCGGTTTTACGGGTTCCAGCCTGGCCGTTTTTGATTTTGGCAAAACCAATGCCAAAATTCTGGTCTTTGCAAGCGACGGGCAGGTTTTGGCCTCTGCCAGAACCACACCGCGCTGGCTGAAGGATGACGAGGCCCGCGTGATGGATGACGCCCATTTATGGGGCTGGATGCAGGATGTCCTGCGGGAGGCGGCCTCTGATTATGCGTGTAACCGAATCATGATTACCACACATGGCTGCACATTTGCCATGATTGCGGATAATCAGCTTGCACTGCCGATCCTTGATTATGAATGTGCAGCGCCAGCGGATGTTGAGGCGGAATTCCGTGCGGTGTCGCCACCCTTTGCGCAAACACGGTCGCCGAACCTGCCGGCGGGCTTGAATTACGGCCTGCATATTCTCTGGCGTGCGCGTGCATATCCGGAAGTTTTTGCCAAGTGTGACGCGATCCTGTCCTATCCGCAATACTGGAACTGGAAGCTGTGCGGTGCCCTTGCCTCCGAAGTCAGTTTTATCGGATGCCATTCCCATCTCTGGGCGCCGGAGCTTGACGATTTCAGCAGTCTCGTTGACACCATGGGCTGGCGCGACAAGTTTCCCGGCTTTGTGCGGGCGGGCGAAGCCGCAGGCACGCATGTGGTTACGCTTTCTGACGGGACGCACCGGCCATTGACGGTTCACAATGGTGTGCATGACAGCAATGCGTCCCTCTATTTTTACCGGGCGCTCGGCTATCATTCCTTCAGTCTGATCTCGACGGGAACATGGGTCATTGTTTTCAATACGGCTGCCCCTCTGTCGGTTCTCGACCAGACGCGCGACATGCTGGCCAATGTGTCTGTGGACCATGATCCTGTTGTGACGGCAAGGTTTATGGGCGGGCGGGAATTTGACCTGATTTCCGGCAATTCCAGGGTTGCCATTACCCTTTCGGATGTGGAAGCCGCCATTGCAAGGGGACAGATGGCGCTGCCGGGTTTTGCGGCCGGTGGCCCGTTTGGCGGGCAGGCGGGCTTCCTGACAGGTCCGGAGCCCGAGACCGAACGGGAGCGGTCGGCCATCGGCTCGCTCTATCTGGCCTGCATGAGTGCCACAGTCCTGTCCATGGTGCAGTCAGACAATATGGTGATTGTTGATGGCGGTCTGGCCAATAACGCAGTCTTCCCGCGTCTTCTGGCAGCCCTTTGCAGGAACCAGACCGTGCTGGTAAACGGGCAGGCCGAAGGCACTGCATCCGGCGCGGCGGCGCTGGCCTTTGAAAGCTTTGGAACGTCACCGTTTCGCGACCCGTGCGTTGTCTGTGATCCGGTGCATATTGAAGGGCTTGAAGACTATTTTCAGCGCTGGAGTGCCATCGTCAGCCAGAGATGAGACTGTGTCACCTCATTGTGCGGCAGCGATCGTGCAACGATCAATGATCCCCCTGATTTCGGACCTGCAGGAGCCGCAATTGGTGCCTGCTTTCAGGTTTTCACCAATGGCGGAGACGCTTGTGCAGCCCATGGCAACGGCTGCGGTAATCTGGTTGATCCCGATGGAGAAACAGGCACAGACCGTCGCCCCTGCATCGGGCTGCCCGGCACCGGGTCTGCCAGCAATCACTCCGTAACGCTTGCGCTGGTCTCCATGCGGCTGGCGCAGTTGATCGACACCATGGACGCGCGATACGGCGACCGGACCGGGTGCGACGAACAGGCTGGCGACCAGCCGTTCCCCGGCAAAAAAGGCCAGACGATACTGCCCGGATGTGCTGTCGGCATAGCCTACAGATTCGTTCGTATCGTCCAGATCAAAGGCTTTCCTGGCCCAGGCAGACCAGTCACCGGGCGGTGATTGAAAGCCCAGTTCCACCCGCCAGCCATTGTCCGTCCTGGCAAGGGCCCAGTAGTCGGCATTCCCCGGAGCGGGGTCCAGTGCGGGCCGTCTGGCGGTCACCGCAAAGCCATAGGCCCTGACAGGGGCCGGTCCTATACGGACGGCGACATGCTTGAGGGCGGGCTGGCCGGATACGGGATCGGTAACGGAGGGAACGAGCGTATCGACGCGGGCGCTGGAGGCATATTGCCCCGTCCAGTGCATCGGCACGAAAACCGAGCCGACTTGCTGGCGGGGGGTGAGCAGCGCACGGACAATGATGCTGCCATGCGGCGAGGTGACGGTAACCAGGCTGGCATCCGCAATGCCCAGTTGATCTGCGTCCTGCGGGTGTATTTCGGCGAAAGGCTCGGCATAGTGGGCGGAAAGGCGGCTTGTCTTGCCGGTGCGGGTCATGGTGTGCCAATGGTCGCGGATGCGTCCCGTGTTGAGAACCAGCGGATAGTCTTTTGAAACCGGATCGCGGGCAGACACAGGTGTTGCCACAAAGCGTGCCTTTTTGTCCGGCGTGAAAAAAGCCCCGTCGGCAAAAAAGCGCGTATCCTTGCGTGTTTGACCTTTGGCTTGCGGCCACTGGAAGGGTTCCAGTGCATCAAACTGGTGTTCCTCCAGACCGGCATAGGCACCAATATCAAAATCGCGGCTTTCGTTGTTTTCAAAGGCCGAAAGGGCGGCATGTTCGGCGAAGACCTCACCTGCAGTCCGGTAGGCAAAGGCTTTTGCAAAGCCCATGCGTCTGCCGACCTCGGCCATTTGCCACCAGTCGGCCCGTGCCTCTCCCGGCGCTGGCAGGAACGTGCGCTGGCGGGAGATCCGCCGTTCCGAATTGGTAACCGTGCCTTCCTTTTCGCCCCAGCCAAGGGCAGGCAGCAGGACATCGGCCAGAACGGTCGTGTCGGTTGTGCGCATAATGTCGGAAACAACCACAAAAGGGCAGGCTTGCAAGGCATCGCGCACGGCATCGGCATCCGGCATGGATACGACCGGATTGGTGGACATGATCCAGATGGCCCTGATGCGTCCGTCAGCCACAGCCTTGAACATGTCAACGGCCTTGAGACCCGGCCGTTGCGCCATTGCCGGGGCATTCCAGAAACGCTGCACACGGTCTCTCGCCTCAGGGTCGCCGATTTCCATATGGGCTGCCAGCATGTTGGCAAGGCCGCCCACCTCCCGGCCACCCATGGCATTGGGCTGGCCTGTCAGCGAGAACGGACCCATGCCGGGACGGCCAATGCGATTGGTAGCCAGATGGCAGTTGATGATGGCGTTGACCTTGTCGGAGCCGGAGAAGGACTGATTGACCCCCTGGCTGAAGGCGGTGACCACTTTCTCGGTTACTTCAAACAGGCGATAGAAGGCGAGCAGTTGTGAGGCAGGCAGACCTGTTGCAGCTTCAAGGTCATTGAGCGTGAGTTCCTGCGCGGCTGACAGGCTTTCGGAAAAGCCGTTGGTGTGGTTGCGGACAAAGCTCCACCGGATCGCACCCGTGCGGGCAATGTGGGCCAGAAGTCCGTTGAAAAGGGCTACATCCCCGTCCGGACGGATAGCCAGATGCATGTCGGCAATATCGGCGGTCATGGTGCGCCGGGGATCGACCAGCACGATTTTCATGCCCGGCCGGGCCGCCTTGGCAGCGGCGATGCGCTGGTAGATGACCGGATGACACCAGGCCAGATTGGAGCCGGTCAGGATGACCAGATCGGCCTGTTCAAAATCTTCGTAGGTTCCAGGCACGGTGTCCGTGCCGAAGGCGCGCTTGTGACCGGCCACGGACGAGGCCATGCAAAGCCTTGAATTGGTGTCGATATTGGCAGAGCCGATGAAGCCTTTCATCAGCTTGTTGGCGACATAATAGTCTTCCGTCAGGCATTGCCCGGAAACATAGAAAGCCACGGAATCGGGGCCGTGCTCTTTGATGGTCCTGAGAAAGGTCTCTGCGACCAGTCCCAGCGCATCATCAAGGGAGGCGCGTTTTCCGGCAATTTCGGGAAACAGCAGCCGACCGTCCAGATCGATCGTTTCAGCAAGGGCCGAGCCTTTGGAGCAGAGCCGCCCGAAATTGGCGGGGTGGTCCGGATCGCCTTTGACCGTGACCTTGCCGGCTGTATCCGTGGCGGCAATGATACCGCAACCGACGCCGCAATAGGGGCATGTGGTTTTCACGTCCACAAAAGAGGATCGAGTTGCCGGTTGTGCCTTCATTCCGCCGCTGCCAGATTCGGTTCGATGGCCAGATACAGGACACCGTTGGTGTTGCGGATTTCCAGCGTGCGCACCTCGCCTTCGTCTGCACCCAGCGCCCTGCCGGTTTCCAGTGATATGACCATATTGTGCAGCGGGCAGGTGACGGCTTTTCCATGGACGATTCCCTGGCTCAGGGGGCCGCCCTTGTGCGGGCAGTGGTCTTCCATCGCGAAAACCTGATTGTCCGCAGTTCTGAACACAGCGATTTTTCCAAGCGGTGTCCTGATGCAGCGTGCACCGCGCAGGGGAATGTCTGATAGTGTACCGATTTGCGTCCAGTTCATGTCCTTACTCCGCTGCCTGGGAAAAGCCGATGGTCGCCATGGGCTGGAATTCATGCTTGTCCTTGCCCGAAACCCGCTCCGACCATGGGTCAACCTGTGCAAATGTCTGGCTGAAAACGAAGCGGTCGAAATAAGCCTTGCGCCTGTCGGTATCGTCCATGATCTGGCGGCGGATTTCATCCAGACCGATACGTTTGGCCCATTTGTAGATGCGTTCGAGATAGCGCGCCTGTTCGCGATACATCTGGGTCAGGGCCACGACGTGTTCCAGGGCCTCGTCCCCGGTGTTCACATGGCCCAGAACCTCGGTGCCCTTGATATCGAGACCTGCTGCACCGGCAAAATGGATATCGAAACCTGAATCGACACATATGATGCCAATATCCTTGCAAGTGGCTTCGGCACAGTTGCGCGGACAGCCAGACACGGCCATTTTCAGCTTGGCCGGTGTCCACGAACCCCACATGAATTTTTCGATGCGAATGCCAAGCCCGGTGGAATCCTGGGTACCGAACCGGCACCAGTCTGTCCCGACGCAGGTTTTTACGGTTCTCAAACCTTTGGCATAGGCCTGGCCGGAAACAAATCCGGCCTTGCCGAGATCGGCCCAGACAGCAGGCAGGTCTTCCTTGTGGATGCCGAGCAGATCGATGCGCTGGCCGCCGGTCACCTTGACGGCCGGGATCTCGAACTTGTCGACCACGTCGGCAATCGCCCGCAACTCCGTTGACGATGTCATGCCGCCCCACATGCGCGGAACAACGGAATAGGTGCCGTCTTTCTGGATATTCGCGTGAACGCGCTCGTTGATGTAACGCGACTGGTAATCATCGGCATAGACATCCGGCCAGTTGCAGACGAGATAGTAATTCAATGCCGGGCGGCATTTGGCACAGCCGCAGGAGGTTTTCCATTCCAGCTCCTGCATCACGGCAGGAATGGATTTCAATCCCCTGGCGATGATCAAACGGCGCACATCATCATGGCCAAGGTCCGTGCAGCCGCACATGGGTTGTACCGCCGCGGGGTTATAGGCACCCCCCAGCGTTGCCACAAGCAACTGTTCCACCAGCCCTGTGCAGGAGCCGCAGGACGCCGAAGCCTTTGTGTGGGCGCGGACGTCATCCAGCCCCTTCAGTCCCTTTGCCGTGATGGCCGTTACAATCTTGCCCTTGCAGACACCGTTGCATCCGCAGATCTCGGCATCATCCGGCAAGGCTGCAACGGCCGCCGTAGGGTCCAGGGGGGAGCCTCCCTGATAGGCCTGGCCGAAGATCAGCGTGTCGCGCATCTCAGTGATGTCACTGGATTTCCTGAGGTGATCAAAGAACCATGCCCCGTCGCCAGTCTCCCCATAAAGAACCGCGCCAATAATTTTATTTTCTTTTAAAACCAGTCTCTTGTAGACACCTGCTGAAGCATCACGCAAAACAATTTCCTCGCGGCCTTCGCCTTCGGCAAAGTCACCGGCAGAAAACAGGTCGATGCCCGTGACCTTGAGCTTCGTAGATGTGACCGATCCCTTGTATTCGGCAATTCCACCCGTCAGCCGGTCTGCCAGCACATTGGCCATTTCGTACAGCGGGGCCACCAGACCATAAACGATACCGCGATGTTCGGCGCACTCGCCCAGGGCGTAAATGGACGGGTCGGATGTGCACATGGCGTCGTCCACCAGAATCCCGCGACCGATTTCCAGGCCAGCCTCTTTGGCAAGCGCGGTTGACGGGCGAATGCCGACAGCCATGACAACCATATCACAGGGCAGGACCGTGCCATTATCCAGCTTTACGCCCTCGACCCTGTCGTCGCCGACAATGGCCCGGGTATTGGCTTTGGTGATGACCTTGATACCACGCCCTGTGATGGCCCTTTCCAGAAGGAAGGCCGCTGCAGGATCAAGCTGGCGGTCCATCAATGTTGCGGTCAGATGCAGCACCGTGACATCCATGCCCTGTTCACGAAGACCGGCGGCAGCTTCCAGCCCCAGAAGGCCACCGCCGATGACCACAGCCCTGCCTTTTGCTCTCGCGACTTCCAGCATTTTTTCAACATCATCGAGATCGCGGTAGACCATGACACCGGGCAGTTGATGGCCTGGAACCGGAATGATGAACGGGGTCGATCCTGTGGCCATGATCAACCTGTCATAGGGTGCCGTCATGCCATTTTCACCGGTGACTGTCTTTGCCACCCGGTCAACATGTACGATTTTCACACCCTTGTGCAGGGTCACGCCGTGGGTTTCGTACCAGGCATCATCATGGGTGATGATGTCTTTATAGGTCTTCTCGCCTGACAGGACAGGGGAGAGCATCAGCCGGTTGTAGTTCACGCGGGGTTCTGCATTGAAAATGGTTATGTCAAACAGTCCGGGAGCCGTGTCCAGGAGATGTTCCAGCATGCGGCCCGGGGCCATGCCGTTGCCGATAATAACAAGTTTTTCAACCATGGTGATGCCCTTCATGCGGCTTCGACGAAACGGTGACGTTCGTAGAGGAACTTCAGCACGGCTTCGCGGGATTTGAGATAGGTCCGGTCTGCGGCCAGCACCAGACGGTCACGCGGGCGGGCAATCGCCACATCGAGGACTTCGCCGATGCGGGCAGAGGGGCCGTTTGTCATCATGACGATCCGGTCGGACAGCAGCACGGCCTCATCGACATCATGGGTGATCATGATCATGGTATTGCCAAGACGGGCGTGGATTTCCATCACCGCGTCCTGCAAATGGGCGCGGGTGAGGGCGTCCAGTGCGCCGAAAGGCTCATCCAGCAACAGGATTTTCGGTTCCATGGACAGGGCGCGCGCAATGCCAACGCGCTGTTTCATGCCGCCGGAAATTTCTGACGGGCGCTTGTCCCTGGCGTGCGCCATCTGGACCAGATCGAGATTGCGCATGACCCAGTCATGTTTTTCCGAACGGGATTTTTTCCCTGCAAAAACCTTGTTCACCGCCAGGGCGATATTGTCATAGACCGTCAGCCAGGGAAGCAGTGAATGGTTCTGGAACACGACGGCGCGCTCCGGACCCGGATCATTCACCTCCCGGTTTTCCAGCAGTACGGCTCCCGAGGTAACCTGGGTGAGACCGGCAATCAGGTTCAGCAAGGTGGATTTTCCGCAGCCGGAATGGCCGATGATGGAAACGAATTCACCCTTGTTGATGGTGAGGTTGATATCTTTCAGCACTTCGGTTCTCTGCCCGCCACGCTCAAAGGCCTTGTCAATATGGTCGAGTTTCAGATAGGCGCTCATGATGGACTCCTCAGTTTGCGGTCGTGCCCCGGGTGATGATCTGGCCAATTCCGGCCACAAGCTTGTCGAGAATGAAGCCTGTGACACCGATGTAAACGAGGGCCACGATGATGTCGGAGAGGCGCGACGAGTTCCACGCATCCCATATGAAAAAACCGATGCCGACGCCACCGGTCAGCATTTCAGCGGCCACAATGGCCAGCCAGGACAAGCCGACACCAATGCGTAAACCTGTAAAAATATACGGGGCTGCGGCTGGCACCATAATGTAGAAGAAGAATTCGATCTGGTTCAGCCGTATGACTTTTGCGACATTGCGGTAGTCCTGCGGAATATTGCGGACGCCGACTGCCGTGTTGATGATGACCGGCCAGATGGAGGTGATAAAAATGACGAAAATGGCTGACGGGTTGGAATCCTGAAAGGCTGCCAGCGAAAGGGGAAGCCAGGCAAGGGGAGGCACCGTGCGCAGGATCTGGAAAATCGGGTCCAGACCGCGCATGGCCCAGCGCGACTGGCCGATGAGAGCGCCCACCAGCACACCGCAAATGGCTGCAAGACCGAAACCCATGGCCACACGCTGGAGCGAAATCAGAACCCGCCAGCCAAGGCCGATATCGGCTGATCCGTAATCGAAAAACGGAGAGACAATCAGATCATGGCTGTCCATGAAAACCTGGCCTGGCGGCGGCAGGTTTGAACCGGGCCCCATGCAGGCAACCTGCCAGACGGCAAGCAGGACAAGCACAATGACCACGGGCGGCACCAGACTGGTCAGGCACCAGTCCAGGATACGGTGGCCATACTGTTTGGAAACAGGTTTTGCAGGAAGGGCGACCACCGCGCCTTTGGGCTTTGCCGTTGCACTGGCGGGTATTGTAGTTTGCTTTGCCGTCACGATCATCACTTGCTCCGTTGTGTTGTAGAGCGTTTCGTCAATTATAGGTTGGAGCGTGGTTTGAGGGAAACTGGATCATTTTCACCAAATCCGTCTCGCGCCACGCCCAATCTCTCATTGACGACACGCTCTAAAACCCTTCCCGCAAGGGGGAGGGGTCTTTCAATTTGGTCCCACCCCTCAGGCAGCAGCCTTGATTTTCAGGGCACCGAGATAGGCGGACGGATTTTCCGGATCAAAGGTCACGCCATCAAAGAAGGTTTCGATACCGCGCGATTTTGAGGCCGGAATTTCGGCCGTCGCCACACCCAGATCGGCTGCGGCAGACCGCCATATGTCCTCGCGGTTGACCTGTCCGACCAGCGCCTTGATGTCCGTGTCCGGTGCAAATTTGCCCCAGCGGATGTTTTCTGTGATGAACCATGTGTCATGGCTCTGAAACGGATAGGAAACGCCGCCTGCCCAGAACTTCATTTCCAGGCCGGTTGCCTTTGCGACACGGCCATTGCCATAGTTGATGTCGCCCTTCAAACGGCCGGCAATATCGGCCGGTGGAACATTGAACCACTGGCGTGTTCCCAGGATGGCGGCCATCTCATCCTTGTTTTCTGACATGTCGCACCATTGCTGGGCTTCCATAATGGCCATGAGGATGGCCTTGGCGGCATTCGGGTTTTTCTCGACCCATTCCGTGCGCATGGTGAAGGCCTTTTCAGGATGACCTTTCCATAATTCGCCGGTGGAACAGGCGGTAAAACCAATGCCCTGGTTGACCAGTTGCTCGTTCCAGGGTTCGCCCACGCAGAAAGCGTCCATATTGCCAACTTTCATGTTGGCAACCATCTGCGGCGGCGGCACGACAATGGTGGAGACATCCGTATCAGGGTTGATACCACCGGCTGCCAGCCAATAGCGGATCCACAGATCATGCGTGCCACCGGGGAAGGTCATGGCAACCTTGACGTCGCCGCCGGCCGCCTTCTTGGCGGCAAAAGCCTCCTTCAGTCTGGAGGAATCCACTTGCACGCCGGTTGACGCATATTCCTTTGCAACCGAAATGCCCTGGCTGTCATAATTCAGGCGGGCCAGAATGCTCATGGGAACCGGAACATTGTTCTGGGTGACCTTGCCGGTCTGCATCAGGTAGGGCAGCGGCGAGAGGATATGGGCACCATCAATTCCGTTTGCCGCTCCACCCAGAACCAGATTGTCGCGGGTTGCTCCCCAGGAAGCCTGTTTGAGAACGTCCACATCAGGCATGCCATATTTGGCAAACAGACCCTTGTCTTTTGCGATAATCAGCGGGGCAGAATCGGTCAGGGCGATGAATCCCAGTTTTGCCGATGTCACTTCCGGCGCTGCCGGAGCGGCCCAGGCACCAGAGGGCAGGAGAGCCCTGGCTGCAGCCATCAGGGCCACAGTGTTTGCGGAGGATTTCAGAAAATCCCGGCGCGTGCTGTTCGCCTGGCCGTACGGTGAAGTGATTTGCTTGGACATGGTCATCTCCGGTCTGGTTTCAAAACAACATCCGGAGGGGAAAACAAAAAAACCGCCGACAATGGCCCACATCCAGACTGGATCGTGAATCATTGTACGGCGGCTTTGCCTTTTGGAACCCTTCGTTGGATTCCTGATTTTCGTCCCCTCTGGACTTATACCTTATATGTGCAGGAAGTGTGCCAGTTTCGATATTTGAATTATATTCAATAATTTCAATTACTTGTAATATCGGTCCAATTTATGCTCGCCTAATTCACAGACAAAAACCTGCCTATATTTTTTGCGACGCATAAATATTGGGCTCTATTTTCCGTCAATATCCCGGTATTTGCCCTGCAAGGTAGGTTTCCAGATGGTCGGGATCAAAAATCCGGCCATCGAAGAATCCGTCTGGTCCCAGTTGCAGACCTGTATTGGCGGCTCCCACATATTCGGTGCGGGTCAATGCGCCTTCCACTTTCAGGCTGGCATTGGGAATGGCCACAGACAAGGAGGACAGGCCGCGGCGATAGAGATCCGGCCTGAAGGAATTGCGGGCAATTTCGGCATTGTTTTGCGAATGGGCGCAATGGCCCCAGCGCACCATCTGGCTGTAAAACCAGAGGGCGTGACTTTGCCACGGGAAGGTTGCCGCCTTGGCATGGGCAACAAAGAAATCCGGAACAGTGGCCATTGCGCCGCCGCCGGTGTGGATTTGTCCCGTCAAGGCAGGCAGGATGTGTCTGATGTCCACATCGAGCGCCTCTTTCCGGGACAGGATGGCAGCCAGTTCAGCATGATTGCCGGGCAGGGCGCACCATTCTGCTGCCCGGTACAGGGCCCGTAACAAGGCGTCGGTGGTTTCGGGATTCCGGCTTGCCCATTCGGTTGACAGTCCCAGCACTTTTTCCGGGCTCGAGCGCCAGATTTTGGCCTTGACCGTAACGATGTGACCTATGCCACGCGAAACGGCAACCGTGTTCCAGGGTTCGCCAACGCAATAGCCGTCAATGGTTCCCCTCTCCAGCGCATCTGCCATCAGGGGCGGTGGTACGATGACAATCTCGATATCCTGTTCGGGATCAATGCCGCAGGCCGAAAGCCAGTAACGCAGCTCATAATTATGACCGGAGAAGGGATGAACCACAGCAAAGCGCAGCAGCGGTTCATGGGTGCCCCGTCTCGCGTTTACCACCTGTTTCAGGGCCTGTCCGCCGGTTGCCGGATCCAGATCCGGTCTTGCACCCGCTGCCTGCATGGCGGAAAAAAGCCCATTGGATACAGTGATCGCATTGCCTCCCAATCCCAGTGCCATGGGGGCGATGACGGGAACGGACAGGGGTGCCAGACCCAGATTGGAGGCAATCGGCATGGGAGCCAGCATGTGGGCACCCTGAAAATGCCCGACAGCCACCCGGTCACGGATATTGGCCCAGGAGGTTTCCCGCACCAGGATGAGGTTGAGGTCTTCCTGTCCGGCAAAGCCTTTGTCGCGTGCGGCAATCAGCACCGCGCTGTCCAGAAGCGGGATAAAGCCCAGGGAAATATCGGCGTGTTGGCTCATGGATCTTTCTCCAGCAGTCCGGCGGCCATGACCAGGCTTCGGGCAATTTCGGATATTTTGCGATTCTGGTTCATGGCTGTCCTGCGAAGCAATTTATAGGCCTCGTCCTCGGAGAGGCCCCGTGATTTCATCAGGATGGCCTTGGCACGATCAACGATCTTGCGCCCTTCCAGCTCATTGCGGGCATCGTCCAGTTCCCTGGCCATGCGGGAATAGGCATTGAAGCGGCTGATGGCCATATCGAGAATGGGTTTGACCCGCTCCTGGCGCAGGCCGTCGACCACATAGGCGGAAACACCGGCATCCACAGCAGCCTCGATCATGTGCTGGTCGGATCTGTCAACAAACATGGCAATGGGCCGCTTGACCGACCGTGACAGCTGGAACATGCTTTCCAGCATGTCTCGGTTGGGATTTTCCAGATCAATGACAATCACGTCGGGATTGATCCGCTCTATCTGGCGGGCAATGCCGGTGACTTCGTGGATAACCGTAACATGGTGATGACCTGCATCATGCAATCCCTGCTCGATGACCGAGGCCCGGATTGCATTTTCATCGATGACAAGTATGGAAAGTTGATTGGCCGCCATGGTGCATACATCGCGCAAATGCAATTCTTGTGCAATGCAAAAACATCATGACGCCAAATAGTGCAGTGCTTTCGTGCAGGCACGGGGGTTTGATATCTGCCGGGCCGTTTCACCATACCCCGTCATGCAAGGCGGCAGATTCCTCTTCCAGAAGCGGGCCGACAACTTCGACCCGGCGCTGGCCAGCCGCAAACACGATCCGGCACGGCAGGTCCAGCGTCGGGTTTTCCGGGTGATCACCGGTAATCTGCTTCAGCTGGTGCTCGGATATCCCATATACCAAACGGCCAATGCCTGCCCAATAGGTTGCGCCTGCGCACATGGCACAAGGTTCTGCCGAGGAATAGAGTGTGGTTTCGCACAGATATTGCGGTGAATATTGCTGTGATGCCCGCGTGGCCAGCACACGTTCGGCATGACCGGTCATGTCCCTTGTCGGGGCATAGGCATTTTCCTGCTCCATCAGCACCGTTCCGTCAGAGGCGACCAGGATCGCACCGAAGGGATGGTTGCCATTTTGGTGCGCACGCCGGGCAACGGCAAAGGATTGCCGCAAGAAATGCGCGTCATCTTTACCCGGAACCAGGTTTGAAGTCATCCTGCTGTCCTCGCTCATATATCGAGATTGGTGATCATGTGGAAAAAACGGATTTCAACCGGACGCTCCAAAATCACATCCGCACGGGCACCCAGGGGTTTCAGGTGCTCCATTTGCAAGTGCCGGTCCAGATCTTCCTTCGTGCCCCAGTTTTCGTAGAACATGAACACGTTCGGATCCCTGGCATCGGAATGAAGATCGTAATTGATGCAGCCCTCTTCGGCACGGGTTGGTTCCACAAAGCTTTGCAGTATGGACAGGACTTCGTCGCGATGTTCGGGCCTCGCCACAATTGTCGCCGTCAGTGTGCAACCTGGTTTCATAATCTGTTCCTCAAACGGATGGTGCCATGCCGCATCCTTGCCGGGTTCGCCTTGCGTTGTCTGTGACACACTAAACCTTTTGGGCGTCCGGGCAATTCCGTATACCATGAATGACCATATTTTTATATCCGGGGCGGCGGTTCACCATTGTGTCACTTTGCCGCTTCCTTGCGTTCACTGTAACGGTCGGTGAGATGGGATGAAATGTCGCGCGTCAGGATCGTAAATTTCATCAGTTCTTCCACAACATCCACCACGCGGTCATAATAGGCGGATGGTTTCGTGCGTCCGTCTGCATCAAATTCCTGAAAGGCCCTGGCCACAGAAGACTGGTTTGGAATGGTGATCATGCGCATCCAGCGTCCCAGAATCCGCATCTGGTTCACGGCGTTGAAAGATTGCGAACCGCCGGAAACCTGCATCAGCGCCAGCGTCCGGCCCTGTGTTGGCCTTATGGCACCGACGGACAGGGGTATCCAGTCGATCTGGGCTTTCAGGATGCCGGTCATGGCACCGTGACGTTCGGGGCTGACCCAGACCTGGCCTTCCGACCATTCGGAAAGGCTGCGCAATTCCTGAACTTTCGGATGGCTCGCCGGTGCGCCATCGGGCAGGGGCAGGCCATCGGGATGGAAGATTTTGACCTCGGCTCCCAGATGCTCCAGCAGACGTGCGGCTTCCATGGCGAGAAGGCGGCTGTAGGAAACGGTTCGCAGCGAGCCATAGAGGATCAATATGCGTGGCGGATGCGTTGAAAACGGTCTTTGCAAGGCTTCCCGGTCTGGAAGGGCCAAATGCGCAAGGCTGGCAGCGGGCAGGTCAGATGATACAGGCAATTCAGACAATTCAAATTCAGGCAAGGCGCTTGCCCTCCTGATCGAGAACCTGCTCCCCGTCTTCCTTGGCAAAGGCTCCCTTGTGCGTATCCGGCAGAATGTCCAGCACCACTTCTGACGGGCGGCAGAGCCGCGTTCCCATCGGGGTCACGACAAAAGGCCGGTTGAGCAGGACGGGATGCTGCATGATGGCATCAATCAGGTGCGTGTCGCTGATATCGGCCTTGCCAAGCCCCAGTTCTTCAAAGGGTGTGCCTTTTTCGCGAAGGGCCGCACGCACGGACAGGCCGGCATCGGCAATCAGCTTTTCCACGGTTTCCCGGTCGGGCGGGGTTTGCAGATATTCAATCACGACAGGTTCGAGACCGGCATTGCGGATCATGGCCAGTGTGTTGCGCGAGGTGCCGCAAGCGGGATTGTGGTAAATCGTGACGTTCATGATGATCGCTCTTTCAGTTTTGTGCTTTTGGTGTGGCGCCCGCCAAAGTGCCGATCCTGGTCAGGCTGTTTTGCAGGGCCATTCTGTCGATAGAGGATATGGGCAGGCTGACAAAGGCCGAGATGCGGGATTTCATGAAACGGGCTGCCTGCGAGAATGCCCGTTCCTTCTCGAGATCGCTGCCTTCCGCACTGGCCGGATCCTCGATGCCCCAATGGGCGTTCATGGGGTGGCCCGGCCAGACAGGGCAGATTTCGCCGGCCGCATTGTCACAGACCGTGAAAATGAAATCCATTTGCGGGGCATCTGCCGGGGCAAAGACGTCCCAGCTCTTGGATGAAAATCCTTCATGCGGGTAATCGAGCGCCTTGAGGACTTTCAGGGCCATCGGATGAACCTCACCCTTCGGGTGACTGCCTGCTGAAAAGGCCCTGAAACGGCCCTTGCCTTCCCTGGTGAGGATCGATTCGGCCAGAATGGACCGGGCGGAATTGCCGGTACACAGAAACAGGACATTGTAGATTTGGTCGGTCATGGGGGCTTCCCTGGAGGCGGGTGGACAACAGACAAGGGTATTGAGAACAGGCTGGCAAATGTCGGGATGGCCGCAACAGCAATCTTCCATGAGGAAGCGCACGACATCGCCGATCACCCCGAAATCTGCCGAATAGACAATGGAGCGGGCATCGCGCCGCGCCGCGATCATGCCTGCATGTTCCAGTTCCTTGAGATGGAAGGACACGTTGGAGGCAGAGACGGCCATGGCCTGCGCAATTGCCCCTGCGGCCAAGCCTTGCGGGCCGGATTTCACCAGAACGCGAATGATCCGCAGCCGGGTTTCCTGCGCAAGGGCGGCGAAGGCCTGTATGGCTTGCTGTTCTTTCATATTTCAACAATCCTTGAATCGTTGAAATGAAATAGCAGTACGCTGTCCGCAAGGCAAGCAAAAAAGCCGCGCCGGTGCGTGGCTCGTCCGCAAAACCTGCCGTGACGTCCGTGCGGTGTATTGCGCGTTACTTCGCAACGATGGTGAAGGGCTGCTCGACTTTTGCGGTGCGGCCGCTGTTGCTATCGTTGAGGCTGTAGCGCAGGACATAGGAGCCTGCAGGGGCGGACGAGATGTCGAGCTTGAGATGGGTAAACAGTTCCTGGTTGCGATAGTAGCCGACAAAGGCAAAATTGCCGAAGCCTTTCCGGCTTGCCAGCACGTCTCCGGTACTGTCCAGGACATCAAAATCGACCGTAAACCTGGTCTCCTGTTTTCCTGCCTCTCCTGCCGGTTTCCAGGTCAGGCCAATGGGTTCGATATAGGTGATCAGCGGTTCCGAGGCCTTGAATTCCGATGTTTTTCGCGGTGTATAGATACCATATCCAGCCGGCGGTTCTGTGACGAATGTCGCCTTGCCGATGGTGAACGGCAGCGTTGCCGAAAAATCACCGACCGCATCGCGAATGGCGCTGTAGGCTTCCTGTGTCTTGCCGGATCTGGCGAGATCTTCGGCCTTCTGCGCTCCATCGGCTAGTGGTCCGGCCAGTGCGTGGCCTGCATATAGCATCATGGCCGCAACGCATGCGGACAGTTTGAGGGCCTGCATCTGTGTGTGCCTGTGCTGCATTCTCGTGATCCCCGAAATTCGATTGTGGTGCCAGTATTATCCCGATTCTCGTGTCAAAAAAGAGGTTACGCAAAGCAAACGGCAGATTGTATGGCATGCTTTGGTGCCTTGCGGACAGGATCAGGCCGGAAGCCTGTGTCGCAGCCAGGCCATGATCTGCTCAAACACGGCATTGGTGTTGTCCGGGCCCAGAGCATCACCTGCCAGAACATGATCATGGACGTCCTGCACCGCGCCCAGATCGGCAATCTCCTTTGTGCCGCCCCAAAGACCGGCAATGCGCACGGTTTCGCAGGGATCAACCACCTTGTCGCGCGATGAATAGAGAAACAGGGCCGGAATCTTGATGGTGCTGACAGGGGTTTCCTGCGCCAGGCGGACGAAGGTCGCCATCGGTATCAATGCTCCGGTCGGATATTCACAGGTCCAGTATTGTTTTTGCAGGTCGTTGGCTGGCACGAAACGTCGCCTCTTGCCAATCAGCCATTCGGCCAGTTGCCGTGCCCAGGGACCATTCAAAAGGCTCGCGCCGGTGCCCTGCAAGCCATAATTGGGGGATATGAAAATCGTGGCTGCAACATTTCGGGACAGGGCGGTGTCGGCCAGTCCCCATGTGGCAATGGAGCCCCCTGTCGATGTCGACATCAGGATCATCCGGTCGCCAAGCCGTTCCCCGATAGCAACGGCCTCGGCAAAATCATTGGCCCAGTCCTGAACCGTCGGCTCTCCCATGGCGTCGCTGCTGCGGCCATGACCGGCAAAACGGGTGAAATACAGATTGGCCCCGAGTGCCTTTGCAACCAGATCGGGAAGCGGGCGCACCTCGCCGGGGGAGGCGGAGAATCCGTGGAGATAGATCACGCTGTAGCGGGTTCTGGACCTGGTTGCCGGATCGGCCCAGAGGATCTGCTTCTGATTGCCGGGGCGAATGTCTGGATATGCGGCTTCGGAACTGGCAAGCCAGGCGTCCGGATCATCAGGAATTGTGGCGGGATTGACCGTGATCGCTGTGTTTGCCGCAGGTCTTGGACCGGCCAGAAAGAGGACGGCCAAAGCCGTGAAAAGCGCCATCACAATCAGCATCAGCCTGCCCACCCCCATACCCGGATTGCGCATATCTTTTTCGCCACGGATAGTGGCAGAATCCTTCCAGTCAATTCTTGTACCAATGCGAAATGGCTGTCAAAAACCCATTTTTCCTGTATGAACCTGTCCCAACCAGCCATATTGCGGTGCAGATCCGCCGGATTTTGCCAACAGAGACAGGGAGAGCTGCCAATGACATCGTTTTTTTCAAAAATGGCCCGTTTGTTTTCCGGTGGTACAAAAGGCGAAACGGTTTCGCAAGCCAAGACCGCCAGCCATGGTGATTGCATAATCTTTGCAACACCTTTGCGCGAAGGCAGCCAGTACCGTCTGGCAGGCCGCATTGAAAAACAGGTTGGTGAAGCAACCCATGTGCGCACATTCATTCGCGCCGATGTCTATTCGTCACTGGATGATGCACTGGAAGGCACATTCCGCAAGGCCCGCCAGATCATAGACCAGAACGGACCATCGCTTTTTTCCGATGGTGCACCGACGCGCAATGCCTGACATGCGCCAGCGTCAGCTGGCGAAATCGGACTCCTCGTTGCGCAGGATGGTTTTCAGATCCTCGAAATGACGGATGGCCTGCTGCGGATAGGTGTCGTTTTCATCCGCGACCCTGGCCGCAATGGCATCTGAAAGAACCCGCAACGGCTGACCGGTCTGCAGGGCCTTGATGTAGGTTTCTGCCGCACGCTCGAAATAATACATTCTGTTGAATGTATCGGCGACATCCTTGCCGAGAACAAGCACGCCATGGTTGCCCATGATCATGACGCTGTGTTTGGGGTTTTGCAACAGCGCGGATACCCGCTCGCCTTCCGCCTCGAAAGCAAATCCTCCGTAGTTTTCGTCGATGACAATCCGGTTGAAGAACATGGCGGTATTCTGATCCACCGGAACCAGGCGGCTGTCGGCCAGGGACGCCAGCACAGTTGCATAAATGGAATGGACATGCATGACGCAACGCGCGTGCGGCACGCGCCGGTGCACGGCACTGTGGATGGCCCATGCTGTCGGGTCCGGTGCGTCCGGATGCTCCATGGTCGTGCGGTCATTGGCATCCAGCAGCAGGAGATCGCTCGCCCTGATCAGCGAAAAATGCTTCTGGTCCGGATTCATCAGGAACCGGGTGCCGGATGGATTGACCGCCAGCGAAAAGTGGTTGGCGACAGCCTCATGCATTTTCAGGCGGGCCGTCCAGCGAAAGGCTGCAGCCAGATCGACGCGCTCGTCGTGATAAGGCAGATTGTCCGTCGTATGGCGAATATTGAACATGGACATTGGCAAGGCTCCCCGACATTTCCGAAACTGTGAACGGCGCATGCTGACATTGCAATTCCGGAAATGTCAAACCTCAATCCTGACGGCCACCATCGAACACGCGCAAATGCATGACGCGGTGGAAAAACAGGCCCAATGTGCCAGGCTGACGGAGCGGCACATCCAGATGTCCGGTGAGCGGGAGTGCTGCCAGTTTTTCTGTTTGCGCCATGTCGGAATTCAAAACCCTCACACCCTGGAAATGCAGGCACAGGGCAATTTCACCAGCCCGCAACTGGCTCGGGTCAAGGACGGCCAGCGATCCGATCAACCGGTCTGTCTGTCCCTCCGCCGACGATACCGGCAGCATGGTGATCTCGATGTCAATATGGCGGTTGGCGTCAATGTTTGCCTGCGCGGAAAAAATCATCGGTGCACAATGGTCCATGACATCCAGTGCGGCCTTTTCGATGCGGGCAGAACTTACACTGTCCCACATTGCGGTGAAGCCGTGTCCGCGAAACTCTCGCCCAAAAAGTGTGCAAATTCGCGTTCCGGCCAGCCGGAAACCAACGAATCCTTCTGCGGTTTTCTCCAGAATGAAAAGATCAGGCAAAATTCTGCGGATGTCGCTGGGTTCTATGGCGTTGCGCACAGGTGCAGGATTGCTGCCGCGCAGGCGCTGCCAATATGCAAACAGTTCCGAACTGACAGGGTGACGCATTTTGATGTCCAATACATTAACGGGTGGTTCAATCTGAACCACAGTGGCACAGTTTCGAGGTTCTGAAATGTCAGTTGCGAAAACCGTGCCAAGTTTTCAGGTGCATGACGGCAATTTCTGCCGAATATGTTACCGGGATCTTGAATATGCCGGCTTTCCGGCCCAGAACTGGAAAAAAAACATGGAAAAACTGACATGACATCGCGTGAAGAAATCCAGTCCGGCAAACAGCCTGTTTTCAATCTTCCGCCGGTTATTACGGCGCTTTTTCTGGCACTTGTGGTTACGCACCTGTGTCGGGTCTACCTTTTGAGTGACAGTCAGGACCATGATCTTCTTGTGACCTTTTCCTTCATACCGGCCCGCTACGGGCCTGCGTTTGATTTTATGGATTGGGCCTGGTTATGGTCGCCTGTCACATACAGTTTTTTGCATGGCGGCTGGGAACACCTGTTGCTGAACGGTATCTGGCTGTGTGTTTTTGGCACACCCGTGGCCCGCAGGCTTGGCGTTGTGCCATTTCTGGCCATGAGCATCGCCTCTTCCGTTGTCGCTGCATTCACCTTCCGGGCGTTTCATCCTGATCAGGTACTCTTTCTCATGGGCGCTTCCGGGGTCATTTCTGCCCTGACCGGTGCTGCCAGCCGTTTTGCCTTTGGTGACGGGAACCGTATGCTGGTGCGCGATCCGGCCTTGCTGCCGCGTCTTGGCATCGTTGAAGCATTGCAGAACCGGTCCGTACTGATGTTCACGGCTGTCTGGTTTATCGGCAATGTGGTTTTGAGTGCCGGAGGCGGCTTTGCAGACAGTGCCGCAGCGCCTGTTGCCTGGGAGGCGCATCTGGGCGGATTTCTGTTTGGTTTTCTGTGTTTCCCGCTTTTTGATCGCGGCCATGACAAGGCTATGGCGACAGCGCGTTCCGCGAGTTCCGGGACGGAAATCAGGGACGAAGCGGAATAGCGAAAACTTTTGCTTGTCAAGGACACATTGTCAGTGCAATTTTGATATCATTGCCGGTGCGTTTTCCTGTGGAGGCAGGAATGGTTCCGGAATTGTTTGATACTCTCAGTAGACGTGCTGGAGGACTTGTCCTGATGGTGTGCGGAAATTTGCGCGCATTATCCTTTTGAACCCGGACCGGCCTCTTTGAATGGAAAATGCTCAAAGGGAGGAATTCATGTCTGTAAAAGCTATACTGGACGAGAAGGGCCGCGCAGTTTTGACCTGTGTGCCGCAAATGACCATTCGCGACGCTGCCAAAACCCTGCATGAACATCATGTCGGTGCACTGGTGATCATCGATCAAGACGAACATGTTGTGGGCATTCTCGCGGAACGCGACATCGTGGCTGCCATTGCCAAATCCGGCGCAGATTGTCTCGACAAGCCGCTTTCCACCATCATGTGGACCAATGTCTACAAATGTGGGGAAAAAACCAGCGTTCAGGCCGTAATGGCAATGATGAGCCAGCATCGCGCCCGGCATATTCCCGTCGAGGAACGCGGACGCCTTGTTGGCATTATTTCCATTGGCGATGTTGTCAAGGCCCATATCCGTCACATCGAACATGAAGCAGAGCAGATCAAGGCCTATATTGCCGGATGAGGCTAGGTTTCGGCATCATCAAGGGGATCATGGCCGGATCATACGACCATGATATCCTGCATGCGCTTGATTTCTGAAATCTTGAGTTTTGCTTCCATATATCCGCGATCAATGCATTCGCTGGCCCTGTGAAATTCGGAAAGGCCGATATCTGCCAGACGCGGGTGCAATGACATGTCCGGCGGGTCACCTGCCAGGCGGGCGCGGGAGATGCGATCCTGAATGATGTTGAAGGACTGCACCATGACCGCTGTCAGCCCCATATGGGCTTCCCTGCCTTCCGTCTTGTCCTTGCGTGACACTTCATTCTGAAAGCTTGCGCTATGCTTGATGACAGCTGAGCGACCATAAAGATCATAATGGAGATTGACGGCGATGACCAGGCGTTCCTCATGTGCGCGGCAGACGGAAACCGGCACCGGATTGACCAGTGCACCGTCTACCAGGGTGCGGTTGTTGCATTTGACGGGCTCAAAAATACCGGGCAAGGCATAGGAGGCCCTGAGCGCCGTTATCATGGAGCCTGAATTGATCCAGACCTCATGGCCGGTATTGACCTCTGTTGCCACGGCGACAAACGCCCGGTCCAGATTTTCAATGCGGCAATCCTGCAAATGGTCTGCCATTCGGCGCGTCAGCCGCATGCCGCCAAACAGGCCGCCGCCGCCAATGGCAAAATCCATGAACCCGACCATGCGCCGCATGGTCAGCGACCGGGCGAACTGTTCCAGCTCATTGAGCTTGCCTGCCAGATAACAGCCTCCGACAAGGGCACCGATGGAGGTTCCGGCGATCATGCTGACGTCGATATCTTCTTCATCAAGGGCGCGCAGGACGCCGATATGGGCCCAGCCCCTGGCAGCGCCACCGCCCAGTGCCAGGGCAATCTTCGCCTTTGGACCTTTCTTTTCAGGCGGACGGGCGGGAAGATCATGCACTGGAGGAACGCCCGCATCAGCAGAATGTGCGGGATCTGCAAAATTGTTACGGTTGAGACTCCAGTTCATCATTGCCTCGCACCCCTTCTCCTGAAGCGTGTTGCGATCTTCCAGATTCGATTGCCACGCTTCAAGTCTTTGTTTTCAAGCATGTCGTTATCGCAAAACTGCTGCACACTTTTGCGCGGCATGCTTCAGCTCCTGTCCACAAACAGGATTAAAAGGCCCGGATGGTTTCAAATTCGTGAAAATTTGACATAAATGCCTGAAATCAAAACATATGCCTAATTTTTGATATATTTATTCAGGCGCGATGGTGAGCAATGCCCGGTCATCTGCCGTTGTCACGACACGATAGAAGCAGGACCGGCGACCCGTATGGCATGTGGGTCCGTTGCCCGCCACAGATACTTTCAGCCACAGGGCATCCTGATCACAATCGGTGCGCAGTTCCTGCACGGTTTGCAGATTGCCTGACGTCTCGCCCTTTTTCCAAAGGGTTTTGCGCGACCGGCTGTAATAATGGGCAATACCGGTTTCCAGTGTCAGGCCAAGGGCGTCGGCATTCATGTGCGCGACCATCAACAGGTGTCCGTCACTGTAATCGGTGACAATGGCAGTGATCAGTCCGTTATCATCAAATCTGGGGGAGAAAACGGCACCTTCCTCCAGCGCTGTCTTGTCTTTTGACGGTTCAGAAAATACAAATGTCACAGGCTTATCCCTTTGGGTGCAAACCCGCCCGATTTACCGGGTTCGCAACATGGTCATAAAGCGAACCTGCTCGGCAGGGTCGGTTTTGAATTTTCCTGTAAATGTCGTTGTCAGGGTTGTCGAGCCCTGTTTGTGCACACCGCGCATGGACATGCACATATGCTCGGCATCGATCAAAACCGCCACACCGCGCGGGGCCAGGGTTTCGTCCAGAGCCCGGGCGATCTGGGCTGTCATGGTTTCCTGTGTTTGCAGGCGGCGACCGAAAATCTCCACCAGGCGCGCAATCTTGGACAGTCCCAAAACTTTTCCGTCCGGGAAATAGGCGATATGCGCCTTGCCGATAATCGGCACCATATGGTGTTCGCAATGCGAAAAGAATGCGATATCGCGCACCATCACCATATCATCATAGCCTGCGACCTCTTCAAAGGTTCGGCCAAGCACATCTTCGGCGGCCAGATCGTAGCCTGAAAACAGTTCCTTATACGCTTTGACAACCCGTTTGGGTGTGTCAGCCAGGCCTTCGCGGTCCGGATCATCTCCGGCCCAGCGCAACAATGTGCGCACGGCATCTTCGGCTTCCTTCTGCGTGGGGCGGTCTGACGTTGGATCCGTCAGGGAAACATTGATCACTTTGGCGTCCATAAGGGTCTCCGAATCCGCGTGTTGCGGAACATGTTTACAATCGGTCGGACCACGCGCCCTGGGCCACAACGAAGCCTTTTCGTTGCAGCATCCGTTGGCTGGCTCCGGGGCCTCCGGTTCCTGCCCCAAAGAGCAATGGTTCCGGCGGCACGGTTCTCCATAAGGCAGACCGGAACATTGTGCATTCCGGCCTTTCCCAACAGCATTTCATGTGCGTGTCCAAACATCCGGACTGCGGTCCCGGTCTCCTGTTTTGACGCTCACCATGAACCTGAATATAGGCGAGGCCAGGCCAAGGGGAAGAGGCAAAACCGACAGACGGTTTGCTTTTTCTGGCAAGGCATCCCAAATATCTGCTATCCTGTGAAAAGATCGTGTGGACGACCCGGGAACCAAACCTATGCTGGATGACATCTATAACACCAAAATTCTGGAATTTGCGGGCAATATTCCCATGACAGGCGCACTGGAAAACCCGGATGCGACTGGCAAAGCCCATTCCAGACTGTGTGGCTCGCGCGTTTGCGTGGCCATTGCCATGGAGGGGGATGTGGTCTCCCGTTTTTCCCACGAGGTGAAAGCCTGTGCGCTGGGGCAGGCGTCTTCCTCGATCATGGCGCGGCATGTTATAGGCGCAACGGCTGGCGAAATCCGCAAGGCCCGCGAAGACATGCTTTCCATGCTGAAAGCCGATGGCGAGGGGCCGGAGGGACGTTTCGAGGAGATGCGGTTTTTGAAACCGGTGAAGGATTACAAGGCCCGTCATGCCTCCACCATGCTGACCTTTGATGCTGTGGTGGATGCGATCGGACAGGTGGAGGCGGGCAGGGCACATGTGCAGCCAGCCTGATTGCCACCACGCGCCTGAAAGGCCGGTGTCGCGTTCGCGCAACTGGCAGGGACCGTTCGCCAAGACACCGGGACGGTTGCTCGGTATGGGGCTGATCCGGCTGTATCAGCTGACCCTGTCCGGCTTTATCGGCAATGCCTGCCGCCATATCCCTACCTGTTCGGAATATGGCTATGAGGCGGTGGCGCGGCACGGGCTCTGGGCCGGGTTCTGGATGGCGCTGTTTCGCTTCTCGCGCTGCGGGCCGGGCGGCACATCCGGGCTTGACCCGGTGGTGGAGGTTTTGCCGGAGGCCAACAGGTGGTACGCGGTCTGGCGATATTGGAAAGTTTGAACGGTAACGGACAAAGAGGTTGTAGCTGTGCAGGGCTCCAGAACCCTCATGGTGAGGCACTTTTTCGGCTTGCCGGAATAGCCTCGAACCATCTGGCGCATTGTCAGTCCGGTCGGTCGGAGCGGGATGTTTCGAGGCATTTGCTGCCTTCGGCTGCGCAAATGCGCCTCAGCATGAGGGCGCGACGGCAATATGCTTGCATAGCGTCGAACGCCCAGCCTTTACACATTCACCAAATCCGCCTAAGACGCGCGGGTTGAAAAAAGCCGCGTTGCGGCAGTGTGAACACCACCCGCATTCGTTGGCGGGACTGGACAAGGAGCCTATGATGTCTGACCTGATTTCCCTGACTTTTCCTGATGGTTCTGTGCGTGAATTTCCAGCCGGTGCGACCGGCAAGGATGTTGCCGAATCCATTTCCAAATCACTGGCCAAAAAGTCTGTCGCGATTGCCATTGATGGCGTGACGCGCGATCTGGCAGCGCCCGTGTCCTCCGGCGCGATTGAAATCATCACCCGCGACAATGCATTGGCGCTGGAGCTGATCCGCCATGATGCAGCGCATGTGATGGCCGAGGCCGTGCAGGAATTGTGGCCCGGTACACAGGTGACCATCGGTCCGGTGATCGAGAACGGTTTTTACTACGATTTTGCCAGGAACGAGCCTTTCACGCCGGATGATCTGCCAAAGATCGAAAAGCGGATGAAGGAAATCATCCAGCGCAACAAGCCGTTCACCAAGGAAGTCTGGTCGCGTGAGAAGGCAAGGCAGGTTTTTGCTGCCAAGGGCGAAGCCTACAAGGTGGAGCTGGTGGATGCTATTCCCGAAGGGCAGGATCTGAATATCTATTATCAGGGCGAGTGGTTTGACCTTTGCCGCGGGCCGCATATGGCCTCCACGGGGCAGATTGGCACGGCCTTCAAGCTGATGAAGGTGGCCGGGGCCTATTGGCGCGGCGACAGCAACAATGCGATGCTGACGCGCATTTACGGAACCGCCTTTGCCGAACAGGCGGATCTCGACAATTACCTGCATATTCTGGCCGAGGCCGAAAAGCGCGACCACCGCAAGCTGGGCCGCGAAATGGACCTGTTCCATTTCCAGGAAGAAGGGCCGGGCGTGGTGTTCTGGCATTCCAAGGGCTGGCGCATGTTCCAGTCGCTGGTTTCCTATATGCGCCGCCATCTGGAAGGCACCTATGAAGAGGTCAACGCGCCTCAGGTGCTCGACAAGTCGCTGTGGGAAACGTCCGGTCACTGGGGCTGGTACCAGGAAAACATGTTTGCGGTGAAATCCGCCCATGCCTTTACGCATCCGGACGACAAGGAAGCCGACCAGAAGGTGTTTGCTCTCAAGCCGATGAACTGCCCGGGCCATGTGCAGATCTTCAAGCATGGTTTGAAGTCTTACCGCGAACTGCCTATTCGCTATGCAGAATTTGGCAATGTGCACCGCTACGAACCCTCGGGTGCGCTGCATGGTTTGATGCGCGTGCGCGGCTTCACGCAGGATGATGCGCATGTGTTCTGCACGGACGAGCAGATGGCCGCCGAATGTCTGCGGATCAACGACCTGATCCTGTCGGTCTATGCCGATTTCGGTTTCCGGGAAATCACCGTGAAACTTTCCACGCGCCCTGAAAAGCGTGTGGGCGTTGATGCGCTCTGGGACCGCGCCGAGAGCGTGATGGGTGCTGTTCTGAAGACGATCGAAGAGCAGTCGGAAGGGCGCATCAAGACCGGTATCCTGCCGGGCGAGGGCGCTTTTTATGGTCCGAAGTTTGAATATACGCTGAAAGACGCCATTGGCCGTGAATGGCAGTGCGGCACGACGCAGGTGGATTTCAACCTCCCGGAGCGGTTTGGTGCCTTCTATATCGACCAGAATTCGGAAAAGACCCAGCCGGTGATGATCCACCGGGCCATTTGCGGCTCCATGGAGCGGTTCCTGGGGATTCTGATCGAGAATTTTGCCGGTCATCTGCCCTTGTGGTTTGCACCGTTGCAAGTGGTGGTTGCCACCATTACCTCGGAAGCGGATGATTATGGCCGCGAAGTGGCCGAACAGTTGCGCGACGCCGGCCTGATCGTGGAAACGGATTTCCGCAATGAGAAGATCAATTACAAGGTGCGCGAACATTCGGTGACGAAAGTGCCGGTGATTGTGGTGTGTGGCATGCGCGAGGCAGAGGAACGTACGGTCAATATCCGTCGTCTCGGCAGCCCGGCCAATACGCCCATGTCCCTGACAGATGCCATTGAATCCCTGGCGCTGGAGGCAACGCCGCCGGATGTACGCCGCAAGCGCGAAGCACGCAAGGCCCGTGGATAACGGGCCTTCGGGCCCGGGCCCGTCAGAAAACTGTAACAAGACTGTTATATTGCCTGAAAACAGGGTATCATGCGCACGTCTGCAGGGAGATTACACGTGACGTTCAATGAACTGTCTTATGCCAATGAAAATGACCCGCGGCTGAAGCGCTGGTTTATACGCTCGATAGAGGGGCTTTCCGGTCGTGACCGTTATGCGCGGCTCTACAATATCTGGCGTACGGATATTGTCGGCAAGACAGACCGGGTTTTTGGCAAAATGCTGGACCTGATTGACGTGAATGTGGATGTTCAGGGTGCCTGGCCGCCCGGGGATCTGCCGGATGGTCCTCTGGTGATCGTTGCCAACCATCCGTTCGGTATCGGGGATGGCATTGCCATTCTGGCGCTGGCCGAACAGCTGGGACGTCCGTTCCGGGTGATGATCAACAATGAACTGCTGAAAGTGCCGGAAATGGCACCCTATTCCCTGCCTGTGTCTTTTGAGGAAACCAAGGAGGCGCTTGCCATCAATATGGCGACGCGCCACGAGGCCGTGCGGCTGTTGAAAGAGGGTGTTACCGTTATCGTGTTTCCGGCCGGTGGCGTTGCAACTGCCACAAAGGGCTTTGGGAGGGCGCAGGATCTGCCCTGGAAAATGTTTCCGGCAAAGCTGATCCAGTCCGCCAGGGCCAATGTGATACCCGTATATTTTGAAGGGCAGAACGGGCGGTTGTTCCACCTGGCCAGCAAAGTTTCCCTGACACTGCGCCTGTCCCTGTTGATCCGCGAGTTTCGGCGGTTATCCGGTACAACGATTCATTCCAGTGTCGGCACCATGATCGGCTGGGAAGACCTCAGCCAGATCAGCGACCGCAAGGATATGATGGCGCGGCTCTACCGCTCCGTGTTTGAACTGGCTCCGAAAAGAAGGTTTGCCCGGTCAACAGCCTGATACTGTATCAGTCTGCGTTGTCTGTGGCTGCAGTCCTTGCCGGCTGCTCGACCATCATGACCTCAATATCGGAATTGATACCGGCCTTGACGCTGAAATCACGCTGGTAGATATTGCTCTTGTTGCGGGCGATGGCTGTATATTCGCCTTCGGCAAGAACGAGCGTGGAAAATGCACTGACGCTTTCTCCGACAATGTCACCGCCTGATGTGAGGATGGACCATGCCGTATCGGCGATGGCTTCACCGCCCTGTGCTGAAACCAGTTTGAGTGTGACTTTTGCTGCCCTGTGCTGGATGGTCGCCTGGGTGAGTTTACCGGCCTCAACCTGAATGTCGGCGCGCACAACGGCATTGATATTGCCGTAATCCGAAACGACATGATAGGTTCCCGCGTTCAGTCGCACGACCGTATGCGGGGCAATGTCTGCGACCACAAGACCGCGTTCGCCGTCTTCGCGCACATCCTCCGAATAGATCGAAAACTTCAGGTCGGCTGGTGGTATGGTGGAATCCGACCCGGAGGTTGCCGACAGTTCCAGCCCTCCGGCATCCAGCACAAGAACCTGCTTTTCGACATTGCCTTCTGCCGGTACATGCATTTTTTTGGTCGTGCCGGCGCGGCCAAAGGCAACATTGACCAGATAATCACCCGGTGCAAGATTGAAGGAGGCAGCACCTCCCGCGGAAAAGGCAACGACGGGCAGTTTGCCGTCAGACCCCGGAATAGGGCTGAAGACATGCCAGTCAAGGCCGTCCTCAACACTCTCGCCATCTTTCGTGAGCGTTGCTACCAGCCGAACGGGTCTGGTCTTGATCGCCTGGTCAGGCAGGACGGCGGTAAACGCATTCAGTTTGGGCATTTTCTTCGACACTTCAGGTTTTCTGAAATCTGTCCTGGTTTCCTGTGCCGTGGCCTGAAAGGGTATCAGTGCGACGAACAGGAGCAACACAAATGCATGCCGCACACATGCTGGCTTGCAGATCCTGTTCCTGCTGTTAAAACTGCGTATCGACATTCCACCTTACCGCTTGACTTCAAGAGAGGAAGCGTCACTTGAAACCAATGCGATGGCAAATTCAAGGCCCCCTGGGCTTGCAACCTTCATCCGGATACATAAAGATATGAAAACAGACATGATTTTGGCTGACTATCTCAACACGCGCCGTTCAATACCGGCTTTTCAGATGTGTGAACCCGGCCCGGACAGGGCGCAGATTCGCGACATGTTGCGGCTTGCCGTCCGGGTGCCTGACCATGGCAAGATTGCTCCCTGGCGGTTTGTGGTCTACCAGGGTGCAAGGCGGGCGGAGATTGGCGAAGCGCTGCTTTCCCTGGCGCTGACAAAAAAGCCCGGCCTGCCTGATGATATGATCGAGGTGGAGCGCGCACGTTTTACCCGCGCGCCGGTTGTGATTGCTGTCATATCCACTGCAGGTCCGCATGCCAAGATTCCGGAGTGGGAGCAGGTGATGTCGGCGGGGGCCGTATGCCTGAACCTGCTGATGGCCGCCAATTCCAAGGGTTTTGTATCCAACTGGCTGACAGAGTGGTTTGCCTATGACGAGGATGCCTTTGCCATTCTCGGTATCCATAAGGGTGAAAAGGTCGCCGGCTTTATCCATATCGGATCGACACTGTTTCCGATTGTGGAGCGCCCGCGCCCGGATCTGGACCAGATTGTTTCCTGGGTGGAATAAGCATGTATTTCTGATGATGAATGGATGCTTAAAGAATATGGTGAACCAATCTTAAACCTTTTTCTCCTATACTGAAGCCAGAAGTGCCGTTTTCTTTCCGTCCCATAAGGGCGGGGTTGTGAAGGCAGCGGCGTAATAACGGGTTTGTTTCAGGTTCCGGAGTTGTAAGACGTGATCATCAATGCATTTTTGCAATGGGCAGAAACCGCCAAGTCCTCTGACCGGGCACGGGCGGCAGATGCCCTCGGCAGGGCGTTTCTTTCTTCTGACATGCAGATGGATGAACGCAATGCCGCCTTAATGGCCATGACATTTCTTCTGGATGATCCTGCTCCGAATGTGAGGCTGGCGCTGGCCAGAGTGCTTGCACATTCCATGCGTGCTCCCCGGGCGATTATCCTGTCACTGGCAGAGGACCAGCCGGAAATTTCCGGGACCGTTATCCTGAATTCCCCTATCCTTGGTGATGCTGATCTGGTGGATCTTTCCAGCCGTGGCACTGCGGAAACCCGCGTTTTTATTGCCTCCCGTCGCAATGTTTCGCGCGCGGTCAGTGCTGCGATTGCAGAAATCGGTAGCGTTGCCGAAGTTCAGGCCCTGCTTGAAAATCCCGGCGCAAGCTTCTCCAATGTTACACTGTTCAAGATAGCAGACCGCCTTGGCGACCGGTATGAAATCCGCAACCTGCTGGTGGAACGCCCGGACCTTCCTGCCGCCGCCCGGCTGGCGCTGATGGAAAAGGTGAGCCAGGCCCTGGCGGGATTTCAGCTTGCGCAGGAAGTGGTCGGGACGCGCAGGATTGAACGTGTTGCAAGACAGGCTTTTGACACTGCAACGGTTACAATGGCCGGAGAGGCGACCGGGGCGGACATTCCCGAACTTGTGGAGCACCTGCGCCTTAACGGAAACCTGACACCTGCTTTTCTGATGCATGCGCTGTGCAACGGGCAAAGTGGATTTCTTTGCCCATGCCATTGTGGTTCTGTCCGGCCTTGATGAAAAGCGGGTGCGGTCGATCCTTGCGGATGGCGGCACGCTTGCCATTGCCGCACTCTATCAGACATCAGGGGTGGGAACCGACATCGTGGGCATGTTCGTTCAGGCGACAATCATGTGGCGCAAGGTTGCCAGGGGAGGTCGCGGTGGCATGATGCAAAGTGTTTCCGACACACTGATGAAAGCCTTCGGCCAGCACCGAAAGACCTATGATGTGTCGCATGATCTTCTGGAAATGGTGGAAAAGCTGCACATTTCAGAACAGCGCCAGGTAGCCAGACACTATGCTGCCCGGCCGCAGTTACGGGCTGCCTGAGCAACCGTCCGCTCAGAACTGTTGCTGGATCCAGCGCCAGGTTCCCTTGATGATCCGGACGGGCGTCCTGACGATATCAAATGCGTCCTCCTCCTGGTTCTGGCCCAGATGTGTCCTGATGGAACGGCTGATGCGCCCCGCGGTTTCGGCTGAATCGGTGGTCGACATGAGGAGTTTGCCATTGGCGTCCACCACGGCACCTTCATGGCCGTCTTCCACACTGTCAAAAACTTCGGGTGTTTCGCAAACGGAAACAATCACAGGATAAATATAGTCGATGCGGCGGTTGAGTTCGCCGTGGCGGCGACATCGCACAGCGCGAGTGTCGGCCAGCGCTTTTCCAGCGTCTCAAGATGCATGCAGTTGCTGCCACCGGCATCGCAGCCCAGGATTGACATGATGATTACAGCAGACTGCATGACTTTTTCCGGGCGGTCGTTTTGTAGAGTATCGAGAAAATCTCCATAAATGTCACCTTTTCAAGGCATAATCGACGACACAGCCTGAAACCGGTCAATTATCCAGATTTTCGGCAAAGGCCGCCCGTTCCTGAATGAACCGGAACCGCGCTTCCGGTTTGGTACCCATCAATGCGTCCACAGACTCCCGTGTCCCGTCCGGATCAATGAGATCAACGCCGACACGCAGCAAGGTGCGGCTTGCAGGGTCCATGGTGGTTTCCTTCAACTGGGCCGGCATCATTTCTCCCAGACCTTTGAAACGCCCGATCTCGACAGCTCCGCGCCCCTTGAAGGCAGTTTCCATCAGTTCCGCCCTGTGCCTGTCGTCCCGGGCATAGAGGGTTTTTGCCCCTTGCGTCATGCGGTAGAGCGGCGGTACCGCCAGAAACAGGTGTCCGCCTTTGATAAGGGCCGGCATTTCCTGATAGAAGAAGGTGATGAGCAGCGAGGCAATATGTGCACCGTCGACATCGGCATCGGTCATGATGATGATGCGGTCGTAGCGCAGGTCTTCCTCGCGATATTTCGATCCTGTTCCGCAGCCCAGCGCCTGAATAAGGTCGCCGATCTGCTGGTTGGCGGTGAGCTTGTCGCGTCCGGCGCTGGCGACATTGAGGATCTTGCCGCGCAAGGGCAGGATGGCCTGGTTGGAGCGGTTGCGCGCCTGTTTGGCAGATCCGCCGGCAGAATCACCCTCAACGATGAAACAGTTCCGCACCATCGGCGGTATTCTGGGCGCAATCGGCGAGCTTGCCCGGCAGGCGCAGCTTGCGCACGGCGGACTTGCGGTTGACTTCCTTTTCCTTGCGGCGACGGGCGCGCTCTTCGGAACGCTCGATCACCCATTCCAGCAGCTTGTCGGCCTCGTTCGGATTGTCCGTGAGATAATGATCAAAAGGATCGCGCAGGGCATTTTCCACAATACGCTGGGCT
This sequence comes from Rhizobiaceae bacterium, assembly GCA_965247225.1. Taxonomy (GTDB): domain Bacteria; phylum Pseudomonadota; class Alphaproteobacteria; order Rhizobiales; family Rhizobiaceae; genus CBDFGT01. Next base: position 161,412 of record CBDFGT010000027.1, on the reverse strand, counting down.
TCCACCGTGGCCAGCCTGTCCTTTGTCTGGCCGACAAATTCCGGCTCGCGGATGAAGACAGACAGCATGCCGATAGCGGAAATCATCACGTCGTCCGTGGTGATATTGGCAGCCCGCTTGTTCTGGGTCAGTTCCGCATAGTTTTTCAGCCCCCTGGTCAGGGCCATTCTCAGGCCTGCCTCGTGGGTTCCGCCATCGGCTGTGGGAATGGTGTTGCAGTAGGACTGGATCAGGGGATCACCGCCATACCAGGTGACGGCCCATTCCAGCGCTCCGTGGCCGCCGGTCTTTTCGGTCTTCCCCGCAAAAATATCACGGGTGACCGTGAAATCCTTTTCGAGCGTCGCCTGAAGATAGTCTTTCAGTCCGCCGGGGAAATGGAATACGGCCTTTTCCGGCACATCGCTGTTTTCTGCCAGAAGGGCCGGATCACAGGACCAGCGGATTTCGACGCCGCCAAACAGATAGGCCTTGGAGCGGGCCATGCGGAAAATACGGGCCGGAATGAATTTGGCACCAGTACCGAAAATCTGCGGGTCGGGATGGAATCGTGTCCGCGTTCCGCGCCGGTTGTGCACATCTCCCAGTTCCTCAAGGCCGCCCAGAGGAATACCGCGGGAAAAGCGCTGGCGGTAGAGCTTGCGATTGCGGGCAACTTCCACTTCGAGAACATCGGAAAGCGCATTGACCACCGAGATACCGACGCCATGAAGACCGCCGGATGTTTCATAGGCCTTGCCATCGAATTTGCCGCCGGCATGCAGCTTGGTCATGATGACTTCCAGTGTCGACTTGCCCGGAACCTGGGGATGGTTTTCCACAGGAATCCCGCGTCCGTTGTCGGTTACCGTAAGGAAACCGTCCGCATCCAGATGCACTTCGATGAAATTGGCATGACCGGCGACCGCTTCGTCCATCGAGTTGTCGATCACTTCGGCGAACAGGTGATGCATGGCCTTTTCGTCCGTGCCGCCGATATACATGCCCGGACGCATGCGCACGGGTTCCAGCCCTTCCAGAACCCGGATGGCAGAGGCATCATAGCCGTTGCTGTCGCTGCCCTTTGGGGCTGCCCGGCCGGGATGGTCGTCCATGGCTTTGGTTTGCGGTGGCCCGGAACGGACAGGCACGACTGCTGCTACCGGCTTTTCAACAGGCTGAGGGCTTGCGGGCTGTGGCGGGATCGAAAAGAGATCGTTGCTATCGTTCATGGGACCGTTCAGATATAAACCGGGTTTCTGGAAACAGAAAGAGAACATCATGCTGACAGATTCGGTCAGCCGATGCGACACGTTTTCGCACAGGCTGGTGTGCAAAAAGATTGCTTTGCAACAGGCCGGATGGCAAGAGATGGCATCAGCTTCAAAAGGAAAGCAGCAGGCATGTCAACATTTCTCTTGCGGGCTCTCCTTGCCTTTTTTATCGCCTTGCCGTTGGCCGGGGCGGCTGCGGCACTCGAACTGAAGCCTTTCAGGGACAGGCTTTTTGCCTATCCTGCGGTTCTCGAAAGCCGGGATGACGGCGCGTACCTGGTGCTGGACTACCAGGAAATGCGCGATATCAACGAGCGGGACGAGACACCGGAGCGGCGCGTCCGGTCTGCCTGGGTCGCACCCGGCATCCGGAAACACCAGGTTCAGGAAACTGTCGTGCAGGACGGACGCAGTATTGATGTGACCCGTGTGGGACCGGAGACCCATGCCGCCTTCTCGGTGATTTTTGTCCATGGCCGTGGCGGGGACCGGCGGCTGGGTGTCAATGACTATACCTTTGGCGGAAATTTCAACCGCATCAAAAATCTGGCATTTGAAAATGGCGGCAGTTACTATTCCGTGAGCATGAAAAGCTTTGACGGCGAGGGGGTGGAGGATATTGCTGCACTGGTCAAGACGATCCGTCTCAGATCACCCGGCGCACCTGTTGTACTCTCCTGTGCCTCGATGGGCAGCCTTGTCTGCTGGGGCGCTACCAGGGACAAGGTGACCAGCGCGGCGCTGTCCGGGATGATGGTGATGGGCGGGATCAGCGATCCGGATTTTGTCAGGACCGCTGCGTTCAGACGCAGGCTGCCGATGTTTTTTTCGCATGGTTCGCACGACAGTGTCTATTCTGCAGACGATCAGGAAAGGCTCTATGACAGCCTTCATTCCAAAGACTATCCGGTGCGTTTTGTGCTGTTCCGGTCCGGCTCGCACGGTACGCCGGTCCGCATGACCGACTGGCGCGACGCGCTGAACTGGATTTTTGCGCATATGCCTGTGCGCTGAAGGGCGCATCCGGCGGATTTCTGCCTGTTCGGCATTCCCCGGCGGCGATGACTGTCTGCAAGCCGGGCCAGATGTCTTTTCTTTGCCGTCTACATTTGATAGGTCCGGGTGAATGATCAGGAAAGGAAAAATATCCCATGACTCCCGATGTGCGCCCGCTGGTGGCTGGAAACTGGAAGATGAATGGCATGCGGGCTTCGCTGGATGTTCTGAAAGCCATGGCCGAGGGGGCGCAAAAATGCCTGCCGGACAAGATTGACATGCTGATCTGCCCGCCGGTGACGCTGTTGTATGTGGCAACGGCGCTGGCAACGGACAGTGCGCTGAAAATCGGCGCCCAGGATTGCCATGTTGCGGTATCCGGTGCGCATACAGGCGATGTGTCGGCCGGGATGATTGCGGATTGTTTTGGCACGCATGTGATCGTTGGCCATTCCGAGCGCCGCACCGGCCATGCCGAAACGGATGCGATTGTGGAAGCCAAGGCGCGGGCTGCTGTGGCTGCCGGTCTGACAGCGATTGTCTGTATCGGCGAGACCGGTGACGAGCGCAAGGCGGGTGATACGCTTGCGGTCCTGGAGCGGCAACTGGCAGGCTCCGTTCCCGATGGTGCGACAGCGCAAGATACGGTGATTGCCTATGAACCGGTCTGGGCGATCGGAACAGGGCTGACGCCGACGACCGGTGATGTGGAGGAAGCCCATGCCTTCATGCGCGGCGAACTGGTGAAGCGGTTTGGCGGGGAGGGCGCAAAGATGCGGATTCTTTATGGCGGCTCCGTGAAACCGTCCAATGCCAAAGAGCTTATGGGCGTTGCGAATGTGGACGGGGCGCTGATTGGCGGAGCGAGCTTGAAACCGGAAGATTTCCTCGCCATCTGTGCTGTCTATAAAGAATTGATGGCCTGAGCGGTATCTTTGCCATTCTGGGGCTTGGAATAAAAGACCGTCTCGTGTAAAGAGCCGCACAACATGACGACTTATGCTCCATAATGAGGGCAGGACTGGATATTATGCAAACCGTTTTGATTGTTATTCACCTCATGATCGTTCTGGCGCTGGTGGGCGTTGTTCTCATTCAACGGTCCGAAGGTGGTGGACTTGGTATCGGCGGCGGCTCCGGCTTCATGTCGGCACGTGGCACAGCCAATGCCCTGACCCGGACAACGGCCATTCTGGCAACGCTGTTTTTCATTACCTCGCTGGGCATGGGTGTGCTGGCGCGTTATTCCGAGAAGCCGACGGATATTCTCGACCAGATTCCGGCAGGCCAGACGACACAGGGCAACGGGATTCTGGATGCGATTGGCGGGGCTCCTGCAAAGCCGGTGCAGCCGGCCGGCAATGGTGTGCCGACAAACAGCGCCACAACGCCTGCAGCACCTTCGGCCACAACACCTGTTGCGCCTGCGGCCACAACACCTGCGGTGCCTGCGGCCACAACGCCATCGGCTCCGGCGGCAACAGCACCTGCTGCTCCGGCAGCAGGCGAAGTTCCCAAAACCAATTAAGTCCGGTTTGAAATCTCCATCCGGCAGCCCGATCAGGCTGCCGGTTTTCTTTTGTGAATTTGAGCCACCAATCCTGCCAAGAACAACGGAAAAGTTTCTTTGAGGGCTGGTAGACTCAGATGTTTAACGGTATCCGGTGGTTCCCATGGCGCGATATGTATTCATCACAGGCGGTGTGGTTTCTTCCCTTGGAAAAGGCATAGCATCCGCGGCTCTTGGAGCCCTTCTCCAGTCCCGTGGCTACCGGGTGCGGCTGCGCAAACTCGACCCCTATCTGAATGTCGATCCCGGTACGATGAGCCCGACACAGCACGGCGAATGTTTTGTGACGGATGACGGTGCCGAGACCGATCTGGATCTCGGTCATTACGAGCGGTTTACGGGTCGTTCTGCCACCAGGACCGACAACATCACAACCGGTCGTATCTACAAGAACATCATCGACAAGGAACGGCGCGGTGATTTCCTCGGGGCCACTGTTCAGGTGATTCCGCATGTGACCAACGAGATCAAGGCTTTCATTACTGAAGGCAATGCGGATTATGATTTCGTCCTTTGTGAAATCGGCGGTACGGTGGGCGACATCGAGGCCATGCCCTTTATGGAGGCCATTCGCCAGCTGGGCAATGATCTGCCGCGCAACAATGCGGTCTATGTGCATCTGACCCTGATGCCCTATATTCCGGCGGCGGGTGAGCTGAAAACCAAGCCGACACAGCATTCCGTCAAGGAATTGCAGGCCCTTGGCATTGCGCCGGACATTCTGCTTGTGCGGGCTGACCGCGAAATTCCGGAGGCCGAGCGCAGGAAACTGTCGCTGTTCTGCAATGTGCGTCCATCGGCCGTGATTCAGGCGCTGGACGTGGCCTCGATCTATGATGTACCTCTGGCCTATCACAAGGAAGGCTTCGACAACGAGGTTCTGGCCGCCTTCGGCATTGAGCCGGCGCCTATCCCGCGTCTTGGACCATGGGAAGAGGTTTCCGAGCGGATTCACAATCCCGAAGGCCAGGTTACCATTGCCATTGTCGGCAAATATACCGGTCTGAAAGACGCCTATAAATCGCTCATCGAAGCGCTTTATCACGGTGGCATTGCCAACCGGGTGAAGGTGAAGCTCGAATGGATTGAATCTGAAATCTTCGAGAAGGAAGATCCCGCTCCGTGGCTGGAAAAAGTCGATGGTATTCTGGTGCCCGGCGGTTTTGGCGAACGCGGTTCGGAAGGCAAGATCGAGGCCGTGCGTTTTGCCCGGGAGCACAAGGTTCCCTATTTCGGGATCTGCTTTGGCATGCAGATGGCTGTGGTGGAAGCGGCGCGCAATCTGGCCGATATTCCTGATGCCTCCTCCTCTGAATTTGGCAAGACGAAGGAACCTGTCGTCGGCCTGATGACGGAATGGGTGAAGGGCAACACGCTGGAAAAGCGTGAGCAGAGCGGTGATCTGGGCGGAACCATGCGTCTGGGGGCCTACCATGCCTCGCTGAAGCGCGGCACGAAGATTGCCGGGATCTATGGCTCAAATGACATTTCCGAGCGTCACAGGCACCGCTATGAGGTGAATGTGGACTACAAGGACAGGCTGGAAGCCTGTGGTCTGGTGTTTTCCGGCATGTCTCCGGACGGCGTGTTGCCGGAAACTATCGAATATCCGGATCATCCCTGGTTCATCGGTGTGCAATATCACCCGGAACTCAAAAGCCGTCCGCTGGACCCGCATCCGCTGTTTGCCAGCTTCATTGAAGCGGCGATTGCCCAGAGCAGGCTGGTGTAAGACTGTTTTATTGACAAATATAACCCAATGGGTTAGTTTCTATCATGCAAACGGTTGTAGAATTGCCGAAATTTGTTGATCAGGCCGAAAAGCTTTTTTCGGTCGATGAGCATCGGGATTTGATCACATTCTTGGCGACATACCCAGAATCAGGAGATGAAATTCCGGGAACGGGAGGCATTCGCAAAGTTCGCTATGCAGCCAAGGGCAAAGGCAAACGGAGTGGGGCGAGGGTCATATATTATTGGTATAATGCCACTATCCCGATCTACGCTTTGCTTGTCTATGGCAAGAACGAAAAAACCGATCTTTCTGCCGACGAGGCGAAAATCGTCGCAGCCTTTGCAAAAGTCATCAAGGATAAAGCCAGGGACAGAGCAAAAACATGATAAAGAAAACAACTTTTGCAGACGATCTGATTGAATCCATGGGGCAGGCGCTGGCCCATGTGTCTGGTGGGGTTGTGCCCGGGGCCGTCGAACATGTGGTCCCGGTTGATGTTGTGGATGCGAAAGCCATTCGGAAAGAGTTGAAACTCTCCCAGGAACAGATGGCGACGTATCTGGGAACCAGTGTATCAGGCTACCGGAAATGGGAGCAGGGACAGAGGCAGCCCAGTGGTGCTGTGCGCAATCTGCTCAAAGTCATGGCAAAAGAACCCGAAGCAGTTTTGCGGGCGCTGGACGCCGCCTGACCTCACATCGCCGTAAAGCCGTTATCGACAAACAGATGCGTTCCGTTGATAAAGCTGGCCTCGTCACTGGCCAGAAACAGGGCCGCGCGGGCCACTTCTTCCGGTTCACAGATGAGGCCTTGCTGCCGGACCATGTTCGCCAATGCGACATCTTTGCGTGCAAGGTATTGTCATTGGTTAAATGACGAATCTTGCAAAAGCAAAGTTCAGTGTTAAATTGGAACTGGCAGTTTTGAGGGTGTTGAAGATGAATGATTTTGCCCGTTTGAGCATCGACCTGTCGCAGGATACAGATAAAAGGATATCTGCGCTTGCACTTGCGCTCGACAGGTCCAAGTCTTCGCTTATTGAGCAAGCCATTGCAGATTATCTGGTCGTTCATGATTGGCAGGTCAAGGCAATCAACGAAGGTATAGCTGCTGCCGATGACAATCGTATAGCAGGGCACGACGATATTGTGGCTTGGGTCCAATCTTGGGATGGACCAAATGAGCTCCCAACCCCGTCATGCAAATAGTTTGGACCGAACCTGCTATTCTCGATTTGTCATCCCTGCGCACCTATATAGGTGAAAGGAATCCGGCAGCGGCGTCAAGCATTGTCCTGCTTGTTTTGGATCGCGTTCAAATTTTGCAACGGTATCCGAACATCGGTCGAGTTGGGCGTGTTCCTGGAACAAGGGAACTTATTGTCAATTCTACAGATTACCTTGTTCCATACCGATCAGGGCAGGACCGAGTTGAAATTCTCAGGGTGCTTCATGCTCGCCAGACATGGCCTGAGATGTTTCTTTGATATCGTTGATTACGCCCCGAATACACGCCGGAAAATCGTGTCGACATGCTTGGTGTGGTAGCCCAGATCAAACTTGTCGCGGATTTCTTCTTCCGAAAGGGCCTTGCGCACATCTTCATCGGCCAGAAGCTCTGTCAGGAAGTCCCTGTCTTCCTCCCAGACCCGCATGGCATTGCGCTGCACCAGACGGTAGCTGTCCTCGCGGGAAACGCCTGCCTGGGTGAGTGCCAGCAGCACGCGCTGCGAATGCACCAGACCGCGAAACTTGTTCATGTTTTTCATCATGTTGTCCGGATAGACCAAGAGCTTGTCGATGACACCGGTCAGCCGGGCAAGGGCGAAATCCAGCGTTATGGTGGCGTCCGGGCCGATCATGCGCTCGACGGATGAATGCGAAATATCGCGCTCGTGCCACAGGGCCACGTTTTCCATGGCAGGCAGGGCAAAGGAACGCACCATGCGGGCGAGGCCGGTGAGATTTTCGGTCAGCACCGGGTTGCGCTTGTGCGGCATGGCGGACGAGCCTTTCTGGCCGGGCGAAAAGAACTCCTCGGCCTCCAGAACCTCGGTGCGCTGCAAATGGCGGATCTCGGTTGAAACGCGCTCGACGCATGACGCAATCACGCCCAATGTGGCAAAGAACATGGCATGGCGGTCGCGCGGGATGACCTGCGTGGAAACAGGTTCTGCGGCAAGGCCCAGTGCCTGCGCCACGTGTTCCTCCACCCGTGGATCGATATTGGCAAAGGTGCCGACAGCGCCGGAAATGGCGCAGGTGGCAATTTCCTTGCGGGCATTGACCAGCCGCTCGCGGCAGCGTTCAAATTCCGCATAGGCAAGCGCCAGTTTGACACCGAATGTCGTGGGCTCTGCATGAATGCCGTGGCTGCGACCGATTGTAACCGTGTCCCTGTGTTCAAAGGCGCGGCGTTTCAGCGCTGCCAGAAGCTTGTCGAGATCGGCCAGCAGAAGGTCGGACGCGCGGGTGAGCTGGATGCTGAAGCAGGTGTCCAGCACATCGGACGAGGTCATGCCCTGATGGATGAAACGGCTGTCGGGGCCGACAAATTCGGCCAGATGGGTGAGAAACGCGATGACATCATGTTTGGTGACGGCTTCAATCTCATCGATCCTTGCCACGTCAAAGACGGCGGCATTGCCCTTTTCCCAGATGGTTTCAGCCGCCGATTTCGGGATAACACCCAGTTCCGCCAGGGCCGTGCAGGCATGGGCCTCGATTTCAAACCAGATACGAAATTTTGTCTCCGGCGACCAGATGGCAACCATTTCGGGGCGGGAATAACGCGGGATCATGGGCACTTCTTTCACTTTGGAAATAATGGTCGCTGTATATCAAAGATGGCCGGCAATCTCAACGCATGTGACGGGCAAGAAATGCCGCGGTGAGAAGAATCATCACCATTCCTGCCGGAAGATAGAGCTTCAGTCCGTAGACCATAAACTGGTAGACGGCAGATGCGGCGGTAAACACATATTGAAACATCCAGATTTCCGTGCCGAAGGGCGCATGCCATTGGGCATAGAACTGCCGGTATTGCAGGCTGAACAGAAAGGCCGTCATGAGAATGGTACACAGGGCAAGCGCCAGGAAACTGGCAGCAAAGCGGGTATCAAGGCGGCGGCCTGCTCCGGCAAATGCCATGAGGAAAAGCGCAAAGGGAAAACTGAGACATCCGCCGAGGAAATAGAGCAGCAACAGGAAAACCAGTTTGAGATCGTGGATCTGTCCGTCCATCCAGAGTGTGAACCATGCGGACACGGCCATGCCCAGACCCCACAGAACTGAGCCGAAAACAGCCAGCCGCCATCCGGGCAGCGATGTGCGCAACCGTTTCCAAACTCCGTCTGGCTGATGCTCGCTCTCCATGCCGGGTCCGTTTTCTGTCATTCGGGGGTGAAGCGAACGGGCACGGCAATCCATCGCCCGTCGCTTCCCTCAAAGCCATAGGTGTTGACCTGGAGCATGGCGATGTGCGGGCCACCGGAGGTCATGGGTGTGATAACCCCGCCAAGCCGGTAGCTGTTCGGGCATCCCCGGCTTTCGGGAAGCATCCTGTCCTCATGAACAATCCGGTTGACAGGTTTGCCATTCTGCAAGGTTACAGACAGGCGGAAACCGATATTGACCGTGTCATAAGGCTTGCATTGCGGTGTGACCGGAAGGTCGATACGGTCGAGCTTCAATCCGTAAATGTCACCGGCAGGCGGTATCATGGGAAAGCGGAAATAGCGGATTTCGTCCGGCCTGTCGCTTTCTTCCGTCACGGGATTGAAGGCAACAAGATTGCCGGGATCATGGTCCAGTTGGTGTTTTTCTATCAGTGGGCGGGCCTTGTCCATGGCCATTTTGCGGGCATTGGCGAGGTTGTTTTCCTCTTTCAGAAGGATGTGCACCGGGCTTGCGATATAGGTATCGCTGATCGTATCCACCACATAGATACTGGCATAGGGAAAGCCTGATCCATCCTGAATGCCATATTCCTCAAAGGCAAAGACAGAGCCATCACCCGAAAAGCCAATGGACTGGAAGGCAGCAATATCGGCAGCACGGGCGGACAGTCCGGATGTGATACCGGCAATACAGCAAAGCAGAAGACACCGGATCGACAGCATGGCCTAGGATCTCCCGGCTGCGGCACGAAGGCCCGCAATTTCCCTGGCATAGCCTTCAGCTGAACCGGCCCTGAAAATGGCGGAGCCTGCCACCAGAACATTGGCACCGGCCCTGGCGGCAAGGGGTGCCGTTTCCAGCGTTATGCCGCCATCCACTTCCAGATCAATGGGTCGCCCGCCAATGCGGGCATGAATGCCGGCAATCTTGTCCACCATGGCAGGAATGAATTTCTGGCCACCAAAGCCTGGATTGACACTCATGACCAGAATGAGATCGATATCATCAAGAATATGGTCGATAACGCTGACGGGCGTTGCAGGGTTGAGAGAAACGCCGGCCTTTTTGCCAAGGGCGCGGATGGCCTGCAGCGAGCGGTGCAGGTGCGGGCCGGCTTCGGCATGGACCGTAATGATATCGCAGCCAGCCGCTGCAAAGGCCTGAAGATAGGGATCGGCAGGCGCAATCATCAAATGGCAGTCGAAAATGGCGCTGGTATGGGGCCGCAGGGCCTTGATCACATCCGGCCCAAAAGAAATGTTGGGTACAAAGTGACCATCCATGACATCCAGATGCAGCCAGTCTGCCCCGGCCGAGACGACATCACGGACTTCTTCGCCCAGCCGGGCATAGTCAGAGGCAAGAATGGATGGCGCAATACGGATGGGACGGGTCATGATGCAAATCCGGTACGGTTAAAGTCAAAAACGCAATAGCACCGGCTGGATGCAACAACAACTGTTCAAAAGGTTTGTGCCTGGCGTCCGACATTGAGGGTGCAGTAATTTTGGCCGTGATAAAGATACGAACCCTCATAGCAAGGCGGACATCCGACTGTTTTCAGGTTATGATGGTCCCTTGGTGGAATACGATCCGCCAAGCCTCGCCTGTTTTCCGCCAGAGCGTTGTTCGGCGGGTTAGGCGGTTGGGCTGCTGCAAAACATAGTTGAGTTGGTAGAGGTCTTCGCCAATCTGACGGATCGAAAAGTTCGAGCAGGACCAATCATCGGGTTCTGGCGTTTTATATCGCTCCAGCAAGGTTTCGATGATGAGGTTGCGATCATAAGTCTTGCCGCTCGCCCCAATTTCCCAGAAGTCGTCTGTCGTCATGTTGAGGAGGTCTTCGCGGCTTATGCCAAACTCTCTACGATGGAAGATCGGCTCACGGGCGCTGAGATCAGCGAGTATTTGATCTAGATCGGATTTCAACATGCGCTTTTCTCCAGTGAAGCGGGATAGTTCGAGACATTTTGGGCGTTGCTGGACAGACAAGCATATTATCGATTGAAATCGGACCAGCAGGCCAACAGATCACCTGCTGCCGGTGTTGCCGCATGCACACCGCGGGCAATGGCGCGGGCCATTGTCGCAGACGCTGTTGCGCAAAGATCGTTGAAGGCTGCACCATCAAGGGTTTGGCCTGACAGGCCGGTGGCAACGGAAAAGACCAGATCTCCGTCCATGGGCGTATGGGAAGGCCAGATGGCCCGCGTGAAGCCATCATGGGCGGCAATGGCCAGACGCTTGGCCTCTGCCTTGGTCAAAACGGCATCTGTTGCAATGATGGCAATGGTCGTGTTGACGGCGGGCTGGAGGCGGTCGCGGAATTTATAGCGGATCTCCTGTGCTTCAGGCGGAAATGGAGATGGCATGCCCAAACCGCCGAATTCATCGCCCTGTTCAAAAGGATTGGCCCAGAAATGGGCCGTGTCGGCAATGGTGGTTGAACCCAGCGCATTGACGGCGGCAAGCGCTCCGGCTGTGACGCCCGAGGGGAGAACCGAAGAAGCAGAACCGAGCCCGCCTTTCAGGCCCGCCGTTGTGGCACCGGTTCCAGCCCCTGCGGTTCCGAGAACGAATTCACAGGCGGCAGCGTTTGCAGCTTCAAAGCCCAGTTCGCGATAGGGCGGGTAGAGGCCCCAATCCTTGTTGCCGCCATTGATGAGATCAAACAGGATAGCGGCAGGCACAATGGGAATATTGTGCGGACCGACGGCAAACCCGCGTCCCTGCCTGCGCAGGGCTGCCTGCACGCCGGAGGCCGCATCCAGGCCAAAGGCCGATCCGCCGGACAGGACAAGGGCATCGACACCCTGAACGGTGTTGTGCGGTTCAAGAAGATCGGTTTCGCGCGTTCCCGGCGCACCGCCCAGAACCTGAACGGAGGCAACGAAGGCCTGTTCGCACAGGAGCACGGTGACACCGGATTTCAGCGCATCATCCTGGGCATTGCCGACCCTGAGGCCCTTGACATCTGTGACAAGATTGCGCGGACCCGGCCTCATGTCAGTTGGTTCCGGCTTTTGTGTCAATGGCGACAAACCGGTCGTTGCGCCACTCCATCAGGCGATAAGGATTGTCGGCCCGGATATGGCCGGGCCCAAAGGCAACAGGACCAATTGCGGTGTTTGTTCTGGATGCGGCAATGGCGGCGCTGCGCGCGGTGCCTGAAGCCTTGACCGTCATGATCGACTGCGCGGCAATCCGGGTGGCGGCGAAGGCCGGCAGCATATAGCCCTCGACCGTTACCGGAAGGCCGCTGGAACCTGCCGGAAACTTGCCGATGATCTGCCTTTCAGCGTCCCGGCTTTCCGGGAAATCCGGCGACGGCGGCACCAGCACCGCCTGCACGCCATTTTCCAGCGGTACGGGATTGTCAGATGCCAGCAATGTGTCTCCGCCCAGCAGAACCAGGGGCGCTTTTTCCTGGCGCGCATCCCGGGCGATAATGGCGATATCGGCGCGGTCGCCGCCGATGAAAATATGGGTTGCACCGGATTTGACCAGCCGACGGACAAGGCCAACCTGCTGTTCCTGTCCGGGGCGAAATGTGTCGGCAAAGACGGGCTTGATCCCTTTTTGCTCAAGGCCAAGCCGGACAGATTCGATCAAATCCCGACCGTGGATCGTGCCGTCATCAATCATGGCAAAAGGCGTGTCTTTCCATGTGTTTGCGATGATGCTGACGGCTTTTTCATGCTCTGCGTCCGCCGTCGGGGCGAGACTGAACAGCGGCCAGCCCTTTTTCATGGCGTTCTGCATGAGGATATCTGCACGCACCGAGACGCTTATGGCAGGGATGTCTGCCTGTTTCAGCGTTTCAAGCCCGGTTTCCACTGACTCTGTGCACAGAAACCCTATGGCGGCGTCGGCCCCGGCTGCAACAATGGCATTGGCGATGGCCGCACCCGATCCCTCCTCGCAGCTTTCCTCAAGTTCTACTGTCCTGTCCTGCGATCCGGCCGCCGCTGCGGCTGCACCCATGCGGACCTGCGCTCCGAGATTGGCAAACTGGCCGGATTTCGGGGCAATGACGGCAATGGTCAGATCCCTGGCACAAGCTTGCTCCAGCAGGGATGCCGTGCCCGTGCTTGCTGCCAGACCGAATACAAAAGCCCATGTTTTCACGGATGACCCTCTTTGACTTATGGTGCGAGTTTAGCGCGAGAGGCGGCCAGATCAAAGGAAAAACCGGCATTTTCAGGCGGCATCCCGAAATGAAACAGTGTCTTTAAAATTTTACCGGGTTTCCGGCTAAGAATTTTAATACACTTGCCTATATTGAATGAAACACACTGGGACAAAACAGACCGGGAGCTGATCGTGTTGACCATGCCACATCTGGATGCTGCAGATTATCGCAATGCCATGGCACGCTATGCCGGGCATGTGCAAATCGTCACGACGGTCCTGGACGGTCAACGCCGCGGCGTGACGATTACGGCGGCGTGTTCGGTGTCGGACAACCCGGCAACCGTTCTGTGCTGTCTCAACCATTCCAATCCCAATAACCGGATCTTTCTGGAAAGCGGCATTTTTGCGCTCAACACGCTGGCAGCCCATCACCGGACTTTGGCCGATGCCTTTGCGGGCTTTGGCAAGCTGGATGTGGATGCGCGATTCGCGCTTGGCGAATGGGACCAGCTGGTGACCGGAGCACCGGTGCTGCGCGATTCCATTGCCTCTTACGATTGCCGGATTGTGGATGTCAGACAGATGTCGACCCATTCCGTTTTGTTTGGCGAGGTTGTCGGACTGCGCACCGGCGGTGCGGCCCAGTCTCTCGTCTATCTGGATCGCGCTTACCATATCCTTTAAAGCGTGTTGCGATCTTCAAGATTTGATTGCCACGCTTCAAGTTTTTGTTTTTACGCATGTCGATATCGCAAAACCGCTGCACACTTTTGCGCGACATGCTTTAGTATAGTATACCCGATGCCCGTTCTTGTCAGTGCTGCGCGAACCTGCGAGACTGCAAGCACGGGATGATCGGGAGGGTGGATGCCATACGCTTTAAACAATGGATTGCCGGCCAGCATTGACGATGTGGTGGCTATGCTTTCGGATCACGACTATCTGGCCGGGAAGGCGCTGGCAACTGTGCTGTTTCTGGCGCTGCGGATGAAACGTCCCCTGTTTCTGGAAGGCGAGGCCGGGGTTGGCAAGACCGAGATTGCCAAGGTTCTGGCCCATGCGCTCGACCGTCCGCTGATCCGTCTGCAATGCTATGAGGGGCTGGACATTGCCTCTGCGGTTTACGAGTGGAACTATCCGGCCCAGATGCTGGAAATCCGCCTGGGCGAGGCGTCGGGCGTCCATGACAGGGCTGCGATCGAAAAGGGCATATTTTCCGAGAAGTTTCTGATCCGCCGCCCCGTGCTGCAAGCCCTGCAAGGACACAAGGGCAAGGCACCGGTGTTTCTGATTGACGAACTCGACCGCACTGATGAAGCCTTCGAGGCTTTTCTGCTGGAGGTTCTCTCGGATTTTCAGGTGACCATTCCCGAGCTTGGCACGATCCACGCCGATGAACCGCCGATTGTGATCATCACCAGCAACCGGACACGCGAGGTTCATGATGCGCTGAAGCGGCGCTGTCTTTACCATTGGGTGGATTATCCCGACGCTGTGAGCGAACTGGAGATTATTCGCCGCAAGGTTCCGGGCTGCAACGCCATCCTGTCCGCGCAGATTGTCGCCTATGTGCAGACATTGCGCCAGATCGATCTCTTCAAAATGCCGGGAGTGGCCGAAACCATCGACTGGGCGACGGCCCTGACAGAACTGGACCGGCTGGCGCTGGACCCGGAAACCCTGTCCGACACTTTGGGAACCCTGCTGAAATATCAGGATGATATTGCCCGGATTGCCGGCAGTGAGGGGCGCAAGTTGCTGGAGGATGTGAAGTCCGAAATTCTGGCGGGGCAGGGATGATGGAACCGGTCCCGCCATGCTCCTCCACATATGCCGTACCAACGGATGGTACGATCACTGACAGGGTGGATGAGGGGCACCTGGCTGACAATATCCTGTTCTTTGGCCGTGCCTTGCGGCGGGCGGGCCTGAAAATCGGACCGGGAGCCGTGGCGGATGCGATCCAGGCTGTTGATCTGATCGGGATCGGATCACGCGATGAATTCTATGCGGCGCTGTTTTGCATCTTTGTGAAAAAGCATGAGGACCAGCCGGTTTTCGATGAAGCGTTCGAGCTGTTCTGGCGCTCGCGCGATATGATCGGCAAGATGATGGCGCTGATGTCGCCCAGGGCACCTCCTGCCGGTCCAAAAGAAAAACAGGGGGCGGGCCATGCCCGGGTGAGCGATGCGCTGGTGACAGATCGCGACCTTCAGGCACCACCTGCGGACAAACCCGAGATCGAGATGGATGCCAGCTTCACCACATCTGACCGGGCCTTGCTGCGCAGACGGGATTTTGCCCAGATGACAGCCCGTGAACTGGCAAAGGCGCGGCTTGAAATGTCCCGGATGGTCATGCCGATGGATGACATGCCGACGCGCCGTTTTGCACCTTCCAGAAGACCGGGGCGGATTGATCCGCGCCAGACCATGCGCCAGTCGCTGCGCTCCGGCGGAGACCTGATCCTGCCACGGTTTCGCAAGCGCAAGGTCATTCCGCCGCCGCTGGTGGTGCTGGCCGATATTTCCGGTTCCATGAGCCAGTATACGCGGATTTTCCTGCATTTCCTGCATGTTCTGACAGAGAAACGCCGACGTGTGCATACGTTTTTATTTGGCACGGAGCTGACCAATGTGACCCGGCAGATGAAGAACCGTGACCCGGACGAGGCGCTGGAACAATGCAGCGGGCGGGTGAAGGACTGGTCCGGCGGCACGCGCATCGGCCAGACGTTACATGATTTCAATCGCCTGTGGTCGCGGCGCGTGCTCGGCCAGGGTGCTGTTGTGCTGCTGATCACCGATGGACTGGAGCGTGATGACACAGCCCAGCTTTCGCGCGAGATGGACCGGCTGCACAGATCCTGCAAGCATCTGGTCTGGCTCAATCCGCTTCTGCGGTTTGACGGATTTGAGGCACGCGCACGCGGGGTGCGGGCCATGCTCACGCATGTGGATGCATTCAGGCCCGTACATAATCTTGATTCGATCGGAGACCTTGCCGGGGCCCTGTCTTCAGGACGGTTGCAGGATGGTGATCCGAAACGCTTTTTGCAACGCAGGAGCACGGCAGCATGAACGCGGTTCTCACACAGGATGATCCCTTGCTGACTGCACAGATCTGGGCAGATTCCGGGCGGGCGGTTGCCATTGCCACGGTGATGGAGACCTGGGGATCCGCGCCGCGCCCGGTGGGTAGCCATCTGGTGGTTGACGGGGAGGGCCATTTTTTCGGTTCTGTTTCGGGCGGCTGTGTGGAAGGTGCGGTGATTTCCGAAGCGCTGGAGGTGATTGCCACGGGACAGGCAAAGATGCTGGAATTTGGTGTGGCCGACGAGACGGCCTGGAAGGTTGGTCTTTCGTGCGGTGGCCGCATTTGCATCTATGTTGAAAGGCTTGGCTGATGGAACTTGCCGTTCTCAAAGGGCTGAATGCCGCACGCAGAGCCCGCAATGCGGCTGTCGTTGTGACGGATCTTGCCACGGGACAATCGCAGCTTTTCCCTGAGGGAGAGACGCCGGAGAGTGCCTTGGGTACGCTGGTGCAAACGGCCTTCCGGTCGGGCAAATCCGGCATTGTGGATATCGGGGGTGTTCGCTGTTTTTTGAATGTGCATGTTCCGCCGCCGCGGATCGTGATCATCGGCGCGGTGCATATTTCACAGGCTCTGGCGATCATGGCAAGAGTGGCGGGTTTTGATGTGCGGATCATTGATCCGCGCACGGCCTTTGCCACGCCGCAGCGGTTTTCCGATGTGGCGTTGCAGGCTGACTGGCCGGAAGATGTGCTCAGGGCCGATCCGCTGGATGCCTATACGGCGCTGGTGGCGGTGACCCATGATCCGAAGATTGATGATTTTCCGGTTCAGGCGGCCTTGCAGGCCGGATGTTTCTATGTGGGCGCACTGGGCAGCCGCAAGACACATGCCAGGCGTGTTGAACGGCTTTTGGCCAGCGGGGTTGATCCCGAATCCATTGCGCGGATTGCTGCTCCCGTTGGTCTGCCCATCGGCGCTGCGACACCAGCGGAAATTGCCGTGGCCATTCTTGCCGAGGTCATTCAGGCGTTCCGCAAACGGTCGCTGGGGGAACCAGATGGCGGTTCGTCATGATCTTTGGAGAGATTGCCGTTCTTCAGGCTGAAGGCAGTTTTCTGGCCCATTCGGTCAGTACCCGTAACGGGCGTCTGCCGAAGGGCCATTGTGTGACTGCGGCCGATGTGGACCTGTTGCTTGAAAGCGGTGTGTCACAGGTGATTGCCGTGCGGCTGGAAGACGGCGACGTGGGCGAGGATGCCGCCGCCGGACAGCTGGCCCATGCGCTGGTGTCCGACGGAATGGTCCTGTCACCGGCAACAACCGGTCGCGTCAATCTTCATGCGTGTGTCAACGGGGTTTTCGTGGCCGACAGACATAGGGTTGATACGCTGAACAGGGTGGATGCGGCCATCACATTGGCCTGTCTTGCCGACCACAGTCCGGTTTTGAAGGGCGACATGGTGGCAACCGTCAAAATCATTCCGCTGGCTGTTGCCGGTGCCAGACTGGAGGCGGCCATGCAGGTTGCGCAATCCGGGGCGGCGATGGTGCTCAAACCCTATATACCTTTCCGGGTTGGACTGGTTGCCACGCAACTGCCGTCGCTGAAAGTGACGGTGATGGACAAGACACGGCAGATCATGGATGCGCGATTGCAGGCGTCCAACAGCCGGATCGGGACGGAAATGCGGGTTGCCCATAATACACAGGCCGTTGCCGATGCGCTTGCCCGCCTGATCGGCAACCATGATCTGATCATTGTATTCGGTGCATCGGCGGTGGCCGATCCCATGGATGTGATTCCCGAAGCCATTCGTGTTGCGGGCGGGCAGGTGGAGCATATCGGCATGCCGGTGGACCCCGGCAACCTGATGGTAATGGCTTCGCTGAACGGCAAGCCGGTGATCGGTGCGCCGGGATGTGCGCGCAGCCCGAAGGAAAACGGCTTTGACTGGATTTTGAACAGGCTTCTCTGCGGTGAGCGCCCCGATGCCGGGACGATTACCGGAATGGGGGTCGGCGGTTTGCTGATGGAAATTCCGACCCGGCCACGGCCTCGCGCCATCAGACCGGACGTCAAGTCCGGATCGGCTGGTCTTGTGCTTCTGGCTGCAGGCAGGGCAAGCCGCATGGGTTCAGGCGGGCAGCACAAGCTGCTGGCTGAATTTGACGGCGTTCCCCTTGTGCGAAGGATGGCCCTGACAGCAATTGCTGCAAATGCCGACTGTCTCTGCGTGGTGACGGGCCATCGCGCCGACGAAATCGAATCTGTGCTTGCGGACCTGCCCCTGGAGATGGTGCGCAACGCCGATTATGCCTCCGGCATGGCATCCTCGCTGAAAGCAGGGCTTGCAAGGCTGGGCGATAACGTGGACGGGATGCTGGTGTTGCTGGCCGATATGCCGGGCATTGCCGGCGATGATCTGCGCAGGATGCTGGATGTATTCCGGCGTGAGGAGGGCAGGGTGATTGTTCGCGCCGTGGCCGATGGCAAGCGCGGCAATCCGGTGATCCTGCCACGCGCCACATTTGAAGCCGTTTCCCGCTTGCAAGGCGATGTGGGCGCACGGCATATTATTGAAAAAAGCGGCCTGCCGGTTGTGGACATCGAGATCGGGTCTGCAGCGCATCTGGATGTGGATACGCCGGATGCGGTTATCGCGGCAGGTGGTGTGTTGAAGCCATGACAGGAGCGACCGATGGAGCGTGTCGAGATTGAAGAGATTTTCCGGTCTTTGGGGCCGGTGATCATCAAGCGCATGTTTGGTGGCAAAGGTGTCTATTGCGACGGTAAAATTCTGGGTGTGGAGTTTGAGGGCGAGCTTTTGCTGAAGGCCGATGCAACCTCTGCGCCGCTTTTTGAAGACGCCGGATGCACGCAATGGGGATACGAACACAACAAGACCGGCAAGCCGGTTAAAATGCCCTACTGGTCCATACCGGACGAGGCTTTTGATGACCCCGACATTATGGCAAAGTGGGTGCATCTGGCCTTTGAGGCGGCCTTGCGCTCAAAGTGATGTCTGCAAGGCATTCACAGCAGGCTGTATGAAGCGCGACACAGGTGTCGACGGGGCAATGCACTGGTCTATAAAATGGTTCGGCCCCGTTTGATCACGAGGCCGACAGCAAATTGGCGAAAATCAATACCAGGCTGAAACATCAGGCCTTGCCGACATTGGCAACAATCAGCATGAACGCCGGGATATCATCACCAAAGCCGACAGGTGTCGGACCATCATCCTGATCACGACGGTAGCGGTTGCGACGGTCATCATTGGCAGGATAGGGTGCCGTGTTGGAACGCGAAGAGCGTGGTGTCTGCCGATTGGCTGGTTCATTCCGCATGGCTGGCTGCAAGGGTTGCTCCACTTTATGGTCTGGTTTGACGGTTTCTGCCTGCTTTGGTGTTTCCACCACAGCAACAACACTATCGTCCATTTCAGTGTCGATAATGTGACTGCTGCCTGTCTTTTCCCGGCGTGGACCCTTTTTGTCCTGACCGCCCCGGCCTTTTGCGCGACCGTCTTCACGACCGCGCTTCGGCTTGTCGCTTTCAAACGATTCCACAGGCGGAGGCAAGCTTGAAAGATCACCACTCAGCCATTCAATTTTCTGATTGATCAGTTTCTCGATGGCGTCGGAGAATTTTGTGTCGCGCCTGGAGACCAGCGTGAAGGCGGCCCCGGAACGTCCGGCACGACCGGTCCTGCCAATGCGGTGAACATAGTCTTCGGCATGGATCGGCACATCAAAGTTGAACACGTGGCCGACGTCGGGAAGGTCGAGACCGCGGGCGGCCACATCGGAGGCCACCAGCAACTGGATCTGGCCGTCGCGGAAATTTTGCAGCATGGTCGTGCGCGAGCGCTGGTCCATATCGCCATGCAGGGCACCGACGGAAAAGCCGTGACGCTCCAGCGAACGGAACAGTTCGGCCACATCAAGCTTGCGGTTGCAGAAAATGATGGCGTTCTTGAGGTCCGTCTGGGCGCGGATCAGATCGCGCAGGACAGCACGCTTTTCGTAATCCTTGCCATGGACGGCCACCAGGCGCTGGGTGACCGTGATGGCCGTCGAGGACGGCTTTGCGACTTCAATCCGTTCCGGATTTTGCAGGAACCTGTCGGCCAGCTTCTGGATTTCCGGCGGCATGGTGGCCGAGAAAAACAGGGTCTGGCGTGTAAAGGGAATCATCCTGGCGATGCGTTCGATGTCCGGAATGAAGCCCATGTCGAGCATGCGGTCGGCTTCGTCGATCACCAGAATCTCGACACCGGTCATCAGGAGCTTGCCGCGCTCGCAATGGTCCAGCAGACGGCCCGGAGTGCAGATCAGCACATCGGCACCACGCTCCAGCTTGCGGTCCTGTTCATCAAAGGACACGCCGCCGATGAGCAGGGCGATATTGAGCTTGTGATTCTTGCCGTATTTTTCAAAGTTCTCGGCCACCTGGGCGGCCAGTTCACGGGTCGGCTCCAGAATGAGGGTGCGCGGCATGCGGGCGCGGGCGCGGCCTTTTTCGAGGAGGGTCAACATGGGCAGAACGAAACTCGCAGTCTTGCCCGTTCCCGTTTGCGCAATACCGCAAATGTCACGGCGCTGAAGGGCCGGCGGGATCGCACCTGCCTGGATCGGCGTCGGGATTGTGTAGCCCGCGTCGGTAACAGCGGATAAAACTTTTTGGCTAAGGCCAAGGTCAGCAAAAGTGGTCAAAGGGAAATCTGTTTCCG
Organism: Rhizobiaceae bacterium; assembly: GCA_965247225.1. Lineage (GTDB taxonomy): Bacteria > Pseudomonadota > Alphaproteobacteria > Rhizobiales > Rhizobiaceae > CBDFGT01. The sequence continues at coordinate 140,554 of CBDFGT010000027.1, read as the reverse complement.
TTCCGGTTCTGACGAACGCTGTTAATCTCCATGCGGCTGCATGCGATATTGACCGGCCACTTAGTCCCAATCTCTCGCAAAGTCAAGAAAAACGGGTGGTTCTGATCGCTCAAAACAACAAAGTCAGGGGGTAAACGGGCTTAAGAGCGCCTTGTTCCCATTAATCCAGATAGGTTGTCAGCTTCATTCCGGCATTGAGAAAGCGCATGGGATCGACGGCTACGTCATTGCGGCGGACTTCATAATGGAGATGTGTGCCGGTGGAGCGGCCCGTGCTGCCTGCCTCGCCAATCTGCTGCCCGGTCTGAATGGTGTCACCAACCCTGACCAGAATGCGCGACAGATGGCCATAACGGGTGGAAATACCGTTACCATGATCGACCTCGACCATATTGCCATAGCCGCCACTCGGACCGGCATTGGTTACAACGCCGGCCCCTGTCGAGGCGACGGGTGCACCGTATTTTTCCCGGAAGTCGACACCCGAGTGAAAGGCCAGCGTGCCAAGGAACGGGTCTGTGCGGTTTCCGAATGTGCTGGTGATCGGCATGCCCGGAGCAGGGTTGGCAAAAGGCAGTTTTTTGGCTTGTGCACGCACCATTTCAAGGCGGCTGAGCGCGATATCAAGGTCACTCAGCGAGGTTTCAAACCTGTCGGCGGGCTGGGGTGCAAGATAGGGACCGCCGGCGGCACTGTCCTCTGCTGTTGCAATCCTGTCGGCACCGGCCGTCACGACACCTGTGTTTGCCAGAATATTTTGAATGGCATCCGCAGTCTGGGACGCTCCGATGGTAAGATTCTGAATGCGTGAAAGCTGTTCGTTTTCTATGGTCTTCAAGGACTTTGTCACTGTCGTGAACAGCTTGTCAGCCCGGTCACCTGCAGATTCACGCAAAGCAACCTGACTGAACTGTGTCGCCGGAGCGGTTTTTTGCAGGGCCAGCATATTGGCAATTGCGGCTTGTCCGGAGGAGAGTGCGGCGCGCTTTTCCGGCAGGGCCGGTACATAGGCGGATGGCTCTGCCGGAACCACACCGGAGCTTTCTGCCCGCTCCAGCAGCGTATCCAGTTTGCCGTGACGTGATGACAGCGCCATCTGTTGCTGCAAAAGGCGCTCGACCTTTTGCTCGACGACCTGCTGGTCAAGGAGTTGTCGTGACGTGATGCGGTCCACCTGCGCCCGCAATGCGGCAATACGGTCTTCATAATCCTGCTGGATACGGGACTGGCGGGCCATGGATACGCCAATCAGATTGTCACGCAGAACGAGATATGATGTGGACAGCAAATATCCCAGGGAAAAAACTGCGACAATGCAGACAAAAGCAATGCTCATCCAGGGGCGGATCGTCATATGGCGTATGCTGTCGCCCCTGGCCAGGATCAAAATATGCGGGTCAGCGCTTTTCCTGAAGAAACTCTGTGCCGACTGTTCCACCACGATTCCTGTCCCCGTTACCGACGTGTTCCGGAAACGAGTAAACATGCTTATGGTTAACAAAGTCTTTCATTTCCATGCCGGACACAGGGCATCCAGCGCGTAAATTCAGCTGCCCTTCATTGAAAAATAAAATATTTTCAATTTATTACATTCAACAGACTATGGAAGGCCGCAAGCGGCCTTTTTTAAGAATTGAACAATGCCGGGACAGGCACCTAGCCTTTCAACGTCTGGAGCACTTCCTCTGCATGTCCGGCCACTTTGACCTTTTCCCAGACCGTGTGAATCGTTCCATCAGCATTGATAAGGAAAGTGGTGCGTTCGACACCCATGTATTTCTTTCCGTACATGCTTTTTTCCTGCCATACGCCATAGGCTTCCAGCGTCGCCTTGTTTTCGTCGGACGCCAAAATCACCGACAGATTATGTTTTTTGACGAATTTATCGTGGCTCTTTACCGGGTCCGGTGACATGCCAATGACCGTTGCACCCAATTCTGCAAATGCTTCACGCAATGCAGAAAATGCTATGGATTCGGTTGTGCATCCGGTTGTATCGTCTTTCGGATAGAAGAAAAGCACGACCGGGGCTCCCAGAAACTCTGACAGGGACACAGTCCCGCCGCCATCCCGGGGCAATGTAAAATCCGGTGCCTTGGTGCCTGCAACAAGATGCGTCATGGGCAATTCTTTCCTTTCAATGAAAATCCTGCAGGTTTAGGAATGTAGCAACATGCATTTGGGCAGATATAGAATACGTCCCGGATTCGTCCAGATGGCACAAGACTTTTTTCCTGCCGGTTCTTGTCGGCCATAAAATGGTTATCAGATAGAGCGATACGCCCCATGTCAGGAGCAAGGCCCGGAATGAATGATTTAAAGGACGAAAAGGTGACATTCGGGCGACAGGATATTCCGTCGCTGAATCACTTTCCTTCTGCCAGCTCTGAAAATCCGCTCCTTGTGGACAAACCCAAGCGTTCCGGTCTTGTTTATCTGTGCGCCAGACTGATCATGTTCGTTGTTGTCACAGTAACAGTTCTTGTCAGCAGCACCATATTTGTCATCGAGCGTGGCTATGCCGATGCACAGATGGCTTCCCGCGGGCAGGAAGCTCTCGACAAGGCTCTTGGTCCGTCCTTGTCAGCGAAAGTGGGATCGACTGCAATCCGGCTGGCCAGCGGGGGGAAGCTTGCCCTTGAGGTCATGAATCTGAGGCTTGGCAACGCGAATCACACGCAGTCGCTGCTGACCGCAGGATCGGCCCGGTTCGTCCTCAATCCTCTTGCCATGCTGACCGGCCAGATCAAGGTGTCAGCTGTCGAGCTCAGCAATGTTGTGGTCGATGCCGGCCTGTTGCCGCAACCGGAACCGGTGGATCTGTCGCAGGTGGAACTGGCGAAGATTCGCTCCTATGTCGAGCAGCTGTTTGTCGAGATTGACCGGATTGCGGCCTTTGCTGAACAGAGCAATACCGGCTCGATCAAAATTACAGATTCGAGTTTCGTGTTTGACGGACCCAAGGGAAAGAAGATCAATCTCACCATCAACACGCTTGATCTGGAACGGGATCCGGTCAATGGCCTGGTTGTTGCCGGTTCCATGCGGCTGGGCAACAAGCCGCTGACCGTTACAATCAAGGCAACCATGGATGGCAATACAGCCACGCAGATGGACTTGTCTGTCAACAATCTCGATTTTTCCCGCATGTTTATCAACCAAAATCTGACAGGCGTTGATTGGGAGGGCTATCTCGGAGCCTTCGATATTGCGGCTCGCGCGGTTCGGCAAACACCGGAAACACCGCCGGAACTCAGCCTTACAGCCGGTTCTGAACGGGGTAACCTGCTGATGGACGGCGTGTACCAGCCACTGGACACGGCCATAGTACCGCTCACTTTCGATTTTGCTGCAAACCGGATCGACATTGATCAGGCCGAGCTCCAGTTCGGCAATACGAAAATCCCGTTTTCCGGGGCTATCATTGATATGGAGCCCGGATCTGATGGCAAGCGCGGCGGCTTTCTGGTTGATCTGCTTGTCAAGGGCGGGATTGCCGCCCCTGAAAAAAGTGGTGTTGATGCCTTGATGTTTGATGCCAAGGCGACAGGACGCTTCCTGGTGGCGCAGAAAGAACTGGTTTTTGAGCAGATGGCGGTCACATCTGCTGCTGGCAGCATGGCCGGATCGCTGGCAGTCCGGTTTGGCAATTCCTCTCCGGAAATCAGCTTTGCTGCTGACGCATCAAGGCTGGAGATGCGCGCGATCAAGCAGCTATGGCCATTCTGGATTGCCCGCAAGGCCCGTACATGGGTTCTGGCAAATCTTTACGGGGGGGCCGTAACCAATGCCTCCATCGCGGCCTTCATTCCGCAAGGCCGCATGGCAAAGGATCCTGAACATCTGGATCTGGATGAGAATGAACTGAAACTGTCGCTGGATGCCGAAGACCTGCGGCTGAACCTCCCGGAGGAGTTGCCGCCCTTGCGTGACATTACCGGGCACCTGGAAATGAACGGGGGAAATCTCAAGGTCAGGATCGACACGGGAACCGGCTACATGACATCGGGGCGGATCGTCAAGGTTTCTGCCGGTCATTTTTCCATTCCCCATGCCTATGCCAAACCACTGATGAGCGATCTGGATATTCAGATTGAAGGACAGGCCGATGCCCTTGCAGAATTGTTGTCCTACAAGCCGATCCAGGCATTGCAGCGGACTCCCTTTGTGGCTGCGGACTTTTCCGGCTCTGCGCGGGCCGCTATCAGGGCGACTTTCGGACTGGTAAAGGACCAGGCACCGCCGCCACCTGTATGGCAAGCCAGTATTGCACTGGACAAGGTTGATCTGTCACAGCCTTATGACGGGCGTAAAATTGCCAATGTGCAGGGTTCACTGGAGATTGCCCCGGACCATGCCACGCTGGATGCCATTGCCGATATTGACGGCGTTCCGCTGAAAATCAATCTCGTCGAGCCTGTCGCAAAAGACAGTTCAATCCAAAAGCAGATGGTGATTTCCGGTACTTTGAATGGTGATCAGATCAAAACACTTGTTCCGGGTTTGACGGGTATTGTGGATGGTACGCTCGGTTTGAAAATGTCGCGGATCGATGACGACCAGAAAGCTGTCGAGGTAGTTCTCGACTCTGCCAATGTCACCATTCCGTGGATAAAATGGACCAAAGGGCGCGGCGTCGTCGCCCGTTTGAAATTTGCCATGAAAACTTCCGGGGATGCGATATCGATATCGGACTTCGTGCTGGACGGTGACGGGTTTGGTGCCAGCGGCAAGCTTGAAATCAACAAGGCCGGACTTGTGTCTGCTGATTTCAGATCCTTGAAACTGTCGCCGGAGGACAATTTTGGACTCGCCCTTCGCCAGAAGAAAGGAGTGCTTTCCATCAAGATCAACGGAACCACAGTTGATCTGCGCCCCGTCCTGGCAATGGTCAAGCAGCCTTCTGCCGGGCAGCCGACGGATCTGCAGTTTCAGGTGGATGCAGACATAGACAAAGCTATTGGCTTCAACAATGAAATTGTGGAATCCCTCAAAACAGGCATTGTCGGCAATACCGACATGATTGACCAATGGAAATTTTCAGGTGTTTCGGCCAGCGGGCAAGCTATTGTTGGGCAGATTATCCCGTCCGGGGACGGTCGCAAGCTGGAATTGACGGCAGGAGATGCGGGTGCACTGGCCCGGTTTGCAGACATTTACAAGAATATGCGTGGCGGACTTTTAAACTTGCGGCTCTCCAGCAATGGCGAACGGACCTGGGTGGGCTCGGCCGACATTCGTACTTTCAGTGTGATCGACGAGAACAGATTGCAGACGATTGTAACAACGCCTGCCGGTGAAGAGGGGCGCAGCCTCAATCAGGCTGTCAAACGTGATATTGATGTGAGCTCGGAAAAGTTTGCCCGGGGCTTTGCGGAATTGTCGATCCGTGATGGCGTTGTGCAGGTTGGAAATGGTGTTGTACGCGGCGAGCAGGTTGGGGCAACCTTCCAGGGTACGGTGCGCGACAAGAATGGCCAGACCAATATGACCGGAACTTTTATGCCGGCCTATGGTCTGAATCGCCTGTTTGCAGAATTGCCGATTGTCGGACTGATTCTCGGCAATGGCCGTGATCGCGGTCTTCTGGGCATTACGTTCAAGCTGACAGGGGATTTCGACAAGCCGAAACTGACCGTCAATCCGCTCTCCATCATTGCACCGGGGGTCTTCCGGTCGATCTTTGAATTTCAGTAGGCCCTTGTTTCACAATAAAAAACCCGGCATGCCAATCATGCCGGGCGATGGCTGCTTGCAGATTTGCATCCTTATGCCGGGCGAACCAGAATGTGCTTTTTCTTGCCCATCGACAGTTTGATGACCGCATCCGATGTGACATCGCCGGTGCCGACGATGCGCTTTTCATCCGAAACCACAACATCGTTGATGCGAACGGCACCGCCCTGGACATGACGGCGGGCTTCGCCATTGGATGCGGCAAAGCCTGCACGCACAAACAGTGACAGAATGCCCAGACCGGCCTCAAGCTCGGAAACAGGAATGTCGATGCCTGGCAGATTGTCGGCCAGTGCCCCTTCCTCGAAGGTCTTGCGGGCGGTTTCAGCCGCCTGTTCGGCAGCGGCGCGGCCATGGACAATGGCTGTTGCTTCAGTTGCCAAGATCTTTTTGGCCTCGTTGATCTCGTTGCCGCCAAGGGCCGCTATGCGGGCAATTTCGGGCAGGGGCAGACGGGTGAAGATTTTCAGAAAGCGCTCGACATCACCGTCCTCGCAATTGCGCCAGTACTGCCAGAAATCATAGGGCGAGAACATGTCGCCGTTCAGCCAGACAGCACCATTGGCGGACTTGCCCATTTTCGCACCGGAAGAGGTAGTCAAAAGTGGCGTTGTGAGCGCGAAAAGCTGGCGTGTGCCCATGCGGTGGCCGAGGTCAATACCGTTGATAATATTGCCCCACTGGTCTGATCCGCCCATTTGCAGAACGCAATCGTGACGCCTGTTCAGTTCGACGAAATCATAACCCTGAAGAATCATGTAGTTGAACTCAAGGAAAGACAGTGACTGTTCGCGCTCCAGCCGTGTCTTGACACTATCGAATGACAGCATGCGGTTGATGGAAAAATGACGTCCGACATCGCGCAGGAACTCCAGATAGTTGAGCTTGGTCAACCAGTCGGCATTGTTGACCATGATGGCGGGATTTTCGCCCTCATAATTGAGAATATTGCTGTAGACCTTCTTGATACTGGCAATATTGGTGTTGATCTGTTCAACACTGAGCAATTGCCGCTGATCGTCGCGGAAGGACGGATCACCGACCATGGATGTGCCGCCGCCCATCAGGCTGATGGCCTTGTGGCCGGTTTCCTGAAGCCAGTAGAGCATGGTGACGGTGATGAGATTGCCGATATGGATGCTGGTTGCCGTGGCGTCATAGCCGACATAGGCTGTCACAGTTTCCTTCCGGAAAAGCGCATCCAGACCGGATTCATCAGAAATCTGGTGGATGAAACCGCGCTCTTTGAGGGTATGAAGGAATTCGGACTTGAAACCGGACATGACCTGTCTCTTTCTGCTGGATAGTGTGTGGTAAAATCGAGCCGCTCTAGCATTGTTTTTCAAGGCTTGCACCGGATTTTTGAGGAGAATGTCATGAGCGGTGTCAAAACATCCATCGGGTTGATGAGCGGCACCTCCATGGATGGAATCGATATAGCGCTGTTGCGCACCGACGGCGAAAAGCTGGTGGAGCGTGGGCCGGGTGCATCCTTTCCCTATGATGCAGATTTTCGCACCCGGCTGAAACAGGCTCTGGAGATTGCAAAATCGATCCGGACGCGCGATCAGCGACCGGGTCAACTGCGCGATATCGAGCGCGAGCTGACGCTGCGTCATGCCGATGCTGTAAAAAATTTTCTAAATAATAACAAGATATTATCTGATGAAATTGATGTCATGGGCTTTCATGGCCAGACCGTTTTGCACCGTCCTGATACGGCGCTGACAGTGCAAATCGGCGACGGGCAGGCTCTGGCGTACAAGACAGGCATTGATGTTGTCTATGATATGCGGGCCAATGACATGGCGCATGGCGGGCAGGGCGCACCGCTGGTGCCGGTCTATCACGCGGCTTTGGCGCATCATGTGCAGGAAAGTCATTTTCCGGTTGTTTTTGTCAATATCGGCGGCATTTCCAACTTGACTTATATTGGTGTTGACGGCGTCATTCTGGCGTTTGATTCCGGCCCCGGCAATACATTGATTGACCAATGGGTGGAGGCCCATGCGGGCATTCCGTTTGACCAGGGCGGTATGATCGCCTCCGAAGGGCGGGTTCTGGAGGATGTGGCGACGCGCTATCTGAGCCAGCCCTTTTTCACGGATCCGGTCCGCCGCTCGCTTGACCGCAATGATTTCCAGCCTCCTGCCGGTGCAGACGCCAGTCTTGAAGATGGCGCACGGACACTGGCCTATGTGGCTGCTGCAGCCATTTTGAAGTCTGCACGGCATTTTCCGAAACCTGCCCGGACCTATGTCATCAGCGGGGGCGGACGCCTGAACCGGATGATCATGCAGGATCTGGACAGACTGGCGGCAGAGGATGGCGGTCATGTGATGGCTGCCGAGGCTCTGGACCTCGACGGCGATGCAATGGAGGCGGAGGCCTGGGCCTATCTGGCCGTGCGTGCGCTCAAAGGTCTGCCATTGACCTTTCCGGGAACAACCGGCGTCAGGCAAGCTGCAAGCGGAGGCGTGCTCGCCCGCTGGCAGGTATAGATCGTTTTGCCATGTTTCAGGCGGTATTGACGCGGTCAGGCCATTGCGTCTGCCGTGCCGAAATCCATTGCAGGGTCTGGTCCAGTGGCATCGGCCTTGCATAATAATAGCCCTGGGCCAGGCGACAGCCCAGCATTCTCAATGTCTCGGCGTCTTCTGCCGATTCAACGCCCTCGACGACGACATCGATTGCCAGTGACCGGCCGACGCTGATCAGGGCAGAGACCAGCGCCTGATTGTGCTGGCTGGAGGCAATGCCAGAAATAAAACTGCGGTCTATTTTCAGGGTGTCGATTTTCAGGTGCATGAGATGTGACAGCGACGAGTGGCCCATGCCAAAATCATCTACTGCAAGTTTGAAGCCAAGCCGCTCCAGATCCTTGATGCCCGCTTCTGCAAATTTGGTATCAAGGAGTGAGTCTTCGGTGATCTCGATTTCGAGGCGGCGAGGTTCAATACCGTGATGTCGAGCGATCTTCATGAGCAGATCGGCCGGGGAATAGGCCGTAAATTCATCCGGCGAGATGTTGATGGAAATGGATGCATCCGTGAGGCCTTCCGCATCCAAATGATGCATGAGAGCACAGGAGCTTTGTGCCATCAGGCCCGTAAGGTGATCGGAAATCCGCAATGCCTTGGCGGTTTCAACGATTTCCGGTGGGCTGATGGCCCCAAGGACGGGATGTGTCCACCGCACAAGGGCCTCAAATCCCGTAATGTTTCCCGTACTCAAATGCACCTGCGGCTGGAAAAAGGCATTGACCTCTCCGGTTTCAATGGCGGATTCGAGGCATTCTTCAAGCGTTTTCTGGCGCAAGACCCTTTTTTTCAGACTCTCGTCAAAAAAGCGGATCGTCCTGCGCCCGCTGGTTTTGGCTTCATAAAGCGCAAGGTCGGCTGCAGAATAAAGGTGTTCTGCCGTATCGCAATGATCCGGCATGACAGCAATGCCTATACTGGTCGCCAGATGTATTGCGCGGTCAAAAACCCACACTGGCTCTGCCAGTGCCGCCAGAATGGATTCTGCCAGGCGTCTGGCATCGGCAGAGGGATCCGTGCATTCCATGACAATGGCAAATTCGTCACCGCCCAGGCGTGCAACAAAGGAAGATTCCGGAGCTCTCGTTTCTAATATTTTCCCGAACTGCCGCAGGACTTCATCACCGGACAGATGGCCGAGTGTATCGTTGATGTGCTTGAACCTGTCGAGATCAAAGACCAGCATGGCAATTTTGCCGGGATTGTCTTTGCCGTCTTTGTCCGTGTGGCTTTTGCTGATGTCGGCAAGATGTGCATTGAATTTGGCGCGATTGGCGAGCTCGGTCAGCGGGTCCGTGGTGGCGAGAACTTTCAAGGACTGGCTGTATGCCTTGATTTCATTATTGGCAACCGAGAGGGAACCGGCCAGTTCCGTTGCCACGATGGCGGTTCTGTGATTGTCCACAAAGGCAGTTTCCGCACGCTTGGCTCCGCGCAACATGATGATGCTCAGCAACGTCATCTTGATGGAGACGAGTATCAGCACCGGATTGCCAGATTCGGCCAGAACCCAGATGGTGGCGGTCATTTGCGGCACGATAAAGACAAGTGCATTTCGGAAATAGGCCGTACTCTGGATCATTGCCCCGGCAGAGATGCCGGCAATAATGAAAATCACATAGGCTGCGGAATTGTACAGGGACTCATTCGTCAGCATCAGGGGAACAAACGCCCAGATAATGCCGCTCGTGGTGGCACCAAGGGTCAGGAATGTCAGCGTCTTGCTTGGATGAATGTCCCAGAGGCGCTTTCTCATCATGATCTTGACGGAAACAGCCCTCAAAAGATTGGTTCCAACAATGCAACAAATCCACCAGAGCATATTGGTGCCTTGTGAATACCAGATGATAAATGCTGCTGACATTGCAATGAAGACGTTGGAAATCAACGTAAACTCTGTTGTATCCAACAGAGCTTTGGCCTGCGCCACACGCAGTTTATGTTGAAGATCTTTCTTGAACGGGTCGTTTTCCAAAGTCACAGTCTCCAGAATCCTGAATATTGCACACCATGATCTGTGACACGAATATTTTAAAAAAAACAAAATATTCCGGAAAGTCGAGATTAACGGGAAAATTTACGTTAATTCATTGCGTAGAATGTCGCAGATATTATCGTTGCTTTTCGTGATTCCAGATTTGTTGAGGTTTGAAGATGCCCTTCTCCGCTGCTGCCGTCTGGCCGGTTATCATGCTGGCCGCTTCCAATGTGTTCATGACCTTTGCCTGGTACGGGCATCTCAAACACAAGTGTTCAGCTTTGTTTCTGGCGATTCTAGCAAGCTGGGGAATCGCTTTTTTTGAGTATTGCCTTGCGGTTCCGGCCAACCGTCTGGGATCGGAAGTGTATACCACAGCCCAGCTGAAAACGATTCAGGAGGTGATAACGCTTGTTGTTTTTGCAGGTTTTTCTGTGTTCTGGCTGAAAGAAGCCCTGACCATCAATCATGTTGTCGGCTTCGTTCTGATTGCTGCAGGCGCGGCCTTTGTGTTCAGGGGCTGAGAGGAAGCCTGGCCAATGCTGCCGGAATTCTTTTTCGGTTTGCAAAAAAGAGCTTGCGCGGCACAGAATAGTTATCTAAACGCTCGACACCGCTCAGCTTTTTATTCTGGTTGGCCTCGTGGCGGAGTGGTGACGCAGAGGACTGCAAATCCTTGCACCCCGGTTCGATTCCGGGCGAGGCCTCCAAACTTTTTTCCGAATATCCTTCTGTTTACCGTTCCCTTGGTTGCCGGGCCGTACGTTTGCAGTTTGTCAATCAGGTTCACCGCATTGCGCCAGATGTTTTTTGGAAATGCACGGGGCGGTGCCTTGAAACCCTTAAATGTGGCCATTAAGACAGGGTTCCATGCCCTGCATTCTTTTGCGAGTCTGTACAGGGCGAGGTTTTGGACCGGCAAAAAGGCAGAAAACATATGATGGATTACCAGGCAGCACGCACCAAAATGGTGGATAACCAGATTCGTCCAACCGACGTTACGTCCTATTCTGTTCTCACCGCATTCCTGACGGTTCCCAAAGAGGTTTTCGTTCCTGAAAGGCTCAGGGCGCTTGCCTATATAGACAATGATATCGAGATCGCGCCTGCGCGCAACGGTCTTCCTGCCCGTTTTATCATGGCACCATCGCCCCTGGCCAAGCTGTTGCAGCTTGCCGAGATCAGGCCGACAGACAGCGTTCTCGAAATCGGCGCAGGGACCGGCTATGGCTCTGCCATTCTCGGCCAGCTTGCCGGAACTGTCTTATCTGTGGAAAGTGATGCCGACCTTTCCGAAAGGGCAAGGTCCACACAAGTTATGCTTGGCTATGGTAACGTGTCAGTTGTGACGGGCGAGCTCTCAAAAGGCTTTGCATCCAAGGGGCCGTACGATGTTATTTTTCTGCACGGATCTGTTGATGTACTGCCGGAAGCTCTTTTTGCACAATTGGCAGACGGTGGTCGGCTGGTGGCGGTTGTGGGGCAGGGAAATGCTTCACGTGCGCATGTCTATGTAAAAGAAGGTCACATTGTTTCGGAACGGCCATCTTTCAACACCTCGGTCAAACCCTTGCCCGGTTTTGCCAAGGCTGCGGAATTTGTGTTCTGATTGCAGATGATCCGCTTTTGAAACAACACTTGACCCTGTCTTTTCCAATGTCGGGACGGTTTTTGAACTGTTCCGGAAACGCCGGCCGAAAGGCTGGTTTTGTGAAATCCTGTTGTCTGAGCAAGAACAGCAGTTTCTGGGAGAATGCGGGTCGTGTTGAAGCTTCGTCGGTCGATTTTTATCGCTGCCATTCTACCAGTTATGATGTTTAACATGACATCGGCACAGGCTGAAACCATATTTGGTGCCATGTCCAAGGCCTACGCCAACAATCCGGATCTGAATGCCGCGCGGGCAAGCCTGCGGGCTATTGACGAGAATGTCTCCATTGCCAAGGCCGGGATGCGGCCGCAGGTGATGGCGACCGCAACGCATACGATGACCGATGTTACAGGCCGGCCAGGCAGGGCATCCGATCTCGATTACAATAATGACAGTCTCGGCCTGACCGTGACGCAGAAGATTTTTGACGGTTTTCAGACCAGTAACAGGGTGAAGGCTGCCGAAGCCGGTGTCTATTCCGGTCAGGAAAGCCTGCGCTCGCGGGAAATGTCGATCCTGTATTCTGCCGTACAGGCCTATGCCAATATTGCCCGCGACCAGCAGCTGGTTTCCATCCGCAAACAGAATTTGGCGTTTCTGCGCGAACAGTTGAATGCTGCCAATTCGCGCCTGCAGGTGGGCGAAGGCACCAGTACCGATGTCAGTCTTGCCCAGGCCCAGCTGGCAGCATCGCAAGCCTCGCTGGTTGCCGCAATTGCCCAGCAAAAGCAAAGTGAAACCGTTTATTTGCAAATTGTCGGCGAGGCGCCCGCCGGGATCAGGCAACCGGCTCCTGTGACAAAGGGCCTGCCAGATGACGTAAACAGGGCTGTTGAGATTGGCTGGGCGCAACATCCATCGGTGCTTGCGGCCAAGCATTCCGTTGATGCTGCCGGCTATAATGTCAAAACCGCAGAGGGTGCCCTGTTGCCAGGCGTTGTCTTGCAGGGGTCTGTGTCGCGCAATGTCAATGATCTCTATTCCAGTGAAACGGCAACGACCAGCAGTGTCACTGCGAAAATCACGATCCCTCTCTATCAGGGTGGTGCCGAGTTCGGCCAGATCCGCCAGGCCAAGGAGAAATTGGGTGAACAGCGCATTTTGGTCGATTCGGCCATGTTGAATGTCCAGGTCACCATCACCTCAGCCTATGCCCAGATGGAAGCGGCCAGAGCCACCATTATGGCCAACAAGCAGCAATTGCAGGCCGCAAGTCTTGGGCTCAAGGGCTTTATCGAAGAGCGCAATGTCGGACAGGCGACCACTCTGGATGTTCTCAATGCCCAGCAGAATGTTCTCAATGCCCGTGAGAGCATTGCCCAGTCAGAGCGTAATCTGGTGGTGGCCAGTTATTCCGTGCTGGCGGCCATGGGGCGGTTGACGGTGACAGACCAGAACCTTGATGTGGCCGAGTATCAGCCGGATGATCATTATGAAGCGGTGAAAGACAAGTGGTTTGGCCTGCGCACTGTGGATGGACGGTGATGGCAGCATGGGGTATCGCCGCACTGTGGATGACCTGCGTTTCAACCTTTCGGTTCTATTGAGAATTTGTCGCTGCCCGTCACAGAAAACTGTGTATCACCTGTGTTTGCATACACGGAGCCATGTTATTCCCTGACCGTCTATCCTATGATTGACAAAATCAGGGTGGATAGTGTTGTGCGCTGCCGATTTGCTGCAGGTTTGATGGCAGATCCGGATCGTCAGGACACAGTTCCGGCATACGGACATAACGATTGTGCGGTGTCGCTGATGACACAGGCACATTGAAAACGGGGAAGACTATGGCGCAGCCGAATCTAGCACGTGAACCTTCCATGGACGAAATTCTTGCGTCTATCCGCAAAATTATCGAAAATAATGAATTTGGTACGCCTGTTTCTGCAGATGAACCGGATATTCTGGATGAAAGTGACGAAGTCCGGCTGACTGTAGAAGATGATCAGACAGAATTTACATCATCTTCCGAACCTGATCGCGGTATGCAGAAGGCAACATATTCCTATGAGCCCGCGCACGCCTCCGGGCGCATGGCTGAAACTGATGCCGCTCCGCAACCCCGGTCCATGTCTCTGGCCGATGTGGCTGCCCGTGTTCGTGCAGCATCTGAACAGCGTATTTCCCAGGCCATTTCCGGGAGTGAACCTGTGATTGCGTCAAGGGCTGCATCTTCTCCGGTGCCTGTCGAGGCCATCGGTACGAAGCATACGGCCCCTGTTGAGCCGTCAGTGGCAGATATAAAGGCCATGCCTGCACAAGGGCGCGGACTTGCGGTTTCGGGTGAAAGGGAGCAGGCTCCCATCATGTCCCCGGATGCCGGTGAAAAGGTCTCGCGTGCGTTTGAATCGCTTTCGGTGGCTGTTGATGGCGGTTCGCGCCGCTCGTTTGACGATATTGCCGAGGCAATGATGCGTCCGATGTTGCAGGAGTGGATGGATGACAATCTGCCGAAACTGGTGGAACGTCTTGTACGCGAAGAAATTGAACGTGTCGCCCGCGGCCCGCGCCGCTGATTGCGATCCAAACCAGGCATTCCAGAAGCTGCTCTTGACCGGGCGGCTTTTTTCATGGTCTGCCGCCTGGCGTGCCCGAAGGCCGGTCCATAAACCCTGCGCACCGGGACTCTATTGACTTGTCCTGCGCCTTCCGGTTTACACGGGCACATCCAAATCTTTCAGAAGTCTGGTCATACAATGCTTGAAAAAACCTATGATTCCGCAACCGTTGAACCGAAAATTGCCAAAGCCTGGGATGAGGCCGGTGCTTTTGCCGCCGGTGCCAATGCCAAACCGGGTCAGGACAGCTTCTGTATCGTCATCCCGCCGCCGAATGTGACCGGTTCGCTGCATATGGGCCATGCGCTCAACAATACATTGCAGGACATCATGATCCGGTTTGAGCGCATGCGTGGCAAGGATGTGCTGTGGCAGCCGGGCATGGACCACGCAGGCATTGCCACCCAGATGGTTGTGGAACGCCAGTTGATGGAAAAGCAACTGCCCAACCGCCACAAGATGGGACGCGCGGCCTTCATTGACAAGGTCTGGGAATGGAAGGCGGAATCCGGAGGTCTGATTTTCAACCAGTTGAAGCGGCTTGGCGCATCCTGCGACTGGTCACGCGAGCGTTTTACCATGGATGAGGGCCTTTCGGACGCTGTTCTGGAAGTTTTTGTATCGCTCTACAAGGAAGGCCTGATTTACAAGGACAAGCGTCTGGTCAACTGGGATCCGAAAATGCTGACGGCGATTTCGGATATCGAGGTCGAACAGATCGAGGTGAAGGGGCATTTGTGGCACCTGCGCTATCCTCTGGAAAAGGGCGTCACCTATGCGCACCCGATTGCCTTTGACGAGGCTGGCAATGCCACGGAATGGGAAACCCGCGACTATCTGGTGGTGGCAACCACAAGGCCTGAAACCATGCTGGGCGATACGGGGGTGGCCGTTCACCCGGATGATGTGCGCTATCAGTCCCTCATCGGAAAGCATGTGATACTGCCGCTGGTCGGTCGCCGGATTCCTGTTGTCGGCGATGAATATCCCGACCCTGCTGCCGGAACCGGTGCCGTGAAAATGACGCCCGCGCATGATTTCAACGATTTCGAGGTCGGCAAGCGGGCGGGCCTGCGCGTTGTCAGCATCCTCAATACGGACGGAACCCTGTACCTGAAAGATAATGTTGATTTCATCGAGGGTCTGCATATGGACGCTTCGCTGGAGGCGCTGATTGCCGGGCTTGACAATGTGGAACGTTTCGCCGCCCGCAAGAAAATTGTGGCGATGCTGGAAGAGACGGGTCTGGTGGACCGCATCGAGCCGCATACGCATATGGTGCCGCACGGTGATCGCGGCCATGTGCCGATTGAGCCGCGCCTGACGGAACAATGGTATGTTGACGCGGCCACGCTGGCCAGGCCCGCCATTGCCGCGGTGCGCGAGGGCCGCACAAAGATTGTGCCGAAAAGCTGGGACAAGACCTATTACGAATGGATGGAAAATATCCAGCCGTGGTGCATTTCGCGCCAGCTCTGGTGGGGTCACCAGATTCCCGCCTGGTATGGTCCGGATGGCAAGATTTTTGTCGAGAAAACAGAGGCAGAAGCACTTGCCGCGGCAAAATTGCATTACGCGGATGACGCTGTTGTGCTGACCCGTGATCAGGACGTGCTGGATACGTGGTTTTCGTCCGCGCTTTGGCCGTTCTCCACGCTCGGCTGGCCGGAGAAGACACCGGAACTGGCCCGCTACTATCAGACAGACGTGCTGGTGACCGGATTTGACATTATCTTCTTCTGGGTTGCCCGCATGATGATGATGGGTCTGCACTTCATGAAGGATGAGGCCGGCACTCCGGTTGAACCGTTCCATACGGTCTATGTGCATGCGCTGGTGCGCGACAAGGACGGGCAGAAAATGTCCAAGTCCAAGGGCAATGTCATTGATCCGCTGGAGCTGATCGACGAGTACGGTGCCGATGCGCTCCGCTTCACGCTGGCGATCATGGCGGCGCAGGGCCGTGACGTGAAGCTTGATCCGACCCGTATCGCAGGATACCGCAATTTCGGCACCAAGCTGTGGAATGCCACACGCTTTGCCGAAATGAACGGCGCTTCAAGAGATCCGGCGTTCAGGCCGGAAGCAACACAGTTGATGATCAGTCGCTGGATCCTCACGGAACTGGCCCGCACAACAGGCGAAGTGACGGCTGCCATTGAAGCGCTGAAATTCAATGAAGGGGCTTCTGCCCTTTACCGCTTTGTATGGAACCAGGTTTGTGACTGGTATCTGGAACTGCTGAAGCCGGTTTTCAGTGGTGAGGACGAAGCGGCGAAAATCGAAGCGCAGGCCTGCATGGGCTATGTTCTGGATGAGATCTACAAGCTTCTGCATCCGTTCATGCCATTCATGACCGAGGAGCTCTGGGCGCATACGGCAGGCGAGGGGGCTGAACGCTCTGCCCTGCTGTGCCATACGGACTGGCCCGTTCCGGGTTTTGCCGATGATGCGGCCGCCGATGAAATCAACTGGCTGATTGATCTGGTCACCGGCCTGCGCTCCGTGCGCGCGGAAATGAATGTTCCGCCAGCCGCAAAAGCACCGCTTGTTGTGCTGAATGCCAGCGCAACTACCTGCAAAAGACTGTTGCAGCATGATCCGGCCATTCAGCGGCTGGCGCGTGTTGAGGATATTGTTCTGGAAAGCGAGGCTCCGAAGGGCGCAGCGCAGCTGGTTGTCGGCGAGGCAACCTATTGCCTGCCGCTTGGCAGCCTGATTGATCTGGCAGCCGAAACCGCGCGCCTGACAAAATCCATGGCCAAGATCGATCAGGACATGGACCGGATCCATTCCAGGCTTGGCAATGAGAAATTTGTTGCCAATGCAAGGCCGGAGCTTGTGGAGGCAGAGCGTGAACGGCTGGCAGAACTGCTGCAGCAGCGCGGCAGCCTGGTCCTGGCGGTCGAGCGGCTGAAAGATGCCGGGTAATACCAACCGTCCACGACGAATCCCTGCTGACAGATCCCGCCATTCCGGCGGGATTTTTCATGCAATCGGGCACCGGAATATCCGGCCTATGGCTGTGGCAGTTTGGTTGTTTCATGGATCAGGGTGCGCTGCAAAAACTTCCGGTTAAAATTCTTACGTAAAAAAATGTATGTTACGCAGATGCAGCACTCGCGTGATTTTTCGTGATATGATGTCAAAATAACCATGTTTCGGGTCTTTGGCACACCTTTCAGGCAGGCTTGCCGCTTGCCTTGCGCACAGTATTTTCATAAAGTTTCCACATATTAACCATTATCGGGGGGAAAAATGGCTAAATTACATTCATTTCTGTTCATTTCCGGAGTGCTGATTGTTGCTTCTGCAACATCTGCAATGGCGGGAGGCTTTTCACGTGGCCGTGCAGATACAGATATCCTGTATGAAAAGGGAAACTTCGATGCCCGTTTCGGCGCGACATTTGTCATGCCTTCACGTAAATTTGCGACGATCAACGGAGCAGCATCCACGGATGGAAGTTATTCCGACAATTATTGGATACCCAATGTCGGGGCAAAGATTGGCGTATCTGACAATTTTTCCTGCGCCTTGACCTACACGCAGCCGTTTGGCGCGTCTTCAACCTATGGCGCTGGCGCAACCGCGGCTGGTAATGCAAACACTTTGATTAATGGTATTGCAGGAACCGGCAATGGTGTAAAATCAACAACGATGATAACAAACGAATATGGTGGGACTTGCGGTGTCAATTTTGCTGCTGGTCCGGGCAAGATTCATTTCCTTGGCGGGCTTTTTCTGCAATCCTTTGACTATAAAGAAGTTACGACACGCGGAACTCTGACACTTACCGATTCCAACAAGCTCGGCTATCGTATCGGTGCCGCGTTTACGATTGACGAATATGCCCTGCGTGCGGACATTATGTACCGTTCTGCTATTGATCATGTTGCGTCAGGAAACTTTGTATATTCCGGTTCGCTCGCCTTTATTGGTCAGCCAGGTGCGGGCCAGGTTCGTGATGCGAGTGGAAGTGGCACGACGCCACAATCTGTCCGTGTTGGATTGCAGTCCGGTATAGCGCCGGATTGGCTTGCTTATGGGTCCATTG
This sequence comes from Rhizobiaceae bacterium, assembly GCA_965247225.1. Taxonomy (GTDB): domain Bacteria; phylum Pseudomonadota; class Alphaproteobacteria; order Rhizobiales; family Rhizobiaceae; genus CBDFGT01. The sequence goes on along the minus strand of CBDFGT010000027.1, from coordinate 122,034 downwards.
AATGGACGGATTGGAGTGTCTTGCCACAGTTGAATTACACGGTTAATGGCACTGCCAATAAAAAGGTCTTCAACTATCAGGATGGCTGGACGATTCAGGGCGGTGTTGGACACAAGTTCAACGATACGGTTTCTGGTACTGTAAACCTGACATGGGATCGCGGCGTTGGCACTGGGGCTGATATCATGACTGACACCTGGACCCTTGGTACAGGCGCTGCCATCAAGGTTGGTCCTGGCGACCTTCGGCTTGGTGCGGGCGTTTCCTATCTGACAGCGGGTTCGCAAAATACAGCCACCGGGTCGACTTATAATGCTACGGCTGACGCGAACTGGGCCTATGGTTTGACATCGTCCTACCTGATCAAGTTCTGATAGTGGCATCGTTGCCAGCTTGATGATTGACAGAGATACCGCCCCGAATGTTGGCCTCCAACATTCGGGGTTTTTCGTTTTAGGGTCCATTTGTTGCGGTTTGGCAACAGTTTCCTGGAAGTGATTTGCCAGTCTTGCTCAAATGAACATTTGTCTATTTCCCGCCACAAAGCAGGCGCAGCAAATGAAGATGCAAACGAAGTCGTTCTGACAGGTGGCCGGTTTACCGGAATCATCGTGCCTGGTGATGGCGGTTTGGGTTACGGAAGATTTTGGAACAGATGGTAACAGTGAGATTGCGTATCGTTGAGAGATTTGGCTTTGGTGCAGCAGCCCTTCTGGTTGCTTTGCCAGTGTTTGCGTTTGATCCCAATGCGGGTGTGAGCAAGGAATCCGGTCCGTTCGATCTTTTCAAATTCGGGTTCAATGCTTACAAGGCCGGACAGAAAGAAGAGGCCGTCGAAGCCTATCGCTATGCCGCCGACAAGGGCCATACCGGATCGCGCTGGGCGCTGGCCAATATGTATGCTGATGGTGACGGCGTTGCCAAAGACGATTTTGAAGCTTTTAAAATGTACAGCGATATTGCCAGCAAGGGTGTCGAGCCAGGCTCGGAAGATACCGGATTTTTCGTCAATGCCTTGATGGCACTGGCGCATTACTACCAGAACGGAATTCCAAAAAGCCCGGTCAAGCCGGATTTTGCCCAGGCGCGACAACTGTATTTTCAGGCAGCCTCAACGTTTGGCGATGCAGAAGCGCAGTTTCAGCTGGCCCGGATGATTCTGGAAGGGCAGGGCGGCGGCGTCAATGTGCAGCAGGCCAAGAAGTGGCTCAATCATGCCCGCAAGCTGGGCCATATCGGCGCGACAGCGCTGTTTGGCAATCTCCTGTTTCAGGAAGGCCAGACCGTGCGCGGGCTTGCCTATATGACCGCTGCCAGTGATCAATCCACCCAGAATGACAAGGCCTGGATAGAGCCGATGCAGGAGCAGGCTTTCTCGCTCGCCAGTGAAGATGACCGGCGTGCCGCTATTGCGCTGGCGCAGGATATTGCCTTCAAGACTGCGGAATAGTTTTGAGCGATCACACATCAAACTGCCCGACAACGGGCACATGGTCGGATGGCTTGTCCCAATCACGAACATGCCTGTCGACGCGCACTGATACCAGCCTGTCGCTGGCCTCTGGCGACAGCATCAGATGGTCGATGCGGATACCGTTGTTCTTCTGCCAGGAGCCTGCCTGATAATCCCAGAATGTATAGAATGGCGCAGCATCGGAACTGGAGCGCAGCGCATCGGAAAAACCAAGGCTTTCAAGCCTGCGGAAGGCCTGCCGCGTTTGCGGAAGGAAGAGCGCATCTGTGGCCCAGACCTTCGGATCAAAGCAGTCATGCGGTTCCGGGATGACATTGTAATCGCCCGCCAGTATCAATGGCTCTTCAAGTGCCAGCCGCTCTTGCGCAAAGGTCTGAAGCCGCTGCATCCATTTGAGTTTGTAGGGATATTTTACCGGATCATCCGACGGATTGCCATTGGGAAGATAGAGGCAGCAGACCCGTATTGCGCCGCCTCGGACTGAAAACACCGCCTCCATGAAACGGGCCTGCTCGTCACTGTCGTCGCCGGGCAGGCCGCGACTGATTTCGTCGGGCCGCAGTTTGGACAGGATCGCCACGCCATTAAAGCCCTTCTGGCCGTGGGTTTCAACATGATAGCCAAGCGCTTCAATGTCCGCGCGTGGAAAGGCTTCATCGACCGATTTGATTTCCTGAAGGCAGACAATATCGGTATTTGCTTCTTTCAGCCAGGCCAGAAGCGTTTCGATGCGGGCCTTGATGCCGTTGATATTCCATGTGGCGATTTTCATCGAAACGTTCTCTGGTGTCTGTCGGGCTGCAATTTACGGATATCAGACCGAAAAGCTGGTTCCGCAGCCGCAACTGGCAATCGCATTCGGATTTTTGATCTGGAAGGACTGGCCCAGAAGATTGTCAACAAAATCAATCTCCGAGCCGTCCATATAAACCACAGACATGCGGTCAATGAAGACTTTGGCGTCATCGCGTTCGAGGATAATATCGTCCTCCTGCGCCTTTTCCACCAGATCAAACTTGTAGGAAAAGCCGGAGCAGCCGCCGCCTTCCACAGACACGCGCATGGCATTCTTGCCCTCTTCCTTTTTCAGGATGGTTGCAATACGTCTGGCCGCTGATTCAGATACGGTGATGGATGTTTCGCTCATTTTGCCTCCTGCCGGGGTCAAGGCCCGGGATTCTGCTGATTTTCCCAGTATAGGACAGGGGAGAAAGGCTGACAATCACGGAAATTTCCGGAAACTGTCTTTCTTCCACCCTGCACGACAGGTAAGAAGACTTGCAAGATCGTCAATGCACGGACACAGGCAAAAAGCGGGTATTTATGACATATGACAGACATGGTCTGGGGTTTGGATATGGAGAGCGGGCGATTTATGCTGCTGATCCCTGGACCAGCCGCGGCCGCCTTTACAGTGAGGTTTCCAGCCCGACCCGCTCCGATTTCCAGCGTGACCGCGACCGGATTGTACATACGACGGCCTTCCGGCGGCTGAAACACAAGACCCAGGTGTTCATTGCCAATGATGGGGATCATTATCGCACGCGCCTGACCCATACGATCGAGGTGGCGCAGATTGCCCGGGCGCTGGCCCGTGCGCTGAAACTGGACGAGGATCTGGCCGAGGGCGTTGCGCTTGTCCACGATTTTGGCCACACGCCGTTCGGCCATACCGGTGAGGATGCACTCCATGAGATGCTTCTGCCGTATGGCGGTTTTGATCACAATGCGCAGTCCTTGCGGATTGTCACCAGGCTCGAACGCCGCTACGCGGAATTTGACGGCGTCAATCTCACCTGGGAAAGCCTTGAAGGTCTGGTCAAACACAATGGTCCGCTGATGGATGCGCAGGGTCAGGGAACCCGCGGACCCGTGCCCCAGCCGATCCTCGATTATTGCGCACTCCACGACCTTGAACTGGCGACATTTGCCAGTCTTGAGGCGCAGGTTGCCGCCATTGCCGATGACATAGCCTATAATACCCATGATATTGATGATGGATTGCGGTCGGGTTATCTGACATTTGACATGCTGGAAGACATTCCGTTTCTGGCCGGGCTGATGCGGGAGGTGCGAACACTGTATCCCGGTCTGGAGCCGTCGCGCTTCACCCATGAAATGATGCGCCGCCAGATTACCCGGATGGTCGAGGATGTGATTTCCGTTTCGCAGAAGCGCCTGGCACAACTGAGGCCGCAAAGTGCTTCCGACATCCGCAATGCCGATGGGGTTATCGCGACGTTTTCGCCGGAAATGGCGCAAACCGACAGGCAGATCAAGGCGATGCTGTTGACCCGCATCTATCGCCATCCGGATATCATGCGTATCCGCTCCGGAGCAAAGACCATCGTCACCGATCTCTATCATGCCTATATGGCAGAGCCCCGGCATATGAAAAGCCACTATTGGGTCGACCAGATTCTTGAGATGAGCGAGGCGGCAAAAGCGCGGCATGTGGGTGATTATCTGGCCGGAATGACGGACACTTACGCCATCAGCACGCACCGGCGCTTGTTTGACCATACGCCGGAATTGCGGTAGATCGCCCACCGGAACCGGCAAATATACACTGCAGTGCGGGCATAGGCCGTGCATTCAGCTATTGGAACATTGCAATGAATCTGTTTTCAGACTTCGACTTTCGCATCAAGAATGTTCTTGAAGATATTGATATCGTTAAAAACAAGCGTGATGAGCTTGATTTTTCGCGTATTGCAGTCGAGCCGCCGCGTGATCCGGGCCATGGCGATATTGCTGTCAATGCGGCCATGGTTCTGGCCAAGGGGCTCGGAACACATCCTCGTGCGCTGGCTGAGATGATTGTCGAGCGCCTGAGGGTTGATCCCGACGTGGTGGAGGTCGCGGTTGCCGGTCCCGGTTTTATCAATATCCGCGTATCTGTCGGTTACTGGCAGAGGCTTTTGTCGTCCATGGTGGCGGCCGGAACGGATTATGGCCGCAGCGCTGTCGGGCAGGGCATCAAGACCAATGTGGAATATGTTTCGGCCAATCCAACGGGTCCGATGCATGTAGGCCACTGCCGTGGTGCGGTTGTGGGTGATGCACTGGCAAACCTGATGGCGTTTTCCGGCTATGACGTGACCAAGGAATATTATGTCAATGATGCCGGCTCTCAAATCGATACGCTGGCGCGTTCGGTTTTCCTGCGATACCGCGAAGCCCTTGGTGAGACAATCGGCACAATACCGGCAGGTCTTTATCCGGGCGATTATCTGGTGCCGGTTGGCAAGGCTTTGGCGGAAGAATTTGGCAAGGGGCTGAAGGCCATGCCTGAAGCCGAATGGATGCCGCTGGTCAAGGAGCGTGCCATTGCTGCAATGATGGCGATGATCCGCGAGGATCTGGCCGCCCTCAATGTGGTGCACGATGTGTTTTTCTCGGAGCGCTCGCTGCATGCGGACGGTGCAGCCAGGATCCGCACGGCGATCAATGACCTGACTTTCAAGGGCCATGTTTACAAGGGAACCTTGCCGCCACCCAAGGGGCAATTGCCCGATGACTGGGAAAATCGTGAGCAAACGCTGTTTCGCTCGACCGAAGTCGGGGACGATATGGATCGTCCTTTGATCAAGTCGGACGGAAGCTATACATATTTTGCTGCGGATGTTGCGTATTTCAAGGACAAGTTTGATCGCGGATTCACCAATATGGTTTATGTGCTCGGGGCAGACCATGGCGGCTATGTGAAACGGCTGGAGGCCGTTGCACGTGCGGTTTCGGAAGGGTCTGTCAAGCTGACCGTGCTTTTGAACCAGCTGATCAATCTTTTCCGGAACGGCGAACCTGTGAAAATGTCGAAGAGATCTGGCGATTTCGTGACATTGCGCGATGTTGTGGATGAGGTGGGAAAAGACTCTGTCCGTTTCATGATGCTGTACCGGAAGAGTTCCGAACTTCTGGACTTTGACTTTGCCAAAGTGACGGAACAGTCGAAGGACAACCCTGTTTTCTATGTGCAATATGCACATGCACGGTGCATGTCCGTGTTCCGTCAGGCTTTTGATGCTTTCCCGGATCTGGATGTATCCGACGAAAATCTCGCCAGGGCTGTCATGGACCACATCACTGATCCTGCGGAGTTACAACTGGTTGCCAAACTGGCAGAATATCCCAGGATGATTGAGTCTGCAGCCGTAAACCAGGAGCCTCACAGGGTGGCGTATTACCTCTATGATCTGGCCAGTTGTTTGCACGGACATTGGAATAAAGGAAAAGAACAGCCTGCGTTACGATTTATTAATGATAAAAACAGAGAATTGACGCTTGCCAGGCTAGGGCTGGTGCGGGCAGTTGCATCTGTACTGAAATCGGGTCTGGCGATTACCGGAACCGAAGCACCAGTCGAAATGCGCTGATTGTCACCATTTACCCACATTGTCATGGCAGATTGTCGCAGTTTTGTGGGTGAATAGAGAATGGCAGAGATAAAAATGGGGCGCACGGCACGACTGGAAGACGGATTTTTATCCGATGACGATCCATTGGCGGAACTTGCCAACATTGTCGGGTATGTACCCAGACCCACCACGCCGCAGCAACCGGCCGCTACACCACGTCCCGTGCGCAGGGAGCCTGAATTCGACCTTGAAGAAGAGTTGATGCGGGAGTTCGAGCGTTTTGACAATCCTGTCGTTTTGCCTTCCTATCGACATTCGCAGCCTGTATTGCCGTCAGGGCCTGTCCTTGAAGCCGGGCGGGATACAGAAATGGAAGCGCGTCAGCCTGTGGCACAACCCGTTGTGCGCGGTCGCGTGGAGCCGGACATCGACTTCCGGCCCGGCTTTCAGCCTGCTCCCCTTGCTGCCGCACAAGATATGGAAGAACCGGTCTTCGCGCTGGCTGATGACGATCTCCTTGCCGAATTCGGGATTGAAGAACCCAGCTTTGCCGATGCCCCTGTTCCGGACCTGTCTGACTTCGGCCCGGATTTTGACGGGCAGCCGGACGTAACCGAAGAACTGAACCTTGCCGACGAACTGGATATGTCCCTTTCCGCTCCTGTGCCGGAATTGCCACAAGCCTTGAAACCTGCGTCACCCGTTTCTGCTTTTGCTGAATGGAAAACAGAACGTCTTGAAGGCGCGCCCGTTGCCAAGGCGGCTGTCTCCGCCCGGGATCCTTTTGATCTCAACCCGGATCCGCAACCGTTGAATCCGGCACCAGTTGCAGGCGCTGCGCAATCCGGCACAACAGTTTTGTCAAAGGAGCCTGTGGCTGCCCAGCGCACGACGGATTATGGTCTTGATGACCTGATGGCCGAAGTTGAACGCTATCCTGTCGTTGCGATGTCGCGGACCAATCCGGTTCTGGCAACGCCGGCGCACAGGCCTGCAGGCTTGTCTTATACCAGGCCCGTTGCTGAAAAGCCGCCGCTTTTTGAACCTGCCATCGACACGCCTGCGCTGTCGGACGTGGCCGATCCTGTTGTCGCACCCTCCGCTGCTCCGGCCGTTGCTGAACGGATTGTTCCCATTGACGCCCATTCGGTCGTCAATCCGTTTGATGAATCCGAATTTGAACTTGATCTCGACAGTATTGAGCTTGAAATCTCTGATACGGTTCCGGACACCTATCGGACACCTGTACTACAAAAAGCACAGGACATTACGCTGCATTTTGATCCGGAACAGATTTCGGATATGGCGGAAATTCCTGAGTCCGTCGCTGATATGCACGTTCCGACCTTGCCGGTGATCGAAAAGGAAAAGCCGGCTGCAGTCCATCCCGATCACTATATCGAAAATGAGGTCCATGATCTGTTTGGCGTTCCGCCGCAACCGCGGCCCGTTGCGGCTGATGCTGACGATGATGCCCTTCATTGGGGTGAACACCATTACCGTCCTGCGATCAAGGATGACGAAGAGCGTATCAATGCGCAACTGGCTGAATTTGAACGCGAGCTGGAAGAGGATTTTCGCCGGTCCCTTTCCGACACGCCTGCCGACTATTTTGCCGTGCAGTCCAATGCTGCAGCCAGGATGGAGCGCAAATTCAAGCATGTGCGACAGCCGCAGAAGAAAATGTCCGGTCGTGGATGGTTACTGGCCGCAAGCGTTGGCGTCATTGCTGTTTTGGGCGGTGGTGGCGTTTATGCCTGGATACAATCCGGTTCTGCTGCGCGTGTTGCCACAAGCAGTGAACCGCGCGTGATACTTGCTGACAAGGAACCGATGAAAGTTGTGCCTGAAAACAGGGGCGGCACGACAGTTCCCAATCAGGACAAGGCCGTTTATGATCAGGTTGCCGGAACGGCACAGGCTGACCCCAAACAGGAGGCGCTGGTTTCGACATCGGAAGAGCCGGTTGACGTGGTTCAGAAGACCCTGATTCCGGAAGGCCTGCCGCTGGATTCGCCTGAAGAGAGCGCTGGTACGCCGACTGAAGATACCACGGATGGTCGGCTGTTGCCCGGCGTAAAGGACGAGGCGACTGCCGATACCGATACCGGCGGCAGCACGCAGCCCGCTGGTGTGTCTCCCCGCAAGGTCAAGACAATGGTCGTCAAGCCGGATGGTACATTGGTTGCCCGTGACGATACGACCCCTGCAGAAACATCGACACCCGCGCCGTCTGTTGCCGAAAAGCCTGTTGATGTTGCGGCGGCCACCCCTGACGCTGCATCGGACATGCGTGCGACTGATGTCGCACCACCGGCTGATGCGGCTTCGCAGCAGGGCGGTCTTGCTGATGCAGCCAATGTGCAGGTTGATGCCGTGGCCCCGGTCCGCAAGGTCAAGACCACCGTTGTTGCGCCTGTCCCGACGGCCCGTCCTGCCGATCAGCCGGTCAATGTGGTGGGAACGGTAACAGACCAGGGCAATCTGAAGGCTGATAACACAGCCAAGCCTGTTGACGTTGCGGCTGCAACGCAGGCCACCGAAACGCCCGGTGTCCCCGCCGCTACCCAAACGGCTGCGGTTCCTGCCGGAACCTACGTCATGCAGGTGGCCTCGCTTCCGTCCGAAGACGAGGCCAAGCGCTCCTATGCCAACCTGACGAGGAAATTTGGCAGCGTGATCTCCGGCAAAGCTGTTGATATCCGCCGTGCTGATGTTGCAGGCAAAGGTACGTTTTACCGGGTCAGGATCGTTGCCGGTTCCAAAGCCGATGCTGTTGCCCTGTGCGAACAGTACCGGTCGGTTGGCGGCAGCTGTATTGTTTCCAGGTAGGGCTTGCGCCATAGATCACTTCAGCACACGTCAATGGAATATGGCGGGTGCTGTTTGTTGTGAATTGGCTGGCATTTTGCGTTTTGCGGCCTCGCGTTTCGCTGTGAAGGCCGTATGATACGGATATGAGCGACATCAAATCCGTTATCCTTGGCTGCAGCGGCCTTTCCTTGACGCCCGAAGAAATGGCTTTTTACCGGGAACGCCAGCCCTGGGGTTTTATCCTTTTCGGACGCAATATCGGCGACCACCAGCAAATTGCTGATCTTGTGGCGCAGTTGCGCGCCTGTGTGCCGGGGCGACATGCGCCTGTCCTGATCGATCAGGAGGGCGGACGTGTGCAGCGGATCAAGCCGCCGCTGACGCAGAAATATCCATCCGGGGCCGATATCGGGGCACTGTACCGTCAGGACCGTGACAAGGGATTGCGGGCAGCCTGGCTGATGTCGCGGCTGCATGCCTTTGACCTGGTGCGCTATGGTATTGATGTCGATTGCCTGCCGGTTCTGGATGTGCCAGTTGAAGGGGCAAGCGACGTGATCGGCAGTCGTGCCTATGGTTATGATCCTGTTGCGGTTGCCGAAATCGGGCAGGCCGCTGCCGACGGACTGATGGCCGGTGGTGTGTTGCCGGTGATGAAGCATATGCCAGGTCATGGACGCGGCTTTGCCGATTCCCATCATGTGCTGCCGGTGGTCGACACATGCCTGGCCGAACTGGAAGCGCATGATTTTGCGCCGTTCAGGGCAATGCGCAATATTCTGGTCGGTATGACGGGTCATGTGGTTTATACGGCTGTCGATCCTGAATATCCGGCGACAACCTCTAGAAAAGTTATCGAACAGATCATTCGCGGCCATATCGGCTTTGACGGGCTTTTGCTTTCAGATGATTCCTCGATGAATGCCCTGCAGGGTGATCTGGGGCAACGGGCCAAAGCCATTTCTGCCAATGGTGTGGACATTGTCCTGCATTGCAACGGTGATATGGACGAAATGCAGGCCGTGGTGGACAATGTGCCTCTGCTTGAGGGTCGTGCGAAACTGCGTGCCGATGCTGCCATTTCCGGAAAACCCGTGGCGGATGCCAGTTCGCAACTGGCCCTGCGCGACGAGTTCAATGCCTTGTTTGCAATCGTTTGAGCGGGATGACGCCGTTGCTGAAGCCGAAAAGCCCATTGAAAGCAGCAGGCGAAACCGCACCTCTGGAAGCGCTGTGGCAGAACAATTCTCCGTCCGCCGTCGAGAATGGTGAGCCGTCGCTGCTGGTGGATGTGCAAGGGTTTGAAGGTCCGCTCGACCTTCTGCTGCATCTGGCGCGCAACCAGCGGGTTGATCTTGCGAAGATTTCGGTCCTGGCACTGGCCGAGCAATATCTGGTCTTTGTGGAGCAGGCCCGCAAGGTGCGCATTGAGCTGGCGGCAGACTATCTGGTGATGGCCGCCTGGCTGGCGTTTCTGAAGTCGAAATTGCTGATACCGCAGGTTTCGCGCGGGGATGAGCCGACGGGCGAAGATATGGCCGCAGCGCTGGCTTTCCGGCTGAAAAGGCTGGAAGCCATGCGTGATGCGGCCATGCGGCTGGTCAACCGTGACCGTCTTGGCCGGGATTTCTTTGTGCGCGGTGCGCCGGAGCATATTCCGGTTCGCAACCAGTCTGCCTATGATGCGACGCTCTACGACCTTTTGACCGCTTATGCGGCGCTGCGGCAGCGGCAGATGGTGACCAATGTGACGATTGAACGTCGCACGGTCTGGTCGCTTGCGGATGCGCGCGACCTTTTGACCAGGCTGGTGGGCGAGTTGAGCGACTGGACAGCGCTGGACCATTTCCTTTTGCGCTACCTGACATCGCCCGAAGAGCGCCGCACGGCGATTGCCAGCGCATTTGCGGCGGCTCTGGAACTGGTGCGGGAAGGGCGGATGGACATGCGTCAGGATGGTGCATTCCAGCCGCTTTATATGCGGAACGGGACGAGGGCAGCGTTTGTTGTGGACGCAGAAGGGGCCTGAGCTCGATGGAGAAATCACCCGACACTACCTTAGAGGGCATGGGCGACGGCGCTGAAACTTCCGGTTATGCATCTGTTGGCGAGGCGGAGAGGATTGCAGAAGCGCTGGTGTTTTCCTCTGCCGAACCCGTACACGAGGGGTTCATTGCCGACCGGCTGCCTGCCGGCAGCGATGTTGCTTCCATAATGCAGAGGCTCAAGCTGCATTATTCCACACGCGGTGTCCATCTGGTGCAAGTGGGTGACCACTGGGCGTTTCGCACGGCATCCGATCTTTCCTTTGTGATCCGGCAGAGCGACGCCGAAATCAGGAAACTGTCACGGGCCGCCACCGAGGTTCTGGCCATCATTGCCTATCACCAGCCGGTGACACGGGCCGAAATTGAAGAAATTCGGGGTGTCCAGACCTCCAAGGGAACTCTGGACGTGTTGATGGAGGCTCGCTGGGTGCGGTTTCGCGGACGCCGCCGCACACCTGGCCGACCGGTGACATTCGGGACGACGAAGGATTTTCTGGATCATTTCGGCCTTGAAGAGGTGCGCGATCTGCCCGGAATGGACGAGCTGAAGGCGGCAGGACTGCTGTCCGGCCGTATACCGGCCAATTTCAACGTGCCGATACCAGCAACGGGCGATGAACTGGCCGAGGATGAAGATCCGATCACGGCACTTGATCTGGAGGAGCTTGGGCTCTTGACACCGGGTGGTGAAGCGGAGGAATAGACTCCTGTTTCTTGATGGTTTCGTTTCGGCGACCAAGCGGTTCTGGTGAATGGATTGACACGCAACAGTGCTTCCGAGATGACGGTGATACCGTCCTCCCCTGTCTTTGCCCGCAGGACTGCCGGCGTGAGCTTTGCCGCGCGTCTGCAGTTTGACGATATACATCACGATTATGCAGGCAAACAGACCATAAAGGGTATTTCGCTGACGGCTGAAGCGGGCGAGGTCTTGTGTCTTCTGGGGCCGTCAGGTTCCGGCAAGACAACGCTCTTGCGCATTGCTGCGGGCATAGAGGCGCAGAGCCGCGGACGTGTATTTCTGAATGACCGTGTCATTTCCGGCCCGGACATTTTCATGCCGCCGGAAAAACGTGGCATCGGCCTGATGTTTCAGGATTTTGCGCTGTTTCCGCATATGACCATTCTCGACAATGTTCGTTTTGGTCTGACAGCCCTTCCGGCAAAGGACAGTATCCGGGAAGCCATGATGGCACTGGAGCGGGTCAATCTGGCGCATTATGCCAGCCAAATATCCGCATGTGCTGTCCGGAGGAGAACAGCAGCGCGTGGCGCTGGCCAGAGCGCTTGCTCCGCGCCCTGCCGTACTGTTGATGGACGAACCCTTTTCCGGTCTGGACAGCCGCCTGAAGGATTCCATCCGCGCCGAGACGCTGACAATCCTGCGCGAAACACGGGCAACGGCCATTGTTGTTACCCATGATTCCGAAGAGGCCATGCGTATGGCCGACCGGATTGCCCTGTTGCGGGATGGCCAGCTTGTGCAGGTCGGCACGTCTGATGATCTTTACCGGCGTCCGCAGGATGTGTTTGCCGCTGCCTTCTTTTCAGAGATCAATGCGTTTGACGGTCTTGTGCAGGACGGGCGGGTGGATACGCCGGTAGGGCAAATAGCAGCACCCGGATTTTCGCAGGGCCAGGCTGTAACCGTTGCCTTGCGTCTTGAAGACCTTCTGATCTCAAAAGACAGCGGAGATATTCCGGCCAGGGTGCGGTCACGCCGGTTCCTGGGTGTTGTTGAACTGCTCGAACTTGCTGTTCCGGGCAGTGAGCGCCTTGTGCGCGCCAGAATTCGCGCCGATGTTCTCTCCGGTGGATTGCGCGACGTCTCCATATCGATTAACGAACGAAACATATTGGTGTTTGAAAAACGCTGACAAACGTCCTACATCAGGATCACACAGAATTGAGGGAGTACGATAATGGGTTCTTTTAGCTTGGTGCACTGGCTGATCGTTTTGGTCGTCGTGTTGTTGTTTTTCGGTCGCGGCAAGATTCCTGAGCTCATGGGCGATGTTGCCAAGGGTATCAAGAATTTCAAAAAGGGCATGGCTGAAGAAGATCCGGCGATCAAGGCCAAGACCGTTCGACCAGAATGGTGAAGATGTAAAGTAACACGCGGTTCAGGCCTGTCCGAAGACGGTTTTCAGGGAATATGTTGAATGTTGGAAGTCGGCTGGAGCGAAATGCTTGTTATCGCGTGATTTTGCTGATCGTGTTCGTTGGCCCCAAAGACCTGCCGCCGATGTTGCGGGCCTTCGGGAAGCATTCGTGACGCAATTGCGCACGATGGCCGGGCAGTTTCAGTCGCAGTTCAATGATGCATTGAAGGATGCGGACCTTGATGAGGTGCGCAAGACCATCGGCGATGTACAAACGGCTCAATCCCGCCAATACGTTGCGGGATGCCATGAGCCCGCTGCGCCAGATTGGTGCCGACCTGAAGGCAGATCTGCAAAGATCCGCAAGTGTTGAAAAGCCGGCAACGCCTCTGACGCCCGCTGTCGCGGCGGATGAGAGTCCGAAGGATGCCGGCAGGCGAGGCCCAGGCTGCACCTGCGCCGGTGAATACCGTTGCGTCGCAGCCTTCAACCGCAAGCCTTCCTGGCATTGAAAGCCGCACCGGTGCCAGTTGTTTATGACGCCTGTCGCGTCCCAGAAGCTGTTTGTTGTTGCACAAAAGCCCAAGGCACCGGTCAAACCAAGGGCAGCAAAAGAAGGTGACGGAGATTACCGGTGGCTGATTGTGGAAGCGGTTTGCTGGTGCAGATGAAAAAACCAAAGAAAAAAGAACGCGCCAAAAAGGCTGAAAGCGACTGACGGGTGCGGCATGAGCACGAACATAACCGATATTGAAGACAAAGCCGCAGCCGCTGATAGAGCATCTGATCGAGCTGCGCCGGCCGGCTCATCTGGTCGCTGGTGGCATTTCTTTGTGGCATTTGTCCTGTGTGCTTTTTCGTTTGCCAAGCAATTGTTCACGGCCCTGGTCATTCCCTATAAATGGGCGGTGATCTGGGGCAAAAACTCGATATTGCCAAATCCGAACTGATCTACACGGCCACCGCAGGAATTTTTCTTCACGCAGATCAAGGTTGCCATGTTCGGCGCCATGGTGATCGCTTTTCCCGTGATTTGCAGTCCAATTCTACAAATTTGTCGCCCCCGGCCTCTTACAAGAATGAGCGCGCGGCTTTTCCTGCCGTTTTCTGGTCGCCTCGCCACTGTTGTTTTGTTCTCGGCGCGATGCGCTTGTCTATTTCTTCTTCACACCGATGGTGATGTGGTTCTTCCTGTCCATGCAGGTGCCAAAGCCGGACAGATGGTGAAGTGGGAATCCAGCTGATGCCGAAGGTGTCGGAATATCTCAGCCTGATCATGACTTTGGTGTTTTCCTTTGGCACTTGTGTTCCAGCTTCCGGTGGTGACATCGCTTTCTGGCACGCGCCGGTTTTGATCGATTCCCTGTGGCTTGCACAAAAAACGCAAATATGCAGATGTGATCGCCCTTTGTGGTGGCGGCGGTTTTGACGCCGCCGGACCCGGTTTCCCAGATCGGTCTTGCACTGCCGACAATCCTTCTTTACGAGATTTCCATTCTGTCTGCCCGATTCATCGAGCGCAGCCGCGCCAAGGCGAAGGCTGCAGAAGAGGAAGCAGATTCCGAAGCGGACAAGACAGGCATGGCCGGGGTCGTCCGGGCATTCCGAGACGTTCGGAACCGCGTGACAGGGGCTGATACCAGGCTGCTGTCCCGCACGATGATCCGGGGCAGGGGCTGAACCGTGGGCGGGGCCTGATGCCTGAACCAAGCCTGCCACGCATGAAGGTCAGACTGAAAATGCTTGATATCAAATGGATCCGGGACAATGCCGAAGCTCTGGATGGGGCTCTTGCAAAGCGCGGGCGCTCAGCCTCTGTCTGCCGAGCTGATCGCGCTTGATGAACGAGCGCCGGTCCCCTGGTTCAGGCCATGCAGGATATGCAGGGTCGCCGCAATGCGGCTTCCAAGGAAATCGGGCAGGCGATGGCTGCCAAGGAATTCCGAACTGGCCGAAAAGCTGAAAAAGCCGAGGTCGCCGATCTCAAGACATCGCTGCCGGCCTGCAGAGGAAGAGGAACGTACCATCCTCGTCAGTCCCCAATATTCCGCACTGGCCGATGCCCTGTCCCGCATTCCCAATGTGCCGCTGGACGAAGTTCCTGTCGGCAAAAGACGAGCATGACAATGTCGAGACGTGCTGCGTCCGGCAGTTTCGTGGTGCCAAAAGCCAGGGCTGGAGCCATGCGCCGAAAGAATTCATTACGAAATCGGTGAGGCTCTGGGGTCTACCCATGGATTTTGATTGCGGGCGGCCAGGATTGCCGGATCGCGCTTTTACCATTCTGAAAGGCCCGCTGGCCCGGCTTGAGCGCGCGCTGGGTCAGTTCATGCTGGACCTGCACACAGAACAGCATGGCTATACGGAAGTCATGCCTACCTCTGATGGTGCGCGAAGAGTCCATGTATGGCACCGGCAATCTGCCGAAATTTGCCGAAGACCTGTTCAGGACCAATCGGATGGCCGCTGGCTGATTCCCACAGCCGAAGTGCCGCTCACCAATCTGGTGCGGGAAGAGATCCTGTCGATCAGGACCGTCTGCCATTGCGCTTCACAGCGCTGACGCCGTGTTTCCGTTCCGAGGCCGGGTCTGCCGGTCGCGATACGCGCGGCATGCTGCGCCAGCACCAGTTCCTGAAGGTGGAAATGGTGTCCATCACCGATGCGGACACCTCTCTTCTCGAACATGACCGGATGACAGCCTGCGCCGAAGAAGTGCTGACGCGCCTCGGCCTGCATTTCCGCACGCGATAGTGCTGTGCACCGGTGACATGGGCTTTGGCTCACGCAAGACCCATGATATCGAGGTCTGGCTGCCGGGCCAGAACACCTATCGCGAAATTTCCCTCCTGCTCGGTCTGCGGGGATTTTTCAGGCGCGGCGCATGAATGCCCGCTATCGCAGCAAGGATGAAAAGGGGGACAAAAATTCGTCCACACGCTGAACGGTTCCGGTGTGGCCGTCGGTCCGCGCACTGATTGCTGTACTTGAAAAATTACTACAATGAGGATGGTTCTGTCACCGTTCCGGATGTTTTTGCGTCCCCTACATGGGTGGCCTGACCAAGATCGAAAAGGCGGGCCTGAAAAATGCGGATCCTTCTGACCAATGATGATGGCATCCATGCGGAAGGTCTGGCGGTTCTGGAGCGCATTGCCCGCACCTTTACCGATGATGTGTGGATTGTCGCACCCGAAACCGACCAGAGCGGTCTGGCGCATTCCCTGACGCTGTCGGAAACCTTTGCGCCTGCGCAAGATTTCGGACAAGCATTTTGCCCTGCGCGGAACACCGACAGATTGCGTCATCATGGGGCATTCGCAAAGTGCTGGATATCAAGCCTGATCTCGTTTTGTCCCGGTGTGAATTCCGGTGCCAATATGGCCGATGATGTGACCTATTCGGGTACGATTGCCGGTGCCATTGAAGGCACATTTGCAGGGGGTGCGCTCGTTTGCGCTCAGCCAGGCCTATCATTTCCATGGTGAAACGCATTGTGCCGTGGGATGTTGTGGAGACCCATGCACCGGAGGTCTTGCAAAAGCTGATGCATGTGGACCTGCCACGGGAAACCTTTCTCAATCTGAATTTTCCGAATTGCAAACCCGAGGACGTGCGCGGCATTGCAGTGGACGGCGCAGGGGCAAGCTGGATTTCGGCCTGTCGGTGGAAGAGCGCCATGACGGGCGCGGGTTTCCCGTATTACTGGTTGCGGTTTGGCGACCGCCAGGGGCCATTTTGCCGAGGGGCACGGATATCCATGCCTTGCGCGCCAACACCATTTCGGTGACACCCCTGAAGCTGGATCTGACCGATTATTCGGCCCAGAAAAACGGTTTGCTGCGGCCCTTGGCCCGGGGAGGACATGATTGATCCCCAATGTGAGTGAGCGGGAAGGGTTTTGCCAGGGCTGGTCCTGCGCCTGCGGGCTGCCGGGTATTTCCGACATCAATTTGCTGACGGCGGTTGAAACAGACACCGCGATCGATGTTTTGCGCCGCCGGAGTTTCGCGAAAAGCGCGTGGTCAAGCCGCACCGTTCCGATCGATTGCGGTGCCTTTATGGAAGGTGTTGATCTGGCGGTGCAGATCATCCATGCGCTCAACATCCAGACGGGCAACCGTATTCTGGAAATCGGCACAGGCAGCGGCTATACGGCGGCGGTCATGGGGCAGGCTTTGCCGAAAGGGTTTCACACGGTTGACCGCTACGCTACGCTGGTCCACGGCAGCTGCCAGCCCGGATGGAACGTCTGCAATTGCGCAATGTCATTGTTCGCAAAGCGGATGGAAGCGTCGGGATGATCGGTGAGACCACCTATGACCGTATTTTGATCACGGGTGCCTTTACAACAATTCCCCGCACATTTCAGGAGCAAACTTGTATCGGGCGGTTGCCATGCTGGTTGCCGCTGATGCTGCGTGAAAATCACTGCAAGCTGGTGCGTCTGACCAAGGTTGGCAGCCGGTTTGAGCGTACGGGACCTGTTCGATGTTCCCTATCTGCCGCTGATACCGCATATGGCTTCAGCACTGTAAAGCGTATTGCGCTGCCAGTATCAATGGTATGATCCTGATTTGACCCTGGCAGCTTTTATGCATGGCGCGATCTTGGCGGCTTTCGCTTGCTGCACTGCGTCATGGTTAGCAAAAACCTCAAAATATTTTCCCCTGATTTGTGCATTTTAACCGGGCAGTAAACACTAACAGGCTTTAATAGGTTTCGTTCAGTCGCGTATTGGTGGGGTTTGTGGTCATGCGTCAAAAGAGTAGCAGCGAGTTTTGGGAACATCAGCGGCACGTCTCATGGCTGCCGGTTTTGCTGGCGGGTGTGGGCGTCTGGCTGCAGTTCGGATGTGACCCGTTTTTGGCGGATTGTTTTTCCCGGCAGGATGGTCCTGACAACGGCTTCCATTCCCCCACAGTGTGAACGGTATCAATGGCAATGTCCCCGATCCCCGCGCGCCAATGTCGCGCAGGGTTTCTGTCCCAGATGCAGACGCAAATGCAGCCAATGACCCGCAAACCAGGCGCTGAACCAGCCTTTCCCGGCTGCGGGCCAATTCCTCTGGTTATGATCCCGTCAAACACCGCCACAACGGCTTCCGGTGCGCGGGCTTTCCGCCTCGCCGCAACGTATCGAGCGTACCGAGCTTTCTCAACCCGGTGCGGTGGGTCGTGCGTCAGAGCCCGAAAGATGTGGCGCTGTCCCCAGCCTTTCCCCCGCGGCCCGGTACGCTGACCGGGGCGCAGGAGACCACGTCCTACAAGTCGGCTGATCCGGTCACTACAGGCACGACCCCCGGGCGCATGGTCAACGGTGGAATGCACCGGCAGTCTCTCTCAGGCAGGGTGAAACAATTGCTGCGCTTTCAAAGCGTTTATGGTGTTCCTGAAAAGGAAATTCTGCGGGGCCCAACGGCCTGTCAGGTGCTTGCGTCCGCGCAGGGCGGGGCCAGGACCATTATTGTTCCCGTCTATCGTGGCAGTTCACCGGCAAAGGACTGTGGTTTGCTGCCGATGGTTTCGATTGTGCAGCTGAAGCCTGAAACAACGGGGCAAGGTGCCGGTTCCGGCCCGCAGCCCGGAGCGCGACAACGCCATCCTGCCAGCAGTTTGCAACGCTTCGTGACAAGACGGGCAGGTGCCGCCAATGGCACCAATGTTGCGGACGGTGACAAGGCTGCAGCACCAGGCAAGGGCGGAACCTACGAGGTTTGCTGCGGGTGATTCGCTTTCCAGGATTTCCAAAAAGACCGGCGTATCTGTTGATGCCCATCCGTTCGGCCAACAATCTGGGTACCGGAACCATCCGGATTGGGCCAGACGCTGGACGATCCCGGCAGGGCGGTACCACTGTTTGCTGCGGGCCGATTACGGGTTTGTTTCCGGACACGATGACCACCGGAAACAACTGTGGCTTCTGCAAAGGCCCTGCTCCCTACAAAGGCTCCGGCACCGAAGGCTGAAGCTCCTGCCGCCGCACCGGCGCAGAGTGTGGGCGGAAGTACAGAAGAAAAACGGATGTCGGCGATGATTGCGCCTGAATCCACAGGTATCGGCAAATATCGCTGGCCTGTTGCGCGGCGCTGTTTGTTTGCGGGCTATGGTGCGAATGTGGACGGTAAACCGTAATGACGGTTATCAATAATCGCCGTACCGGAAGGCACGCCCATCAAGGCTGCAGAAAAACGGTGTGGTCATCTATTCCGGCAACGGGCTGAAAGAGCTGGGTAATACCGTTTCTGGTGCGCCATGATGACGGCACGGTTACAGTCCTATGGCAATGCGAATGCCCTGTCCTGTGGCCCGTGGCCAGAAAGTTACGCGCGGGACAGGTGATTGCAACATCCGGCATGAGTGGCAGTGCAAAGCGGCCTCAGCTTCATTTCGAGGTTCGCAAAGATGCAAACCCCGGTCAACCCCATGACTTTCCTCGATTAAGTCTATCGTACGAGGAAACTCCGGGAAGAATGCGCGGGATCCCTGTCCCGCGCATTCTTTGTTTTGCAGATTTTTCAGGGCCATCGGCATTTTCAAGGCGGGCCGGCCAGATCCTGGATGAATTGCCATGCAAACACGACCGGAGCGCGCACCGCGTGTCGTTGCCCATTCCAGTGGCCTGGGCATGGAGTTCCTGTTTTGCCAAGCGGAAAGCCGTAATGTTTCGGCATAGCCGTCGATCATGGCCAGATAATCCTCCTGGCTGCATTTGTAGAAACCAAGCCAGAGACCGAAACGATCGGAAAGCGAGACCTTTTCCTCAACCGCTTCTGACGGGGTTGATGGGCCGTTGACTGCTCATTCTCCATCATGTTGCGCGGAAGTAGATGGCGACGGTTTGGACGTTGCATAGAAAAACCACATTGTCAGGCCGGCCTTCGATGCCGCCATCAAGGGCTGCCTTGAGTGATTTGTAGGATGTATCATCATGATCAAAAGACAGGTCATCGCAAAACAGGATCGTCCTGACAGGTGCCTGGCGCAGGATTTCCATGAGCGCGGGGCAGGGTGTCAATATCTTCGCGATGCACTTCGACCAGCTTGATGTTGCTGCCTGTTTTCCAGGTTGACGCTGGCATGCACGGCCTTGACCAGAGATGATTTGCCCATTCCCCGCGCGCCCCCAGAGCAAACACATTGTTGGCCGCAAATCCACGGGCAAAGCGCGCGGTATTGTCGTGCAGGATATCGCGGACATGATCCACACTGCGGATCAGTCCGAGTTCGACACGGTTCGGCTCCGGAACCGGCTGCAACCAGTGGCGGGCCGCAGACCACACGAAACAATCGGATTTTGACCAGTCATTCGGCAAGGGGGCTGGCCCTGCCAGGCGCTCGACAGCGCCGGTCAATTTGCGGATTTCCAGCAACAGCTCCGAGAGGAGTGGATCGGTCATGGGCGCTTCCTGCCTGTTTTTGTGTCAACATGAGAATTATTGTATTATTCAAGCCGGGTAGCATGGCGTTTGTTTCAAGAAAAGGGTAAGAGGCGGCAAACCGGTACGCCTGAACATGGTTGTTTCTGTTGCATTCAGGACAGTCAACGCTATATTCCGGCGACCTTTGATCATGGCCGGACACGACCGGTGACCGGTCACAATGAAAACCCAGGAGTATTTGATGTTTATTACAGAAGCTTTTGCCCAGACAGCGACAGGGACAACGGGCGGCGGGCCAACAGAAATCCTGCTTTCGCTCGCGCCATTTCTTCTCATCTTCGTGGTGATGTATCTTCTGGTTATACGCCCGCAACGTGCGCAGATGAAAAAGCGTGAAGAACTTCTGAAGAATATTCGCCGGGGCGACCAGGTTGTAACGGCTGGTGGTATTGTTGGTAAAATTTCCAAGGTTTTCGACGACAAGGAACTTGAGATGGAAGTTGCCGATGGCCTGAAACTGCGCGTCGTTCGCACGTTCATTGCCGAAGTGCGTGTGAAGGGCGAACCGGTCAAGGAATAGTCCCCGGCCGCGCATGACGGAATATATTGAAGCGGCTCATTGCCTTTTTTGTCTCCTGCACCGAGATTGCCATGCTGAATTACTCGCCCTGGAAAACTGCCCTTATCTGGTTCACTGTGTTTGTCAGTGTGATCATTGCCCTTCCCAATGCTTTCCCGGATGAGCAGCTTGCAGGATGGCCAAGCTGGATACCGAAGAACAAGATGACTTTGGGGCTGGATCTTCAGGGGCGGTTCACACCTGATGCTGAAGGTGGAACGGGCAGATGTGATCAAGGAGCGATTGCAGACGACCGTTGATGATGTCCGAACGAAGCTGCGTGATGCCAATATCGGCTATACTGGTCTGACGGGTACGGGGCAGGTGGTACAGGTGCGCATTCGGGATGTGTCGCAGATCGATGCCGCCAAGGAAGCGCTCAAGGATATCGTCGCACCTGTGGCCGCTGGTGGCATGACCGGAGGTTCGGTCCAGGAAGCCACGATAGAATCCGATGCTGACGGGCTGATCAGGATCAGCCTGACGGATGCGGGCATTGACTACAGGGTTGGTGCTGCGGCCACACAGTCTATTGAAGTCGTCCGCCGTCGTGTCGATGAGCTCGGGACGACCGAGCCGGTGATCCAGCGTCAGGGAACAGACCGCATCATTGTTCAGGTTCCCGGGCTTCAGGATCCGCAGCGTTTGAAAAACCTGCTGAACCAGACTGCCAAACTGTCATTCCATATGGTGGATGTGTCGATGTCGGCGCAGGAGGCCCTGAATGGTCGCCCGCCTGCCACTTCGATGGTGCTCTATTCCAATGATGATCCGCCAGTGCCTTATCTGGTGGAGAAGCGTGCGCTGATTTCCGGTGAAAACCTGGTGGACAGCCAGGCAAGCTTCAACTCGCAAACCAGTGAGCCTGTGGTTTCCTTCCGCTTTGACAGCAAGGGTGCAACACGGTTTGCACAGGCCACACAGGCCAATGTCGGCAAGCCTTTTGCCATCGTTCTGGACGATGCCGTGATTTCTGCTCCTGTGATCCGTGAACCTATCCTTGGCGGGTCCGGACAGATTTCCGGAAACTTCTCCGTAGAGGGTGCCAATGATCTGGCGGTGCTTCTGCGTGCCGGTGCCTTGCCTGCGACCTTGACCGTTGTCGAGGAGCGCACCGTTGGACCCGGACTGGGCGCTGACTCTATCAATGCCGGTGTGACCTCCGGGATTATCGGTGCAGCGCTTGTGGTTGGCTTCATGCTGCTGGCCTATGGATTCTTTGGTCTGATTGCCAATATTGCCATGCTTTTCAATGTGGTGATGATTGTCGCTGTTCTTTCTGTCCTGGGATCGACGCTGACTTTGCCGGGGATTGCCGGTATCGTTTTGACAATCGGTATGGCGGTTGACAGTAACGTGCTGATTTATGAACGTATCCGTGAAGAGGTCCGTAACGGCAGGCCGCTTCGGCAAGCGATAGACGAGGGTTTTGACAGGGCGCTGGCAACGATTGTGGATGCCAACCTCACAACACTGATTGCAGCCGTTGTGCTGTTCTTCCTTGGTTCAGGCCCTGTGCGCGGTTTCTCCGTTACCCTGGCGGTCGGTATCGTCACGACCGTGTTTACCGCCTTTACCATGTCGCGCTGGATGATCGGTGTCTGGGTTCGCAAGGCCAAGCCTAAAGTCCTGCCGAAAGGTATCCGGACAGGTATCTTTGACGGCACGAGCATTCCGTTCATGGGTATCAGAAATTATACATTCGGTATTTCTGCAGCGCTTTCCATTGCGGCGCTCGTGGGATTTTCAACCGTCGGATTCAATCTCGGTATCGATTTTACCGGTGGTTCCATTATCGAGGTGAAGGCCAAGCAGGGGGATGCGGACATATCGGGCATCCGCACACGCCTGAGTGAGCTCAATCTGGGTGAAGTTCAGGTTCAGAGCTTTGGAGACAATACGGATGTTCTGATCCGGGTGCAGTCCCAGGGAGCAGGCGAGAATGCCGAGCAGTCGGCTGTCAATCTGGTGAAGTCCGAATTGCAGGACCAGTATGATTTCCGTCGCGTTGAAGTGGTAGGCCCGTCCGTTTCCGGTGAGCTTGCCTATGCCGGAACCCTTGGCGTCGGTGTCGCACTTGTGTTTATCGTGATTTATATCTGGTTCCGGTTCGAGTGGCAGTTTGCCCTTGGTGCCATTATCGCCACGTTGCATGACGTGATCCTGACCATCGGCATGTTCGTGGTAACCGGAACCGAGTTCAATCTGTCCAGTATCGCCGCGCTTTTGACCATTGTCGGCTATTCGCTGAACGATACGGTGGTTGTTTATGACCGGATGCGTGAAAGTCTCCGGCGTTACAAAAAATGCCATTGCCTTTGCTGATTGATACATCAATCAACCAGACGCTTTCGCGCACGGTTCTGACATCTGTGACGACGGCTTTGGCCCTGTCAGCCCTTGTGCTGTTTGGTGGTGAAGTGATCCGGTCATTCACGGTGGCCATGCTGTTTGGTGTTGTTGTCGGGACTTTCTCGTCAATCTACATTGCGGCTCCTGTGCTGATCCTGTTCAAGCTGCGTCCGGAAGAGTTCCGCGACGGTGTTGAAGGCAAGGGCGAAACCCTGCCGGACCAACCGAATTCGGCGGCCTGATTTGGCAAGGAATACCATCATTCGCGATGCGCATTTTCCAGGACGGGCGGAAATCGATGCCTATGGCAATGGCGGTTTCCGGTTTGCCGATATGTCGCATCGCGGCTCCATCCTGTGTCTGCCGTCCGGTATTTATGGCTGGGAAGCTGTTGCAGGGGATGTTCTGGGTGTTACGCTGTTTCAAAGGGTGCTGGATGAGGCGGAACAGATCGAGACGCTGCTGGTTGGCACCGGCGCTGATATCCGTCCGCTCCCAAGGGATCTGAAAGAGGCTTTAAGGGCTGCGCAAATTGGATCTGATCCCATGAGTACGGGCGCGGCCATCCGGACATACAATATCATGCTGACGGAATCGCGGGCGGTTGCCGCAGCTTTCATCGCTGTATAGGCGCAGAGCCATGACACATCTCGATCCGGCATATGAGCATTGTCTGTCCAGCCTGCGCGATTGGGACCGGGACAGATATCTGGCCTGTTTGCTGATGCCTGCTGCCCGGCGCGGTGCCGTGGCATCGCTCTATGCGTTCAATGCAGAAATCGCCCGGGTGCGGGATGTCGTGCGCGATCCCATGCCGGGTGAAATCCGCCTGCAATGGTGGCGGGATGTGCTGGAGAGCAGTGAACATCAGGATGCCCGGGCCAATCCTCTGGCGCAGGCCCTTGTCCAGACGATCCGTACACATCATCTGCCGGTCAGCAGTCTGATGAACCTGATCGATGCGCGTGTGTTTGATCTTTATGATGATCCTGTCGGGCCTGTGGTCGCACTGGAAGGCTATGCAGGGGAAACCGCATGCACCCTGCTGCAACTCGGTTCCCTCATTCTCAACCCTGCAGCAGCAGCGCAGACGGCTGATCTTTCCGGCCATGCCGGCGTGGCGCAGACCATTGCCGGATTGTTGCTGCTCATGCCCCTGCACCGGCATCGCGGTCAGGTTTTTATTCCGGACGAAATTTTGAAGGCAACCGGCCTTGAGCGTGATTCGTTCCTGAAAGGCGATGACAGTCAGGCTGTGTCTGCCGCCATTGATGCCTTTGCAGGCCTGGGCATTGACCACCTGGAAAAGGCGCGACAGCTTTGCAATATTCCGGCTTCCAGTTTCCCGGCCTATTTGCCGGTAGCCCTTGCTCAGCCGGTCCTCGATCGTGCCAGGCGCCTGGGTGCACGAATTTTTGATGCGCCTTTTGGTTTGCCGCAATGGAGGCGACAATGGCTGCTGTGGCAATGTTTGCGAAAGGCCCGTTTTTAGAGCATAAACAGAGTATAAAACCGAATCATCCTGTGGCTGCTTTTATCTGCCGGAGTCTGTCATGCCGCTTATCGCCTGGTTTGCCCTGGTTGCCCTGATCGCCATTGTTTCCATGTATGTCTATCGCGCACATGCCCATTCCGTCAGCGAAAACGGTCAGGAAACGGCACACGCGATTTTGCAGTTCGGCAAGGCTTTTCCTATGGAACCCATTCGTGATGTGCTTTTGACGTGGGATACGCAAACGGCTTTCCTGCGTTTGAACGGTGGAAAAACAGGCTGTATCAGCGCCCAGAAGCGCCATGCCGTTTGCAGGATTCTGGAGCCCGGCTCAGTGTCGGTAATGCCCGGAGACAATGACCGGTCGCTGTTTCTGGACTTTGGCTCTCTGGGGATTGCCAGCGGTCGTTATCTTTTTCGATCCCCAAAAGAAACGGCCGAGATTTCCCTTTGGCTTCTCGACAGCTTTGCGCAGCAACCGAAAGAACCGGAAGACGCCATCGTGCAATAAGACCAGAACGCGATGACAGGAACCGATTGCGCCGGAGGGCAGAAGCACTCCGGCGCAATCGATCCCAGTCATCGAGATCTGCTATAATGCGCATCTTTCCGAATCTGATGTCTGCGACACGCATCAGGACGGGCAGGGCAGGTACTATGCCGTGGCGGCAATCCATGCCTGACAATCCTCAAGCGCCCTTGCTGCCATGGCCTGTTTTTTGGCAACAGATTTTTCCTTGCCGCGAAACCGCTTTTGTTCCCCGGGCTTGACCAGTGAACCGGGATCAAGATCCGGAAACAGGCCAAAATTCACATTCATCGGCTGAAAAGAGCGTTTGCCGGGCTCATCATCCGAGACAAGATGGCCGCCGGTAATGTGGTTGAGCAAGGCACCCAGGGCAGATGTTACGGGCGGGAGCGACAGTGCCTGGCCAAGGCGCTCGGCACGGGCGAATCGTCCTGCAAGAAGACCGATGCTGGCACTTTCCACATAGCCTTCGCACCCGGTGATCTGGCCTGCAAAGCGCAGGCCTGGCCTGCCCCTGAGGGTGAGGGTTTGATCCAGCAAGGTCGGTGCGTTCAGATATGTATTGCGATGCAGGCCGCCTAGACGGGCAAATTCCGCATTTTCCAGCCCCGGAATCATGCGGAAAATGTCGGCCTGTGCGCCATATTTCAGCTTTGTCTGAAAACCGACCATGTTGAACAGGGTTCCCAGGGCGTTGTCCTGGCGCAATTGCACGACTGCATAGGGCTTTACTGCCGGATTATGGGCATTGGTGAGGCCCATGGGCTTCATCGGCCCGTGGCGCAAGGTTTCCGCGCCACGCTCCGCCATGACCTCGATGGGCAGGCAACCGTCAAAATAGGGTGTGCCTTCCCACTCCTTGAAGCCAACGGCATCACCGGCGATCAGGGCTGCAACAAAGGCTTTGTACTGGTCTGCATCCATCGGGCAGTTGATATAATCCTTGCCAGTGCCTCCGGGGCCGACCTTGTCATAGCGCGACTGATACCAGCAGATGTCCATGTTGATACTGTCGCGATAGACAATCGGTGCAATGGCATCAAAAAACGCCAGCGAATCAGCGCCGGTATGCCGGGCAATGGCTTCAGCCAGTGCGGGTGCCGTCAGCGGGCCTGTGGCGATGATCGCCTGATCCCAGTCTTGCGGGGGCAGGCCGGTGATTTCTTCACGAATCAGGGTGATCAGCGGCTCTGCGGAAATGGCACGGGTCACTGTTTCCGAAAAGCCGTCACGGTCCACGGCGAGGGCTCCGCCGGCCGGAACCTGGCATTTGTCGGCCGAAGCCATGATCAGTGATCCTGCCAGCCGCATTTCGGCATGGAGAACGCCGACCGCATTGCTGGTGGCATCGTCAGAGCGAAATGAATTGGAGCAGACGAGTTCGGCAAGGCCATCGGTCTTGTGGGCGTCTGTGCCGCGCACGCCGCGCATTTCATGGAGAATAACGGGAATACCGGCGCGGGTGATTTGCCAGGCTGCTTCGCAACCGGCAAGGCCGCCGCCGATAATATGAACGGGTTTGTGTGTTTTATCTGTCATGCAGCGGTGAATAGCACGACGGTCCGGCAGTTCCAATCATGCGATGAACAAAAACGGCACCATATGGTGCCGTTTGTTCTGTCATCATGTCAGGCAGATCCTAGTGGAAAGAACGCGACGCAATGTTGCGGATGTCGTGGCGGGTAATGCCGATGTCCTTCAATGTGTGGTTCGACAGGTTGCCGAGTTCAGACACTGTGCGTTGATAGTTGATCCAGCTAAGAGCGATACGGAAGGGGTTCATGGTTGTTTCCTCAGATTGTTATGCTGTCTGCGCTTCTTCGATATTGAAGTAACTGCATCAGCGATTGACGTTGTTATATGCCCGTTTAATAAATTTGTGGAGTGCATAATTTGAGCATCAGTTATGCGTTTATGCAGGCATTTGCATAAAAATAACGCATAATTTTGCCATGGTCGATTCTTTGGCAGGAGAATGCGCTGTGGCGTGCGGCTGTTTTTTGGGCAGACAGAGCTTGTCCTGATTGCAAAACCATTGCGCACCTGCGTGCACAGGCTTTGCCGGTGACCGATGAAAAACAAGGACTTGAAGCGTGGCAAGCGAATCCGAAAGATCGCAATACGCTTTAAAGTGATTTCAGCCGGTACCCGATACCCGGTTCTGTCACGAGATAGGTGGGCTTCAGGGGATTGTCTTTCAGCTTCTGGCGCAGGTGCTGCATGTGGATGCGGAGGTAGTTGTTGTTTTCCGCGTTGTGCTTGCCCCAGATCTCTTTGAGCAACTGTGTGTGGGTGACCACTTTGCCCGCGTGTTTTACCATGATGGTGAGCAACTGGTATTCAATCGGTGTGAGATGCACTTCCGCCCCGGCCAGCATGACAACGCGCCTGGCACGATCCACGACCAAATCATCCTGGCTGAAGATTTCAGATTCCGCATTGTCACTCTGCCGTGAATGGCGCAGCGCCACTTTGATGCGTGCCAGAAGCTCGCCCAGTCCGAAAGGTTTGGTGAGGTAGTCATCCGCCCCGTTTTCCAGCGCATTGATTTTGTCCTGCTCCTGACCACGGGCAGAAAGCACGATGATGGGCAAGCTGCCCCACTCGCGTACACGCCGGATGATTTGCTGCCCGTCCATATCCGGCAGGCCAAGATCAAGGATCATCAGCTCTGGCCGAGCCGATGCGACTTGCTGCAAGCCTTCATGACCGTTCACCGCGATAACGGGTTTGTAGCCATGGCTTTCCAGCGAGAAGGACAGGAATTTGCGAATTTCCTGCTCGTCTTCGACCACCAGTATGGGAATATTTGCCTCGGTCATGTTGCCTCCGGTCCGTCCTTGGTCTTGGGCAGGGTGAAATGGAAACTTGCGCCGCCAATCGGGTTGTTTTCTGCCCACATGCGTCCGCCATGCACCTCGATAATGGCGCGGCAAATTGGCAGGCCCAGCCCCAATCCGCCTTGCGGGCCTTTGTAAAATTTCTCGAAGATGTGGGGGATGTCATCTTTCGGGATGCCGCGGCCATTGTCCGATACCGTTACCTGCACGAAATCTTGCCAGTCGGTGACGCGAATTTGCAGTCTTGCGTTTGCGCCTGCGTATTTGGCCGCGTTCTCTAGCAGATTGATAAACACCTGCTCCACCAGAAGCCCGTCAATATGGATCAGCTGTTCTTTGCCCGGCTGCGTGTTCACCTCGTGGCTTTTCAGCACTTCCTCAAGGCGTAAAATGGCCGAGCCGATGACTTCTTCCAGAAAATACGGCTGACGATTGAGGTTGACCTTGCCGGACTCAAGGCTTGATACATCAAGGAGATTGGTAACGATTTTGGCAAGTTTCGAGCTTTGATCGTGAATGGAGCGAAGCCCTTCCTCCGCATGTTTGGGCAGTTTCATGCCGGAAAGCAGAATACTTGAAGAAATGCCGCTGATGGAAGCCAGCGGCGTGCGCAAATCATGGGAAACAGAGGAAAGCAGGATATTGCGGAGTTTTTCACTTTCAGATTCCACCTTGGCGCGTTCGGCATCATCGGCGCGACGGGCACGTCCGAACGCGGAAGCCATGAGGCTGGCGAATGTTTCAAGCTGGCTGGTTTCATTGCTGGTGAACTGAAAATCAGGTCTGGCAGGAATGAGACCAAGTACGCCGAAGGTTTCCCCTTCCGCGTTCATCGGCGCATAAAGGCCGCGTGCGCTGGGGAGCGTATCCGTATTGCGACCCGCGATCTGGCCGTTGCCGATCACCCAGTGTGCCACGCTTTCCTCTTTCAGTTCGCGTGCCGGGGAATTGGCGGGGGTCGCATAAAGCTGCCCGTCCTTCATGGCGAAGATGACAGCATCCATGCCAAACACATCGCGGATATGCTTCAGCGAAACTTCGATCATGTTATCCACGCCGCGAATCGAGGAAAGCTCGCGGGTGAGCGCATAAAGCGAACCGGTTTCCGCCTCCCGCTTGCGCGATTGACGCGCTTGCAAGGAGAGTTTGGCGGCCAGTGACCCAACAATAAGACTGGTCATCAGCATCACGGCGAAAGTGAAATAGTAGCCCTTGTCGTAAAACTCAAAGGTATAATACGGCTGGATGAAAAAGAAGTTGAACGCCGCCACGCTCAGGAGCGATGCCATTATGGACGGACCCGTGCCGAGCCATGCCGCTATAATGACCACGCCCGTCAGGTATATCATGGTGAGGTTGTCCGAATCCGTGAGATCCCGGAACGGAAGACCGATCAGTGTTGCTATGGCCAGTATGCCTGTTGCCAATGCGTAATTTGACGGGCGTGCAAAGTGATATTGCCAGAAGGAACTGTATGAGTCCCTGTCCTTGATTTTTTCATCGGTGACGGTGGTAATCTCAAAGCCTGCACCCTGCTCGATCAATGATGCACAGAGCGAACCATTCAGCCAGCGGATTGGAAGCGACCGTCGCTTGTGCCCCACCACAATACGGGTAAAGCCGTGGCTGGAGGCATAGTTCAGGATTTCCTCCGCCGCATCGCTACCTGTGATGCGTAAAATGCGTGCACCCATCTTTTCCGCAAGGCGCAGGTTGCGATCTGCCGTGAGCCTGGCCTTATCGGTCAGGCGTTCATGTCTGCCGGTTTCCACATACACCGCATACCACGGAGCCTTGGCGCGAATGGCCATGCGCTTGGCATGGCGTATCACCCGCGCCGACAGGGCATCATGTCCCACGCATACCAGAATCTTCTGCCCCAGCTGGGCTTCCCTCTGCCCGCGCGAAGCGGTCAGTACGTCACCTTCCGCATCCACGCGCTCGGCGGTGCGCCGAAGCGCCAGCTCGCGCAAGGCAACAAGGTTCGGCTTTTTGAAAAAATTCTCGGCAGCGCGTTTGTTTGCGCCTTCGGCGATATACACTTTGCCCTCATTCAGGCGGCGCAGCAATTCATCTGAGGGAACGTCTATCAGGGCAATATCGTCGGCATCATCGAACACGCTATCCGGAACGGTTTCCCTGACCACCACGCCGGTGAGCTTCGTCACCATATCGTTGATACTCTCAAGGTGCTGCACATTCAGTGTGGTGTACACGTCGATACCACGGCTCAGGAGCTCCTCTACATCCTGCCAGCGTTTCGGGTGGCGTGAGCCGGGGGCGTTGGTATGCGCCAGTTCATCCATCAAAATCAGGGAGGGTTTACGCTGAAGCGCTGCTTCCAGATCAAACTCGAACAACTGCACACCGCGATGCACCACCTCGCGGCGGGGAATGTGCGGCATACCATCCAGCAAAGCGGCCGTTTCCTTCCGCCCGTGCGTTTCCACCACCCCTGCAACGACATCAAGTCCTTCTGCCAATTTGCGACGGGCTTCCGCAAGCATGGCGTAGGTTTTGCCCACGCCAGCTGATGCTCCAAAAAAGAGTTTTAATCGCCCGCGTGCACTTAAAGACCGGTCATGGCTCACCAGGTCCAGCAGGCTGTCGGGGTTTGGCCTGTTTTCATCACTCACGCTATCGCTTCTTTTCCGTTATATTCTGCCATCGAGCGCCAGATTGAGTTGCAATACATTGACCCGTGGCTCTCCCAGAATACCGAGTTGTCGCGGGTAAGTAAAACGCTGAACGACCTCACGAATTTTGTTTTCATCCATCCCGCGTGCCCTGGCGACCCGTGATATCTGATATTGCGCCGCTGCGATGCTGATTTCGGGGTCAAGGCCAGAACCGGAAGCCGTGACCAGGTCTACAGGAACTGGTTGTGTATTCGATGGGTCAGCGGCTTTGAGCGCTTCCAGCCTTGCCTTGACCGCATCAAGCAGTGCGGGGTTGGCCGAGCCGAGGTTAGAGCCTGTGGAGGCGGCGGCATTATAATTTGCAGCGGAAAGCCTGCCCCAGAAATACTTCGGCTCACTGAATTGCTGGCCGATGAGTTTCGAGCCCAGTACCTCACCATTCTTGCCTTTGATCAGGCTGCCTTCAGCCTGATCCGGGAAGATGCCTTGCACCAGCAGCGTCGATACACCCGGATAGGCAAAGCCGAAGAGCGCCGTCAGCATGACCAGCATGGTGAGCGTGGGACGGATATTGGATGTGACAACAGTCATGTTCTTGACTCCTTATGCAAGACCGATACTGGCGAGCAGCATGTCGATCACCTTAATTCCGATGAATGGTGTGATGATCCCGCCGATACCATAGACAAAGATGTTACGGCGCAGCATTGCCGCCGCACTTTCCGGGCGATACCGCACGCCTTTAAGTGCCAGCGGAATGAGCGCGACGATAATCAGCGCGTTGAATATCACTGCCGAAAGAATAGCGCTTTGCGGGCTGGCAAGCCCCATTATATTCAGGCTGGCAAGCGCCGGATAGGTGGTCGCAAATGCCGCTGGAATAATGGCAAAATATTTCGCCAGATCGTTGCTGATGCTGAAAGTGGTGAGCGAACCGCGGGTCATCAGCAACTGCTTGCCGATTTCCACAATCTCGATCAGCTTGGTGGGGTCGGAATCCAGATCCACCATGTTTCCGGCTTCCTTGGCGGCTTGCGTGCCGGAATTCATGGCTACCGCCACGTCGGACTGCGCGAGGGCCGGTGCATCGTTCGTCCCATCCCCCACCATCGCCACCAGTTCGCCGCCTTCCTGCATCTTGCGGATATATTTCAGTTTCATCTCCGGTGTCGCCTGCGGGATAAAATCATCCACGCCGGATTCATTGGCAATCGCTGCGGCTGTGAGCGGGTTATCACCCGTAATCATCACGCTCTTGATGCCCATCTTGCGAAGCTCGGCCAGGCGGTGCTTGATGTCGGGCTTCACAA
The DNA here is from genome assembly GCA_965247225.1 of Rhizobiaceae bacterium. Taxonomy (GTDB): domain Bacteria; phylum Pseudomonadota; class Alphaproteobacteria; order Rhizobiales; family Rhizobiaceae; genus CBDFGT01. The sequence goes on along the minus strand of CBDFGT010000027.1, from coordinate 90,076 downwards.
TGTCCTTCAGATAAATCACGCCCAGAACCTTGCCTTCCTCACACACGGTCAGCGGCGTGCCACCCTGACGGGCGATGTCTTCCACCTGGCGTTCCACCTCCGCCGGAACCATGCCTTTTTTCAGTGCAACATAAGAGGAAATCGCATCCCCTGCGCCTTTCATGATGTGGCGCCCAGCCCCGTCAGGATTTGCGATCACGATACCGCTGATGCGCTGTTCGGCGCTGAAAGGAATAAACGTCGCGTTTAAGTCTTTCGGGTCTTTCGGCGCAATGTTAAACTTGGATCTGGCCAGTGCCACAATGCTGCGGCCTTCAGGCGTGTCATCCGCCAGTGAGGAAAGCTCGGCGGCTTCCGCCAGTTGCCAGACACCGACACCTGGTGCGGGGAAAAACTCCACCGCCTGGCGGTTGCCGAAGGTGATGGTGCCGGTTTTGTCGAGCAGCAGCACGTTCACATCACCGGCCGCTTCCACGGCGCGGCCTGATGTGGCTATCACATTGGCCTTGATCAGCCGCTGCATTCCGGAAATACCGATCGCCGAAAGCAGGCCGCCGATGGTCGTGGGAATCAGGCACACCAGGAGCGCAATCAAGACGGTGATGGTGATGATGGTGCCTGTGCCTGCACGTTCCACGCTGAATGCCGAGAATGGAAGCAGCGAGGCACATACCAGCAGGAAGATGATGGTCATGGCGGCCAGCAGAATGGAAAGCGCGATTTCGTTGGGTGTTTTCTGGCGCTTGGCGGATTCCACCAGTCCGATCATGCGGTCAAGGAAGGATTCGCCGGGGTCAGACGTCACCCGCACCACAATCCAGTCGGACAGTATCCGCGTGCCACCCGTTACCGCATCACGATCACCACCGGATTCACGGATTACGGGCGCGGATTCCCCCGTCACGGCGCTTTCATCAATCGAGGCAATCCCGGCAATCACCTGTCCGTCGGCCGGCACAAAATCACCTGCCACCACCAGTATATAATCATCTTTGCGGAGCATATTCGCCGCCACGGTTTCAAAACGCTCACGCTCCTCGGGGTTTGAGAGCTTTTTCGCGGTGACATCACGCCGCGCTTTTTTGAGATTATCGGCCTGCGCTTTGCCTTTGCCTTCGGCAATCGCTTCGGCGAAGTTGGCAAAAAGCACCGTGAACCACAGCCAGAAGGCAATATGACCGATGAACCATACCGGCTCACCGCCGGGCCTGAACATCTGCCACCCAAAGATCAGCGTGGTGACGATGGAGCCGACGAACACCAGAAACATGACCGGGTTTCGTGCCTGATAGCGCCAGCTCAAGCGACTGAACGATTGTGCTATTGCCTGTGCGATGTTCGCCCGGTCTGTTAAGGAACTGGCCGGCAATCCATTATCTGTGTGTGTCCTGGACATGCTCTTATCCTTGAATCATATGAAAATATTCCGCCACAGGCCCAAGTGCCAGGGCAGGCACGAAGGTCAGCACACCCACCAGCACCACAATGGCAGCCAGCACCGCCACAAACAGCGGTGTATGGGTGGGAAGTGTTCCGGCAGAAGGCGGTACGGTATTTTTGGCGGCCAGTGACCCGGCAATCGCCAGCACGGGAATCATCACCCAGAAACGCCCGAACAACATGCAGATACCAAGCAGTGTATTGTAGAACGGGGTGTTGGCGGTGAGGCCGGCAAAGGCGCTGCCGTTATTGTTGCTGGCCGACGTCAGTGCATAAAGCACTTCAGAGAACCCCTGTGCGCCGGGGTTCAGGATGCCTGCGCGTCCGTCCACAGTCATCACGGCAATCGCCGTTCCGATCAGCACTGCCGCACAGGGAACAAGAATCGCAATCGAGGCCATCTTCATCTCGAATGCCTGGATCTTCTTGCCCAGATATTCCGGCGTGCGGCCAACCATCAGCCCGGCGATGAAAACGGACACGATGACAAATACGAGCATTCCGTACAGGCCGGAACCGACACCGCCATAAATCACTTCACCGAACTTCATGAAGAGCAGCGGTACGAACCCGCCCATCGGCGTGTAAGAGCCGTGCATCGAGTTCACAGAACCGTTGGAAGCGGCAGTGGTGGCTGAAGCCCACAGAACCGAATTCACAATCCCGAAGCGGGTTTCCTTGCCTTCCATATTACCACCGGCCTGGCTCTCCGTAACCGCTTGCGAAATGCCCAGCGTCTCGAATTTCGGGTTGCCGTTTTGCTCCTGTGCTATGCCAAACAGCAGCAGCGGTATGAAGATGACCGTCATCGCCGCCAGTACCGCCCAGCCCTGGCGGGTATCACCCGCCATTTTGCCGAACGTGTAGCAGAGTGCCGCTGGAATCATCAGGATTGAGAGCAGTTGCAGGAAGTTGGAAAGCGGAGTGGGGTTTTCCAGCGGGTGCGCGGAATTCACATTAAAGAAGCCGCCGCCATTCGTGCCAAGTTGCTTGATTGCCACCTGGGACGCAGCGGGACCAACTGCGATCGTCTGCCTGTCAACGATTTCATCCTTCCCGGTTTGCGCATTCTGCACGGTTTGCGGCTCCAGAAGTTGCGCCTCCACATACGGGCTGAAGCTTTGCACCACGCCCTGCGACGAAATCAGCACCGTCAACAGCAGCGACAGCGGCAAGAGGATGTAGAGGTTGGTGCGCAGCATATCGACCCAGAAATTGCCGATGCCATTGGCATTCCTGCGCGAAAGCCCACGGATCAGCGCCACCAGCACGGCCATGCCTGCTGCTGCCGAGAGGAAGTTTTGCACTGTCAGCCCCGCCATCTGGCTGAAATAGCTCATGGTGGCTTCACCGCCATAGGACTGCCAGTTGGTGTTGGTGACAAAGCTCACTGCCGTGTTAAACGCCAGATGCGGGGTTATATTCGCCATGCCTTCAGGATTCAGCGGCAAACTGCCCTGAAACAGCAGAATGAAAAACAGCAGGACGAAGCCGCCCAGACTGAACAGGATCACCGCAGTGGCATATTCGCGCCAGTGCATGTCCTTTTCAGCGTCAATACCACCAGCGCGATAAAACAGCTTTTCAACCGGCGAAAGCAGAGGTGACAGGATGTTGCGTTCCCCCTTATATACCCGTGCCATATAGCCGCCGAGCGGTTTCACCACCGCAAACAGCACCGCAAAATAGAGCAACAGCTGCAACCAGCCATTGCCTGAAATGAAATCAGGAGTCATGGGAACATCTCCGGCTTCAGTAAAGCAATGATGAGATAGACGAGCAGAGCGAGCGTGATGCCGCCTGCAAACAGATAGAGCAGGGTCATGATCCGTTCCCCCGCAGCTTTTCAGAGAAATTCACCAGCACCAGCGTCAGCACAAAGAACCCGACAGCAAGTCCAACATATAATAGCGACATAAACGCCTCCTTTTTTATGGGTGACGTTTAGCCCGTGACGTGTTTCGGTGGTGTATAGAGTTAGCCGAAGGCCATATAGATTTTGTATAGATGCAAAACGGCACCGGCTCGGGAAATGTGCACAGTCATGATCCGTTGCATGCCGCCTGACTTCGGCCTGAATACCGGAAACCGGTTCATATCTGTTAGATGTTTGATCCCGGACTTTGATGGTGCAATATTCTCATCAGCCTGGAGGGATTCGCTATGGGGCAAATTCTGCATGGGAGCGCCACGACGACAGAGGCGATCCGTCGAGCAATACAAAATAGTCAGGCGAGCCTGAGGGTTCTTTCAAAGCGATACGGTATCAACCAGAAGACCGTCGCCAAATGGCGGAGCCGGACATCGACGACCGATTTGGCGACCGGCCCAAAGGAGCCTCGATCAACCGTCTTGTCGCTTGAAGAGGAAGCGGTGATCATTGCTTTCCGGCGTTATACCCTGCTGCCGCCTGATGATTGCCTCTACGCCCTGCAGCCCACCATTCCGCATCTGACACGATCATCCCTGCATCGCTGCCTGCAACGCCATGGCATTTCCAGGCTAGCCGATGTCGAAGGTGACAAGCCCGTTCGCAGCAAGTTCAAAGCCTGTCCGCTCGGCTACTTTCATATCGACATTGCTGAAGTCCGAACGGAGCAGGGTAAGCTCTACATGTTCGTTGCAATCGACCGCACATCGAAATTTGCCTTCGTCGAACTGCACGAGAAGGCTCCGACATCCGTTTCCAGAGAATTTCTTCTCCGTCTGATCACAGCAGTCCCGTACAAGATCCACACCGTTCTGACAGACAATGGCATCCAGTTCACCACTCCAGGAGCCGGTGGATCGGCGGTCCCGCTGATCCGGGAGGCGATTGCCAATGGCGAGATCTTCCGCGCCCGCGCTTTTGAATACACATGCGCCAAAAACGATATCGAACACCGGACGACAAAGCCCAGACATCCCTGGACCAATGGCCAGGTCGAGCGCATGAACAGGACGATCAAGGATGCAACCGTCAAACGCTATTATTACGAGAGCCATGATCAGCTGCGAAACCACCTGACCGACTTCGTTGCAGCCTATAATTTCGGACGACGCCTAAAGACCCTCAAGGGCCTTACGCCTTACGAATTCATCTGCAAACAATGGACAAAGGAGCCCGAAAGGTTCAAACTCGATCCAACCCATCAAATGCCGGGACTGAACATCTAGTGGATGGATCGGGATGTTTCGGCGGCGCGCCTTGACGTGTCCCGTTGTTTGGGATGACAGACGTCTAACCCATGCGTCTTCAAAACGTAACACGCGGGCGATACTGGTCCAGGCACAATAACCGGTCACCAGCAGCCCTACACAGGAGCGGCGTCGACCATGGGCGTTAAGAACTACCTCATCGAAGGTGTGTCCGGCACGGGCAAGACGACAGTCGCGACCGAATTGCGGCGTCGCGGCTACGACGTCATCCACGGCGACCGCGCCTTGGCCTGTAAGGGCGATCCAACGACGGGCGAACCGCTCGATATGGCCACGCTTGACCCGCAAGGTCTGGATGTCGAATTCGGACACAGGCACCATGTCTGGAATGTCGGTAAAGTCACCTCTATCATCGCCGATCACAGTCATCCTATGACGTTCTTCTGCGGCGGTTCCAGGAATCATCATCAGTTCATCGAGCTATTTGATGCGGTTTTTGTTCTTGATATTGATCAGGAAACATTGCGGGCGCGGCTGGCAGCCAGACCGGAAGACGAATTTGGCGGCAACCCGGAAGAACAGGCGGTGGTTTTGCGACTGCATGCAACGAAAGAAGATATTCCGCAAAATGCCGTGATCATTGACGCGACCGCGCCGCTTGAGCGCGTTGTCGACACCGTTCTTTCCATGTGCAAAGAGCCGGAATGACCGGCCCAAAGGGGAGGCAAAGCTCTTGCCCCTCTCACTGAGGTGCCCGCGCAAGCCAGAGACGGCGCGCGCTCGAAGTGTCGGGACTAAACATCTAAACCAGAAAGCCTCCGGTAGACCCGGGGCGGTTCATTGCCCTGTGGGCATCGCAGTTTCAAGACTGTGGCATTTGCTTTTGAAGCATCTGCGAACGGATGCAAATCCGGGAAAGAAATCGCAACAATCCAAAAGGCCTTCCGCATCATGGATGCGGAAGGCCTTGAAAAATTTAAGTTTCACGCAAGATTCGATAAAGACTTACTTTACTGCGGCGCGGGCAACCGAGCGAATGTTTTCCCGTGTGATACCGAGGTCACCCAGTTCACGGTTTGTCATACGGTCGAGCTCGTTTACTGTTTCACGATACTTGCGCCAGTTGTTGAATGAGCGTGCAATGTTCATAATATGATCCTTTCAACAGGTTTTCCGTGGTTGCCGGTGCGTTTGCACCGGCCTGATGTCTTGAAATGAATATATGCTGCACTGCGTTATACGAAAAGAGGGGATGTCTCATGGCACCTATGCGCAAATCGCAAAACACTCGTCGAGCGTTAACAAGATATTGATAAAAAAATATGCAGAATATGCTTGAGGCGGGCGCAAAACGCTATATCGGGCGAAATGCCCGTCAAAATCCTGACGGTAACGCTGAAATATCAAAGAAATCAGATTGCCCGGAATCATAACGCCCACCGGGGGAGGAGGATCCGGTGGGCGTCATTTTAGAGGACTGACAACTGGGAGGAGGAGTGTTGTCAGTCGAATCGAGGGAGCGCTGGGAGGAGGAGTGCGCTACCCCGAATTTCTATCGCAGATCCATTCGGTATCTGAAGGTGTGTCTTCGGTTTGCACCGGCACCGGATCACCACATCCGGTTTTTTATCGTTAAGCAACTTACTGTGTCGCCCTTCGATGATTTGAATATAGATTACGATTCCGGATTTGTGCAGTGCAATATTATCATGTGAGGTATGCGCAATACACATAGCCGGAAAAGCGTTACCTTGCACTGTAACCTATGATACATATGAGGTTCTGATAAAGTGTTAACGGCCTGTATGGCCGGTGCTGATGGCTTGCACAGGGGCAGGCCCTTTATGGTCAGGTAGTCCGGCACGGTAAGGCGTGTTGCGATTTTTCAGACCAGCCTGTTAAAACAGTGTTTCAATGGATGTGTCGTCTTGCCTTGTCTGAGACACCCTGTCGGGCGACAGGCATGAGGCCACGGGGAGGGAGAACCACATGTATCGAGGGCGGCTGGAGCGGGATATCGCACAATGGGTTGAAAAAGGGCTTTTGACCGAAACAGCGGGTCAGTCCCTTCTGCATGAGGTCGATAGCAGGGAATCGTCTTTCGGCGCAGGCAAGGTTCTTATGGTTCTGGCGGCCTTGCTGGTGTCTGCCGCCATTCTCATGCTGGTGGCTTCCAACTGGGAGACCTTGCCACGGATGTTACGGCTTGGTGGTATCGTTGCAATCCTCTGGCTGTTTTATGGAGCCGGTGCCTGGTTTCTGGAAAGACATGCACGAAGGCTTGCAACTGCGTTGCTGATAGCCGGTACGCTCAGCTTTGGCGGTGCCATTTCACTGGTCGGGCAGATGTACCATCTTTCCGGTGATGCAGAGCGGGCCATGCTGGTCTGGTTTGCCGGAGCCGTCGTTGCAGCGTTGCTGTTTCGCTCTGCCGCACTGACCGTTGTGACCGGTTTTTTGTCCTGGGTGGTCTTTGTGGTCGCCCTGGACACCAGTGGCAGCCTGCATGTCTTTGACACCAATCTTTTGTGGCTGACGCCGTTGATGGCGCTGATCGTGTTGGCACTTGTCTATATCAATGACGCTCCGTGCGCGCGCCATACCGTCTACCTGCTGCTGCTGGGCCTGATTGTGTCCCTCTATTTCGAGAACAATGATCTGCGGTTTGCGCTTGCGATGGCGGCTGCGGGTGCCGCCGGCTATGGTCTGGCGGCCATTCCCCTGTCTCCGCTCAGGCGATGGGCCGACAGGGCGGGTGCTGCTCCGGCTTTCTACACATTCCTTCTGGGCGGGCTGGGGCTTGGCCTTGCGCATATGGAAACGGATACCGGACAATGGTCACAGGTTCTGCTGTCCGTCGTGACCATTGCCTACGGAATTGCCGGAACGGTGATCTCAGGGCGCGACAATGGTGCCGTTCGTTATTTTGGCTATGGTATTTTTGCCGTCGAGTGCCTCTATGTAGCGTCGCAGACCTTTGGCTCGATCATCGGCACATCCGGCTTTTTCCTCGCCTCCGGCCTGTTCGTGGCGCTGATTGCTTTCCTGGTCGTCCGGCTGGAACGCCGCCTGACGGGCAGGCCCGTCAATCCTGCCAGTCCTGCTGATCCCGAAAGCAAGGAGGTTTGAACCATGGCTGTTTTGCCCGTCACATTTCGCATGCGTCCCCAGTGGGCAGCCCTTGTCGTCTGCCTCATGATGACGGCTGTTCTTGGCTATATGGTGGAAAGCAGGGCCTCCATCCTGCGCTATGGCACAGAGGTCAGGCTGAGGACAGCACCTGTTGATCCGCGTGATTTCCTGCGCGGCGATTATGTAACACTCAACTATGAGATTGCCGATCTTGGAAAGGTTGCCCTTGTCGGCGAAAGGCCGGAGGGGGCCGGGCGGGCGGTAGTCCATGTGCGCCTGAAAGCCGATGCGGACGGATTCTGGACCGCGCGTTCCTATGGCTTTTTTCCGCTTCCACCCGAAGACGGTACGGTTGTACTGCAATCCCGGCCCTTTGACTATGACGGGCAAAATGCATGGGCAATTGCCAGTGTGGCGTTTGGAATTGAACGCTACTATGTCCCGGAGGGTCAGGGGCGGGTGATTGAGGATTCTGTGGCAACCAGTGATCTTGCTGTCATTATCAAGGTTTCCGGCCAGGGTATCGGGCAGATTGCAAGGCTGGAGTTGCAGGGCAAACCGCTTTATGACGAACCGCTCTACTGAATTTTCCCGCAGACTGCGCGAATAGATTGCCTGAAACCATCGGGTTTGCGGAGTTTGCGGCAATGCGGACAACAAAGTTCCGCAACAGGCTATAAACCTGTCATTTTTCCTTTGATCATCCCGAAACGGGTGATATAGAGACGCCGCGCTCTGGAACGCCTTTCAGCGTGAAGGCTCCAAGCCGTTTGTTTGGGTCGTGCGGGTATGGCGGAATTGGTAGACGCACCAGATTTAGGTTCTGGCGAGTGATCGTGGGAGTTCGAGTCTCTCTACCCGCACCAAAAAACGGTCAGGCAGGCTTCGGTTTTTTTGAAAATCCGGGTCTTCGGTTGAGCCACGTGAATGCGCTGTTTTGCTTCTTTGCAAGATCAAGGTGGAAGCAGGATAATGTGAAATTGCTTAAAGTCACGCCCGGCAAGAAACTTGGCCGGCATCGTGTTCCAAACGAAACGAACGGCAGTCAGCGCACCGCCGCAATGACATGAAGGTAAGAAAATGCAGGTAACAGAAACGCTCGCTGAAGGGCTGAAGCGCGAAATCAAGGTTTTGATCACAGCCGGGGACATGGAAGCGCGCATGATTGAGCGCCTCGAAGATGCCAAGGGCAAGGTCCGCATCAACGGCTTCCGCCCGGGCAAGGTTCCTTTTGCCCATATGAAGAAAATGTATGGCAAGTCCGTTATGGCAGAACTTGTCAACGAGATCGTGCGTGACAAGCCCGCTGAAATTCTCTCCGGTCGCGGTGAAAAATCCGCAACGCAGCCAAAGATTTCCATGACAGAAGACGAAACCCATGCCGACAAGATTTTGTCGGCAGAAGCGGATTTTGAATTCACAGTGGCCTATGAAGTCATTCCGGCGATCAGCCTGAAAGACAATTCCGGCATCAAGGTGATCCGCGAAGTCGTCAATATTGATGACAGCGAAGTCACCGAGCAGATCATGAAGATCGCCGAAAGCGCCAGGACCTACGAGACCAAGACGGACAAGGCTGCCAATGGCGACCGGGTGACCATTGATTACCTCGGCAAGGTTGACGGCGTTCCGTTTGACGGCGGCAAGGACGAGGATGCTGAACTGGTTCTCGGCTCAAACCGCTTCATTCCGGGCTTTGAAGAGCAACTGGTCGGCCTCAGGGCCGGTGACGAAAAGGTTATCAATGTAACCTTCCCGGCAGACTATCCAGCCGCCAATCTGGCTGGCAAGGATGCAACCTTTGACATCACTGTCAAGGATGTTGCCGGTGCTGCCGAACTTGAAATCAATGACGACCTGGCAATCAAGCTGGGTGTAGAGTCCGCTGAGCGATTGAAGGAAATCGTTCTGGGCCAGATCGAAAGCCAGTATGGCTCGGTAACCCGCCAGAAGCTGAAGCGCCAGATTCTCGACCAGCTGGACGCAATGTACCAGTTTGAAACACCGGAATCCCTGGTTGATGCCGAGTTTGACAATATCTGGCGCCAGATCAACACCGATCTTGCCCAGTCCGGCAAGACCTTTGAAGATGAAGACACAACGGAAGAGGCCGCGCGCGCGGACTATCGCAAGCTGGCTGAACGTCGCGTTCGTCTGGGTCTGGTTTTGTCAGAAATCGGCGAAAAGGCTGAAATCACGGTGACGGACGAAGAAATGCAGCAGTCGCTTTATGCGCAACTGCGTCAGTTCCCCGGCCAGGAAAAGCAGATCATCGACTATTTCCAGAAGACTCCGGGAGCTGCCGCTTCGCTGCGTGCGCCGATCTTTGAAGAAAAGGTGATTGACAAGCTGCTTGCCGAAATCTCTGTGACGGACAAGACCGTTTCCAGGGAAGAGCTTCTGGCTGATGACGAAGACGACATCAGGAATGAATTGAAGAAGGCTGCCCCGAAAAAGAAGGCCGATGACAAGGCGGAAGCTGCTGAAGGCGAATCTGAATCGGCCGCGCCAAAGAAGAAGGCTGCACCCAGGAAGAAGGCTGCTGACGAGCGCGCCGAATAATCTGCTCTCTCCGGATAGGGCAGGCGGCTGCCTTTTGCTGAAATCACAGACAAAACCGCCCGCGATGAAAATGGCGGGCGGTTTTGCTTTATCGGTCATGGACGGTTCTGCAAATGGACGGCAGGCCGTATTCGCTGTCATGACTGTTTTGCCGTCGCTTCCTTCTTGATCTCACCCATACGGTTCCAGGCGTCGAGACCGGCGATCTTGTAGGCTTCGGCAAGGGTTGGATAGTTGAATGTATTCTGGACGAAATATTCAACCGTTCCTTTCAGGTTGAGGACGGCCTGACCGATATGAACCAGTTCTGTTGCGCCTTCGCCAACAATGTGAACGCCCAGAAGACGGCGGGTCTTGAGCGAAAAAATCATTTTTAACAGACCGTGGTCGAGGCCCATGATGTGGCCGCGCGAGGTTTCGCGAAAGCGTGCAATGCCGCATTCATAAGGAATGTTGCGCTGTTTGACCTCTTCCTCGGTGAAGCCGCAGGTGGAAATTTCCGGCACGGCATAGATGCCATAGGGGAAGAAAATCGGTGGCTCGCCCGCGCTTGCACCCATGGCATGGCGGGCTGCAAGGCGCCCCTGTTCCATCGATGTGGAGGCGAGGCTGGGAAAACCGACCACATCACCTGCCGCATAGATGTTGGGAACATCGGTCTGGAAGGTTTCGGCATTGATCTTGAGACGTCCGCGATTGTCGGCTGTCAGGCCGCAGGCTTCCAGATTGAGCGTGTCCGTTGACCCCAGGCGACCGGCTGCAAACAGCACCATATCCGTGATAATGACGCGACCGTTCTGCAAGGTGATACGACACTTGCCGTTATCGTCCTTTTCAACCTTGTCTGCGGTCTGCCCCAGCAACAGCTTCATGTTCCGGTCGCGCAACTGATAGCAAAAGTCCTCGACAATTTCCTTGTCGATAAAGTCCAGCATTGTGTGGCGTGGTTCGATCACGGTCACAGCTGTATCGAGTGCGCTGAAAATTGTGGCATATTCTATGCCGATAACGCCGGCACCGATGACAGCCATCGAGCGCGGGACATCGTTGATTTCCAGAATTTCGTCGCTGTCCAGGACAGACTTGCCGTCGAACGGAATGTAGGACGGCCTGAATGGCCTGGTGCCGACTGTCAGGAGGATTTTGTCGGCGCTCACGCGCAGGGTGTCGCCGTCTTCCCTTTCTATTTCCAGTGTATGTATATCCACAAATCGGGCGGCACCGCGCATGTGCTGAACGCGGTTTCTGGCGAACTGATGTTCCAGCACCTCGACTTCGTGATCGAGCGTGATCAGCAGGCGACGACGCAGGTCTTCGGCGCTGATTTCCTGCTTGACCCGGTAGGAACGACCGTAAAACCCGCGTTCCCGGTATCCTGTCAGGTTCAGCGCGGTTTCCCGCAAGGTCTTGGAGGGGATTGTTCCGGTATGGACCGAGACCCCGCCCACGCGCTTGCCACGCTCGACCACGAGAACGCGCTTTCCGAGCTTTGCGCCCTGAATGGCACCGCGACGGCCGGCAGGGCCGCTACCTACAACAACAAGATCATATTGATACATCAACAGGCCTCAGGCTTTCTGTTTTTTCAAGGGCTTGGACTGCGGGCGAGCGGGCGGGACCGGCTGCGTTGGCCCAACGGGTAACATGGGGATACGACAATCATGTAAATATGTGACATCATTGGTTTCAGGTACACCAGAAGCTCACTGGCTCCAGACATTACATATGCCAATCCGATTCTCCAATTGCTGTCTTTTCCAATCATGGCCAACGAATGAAAGAAGCAAACTTTGTGCCGGACTGATCCGGTGCCAGCATGCCTCGGCGGCAGTGCTCAGGAGAGGGCTGTAGTGTTGCAGGGGATGTGTGACCCGGCACACATATCGCCCGGTTCGGTTGTGCTCTGCTACTTGTCTTTGCGCTGGAAAACTGGCAATTCTGAAAGATCAGTCCGGGAGGAATTTTGTGGAAAATCGTCTGTTTTGGGTGTCGCGCCGCGTTGCGGCTGCGTCGTATGTTTTTTTGTGTTCATTTCTGTCTGCGGCTGCGCAGGACGCGCAGATGATCGAGGATGGGCAACCGGTTTCAGTGCGTGGTTTCCTGAAGGGTTGTCATGCTGATTCCGGTATGGATATCTGTGATGTTGCAGGCGATGACGGTTATCTTTATTCCCTGATTCTGGATGACCGTACACCGCCGGATGCAAGGGATATGCTGCTTTCAACGGATGCCAACAGCAAGGTTGCCGTTGATGGAACCATGATCGCGCATGGGGATGTTTCTCTGAATATCAGTGTCAGTCATGTGCAACTGATCATGCTCGATCCGGCATCTGCAGAGTTTCAGCAATCCCGATTGTCGGGCTTGTGGAAATCAACAGAGGATGACCAGAGCACAATGCGGTTTTCCGGAGCCGCGTATTTCGATTATTACAGTGGCGATGCGGTGGATCAGGGGCAGGTTTCCTTCCCGCAGAGCTGTGCGGATTCAGCTCCGGGTGGTGAAGGACCGTTTCTTGTGAAGACATCGAAAGATGGAACCGAATATTGCTATACCATTGATTCTCTTACAGCCGACACCCTGACGCTGATGTATTTGCCGCGCGGCAACATCCTGACCTACAAAATCGTTACGGACGAACAGCAATATATGGACCAGCAGTGACGCGCATCAGATCAGCCTCAGGCCCTTGAGGCTGGCATGGCCCTGCTTGCCGATGATGATATGGTCATGCACGGTTATGCCCAGCGGTTTTGCGGTATCGATAATGGTTTTGGTCATCTCGATATCCGCACGGGACGGGGTAGGGTCTCCGCTTGGATGATTGTGGACGAGAATAATGGCGGTTGCAGACAGTTCCAGTGCCCGCTTGACGACTTCACGCGGATAGACCGGCGTATGGTCAACTGTGCCGCGCTGCTGGACCTCATCGGCAATCAGGGCGTTCCGCTTGTCGAGAAACAGGATGCGGAATTGCTCCCGTGTTTCAAAGGCCATGGCGGCCTGGCAATATTCAATCACGGATGACCATGAGGCCAGGATTTCTTTGCCCTTGAGGTCGCTTTTCAGCATGCGGTGGGCAATGACCGCAATCAGCTTCAAATCCACCGCCACCAGTTCGCCAATGCCCTTGACCTCCTGAAGCAATGCAGGAGAGGCACCAAACACGCCTGCAAGCGTTCCAAACCGGTCCAGCAGCGCTTTTGCGACCGGTTTCGTATCCCGTCTGGGAATGAGGCGGAACAGCAGAAGTTCCAGAAGTTCATAATCGGCCAGCGCTGTGTCACCATTATCGGAGAAACGTCTGCGCAGGCGATCCCGGTGGCCATGGTAATGGGCAGGCGTTTCCGCCTGTGGTGTGCCTGACCCCTGCTTCTTGCGGGTCGGTATTTCTTTCACAGGCTGCTCGGAAAAGAAGCCGCGCTCGTCTGCTTCCAGTTCGATTTCCAGATCCGGTTTGCTGGGTTTTGTCATCGATGCCCGTTCTTGATTGCCTTAAAACCCCGGGTGGTCCAATCCTGCCGGAGACAGGGTGAAGATTTCGCAGCCTGTTGACGTCACGCCAACCGTATGTTCGTACTGGGCCGAAAGAGAGCGGTCTCTGGTAACCGCAGTCCAGCCGTCTGCCAGAACCTTGACATGCGGACGCCCCAGATTGATCATCGGCTCGATGGTGAAGATCATCCCCTCGCGCATTTCCGGGCCTTCATTGGCACGCCCGTAATGCAGGATATTGGGTGTGTCATGGAACAGTTGACCAACACCGTGGCCGCAAAAATCGCGCACAACAGAGCAGCGCTCTGCTTCGGCATAGGTCTGGATGGCTTCACCGATGGCACCGGTGCGTGCGCCAGGGCGCACAGCCTTGATGCCCAGCATCAAACTCTCGTGGGTTACTTCCAGCAGCCGCATACCGGCACGCTTGACATCACCAACCGGATACATGCGGCTGGAATCACCATGCCATCCATCAAGGACATAGGTGACATCAATATTGACAATGTCGCCGTCCCGCATGGGTTTTGCATCCGGAATGCCATGGCAGACCACATGGTTGAGCGATGTGCAGCAGGATTTTTTGTAGCCGCGATAATTGAGCGTTGCAGGCAGTGCATTGTTGTCCATGCCGAATTCAAACACGAAACGGTCTATCACATCTGTCGCCACGCCTGGCTGCACAAGCGCAGTGAGCGCATCCAGGCACCTTGCGGTCAACTGACAGGCTTTGCGCATGCCTTCAAAGCCTTCAGAACCATAGAGCCTGATAGCTCCGGTATTCTTGAGGGGGGCAGTTTCGGCGTTGATATAGTTGACCATGTCCGTGCTTTCAGAATCTTGGAAGGTTTTTTGAGAACTATGCAGGGTTCGCATGCCGGTATCAAGCCGGGTTGCGGAAATCATCCCGATTTCGCATTGCTGCAATCCTTGCAGGACATGTTCCGGCTGCAGACCGCCCTTTGCAAAATGGCGGTTTCGCAAGGGTTACGGTTAAACCCTCACGCGCACATAGGAGCCGGGAGCTTCCTCTATGGGGATGAGCGTGTCTCCTCCGGGTTTGCGGGCGGGGACGCGGCGATTGTCCTGCTGCTCTATCCAGGCATGCCAGTGCGGCCACCACGATCCCGGGGTCTCATGGGCCAATGCAACCCAGTCTTCAAACCGGCCAGCGGGGGCCTCACCGGTCCAGTACTGGTATTTCTGTTTGTCCGGGGGATTGATGACACCGGCAATATGGCCTGAGCCGCTCAGGACATAGGTCACATCGCCACCGAAATATTGACTGCCCACAAAAACCGATTTGGCAGGCGCAATATGATCTTCCCTGGCCGCAAGATTATAGACGGGAATGGTGACATCACCGAGCGACAGGGTTTTGCCTGCCAGAACCATGGTGCCCTTTGTCAGATTGTTTTCCAGATAGCAGTTGCGCAGATAATAGGAATGATTGGCGGCAGGCATGCATGTGCTGTCCGAGTTCCAGAACAACAGGTCAAAGGGTATCGGATCCTGACCCTTGAGATAATTGTTGACGAAATAGGGCCAGATCAGGTCCGAGGCCCTGAGCATGTTAAACGCCATGGCCATTTTGGAGCCGTCGAGATAGCCGGTGGCTTTCATCGAATCTTCGATCAGGCGGATCTGGTCGTCATCTGCAAAGACTTTCAGATCTCCGGCATAGGTGAAGTCCACCTGGGTGGTAAACAGTGTGGCAGAGACCAGCCGGTCATCCTTTTCCTGTGCGTGGAGCGCCAGTGTCGCAGCGAGGAGAGTCCCGCCTACACAATACCCAATGGCGTTGACCTGCCGTTCGCCTGTGGATTTTTCGATTGTGTCCAGTGCAAGGTCGATACCTTCGCGCACATAAGATTCCCAGTCCTTTTGTGCATGACGCTCATCCGGGTTGACCCAGGATATGACAAAGACTGTGTGGCCCTGATCGACACACCATTTGATGAAGGATTTCTGCGGGTTGAGATCAAGAATGTAAAATTTGTTGATCCAGGGCGGGCAGATCAGCAATGGTCGCCCGAGAACCTCGTCTGTTGCGGCATCATATTGTATTATCTGGCATATGTCACTTTGCGCAATCACCTTGCCAGGGGTCATGGCCAGATTCTGCCCGATCGCAAACTTGGAAAGATCCGTCTGGCGCAAGCGCAGATCGCCTTTTCCGGCAATGATATCTTCGGCCAGAAGCGCCATGCCCTTGACCAGATTGGCACCGTTGCTGGCAATCGTTTCCCTGTAAAGCTGCGGGTTCGTCATCACAAAGTTGGCAGGCGAAATAGCCGCCGTGATCTGCCTGACATAAAAGGCTGCCTTGTGACGGGTATGTTCGTCCAGAAGTTCGGCGTCCTTGACCAGCCTGTCTGCCCAGTCACTGGTCAGAAGGTAGGCCTGGCGCAGAAAGTCGAAAAACGGGTTGTTGTCCCAGTCTGAATCGGCAAAGCGCTTGTCGGGCTTTGACGGGGCTACAGGTTCATCCAGATTGAGCCGTTGCAAGGAACGCGACCACAGGGAAAGGTAGGAGCCAAACAACAGGGTCTGGGCTTCCAGTGCGCGATTCGGGTCTGACAACCAGTATTCCGAAACTTTTGACAGGGTTTTGATCATGTCGGTAACGGGGTCTGCCAGTGTGTCGATTTTTTCGCCACGTTCACGCGGTGCCAGCCAGGCGGATGCGGCCTTGCCGAGATTTTCCAGAGCCCGTGCCAGATTCAGTGCCACGGCTTCGGGATCCTTGACAATATAAGGCTCAACGGACTTGGGGTCGAAGCCCGGAAACGGACTGCCGGCTGGTTTCTCGTCTGTCAAGGGACATACCTTCCACGCTTTATCTTGTCTTTTGATTTGTATATTGGGTCATATTCAGAATACAAGTTGAATGATGACAAGAGACATCATGCTCTTGTCGATCGCAGGCGAGCATTCGTGATATTGACCAGAGCCATTGAGCCTTCGGAGTATTTTCTGTTGAAAGTTGCAACATTCATCGACTGCAAGACGAGGCTGCGTGGAATTTTTGTCATCGGCCTGTGCAGTGTCCTGGTCAGCGGTTGCGGCAGCACATCGACCACGCTTGCAACGGTCGCGCCGGTGGCTGTGATTGATACGGATACGACCGTTCCGCAAGCGCCTGTTCCGGGTGCCGGTGCAAGCGTGAGCGGGCGCTACCCCGACTTTTCAGGACCGCTCAAGGCAGCGGGTCCACAAATGAGTGATGAGGAAGCCCTGGGAATTGCGCGGCAGATGGCGGCCCTGGCCGCGCGCAAACGGGCAGGCAGTGTCAGGGAGGCAGACTATACAAGGCGTATGGCCGAATTGCAGGCGCTTGCACGCAATCACGGCAGTGACACTGTGAAGGAAATTGAGAAATAGCGCTTGCGTTTCACGTGTTTTGCAAGCAAAGCGTAACCGCACGCCAAGGGCAGGATGTGTCGCTTTTTGGGGACGGCCAGCGTCATGGTGCCATAGCCGGGTATGAGAGATGCGGTGAAAATCACGAACCAGGCTTGCAGTTTTTAACATCATCGGTTCCAGTCGGGGTCAAAAAATGGAAGAGTTTCACAAGGTGCGGCGTCTGCCGCCTTACGTTTTCGAACAGGTCAACCGTTTGAAGGCCAGCGCACGAGCCGGTGGAGCCGATATTATTGATCTGGGTATGGGCAATCCGGATCTGCCGACACCGCAGGCCATTGTTGACAAGCTGTGCGAGGCTGTTCAGGATCCCCGCACCCACCGGTATTCTACCTCCAGGGGCATACCGGGCTTGCGGCGCGCACAGGCTGCCTATTATGCCCGCCGTTTTGGCGTGAAGCTCAATCCGGATACGCAGATTGTCGCAACTCTCGGGTCCAAAGAGGGTTTTGCCAATATGGCGCAGGCCATTACCGCGCCCGGCGATGTGATCCTGTGTCCGAACCCGACCTATCCAATTCATGCTTTCGGGTTTTTGATGGCAGGTGGCGTTATCCGCTCGATGGCTGTGGAGCCGGACGAATCGTTTTTCGCGCCGCTGGAGCGGGCTGTACGCTATTCCATACCCAAGCCCATTGCGCTGATCATCAATTACCCGTCCAATCCGACGGCCCATGTTGCCAGCCTTGATTTTTACAGGGATGTTGTGGCCTTTGCGCGCAAGCACGACATCATGATCCTTTCGGATCTGGCCTATTCGGAAATCTATTTTGACGAGGCCAATCCGCCGCCCTCTGTTCTTCAGGTGCCGGGTGCGATGGAAAATACGGTTGAATTCACATCCATGTCCAAGACATTCTCCATGCCCGGCTGGCGCATGGGTTTTGCTGTGGGCAATGAACGGCTGATTGCGGCCCTGACCCGGGTGAAATCCTATCTGGATTATGGCGCGTTTACACCCATTCAGGTGGCGGCAACCCACGCGCTGAATGGCGATGGTTCCGACATTGCCGAAACACGCGCCATCTACAAGCGTCGCCGCGATGTTATGGTTGATGCCTTTGGCAAGGCCGGGTTCGAGGTGCCGCCACCGGCTGCCTCGATGTTTGCCTGGGCACCGATACCGGAAAAATTCAGGCATCTGGGATCGCTGGAATTTTCCAAGCTGCTGGTGGAAAAGGCCGATGTCGCCGTTGCGCCGGGCATCGGGTTTGGGGAACTGGGCGATGATTATGTGCGTATTGCGCTGGTGGAAAATGAACATCGCATCCGCCAGGCTGCCCGCAATATCAAGAAATTCCTGTCGGGCGCAGATTCCACATTGCACAATGTCGTTTCGCTGAATGCCCATCGTTGATAGCTAAAGCGCGTCGCGATCTTCCAGATTCGCTTGCCGGGCTTTAGGTTTTTGTTTTTACGCATGTCGTTATCGCAAAACCGCTGCACATTTTTGCGCGACATGCTTTGGAGAGTTAGGATATGCATATGGCTGATGCCCTGAAAATTGGCATTGCAGGCTTGGGGACAGTGGGTGCCTCGCTGGTGAAAATTCTTGAAGCGCGCCAGAACATGCTTGCCGTGTCCTGCGGTCGTCCTTTGAAGATTGTTGCGGTTTCTGCCCGCGACAGGACAAGGGACCGGGGTGTTGCCCTTGGCCATTATGCCTGGTTTGACGACGCAACGGAAATGGCAAGGCATGCTGATATTGACGTGTTTGTCGAGCTGATGGGCGGAGCCGGGGATCCGGCCTATGCGGCGGTCAAGGCGGCGCTCGGCCGTGGTCTCCATGTGGTGACAGCCAACAAGGCCCTGCTGGCAAAGCATGGTCTGGAACTGGCGGGCCTTGCGGAGGACAAGGGCGCAATCCTGAATTTCGAGGCAGCCGTTGCCGGTGGCATTCCGATTATCAAGGCATTGCGGGAATCGCTCACCGGGAACACCGTCAGCCGGATTTACGGGATCATGAACGGTACCTGCAATTATATCCTGACGAAGATGGAGCGGGAAGGCCTGGGCTTTGCCGATTGCCTGAAAGAGGCACAGCGTCTTGGCTATGCGGAGGCTGATCCTGCCTTTGACATTGAGGGCAATGATACGGCCCACAAGCTGTCGATCCTCACCAGTCTGGCCTTTGGCTGCGAAATTGCAGCGGACGAGATCTATCTGGAGGGTATTTCCAATATTTCGATTGAGGATATCAGGGCGGCCAATGATCTGGGGTACCGGATCAAGCTTCTGGGTGTTGCCCAGAGAACCGAGACCGGCATCGAGCAGCGCGTGCACCCGACCATGGTTCCGCTGGAATCTGTGATCGCCCAGGTGGATGGCGTGACCAATGCCGTGGCGATTGAATCCGATGTGCTGGGTGAGCTGTTGATGGTTGGTCCAGGAGCCGGCGGCAATGCCACGGCTTCGGCCGTCATGGGGGATATTGCCGATATTGCCAAGAGCAAGCCGGGTGCGCAAACTGCACCGGCTCTGGGGCGTCCGGTCAAGGCGCTCGATCCCTACAGGCGCGCCCAAATCCAGAGTCATGAAGGCGGTTATTTCATTCGTCTCAGCGTTGTGGACAGGGCAGGGGTTTTTGCCAGTATTGCAACACGTATGGCGGAAAACCGGATCTCGCTGGAATCGATTGTACAAAGGGCCAACAGGAGTTTGCAGGCCGATGCGCCACAGACCATTATCCTGGTGACCCATGCTACCCAGGAGGACGCCGTTCGCAAGGCGGTCTATTCCATTCGCAACGAGGGTTACCTTTTCAGCGAACCACAGGTGATCCGTATCGAGCGCCCGAATGCAGGATAAATATCCTGCAGTTGCGGTGCAAAAAAAAGATAATTTGATTGCTGCGCTGCAAAAAAAAGAAGAGTCAATGCATTTTTATAAAGAAATTCAATGATTTAAAAAATGAACTATTATTAAAGTTTATGTTAAATTTGTGTAAATTTTATGAATGTTACTTGCATATCCTGTGTCAGGGTTGTAAAGTTGATCACATCTTGCAGTTCATGGGGAGGGATTTGCGATGGGAGCAGGACATTCTGTATTTAGGGGACGTGTAATCAATTCGGACCGTTTGATATCGAGGGGCGTTAATGCCCGTGATGTTATTCGTTTTACGGATGATTGTTACGAGGGGGATACAAACGCGGCATTTGTTTATGCCATTGTTGCGTTTTCTGTGCTGGCATTGTTCGTTTTGTTGATGATCATCAATATATAACAGATTTTGCGGAAGACATTTCTCGCTTGTGTGATACAGACCCGGTTGCAAATGTGATCGGGTCTTTTCTGTTTGTAGTTTTGAATTTTTGATCACGCTAATGCATGTCACGCAAAAGTGTGCAGCGGTTTTGCGATAACGACATGCGTAAAAAATGTGGCCAGCGAATATGAAAAGTTGCGACGCGCATTAATGCATGTCGCGCAAAAGTGTGAAGCGGTTTCCGCTGAGCTGCAGGCATCAACATGAACAGATAAAGCGTGACAGGGGACTCTGAATCATCGCAACATGCTTGGGTGCTGACAGTGAATTGAAGGAGCTGCCAGGTGCAGGAACAGATTGATCCCGTGCAGCGATCTTTTTTGGGCGTGGATTGCTCCGTTCTCGGGCAAAAATGGGTTTCCGGGCTGGATCAGGCAGGGCAGAACAGGGCATTGGCCATGTCGCAGATGCATGGGCTTCCGGATCTGATTTGCCGGGTTCTGGCGGGGCGTGGCGTGGGTGTCGATGCTGCACCGGAATTTCTCGAGCCGAGTATCCGTCATCTTATGCCGGACCCGTTTACACTCACCGGCCTTGAAAAAGGGGCGGAACGCCTTGCGCGGGCGATCCGGGGGCGTGAGCGTATTGCCATTTTTGGCGATTATGATGTTGACGGTGCGGCATCCTGCGCCCTTATGGTGCGGTTTTTGCGGCATTTCGGCCTTGATCCGGTCATCTATATTCCGGACCGTATCTTTGAGGGCTATGGGCCCAATCCGGCGGCGATCGACCAGCTGATCACCAATGGTGCGCAATTGATTGTCACCGTTGATTGCGGTTCCACGAGCCATGAGTCGCTGGATGTGGCCAGGGCACGCAATATCGATGTCGTGGTGATTGATCATCATCAGGTCAATTCTGATTTGCCGGTCTGTTATGCCCTGATCAATCCCAATCGCGAGGATGACCTGTCGGGTCAGGGGCATCTGTGTGCTGCCGGTGTTGTCTATCTGGTTCTGGTCGGCATTCTCCGGTTGCTGCGCGCTGACGGCGATGCGCGGGTCGCCAGTCTGGATTTGCTGAGCCTGCTCGATCTGGTGGCGCTGGCAACGGTTTGCGATGTCGTGCCGCTCAAGGGTCTGAACCGCGCCTATGTGGTCAAAGGGCTGATTGCGGCCCGGCACATGGGCAATGTTGGCCTTGCGGCGCTGTTTCGCAAGGCCGGATTGTCCGGGCCGGTCAGCCCCTATCATTTCGGATTTCTGATCGGCCCGCGAATCAATGCCGGAGGGCGCATCGGCGATGCGGCGCTGGGTGCCAGGCTGCTGACGCTGGAGGATGGTGCGCAAGCTGACCGGATTGCCGGTGAACTGGATGATCTGAACAAGGCGCGCCAGGCCATAGAGATGGCCATGCTGGCGGAGGCCGAGGCCGAAGCGCTTGCCGAATTCGGGGACGGGCAGGGCGTGTCGGTGATTCTGACGGCGAAAGAGCAATGGCATCCCGGTATTGTCGGCCTGCTGGCTTCCCGGCTGAAAGACAGGTTTCGCAGGCCAGCCTTTGCGATTGCCTTTGACGGAAATGGCAAGGGCTCCGGCTCCGGCCGGTCGATTGCAGGGTTTGATCTGGGAAAAATGGTGCGGGCTGCCGTTGATGCCGGCATTCTGGTCAAAGGCGGCGGCCATGCCATGGCGGCGGGCCTGACCGTGGAGCGCGCCAATCTTGGCAGGCTGCGCAGCTTTTTCGAGGAGCAGGCCGGAAAGACAGTCCCGGACCTTGTGTCCGGCGAGGTTTTGAAAATTGATGGCGCGGTTTCTGCCCCGGGCGTCACGCTGGATCTGATTGACCAGCTGGAATCCGCAGGCCCCTATGGAACAGGCCATCCACAGCCGATTTTTGCCGTGCCTTCGCACCGTATTCGCGATTCGCGCCAGATCGGTACCAATCACGTGAAGGTGACGCTGGAGAGCATGGATGGCAAGAGGCTGGAAGCGATCGCCTTCCGGGCGCTGGAAACGCCGCTGGGTGACCTGCTTCTGCAAAACAGGGGCCAGCAGGTGCATGTGGCCGGCACGCTGGGTGCCGACCACTGGCAGGGTACACGCCGCATCCAGATGCGGATCATGGATGCGGCAAAGGCGCTGTAGCGTTTCCTGGTCAACGATTCGTGATGTCAGTTCACCGTGACTTCGATATAGTCGCCGACATCGCCCTGACCATAGATATCAACCCGGATCATCACATCTCCTCCCATCAGCAGGCGGGCAGACTGGCGGTTGATGCTGCCATCCCGGATCAGGCGCTCGGCAATGTCGCGATTGCGTTTCGAGGCAAAGAAAGAATCACTTTCGTCACCGCGCTGACTGATTCCGAATTTGTGAAAATTGGCCCTGTCCTGCCGGATCACCTGCCAGGGGGCGGTGAGGCGTTCGCCATTGGAATTATAAAGGTCATCCTCACCGATATAGGCATTGTAGGATTCCAGCAAATCATCTGCACGCGCCGCATGCGGCAAAGCAGACAGGCACAGACATGCGCAAGCGCATGCAAAAACTGACCATTTCATTGTCATTCCCCCTCAAAAGATCCGGCTTGTTACTTCCGGCCGGAACAGAGTGGTTTTATCACGCACAGGCACGCTTTGCGACGGATAAATATCACAGGGCAGGGGTGGGCCGCTAAAATATGTTGCGGCGCTCCGGCTGGGTCTGGTGCAGGAACACGGCAAATGTATCCCATGGAGATGAGATGGAGGCGAGGGCCAATATTCTGCCGACTTCTCCACGGTGATAGGTCGCGTGGGTGACGACATGGGCCAACATCTCCATGTGTGACATGGCTCCCCGGTCGCCATCGGTGAAGATAAAGGACTTGCGTTCCGGCAGGCCGTCTGTCTTGGCAGTCTCTATATAGGAAAGGTACCATTGGTCGATTTGTACCAGAGCCGTGCGAAGCTCTGCGGCATCGGGCGTTGCTTGCGTGTTGTCGCTTGAAAAACCGTGATCCCTGCCTTGAATATGGGCTGCAAAGATCTGTCCGACAACGCAAATGTGGTTCATCAGACGGATTGCGAGGTGCCGCTCCTGCGCATGTTGCTGAGGGTCGAGCGTTGCAATTTTCTGCATCAGTTCATCATTGGCCCAAGCCTGATATGTGAAAAGGATGCGGATTAAAGTGCGCGAATCCATATTGGCTGTCCTTCTTGCGAATAAAAATGCGGATCATATGATCAGATTTTCAGGCAAATGAGGTCTCTGTGTCTACTCGCATTCCATTCGACCGCCCAAGGGGGCAGAATCGGGCAGGTTCCATGCGCAAGCGCCCTGTTCAGGCCCGTTCACGCGCCACAGTCGAGGTCATTTTGCGGGCCGGGGCTCGCGTTTTGGGGCGCAGAGGATTGGACGGATTTACCACAAATGAGGTTGCGGAGGTTGCCGGGGTCAGCATTGGATCGCTGTATCAATATTTTCCGGATCGAATCGTGTTGATCGATTCCATTCTTGCTCGCCATCTCGAAGCCGTCCTTTTGGTCTTGCTGGAGGTTATGCAGGGCGAAAGGCCCCTGCGGCAGCGCATTGTTGCTCTTGTCGATGGATTGATTGCGATTCACAGCGAAGAACAGGGCGTGCATCCTGTCCTTCTTGAGCTTGCTCCGGTGCATGGCAATGCGCTGGCGATGCAGAATCGGTTCGAGGCGGACTATCTGGCGGCCTATGCGGCAATTCTTGCCCTGGCACAGGGGCACAGGAGCCAGAGCGCGCTTGCCCTTGGTGCCCAGGTTCTGTCGTCTGCCGTCGAAGGTGTTATCCACAATGGTGCAAGGCGGGGCATTTTGGCCTCGCAGGCCTTGCGGGATGAGCTTGTCAGCTTGATGTTCACATATCTGGGAATTGACGAAGGCGCATGAAAGCATGGGCCAAAAAAAGGCGCATGAAAGCATGGGCCAAAAACAAGAACCGGCCCTAAGGCCGTTTGCATCAACACGTTGATTTTGAAGAAATAATGGTGGGCGATGAGAGACTCGAACTCCCGACATCTTCGGTGTAAACGAAGCGCTCTACCAACTGAGCTAATCGCCCCCCGCGCTGGTGAGGTTGAACTATGATGATCCGCCACAAATCGCAAGAGCAAAAATTCATTTTTTTCATTTTTTTCACAGGACTGTTTCAAAAGCCCGCTATTGCGGGATTCCCGCTGCCTGCTTTTTTGCGCTTTTCAACAGGGCGACAAAAAAATGCAAAAGGCATCATTTTGTCTTGAAACTTGCTTGACACCTCGGATCGAACCCCTTAGTTAGCCCCTCACGAACGGCGCACAGCGTGAGCCGCTTCGCAATGCGCGGGTGTAGCTCAGTTGGTTAGAGTGCCGGCCTGTCACGCCGGAGGTCGCGGGTTCGAGCCCCGTCACTCGCGCCATTTAACACTTTGATACTGGTGTTGAATGTTCCAGATGCCATCATGATGGCACAGACAATTCCGAAATTTGACATGAATTGAACGACCGGATCTTTCCGGGGCCTGTCTGTATTATTCCTTTGATTTGTTCGTTGTTTTTTGGCATTCGGGCGCTAGATGGTCTGGTATGTTTTGGCGGGACTGATAAACTCGGCCAAGAACGCGTTGAAAAGGCAATCAGTGTCTTGCAGAGAGGCGCTGGCTGCGGTAACCACGATCGCGATGCAACAATTTTCGGTTTGCGCAAGCCCGATTCCCGTTTTTGCGGGTCGTGCGGTTTTTGCGAACGGGGACGGACAGAATGACAGAAGTCTTGAGCGCCTATATTCCGATTGCGATTTTCATCGGGCTGGCATTGGTGATAGGGCTGGCGCTTCTGATTGCGCCCTTTGCCGTTGCCTACAAGGCGCCGGATTCTGAAAAGCTGTCTGCCTATGAGTGCGGTTTCAATGCATTTGATGATGCGCGCATGAAATTCGACATCCGGTTCTATCTCGTCTCCATCCTGTTCATCATTTTCGACCTGGAAGTCGCTTTCCTGTTCCCCTGGGCAGTGTCCTTCGGGGAGATCGGCTGGTTCGGGTTCTGGTCGATGATGGTATTTCTGGGCGTGCTGACAATCGGCTTTATCTATGAGTGGAAAAAAGGAGCGCTGGAATGGGAATGACCTCCGGCAACACCACTTTGGTTTCGCAAGCGCCAAAGGGTATTATTGATCCTTCGACAGGCAAGCCTGTCGGCAGCAATGATGCGTTCTTTGGCGAAATCAACAATGAGCTGGCAGACAAGGGCTTTCTGGTGACATCAACGGACGAGTTGATCAACTGGGCGCGTACGGGATCCCTGATGTGGATGACCTTTGGCCTTGCATGCTGTGCGGTTGAAATGATGCAGATGTCGATGCCGCGCTATGATGCAGAGCGTTTCGGCTTTGCGCCGCGGGCCTCGCCGCGCCAGTCGGATGTGATGATTGTGGCCGGCACGCTGACCAATAAAATGGCTCCGGCGCTGCGCAAGGTCTATGACCAGATGCCCGAGCCGCGTTATGTTATTTCCATGGGCTCATGCGCCAATGGCGGCGGATACTACCACTTTTCCTATTCTGTGGTGCGCGGATGCGACCGGATTGTTCCGGTGGATATCTATGTGCCGGGCTGTCCTCCGACAGCCGAAGCCTTGCTGTACGGCGTTCTGCTTCTGCAGAAAAAGATTCGCCGCACAGGTACAATCGAGCGTTAAGGGCAGGGGATGCATATGACAGAGGCCCTCGACACATTGGCAGCCTATATTGCGGATGCCCGCGGTGATCAGATCTTGTCTTCAACCGTGGCTTTCGGCGAGCTGACGGTGACCACACGTGCCGACAGGATTATCGGTTTGCTGGCATTCTTGCGGGATGATGCGGAATGCGGCTTTGTCAATTTGACCGATATATGCGGTGTGGATTATCCCCAGCGCGAAGAGCGCTTTGATGTTGTCTATCATCTGCTGTCACCAAAGAAGAATCATCGTATCCGCGTGAAGGTCGCTGTGGGCGAGGAGGATACCATTCCTTCTGCAACTTCGGTATTTCCGGGCGCGGACTGGTTTGAGCGCGAGGCCTATGACATGTATGGAATCCTGTTTGCGGGTCACCCTGACCTGCGCCGGATTTTGACGGATTACGGCTTTGAGGGGCATCCGCTGCGCAAGGATTTTCCGACGACAGGATTTGTGGAAGTGCGTTATGATGACGAGGCCAAGCGGGTTATTTATGAGCCTGTGGAACTTCGCCAGGAATTCCGGAATTTTGACTTCCTGTCGCCCTGGGAGGGAACAGATTATGTTCTGCCCGGCGACGAAAAAGCCAAAGCCTGATTGTTTGTGTTTGAATGACGTTGTTGTGCCGGCAAGGTGCAACCAGCAAGCCTGGAGCTCGCAATTATGAATGAACATAATGTTCGCAATTTCAATATCAATTTCGGACCGCAGCACCCGGCCGCGCATGGTGTGCTGCGTCTGGTTCTGGAACTGGATGGTGAAATTGTCGAGCGCGTTGATCCGCATATCGGCCTGCTGCACCGTGGCACCGAAAAGCTGATCGAAACAAAGACCTATATGCAGGCGATCCCCTATTTTGATCGCCTGGACTATGTGGCGCCGATGAACCAGGAGCATGCCTTTGCTCTTGCCATTGAAAAGATGACCGGTACCGAGGTGCCGATCCGTGGCCAGCTGATACGTGTCCTGTATTCCGAAATCGGACGTATCCTGTCGCATCTTCTGAACGTGACGACGCAGGCACTGGACGTCGGTGCACTGACGCCGCCGCTCTGGGGCTTTGAAGAGCGTGAAAAGCTGATGGTGTTTTATGAACGGGCCTGTGGTGCGCGGATGCATTCGGCCTATTTCCGTCCGGGCGGTGTTCATCAGGATCTGCCGCACGAGCTGGTGGAAGATATCGGCAAGTGGTGCGATCCGTTCCTGAAGACCTGCGATGACATTGAAGGTCTTCTGACCGGCAACCGCATTTTCAAGCAGCGCAATGTTGATATCGGGGTTGTGAAGCTGGAAGACGCATGGGCCTGGGGCTTTTCGGGTGTTATGGTGCGTGGTTCGGGAGCCGCCTGGGATTTGCGGCGGTCGCAGCCCTATGAATGTTATTCCGACCTTGAATTTGATATTCCGGTCGGCAAGAACGGCGATTGCTATGACCGCTACCTGATCCGCATGATTGAAATGCGGGAATCCGTGAGGATCATGAAGCAATGTGTTGAGCGTTTGCTAGGCTCCGCCAAGACAGGCCCGGTTTCTTCGATGGATGGCAAGATTGTGCCGCCAAAGCGCGGTGAGATGAAGCGGTCAATGGAAGCGCTGATCCATCATTTCAAGCTTTATACCGAAGGTTTCCATGTGCCGGCGGGTGAAGCCTATGCCGCAGTGGAAGCGCCCAAGGGTGAATTCGGTGTCTATCTGGTCTCGGACGGTTCAAACAAACCGTATCGCTGCAAGATCAGGGCGCCGGGCTATGCGCATCTCCAGGCCATGGATTTCATCTGTCGCGGTCATCAGCTGGCTGATGTCTCGGCGATCCTTGGCTCGCTGGATATCGTGTTTGGTGAGGTTGACCGCTGATGAGACTTGCCACAGTCTGTCTATGGCTGGCGCTTGCCGTTTCCGCTTCCGCACAGGAAACGGATGCCGGTGTTGCGAGCAGCAGTACGACGGACCAGACGATGACAAGTGTGTTGGCGGAAGGGTATGAGATCAAGGCTGCCGTTCCGAACGGAACGAAATTCTTGGTTTTTTTGCAAAAAGACAAGTCGGCCGTCGTATGCGAATTCGCCACACTGGCAAAATCGCAATGCGGCGTCCTTAAATGACAAGGCGTGAGGAAGAATGTCCGTTCGTCGATTAGCAGAAGATAAGGTTCAACCGGCAAGCTTTGCTTTCAGCAAGGAAAATGCTGTCTGGGCGGAGGCTACCATCCGGAAATATCCAAAGGGCCGCGAGCAGTCTGCGGTCATTCCGCTGCTGATGCGGGCGCAGGATCAGGACGGGTGGGTTACGAAAGCCGCGATTGAATCCATAGCCGACATGCTTGGCATGGCCTATATCCGGGTGCTGGAAGTGGCGACATTCTACACCCAGTTCATGCTGAAGCCGGTGGGCACGCGCGCCCATGTGCAGGTGTGCGGAACAACGCCGTGCATGCTGCGCGGTGCCGAAGACCTGATCAAGGTCTGCAAGAAGAAGATCCATCCCGAGCCTTTGACCACCAATGAGAGCGGAACGCTGTCGTGGGAAGAGGTTGAATGTCTCGGGGCTTGCGTGAATGCACCGATGGTTCTGGTTTTCAAGGATACGTACGAGGATCTGACACCGCTGCAACTGGAATATATTATCGAGCGATTTGAAGCCGGTCGCCCGGAAGATGTGCGCGTTGGACCACAGATCGACCGGGTTTTCTCGGCTCCGTTTGGCGGGCAGACGACGCTGACCGGGGATTTTGTTCCACCGAAATATGATCCTCATGCGGTATCTTCTGTTGCAGCTCCTGCCGTCGTGGCTGCGGCCCCCGTCAAGGTTGCTGATACGGCAAAACCCGAGGTAAAGGCACAGGCAGATGTACCACAGCCGTCGCTTGAGGATCCTGATCGTCCGGCCGCTGTTGAAAAACCTGCAAAGCCTGATGATTTGAAGCTGATTTCCGGTGTTGGACCTGTGATAGAGAAGAAGCTGCAGGAACTGGGTATCTATACATTTGCCCAGATTGCTGCGTGGAAAGCGCCAGAGATCGCCTGGGTTGACGCTTATCTGAAATTCCGCGGCCGTATTGAGCGGGATGAATGGCTCAAGCAGGCCGATGCCCTGGCGCGCGGCGGTGTTGAGGAATATGTCAAAATTTTCGGTAAAGATCCGCGATAGAGGGTGACCATGCTGAACGATCAAGATCGCGTTTTTTCCAATATTTACGGCCTCAAGGACAAGTCTCTGAAGGGTGCCATGTCGCGCGGCCACTGGGATGGAACCAAGGCCCTTGTTGACAAGGGACGGGACTGGATTGTGAACGAGATGAAAGCCTCCGGCCTTCGCGGGCGTGGCGGTGCAGGCTTTCCGACCGGCCTGAAATGGTCTTTCATGCCCAAGGAAAGTGACGGTCGTCCGCATTATCTCGTGGTGAATGCCGATGAATCCGAACCCGGCACCTGCAAGGACCGTGACATCATGCGTCACGATCCCCATACTTTGATCGAGGGCTGTGTTCTTGCGTCTTTTGCCATGAATGCGCATACTGCCTATATCTATGTGCGCGGTGAATTTATCCGCGAGCGTGAGGCATTGCAGCGCGCCATTGACGAATGTTATGATGCCGGTCTTCTGGGCAAGAACAACAAATGCGGCTGGGATATTGATGTTTTCGTTCACCACGGGGCCGGGGCCTATATTTGCGGTGAGGAAACTGCGCTTCTGGAAAGCCTTGAAGGCAAGAAGGGCCAGCCGCGGCTGAAACCGCCGTTTCCGGCCAATATGGGTCTGTACGGTTGCCCGACGACCGTGAACAATGTGGAATCCATTGCGGTTGCCCCGACCATCCTGCGTCGTGGTGCTGCCTGGTATGCCAGCTTCGGCCGCCCGAACAATTCCGGAACCAAGCTGTTTTCCATTTCCGGCCATGTCAACAGGCCCTGCACGGTTGAAGAAGCCATGTCGATCACGTTTGAAGAACTGATCGAGAAGCATTGCGGGGGCATTCGCGGCGGCTGGGACAATCTTCTGGCGGTTATTCCGGGAGGTTCGTCTGTTCCCTGTGTGCCGGGTGACCAGATGAAAGAGGCCATTATGGATTATGATGGGCTGCGGGCTCTAGGTTCGGGTCTTGGAACGGCTGCGGTCATTGTCATGGACAAGTCAACCGACATCATCAAGGCGATTGCGCGTCTTTCCTATTTCTACAAGCATGAAAGCTGCGGCCAGTGCACGCCGTGTCGTGAAGGCACCGGCTGGATGTGGCGCGTGATGGAGCGCATGGTGACCGGCAATGCGCAAAAGCGCGAAATCGACATGCTTCTGCAGGTGACAAAGCAGGTCGAAGGGCACACGATCTGTGCTCTGGGGGACGCAGCAGCCTGGCCGATCCAGGGGTTGATCAAGCATTTCCGCCCCGTTATCGAGGCGCGGATTGATGAGTTCAGCCGCAATGCACTGGCACATGGCGTGGTGATGGAGGCTGCCGAATAGATGGCGTCTTCCGGCTCTCCAGACAACGGCACTGCCTCTCCTGGTGAACCGGCCGGGAAGGATGTCCCTGAGTCAGGGGAGGCAGACAAAGGTCCGGCAGGGCAGGTCGATCCGCTTTTCGTGGATCCGTCCGGTTTAATTGGTCCGGCGTCTGCGCTGACACTGGGATTGGCAAGTCAATATACGGGCCTGATGATGGGAATGTTGCAAAACTTCCTTCACGTGGCGCAGGGTTACAATGCCGCCCTTGAGGGAAGGCTTCGCGAACGTATCAAGGCCGATATCGAGGCGCTGCCGAAACCGAAGCCGGCAGAACCACCGCCCGTTAAGGTTGTGCGATTCAAGGTCGAGCCCGCTACGGTCCCGGTGAAGGGACCGGCGGTTGCAAGGCCCGGGAAGGCAAAAACGACTGGCTCCGGGGCTAAAGTCAAACCGGCCTCAAAGGCTGGCAAGATGGGTGTAAAGGATGATTTCAAGCAGATTTCGGGCATTGGCCCCAAACTGGAAATAATGTTGCACGACAAGGGTCTGTACAGGTTTTCTGATATAGCTTCCTTAACGGAAGACGATGCAAGGAAACTGGATGCGGAACTGGGGCTGGGTGGACGAATTTTGAAAGACGGCTGGATTGGAGCGGCGAAAGCCCTTCAGTCCCCCAAACGGAAATTGCGGGGTGCTTCGTGAAGTATCCAGTATGTAAGCATTAAGTCGCGATGATTTGAACAAGCACGGAGCGGACGCCAGATTTTACGATCCGGGGCGTTTTCAGGGGGAACCCTGGCAGCAGGGGCTGCGTGCGTGAGGCAGGAAGGCAGAAATGGCAAAGCTCAAGGTTGACGGTCAAGAGATAGACGTTCCGGATCACTACACGCTGTTGCAGGCCTGTGGCGAAGCCGGTGCTGAAGTGCCGCGCTTTTGTTTTCATGAACGCTTGTCGGTCGCCGGCAATTGCCGCATGTGCCTGATCGAGGTCAAGGGCGGGCCGCCAAAGCCGCAGGCCTCCTGCGCCATGGGTGTGCGCGATGTGCGCGGTGGTCCGAACGGCGAGCTTCCGGAGATTTTCACCAACACGCCCATGGTCAAAAAGGCCCGCGAAGGTGTGATGGAGTTTCTGCTCATCAACCATCCTCTGGATTGCCCGATCTGCGACCAGGGCGGTGAATGTGATCTCCAGGACCAGGCCATGGCCTTCGGGATTGACAGTTCACGTTACTCGGAAAACAAGCGTGCGGTAGAAGACAAATATATCGGGCCGCTGGTCAAGACGGTGATGAACCGCTGCATCCACTGCACACGTTGTGTTCGCTTTACCACCGAAGTGGCCGGTATTACGGAACTGGGGCTGATCGGCCGTGGGGAAGATGCCGAAATCACAACCTATCTTGAACAGGCCATGACGTCGGAGCTTCAGGGCAACGTGGTTGATCTTTGCCCGGTGGGTGCCTTGACCTCGAAGCCTTTCGCCTTCACCGCCCGTCCGTGGGAGCTGAACAAGACCGAATCCATTGATGTGATGGATGCGGTTGGCTCTGCGATTCGCGTTGATACGCGCGGCAGGGAGGTCATGCGCTTCCTGCCGCGGGTCAATGAGCAGGTGAATGAAGAGTGGATTTCGGACAAGACCCGGCACGTGGTTGACGGTTTGAAGACCCAGCGTCTGGATCGTCCCTATGTGCGCACAAATGGCCGCCTGATGCCTGCGACATGGTCTGAAGCCTTTGCCGCTGTCAAGGTTGCTGTTGCCGGGACCACGGGGGAAAAGATTGGTGCACTGGCTGGCGATCTTGCCTCTGTTGAAGAGGTTTTTGCCCTTCAGGCCCTGATCTCTTCCCTGGGCTCGCAGAATATGGACTGTCGGACAGACGGTGCCGCGCTGAACCCGGCCCTGGGTCGTGCAAGCTATATATTCAATCCCGGGATTGAAGGGATTGAACAGGCGGATGCTTTCCTTCTGGTCGGTTCCAATCCGCGCTTTGAAGCGGCCATTCTCAATGCCCGTATCCGCAAGCGCTGGCGGCAGGGCAATGTCCCGGTCGGCGTTGTCGGGGAAACCGGCGAACTGCGCTATGATGCGGAATATCTGGGTGCCGGACCAGACACATTATCGGCCCTGATCGATGGTTCCAACAGCTTTGCCGACAAGCTGAAAGCTGCAAAGAAGCCCATGATCATCATCGGCCAGGGCGCTTTGGCACGGGCAGACGGGGCCGGGGTTCTGGCCTCTGCTGCCAGGCTTGCGGAGAGTGTTGGCGCTGTGTCTGATGACTGGAACGGTTTTGCCGTGCTGCATACGGCTGCCGGGCGTGTTGGCGCCCTTGACCTGGGATTTGTACCCGGCGAGAGCGGTGTTGATGCCATGACGCAGTTGCGCACGATGGATGTGCTGTTCCTGCTCGGTGTGGATGAGATGGATTTCACCCGGAAGGGGGCCAATTTCACCGTATATATCGGTTCGCATGGCGACGAAGGTGCGCAGCATGCGGATGTGATTCTGCCGGGCGCTGCCTATACCGAAAAATCCGGCACCTGGGTCAATACCGAAGGCCGGGTGCAGATGGGCAACCGCGCAGGTTTTGCTCCGGGCGAAGCGCGTGAAGACTGGGCCATATTGCGGGCGCTTTCGGATGTCCTCGGGCATAAATTGCCCTTTGATTCGCTCAAGGCTCTGCGTGCAAGGCTTTATGCGGCGCATCCGCATTTTGCACAGATTGACGGCGTCGCCAGCGGCAATTCCGGCGATATTCTCGCTCTTGCGAAAAAAGCCGGGAAAATGGACAAATCCGGGTTTGCGTCTTGCGTAAAAGACTTCTATTTGACGAACCCGATAGCACGTGCTTCGGCAGTGATGGCCGAGTGTTCGGCACTTGCCCGAAACAATTTCAAGGCTGCGGCAGAGTAAGGGCTGAGAGACAATGAGCGAGACTTTTTTTGCAACCTATGTCTGGCCTGCAATCATCATTC
Organism: Rhizobiaceae bacterium; assembly: GCA_965247225.1. Classification (GTDB taxonomy): domain Bacteria; phylum Pseudomonadota; class Alphaproteobacteria; order Rhizobiales; family Rhizobiaceae; genus CBDFGT01. Next base: position 56,542 of record CBDFGT010000027.1, on the reverse strand, counting down.
TGGGGCAATCCCTGCTGATGCTGGTCGGCCTGCTGATTTTCGTAGCCTATATCCTTCTGGCCGACCGCAAGATATGGGCCGCCGTGCAGTTGCGCCGCGGGCCCAATGTGGTCGGTCCGTGGGGTCTTTTCCAGTCTTTTGCCGATCTTTTGAAGTTTGTTTTCAAGGAGCCGGTGATCCCTGCCGGTGCCAACAAGGCTGTGTTCCTGCTCGCTCCGCTGGTGGCCGTGACGCTTGCCCTTGCCGCCTGGGCGGTGATACCCGTCGGCCCGGGTCTGATGATTGCCAATATCAATGTCGGCATTCTTTATGTGTTTGCGATTTCCTCGCTGGGAGTCTATGCCATCATCATGGGCGGCTGGGCTTCCAATTCCAAATATCCGTTCCTCGGTGCGTTGCGCTCGGCAGCGCAGATGGTGTCCTACGAAGTCTCGATCGGCTTTGTGATCGTGACCGTTCTTCTGTGCGTCGGGTCGCTCAACATGTCCGATATTGTCATGTCACAGGCTGATGGCCTTGGCACGAGGCTTGGCCTGCCGAATTCCTTTCTTGACTGGCATTGGCTGGCGCTGTTTCCCATGTTCATCATCTTCTTCATTTCAGCGCTTGCCGAAACCAACCGCCCGCCTTTCGATCTGCCGGAAGCAGAATCCGAACTGGTTGCCGGTTTCATGGTTGAATATGGCTCAACGCCCTACATGATGTTCATGCTGGGTGAATATGCTGCCATTGTGCTGATGTGCTCGCTGATGACGATCCTGTTCCTGGGCGGCTGGTTGCCGCCGCTGGATGTGTGGTTCCTGAACTGGGTTCCGGGGATCGTGTGGTTCATTCTGAAAGTCTGTCTGGTGTTCTTCATGTTCGCCATGGTGAAGGCTTTTGTTCCGCGCTATCGTTATGACCAGCTGATGCGTCTGGGCTGGAAAGTGTTTCTGCCGATATCGCTGGCCATGGTTGTGATTGTCGCATTCGTGCTGAAACTGACAGGGTGGGCAGCATGATCATCCCGACATTTTCATGTAAAGTTGGAGAATAAGATGGCCGGTCTTTCCCAAGCTGTAAATTCGCTGTTTCTGAAAGAATTCGTCGGCGCATTCTTCATGTCCATGCGCTATTTTTTCCGTCAGAAGGCGACCGTGAACTATCCTTTTGAAAAGGGTCCGGTTTCGCCGCGTTTTCGGGGTGAGCATGCGCTGCGGCGCTATCCCAATGGCGAGGAACGCTGCATTGCCTGCAAACTGTGCGAGGCCATCTGTCCTGCCCAGGCTATTACCATTGAAGCCGGTCCGCGTCGCAATGACGGCACACGGCGTACCGTTCGTTATGACATTGACATGGTAAAATGCATTTATTGCGGTTTCTGTCAGGAAGCGTGTCCTGTTGATGCCATTGTCGAAGGTCCAAACTTTGAATTTGCGACGGAAACACGCGAGGAACTGTATTTTGACAAGGCACGCCTGCTTGAAAACGGTGATCGTTGGGAGCGGGAAATTGCACGCAATATCGCACTGGATTCGCCTTACCGCTAATCGGCTGTGCACAACATCGTTAGGTCTGGTCGTCATTTTGCCAGACTCGGTTTAACTGGTATTCGGGCGCATGGCGGGGATCCCCGCAAGCCCTGGCGGACTTGCCCGATACCGGGATGTTCCGCAGGAAGTTTAAAAAGGCAGTGACATGGGTCTACAGGCTCTATTTTTCTATATTTTCGCCTTTATCGCGGTCGCGTCGGCGTTTATGGTCATTTGGGCGCGCAATCCGGTTCATTCGGTGCTGTTCCTCATCCTGACATTTTTCAATGCGGCGGGGCTGTTCCTTTTGACCGGGGCAGAATTCCTGGCGATGATCCTGCTGGTGGTCTATGTCGGTGCGGTTGCGGTTCTGTTCCTGTTCGTCGTCATGATGCTGGATATTGATTTTGCAGAACTGCGGTCGAAGGCTCTGGATTATGCGCCGGTGGGCGCGTTGATCGGGCTTATTCTGGCGGCTGAACTGATCATCGTTATCGGCGGGTCCACATTGTCACCGGAAATCGCCAAAACTGTGACCATGCCGATCCCGGCCCTGACGGACCGCAACAATACGCAGGCGCTCGGGGACATTCTCTACACAACCTACATCTATTATTTCCAGATTGCGGGCCTTGTGCTTCTGGTTGCCATGATCGGTGCCATCGTGCTGACATTGCGTCACCGGACCAATGTCAAGAGACAGGATATTTCACAACAGGTTGCCCGGACACCGGAAACCGCCGTTCAGGTGGTCAAGGTCAAGCCGGGGCAGGGCATCTAAGTGCAGAAAAGGCTTTAAGGAAACAATCATGGAAATCGGTATTTCCCATTACCTCACGGTCAGCGCCATTCTGTTTACGCTTGGTATGTTCGGTATTTTTCTCAACCGCAAGAACGTGATCATTATCCTGATGTCGGTTGAACTGATGCTATTGGCCGTCAATCTGAATATGGTGGCGTTTTCCGCTTTCCTCAACGATATGGTGGGGCAGGTGTTTGCCCTGTTTATCCTGACGGTTGCCGCTGCTGAAGCTGCTATCGGTCTTGCAATCCTCGTCGTCTTCTATCGTAACCGCGGATCCATCGCGGTTGAAGACGTCAATGTCATGAAGGGCTGATCGAACAATGGACATGATTTACAAAGCTATTGTTTTCCTTCCGCTGATCGGTGCCCTGATTGCCGGCCTTGGTGGCAACACAATCGGATCGAAAGCATCGGAATATGTGACGAGCGGCCTGATGATCGTGGTGGCGGTTCTGTCATGGGTGGTGTTTTTCGATGTGGCCATGGGGGCTCACGAAGAGCAGATCCGGGTGGTTGTGCTGCGCTGGATCCAGTCCGGCACGATGGATGTCAGCTGGTCTTTGCGTATTGACACGCTGACGGCGGTGATGCTTGTGGTGGTCAATACCGTATCAACGCTCGTTCATGTCTATTCCATCGGATATATGCATCACGATCCGCATCGTCCGCGTTTCTTTGCCTATCTGTCGCTGTTTACTTTCGCGATGTTGATGCTTGTCACCTCCAACAATCTGCTGCAGATGTTCTTCGGCTGGGAAGGCGTGGGTCTGGCATCCTACCTGCTCATCGGTTTCTGGTTCAAGAAACCGTCGGCAAGTGCTGCCGCCATGAAGGCCTTCATTGTCAACCGTGTCGGTGACTTCGGTTTTGCACTCGGCATTTTCGGTGTGTTCGTGCTGTTTGGCTCCATCAACATGGATACGATCTTTGCTGCGGCTCCCGGCTTTGTTGCAAAGGAAGGTGCAGAGGCCGGTCCTGCCGTTATCAACCTGTTTGGCATGATGCTGGATCAGGGCCATGCCCTGACGGCGATCTGTCTGTTGCTGTTCATGGGGGCCATGGGCAAGTCGGCGCAGTTCCTGCTGCACACATGGTTGCCGGATGCCATGGAAGGCCCGACACCTGTATCGGCGCTGATCCATGCCGCAACCATGGTGACGGCCGGTGTTTTCCTGGTGGCCCGCATGTCTCCGATTTTCGAGCTGTCGCATACGGCCCTGATGGTTGTGACCGTAATCGGTGCTGTTACAGCTTTCTTTGCCGCCACGGTCGGTCTGGTGCAGAACGACATCAAGCGCGTGATCGCCTATTCAACCTGTTCACAGCTTGGGTACATGTTTGTGGCTCTTGGCGTCGGTGCCTATGGTGCCGCCGTGTTTCATCTTTTCACGCATGCTTTCTTCAAGGCTTTGTTGTTCCTGGGTGCCGGTTCGGTCATTCACGCGGTGTCCGGCGAGCAGGACATGCGCTTGATGGGCGGGCTTAAGAAATATATTCCGGTGACCTACTGGATGATGTTTGTCGGTACCATAGCGCTCACCGGTGTCGGCATACCCGGGACGATCATCGGTACAGCCGGGTTCTTCTCCAAGGATGCGATCATCGAATCCGCCTATGCCTCGGAAAGCGTTGTCTCCGGTTTTGCCTATACAATGCTGGTGATTGCCGCCCTTTTCACCAGCTTCTATTCCTGGCGTCTGGTGTTCATGACCTTCCATGGAAAAGAGCGGGCATCGCATGATGTCATGCACCATGTGCATGAATCACCGCAGGTGATGCTGGTGCCGCTGTATATTCTGGCGGTCGGTGCGCTTCTGGCAGGATTGCTGTTCCACGGTTATTTCTTCGGTGAGGAATATGAGCATTTCTGGAAGGGTGCGCTGTTCATATTGCCGGAAAACAAGCTGGTGGAAGAAGTGCATCATGTGCCGCTGTGGGTGAAGTGGAGCCCGTTTGTTGCCATGGTGACCGGTTTTGTGACGGCCTGGTATATGTATATCCGGTCGCCGGAAACTCCGAAGGTTTCTGGCACAGCAGCATCGCGGCCTTTACAATTTCCTGCTCAACAAGTGGTATTTCGACGAGCTTTATGACCTGTTGTTCGTTCGTTCTGCCAAGTGGCTTGGAACATTCCTGTGGAAACAGGGAGACGGCAAGGTGATTGACGGGTACGGCCCCAATGCTGTTGCCGACCGCGTCCTGGATGTAACCGGGCGTGTCGTACGCCTGCAGTCCGGATATCTTTATCATTATGCGTTTGCGATGCTCATCGGTATTGCCGCGCTTGTTACCTGGATGATGCTCGGGAGTGCGTTCTGATGACCGATTGGCCCATTCTCTCATTGGTCACATTTCTGCCGCTGGCAGGTGCCGCCCTTTTGTTGATGACACGTGATGACAGCTCGTTCGGTCGCAACAATGTCCTTTATATATCCCTTCTGGTGACAGTGGTGACATTCCTTCTGTCGCTGTTGATCTGGGCCGGATTCGACAATACCAATCCCGGTTTCCAGATGGTCCAGAAAATGGACTGGCTGAACACGGGCATTTCCTATCATGTCGGTGTGGACGGCATTTCGATGCTGTTTGTGGTGCTGACCACTTTCCTGATGCCCTTTTGTATTCTGGCGAGCTGGGTGTCCGTCGAAAGCCGTATCAAGGAATATATGATCGCGTTTCTGGTGCTTGAAACGCTGATGATCGGTGTCTTCGTTTCGCTGGATATCGTATTGTTCTACGTGTTCTTCGAGGCTGGCCTTATTCCGATGTTTATCATCATCGGGGTCTGGGGCGGCAAGGATCGCGTTTATGCCAGCTACAAGTTCTTCCTCTATACGCTGCTTGGATCCGTTCTGATGCTTCTGGCCATCATGGCCATGTACTGGCAGGCCGGTACAACGGATATTCCAGCACTTCTGGCCTATACGTTCCCGCCGCAGATGCAGACCTGGCTTTGGCTGGCGTTCTTTGCATCTTTCGCTGTCAAAATGCCGATGTGGCCTGTTCACACATGGTTGCCGGATGCGCACGTGCAGGCACCAACCGCAGGGTCGGTCATTCTGGCCGGTATTCTCCTGAAGCTTGGCGGTTACGGGTTCATCCGGTTTTCCCTGGCCATGTTCCCTGTTGCTTCGGAGTATTTCGCACCCTTTGTGTTCACCCTTTCGGTGGTGGCGATCATCTACACGTCTCTGGTGGCGATGATGCAGCAGGATATCAAGAAGCTGATTGCCTATTCCTCGGTTGCCCACATGGGCTATGTGACAATGGGTATCTTTGCCGCCAATGTTCAGGGTGTTCAGGGTGCGCTGTTCCAGATGCTGTCGCATGGTATCGTATCCGGTGCCCTGTTCCTGTGTGTGGGTGTTGTTTATGACCGTCTGCATACACGCGAAATTTCGGCCTATGGCGGGCTTGCCAACAATATGCCGAAATATGCGGTGGTGTTCATGGTGTTCACCATGGCCAATGTCGGACTTCCGGGAACCTCGGGTTTCGTCGGGGAATTCCTGACATTGCTGGGCGCGTTTCAGGCCAATACCTGGGTTGCTTTCTTTGCAACATTCGGTGTTATCCTATCGGCTGCCTATGCGTTGTGGCTCTATCGCCGCGTCATTTTCGGTGCACTGGAAAAGGAAAAGCTCAAGGCTCTTCTGGATCTGTCTGCACGCGAAAAACTCATCCTTTATCCGCTTGTCGTGCTGACGATCTTTTTCGGCGTCTATCCGGCTCCGGTATTTGATGCGACGGCGGCGTCCGTCGACCTTCTAGTCCACAATTATTCTGCAGCAGTGCAGGCGGCGCATGATGTTGCGCTCTCCATGAAATGACGACAGGACCTTTGGCTATGACCGCGGAAACAATCCTCGCAAGCTTGCAACTTTCCACTCCGGAACTGATCCTCGCAGTGGGTGCGCTGGTTCTCCTCATGATCGGTGTGTTTGCCGGTGAAAGGTCGGCAACGACCGTCATGGGTCTGGCCATCGCGCTTCTGGTCGGCGCAGGTGTGTGGCTGGTGGCGGTGTCAGGGACAGGTTCTGCCTTTGACGGTGCCTATATCGCTGATCCCTTTGCCAAATTCATGAAGGTTCTTGCCATCACGGGTGCGGTTCTGGCCATGGTCATGTCCATGGGCAATGCCCGGCATGAACCGGCAGGGCCATTTGAATATCCGGTGCTTCTGGTTCTGGCGACACTGGGCATGTTGCTGATGATTTCGGCCAACAACCTGATTTCACTGTACCTGGCGCTGGAACTGCAATCGCTGGCGCTTTATGTTGTTGCCGCCATCAATCGCGACAACCTGAAATCAACGGAAGCCGGACTGAAATATTTTGTTCTGGGTGCGCTGTCGTCCGGCATGCTGCTTTACGGCATGTCGCTGATCTATGGTTTTACCGGCCATACGGATTTTGCAGATATTGCCAAGGCGCTTTCGAGTGAAACCCGCTCGATGGGCCTGGTTTTTGGCCTGGTGTTTGTTCTGGCCGGCCTGGCCTTCAAAATTTCGGCTGTTCCTTTCCATATGTGGGCTCCCGATGTCTATGAAGGTGCACCAACGCCGGTAACGGCCTTCTTTGCCGCAGCTCCCAAGGTTGCTGCCATGGCTATTCTGGTACGTATCGTTACCGTCGCATTCGAGCCGGTGATGGCCGACTGGCAGCAGATCATTGTGTTTATATCGATTGCCTCCATGCTGCTGGGCGCATTTGCGGCGATTGGCCAGAAGAATTTGAAACGCCTGATGGCCTATTCGTCGATCGGCCATATGGGCTATACGCTGGTTGGGTTGGCGGCAGGAAATGAATCCGGCATTACGGGCATTGCGATCTACATGACGATCTATATGGCGATGGCGCTTGGAACATTTGCCTGTATCATGGCGATGCGCCGTGCTGACGGCACGACGGTTGAAAACATTGATGATCTTGCAGGCCTTTCGACAACCAATCCTTTCATGGCATCCATGCTGACCTTGCTGATGTTCTCGCTGGCCGGCATTCCGCCGCTCGCCGGGTTCTTCGGGAAATATTTTGTGTTCCTGGCTGCCATTGATGCCAAGCTTTATGCGCTTGCCATTATCGGTGTTTTGTCGTCGGTTGTCGGGGCCTATTATTACCTGCGTGTCGTCAAGGTTATGTGGTTTGACAGCGCAAAGGGAGAGTTCATGCGTCCGGCGGGTGAGTTGAGGCTTGTCTATGGTCTTTCCGGCCTGTTCGTTGTGTTCTATCTTGTGTTCGGCAATGCTATCGGTGTTGCTGCCGCGCAAGCAGCGCATACGTTTTTCTGATGGCAGGTGACGGGATACGGCGTTCGGTCTTGATGGATTGTCGCCATATCGCCTTGGAAGAGACGGTTTCGACCAATACGGAATGTCTGAAGCGGGCACGGGAGGGAGATCCGGGTCATCTCTGGATTACTGCAGACCGGCAGACCGGCGGGCGGGCACGAAGAGGCCGCAGCTGGGTGTCGGAACCGGGCAATCTCTATGCATCGCTGCTGTTGATTGATGCGGCACCATTGGCGGAAATGGCCACTTTGCCACTGGCCGTATCCTTGGCCGTGCATCGCGCCATTTGTGATGTCCTGCCGGATGGTGGACAAAAAGCCAGGGTGAAATGGCCCAATGATGTGCTGATAGACGGTCGCAAGACCAGCGGTATCCTTCTCGAAGCTGAAATGCTCAAAGATGGCCGTCATGCACTGGTTATCGGATGCGGTATTAATATTGCCCACAGGCCTGATAATCCGCTATACCCTTCTACGAGTTTGAATGCGGAAGGTGCCCCTGTTTTTCCGGATGAGCTGTTCTCGCGACTTTTCATAGCGATGGCTGATGTGCTGGCGCTGTGGGACCAGGGGCGCGGGGCCAAAGCCATTGTGGATGGCTGGCGACATGTGGCGATTGGAATTGGTGAAAAAGTGACCGTGAATCTCACGGACCGCTCTATTTCCGGCATTTTTGCCGGAATAGACGATCATGGATTGTTGATGCTCGAAACCGGAGCCAATGGCACGATGTCCATTGCTGCCGGCGATGTTTTCTTTGGATGAATTGGAACTGACCTTATATGACCGAAAAAAATGAACTTGTGTTCTTGCCACTGGGAGGTGTCGGCGAGATCGGCATGAATTTGGCTCTTTATGGCTATGGAACGGCTGCCAGGAAGCAGTGGATCATGGTGGATTGCGGGGTAACTTTTGCCGGTCTTGATCTGCCCGGTATTGATCTGGTTCTGCCGGACATCCGCTTCCTCAAGGAACAGAAACAGAATCTGAAAGGCATTGTCATCACCCATGCCCATGAAGATCACTACGGAGCGCTTGCCGACCTTTGGCCGGGGCTGAATGTGCCGGTCTATGCGTCCGGTTTTACGGCAGGCATGCTGGAAGCCAAGCGCAGCTATGAGCGCAGCCGTGCGGAAATCCCGGTCACTATTTTCAAACAGGGTGATGTGGTCAATATCGGCCCTTTCAGTGTTGAGGCCATCGGGGTCAACCATTCCATTCCCGAACCCATGTCTCTCCTGATCCGCACACCGCTGGGCAATCTGGTTCATACCGGCGACTGGAAGATCGATGCCGACCCCTCGCTAGGACCGCTGACCGATGAGGCGCGGTTTCGCCAGATCGGTGAGGAAGGTGTGCTGGCGATGATGTGCGACAGTACCAATGCGATGCGAGATGGCGTATCGCCTTCCGAGCGCGAAGTATCGGACAGTCTGACCAGAATCATTGAAAATGCCAGGGGCCGTGTTGCCATTACCACGTTTTCATCGAATGTCGGCCGTATCCGCTCCATCGCGCAGGCCGCCGAGCGGGCAGGGCGCGAAGTATTGCTGCTGGGCAGCTCCATGAAGCGCGTGACCGACGTGGCCCATGACATTGGCATAATGGAGGGCATCCGCCCCTTTATCGCCGAGGATGAGTTTGGTTTCATCCCGCGCGACAAGGTAGTGGTGATCCTGACCGGGAGCCAGGGCGAAAACCGTGCAGCGCTGGCTAAAATTTCGCGCGATGAAATGCGCAACATTGCATTTTCTGCAGGTGATACTGTTGTGTTTTCCTCGCGTACCATTCCCGGTAATGAAAAAGCCATTCAGGACATCAAGAATGGCCTGATTGAACAGGGGCTGATCATTGTCACGGATGCGGAGGCACTTGTGCATGTGTCAGGCCATCCGCGTCGCAATGAGCTGAAACAGATGTATGACTGGGTCAAGCCGCAGATTCTGGTGCCGGTTCACGGCGAAGCTGCACATCTGGTTGCCCAGGCCGAGCTTGCTACCCAGTCTGGTATCAAGACGGTGCCACGGGTTCGCAATGGCGATATCGTGCGTCTGGCTCCGGGTCCGGTTGGTGTTATCGATGAAGCCCCTCACGGTCGTGTTTACAAGGATGGCAAGCTGATCGGTGATCTGGAAGAAATGGGCATAGGCGAACGCCGCAAATTGTCCTTTGCCGGTCATGTTGCCATTTCTGTGGTTCTGGATGCGCGCCTCGACTTCCAGTGCGATCCGGATGTCTCCTGCATGGGCTTGCCCGAATTTGACGACGAGGGCGAGAGCATGGAAGATACGCTCTATGATGCTGTGCTGGGGGCTGTGGAAAGTATTCCGCGGGCACGCCGCAAAGATCTGGAAGTGGTTCGTGAATCTGTGCGAAAGGCTGTGCGGGCAACGGCCAATGACGTGTGGGGCAAGAAACCGGCTGTTACCGTTTTTGTAACCAAGGTCTGATTTCCGAAGCCTGTTAGAGACATCATGCTCTAGTGTTGCTATACCCGTTGCTAAACCGGGGGAAAAGAGATGCTTGGACGTTTGAACCATGTGGCGCTTGCCGTGCCGGATTTGCAGCAGGCCATCCTGCATTACAGGAACACACTTCTGGCTGAGGTGTCTGAACCGCAAGACCTTCCCGAACACGGGGTGAGGGTGGCCTTTGTCACCCTTGCCAACACAAAAATCGAACTGCTGGAACCCATGGGTGGTGATACGTCACCGATTGCAGCCTTTCTGGCCAGGTCACCGGGGGGCGGCATGCACCATGTTTGTTATGAGGTTGAAGACCTCAATGCGTCCAGGGATCATCTCCTGGCGCAGGGTGCGCGTATCCTGGGAGACGGGTCCGTCAAAATCGGGGCGCATGGCAAACCTGTTCTGTTTTTGCACCCCAAGGATTTTTACGGGACATTGATTGAGCTGGAACAGGTCTGAACCTGGTCCTGGAATGGCTTCCATGACAATTGGGCGCAGCAACAGAGTTTGAAACCGCCGCATAAAAGCCTTATGGGTTCCACATGCGTATCGATCATCAGAGGACATCCGATGCAGACATTTACCGGCTTCGCGCTCTACTTCATCTTTTGGTGGCTTTCGCTTTTTACAATTCTGCCGATCAGCATGCGCAGTCAGGCCGATGAAAATGATGTCGTTCCTGGAACAATAAAGAGCGCTCCTGCCAAATTTCGTCCCGTTCGGGTGTTTGGACTGACGACAATTGTTGCCGGGTTGGTCTTCGGGGCGTTCTATCTGGTGGCTGTGGTTTTTGGATTGACGTTTGACAGCCTTCCGCGGTTGTATCCAACGTTTGACGGCACCTGAATATCGCAGCATTTGGCCCTCTTTCGCAAGGACATGGATGATTTGGATGTTCTCCTGATTTTTCAATTGTATAGACGCCCAATCCTTACAGGAGGTGCAGGCATATAAACAAAAAAAAGCAAGGCTTGAAGCCTTGCTTTTTAATTTTCGCGTGATCCATATTCCGTTGCCGGAGGCTGCGTTTGACCGCGCCTAAGACCTGATCCTCCCAAGACTTGACCGCGAAGTCGACAGAAATTTAATCTCCCTGCCTGTTTTCTGATCGCAAGCTAGCCCAAAGAATATGCGTTGTCATCCTCTTTTTTTCAGTTTTATGACTGTTTTTCACTATTTATTGTCTTGACAGGTCTCACTTTTCTAAAGTGTCCCCACGTTGTAAAAATACGCACGTACATCAGGCCTTCAGGATCTTCGCAAGCTTGAAACTGCGGTTAACATTGTGAGATGCCGGGTTCCCTTCACGCTGCGAAGCAGGTAAGTAGCTGTGACAGTTCAACCCATGCTTCGCCACGATTCCTGTGTGCCGGAGACCTAATTGTGGAATGTACCATGCGTCTCTCCCGTTTCTTCATGCCAATCCTGAAAGAGAATCCGAAGGAGGCAGAAATTGTTTCCCACCGTCTGATGCTGCGTGCGGGAATGATACGGCAGCAAAGTCAGGGGATCTACACCTGGTTGCCGCTGGGAAAGCGTGTGCTGGACAAGGTTACCAAGATCATTCGTGAGGAACAGAACCGCGCCGGTGCGATTGAAGTGTTGATGCCGACCCTGCAATCTGCCGACCTCTGGAAGGAAAGCGGCCGCTATGATGCGTATGGCAAGGAAATGTTGCGTATTGTCGACCGGCAGGATCGTCCCATGTTGTATGGGCCAACCAACGAGGAAATGATTACGGATATTTTTCGCAGCTACGTGAAATCCTACAAGGATTTGCCGCTGAACCTCTACCACATCCAGCACAAGTTCCGTGACGAGATCCGGCCCCGTTTCGGCACCATGCGGTCGCGTGAGTTCTTGATGAAGGATGCCTATTCATTTGATATCGACCGGGAGGGGGCGGAACATGCCTATTACAGGATGTTTGCGGCCTACCTGCGCACCTTTTCACGCATGGGCATGAATGCCATTCCTATGAAGGCGGATACCGGCCCGATTGGTGGTGATCTCAGTCACGAATTCATCATTCTGGCGGATACGGGCGAATCTGAAGTGTTCTGCCACAGGGACTTCCTGAATTTTCCGATTCCGGGCGTCGATACGGATTTTGATGATGTTGCAGGCCTGAAGGCGATCTTTGACAAATGGACGTCACTTTATGCTGCGACCTCTGAAATGCATGATGCGGAGGCTTTCGGTGTGATTGCTCCGCAAGAGCAGGTGTCGGCGCGTGGTATTGAAGTGGGCCATATTTTCTATTTCGGCACGAAATATTCCGAACCCATGGGTGCGAAAGTACAAGGCCCTGATGGCAAGGAGCATTTTGTTCATATGGGGTCTTATGGCATTGGTCCGACACGCCTTGTTCCTGCCATCGTTGAAGCCTCTCATGACGAAAGCGGAATCATCTGGCCAAAATCTGTTTCGCCGTTTGATGTTGTGATCGTCAACATGAAATCCGGGGATTCTGCCTGCGATGCAGCCTGCAACAGTCTCTATGCAACGTTGATGAAGGCAGGTGTGGACGTGTTGCTGGATGACACAGAAAAGGGCTCCGGTGCCAAGTTTGCGACTGCGGATCTGATCGGTGTACCGCGACAGGTGATCGTCGGGCCTCGTTCCATTGCCAGTGGCGAGGTTGAAATAAAAGACCGCAAAACCGGCGAGCGGCAACTGATGACCATAGAGGCGGCAGTGAATGCTGTTTTGACGCAGAAACAATGAGGCATTGATGAGCATGGCTGTGGAGCAGGGGCAAGCGGCTTTCTCGCCCGAGAAGCCAAAAAATCGGGCGTTTTCTGCTTTTGAACGCATGGTTGCCTGGCGCTATCTGCGGTCACGCCGCAAGGAAACCTTCATCTCTGTTATCGCAGGCTTTTCGTTTATTGGTATCACGCTGGGTGTTGCAACCCTGATCATTGTCATGGCGGTGATGAATGGTTTCCGCACCGAGCTGATTTCCCGGATCCTTGGGATCAACGGCCATATGATTGTGCAGCCGATTGACAGTCCTCTGAACAATTATGCCGATCTGGCAAGCAAATTCTCTGCCATACCTGGAGTTCAGATGGCTATTCCGCTGGTTGAGGGGCAGACTCTGGCTTCAGGAACTGGCGGTGCCGGGACAGGGGCGCTGGTGCGCGGCATCCGCGCTGACGATATTGCCAAACTCAAGACCGTTTCGGAGAATATCAAATCCGGTGATCTTGTCGGGTTTGCGGCAGGCGACGGAGTGGCCATCGGGTCGCGGATGGCGGAAAATCTGGGCCTTTCTGTCGGTGGCCAGCTGACGCTGATTGCTCCTGAGGGGGATGTGACACCGATGGGGGTCAATCCCAGGGTCAAATCCTATAAAGTCTCGGCCATTTTTGAAGTGGGCATGTCGGAATATGACAGTTCGATCGTCTATCTTCCTTTGGAAGAAGCCCAGCTGTATTTCAATTCAGAAGGGATCGTACAGTCGATAGAACTTTTTCTCGATGACCCGGAAGCGATTGATTCCATGCGTGAAAAAGTGGAAGCTGCGGCAGGAAGGCAAATTTATATTTCGGACTGGCGCCAGCGCAACGCAACGTTTTTTTCAGCATTGCAGGTCGAGCGCAATGTGATGTTCATGATATTGACGCTGATTGTGCTTGTTGCCGCGCTCAACATTATTTCCGGTCTGATCATGCTGGTGAAAGACAAGGGGCATGATATTGCCATCCTGCGCACCATGGGGGCTTCCTCCGGCTCTGTGATGCGGATTTTCTTCATGACCGGGGCGGCTATCGGTCTGGTCGGTACTGTAACCGGTGTAGTGCTGGGCGTCGTTGTCTGTTTGAATGTGGAGCGGATCCGCCAGTTCTTTTCATGGCTGTCCGGAACGACAATTTTCAATCCTGAACTGTATTTTCTCAGCCAGTTGCCGGCGCGTATGGATATGGGTGAAACGATAACTGTAATTGTTATGGCACTCGGTCTTTCTTTTCTGGCGACAATCTTTCCGGCATGGCGCGCATCCAGACTGGATCCCGTACAGGCTCTGCGTTACGAATAGGATCAGAGTATGACTCAACGCATTGCACTGCAACTGACGGGTGTCGAAAAAAATTACGGCGAGGGCGAACATCGTCTTTCCATTCTCAAAGGTGTTGATTTTGTGTTGCATGCCGGAGAAACTGTTGCACTTGTTGCTCCGTCGGGAACAGGCAAATCGACCTTGCTGCACATTGCAGGCTTGCTGGAAAAGCCGGATGAGGGGTCTGTTACGGTTTCCGGTGTCTCATGTGCCCATCTGGGTGATGACAGTCGCACTGCAATAAGGCGTAATGAAATAGGCTTTGTCTATCAGTTCCATCATTTGCTGCCGGAATTTTCAGCACTCGAAAATATCATGATGCCACAGTTGATCGCCGGGCTTCCGAAAGTCGAGGCGCGGGAACGGGCCAGCCAGTTGCTGGAGTATATGCGCATAGGCCACAGGAGTGACCACCGTCCTGCCGAACTTTCCGGTGGTGAGCAACAGAGGGTTGCCATTGCCCGTGCTGTAGCCAATGCACCGAATGTCCTTCTTGCCGATGAACCCACTGGCAATCTTGATCCGGAAACTGCCGGCTATGTCTTTGATGCCCTGTCCGCCCTTGTCCGCCAGTCCGGTCTTGCGGCCATGATCGCGACGCATAATCATGATCTTGCCGCCAGAATGGACCGCAGGATTACACTGCACGACGGGCTTGTGGTTGAGGTGTAGGCTTGGCTTGTGCCTCAGTCGAATACACAGCCACCCTGGTAGTACAATTCGTAGGCAATCACGCCATCAACTGAAATGGTCTCGTGCCCGGTAAATGCCTCAACCGTTCCTGCGCTGATATCCACGTAGAAACCATCCGCATGCTGAAAGGTTGTTCCGCCCAGAAAGCGATGCTTGTTAATGTACATGTCCGACAAGGCCGCCTTGATGATTCTTCCTGCCCGCGTTCCGTCTATAAGGTCCGGTGCAAGCACCCGGCCGAAATAATTCATCGCCCAGCACGGCTGATTGTCAAACCATACTGTTTCCTGCCCTGCAAAACTGGTGCCGCCAAAATAGCTGTCCAGATAGGACCATCTGCCACTGGTGTGGCCAAGGTCACGTGAACCGGTTCGTGATGAGGATTGCGGTTCTCCGCCTCCGATATAGGTTGCTTTTTTGGCCAGCAGTATGAACTCTTCCAGTGACATTGGTGCATCTCCATGTGGACAGGGCAAGGTTGGCACAAATCCGGCACGATGACAAGAACAAATAAAGAACAAATTTGAGTGCACCAGGAGACCGCATTCTCTGTCCGGAAGAACAGCTGTCTGCAAGCATGCAGGCTTTTAACTTTATGTGAAGAATCGATTTTGATGAAAATCGAATTTTGACGAAAAATATTGCTTGACGAACGGAACAAAAAGTGAACATATAATGTTTGTTGAACGTAAGGAGAAAAGCATGACCGAAATTGTTCGTGACGTCGCCGCCTTCGCTTCCATGATTATGTTTATTGGCAGCCTGTGCGTCATTGTGATGTGCCTTTGATTGCAAGATAGCGGTGTGCTGTGTCTGAGCGCCTGTACCCCTGTGTTGACGTTTGTGGTAATTGGATCTGGATGAGCCTGTTGTGATTCAGGGGGAACGTTGAGATGGCTGCTAACGGGATGGACGCTGGCGACGGTGTGGTTGTTGCGGACACGAGTCAGACGGTTGGCTTTGTGCATTTGCGGGTTCATTCTGCCTATTCTCTTCTTGAGGGTGCGCTTCCTCTCAAGAAAATTCTCTCAAAGGCGGTTGCGGACCAGCAACCGGCCATCGGAATTACCGATACAAACAATCTGTTCATTGCGCTCGAATTTGCCGAGAAGGCCTCTCATGAAGGCTTGCAGCCGATCATTGGTTGTCAGTTGTCCATAGATATGGAGGACCAGATCGAGGGCGGAGACAGGCGGGGGCATGCGCAGCATCTGGTAAAATTGCCGTCTGTTGTCTTGCTGGCAGCTGATCCTGAAGGCTATGCGCGGCTTGTCGGCTTGGTCAGTGCTGCCTATCTTGACGGGGACAGCCATCAGTCTGTCCATATCAAGCTCTCGCAGTTGCTGGAAAACTCTGCCGGAATGATTGCCTTGACGGGTGCTGGCGGCGGACCTGTTGATATGGCTCTGAAAGATGGTCATGCGGCCCTGGCTGAAAGCAGGCTGACCCGCATGAAGTCGGCATTTGGAGACCGCCTCTATGTGGAAGTGCAGCGTCATGGTTCCTATAGCCGCAAGCATGAGCAGCGTGTTCTGGCGCTGGCTTACAAGCATGATCTGCCGATTGTCGCTACCAATGAGCCGTTCTTTCCGTCACCGGAGGATTTTGATGCCCATGATGCACTTATGGCTGTTGCCAACAATGCCATGGTTTCAGATGACAACCGCTTTCGCCGCACGCCGGATCATTACATGAAGACCAGGAAAGAGATGCTGACGCTCTTTGCCGACCTTCCCGAGGCTCTGGACAATTCAGTGGAAATCGCCCGGCGTTGCTCTTTTGTGCTCAAGACACGCGCTCCGATCCTGCCGCGCTTTACCGGGGGAACGGATGATCCCGCCCTTGCCGAGCGGGCCGAGGAAGACGAATTGCGGCGTCAGGCCATCGAAGGTCTGGATTACCGTCTGAAACATTTTGGCATGACGGCCGGTTATACGGAAAGTGACTATCGAGAGCGTCTGGAATTTGAACTGGGCGTTATCGGCGGGATGAAGTTTCCCGGATATTTTCTCATCGTTGCTGACTTTATCAAGTGGGCAAAGCAGCAGGGTATTCCTGTCGGTCCAGGACGCGGATCTGGTGCGGGATCACTTGTCGCCTATGCCCTGACGATTACCGATGTTGATCCGTTGCGGTTTTCCCTGCTGTTCGAGCGATTTCTTAATCCTGCGCGTGTGTCCATGCCGGATTTCGATATCGACTTTTGCCAGGACAGGCGCGATGAAGTCATTCGTTATGTGCAAAAAAAATACGGGCGCGAACAGGTGGCGCAGATCATCACGTTCGGATCGTTGCAGGCGCGTGCTGCCTTGCGCGACGTTGGACGTGTACTGGAAATGCCTTATGGGCAGGTGGACCGTATCTGCAAGCTGGTGCCCAACAATCCTGCCAATCCCACCACGCTTGCCAAAGCCATTGAAGAGGAACCGCGGTTTCAGGAAGAGGCTGACAAGGAGCCGGTGGTCGGTCGTCTTCTCGACATTGCCCAGAAGCTGGAAGGGCTTTACCGCCATGCCTCGACCCATGCTGCCGGTATTGTCATCGGTGACCGTCCGCTTTCGCAACTTGTACCCATGTACCGCGATCCGCGCTCTGATATGCCCGTTACACAGTTCAACATGAAATGGGTTGAACAGGCAGGGTTGGTAAAATTTGACTTTCTGGGTCTGAAAACACTGACTGTGCTTAAAGTTGCGGTGGATTTCATTGCAAAGAGGGGCATTGATATCCGGCTTGAAACGCTGCCGCTTGATGACAGTCCGACCTATGAAATGCTGGCACGCGGTGAAACGGTTGGTGTGTTTCAGGTGGAAAGTGCCGGTATGCGCAAGGCGCTGATTGGTATGCGCCCTGACCGGATCGAAGATATTATTGCCCTGGTGGCACTCTATCGTCCGGGCCCGATGGAAAATATTCCGGTCTACAATGCCCGCAAGCATGGTGAGGAGGAGCTTGCGTCCATTCATCCGATGATTGATCACCTTTTGGCCGAAACGCAAGGGGTGATCATCTATCAGGAACAGGTGATGCAGATCGCCCAGGTTCTGTCCGGTTATTCTCTCGGTGAAGCTGATCTTTTGCGCCGGGCTATGGGCAAGAAGATCAAGGAGGAAATGGACAAGCAGCGGGAACGCTTTGTTGAGGGGGCAAAGGCCAATGGGGTTTCAAAGCCGCAGGCTGATATGATCTTCGATCTTCTGGCAAAATTCGCCAATTACGGGTTCAACAAATCCCACGCAGCCGCCTATGCCATTGTTTCCTACCAGACAGCCTATCTGAAGGCGCATTATCCGGTGGAATTTCTGGCGGCCTCCATGACGCTTGATATGGGCAATAGTGAGAAAATCAATGATTTTCGTCAGGATGCCATACGCCTCGGTATCAACGTGGTTCCGCCCTCAGTGCAGACGTCATTCCGGCATTTCCAGACTGACGACAACCGGATTTACTACTCCCTGGCAGCGATCAAGG
Organism: Rhizobiaceae bacterium; assembly: GCA_965247225.1. Taxonomy (GTDB): domain Bacteria; phylum Pseudomonadota; class Alphaproteobacteria; order Rhizobiales; family Rhizobiaceae; genus CBDFGT01. The sequence continues at coordinate 38,242 of CBDFGT010000027.1, read as the reverse complement.
GCGTTGGAGAAGCCGCCGTTGATCATATTGTTGCTGTGCGTGGAAACGGATTGTTCAAAAATCTTGAGGATTTCTGCTTGCGTATTGATCCGCGGCTGGTCAATCGGCGTGTTCTTGACAGCTTGATCTGCGCAGGGGCGTTTGATTGTTTCGGATTTGACCGGGCAGAGCTGGTAGGTGGCATTGATCGTATTATGGGATATTCGCAACGTGCGCAGGAAAACAGGGCGAGCGGGCAAAGTGACATGTTTGGTGCAGGGGCGGATACGGGGCCGGAAGTCATTCATTTTCCGGCCTATACGCCCTGGCTCTCGTCTGAAAAGCTGCAGCGCGAGTTTCAGGTTCTCGGCTTCTTCCTGTCTGCCCATCCGCTGGATGCCTATGCACCGATTCTTACCAAAATGCGTGTCCAGACATTTGCCGATTTTTCCAATGCGGTCAAACAGGGGGCCATTGCCGGGCGTCTGGCCGGAACGGTTATTTCCAGGCAGGAGCGCAAGACCCGGACCGGCAACAAGATGGGAATTGTGGCCTTTTCGGACTCTACTGGCCAGTTTGAAGCGGTTCTGTTTTCAGAGGGTTTGGGGCAATATCGAGACTGTCTGGAACCGGGCAAATCACTGATCATGACTGTACAGGCCGAGGAGCGCCCGGAAGGCATCGGGCTGCGGATACAAACCCTTCAGTCTTTGGAGGAGAAATCTGTTCAGATGCAGAAAGCATTACGGATCTTCGTGCGGGACAGTGGTCCCTTGCGCATGATTGCGGCCCATCTTAACGCAAAGGGCGACGGTTTGGTCTCCTTTGTTGTTATCAAGGAAGATGGCAAGCGCGAGATTGAGGTCGAGCTTTCTGAAAAATACCGCATTGGCCCGGAAATCGCCGCCGCGATGCGCGCAGCACCCGGTGTCGTTGATGTCGAGCTCGTCTGATCAGCCCCCGGTTTTATGGTCGGGTGCTGATCTTGTAATGGTGACGAAATCGGTTCCCAAGCCGGTTTCTTCACTGTCGCCGATATCGGTTATGGTCAGGGAGGAACCTTCGCCGAGGATCGTTCCAATACGGTTGCGAATGTCTGCCGGTATGTCAATGCGCGCCAGTGCGCTTTCGGCAGTCGTCATTGACGATGTTTCGGTAATGCCAAGCCTGCGTGCAGCCTGTACAGAAATATGGTTTTCCAATGTTACGCCAAACCACGTGGCCTGTCGGCTTGAAAATTTCAGGTTCTTTGCTTCAAGGAAATGCGTTCCCAAAGGCTTTTGCGGTTCCTTGATGATGATAGGTGCGTTGAAAACGGGTTTGAAATTTCTGCGAACGAAGAGGTGTCCATTTGGTGGCATCCCATGCCCGGTAACCTTGTAAAGTTCGCTGATGAATTCTGCGCTTATCCTGCCATCCTCTTTCAGGGCATGGGCTGCCTGAAAGGCCTTCACGGCGTTTGTCGTCAGTTTGCCGTGGCCACCATCCAACGCACCGCCATACAATCCCAGATCCGCCAGAATGGCCTGAACATCGCGTGTCTGGTCGCGGTCAGACCGGCGTGTTATCAAAATTCGGACAGGGGGACGTTGCGAATCCAGAATGAGGCGCGCCGATGCACCGATTTTGGGAAGCACGTCGTTGGATGCCACTTCTACAGGGCCTGAACGCGGCCCTGCCATGGCTGGCCGCAAATTTGCGTCCGAAAGCAATCCTGGGGCCTGATCAGCGTGCAAAGGCTCGAACAATGTATCGCTTTCAATCGTCGCCGGTACGAGCACCGGATCTGATATGATCACATGGAAGCCGCGTTCCGTCATGCCGTAGAGCTTTTTGGCAAAATCCGCCGGCAGGCGGACGCATCCATGGGAGGCGGGACGGGAAGGGACGGAACCGGATTCGTGCAGCGCAATGCCGGACCATGTCAACCGCTGCATCCAGGGCATTGGTGCACCGGAATAGATATTGGATTTGTGAAATTTGTTCTTTTCCAGAATGGAAAATATCCCGCTTGGCGTCGTATGGCCGGGCTTTCCCGTCGAAACTCTCGATGTCGCAACAATCTCGGTTCCGTCATAAACAGCGAGTGATTGCGCATCTTTGGAAACAATGATCTGGAGCGGGGCCGCATCACCTGCGGTTGCCTCGGCAATTGTCATAAACGGCAAGATACTTGCAGACAGGAATGCAAGTTTGACAATGGAGCGGATGGTCATTCACGTTGCCTTTACGCAGAACAATAGCTTTGCAGGTTAGACCGGCAGTGTTTAAGGAATGTTTTATCAAAGCCGCATTATAACCCTGTGTGAAATCACTTTTTTGTCAAGACACACTGCTGCGATATTGGCGTGCAGGTTATCACAACGGAATTTCAGGGTTCTATTTCCGTGTTCTGTCAGGTCTGGAAACGGATTTTGAGAACGTATATCCGGTTTCAACGGCCAATTTGCCAAATTTTTCACGCAATGTGTCCATGGCCTCTTCAGCTGCTGCCCGGCGCATGGCCTTCTCATCGACAAGGTCTGCAGGGTCTGCCCTGTCTGCCTTGTCAAGATCGCTGACGCCAATGCCCAGAAGGCGAAAGCGGGTTCCGTCTATTTCCTTTTCAAGAAGGGAAAGGCCGGTTCTGAAAATCCTGTCCGCAAGCTGGGTCGGATTTTCGAGGCGCCGGTTGCGGGTTCGGCTTTTGAAGTCGGACGTCTTCAATTTCAGGATGACCGTCTGTCCGGCGACACCAGACTTTTTCAAACGCCAGGCGACTTTTTCAGAAAGTCGGCGCAGATGGAACACGAGGTCGTCCATCCGGCTCAGGTCATCGAAAAATGTTGTTTCGGCAGAGACTGTCCTGGCCTCATCATTCATGTGGACTGACCGGTTGTCTATGCCGCGTGACAGATTGCAGAGCCTTTGCCCCATGGATCCGTAACGGCGCATCAGATCGGCTTCGTCCATATCCTGCAACTGGCCAATCATGGTAACACCATCCTTGCGCAGCGTTTCCTCAAAAGCCTTGCCGACACCCCAGATCAGCGAGACGGGTTTTCCTGCGAGAAATTGAAGTGCTTCCGCTTGTCCGATCACGGAAAATCCGCGGGGCTTCTGCAGATCTGAGGCGATTTTGGCCAAAAACTTGCAGTAGGAGAGGCCGACCGAGACGGTTATCCCGATCTCGGATTCAATGCGACGCGCGAATTTGGCCAGAATACGTGCGGGTGAATCATGGTGAAGGCGCTCCGTACCCTTCAATTCCAGAAAGGCCTCGTCAATGGAGATGGGTTGCACGAGCGGTGTCAATTCCAACATCATCGAGCGGATCTGGCGGCCAATACGGCTGTATTTTTCCATGTCAGGCCTGATGACGACGGCTTGCGGGCAGGCTTCCAGTGCCTTGAACATCGGCATGGCGGAACGTACGCCATGTATGCGGGCAATATAACAGGCCGTGGAGACAACGCCGCGTTTGCCGCCACCGATGATGACCGGCCTGTCGGCAAGATCCGGATTGTCACGTTTTTCTACAGAGGCGTAAAAGGCATCGCAATCAATATGGGCAAGCGACAGTGCGTGAAGCTCCGTATGGGCAACAAGCCGTGGACTTCCGCATTGGACACAGCGCTTCCTCTCCGGCGGTTGCTCGGCCAGACAGTCCCTGCAAAATCCTGAAAAGTGCGATATTCCTGCGGTCATAATGAGAACAAATGTTGAACATATGCACAATATGGATTAGTCTTTCACTATTCAACCGGAAAATTGTGGTGTGCCAGAAAATTGAGGTTTGAGTGGACGCAATTTCGATACATCCGTTGACACCCGAAAGGTGGACCGATTTTGCCCGTCTTTTCGGGCCGCAGGGTGCCTGTTATGGCTGCTGGTGCACCTATTTCCGGATACCGACCCGCCAGAGGAAGCTTCTGGGTGGCGCTGACAAGCAAGCGTTCATGTACCAGCGGGTCCAGTCCGGGCCAGCGCCGGGTCTTCTGGCCCATGAGGACGGCGTACCATGCGGCTGGGTGCAGGTCTGTCCGCGTGCAGAACTGCCGCAGTTCAACAGTCCCTCCGTTGTGTCGCGACCGCTGGAGGGGGATGCGGCTGATTCTGCCGTAAAGAGGGGCTGCCCTTGATGCGCCTTCACCTTTTATGAAGGGTGGTCAATATGGTCGAGTATGAGGTTGAAGGCATGATGCCAGTCATTGGCTTTGAAAACATCATCGGTCGTTGCCGGAGCAAGCGGCCTGAAATGGTCATTGGCCATCAGCTGAATGAGCAGGCACTCTGGAACATGGTTTCGTACGGATTGGTGGTTTTGTGCAATATCATCAATAAAAACAACAGGTTGTTTTCTGCCTTTGTGCAGATTTTCAACAACTGGTCCTTTTGGACTTTCCGTTGCCAGCATCGGGTATGGCAGATGAAAATGATCCAGAAGCCTGCGGCGTTCAAGGCTGTGGCGCGGCGGCATTGCGGTGAGAAACACGATATCGGCCCTTTCAGACAGGGCTTCCAGCGTTTCGCGCGCATGGCGTGCCGGTGTTTGCCAGGTGTTCTGGGTGGCGTAAAACTCCTCTTCCCAGGTGTTGATATCGTCATCGCACGCAGCGTGGCCGGTATGGATATCAACGATATTGCCGTGCAGGCTGAAGGATCGCGGCAGCAGCGTGTGCTGGCGCGTCTGCAGGAAATGCTCAAACGGCGTCAGAAACTCCAGAACGACCTCATCAATATCGCTGACGATCAGCGGGCGGTCAGTGAGGATGATATGGTCCGTGCTTGCCATCATCCTACCAGCCAAATTCTGCACTGCCAGGCCCGTTCAACTGCTGCCATGCCCGGTTTACAGCCTCCGGCTTCATCTGGGTTGCGTCGCAACAGGCCATCAAGGTCGGCTCATGGCCCATGATGAAATCAAGAACGCCCAACAGAAAGGCTGGATCTTGAGACTGCAGGCGGATTTGCGCAGCGTTCAGGCCAGACAGGTTGAGAAAGCGGGCAAGAATATCCGGTTCCTGCGCAATCCACCCCAGTACAGTGACGGCTACAGTTTCGCAGTTCCCGAAGGCTTTTAATGGTTTTTTATCCAATTTACGCATTTAATTCTGCCAGTTACGTCTTTCTCAATGAAATAGCCGTAAGATGAAATTCACATTCGAGTCTGATTCAAGACGTTGATAGTCTACATGTTGGCACCAGGCATGCAAGACAAGACCCAGGGATATTCAATTCAATGCCAAAACAGGTCATGATCGTTGAAGACAATGAACTGAACATGAAATTGTTCAGGGATCTCATTGAAGCGTCGGGATACGCCACTATTCAGACGCGCAACGGAATGGAAGCGCTTGATCTCGCGCGCAAATACAGGCCGGACCTGATTTTGATGGATATCCAGCTGCCGGAGGTTTCCGGTCTTGAAGTCACAAAATGGCTGAAAGAGGATGATGAACTTCATATGATACCGGTCATCGCCGTCACGGCCTTTGCCATGAAGGGTGACGAGGAGCGGATACGGCAGGGCGGTTGCGAAGCCTATGTGTCCAAACCGATTTCTGTGCCCAAATTCATCGAAACAATCAAAACCTATCTTGGCGATGCCTAGGAAGGATACGTATAATGACTGCGCGCATATTGGTTGTGGATGATATTCCCGCGAATGTTAAACTGCTGGAAGCCCGGCTGCTGGCCGAGTATTTTGAAGTTCTGACTGCGGAAGACGGCTACAAGGCGCTCAAGATCTGCGAGACGGCGCAGGTCGATCTCATCCTGCTTGATATCATGATGCCGGGCATTGACGGATTTGAAGTGTGCGAGCGTCTGAAGGTCAATCCAAAGACGGCCCATATTCCCGTTGTTATGGTTACGGCCCTGGATCAACCTTCGGACCGCGTTCGCGGCCTGAAAGCCGGTGCTGATGATTTTCTCACCAAACCGGTCAATGACCTGCAACTTATGTCCCGCGTCAAAAGTCTTCTGCGCCTGAAAGCGCTGAGTGATGAACTGCGGGGCAGGGCTGAAACTGCCCAGGCGATCGGCATGGAAGACATGCTGCAAATGACCAGAGACAGCGCGGATGATCGTTCGCAGATATTGCTTGTGGACAGCCGGGCCAACTCGCAAGAACGTATTGGCAGGGCGCTCAAGCCGATTGCGGATGTCATTGCCATGTCAGATCCGCAGTCCGCCCTGTTCGAGGCGGCCGAAAGTCCGTTTGAACTGGTAATCGTCAATGCAAATTTTGACGATTATGATCCCTTGCGACTGTGTTCACAATTGCGGTCCCTGGAGCGTACGCGGTTTTTGCCGGTATTGCTTATGGTTGAGCAGGGGCAGGATGACATTGTTGTACGTGCGCTGGACCTTGGTATCAATGACTATCTGGTTCGTCCTGTTGATCCGAATGAACTCGTTGCCCGCTGTCTCACACAGGTGCGGCGCAAACGCTTTAATGATTGTTTGCGCATGAGTATTCGCCAGACAATCGAGCTGGCGGTGACAGACGGGCTGACAGGATTGCACAACCGGCGCTATCTCGACAACCATCTCAAAGTGTTGCGGGACAGGGCGGTGAGCCGTAATCGTCCGCTATCTGTCTGCATGACCGATATCGACCGGTTCAAGTCCGTCAATGATACTTATGGACATGATGCCGGCGACGAGATCCTGCGGCAGTTTGCGTGCCGTTTACGCTCGGCCGTACGCGGGGCAGATCTGGCATGCCGGTATGGCGGCGAAGAATTTGTTCTGGTCATGCCGGATACAACAGCGGAAGTGGCAGGCTCGGTGGCGGAGCGCTTGCGCCGGAGTATCGAGGAAAAGCCCTTTGTCCTGAAAGATGCCAATATCAGTCTTGATATCACTGCCTCTCTTGGAATTTCAACAATCCTGGATGCAGATGACACGCCTGAAGCGATGATCAAGCGGGCTGACAGGGCTCTTTACGATGCCAAGCATGGTGGACGCAACCGGGTTGTCGCGGCAGCGGCCTAGATGTTCAGTCCCGGCATTTGATGGTGCAATATTCTCATCAATTTGGAGGGATGAACTATAGGGCAAAGTGTGCAGCGGTTTTGCGATAAGGACATGCTTAAAAACAAGGACTTGAAGCGTTGCAAGCGAATCCGGAAGATCGCAACACGCTTGTCTTATGATTTTCCTGCTTCCTGTGAGAACATGAGGTGCTGACAAAGAGGGTAGCCGCCCTCTTCGTCAGCGACGGGGGATGGATCGTTGAAACGCAGGCCGCCATTCTGACGAATGCCGGGCCGAGTTAAAGTGTGATCACCCCCATCTTTTCCAATTGTCCTGAACGGATACCAGGGGGTGAGCCCCGGATGACAAGCAGAGGAGCCGGAAAAGATGAGCAAGGATACCATCGGCGCAGACATTTCGAAAGACCATATTGACCTTTATCGCCTGCCGGATGGCGCACGTCTGCAGGCCACAAATGATCGCAAAGGCTTTGCTGCCATTCTCAAGTGGATCGGCTTACGATCTGTTGAGCGCATCGTCTATGAGCCGACGGGTGCCTATCACAAGGCCTTCGAGAGCTTCATGGTTGAAAAACGCATAGCCCTTTCCAAAGTCAACCCGAGGTCTGCCCGACGTTTTGCCGAAGCGACAGGAAAACTGGCCAAGACCGACCGGGCAGATGCGATCATGCTGACCCGCTTCGGGATCGCGCTTGAGCCGCGTCTCATGCAGGAAGATACACAAAATCTCAATGAGTTGAAAGAGTTGCACATAGCCAGACTGGCGCTTGTCAAGGACAGAACAGCGGCCAAAAACCGCGAGAAAAACATCACCCTCTCCTTGCTCAAGCGCAATAATGCCGCCCGGATACAGCAGATCGAAAGTCAAATCAGGATGATCGATCAGGCCATCATGGCGTTGATTGAGGCAGATCACACACTCAAGAGCCGTTTCGAGATTATCGTCTCCATTCCCGGTATCTCGAAGATAACCGCTTTTACGCTTCTCATTGAAATGCCAGAACTGGGCGCGCCTGATGAAAAGGAAGCAGCAGCCCTAGCCGGTCTTGCCCCGATCAGCCGTCAATCCGGACGATGGACCGGACGCGCCTTCATCGCCGGCGGGAGGGCCATCGTCCGCCAGGCGCTTTACATGCCTGCACTTGTTGCCATGCGCTTCAACGCAGATCTCAAAGCGAAATATGAAGGGCTTATAGCGGCAGGAAAACCACCCGAAGTCGCTATCACAGCCCTCATGCGAAAGCTCATCGTCCTTGCCAACGCACTCCTCAGAGCAAACAGAAAATGGGAGCCAAAAACAGCTTGATCAAGACGGATACTTTAAAGCTGCGGTTTTATTCCGGAGATACGGCGGGCGTTTCAAAAAAAAGGCAATACAGGTAGCGCAAAGCATGAAAATGATGATTATCAACAGATAATTTTTTAAATTTTTATGAAAATATTGTTTTATTCCGTAAATCTGCCAGTTTAATTCTACAGGTCTTACAGGAATACCCCTTTGCTTGGGTCCGCCGCAATTCTCAGGTATCGGGGGCTGCTGGTCGGCATTTTGCAGGTTGTGGATCCGTTCCGCCCAAAATGTCGGCCAGCAGGCTTTTTTGATCTTGGCGGCTCTGATATTGCCGGATCACCTCTGTCATTACCTGAAGCATGTCGCGCAAAAGTGTTCCGCGGTTTTGCGATAATGACAGGCTTAAAAACAAAGACTGAAAGCGTAACAAGCGAATCTGGAAGATCGCAACGCGCTTTATATGCATGCTCAAAAGGGCTGTCGTCCTGGCTGAAAATTTCGATTCGTGAGTACAGGTCAAAAAAAAGCAGAGCATTTCTGCTCCGCCTTTTATAAATTTCGCCGAAAACGCAGATTACTTGATTTTGGCTTCCTTGAACTCGACGTGCTTGCGCGCGATCGGATCGTATTTTGTCTTTGTCATCTTGTCTGTGAATGTACGGCTGTTCTTGGTGGTGACATAGAAGAAACCTGTATCCGCCGTTGAAAGGAGCTTGATCTTGATCGTTGTGGCTTTTGCCATGGTCGTTCTGCCTTTTTCTCAAAAAATGAAAGCCGCGCAACAGAAAATGGCACCGGCCAGTTCTGGGACTTATTCTGGCGCGAAACTACAAATCGCGCCCGAAAAGTCAAGTCTGTTTATCTGTGAAAAGCAATCTGGCTCCAGAAAGTAACACATAAGTTGCGAAAAACGCGGCAATGGCCCATGCAAAGCCATTGGCACCGGCCAAATCAATGGCAGAACCGATAGCCTGCGGTCCGGCAACAGTTCCCACCGCATAGCAGAACAGGAAGGCTGCATTGGCCGCAGCCAGGTCGGACCCGCTCAGACGCGAGCCCAAATGGCTCAATCCCACCGTATAGAGGCCGGAAACACTGCCGCCCCAGAAAAACAGAACCAGTGCCATCAGATACCAGTTGTGTACCAGCTGCGGCATCATCAGCGATCCTGTCAGCCCCACAAGTGCAAGCAGTGTGAGAAGCGGCCTCTTGTCTCGCAGGCGGTCCGACAGCAGGCCCAGCGGGATCTGGAACACGATATTGCCTATACCCATGATGCTCAGGAGCTGGCTCCATTGCCGTTCTGAAAAGCCGACACCGGTGGCAAAAACCGAAAAAAGCGACAGGCCACCGGCCTCCACGGCACCGAAGATGAAGACGGCGGCTGTGGCTGTGGGAACCAGAAAGATATAGCGGGCGAAATGATATTCCTGTTCCGTTTCCAGAAGCGGGCTTTCCTTGCGGGCGATGAAGATGGGAATGGCGGCGGCAAGGATGATCAGGCTGCCCACCAGGAAGGGCGCGATACCACGGCTGCCCAGAAGCGAAAAGAGCTGTGGCCCGGCAGCAAAGCCGAAAGCCAGCACGGTGGCATAGATACCGAGCACCAGGCCGCGCTTTTTGGGCGGGGCGGCATCATTGATCCAGAATTCCGACAGGATGAAGAGGGTGGTGATAGAGCCGTGAAAGGCAAGGCGCAGTGGAAACCACATCCAGAAATCCGGCGCGGCATAAAAGCCAAGCGCACTGACGGCTGCCACAAGAATTGCCAGAATCATCGTCTGGGCCGTGCCAAATGCCTTGGCCATTTGGGTGGTGACGGGCGCTGCCATCATGGCGGCAATACCGGCCATGGCCGAGTTCAGACCGATCATGGATGAGGAAATGCCACGATTTTGCAAAATGGTACTGAGCAAAGGCAGGCCCAGACCGATGGCAATGCCCACGGCGGTAATGGAGGAAATCGCTGCAAACAGGGACGGCCAGTGAATATCTTCGCGCACTTGTGTTGTTGCGGGCATCGGCTCCGGCATGCTTGGTTATTCCTTACAACAATTCACGGACGAATCGACCGTATCTGGCACAGTAATAGGGTATCTGCCTTGCAGATGGCAGCAAGGCCGTGTTTTCGAGCAGGATTTGCAGGTCGAGAAGCACTTTTCGGGTTATATCTGGCATCGGCAAGGCATCACCCTGATTTATGTCCAGCCATATCAGGTTTTCAAGCTCCTCGCTGGACCGGATCACATCGGGGTTAATCCCTGCCTCGTCGGTAAACAGCATAAAGAAATGCGTGTCAAACCGGCGGACCTGTCGTGGCGGGGTCACAGCCCTTGCCAGATAGCGCAGCTGCGACAGGTCAGGCCTGAAGCCGATGTCCGGCGCGGCCTCTGCTGTGCCAATCATCAGGCCGGTTTCCTCATAGGTCTCGCGCACGGCCGCAACACCAAGTGCGCGACAGCGGCGGGCGGAAAGCTTGCCGCCGCCAACCGCCTGCATGCGCCGGCATTCTTCCGCCTGCAAGTCGGCAAGCGGCAAAGTTGCGCTGTCCTTCAGGTCCAGCCTGCCACCTGGAAATACATATGTCTGCGGAAAAAAGGCGTGGCGCGTGCTGCGCTGGCCCATCAAAACGCGAAGCTGGCCTGCGGACCTGTCAACGATCAAAAGGCTGGCGGCTGGCCTTGGCCTGACAAGGGCATGCTGCTGTGCCTGTGGCGGGAGGCTGGCCGTTGTCTCATCCGTCCTGTCAGCCAAAGGTTCAGGTCCGGTCAATCCTGTCCAGCCTGTCTGTTTCACCGCCAAAGCCGTGCATGCGCAGTGCCCATTGCAGGCCGATGACCCCGCCCTTGATCGGCTGGATAATCAAAAGCGCAACCAGAATGGACAGCGGCACCCAGATCAACAGATGAATCCATGTTGAAGCCGGAAACACCAGATCCGTCATCATGTAGCCGCCGAGCATCACGTGGCCCAAAATCACTACCACGATATAGGGCGGAAGATCATCGGCGCGCTGATGAAACAATTCCTCATGGCAACTGGCGCAATGATCAACCGGTTTCAGAAACTTGCCAAACAACCGCCCGCTGCCACAGGCGGGGCAGGTGTTCAGCAAACCGCGCCTGATAGAGCGTCCCGGGGGGCGCTCCACAGGGGTGGAGGGTTCAAAAACCACATCGGCATTCTCTGTCGTCAGGCCTGGCATGTTTATTTCCTTCCGCGCGGTGGCCGCGTTCCGGGCGTTTTCCGGGCTCCACTGCGATTGCGGCTACCCGATTTGTGGAAAGAACGGGTCGCCATGGGCATTTTCGTTCCTTCACTTAGCATATCGAATCGCAAAGCCCCAGCCAGTGGCACGGCGTCAGCCAGTCGCACCCTGACATCATCACCCAGGCGATAGCCAAGCCCGGTCTTTTCCCCGACAAGCGCCTGCCTTGCCTCGTCATGGACGAAGTAATCCCTGCCGAGCGTTGAAACCGGCACAAACCCGTCTGCTCCATATTGCGGCAGGGAGATGAAAAGTCCAGCCCTTGTGACACCGGAGACCCGGCCATCAAATTCCTCGCCGATCCTTTCGCTCAAGTGATGGGCAATCAGGCGGTCAACCGTATCGCGTTCGGCGGCCATGGCCCGCCGCTCGAATGTGGAAATTTCAGCCGCAATGTCGGAAAGGGCAGCTTCCTGATCCGGCGTTATGCCTCCTTCGCCCAGACCCAGCGCACCCACCAGCGCCCGGTGCACGATCAAATCCGCATAGCGGCGGATCGGCGATGTGAAATGGGCGTATTTCAGCAGGTTCAGGCCAAAATGACCAATATTTTCCGGACTGTAGATTGCCTGGCTCTGGCTGCGCAGCACCATCTCGCTCACCATGGTCTGGTGCGGCGTGTCCTTTGCCTTTAACAATATGCCATTGAAATGGTTGGCCCGCAGGTTTCCACCTTTCATCAGGCTGAAATCCAGGGTGCCCAGAAATTCGCGCAGGGTTTCCTGCTTGGCCAGTGACGGTGCGTCGTGGATGCGAAACAGCAACGGCTGGCGCTTCTTTTCCAGGGTCTCTGCCGCACAGACATTGGCCTGGATCATCATTTCCTCAATCAGGCGGTGGGCGTCGAGCCGCGGCGGCACAATCACCCGGTCGACCTTGCCGTCCGGTGTCAAGAGGATCTTGCGCTCCGGCAAGTCCAGTTCCAGCGGCTGGCGACGGTCGCGCCCCAGCGTCATCACATCATAGGCGTGGTAGAGCGGGCGCAGGATCGTATCAAGGACAGGCCTGGTCTGGTCGTCCGGATTGCCGTCCACAGCCGCCTGTGCCTGCTGGTAGGACAGTTTGGCGTGACTGCGCATCATGATGCGGTGGAATGTGTGGCCGGCCTTGCGCCCTTCCTTTGAAAATGTCATGCGCACCGCAATGGCCGGACGGTCAACACCTTCCCTGAGCGAGCACAGGTCATTGGAAATGCGTTCCGGCAACATCGGCACAACCCTGTCCGGGAAATAGACCGAATTTCCACGTTTGATCGCCTCGCGGTCGAGGGCGGAGTTGGTGCGCACATACCAGGAGACATCGGCAATGGCGACGGTGACGATAATGCCGCCGGGATTGTCCGGGGAGGGATCTGTTTCGGCATAGACGGCGTCGTCATGGTCCTTGGCGTCTGCCGGATCAATGGTGATCAGCGGGACATGACGCCAGTCCTCACGGCGGGTGAAGGTGGCGGGCTTTGCCGCATCCGCTTCTTTCAGCACATCCCCGGAGAAAATATAGGGAATGCCATGGGCATGAATGGCAATCATCGAGATCGCCTTTTCCGTGGCGACAGAACCGACCACAGACAGCACTTTGGCCCGGGCAAGGCCAAAACGGCCGGAGCGGGTGATGTCAACCTCGACCAGATCACCATCCTTCGCATCTTTCACGTCGTCGGGGCCGACAACCTGCTCCTCGCCGCGCTTGTCAATCGGCATGATGCGGCCACCACCACCCGGTGTTTCGCGAAACACGCCCATTCCGGCATTCTTGCGCCGGTCGATAACCCTGATAATCCGTGCCGTATAGGCCGGCCCGCCGCGGTCGGATGCCGGGAAAATTTTGGCCAGAATCCGGTCGCCGAGGCCCGCAACAGGCGTCTTGCCCCTGTCTCGCGCCGGGGACTGACGTATGGCGACGGCCGGGGCCACACCGTTTTCCTCCAGCCATTCGGCGGGGCGTCCAATCAGTTCGCCGTCCTTGTCGCGGGTGGTAATATCCAGAACGGTCACCGGGGGCAGGGCGCCGGGGCGCACAAGCGACTTGCGGCGCTTTTCCACCATGCCCTCTTCTTCCAGTTCGCGCAGAAACTCTTTCAGTTCCACGCGCCGGTCTCCTTTCAGGCCGAATGCCTTGGCAATTTCGCGCTTGGATGCCTTCTCCGGGTGTTCTGAGATAAACCGCAGAAGAATTTCCCGCGCGGGCATTTCACCGTCCACAGGCGGCGTCTCACCGTCATGGATACGGATCTTCGGCTTCCTTGCCGTTGTTCGCGTTCCCGGCAGGCCAGCCCGACGGCCAGGAATATCGCTCATGTCGCGCGGGTTTCTTGCCACGGTCAGTCTTTCCTGGCTTTTGCAGCCGGTTTGGCCCTTGCCGCAGCCTTCGGCTTTGCTGCCGATTTTTTGGCCGTTGCCCTGGTCTTTGTGTCTGCGGATGCTGCGGATTTCGCCTTGGGTGCAGCCTTTGGCTTGGGTGCCGCTTTGGCCTTGCCTTTGGTGGAAGGTGCTTTTCCGGCTTTTTCAACCAGCAAGGCAATGGCTTCCTCAAGCGTTACCGATTGCGGATCCCTGGCTTTTGGCAGGGTGGCGTTGATCTTGCCCCAATTGACATAGGGGCCGTATTTCCCGTCACGCACGGTTACGGAACCGCCCTCCGGGTGGGCTCCCAGATCTTTCAGGGCCGCCGGCGTACCGCCCTTGCGGGCTCCGCCGCCATTGGCCTTCTTGTCGGCCAAAACAGCAACAGCCCGGTTCAGGCCCACGGAAAAGACATCTTCCACGGATTCCAGATTGGCATAGGAGCCGTCATGCAGCAGGAATGGTCCGTAACGGCCGATACCGGAGGAAATCATTTTTCCTGTTTCGGGATGCTGGCCGATGTCCCTTGGCAGCGACAGGAGCGCCAATGCCTTTTCATGGTCCATCATCTCGACTTTCCAGCCCTTCGGCAGGCTGGCGCGTTTGGCTTCCTTGCCGTCTCCGCGCTGCACATAAGGGCCGAAACGTCCGGTCCGCAGGGTAATGTCCTCGCCGGTATGGGGATCCCTGCCGAAGTTGACGGGTTCGTTGGAAACGGCAGCTTCATTATCACCATTGGCGTCTGAGGAGAGCTGTCGGGTGAAGGAGCAATCCGGATAGTTTGAGCAGCCGACGAATGCGCCATATTTGCCGAGCTTCAGTGACAGGTTGCCGGTTCCGCACACCTGACAGATGCGCGGGTTGCTGCCATCCTCGCGTTTCGGGAAAACCAGCGGTGCCAGCTCCTCGTTGAGCGCATCCAGAACGTTGGTCACCCGCAATTCCTTTGTGCCATCAATCTGGGCGTGGAAAGCGGTCCAGAAATCGCGCAGAACATCTTTCCAGTTCAGCTCGCCTGCCGAAATGCGGTCCAGCTTTTCCTCCAGATCTGCCGTGAAATCATATTCCACATACCGCGCAAAGAACGATCCCAGGAAGGCAGTCACGAGACGGCCCTTGGCTTCCGGTATCAGCTTGCGCTTGTCGATCGTGACATATTCGCGATCCCGCAGGGTCGAGAGCGTTGCGGCATAGGTGGAAGGACGGCCAATGCCAAGCTCTTCCATCTTCTTGATCAGCGAGGCTTCGGAATAGCGTGGTGGTGGTTCGGTGAAATGCTGCGACGCATTGATCTTCTGGCGGGCGCAGGTTTCGCGCGCATTGATCTCCGGCAGGCGACCATCCTCATCACCGTCATCACCCTGTTCGCCATCTTCCTTCTGGTCGGTATAGGCGGCAATAAAGCCGTCGAAACGGATGACCGAGCCAACAGCCCGCAATCCGGCTTTCTGTGCGCCATTTTCAGCCAGAATTTCCACTGTTGTGCGCTCGATTTCGGCAGATGCCATCTGCGAGGCAATGCCGCGTTTCCAGATCAGGTCATAAAGTTTCAACTGGTCGGCATCGAGACGATGGCGAACCTTGTCCGGCGAGCGGCTGAAATCTGTCGGACGGATGGCTTCGTGGGCTTCCTGGGCATTCTTCGCCTTGGCCGAATAAAAGCGCGGCTTTTCCGGCTGGTAACGCTCGCCGAACTGGTCGACAATCGCGCGTCTGGCAGCGTCTGTCGCTTCCGGTGCCATCTGCACGCCATCAGTACGCATATAGGTGATCAGACCGACCGTTTCACCGCCAAGATCAATCCCCTCGTAAAGGCGCTGGGCGATCTGCATTGTTCGGGAGGCGGAAAAGCCGAGCTTCGCAGAGGCGGCCTGCTGCAAGGTCGATGTTGTAAACGGAGGTCCGGGATTGCGCCTGACCGGTTTGGCCTCAACGCTGTCGACCACAAAGCTTGCCCCTTCCAGCATGGTCTTGATGGTGGCTGCATGTTCACCATTGGTCACGGACTTTGTCTGCAGGCGCTTGCCTTCGCTGGACACCAGCCTGGCTTCAAATTCATCCCCGCGCGGTGTTTTCAGCAACGCGGAAATATTCCAGTATTCTTCCGGGTTGAAGCGCTCGATTTCGGACTCGCGGTCGCAGACCAGACGCAGGGCAACAGACTGGACCCGTCCCGCAGAGCGTGCGCCCGGCAATTTGCGCCACAACACCGGCGAAAGATTGAACCCCACCAGATAGTCAAGGGCGCGGCGGGCGAGATAGGCATCGACCAGCGGCACATCGATATCGCGCGGATTGGCCATGGCATCAAGTACGGCCTTTTTGGTAATGGCGTTGAAAACAACCCGCTTGACCGGCATGGTGCCAAGGAGCTTCTTCTTTTTGAGAAGATCCAGAACATGCCAGGAAATAGCCTCACCCTCGCGGTCAGGGTCGGTTGCGAGAAACAGGCCGTCAGACCCTTTGACAGCGTCGGCAATGTCCTTCATCCTCTTGGCGGAGGCACCATCCACTTCCCAAAGCATTTCAAAATCCTGGTCGGGAAGAACAGACCCGTCCTTGGCCGGGAGATCACGAACGTGACCGAAGGACGCCAGTACGGTATAGCCCGGCCCCAGGTACTTGTTGATTGTCTTTGCCTTGGCAGGCGATTCGACCACGACTACATTCATGACTGCTCTTTGAACCTCATTGCGCGGTCTTGTTACAGCCGCGAAACCTGCGCCAGAAAAAACGGCACTTTTCGACATGGACAGGCTTTGCCCTGTGGTCAAGTGCCAAATTTGAATATTTGGCGATACAACGTCATACAACCTTTTGGGGTTTGAAAACCTATTGCAATTAATGATAAATGGATTATCTTGAATCCTGTGTAATGACACCCGCTTTGTCAAACCTTTATAAACCTTTTCACGGACTGGAAATGACCGAACAAAAAAAGAAATTTTCCTCTGATCCTGACCGGTCGTCCGAAAACATCGCCTATGTCAAAGACATGCTGAGCGAACTTCGCAATGTTGCCAAAAGCGAAAATGCCGATCTTTTATCCTATTTGATTGAAATGGCTTATGTGGAGGCAGGCGAGGTACAGGCTTCGCGCCAAATTTCAGACAGTCGTCATTTCGAGAGAAACAAGGCCACCCGCGTTGCGCGTTAAACGTCCGGCGAGGTCCAGTTCCAGCAATACAAGGTAAACAATCGCCGCATTGATTCGGGTATGGCGGATAATATCGTCAATTTCGACAGGCGTTGGACCGAGCGCCTGGATGATTCTGGAACGTTCACTGTCGTCCGGTTCCGCAACAAGCGTCTTTTCATCATATGCCGGCTCGGCAATATCCTGTGGAGAAAACAGATCGCGGCGGGTCAATGGTGCCAGGGCCTCCAGAACGTCTTTGGCCTGCGTGGTGACAATAGCGCCTTCCTTCAGCAATCCGTTGGTTCCATGGCAGCGTGGATCCAGCGGTGATCCGGGAACGGCAAATACCAGCCTGCCGAAATCGGCAGCCCTTCTGGCGGTGATCAGTGAGCCGGAACGTTCCGCGGCCTCGATGACCACAACACCCAGCGCCACGCCGGCAATAAGCCGGTTGCGTCTTGGAAAATCCCGCGCACGCGGTTCCCAGCCGAACGGCATTTCGGAAATAGCCATTCCGTTTCCGGACCATATTTCATTCAGCAGGCCGATATTTTCCGGCGGGTAGGGCTGGTCGAGACCGCCTGCCATGGCGGCAATCGTACCGGTATCAAGGCTGGCGCGATGGGCTGCGGTATCTATGCCACGCGCGAGACCGGAAATGATGGTATATTGCGCCCGTCCGCAGTCGCGTGCGATCATGCCTGCAAATTTTGCACCGCTGACGGAGGCGTTTCGCGATCCGACAATCCCGATGGCCGGGCCAGATGTGACGGCTGCATTGCCCTTGACGGCCAGAAGGGGCGGCGCACCTTCAATCTGGCGCAGGGCCTGCGGATAATCGGGTTCGCCAATGCCGACAAAGCGTGCATTGAGCCTGTGGGCGATATCCAGTTCCCGCAACACATCGTCTTCGCCGGCTATGCGGATGGATTTCATCGCGCCGCCGCGTCGGGAAAGTTCCGGCAGCATGGAAAGGGCCTTGTCGGCCGATCCGAAATGATTGATCAGATCACGGAAGGTGGCGGGGCCGACATTGTCGCTTCTGATCAGCCGCAGCCAGGCGATTCTCTGTTTTTCGGTCAGCGCAACCCCTTTGGAACCTGCGCTGCCAGACATTGACTATCCTTTCGATCCGATCTTGCTCTCGGTCCCGTTTATGAGACGTACAATATTGGCCCGGTGCTTGAGCCAGGTTATCAGAGCCATGACGGCAAACAGGAGAGTCAGCCGCGGGTCACCTGTGATGTATTCTACAACGGGAACCGCCAGAGTTGCAACCAGCGCAGCCAAAGAAGAATACCGCAACAAAAATGCAAGGGCCAGCCAGACGATGGCAAAGACCAGTGCCATCCATGGCGCAAGACCCAGGACGACACCAAGATAGGTTGCAACGCCTTTTCCGCCCCTGAAACGCAGCCAGGCCGGAAACAAATGGCCGGTAAATGCGCCGAATCCGGCCATGATTCCGGCTTCCATGCCCCAATACCCGGCTATGAGACACGCCACCGTACCCTTGAAGGCATCCAGCAGAAGGGTTGCGGCGGCAAGTTTCTTGCTGCCTGTGCGCAGGACATTGGTTGCACCGATATTGCCGGACCCTATGCTGCGCACATCGCCAAGGCCAGCCGCACGGGTCAGCACAAGGCCAAAAGGTATGGAGCCTAGCAGATAGCCAAAAATCCAGCTCAGGGCCACAACAGGCAGATCAAACTGGAACAAACCGATATCCGACATGATATTCCTCTCCGGATCAGATGGCATAAACCTGTTTGCCAGCCACACAGGTTTCCAGAACACGCCCGGAGAACCGGGCATTTTCAAATGGTGTGTTTTTGGACAGTGACACAAGCTGTTCCCTGGCAACAATCCACGGTTCGTTCAGGTCAATGATGGCAATATCGGCTTTGGCGCCAGGTTGCAGTGTTCCTGCCGGAAGACCGAAAATTCTGGCCGGTCGCGTCGACATGGCATCAATCAGCCGCATCAGTGAAACCTGACCGCTGTGATAGAGGCGCAGTGCTGCCGACAGCATGGTTTCCAGCCCCACCGCTCCATCTGCCGCATCGGCAAAGGGCAGGCGCTTGGTATCGACATCCTGTGGGTCATGTGAGGATACGATGATATCGATATGGCCATTTTCCAGCGCCTCCACCATGGCCATGCGGTCGTCTTCGCCGCGCAGCGGTGGCGACAGCTTGAAGAATGTCCGGTATTCGCCAATATCATTTTCATTGAGGGACAGGTGGTTTATGGAAATGCCGCAGGTAACGTTTGCACCGCGTTTGCGGGCGGTCACAATGGCTTCAACCGATTCCGGCAGGGAAATTTTTGCGGCATGATAGCGCCCGCCGGTCAAGGCGGCGATGCGCAGGTCACGCTCCAGAGGAATGATTTCGGCTTCACGCGGAATGCCGGACAGGCCAAGCCAGCTGGCCAGCAGCCCCTCGTTCATCACGCCATCGTCACCCAGATATTGATCGCGGGTTTCCATCGCGATGACGGCGTTGAAGGCGCGGGCATAGGTCATGGCGCGCCGCAGGACCAGTGTATCATGCACAGGTTTGCGGCCATTGGTGAACATGACAGCGCCAGCTTCGCCCAGCAGGCCGAACTCCGTCATTTCATCGCCGCGCAGGCCCTTGGTCAGGGCTGCTGCCGGATAGACATTCACGACAGCCTTGTCGCGGGCGGTTTTCAGCACATATTCCACCAGGGCGATGTTATCTATCACCGGATCCGTGTCGGGCATGGTGATGATCGAGGTTACGCCACCGGCGGCGGCGGCCCTGGAGGCAGATGCAATGGTTTCGCGGTGCTCATTGCCGGGTTCTCCGGCAAAGACACGGGCATCGACGAGACCGGGAATGGCAAGGTTTCCGTTGCATTCGACGATGCGTGCACCATCCGGTGCGCCCTGGTTTTGCGCTGATGCACCGGCTGCAACAATCACGCCCTCCCGGACGATGATGGTTCCGGTTTCATCCCTGTTGCAGGAGGGGTCAAGGATGCGGGCATTCCTGAAGACGACAGATGTCATGTGCGAGGCCCCCGGTTTTCAGAGATCAGCAAGGTTTCCATGACGGCCATCCGCACGGCTACGCCCATTTCCACCTGGGTTTCAATGACACTTTGCGGTCCGTCGGCAATGTCGGAGGCAATTTCCACGCCACGGTTCATCGGACCGGGATGCATGACCAGCGCATCTTCGCGTGCCGCCTTGAGCTTTTCCGCATCCAGCCCGTAATAATGGAAATATTCGCGCACGGAGGGAACAAACGAGCCGGACATGCGCTCGCGCTGCAGACGCAGCATCATGACGACGTCGGCATCTTTCAGGCCTTCTTCCATGGAATGGAAGACTTCCGCCCCCATGTCCGCAATGCCGGAGGGCAGAAGCGTTGCCGGAGCGACAACACGCACGCGGGCCCCCATGGCATTCAACAGCAGGATGTTGGAGCGGGCGACACGGCTGTGGAGCACATCGCCGCAAATGGCCACGATAATGCGGGAAAGCTTGCCCTTGGCGCGACGGATGGTCAGGGCATCGAGAAGCGCCTGTGTGGGGTGTTCGTGCTGCCCGTCACCGGCATTGACCACCGAGCAGGAGACCTTCTGGGCCAGAAGGGCGGCAGCGCCGGCCGAAGAATGGCGGATGACCAGCACGTCGGGGTGCATGGCATTCAGGGTCATCGCCGTATCAATCAGCGTTTCCCCCTTCTTGACCGAGGAATTGCCGACAGACATGTTCATGACATCGGCACCCAGCCGTTTTCCGGCCAGCTCGAAAGAGGCCTGCGTGCGGGTCGAGGCTTCAAAAAACAGGTTGATCTGCGTGAGACCGCGCAATGAGGTGGTTTTCTTTTCGCGCTGCCGGCTGATCTGTACAGCTTCATCGGCCCTGTCGAGCAACAGCGTAATATCCTGCTCCGTCAGCCCCTTGATGCCAATCAGATGGCGATGCGGAAAAAATACCATGAACCCCGCTCCTTGCGCTTTCAGCCGGTCTATAATGAGTGCGCAAGGCACTGGCAAGCTTGGGTCGGAAGAAGGTTTCAATCATCCCCATGCAATTTGATGCGAATCCCTTTAGAAGCCTTTTATGACCCAGAGAAACGTAACCGATGATTCCCTTTCCGACCTGAACCAGCCGACGCCCTGGACCGGGATCAATGCCTACCGTTCCGATCCGCTTCTGGTGGATATGACAGCAGCCATGCCGCGTTCCCTGCGGGAGGAATTTGATGTGCTCGGGCGCTATGCGACATCGCATGAGGCGCAGGAACTGGCACGGATGGCAAACGGGGGCGAGCCCAAATTACGCACTCACGGTCCGCGCGGGGAGCGGCTGGACATGGTTGATTTCCATCCGGCCTGGCATGCCCTGATGCGGCGTTCGATGGCATCCGGCCTGCACATGTCGATCTGGGAATCCGCCGGCGATGAAGCCGGACTGTCGCACAAGGCGCGTGCGGTGCGCTATTTCCTGACAGCACAGCTGGAAACCGGGCATCTCGGTTCGCTGACCATGACAAGTGCTGCCGTTGCCTCGATCATGGCATCACCTGCCGTGCAAAAGGAATGGGGACCGAAAATCCTGTCGCGCAAATATGATTCGTCCAGCCGGCCCGCCCTGCAGAAAAATGGTGTGACCATTGGCATGGGCCTGACGGAAAAGCAGGGCGGCACCGACATGCGGCTGAACCGCTCGACGGCGGATCGCACGGGCGAGGGGGTCTATCGCCTGTCAGGTCACAAATGGTTCCTTTCGGCACCCATGAGTGACGCCTTCGTGATGCTGGCGCAAACGCGCGAGGGGCTTGGCTGTTTTCTGGTGCCGCGCCTGCATGATGACGGCAGCGCCAATGGATTGCGGTTTCAGCGCCTGAAAGACAAGATCGGCAATCGCTCGAATGCCTCTGCGGAAGTCGAGTTCAGCCAGACAATCGGCTATGCACTGGGCGGGCCGGATTCCGGTGCACGGACGATCCTTGATATGGTCACACTGATGCGGCTCGATTGTGCGCTGGGGTCTGCAGGCATGATGCGGGCGAGCCTTGCAGAGGCGGTTCATCATTGCCGTGGCCGCAATGTCTTTGGAAAACTGCTGATAGACCAGCCGATCATGACGCGGGTTCTGGCAGACATGGCGCTGGATGTGGCGGGCGCAACGGCGCTGTCATTCCGGCTGGCGCAGGCTTTTGACAAGGCGCAGAATTCGGTGGAAGAGGCGGCCTATGCACGGATCATGACCCCTGTTGCCAAATACTGGTGCTGCAAGATTGCACCCGGCCTGATTGCGGAAGCCATAGAGGCTGTTGGCGGCAATGGCTATGTTGAAGAGCGTCCGATTGCCCGGCACTACAGGGAAGCCCCGATGAATGCCATCTGGGAAGGGGCGGGCAATGTTATGGCGCTGGATCTGTTGCGGGTGCTTAACCGCGGCAAGGATCTTTTTGAACTTGTGCTGTCAGGCATTGCCTCCGATCTTGGTCCCGCCGGCAGGAAAACACTCGATGTCCTTAGGGCTGCCATGGCATTGTGCGAGCGTGATGAGGGGGCTGCACGTCTTCTGATCGAACAGCTTGCGCTGGCGGCAGCCGGTGCAGAACTGCGCAAGCTGGGGGCAGGGCGTATTGCCGATGCATTCCTTGAAACCCGCCTTGCCTCCGGCTGGCGTTCAACCTATGGCATGCTCGATAGCCGCTATGATGCCGGTTATATTGTTGACCTGCTTTATCCGGATGCCGGGTAACCTTTTCTCCGGCGGAAATCTGCAGGCACCCGTCATCATATGGCCGGTGTGGAGCATATGGTACTGTCAGTCGGTATAGCCGGAGCTTTTGGCGGGGTTTGCCTTGTGCAGGCGGCCCATCCCTGAGAGCTGTTGAAATTAACCTTAACAAATGGTTTACGTTGCGCCGCCAGCGTTAACAGGTGATGATAGAAACACTAAAAATTTAACCAAAGCGGGTGTCATGATGACAGCCTTCTCCAGATTATTGTTTCTGATCGTGACCACAGTGTTTTGTGTTTTTCTGAGCAAGGATCTTGCTGTGCCGGCTTTGCTGGTCATCAGTATGGCGCTCGTTGACCGGCTGCTTGTTGTTTCGTCTGCCGGGAGTTTCAGGAAGGAAACACAGCCATGAAATGGGTTCTCATCTTCTGGGCGGGGCCACTTGTGTTTCTGGGCAGCTGGTACGGCCTGTCTTACTACGACATGAGCTTCGGGATTTTCATGCTGACCCGCCAGGCGCATGATCTGGTTTTCCAGGTTTACGGAAATGTGCTGGGCATTCCGCCGGAGACCATTCCGCCTCTGGTTTTGCGTGCCATCATTTTTGACAGTTTTCTGGTGTTTGGCATTCTGGCCTGGCGCAAGCGTGAGACAATCCGGCTCTGGTGGGCCGCGCGTCAGTCCGCTGATCTTTCGGCAGTACGTGCCAGTGACGAGAGCCTGTCCAGCGCACCCTGAAGGATGAAGGATGCGGCGGCCGAATCAATGCGCCCGGCGCGTTTCTTGCGCGATACATCCATTTCAATGAGAGTTCTCTGGGCCGCAACCGTTGAAAGGCGCTCGTCCCAAAATGTAAAGGGCAGTGCGGTTTTGGGCTCCATATTGCCCACAAATGCCCGCGTGGCCTGTGCGCGCGGGCCTTCGGATCCGTCCATATTGACGGGAAGTCCGATAATGAAGGCGGCAATCTTTTCCTTGTTCGCAAACTCGACCAGCATGGCTGCATCTTCTGTAAACCGTTTTGCACGGTGAATGAGCGTGCGCGGTGTCGAAATGCGACGGCCTAAATCGGACACCGAAAGGCCGATAGTTTTGGTGCCAAGATCCAGCCCTGCAACGGACTGGCCGGGCAGGAGGGTTTCAGCCAGTTCGTTGATGGAAAGGACGGTCATTTCAGCTTTACGACTCCCAAATTGAATTTCCGTCCTATATGTTTGTCTTTGAACGATCAATATTTGAGAGGCAGACCGCATATGAATATCACATGGCTTGGACACTCGGCCTTTCGTATCGATACGGCAAAAACCAATATCCTGATTGATCCTTTTCTGTCGCATAATCCGTCGTTTGCAGGGCAGGATCTGAAGGATACGGCCAAGGGCATAACCCACATTGTTCTCACTCACGGGCATGGCGATCATGTCGGCGACACCGTTCAACTGGCGAAAGACACGGGCGCGATGGTGATTGCCAATGCTGATCTGGCGACCTGGCTTGGATACAAGGGGCTTGAGAAGCTCTCTCCGGGAAATACCGGCGGCACCATTGGCATGGACGGTTTTTCCGTTACCTTTGTCAATGCTTTGCATTCCTCCGCGGCGATCACCGAAGACGGGGTGTCGCATGCGCTTGGCAATGCCAATGGTCTTGTGTTCCATTTTGAAGACGAGCCCTCGCTTTATCACATGGGGGACACGGATATCTTCTCGGACATGGCATGGATCCAGGAATTGCACCAGCCTCAGATCGGCATTGTGCCGATCGGTGACCGGTTCACCATGGGCGGCGCTGTTGCGGCCCTGGCCTGCCAGCGCTATTTCCGGTTTGAAACGGCCATACCTGCCCATTACGGCACATTTCCGATCATCGACCGGACAGCGGAGAAATTTGTGGCAGGCATGGAAGGGGCAAAAACCCGGGTGGAAACACCAAAGCCCGGCCAGAGCGTGGCGCGATAGCGAAAAGCCCGTTGCACCCTTGGCCTTTGGTCTTTATAGCAGGTTTGAAATGGCCGGTTGGAGAAACATATGTCTGTTGATATTGCCACTGTGAAGCGTGTTGCGCGGCTGTCGCGTATTGCTGTCACCGAAGAAGATGCCGTTCGCATGACCGGAGAGCTGAACGGGATTCTGGGGTTTGTCGAACAGCTCTCTCAGGTCGATGTGAACGGCGTTGAGCCCATGACATCGGTCATGCCGATGGCCATGCGCAAGCGTACAGATATTGTGACCGACGGCAACAAGGCTGCCGATATTGTGGCCAATGCGCCGGGAACGGACCAGAATTTCTTTCTGGTGCCCAAAGTGGTGGAATAAGGTTGAGCCTGACCTTTCCGCCTCCTTCAGAATTGCTCGATTGACAAGTGATCCCCATGACCGAACTGACCAGTCTCACCATTGCCGAAGCCCGCGACAAACTGGCCGCAAAATCCATTTCCGCTGTTGAACTGACAGAGGCCTATATTTCTGCCATCGATGCTGCCAATGGTGCGCTCAATGCCTATGTTGCGCTGACGCCCGAAAAGGCCCGTGCCATGGCAAAGGCGTCTGACGCGCGTATTGCGCAGGGCAATGCCGGTGCGCTGGAAGGCATTCCGCTCGGCATCAAGGATCTGTTCGCAACGGAAGGCATCCACACCCAGGCCTGCAGTCATATTCTGGACGGATTCAAGCCGAAATACGAATCCACAGTCACCCAAAACCTGTGGAATGACGGCGCGGTGATGCTGGGCAAGCTCAACATGGACGAGTTTGCCATGGGGTCTTCCAACGAATCCTCCTGGTATGGTGCGGTGATCAATCCATGGCGTGCCGGGGGCGACAACAAGGATCTGGTGCCCGGAGGCTCTTCCGGCGGATCAGCAGCAGCCGTTGCCGCCCATCTCTGTGCCGGTGCGACAGCAACCGACACAGGCGGTTCCATTCGCCAGCCAGCCGCCTTTACCGGCACAGTCGGGATCAAGCCGACCTATGGCCGTTGCTCGCGCTGGGGTATTGTGGCCTTTGCGTCGTCGCTGGATCAGGCCGGTCCGATTGCCCGGGATGTCCGCGATGCGGCCATCCTTCTGAAATCCATGGCGTCGGTTGATGCCAGGGATACGACTTCGGTTGATCTGCCCGTGCCGGAGTATGAAAAGGCCATCGGCCAGTCACTCAAGGGTGTCAGGATTGGTATTCCCGATGAATATCGTGTGGACGGCATGCCGGAGGAAATTGAAACCCTGTGGCAGAAGGGCATTGCCTGGCTGAAAGATGCCGGTGCGGAGATCGTCAATATCTCGCTGCCGCACACCAAATATGCGCTGCCTGCCTATTATATCGTGGCACCGGCGGAAGCCTCGTCCAATCTGGCGCGCTATGACGGTGTGCGCTTCGGCCTGCGTGTGGACGGCAAGGACATTATAGACATGTATGAGAAGACCCGCGCTGCCGGTTTCGGCACCGAGGTCAAGCGCCGCATCATGATCGGTACCTATGTTCTGTCCGCCGGCTATTATGATGCCTATTATCTTCAGGCCCAGAAGGTGCGCACATTGATCAAGCAGGATTTTGAACTGGCCTTTGAGGCTGGTGTGGACGCGATCCTGACACCTGCAACGCCATCCTCTGCCTTTGGTATTGCCGATGCCGATCTGGCCGCTGATCCGGTGAAAATGTATCTGAATGATATTTTCACAGTTACGGTGAACATGGCCGGTCTGCCAGGCATTGCGGTTCCGGCGGGGCTGGATTCCAGAGGTCTGCCTTTGGGCCTGCAATTGATTGGCAAGCCCTTTGATGAAGAAACCCTGTTCAAGACGGCTTATGTGATAGAACAGGCTGCGGGCAGGTTTACTGCGCCAAAATGGTGGTAAATTCCAGGATTTTCCTGCGTGCCATGGTCGGGGCGGACGCCAGCGCGGTAGCCAGTGTCGGCTTTGATGCCTGGTGCTCCAATATTCCGCAGCCCTATGATGATCGCGCCTCAACCCTGGATGCGTTGAAGCGTAACTTTGAACATTTTGCACAGAACCGGACCGATCTTGTGACCGTCGCACTCATGGACGGGCAGATTGCCGGATGGGGTGCGCGTGACAACCGGCATGATCCGGGAAATCTCTCCAGTGATGTCAATCATATTTCCGATCTCTGGGTCGCACCTTCGCTTCAGGGGCAGGGCATAGGCTCGGCACTCCTTCAGGCCATGACCGGGGATATCGCCCGCTGGCATTACGCCACGGCCACCATCGATGCTGCGCAGTCCAATCTGGGGGCGCTGCGGTTTTACGAGCGGTATGGCTTCCATGAACTGGAGCGGATCAGGGTTTATTCAAAGCTTCTGCAGGCGGATGTTCCAGTGGTGATCCTGGAAAAGTTTCTGGATTGAACATCCCTTTGTTGAGGTACCGGAACGCTGAAACAGGTAGCCGCAGGACATCCGTGATGTTTTCAGACGGAACGGGTTTCCATCCTGTCCATGATGCGCTCGAAAAGGTCGTGGTTCTTGCAATAATCCGGAGCTTCTTCTGGCGCGTTTTCCGTCGCCAGCCATTGGGCGCAGTCTGTCGCGCTGTTGCAGGTGATGCAGCGTTTCCGCGCTCTCTCCTGAATATTGGCATGATCGGGCAGGGCATCCATAGCCTGCTTCAATCCGAGCCTGGTGACCATGGCGTCTTTCAGATCGCCACCTTCATTCGTACCTCTCTGACGGGAAAAAAGTTTCATTGTTTTTGGCTCCGTTGCTGTGAAGCCATAAAAACACAAGGACAAGCGTTCGCCTTGATCCTTGTCAAGTCGAAACCGACAATGGTGCAGACGGGATCTTGCGGCGGACGAGCAGGGTCAGGGCGGTTGCATAAAGCAGGCTGGCAATCAGGAACCAGATTCCCGGGCATGGAATGACGGGGTGGGGACCGGAGACATTGGCGAGCAGCATTGAGGCGGTAAACGGCGCAATGATGATGACCAGGCCACCGATGGAACCGATAATGCCCTGTAACAGACCCTGTTCATTGGCCGGCATGTTGCGCGACAGAAGAGATTTCAGCGAAGGTTCGGCGGAGGCATTTCCGGCGATATGACCGGCAATCAATGGAAAGATCATCCAGCCCTGCGTGGCAAATCCGCTCAGGAGCATGCACAGTGTGGACAGTGCATATCCGCCGATCATGGCACGGTTTTCCCCAAACCTTTTGACGACGCGACCGACCAGACCTGCCTGCATGATCACCGAAACAACACCCACAAAGGCCAGCGACAGGGCCGCGTCGCGTACGCCCCATTCAAACCGGTAGTTTACATAGAGAATCCAGGTCGATTCCATGCCGCGCTGCGCCAGCATGGCCAGCCCCAGACTGATAAACAGCGGAACCATGGGCGGATATTTGCGGATGGACCCTATGGATTTGAAGGGATTATTGAGAATGAAGCCTTTGAACGGACGCCGGTTTTCCGGTTTCAGGGATTCCGGCAGAACGAACAGGCCGAACAGGAAATTGATGCTGGCAAGGCCTGCAGCAAAAAAGAATGGCAGGTGCAGGCTGATTTCGCCAAGAATGCCGCCGATCACAGGTCCAACGACAAAGCCGATGCCGAAGGCTGCACCCATGAGGCCAAAATTGCGGGCCCGGTTTTCCGGTGTCGACACATCGGCAATATAGGCATTTGCCGTGCTGATGGACGCTCCCAGTATGCCCGACACCAGGCGTGCCGCGGCCAGCCACCAGAGATTGGGTGCCAGCGCCATAATCATGTAATCCAGGCCCAGACCTGCCTGCCCGACGAGCAGGATCCTGCGGCGGCCCCAGGCATCCGAAAGGCTGCCCAGAACAGGCGAGAATATGAACTGTGCCAGCGCATAGACGGCCGTGATCAATCCATAGAAATAAGCGGCATCCGAAACGGTGCCACCGCTCATCTGTTCGATCAGTTTTGGCAGGATCGGCACAATCAGCCCGATCCCGAGCATGTCGATAATGATGGTTACCAGAATAAAGGCCATGGACGCCGAATGTTTACGCATCAATTCGTCCCTTTATCCAGGTATGTCATACATGACGTCTCAGCCGCGGGAGCCCTTGGCGATCGGTTCCTGATAGGTGAAGCCCATATCCCACGGGAAATAGATCCATGTGTCCTGGCTGACCTCGGTCACAAATGTATCGATCAGGGGACAGCCCTTTGGCTTGGCATAGACGGCAGCGAAATGCGCCTTTGGCAAAAGTGACCGCACTTCGGCAGCTGTCTTGCCGGTATCGGTGAGATCGTCGACAATCAGAATGCCTTCGCCGCCCTTTTCGGACAATTCCGGTGCAATACCCTTGAGAATATCCAGTTCACCCTGGGTATCATAATTATGATAGGAGGCGATGCAGACGGTTTCTATGACACGGATGTTCAGTTCGCGGGAAATGATGGCTGCCGGTACAAGGCCGCCGCGCGTGATGCACACAATCGCCGTGAAGGACTGGTTGAGGCCAGCGATGCGCCATGCAAGCGCACGGGCATCGCGGTGAAACTGGTCCCAGGAAACGGGAAAGGCTTTATCTGGCAATGACATGCGATAAGCTCCGGCAAATGCGAGTGCATGGGGCCTGCAAGAGGCTCGTTAAGCTGCCGCTTTTGCCGGATTTAAAACCAAAATGCAAGGGCTTGGACCACTACCTCGCCATCAATGTCAGGGAGGTCATTTCCGACATCAGGCGATGGGTAACACCACCCAGAAGCCATTCTGTAACGCGCGAATGGGTAAACGCCCCCATGACCAGCAGGTCAGCTTTGGATTCCGTGACATATTGCAGAATCATGAGCTCCGGACCGAGATGTTTGGAAACCAGATTGGTAGCCTTCACGTTGAGGCCATGGCGTGCAAGCGAGGTTGCAAGCTCGGCACCTGCCAGAACACCAGTTTGCGTTTCGTCATCAATGCCATCAATGCTTAAAATCTCCACTGACCGCGCTTCCAGAAGGAACGGCATGGCGTCGTTGACGGCACGGGCCGCCTCGCGTGAACCGTTCCAGGCAATCAGCACAGTGTCAATTGACTTTGGCTCCTGATAGTTGGACGGCACAAACAGAACCGGGCGTCCGCTGTCAAACAGCAGGCCTTCCAGGTTGGATCGTGTGACATTGGCACTGTCCTCTGTGAACTGGCGAACCATGATCAGATCAGCGCAACGGATTGTGTCAATCAGGGCGTAGCTTGAAAAACCGTCCACAACCGAGACCTGACGCCATTCATGGGAAACGCCTTCGGCAGCCATTTTGGCGAGGAAAACCTGTTCAATCTCCTTGCCGCGCTGCAGGGCCTGTTCAGCCAGCATAGCCGACATCTGCACATCAGGAATTTCCATTGGCGCGTAAATCGCTGCATATTGGATCATTTCCGGATGAACGCCGATAATGTGCGCCTGATTGCGCTGTGCCAGCGCGACGGCTGCCGTCAAAAGCTGGGGAGCGTTATCGATATCTGCCAGAATGAGAACTATGGTCTTGTAGGTCATGATGCCCTCCATACAAACTGGCTTGTACGCAGGATTGCGCAAACCATCTGGTCTGACCCTGCGCTTTTGCGGCACATTGGTCCTTGATCCTTGTCAAAGCTGCGCCAGCCGGAGACGCATTTTCCAAGTTCCCTGCCAACGTTTTCAAGGCCGGATGGTTCCGTCGGCCATGGGACAAAACAGGATGATCCTGACGTTCGGTTTCAGTCAAAACCGGCAGGTTTTTGGGCCTTGACCTGATCCAGCATGGCCTTGACGGCCTGTACGGCCAGGTCTGCGGCCTCCTGCGTGCGGGCGCGCACGACGATGTCTGTCGAGAATGTTGTGCCGTCAAACTTTGGATAGGAACCGATGCTGGTTTCCGGGTGGTCTTTTTGCACAAGGCTCAGTGCAGTGCCTATATCGCCTTCACCATAGAGGCATGTCACCGAACGGCTGATCATGACGGTGCCTGTCCTGAGCGTTGGCATGACCGCATTGAGCATGGCCTGAAACACCGCCGGAACACCGGCCATGACATAGACATTGCCGATATTGAAGCCCGGAGCCGTGGAAACCGGATTGGCAATATGGACAGAACCGGCCGGAAGGCGGGCCATGCGCTGGCGGGCTTGGGTAAACTCCAGGCCGCGCTTTTCATACATCGCGGCCAGCAAAGCCATGGCTGCATCCTCATGCACGCAGGCAACGCCAAAAGCTTTGGCAATGGCATCTGCCGTAATATCGTCATGGGTGGGACCAATACCGCCGGATGTAAAAACATAATCATAACGGGTGCGCAGGGCATTGACGGCTGCAACGATATCGTCCTCGTCGTCGGCAACAATCCTGACCTCTTTCAGGTCAATGCCGGCAATCAGCAGGACATCGGCCAGATGGCCGATATTCCTGTCCCTGGTGCGGCCGGACAAAAGTTCATCGCCAATGGCCAGCATGGCTGCCGTTATAATCTTTGTCATCGATATTCTCCCGTTTTGAGCTTACGTAACGCGCTTTGGGCAGATTGCAAATGTCCGGCTTCCTGAATCCCGGATTTCGGCATGTTCTCCATCAAACGCCTGTTTGGGTGAACAGTGCGTTCAGGAATGGCCAGCTTATGTAAACAGTCAAAACAGTGCATATGGTGTTCAGCGTTTTTGCTGTAGACCACTCAGGAGATTTTTATGGCCAAGGTTCTGGTTCTTTATCATTCAACATACGGACATATTGAAACAATGGCATATGCTGTTGCTGAAGGGGCCAGGTCTGCAGGCGCAGATGTTGTTGTCAAGCGCGTTCCCGAAACGGTTCCGGACGATGTTGCCAGGGCGGCGCATTTCAAGATGGACCAGGCTGCACCTGTTGCAACACCTGGTGAGCTGGCAGATTATGATGCCATCATTTTCGGCGCAGGCACACGTTATGGCACTGTTGCCTCACAGATGCGGGCTTTCATCGACCAGACCGGCGGCTTGTGGATGAAGGGTGCGCTGGTTGGCAAGGTTGGCTCCGTATTCACATCCTCTGCGACGCAGCATGGCGGACAGGAATCCACCATCCTCGGCTTCCTGCCGACATTGTTCCACCATGGCATGATTGCTGTCGGCCTTCCCTATGCCTTCCAGGGCCAGATGGGTGTTGAAGCCGTCAAGGGCGGCTCGCCTTACGGCGCATCCACCATCACGGATGGCGATGGTTCGCGCATGCCGTCTGAAGTGGAACTTGAAGCTGCCCGTTTCCAGGGTGCGCATGTTGCAAGGATTGCTGCCAGGCAGGCTGCATAATCCTTTCCGGGCATATGCCATGTGTCAGGCACAGCGGATGCACCCGCTGTGCCTTTTTTGTGTTTGGAACGTGAAAATACCGCGTCGGCCTTGATTGCAGACATGGGCTCGGCTACGTGATCAAACAGATTTGGGCAGTCCGTTTGCATGCGATTCCGCGTCAACCGGACTGTTTGCAAATATGCGGACGTGGCGAAACTGGTAGACGCAAGGGACTTAAAATCCCTCGACTTCGGTTGTACGGGTTCGATTCCCGTCGTCCGCACCACTTCTCTTGGCTGATCAGGATCCTGTCAAGTCCGGGATCGGTGTCCGTCCGTCCGGCAAGCAACTGGACATGTGGTATTTTCGGATACACGAAAACAAACGGTTCCATTGCCTTGATGGTATGCAGCTCTGTTTCAAAAAAAAGATCGATGGTACGCCCAACGGGACTCGAACCCGTGTTACCGCCGTGAAAGGGCGGTGTCCTGGACCGCTAGACGATGGGCGCGGAAGACAAGGCGGGTTATATTCAGGTGACGGGAATACCGCAAGCGGCAAAATTCATTTTTTCAAAAAAAATGACAGAAATGTTGCGGCTGTGGATGATGGTCCGTTCATTCTTGAAAAACAGGTACTTAAAGTAGATTGCGCTTGCAATGTACGGCTTTTTTTTCGGACATTGAAGCGACAGGTACTGATAGTGTCCGCTTCATTTTACGGGTTCCGGGGACTGTTTCGCATGGAATCCGGCAAACAGATCGGTAAGGGACCATTGCTTCTTTTTGGGCTCTGCGGGCGCAACGGTTGCGGGTGCAGGTTCGGCTGATTGCATCTGTCCTTTTGCCGGAACCGTGACGACGGGATCGTCATAGGCTTGCGATTCCTCCGCCGCAAGTGGCACGATGGGCGCTTCTGCCGGTGTTTCTGCCGTCGCCTCATTCTGCTGCGGTGCCGCGACTGGGGTGCCGCCAAACAGGCTGGCTTGCACAGGGTTCATGGCCCTTGGGGCGGCATAGGCCATTGTCGTGTCCGTTTGCGGGGCCTGTGTCGCGGCTTCCCCGTCCGGTTCTGATGCAAAGATACTGCGGCGGCTGGCTGCAACCCGGGTTTCCATCATGATCTGGCCGGGCAGGGCAGGTTGCCCGCCACCTGCTGCCGTTTCCGCCGGGTCGTGTTGCCCTGTTGTTACGGCTGTTGCAATGTCCGGCGCGGGTCTCTGTGTCTCGTCGGCTGTCATCATTTTGGGGTCGACCGGAACATCAAATTCACCATGGCCAGCGTTTTTTTCGGCAGAGACACAGGATGCCATGTTCAGGGACAATGCCAGCAACGCCGCTATCGGCAGACATGGTTTGGAAATGTGACAAGAAGCAGAAAAAGAGGCCACGGGCATCATCCTGTTGCGGGCCTGAAAGCCACGTACAATCGGGTTGTCAACCCTGAATATTGCACCAGCCTTGTGCGAGACGCACGTCCTGCGTCCCGCTTGTGTCTTTAACCCTTTTTACCATGCACCTGTATTGGCCATGGAAGCCCAGGGCTCTGCCGCAGGAAGACTGGCACCCTTCTGCAGGATTTCTATGGAAATGCCGTCAGGCGAACGCACAAAGGCCATGTGGCCGTCGCGTGGCGGGCGATTGATCGTGATACCATTGTCCATGAGTTTCTGGCACAGGGCGTAGATGTCATCAACTTCATAGGCCAGGTGACCAAAGTTGCGTCCGCCGGTATAGACTTCAGGATCCCAGTTATAGGTCAGTTCCACGCAGGGCGCGCTGCCTGCCTGCGCTGATGTCATGTCATCAGACGCTGCCAGAAACACCAGGGTAAACCTTCCCTTTTCGTTTTCGTAACGGCGGATTTCGGTCAGTCCGAACAGGTTGCAATAAAAGTGCAAGGATTGATCGAGGTCGGTTACCCGAACCATTGTGTGCAAGAAACGCATCTGTTTTCTCCCCGTTGTTTTACGTCCCTAAGTTGGTGCGAAATCAGCCACAGACAAGCCCGGCATGTCATAAAATCTCTCGTGGACGAGTAGATTAAGGGGCTTGCAACAGTTCGCTTTTGGAACACTAATCGTATCCATATAGAATCAGTCAGACGTTGCTGTGTGAAGTGTAGTCGGGGGATGCAGGATATGGCAGACAGAATGTCCACGAAAGAACTGTTCGGAACCGATGAAAGTCTTGGTGATCCGGTTGATTTGCTTGAAATTACCGGCGTGATCAAGTGGTTTGATGTTGCCAAGGGTTTCGGATTCATTGTTCCTGACAATGGCATGCAGGATGTTCTTGTTCATGTGACATGTTTGCGGCGCGATGGCTTTCAGACTATTCTGGAGGGAACACGTGTTGTTGCGCTGGTACAGAAGCGGGACCGCGGCTATCAGGCCTTCCGTATTCTCTCGATGGACCAGTCGACAGCGATACATCCCTCACAAATGCCTCCGGTCAAAACACATGTCCAGGTAACGCCTTCGAGCGGGCTGGAGAGGGTTCTGGTGAAATGGTTCAATCGCACCAAGGGCTTCGGTTTTGTTTCGCGCGGTGATGGCACTGAAGACATTTTCATACATATGGAAACGCTGCGACGCTTTGGCCTGACCGAACTTCGCCCCGGGCAAACGGTGCTGGTTCGGTTTGGCGATGGTGAGAAGGGTTTGATGGCGGCTGAAATTCATCCGGATGTTCCCAATCCTGTCGGGCGGGCCCATTGAGGCGCTCCATACTGAAACGGGGTATCTGCGCGGCCCTGTGCATGACCTTGCTTGTTGCAACGCCAGGTGTGTCGTTGGCAGAAAATGTTTATTTTACGCGGGAATCCCTGAAAATCGTTGAGGCTGACGGCACGGAGAATCTCTTCAGTGTTGAACTGGCGGATACGGATGCCGAGCGGGAACAGGGGCTTATGTATCGCGCCGAGATGGCGGATGATCATGGCATGCTGTTTGACTTTGGCACGACACGCAATGTGATGATGTGGATGCAGGATACGAAGCTGCCGCTCGACATGCTGTTTATCACCGGCGATTATAAAATTGTCACCATTGCGCGCAATGCCGTTCCCTATTCACAGGACATTATCTTTTCAAAGGTTCCTGTTGCCTATGTGCTGGAACTCAAGGCCGGGACTGTTGACCGGCTGGGCATCCGGGTCGGCGATCATATTGAGCGTATTCGATAATTACGGAAACCTGCCAATGCAGGGTTCGGGAATTTATTTGCAGGCAAAGCGGAAATGGGGCTTGCAGGCCCGGAATGAAATGTGTATTCCCCACGCATTGCTTGGTAACGGAGTGTAGCGCAGTCTGGTAGCGCATCTGGTTTGGGACCAGAGGGTCGGGAGTTCGAATCTCTCCACTCCGACCACCGCAATTTGAATTCCTGACAGATTTTCAGTTTCAAATATCGGTATGGATGCAATAGGATTGTAAAGAGAATCATTTTCTCCTGACAATGTGGAGCCCGTAGTAATGTCGGCAAGAATTTACCGCCCAGCCAAAACCGCCATGCAGTCCGGCACAGCCAAGACCAATCTCTGGGTTTTGGAATTCGAGCGTGAAGGTGCGAGGGTGATTGATCCGATCATGGGCTATTCCGGTTCGGGTGACATGCTCCAGCAGGTGAAATTGACGTTTGAGACATGTGAACTTGCCGTGGCCTATGCCGAGCGCAATGGTATTGACTACCGGGTGATTGAACCCAGGGAATCCACCCGCAAGACGGTTTCCTATCCTGACAATTTCCGGTTCACGCGCACACAGCCCTGGACCCATTGACTGATCACTGGTCGGCCATTCCTGCCGTCTGCCGGTCCCTTAGCTCAGCTGGATAGAGCACCTGCCTTCTAAGCAGGTTGTCGCTGGTTCGAATCCAGCAGGGATCGCCATTTTTCGCAGTAACCGGAGGATATGTCTTGTCCGATAAACAGCAATTGACAATTGAAAATCTTCTGAAAGAAGCTACTGACTTTGCTGAGGCAGAGAGCAAGTATGATGAACCCGCGCTTTTTGGCGTGACGGATGGCAA
This sequence comes from Rhizobiaceae bacterium, assembly GCA_965247225.1. Lineage (GTDB taxonomy): Bacteria > Pseudomonadota > Alphaproteobacteria > Rhizobiales > Rhizobiaceae > CBDFGT01. The sequence continues at coordinate 2,250 of CBDFGT010000027.1, read as the reverse complement.
GGCGGTCGGAACTACCTTGAACACAAATTTACATCCTGCTTGATGAGCCGCTACGCCTTCGGGGCGGGCAACTCGGCTTCTGGCATTGACATCCCCAGCCTGAACGTGGACATCAAGGTAACGAGCATCAAGCAGCCCCAGTCCTCCTGCCCATATAAGTCAGCACGACAGAAGATTTACGGACTTGGCTACCACTTGATCGTGTTCGTTTATGAAAAAACTGATGACCAGAGCGCACGGACAGGCAGGTTGGATATGATGCACACCATTTTTGTGGACAAGAGTCGCACGGCTGATTTCCAGATGACCAAAGGACTGCTCCAGATCATTCAAAACGATGGAAATACTGATGATGTGGTAGCCTTTCTTCGAGATAGGAATTTGCCTGTTGACGAGATCGAGGCCCAGAATATCGCTGAGGATATCCTCCGCGAACCTCCAATTCAAGGCTACCTGACTATTTCAAATGCGCTTCAATGGCGTTTACAATATGGTCGTGTCATATCCGAAGCTGGTGCCATTGACGGCATTTCCCGGGTGCGCTGACTATGGCCGTACAAAAGGGGCGCGACGTTTGGCAGTATGGCGACTTCCAGACGCCGCCAGAACTGGCCCAGTCCGTCTGCAACCTGCTTGTCCGGCAAGGGATAGCTCCAGGAGCAATAATTGAGCCAACCTGCGGGCTTGGAGCGTTCCTTCAAGCTGCGGTGGCATCCTTCCCGAACGTGCGCCCAATATTTGGCCTGGATGTTAACGAAGGGTATACTGCATCAGCAAGTGAGATTCTTGGTAATTCTGCCAGAGTAGAACATGGAGACTTCTTCACGACCCGTTGGGATGACGTGCTTTCTGGCTTTAAGGAGCCATGGCTTGTCTTGGGAAATCCTCCTTGGGTCACAAACTCCGAGCTGGGATTGCTGAAAAGTACCAACCTGCCACCCAAGACCAATGTAAAAGCCCATCAAGGCTTGGATGCGATTACGGGCAAGGCCAACTTCGATATTTCTGAATGGATGTTGTTGAAGCAAATGGAATGGCTGAAAATTCGGTCTGGCTGGATCGCCATGCTGGTCAAGACCTCTGTGGCCAGGAAGGTGTTACGTCAAGCTTGGCGGAGTGCGTATCCTGTGGGACGCGCTGCGATTTATCGGATTGATGCGATGAAGCATTTTGGTGCGGCTGTGGATGCATGCCTCTTCATTTTGCCTGTAAATATTGATGGGGCATCACTGGATTGCGATGTTTATGATGATCTGCTCCAGAAAAAACCATCAACAACCATGGGTTTTCATGACGAAACTCTGGTGTCAGATGTTCCTGCCTATCTTCGTTACAGAGACTTGATCGGGCGAAACCCGGAATATGTATGGAGATCTGGTGTTAAACATGATTGTTCAAAGGTCATGGAGCTGAAAATTACACCGGAAGGAGAATTTGAAAACGGTTTGGGGGAGCGGCCAAAACTGGAAACCACAATGGTATTTCCCTTGCTTAAAAGCTCAGACGTAGCAAAGGGCCGCTGCCGGGCTGACCGGTTCATGATTGTTACACAGGGGGCGATTGGTGAGGATACCTCCCGAATTGAGTCCGTTGCCCCGAGAACATGGAAATATCTTCTGGACCATGCCATCCAGCTTGATGCGCGTGGCAGCGTAATTTACCATGGCAAGCCGCGTTTCGCAGTGTTCGGAGTAGGACTCTACACTTTTGCCCCATGGAAAGTTGCAATATCAGGTTTTTACAAAACTGTTAACTTTATGAAAGTTGGCCTGTCGGGGACAAGCCAGTTGTATTTGACGACACGATCTACTTCCTCGCTTGCCGGTCAGAGAAGGAGGCGGATTTCATTATGTCTCTTGTTCAGTCACGACTTTATACAGAGCTCGTAAGGTCAATGATCTTTTTAGATGAGAAGCGTCCTGTAACAGCAGACCTTCTCAAAAGGATTTCCCTTGAAAAGGTGGCTTCAGCTTTGGGATTGGCCAGTGAATACATTGTATTCACTGGCCGTCCAGTTACGCTGCAACTTGAACTCGCTCTGAACTGACCGGGACATCAATATTAAGCGATCGAGGATTTGCAGAAGGGCAAGGTGTGCGGTAAAAGCCTGCTTCATGCGGCCCAAGTATCTGCTCAGTGCAGGATCTGGCTCAGGAACAGCTTGGTGCGTTCGTGCTGCGGATTGTCGAAGAAGGCCACAGGCTCGTTCTGTTCGACGATCTGGCCCTGATCCATGAAAATCACGCGATT
>CBDFGT010000026.1:0-35786 GCA_965247225.1 Rhizobiaceae bacterium | reverse complement strand
TTTCAACCGTTGATGACACTCTACCTGACGGAGGGAACGGACCCGGATGATCTGGAAACAGGCCACAGGTCAGGGATTGTCACAGCCGTCAAACTCTATCCTGCCGGTGCCACCACCAATTCCCATGGTGGTGTGCGCGATTTGGAAAAGGCCATGCCTGCACTGGAGCGTATGGCAAAGATCGGCCTTCCGCTCTGCGTGCACGGTGAGGTCACGACACCGGACGTGGATATTTTTGACCGGGAAGCCGTGTTCATCGAAACGGTGCTCGATCCCTTGCGCACCCGCCTTCCGGACCTGAAAATCACCATGGAACATGTCACGACCAAGGATGGTGTGGATTACATCATGGCGGCTGAGCGCAATCTGGCCGGTTCCATCACCACACATCACCTGATCATCAATCGCAATGCCATACTGGCGGGCGGTATACGTCCGCATTATTATTGCCTGCCGGTTGCCAAGCGCGAGCACCATCGCCAGGCGCTTCTGCGGGCCGCAACATCCGGTCATGCCAGATTTTTCCTCGGAACCGATTCTGCGCCGCATATTGATCCGCTGAAAGAATGTGGCTGCGGCTGTGCCGGTATTTATACAGCGATCAACACCATGAGCTGTCTTGCCCATGTGTTTGAACAGGAAGATGCACTGGACCGGCTGGAAGCCTTCACATCGCTGAATGGTCCGGCCTGGTATGGTCTGGCCGCCAATGAAGAGCGCATGACCATGGTGCGCCGCGATGAGCCGGTTGTGTTTCCGGCAAAGATCGAAACCGGGGCAGGAACTGTCACGGTGTTTGATCCGATGGTCCCGTTGCACTGGTCCGTAGAGAATTGACTCATTGCTGCGCCAGAAAGGCTTCAATCTCGGCCCGTGCGGGCATGGCGGGCGCAGTTCCGAGGCGGGTCACGGCAATGCCTGCTGTTGCGCAGCCATAACGGCAGGCTTCAACAGGGTCCATGCCGCGAGACAGGGCTGCTGAAAATCCGCCGACAAACGCATCACCGGCACCTGTCGTGTCGATCACGGGTCCGGCAGCCCTGGCCGTAACATGGACCGAGCGTTCCGCTGTGTGATAGAGAACGCCGCGGCTGCCCAGAGTGATGACGGCGCAATGGACACCCTTTGCGATCAGCATGTCACCTGCCCGTTTGGCATCGTCCAGACTTGTAATGGCAAAACCGGCCAGCGCAGCCGCTTCCGTTTCATTGGGTACGATATAGTCGCAGCGCGGGAAAATCGAATCCGGGAAAGGCTCTGCAGGTGCCGGATTGAAGATGGTGGTAACACCTGCCTGCCGGGCAATAGCCAGGGCGGCTTCGGCGGCAGCAACCGGCTGTTCCAGCTGGGTAACAAACACACGCGATTGCGCAATGGTGTCACGGGCGTTTTCGACATCGGCAACTGTGATCGTACCGGCAGCGCCGGGATAAACAATAATGGCATTGTCCCCATTGCCGTCATTCACATAGATGAAGGCCGCGCCTGTCGGCATGTCATCCATCATTGTAACTTTCGGGATGACGCCGGCTTTTTCATATGTTTTCAGCGCCATATCACCAAAAGTGTCGCGACCCAGCCTGGAAATGAACGACACTTCTGCTCCTGCCATGGCTGCGGCAACGGCCTGGTTGGAGCCCTTGCCACCGGGACCGACGGCAAAGCCGCTGCCGATAATCGTCTCGCCGATGACGGGCATGCGCTTTGCCGTATAGGCTGTATCCGCCACGAAAATCCCAAGAATGGAAACGCTGTTCTTCATCATAGTCCTCCCGGGATGGATTCTTACTCGCCGTATGGAATCCAGATATTTTTCACATCTGTTGCCCGGCGCAGGAACAGCGGACCCTCGGCCTGTGCGCGATCAAACCAGTCCGTCGCCTTGCCAAGGTCTGTGAATGTGCGCTTCAGGTTACCAACGGAAAGTTTTTCCACCATCGTTCCAAGCGCGGCAGAACCAAAGGCCCACACACAATCCACGTCATTGTGGGTTGCCAGTGCCTTGCCCAGTTCCATGGCAGAGCCGGTGACGATGTTGAGAACGCCGGACGGGAGATCCGATGTCTCCAGAACCGAATAAAAGTCTGTCGCTGACAGCGGCCAGATCTCGCTGGGAACAGCCACGACCCGGTTGCCGGTGGCAATCAGCGGCGCGACCAAGCTGATAAAGCCCAAGAGCGGAGCCTCGGGCGGGCAAACCACACCCACAACGCCCTGCGCTTCCGGTATGGCAAGCGTCACGCCGCGCAGGGGAGGGGTGTGAACAATACCTTCATATTTGTCGGCCCAGGCACCATAGGCAAACAGGCGCTCAATGGAGGCTGAAACCTCGGCATCGGCTGCGGATGCAGAAACGCCTGTCATCGAGGCGATACGGTCGGAAAATTCCTGTGCACGGCCACTCAGGTTTTCTGCGATATAATAGAGAATTTGTGCACGATTATGGGCCGTCGCCGATCCCCATGCCGATGCGGCCTGCGCTGCTGCCACCGCATTGCGAATATCCTTGCGATTGCCTTCGCCGACCTCGCCAACACTCCTGCCCTTGGGAGACACAATCGTGCGATTGTAATTTCCGTCAGGACGGGCCTGTTTGCCACCAATATAAAGCTTGGCCGTGCGGTCAATCGAAGGAACGGCAAAGTTGGAAGATACCGGCTTTGCATCCGGTACACCCGGCATGATCCGTGGCTTTCGGCCCGCCCATGCCTTCGGTTTCAGATATTCATAGCAGCCTTCCCTGCCGCCTTCGCGTCCAAAACCGCTCTCGCGCTTGCCGCCAAATCCGACCGCGGCGTCAAACAGGTTGGTGGCATTGACCCACACAACACCGGCATTCAGCTTGGCGGCCATATTCAGGGCCAGACCGATGGTCTCGCTCCAGACGGAAGCCGCAAGACCATAACGGGAATGGTTTGCAAGCTGAATGGCCTCTTCCGGTGTGCGGAAGGTCATGGACACGGCCACAGGCCCGAAGATCTCCTCGGTTGCAACGGTCGATGTCGGCATGACATTGGTCAGCAGTGTTGGCGGATAGAAACTGCCACCCTTCGGCAGGCCGCCGTCAGCCTGGTGCAGGACACCGCCTTCCGCCACACCCTTTTTGACCAGTGTGTTAATGCGCTCCCGTTGCACCGGTGCAACAATGGCACCCATATCAATACATTTGTCGAGCGGCTGGCCCACCCTTAAGGTGTTCATGCGGCGTATCAGACGCGCATGGAACAGGTCGGCAACGCCTTCCTGAACCAGAATACGCGAACCGGCGCAGCAGACCTGACCCTGATTGAACCAGATGGCATCGACAACACCTTCAACAGCTCCGTCAATATCCGCGTCGTCAAACACGATGAACGGTGATTTTCCGCCCAGTTCCAGTGTCAGCGATTTGCCGGAACCGGCTGTGCGCTCGCGGATCGCCCTGCCAACCTCGGTCGAGCCTGTAAAGGCAATCTTGTCAATGCCAGGATGGTCGACAAGCAGTGCGCCGGTTTCTCCTTCACCGGTCACGATGTTGATGACGCCCCCAGGAAGACCAGCCGCCGTTGCCAGTTCGGCAAACAGAAGGGCCGTCAGCGATGTGAATTCGGCAGGCTTGAGAACAACCGTATTGCCAAGCGCCAGAGCCGGGGCAATTTTCCACGCCAGCATCAGAAACGGAAAGTTCCACGGAATGATCTGGCCGATAACTCCAACCGGGTCATGATCGGCAAATTCGGTCTCTGCCAGTTGCGCCCAGCCGGCGTGATGATAGAAATGACGGGCGGCCAGTGGTACATCAATATCGCGGGTCTCGCGGATAGGCTTGCCATTGTCGAGCGCTTCCACCACGGCAATCAGGCGGGCATGCTTCTGGATCATCCGGGCAAGCGCATAAAGATGGCGTGCACGGGCATGGCCGGACAATTTTGCCCAGGCTGGCTGGGCCCTGGCGGCGCTGGCAACAGCCAGATCCACATCAGCCTGATGACCCCTGGACAGGGATGCCAGAACCTTGCCGGTGGCCGGTTCAAAACTCTCGAAAGACAGGCCGGAGGAAGAGGCCAGGAATGCGCCATTGATATAATGGCCGAAAGTGCCGTTGTGACGGGCGATCCAGGAGCGCGCCTCCGCATCACCTTCCGGTGCCGGACCATAGGACATATCGTCAAAATAGCTTGCAACGCTCATCGCTCTATCCCATCGGGTGTCTGTTGAAGGCGGAATATGCACCGGTCAGATGATGTTCCAGCTGTCGTTCGATATCGGCCAGCAGGCTGGAGGCGCCGATCCGGAAAAGATCGGGCTCCAGCCATTCGCGGCCAAGCTCCTCTTTCATCAGGAACTGGTAGTTCAGGATATCCTTGGCAGCCGAAATGCCGCCGGCAGGCTTGTAGCCGACCTTGAAACCGGTCATTTCCGCGTAGGCCCGAATGCAGCGCAACATGGTCAAGGTGACTGCCAGTGTCGCATTCACACCTTCCTTGCCGGTCGATGTCTTGATGAAATCGGCCCCGGCCATCATGCACACCATGGAAGCCTTGGCCACATTGCGCAATGTCTTCAGGTCACCGGTGGCAAGGATGGCCTTGACATGCGCATCCGCGCAGGCGGCGCGATACGCGCGCATTTCCTTGTACAGCTCCTGCCAGTTTCCGGTCAAAACATGTTCCCGGGTGATCACGATGTCGATTTCACGGGCTCCGTCAGCCACAGAGGCCTCGATTTCCTTGACCTTGAGGTGGTGCGGAGAAAGACCTGCCGGAAATCCCGTGGAAACAGCAGCAACCGGAATGCCGGAGCCGGAAAGCGCCTCGACAGCGGTGCTGACAAAACGGTGGTAAACACAGATGGCACCGGTGGTGATACGACGGTTTCCCATCCCGAGCGCTTCCAGAAGATCCGGGCGGACAGGTGATTTTGCCTTGGCGCACAGGCGTTTGACCCGCTCCGGCGTATCGTCGCCATTGAGCGTTGTCAGGTCAATGCAGGTAACCGCTTTCAAAAGCCAGGCGGCCTGCGCGTCCTTTTTCACGGTGCGCCGGCCGGGCAGCGTGGCCACACGCCGTTCCGTCGCCGACAGATTGACCCTGAGATCCATAACCGGGCCGAGATCCAGATCCATGCCAGGATTGCGCGGCCAGCCATTGCTGCCATGTCCGGCTATATGCATTGCAGGGTTTTCCAAACCGGTCTCCTCCGATTGCCGAAGCAATGAATGTTACAATAGTAACATATTATTTGTGATAATTGCACCATAATGCACAAAGGTCAAGTGCATTGTGCCGTTCACGCATGGGATTTCAGGAAGCCCATTCAGCCGGGATCGACAATCGATATGGCTCCCGCTTCTGTCATCACCGCGCGGAACGCCGCGATTTCTGCAAAAAATGCGGCTTTCACGCGACCGATCTTGCTGCTGTCAACCACCAGATAACTCTCTTGCGAGCGGGAGATGGCCTGCCGTTTGATCGGTGCTTCATGGAAATGTTCGCAGGTCGCGCCGTGCATGGCATCAACACCGGCGGCGGAAATAAACGCCTTGTTGAGGCCCAGCTGGTCAAGGGCTTCAAATCCCGGACTTCCGGCAAAGGAGGCGGAGGATGGATAGTAAAGTCCGCCGAGCATGATCAGCCGCACATTGGATTTGCGCGCTAGCCGGTCTGCCACGTTCAGCGCATAGCAAATGGCCGTAACAGGCATATCTTGTGGAATAAAATCAACAAGATGAGACAGGGTCGTGCCGCAATCGACAAAAATTGTGTCATCGGCAACAATGGTGCTGGCGGCATGGGCGCAGGCTGCACGCTTGGCCTCGCGATGGCTGTCAGCTGCCCGCGCCAGTTCATAGGGCCGGTCGATTTCGGTGGCGGGTGTCAGGATAATATGACCGCCGAGATAAGAAAACCGTCCTGCCGTATCGGCAATATCGCGCCGGATGGTCATCATCGAGACCCCAAGCATGTCTGCGGCCTTTTTGAGATGCAGAACGCCGCGCTCTTCAAGGGCAACTGTCAGGCTTTTCATCCGCTCTTCTTTGCGGCTGCTCATTGTGCGTATTCCCGTCTGTCGTCACTTTCATGGAAATGTTATAATTATCACATAATTGAGACAGGTAAACCACATTTTCAGAAAAGCATTAGGTGACGGCTTTGTGATCAGCCCGATTTCCGCTGAAAATGGGTATGCTTGCGAAAACCATGGTAAATGCGGTGTCCTGCATTGCGGAATGGCAGCCAGATGGCATTGCCGACACTGTTATGCGCCTTTCCTTCATGGCCTATGCCAAGCGTGACACGTTCGCCGGGCTTTGGCACATAGAGTGTTCCGGCCATCCAGTCCCATATGGAAAGCATATAGCCCATGTTCCGGTCAAAATGTTTGGGGTTGTCGGAATGGTGGATAATGTGGTGCATGGGACTGTGCAGAATGCGGCCGAAAATGCCGGTAAATGGCATGTTGATATGCGAATGGCGCAGGTGGTGAAATGTGAAAAGATGGATGAAATTGATCAGGTTATAACCGTATGAACCCATCAGCCTGCTGCCGGAACCAAAGATATGCGCCATGATGGCATAGGAAATACCCGTGGCAAACGCCATGCAGCACGGCATAAGAACCAGCTCCACCGGGTGCTGTCGAAATTCGGTTGCTGGCGTCATAACCTCTGCCGAGTGGTGGACCTTGTGGAATTCCCACAGTAACGGGCTCTTGTGCATCGCAGCATGGCCTGCCCAATAGCCAAAATCCAGGGCAAGAATTTGCGAAGCGGCAATCAGCGCAATCACCCGCCAGCCTGGTGATACGGTTTCCGGTGCAGGACCAAACAGGGTGGTCAGAACCTCGGTCATGCCGCTGGCCCAGACATTGGAGCCGATTGTAAAAAAGCCGAGCACAAATGCCAGCAAAACAGTATTGAGGGCATAGAGCTTGTAATCAAGCATTGCCGACCGGTGCAGCCAGACGGTCTTCCTGGTCAGAAGCCGCCAGAACGCGCCCATGCGAATGTCTTTTTTGCGGCGTTTCAGGCGTATGAAGACAATGGCAAAAAACAGAAAAATCACGGCGGCAAGGTAGGACAGCAAAGCACGCTGGTCCGATATGTCCAGGAACGGCTGGGCAAGCGTGTTCATGATCCCGGTCAGCATCGTGTCGTGTCCCATGGCAACAAGGTTAATAAGTACCACCACAGGGTTTAAGAGAGCGTGAATATGTGCTTTCGCAAGCATTGTTCAGCCGCTATCGTTGGTACCTGAAGACTGGAAACATTCCCGTGCGCCTGCTAAGCCGAATGAAGATCACAGACAGGAGTTTGCAATGTTCCAGAATTCATTCCCCGATAAATCCGTCATGGCTGAACTGGTTGCCAAAATGCTCTGGGAGATCAAGGCGGTGCACTTTCGCCCCGAACAGCCCTACAAGCTGGCGTCCGGCCTTGCGAGCCCTGTCTATATTGATTGCCGCAAACTGATTTCCTATCCCCGCATCCGCTCGGCCGTGATGGATTTTGCAGCGGGCACAGTTCTGCGCGAGGCAGGTTTTGAGCAGTTTGATTGCATTGCAGGTGGCGAAACGGCCGGAATTCCCTTCGCGGCCCTTTTGGCGGACCGGCTGGCACTGCCGATGCTCTATGTCCGCAAACAACCCAAAGGCCATGGCCGCAATGCCCGGATCGAGGGCCACATGCCGGAAGGCTCCCGTGTTCTGGTGATCGAGGATCTGACCACGGCAGGCGGCTCCATGTTTACTTTCATAGATGCGGTGCGTGCAGCCGGTGGTATCGTTGATCACGGTATGGCACTGTTTTATTACGATATTTTCCCGCAGGCGCGTGCCAGTATGGCAACTCGTGGTGTTGATTTGCATTATATTGCCACATGGCGCGATGTGCTGGCTGTTGCCCGCGCACAGTCCCTGTTTGATGTTGATACATTGGCGGAGGTTGAATCCTTTCTCAACGCGCCTCTGGAATGGTCTGCGACCCATGGCGGCGCTACAGAACTGGCGATTGTATGATATTGCCCCTTCCTTTATTCAACCGGTTGAATTAAATCGATTCAAGTTATGTATTGAAGGAAAAGACAATGATCCTCTGCTGCGGTGAAGCCCTGATTGATATGTTGCCACGCACATCTACGCTGGGCGAGGCGTGCTATGCGCCCTATGCAGGCGGGGCAATCTTCAATACAGCCATAGCACTTGGACGTCTGGGCCTGCCGACCGCCTTTTTCACAGGACTGTCAGACGACATGCTGGGTGATGTGCTGCGCGAAACCCTGGCCGCATCACACGTGGATTTCTCGCCCTGTGCCATTTCGGCAAGGCCCACAACTGTTGCCTTCGTCAAGCTGGTCAACGGGTCTGCCACCTATGCCTTCTATGATGAGAATACGGCAGGCCGCATGATGACCAGGGATGACCTGCCAAAACTGGGGGATGATTGCGAAGCCCTGCATTTCGGTGCCATCAGCCTCATCCCGGACCCGTGCGGGGATACATACGAAGCCTTGATGGAGCGTGAGCACACGACACGGGTTATCTGCCTGGATCCCAATATCCGTCCGGGGTTCATCAGGGACAAGCAGGCCCATATGGCCCGTATCAACCGCATGGCGGTCATGTCGGATATCGTCAAGTTTTCCGACGAGGATCTGGAATGGTTCGGTATGGAAGGCGATCATGATGCCCTTGCCGCAGAATGGCTCAAACGGGGTCCAAAACTGGTGATCATCACCAAGGGTGCGGACGGTGCCGTCGGCTATACGGCCCATCACAAGGTAACGGTTCCAAGCCAGCGCGTGACTGTTGTCGATACGATCGGGGCAGGCGATACCTTTGATGCAGGCGTTCTGGCGTCGTTGAAAATGCAGAACCTGCTGACCAAGGCGCAGGTTGCTGTCTTGACCCGGGAGCAGATTGCCAGGGCCCTGGAACTGGCCGCCAAAACCGCTGCCGTCACCGTGTCAAGGGCCGGAGCAAACCCGCCCTGGGCGCACGAGATAGGTTTGTAAGAAAGCGTTTTGTAAAACCTGAAAGACGGGCTTTGGCAGCCCGTCTGCATGGCAATTTTGCGCACTGGATTATTGGCTGGCCTTCAACAGGGCGGCAACAAGGCCAGCGGTTGAACTGTCCAGTCCGCTTGTGTCCAGTTTGCCTTCCACAACCGGCAGAAGCCCCGTGGCCAGTTCCTTGCCAAGCTCGACACCCCACTGGTCGAACGACATGATGCCAAACAGCACGCCTTCCACAAACACGCGATGTTCGTAGAGCGCGATCAGACGACCGAGCGCAAACGGGGTCAGCCAGTCATAGGTCATGGTGATCGACGGACGATTACCGGAAAACACCCGGTGCGGCGCAATGCGGTCGGCCTTTTCGTCATCCATGCCCTTGGATGTCAGCTGGGCCTTTGCCTCTTCCAATGTGCGGCCTTTCATCAGCGCCTGGGACTGGGCAAGGCAATTGGAAATCAAAAGATTATGCTGATGGCGCAACTCCGGCTCGAAACCGCGCGCCGCAATCATGAATTCCACCGGTATTGTATCGGTGCCCTGATGCAGCAACTGGAAAAACGCATGCTGGCCGTTTGTTCCGGGCTCACCCCAGACAACAGGACCGGTGCCACCGTCAACATCCTCGCTCTCGAAGGTCACGGCCTTGCCGTTGGATTCCATATCGAGCTGCTGGAGATAGGCCGGAAAACGCGACAGCCGCTGGTCATACGGGATGACCGCGCGGGACGTGTAGCCGAGCACCCGGCGGTGGTAAAACCCGATAAGACCGAGCAGCATGGGAATATTCTGGCGCAGCGGAGCCTCGACAAAATGCCGGTCCATGGCATGTGCGCCATCCAGAAAGGAGGCGAAGTCCCTTTTCCCTATGGCGATCATCAGTGGCAGGCCAATAGCCGACCAGATGGAATAGCGCCCGCCAACCCAGTCCCAAAACCCGAAGACCCGGTCTTCGGCAATACCGAAAGCCGCCACCTTGTCGAGCGCTGTCGAAACGGCGGCAAAATGGTGCTTCACCGCCTTTTCACCAAGGGCATCTGCCACAAACGCGCGGGCCGTTGCAGCATTGGTCATGGTTTCAATCGTTGTGAATGTTTTGGAGGCAACGATGAACAGGGTGCTTTCGGCTTCCACCCGTTTCAGTGTATCGGCAATATGCGCACTATCGATATTGGAAACGAAATGCAGGCGTGGCCCGTCGTGAAACGGTGCCAGGGCCAATGTGGCCATCACAGGCCCAAGATCCGAGCCGCCGATACCGATATTCACAACATCGGTAATTTTCTTGCCGGTGGCACCGCGCAGATCGCCGTTGCGGATACCCTTGGCAAATTTGCCCATGGCATCCAGAACCGCGTTCACATCCGGCATCACGTCCTTGCCCTCGACAAAAACCGGTATATTGGCGCGGTTGCGCAGTGCCGTGTGCAGCACGGCGCGTTCCTCCGTAATGTTGATAATGTCACCGCGGAACATGGCGTCCCGCTTTTCGGCGACATTGGCATCCTGCGCGGCTTTTTCCAGCAGTGCCAGAATATCCGCATTCACGGCGCACTTGGAGTAATCAAACAGGAAGTCGCCGCATGTTACGGTATATTTCGAAAACCGGTTCGGATCGGACGCAAATGCAGCCCTTATATCGGTTGCATTTGTCTCACGAACGGCTGCCTTCAGTTCTTCGACGATCACACTCATGCCAAACTCCGCATCAAGAAAAATAATGCCGGACACTAGACTTTTTGTCCGCGCGGAATCAAGGCATATGAAACGGTCAGTTCAGGTCCGAAGGTCTTTTCGCAAGATTTTTCCAACATTGGATTTTGGCAGTCCGGTGCGAAACTCGATATATTTGGGCCGTTTGTAATTGGTCAGATTTTCGCTGCAATGCGCCTTGATGGCGGCTTCTGTCAGATTGGCATTTCTGGCAACGACAAAAAGTTTCACCGCCTCGCCCGACGTGATATCCGGAACGCCTATGGCAGCACATTCCAGCACATCAGGCATCATGGCCACCACTTCCTCAATCTCGTTGGGAAACACATTGAAACCGGAGACCAGGATCATATCCTTCTTGCGGTCAACAATTTTGGTATAGCCACGCTCATCCATCACGCCGATATCGCCGGAGCGGAAAAATCCGTCAGGGGTCATCACCTTTGCGGTTTCGTCCGGCCGGTTCCAGTATCCCGCCATCACCTGTGGACCGCGAATGCAGATTTCTCCGGTCGCGCCAGTCGGCAGCGTATTGCCGTCATCGTCACGAATCTCGATATCGGTTGAGGGCAGCGGCAGGCCCACAGTGCCCGAAAACTCTGTTGCATCAAACAGGTTGGCTGTCGCTACAGGCGACGTTTCAGACAGGCCATAGCCTTCGGCAATCGGGCATCCTGTCATCGCTTTCCAGCGTTCCGCCACAGGGCGCTGAACGGCCATGCCGCCTGCCAGTGTCAAAAGCAATTGGGAAAAATCGATTTTCGGGAAGTCGGGATTGTTCATCAAGGCGTTAAAAAGCGTGTTCAGCCCCGGGAAAATATGGAAGGGACGTTTTTTAAGCTCCAGTACCAGCGCCGGAATATCCCGCGGATTGGCAATCAGCACATTTTCGGCTCCCAGCGTCAGTCCCATCATGGCATTCACGGTCAGCGCGAAAATATGGTATAGTGGCAATGCACAAATCAGGGTCAGTTGTTCTGGAGGTGTGCGCCTGGAAAATGCAGTCTGCAGCCAGGCAACATTTTGTGCGACATTGGAAAGAATGTTTCCATGGGTCAGAATTGCCCCTTTGGAAACACCGGTCGTCCCGCCCGTATATTGCAGGAAGGCAATATCGGACAAGGACTGTTCAGGTTTGAAAAATCCGCGTGAATATCCCTGTTTCATAACGGATTTGAACGGGACATGGTGCGGCAAGGTCCATGCAGGCACCAGTTTTTTAACATGGCGCACAACCACATTGACCAGAAGCCCTTTGAACCCCAGCAGGTCTCCCATGCTGGTGACGACCACATGCTGGAGATCTGTCCTGGAAACAACCTGATCCACTGTATGGGCAAAGTTTTCCAGAACAAAGATAGCTTTGGCACCGCTGTCTTTCAACTGGTGCTCCAGCTCGCGGGGGGTATAAAGCGGGTTGACATTGACCACTACAAAGCCTGCCCGCAAAACGCCGAAGGTTACCACAGGATTTTGCAGGATATTCGGCATCATCACCGCAACCCTGTCACCCTTTTTGAGACCCCTCGATTGCAGCCATGCAGCCACCTTGCGGGATTCGGTTTCAAGCTCGCGAAAAGTCATCGGCCTGCCCATACTGCTGTAGGCAACGCGATCACTGAATGTCCGGATGGATGCTTCGAATGCATCACCGATGGAAGAATGTTCAAGCGGTGCAATATCAGGGGCGACTGCGGGTGAATAAGACGAAAGCCAAATTTTGTCGGCTGCAAGTCCGCTGCCTTTTGAACGTGTCTCTACCATAACTCCTCCTGCCCGGTTATACAAACGCAAGCGGTGCATTTCCAGTCTGGCCTGGTCAGTCACGCCCGGTCAGCCCAATCTAACACCGATGCCGGAAGTCTTCCGAATGCATATTGGTCCTCCAACCTTTTGCTGCACCGGAAATCTCCCTCCATACGTGAGGATTATGCCACCAAATAACTTTAACGTAAACGTCAATTATTTCAATTGTGAAAATTTCCTGTTCATGAATAGGATGGCCGGCCCTTCAAGGCGACTGACACCAACCGCAGGCCAGACATGCCTCGTGCCAGTGTCAGGTTTCAGAAGAAAGCGTGATCAAGAAAATCGTGGCGGGTTCCGGTATTTCCAGCCAGATATCACTGGTTGGTTCGTCAAAGCGAACGCAGTCAAGCCGTTGCAGTGCAATGGAACGATCAGGTGTTTGCATCGCGGCTGCCGCTGTGCACAGGATCAGCAGCGTTCCGGAACGGTGATTGAAGGTCAGGTCTGACGCGCCGGCAATCCGCTCGACATGATGTTTGAACACGCCGCGCCGGGTCATCACATTCAGGTCCGTCACCGGACCATCTGTCAATGTGGCGGTGGTAGCCACATCCCCGGCAAACGCCAGGGGTGGTGATTTTGCATCCAGTGTATAGGTCATGCGCCCGATCTGCAGACAAATGCCATGGCCGGTCAGGAGACACAGTGTCCGGTCAATCTGCAAAAACCCGGAAAACGGCCCGTCCGAGGCAACAGCGGCCATGCTCACGCGCCAGTCAAATGCGTCTGTGCCTGCACCTTCCGGAAAAACGGCAATTTCGATGGTTTCGCCGCCGCCGTTCTTCCATGGCATATGTCTGTAAGTTTCGGCCTTGATATGCTGCATCAGTTCCCCAGAATACCCGGCAGACGCAGGCCCTGTTCACGGGCACAGTCGAGCGCAATGTCATATCCGGCATCAGCATGGCGCATAACACCTGTTGCAGGATCATTCCAGAGAACATTGCCGATGCGACGGTCGGCATCTTCTGTTCCGTCGCAGCAGATCACCATGCCGGAATGCTGGGAAAAGCCCATGCCCACACCGCCGCCATGGTGTAGCGAGACCCATGTTGCTCCAGACGCGGTGTTGAGCAGCGCATTGAGAAGCGGCCAGTCGGAAACCGCATCTGATCCATCCTTCATCGCTTCTGTTTCACGGTTGGGCGAGGCAACAGAACCGGAATCCAGATGGTCCCGCCCGATGACCACCGGAGCGGAAAGTTCGCCGCTGCGAACCATTTCATTGAAGGCCAGACCCAGACGATGGCGGTCGCCAAGGCCGACCCAGCAGATCCGGGCGGGCAGACCCTGAAAGGCAATGCGTGCGCGGGCCATATCCAGCCAATTGTGCAAATGGGTGTTGCCCGGCGTCAGTTCCTTGACCCTGGCGTCTGTCTTGTAAATATCCTCCGGATCTCCGGAAAGGGCTGCCCAGCGGAACGGACCAATGCCACGACAAAACAGCGGGCGGATATAGGCGGGAACAAACCCCGGGAAATCAAAGGCATGTTCCAGACCTTCATCCTTTGCCACCTGACGGATATTATTGCCATAGTCGAGTGTCGGAACACCGGCATGCCAGAAATCCAGCATCGCCTGAACATGTAGCTTCATAGATGCGCGGGCGGCCCGCTCCACGCCCTTTGGGTCGCTCTCGCGCCTGGCTTTCCATTCCGCCATGCTCCAGCCGATCGGCAAATAGCCGTTGATCGGATCATGCGCCGAAGTCTGGTCGGTCACAATGTCCGGGCGAACCCCGCGTTTGACGAGTTCCGGCAGAATTTCCGCCGCATTGCCCAGAAGACCCACGGATTTGGCTTCCCCTGCCTTCGTCCAGCGGTCGATCATGGCCAGAGCGTCATCAAGGGTCTCGGCCTTTGCATCCACATAGCGGGTCCGCAGGCGAAAGTCGATGGAATCCGGGTTGCATTCAACGGCAAGACAGCAGGCACCGGCCATGACGGCTGCCAGCGGCTGTGCGCCGCCCATGCCGCCAAGACCACCAGTAAGAATCCATCTGCCTTTCAGGTTACCGTCATAATGCTGGCGGCCGGCCTCGACAAAGGTCTCATAGGTTCCCTGAACAATGCCCTGTGTGCCGATATAGATCCACGAGCCGGCTGTCATCTGGCCATACATGGCCAGTCCCTTTTTATCCAGTTCGTTGAAATGGTCCCATGTTGCCCAGTGCGGCACCAGGTTGGAATTGGCAATCAACACCCGTGGTGCGTCTTTATGGGTCCGGAAAATGCCGACCGGCTTGCCGGATTGCACCAGCAGGGTTTCCTCCTCATTCAGGTCGCGCAGGGATGCGACGATCCGGTCAAAATCGTCCCATGTCCGGGCCGCACGGCCAATACCGCCATAGACCACCAACTCGTTGGGGTTTTCGGCAACATCCGGGTCAAGATTGTTCATCAGCATGCGCAGCGGCGCTTCCGTCAGCCAGCTTTTGGCCGTCAGGTCATTGCCCCTTGCGGCGCGGATCGTGCGGATATTATGGCGTGGATTGGTCATGGCTGGTTCTCCGTCTGGATCGTGTTTCTGCGGTCAAATTCAAAATGGGAAAAACCCCTCCCCAACCCTCCCCACAAGGGGGAGGGGGCGACATCGTCTGTTTCAGCCCTCGGTTTCAGATGGAGCACGGGGGAGCAGCGTCCGCAGAAGAACTCCCTCCCCCCTGTGGAGAGGGTTGGGGAGGGGTCTTTTGTGTAACAATGACCATCCATCACAACCCCGGCAGCAAATCGGGGCTCACGCTGGCCTGCAATGTTCCGCTGGCCACCAGATCAGCCGCCGCTTCCAGATCATCAGCCATGTAGCGGTCAACCTCCAGGGTTGCGATACGGGAGCGGATGGCTGCCATAGCCCTGGCAAGCTCGGTGCTGGTGGTTAAAGGCGCACGAAATTCCACACCCTGCGCTGCCGTCATGGCCTCGATTCCGATAATGCCATTCAGGTTATCGGTCATTGGCAGCAGCCGTCTTGCACCATGGCAGGCCATGGATACGTGGTCTTCCTGATTGGCAGACGTGGGGGTGCTGTCGACCGATGCCGGATGGGCCATCTGTTTGTTCTCGCTCATCAGTGCAGCCGATGTCACTTCTGCGATCATCAGGCCCGAATTCAGCCCCGGCGCTTTGGCCAGAAAGGCTGGCAGGCCAAAGCTCAAGGAGGGGTCGACCAGCAGAGCGATACGGCGCTGGGCAATAGCCCCGATTTCACAGATTGCCAGTGCAATCTGGTCTGCGGCAAAGGCCACAGGCTCTGCATGAAAATTGCCGCCCGAAACAACAGAGCCATCCGGCAGAACCAGCGGATTGTCCGTTACGGCATTGGCTTCGGTTTCCAGTGTCCTGCCCGCAGACCGCAACAGGTCGAGGCAGGCTCCGTCCACCTGTGGCTGGCAGCGAATGCAATAGGGATCCTGTACCCGTTCGTCGCCATCCAGATGGCTGTCGCGGATCATCGAACCTGACAGGAGATTGCGCAGGCTTGCTGCAGCATCGATCTGTCCGCGATGACCGCGCAATGTGTGGATATCTGCATGAAACGGCGCAGACGATCCCATGGCGGCATCGGTTGAAAGGGCACCGGTAATCAGGGCAGCCTGAGCCGCGCGATGGGCGCGGAAAAGCCCGGCCAGCGCAAGGGCTGTTGAAACCTGGGTACCGTTGATCAGTGCCAGACCTTCCTTGGCCGCCAGTTTTACGGGCGCAAGTCCGGCCTTACGCAGGGCTTGTGCACCACTGAGCCTTTGCCCTTGATAAAAGGCTTCGCCTTCTCCCATCATCACGGCGGCCATATGGGCCAGCGGCGCAAGATCGCCGGAGGCACCAACCGACCCCTTTTCCGGAATAACCGGGGTCACGCCTGCTTCCAGCATGGCCTCGATCAGGGAAACAATCTCCATGCGCACGCCGGATGCGCCACGTCCAAGCGAGATGAGTTTCAGAACCATGATAAGGCGCACAATAGCGTCGGCAAGCGGTGCACCCACGCCACAGCAATGCGACAGGATCAGATTGCGCTGCAAGGTGGCAACATCTGCCGGGTTGATGCGGATACTGGCCAGTTTGCCAAAGCCAGTATTGATCCCGTAGACGGCAACATCGCCTGCCGCAATTTCTGCAATACGGGCCGCTGCCTTTTCGATACCGGCATGAAAAGCGGCATCCAGTCTGGCGCTTTCGCCCGTCCGGTAAAGGGTTTCAAGTGTTGCAAGCGGCACGGAGCCGGGCGCAAGAACAAGGGTCATAGCTGTGCTCCTGAAAGGGAAAGGTGCGGGAAATGAAAAACTGTCATATCTGCCCCCGGCAAATCCGCCTCCACAACGGGTTATAGCCCATGCGATAGACCAGATCGGCAGGCCGCTCGATATCCCAGATCGCCAGATCAGCCCATTTGCCGGCTTCAAGCGTTCCCGTCTCACTGGCAAGGCCGAGCGCTTTGGCAGCATTACGGGTCACACCCCGCAAACATTCCTCGATGGTCATGCCAAACAGGGTTGCGCCCATATTCATGGTCAACAGCAGCGATGTCAGCGGTGATGTGCCGGGATTGTTGTCCGTGGCAAGCGCCATGGCAACACCATGCTTGCGAAACAGGGCAACCGGCGGCTTTTGCGTCTCGCGAATAAAGTAGAAGGCTCCGGGCAGGAGAACCCCGACAGTGCCGGCCGCAGCCATGGCCTTTGCGCCTGCCTCATCGGTATATTCCACATGATCGGCAGACAGGGCATTGTAGCGGGCGGCAAGGGCGGCACCATTGAGGTTCGACAATTGGTCTGCATGCAGCTTCACAGGCAGGCCAAGCGCACGCGCTGCATCAAGGACACGGGAGATTTCATCCGGCGAAAATGCAATGCCTTCGCAAAAACCGTCCACGGCATCAGCAAGACCGGCATTGGCAATTGCAGGCAGCATATGGTCGATGACAAGGTCGAGATAGCCAGCCGTGTCGCCCGCAAATTCCGGAGGCAGGGCATGCGCACCCAGAAAAC
This sequence comes from Rhizobiaceae bacterium, assembly GCA_965247225.1. Classification (GTDB taxonomy): domain Bacteria; phylum Pseudomonadota; class Alphaproteobacteria; order Rhizobiales; family Rhizobiaceae; genus CBDFGT01. The sequence goes on along the minus strand of CBDFGT010000026.1, from coordinate 18,290 downwards.
TGGTACGAATGGAAATGGCCCGGTGATCTTCAAGCGCACGCGCAACGCGCAGCGATTTTGCTTCGTTTTCCACATCCAGCCCGTAGCCGGACTTGATTTCCACGGTTGTCACCCCTTCTGCCATCAGCGCATCAAGGCGGGGCAGGGCCTGTGCCAGAAGCTCGGCCTCGCTGGCAGCACGAAGCGATCTCACAGAAGAAACGATACCTCCCCCGGCCCGCGCCACATCCTCATAGGAAGCACCTGCAAGCCGCATTTCAAATTCATGCGAGCGATTGCCAGCATGCACAAGATGCGTATGGCAATCCACCAGCCCGGGCGTAACCCAGCGGCCTTTGCAATCGATCACCGTGTCAGCATCGGACAATGCGGCTGGCATGTCTGCTGTCGCACCGGCAAACACAATCCTGCTGCCGCAGATGGCAAGGCTCGCCTGTTCAACGATACCGAGCCCGTCCATGTCGGGTCGCATGGTTGCCAGCCGCACATTGTGCAATACAATCCGGTTGGGATCAGAGGATGAACTGGCTTTGCGCATCAGGAATGGGCCTTTTCTTTTGGATTTTTTATGTATATACATAATAATCAGTTTTGCAAGGGATTTTATCGAAAGGGAAACAACCCGTGTCCATTCATGCCAAATCTGTGCTGACTCCTGACGGCTGGAAACACAATGTGCGCATCAGCATTGCAGACGGACGGATCAGCGCATTGGAGCCGGACACGGGCGCGCAGTCCGGGGACGAGCAGCATGCCATCCTCCTGCCTGGCATGGCCAACCTGCATTCTCATGCCTTTCAGCGCGCAATGGCAGGGCTTGCAGAAATACGAGGGGCTTCGACAGACAATTTCTGGAGCTGGCGCGATATCATGTATCGCTTTGCCCTTTCCATGTCGCCAGACCAGATGGAGGCCATTGCCGCGCAGCTCTATGTTGAAATGCTCGAGGCAGGCTTCACCCGTGTCGGCGAGTTTCACTATCTCCACCATGCGCCGGATGGCAGGCCCTATGCAAATATCGGCGAACTGGCCGGTCGCATTGCCGCGTCTGCAAGTGAAACAGGTATTGGCCTGACATTGTTGCCGGTCTTCTACGCCCATTCCGGTTTTGGCGGGTTGGCTCCGGGGGATGGCCAGCGCCGGTTCATCAATGATCCCGAAAGTTTTGCGGCCATTCTTGGTGCCGCGCAACAGGCGGTCAAGCCGCTTGCCAACCCTGTGGCAGGCATTGCCCCGCATTCGTTGCGGGCCGTAACACCACAGGAGCTCAAAGATTTGCAGACCCTCGATTTTGAGGGGCCGATCCACATTCACGTGGCAGAACAGGTCAGGGAGGTGGAGGATTGCCTGCGCTGGTCCGGCGCGCGTCCGGTTGAATGGCTGCTCGACAACGTTGCACCCGGACATCGCTGGTGTTTCATCCATGCGACCCACATGACCGCAGAGGAAACCCGCAGAATGGCGCAGGCCGGTGCCATTGCGGGCCTCTGCCCGGTCACGGAAGCCAATCTGGGGGACGGCACATTTCCGGCCCCGGATTTTATCAGCCAGGGTGGCCATTTTGGCATTGGCTCAGATTCCAACGGGCTGATCGGGATTCCGGATGAATTGCGCCAGCTTGAATATTCGCAACGCCTGTTGCATCTCCAGCGCAATGTCCTCTGTCAGGAAGGCAAATCGACGGGCCGGACGCTTTTTGATGCAGCGGTGAGGGGCGGTGCTGCGGCAACAGGCATTAAGGCCGGCCTTGCAGTTGGCCTGCCGATGGATTGTGTCAGTCTCGCCCTTCATCATCCGGTCGGATACCGCGATGATGCCATTCTCGATCACTGGATCTTTGCCAATGGTGCAAAGGTTGACACGGTCTGGGTTGCCGGTCAAAAGCAGGTTTCACAGGGGCAGCACCGCCATCGGCAGACCATTGCCGACCGCTTTGCCAAAGCCATGACCCAACTGATGGAAACGCTTTAGAATTGCACATGGCTGAAGAACCGCAAACACTCCATCATCGCATCCTGTCGGACCTTCAGGACAATATCCTGTCGGGCCTGTGGCCGCCCGGACACCGGATTCCGTTCGAGACAGATCTGGCGGCCCAATATCAATGTTCGCGCATGACCGCGAACAAGGTTCTGGGCCAGCTTGCCAGGGACGGGTTGATTGAGCGAAGGCGCAAATCCGGCAGTTTTGTCATCCGGCCCCATACGCAATCGGCAGTGCTGGAAATTTCCGACATCAAGTCCGAGGTGGCTTCGCTGGGATTGTCCTATCAGTATCAGTTGGTGTCGCGCCAGCGCCGCAAGGCGAATGGTGAGGACAGGCAACGCCTGGGGCTGGTGGTATCAACGCCGGTTCTGGCACTGGAGGCTCTGCACTTTGCAGGCAAAAAACCCTTCTGCCTGGAAGACCGGCTGATCAATCTGAAAGCCGTGCCGGAGGCGGAGCAGGCCAGTTTTGAAAGTGAACCGCCAAGCCCATGGCTCATCAGGCGTGTTCCCTGGAGTGCTGCCGAACATACGATCCGTGCACTTGGCGCATCTGCCCGTATGGCGGAAATGCTGAAAGCTCCGGTTGGTACAGCCTGTCTGGTTGTGGAGCGCCGCACGCTTTGGCAAGAGGAATATCTCACACAGGTCAGGCTTTCCTATATCGGTGCAAGCCATGCCCTGACAGCACGGTTTACACCCAGCCAGAAGGTGTAATGCAAAATGCATGGATGACAACCGGAACACAGTCCCTGCGGGGAATATGGCATCCGTCACATGGTTCAAGCCTGTGACAAACATCATGCCGGGCAACTCCGGACCGTGCACTTTCCCGCATGTCAATTGACGCACACAAGCTTCAGTATTATGGCTGTCTCCATAAATGGTATGTTTATCTATAAAGGACCAATCGATGAAATTTTTGCGTTATGGGCCGCAGGGCCAGGAAAAACCCGGCGTTCTGGATCAGGACGGCAATATCCGTGATCTCGGCGGTGTTATCACGGATCTCAAGGGTGATGCCTTGGCCGATTTTGGCTGGGCAAAGGGTCTTGACCTGTCCTCTCTGCCTCTGGTTTCCGGTTCGCCGCGTCTGGGTGCCTGCGTTGCAGGAACAGGCAAATTCATTTGCATCGGTCTGAATTTTGCAGACCATGCCGCCGAATCCGGCATGGACGTACCGCCGGAGCCGGTGATCTTCATGAAAGCCACATCAGCCATCGTCGGACCGAATGATGATGTTGCCATTCCGCGTGGCTCGGTGGCAACGGACTGGGAAGTCGAGCTGGGTGTGGTGATCGGCAAGACGGCCAAATATGTCAGCAAGGAAAACGCATTGGACCATGTCGCCGGTTATTGCGTCATCAACGATGTGTCGGAGCGCGATTTCCAGATCAGGCGTTCCGGTCAGTGGACCAAAGGCAAATCTTGCGACACATTCGGCCCGACCGGACCATGGCTGGTGACCCGTGACGAGATTGCGGATCCACAAAACTTGAAAATGTGGCTCACGGTCAATGGCGTTACCAAACAGGATGGCTCCAGCAAGACCATGGTCTATGGTGTTGCCCATGTGGTGAGCTATCTCAGCCAGTTCATGAGCCTGCAGCCGGGCGATATCATTTCCACAGGCACCCCGCCGGGCGTTGGCATGGGCTTCAAGCCACCGCAATATCTGAAAGCCGGTGATGTGATCGAGCTTGGCATCGAAGGTCTTGGCACACAAAAACAGCTGGTTGTTGCAGACGCCTGATGTCTCCGTTTGAATGAGGTGCAGCGCCCCGTCCCCGAACCGGAAGCGGGGCGTTTCCGTACAGTCAAGGATCAGATGAGGGCACACCTGAAGATCGCAACGGGCAGATACTTCTGTCGTAATTTCCAGACACGCATGACCGGCCAAGCAAAAAAAGCCGCCTTTTTTCAGGACGACCCTTGATGGGGTGTTTGGGTCATCCGTCCAGCTTGATGGATTTCAGCTTGTCGATACCGAGAACCTGCAAGGCCAGCTTCTCGTAAAACGGTTCCGACTTGCCGCGCCTGACCTTGTGCAGGAAATATTTCTCAAAGCCGACCTTGGCAGCATGAACCCACATACCCGAAGATGACCAGTTGACATTGCGGGGCGGAATTTGTGGCTGTGCAACAAAGGCAATGCCCCCGTCACCGAAATCGGCCAGACACACGGCATTCCATGTGCCCTGGGCGTTGGGTTCCTTGCCCTCCACCAGACGGGCAATGTTATGCGCTGTTGCCGAAACCATGGATTCAATCATAAACCCTGTTTTGGGTACGCCGACAGGGACAGGCGTTTTCCCCACAGGCGGAATGGCAACGCATACGCCAACGGCGAAGATGTTTCTGTATTTGCTGTTCTGCTGGTACTTGTCGACCAGGATGAACCCGCGCGGATTCGTCAGTCCGTCAATGTCCCGAACGGCTGCAACACCGCGAAAGGCTGGCAGCATCATGGAGAACACTGCCGGAATGTCATGAATGGCCTTCTGGCTGCCGTCTTCATTCAGTTCCTCGGCGGTAATCTTGTCGGCCTCGACCTTGAGCACTTTGGCATTGGTCACCCATTTGATGTGATGATTGCGCATTTCGCTTTCGAGCAGGCCCTTGGTATCGCCGACACCATCAAGGCCGAGATGGCCGATATAGGGCTCGGAGGTCACAAAGGTCATCGGCACACGGTCCCGCACTTTGGCATCCCGCAGCGCCTTGTCCAGAATGAAAGCAAATTCATAGGCAGGACCAAAACAGGACGCGCCCTGCACGGCGCCAATCACCACAGGACCGGGGTGTGTGACCAGCCTGTCAAACGCATCTTTCGCGGCAAGCGCATGATCGATATGGCAGACTGACTGCGTATGGCCGTCCGGACCAAAGCCTGGAATTTCATCGAAAGCCAGCTCGGGGCCGGTGGCGATGACCAGATAGTCATAGCGGACAGATGTTCCGTCTGTCAGTTCTACCCGGTTTTCATCTGCATGCAGACGGGAGGCACCCTGCGGGAAAAGCGTAATATCGCGTTTCTGGCAGGCAGGGGCGAGGTCAACCTCGATGGTCTCGCGGTCTCGCCAGCCAACAGCCACCCAGGGATTCGAGGGTACAAAGGAATAGGTCGATCCCTTGCTGATGAGGGTAACCTTGTCATCGCGGCCCAGCATGTCCCGCAATTCATAAGCCATGATGGTCCCGCCCAGACCGGCACCCAAAACAACCACATGCGCCATTGCACTATCCTCCCGTGCGTGGTTCATTAAAGTATTAATATACGTAAATACGTATATTAATGATTATTGTTTGTCCATGGGCCTTTTGGGAAATCTTTCACGCCTGAAATTGCGCAGGGACAGAAAGCGCCACGGCAAATGCAAAACACCCGCCCGAAGCAAAAGGCGGGTGAAGTCTGAAACGTGCGGCAGGCCGCAATCAAACTCTTGTACCAGATCTCTATGACAGGAAGCTGTTGTGCCGGCGCGCTTATGCCCTCCGGACATCGTCGAAAATGCGCGCCGGACCGATGGGTCCGACTGTGGTTTTCTCCTCGCCGGAGACCAAAATCGCTCCGGCGCAATGGGTTCCTGTCATCGAGCTCTGGTATTACAGGCGGTCAACGGCCTTTTTGACCTCTCGACATCCTTCTCCGTGATGATAGGCTGGAAGCATTGATGCAAAACCGTAATGGCGCTGCCGTTGTCTTTATGAGCACGTCTGCCAGCTTTTCGGGTCAAAATTCCCGGATTGAATATTGGCCTGTGGTTTCAAAGCCGTTTCTGGATCAAACATTGATCTTTGCAATTGGCTGTTCTGTCGAGATTGCACACACCGCGCACCAGATAGCGGACGCAATGGAACGGCCACTTTCAGATTGCAAAGGCGCGGGACGTTGAATGCGCAGAGCTTGCATCAGGGCCATAGTCCCCGTTTCCGGAAATCCCAAGAATGATCTGGAGTTGTGCACGCGCACGGCTCACACGACTTTTGATGGTTCCGACGGCACAACCACAGATCGCGGCGGCCTCTTCATAGGAAAACCCGGACGCTCCGACCAGAACGATAGCCTCACGCTGGTCATCGGGCAAGCGTTCGAGCGCCTTGCGAAAATCCTGCATATCCATGGCACCATATTGCGCTGGATGAACAGCAAATCTTTCCGTAAAGACACCGTCCACATCCTGTACCTCACGGCCCCGCTTGCGGTACTGACTGTAAAACTCATTACGCATGATGGTAAAAAGCCAGGCGCTGATATTGGAGCCCATTTCAAAGCTCTCCTGCTTGGCCCAGGCTTTCATGATCGTATCCTGCACCAGATCATCGGCCTTGTCATGACGGCCGGTCAGCGAGATAGCGAACGCCCGCAAGTTTGGCAAAGTTGCCAGCATGTCCCGCTTGAAGCTTCGTTCTGTTTCAGGTTCGATGTTTGTCATCATTTTTCACCGTCAGGGGAGGCAGGTTCGCCGCGGGAAACCTGGTCCGCCTGGTCCAGTCGCTCCAGAAGATCAAGAAAATGGTCCGGAATAGCCTCTTCCCGCACGGAATCGTAAAATTCCCGTAGTTTGCGGGAAATATTCTGATGCACCGGATTGGGCTTTGATGGTGCACGGGAGGATCCGGGTTTATTGCTGTTTTCACTCATATCATCATAATCTTTCATATCAGCAAAACTGCATCATCGGCACTGAACGCACCGCATTAAAAAAAGTTCCTTTCTGCCGGAACTTTTTTTAATGTGCAGCGTTTTGCCGGTGGACTTCAAGAGTGTTTCAACGAATTGGAATGAATACAATGTCCCTGTCTATGCGGATTGCTGCCCATTTGCCCTATCTCCGCCGATATGCGCGGGCGCTCCTTGGAACGCAAATGCGCGGAGATTCCTGTGTTTCGGCCAGTTTGGAGGCGTTGATCGCCAATGTCAGCCTTTTTCCGCAGACATCATCCGACAGGGTCTCCCTTTACAAACTCTTTTCCCGCCTGAATGGTTCCATGGTCACGGATGGTAATTCCACCATCGGGAAAGACGTGTGGGAGCAGAGTGCAACAGCGAATTTGGCCCGCATCCCAAGCCTGCCGCGTCAGGCCTTTTTGCTGTCATCAGTCGAAGGCTTTACCAAACCGGAAATTGGCGAAATCCTTGATTTGGAAGCAATTGATGTTGGCGAACTTCTGGACGAAGCCAGTGCGGATATCGCAAAACTGGTAACAACATCCATTATGATCATTGAAGATGAACCGTTGATCGCGATGGATCTGGAAACCCTCGTGGAGGATTTGGGACACTATGTAACGGGTATTGCAAGAACGCACAGGGAGGCTGTTGCCCTGTTCACGGTTACAAAACCATCCATGGTTCTGGCCGATGTACAGCTGGCCGATGGCAGTTCGGGCCTGGATGCCGTCAACGACATATTGAAGATTGCCGACGTTCCGGTGATCTTTATTACGGCTTTCCCCGAGCGGTTGCTCACGGGTGAACGTCCGGAGCCAACATTTCTGGTCACAAAACCGTACCAGCCGGATATGGTAAAGGCACTGATAGGGCAGGCCTTGTTCTTCAGCGGACCTGCGCGTGACGCAGGTTGAAAGACCGCGTTTCGCAGTGATACATGGAACTGTTTGCCTGGCGCAACGTTATCTTGAAATCCGTAGCTGAAAGGATTCATGATATGCTGGCAGAAACGGTCCTGTTCGCAGTTGCAATGATTTTCGTAGCCGTTATCGGGTTTGTAGCTCTGGCCGGGTATATGACGAGTGCGCAAACAGCACCATTATGCAGCGCTGTTGTGTTCGTAGCAGCCGTGGTGTTTATTGCGGCAAACCATGGAAAATGTGACTGAACGCAAAATTTCAAAACGGCCTGACCTTCTTCCATAAGCCCGGTGACACCGGCGAATACGTTTCCAGACATGGATTCGGAGCTATAATCCTGTGCGCAAGCCGCGGGGGAAACAATCTGGATGGGTAAAGAGAACGAAAATGAAGAATTTGCCTGAATGGGTGCGGGACGTGGTCAATGATCGCGCACGTCTTCATGCAATTGCCCGCCATATTCCCCGCTCTAAAGAAAACGATCCTGATTTCAGGATGATTGCCGAACTTGCTGCAAGTTTGTTTCATGCACCGGTCGCACTCGTCACGATCATCGACATGGACCGGCAATGGTTCATGGCCCGCGCGGGTTCAGATGAAACGGGCACGCCGGTCAGTGTTCCGTTTTGCGCCCATACGATTGCCGGTGCCATGTCAGGTCCGCTGGTGCTCACAGATCTTGTAGGCGATCCGCGCTTTTGCGCCAGTCCCCTTGTCACGGATAAGTCCGGCATCCGTTTTTACGCGGGTGCACCTGTTATGGTTGACGGCCAGGCTGTGGGCACGGTTTGCGTTCTGGACATTGTCGCGCACGCGGAAGTCAGTACACAGGCAAGGGACAATCTTGTGCGTCTTGCAGGTCTTGCCGGTGCACTGTTCACGTTCAAGGACGGAGCGCGCTGCGTTGAAGCCGCCGAGACATCACGGTTGCGCACGGAACATCGCCACAGGCTTGCCTTGGCCCTTGCAGATATCGCGACCTGGGATCTTGATGTAAAATCAGGCATTGTTTCTTGCGATGAAAACCTTGCCCAAATGTTTGGGCTGGAACGGGCCGGCGGTGTCTCGATGGATGAATTCTTGTCCGCCATCGAGGCGACAGATCGAAACGTTGTCCTGACGAGTCTGAAACAGGCATTTGAAACCGGGTCCGAATTTATGGCGGAGTTCCAGATTGCAGGCCAGGACCGCTGGCTTCTGGGGCTTGGTCAGGTGTTTGAACGCGATGAACATGGCGAGGCGACCCGTGCGATTGGCGTGAATATCGACATCACGGAGAAAAAGAAGCAGGAACGTCATGCCCGTTTTATGCTGCGCGAAATCAACCACCGCGTCAAAAACACCCTGGCCATATTGCAATCCCTTGCTGCCCAGACTTTGCGCCGGTCTTCCTCTTCGGAAGAATTCATGATTGCTTTTTCCGGTCGCCTTCAGGCGATTTCTGCAGCCCATACCCTTTTGTCGGATCATGATTGGGGCAATATTTCGTTGCGCAATCTGATCAGCCTGCAAGTCAAGCCCTATCTGGCAGAGGAGCCTGACAGTGTTCGGATCGAAGGCCCGGATATAGAGCTTGATCCGGATGAAGCCCTGGGTCTTGGTGTGATCTTTCATGAGTTGGCCACGAATGCGAGAAAATATGGTGCACTTGCTGCACCTGGCGGACGGGTTACGATTGATATTTCTGTCAATGAGGGGCCAGATCCCGCCTATGTGAGTGTGCATTGGCAGGAGACCGGTGGCCCGCCCGTCAAAAAACCATCTTCAAAAGGCTTTGGTTCCATATTGATCGAACGCAGTCTCGACAAGGTAATGGGAAGTACGGTCTCTGTAGATTTCCCTCCACTTGGCTTTCAGGCCCTGCTTGAGATTCCTGCAAAGGGTCGCCAGCAATCGGCAGACACGAGATTTTGATACAGCACCGTTTTCATGATTCCGTCACTGTTTTTTGGGTAATGTTGAACCAAATGCTGTTGCATGCGTTGAACTTCGGAACGCAGCATTGGAATCAGTGAGAAACCTGAAATCATGATGCCCGGAATCATAATGATTGTGTATGGGAATACTATCATTATGATGGATGCGCCGAAGGATGTTTTTCACAGAGGCAGGTGTTGAAAGCATAAAGCCTTCATGATGCCCAATATAACTTGCTGCTGAAACCTGCCTGCTGAAACCTGCCCATCTGCAACCTGCATGTCAGTTCCTGTTGAATGCACCTCCTGAAGGTATGAAACTTTGAAAAAATCGCCGTTGTCGCTGTACTGGGATACAATGAGCCTTGCCATGGAAGCCCAGCAAGTCATCACGATGCGCATGATGGTATTTGCATTGGGCGGAAAGGCTGCCGTACACGAGCAGCACTTGATGGTAGATGAAAAGCTTGAGGCCGGCAGCAAGCTGGCGCTTGATAGTGCTTTTGCATTGGCCTGCGGAAAATCCCCGCAATCCATTGGTCAAAAGAACGTTGATCACTATCGTAGGATCGTCAATGCAAATCGCAAGCGCCTCTCCAATATTTGAATTCAGGATACGGCCATGCAAAGGTTTTCATGCACACATTGCAGCAACGAAGTGCATTTCCACAACACGAGTTGTATTTCCTGCAACAGTTCGCTGGGTTATGTGCCGGATGACCATGCAATGCTTGCCTTTGCCATGTCTGAAAACAACATTTCCTATTTTGGCAAAACCTTCCACACATGTGCAAACCGGGGTCCGATCAATTGTAATTGGCTGGTCGCCGATGGAAGTGCTACGCCATTTTGTGCAAGCTGCCGCAAAACATTGAAAATCCCGGATCTGAGAATTGCGGGCAATTCAGACAACTGGGCAAAGCTTGAAGACGCCAAGCGCCTTCTGATCTATTCCATCTTCAAATTCGGGTTGCCGCTCGATTTTGTCAACCAGCCGGCCGGAACTGAACTGGGTTTTGAGTTTCTGGCGGATGAGCAAACGCCTTCCGGTGGAACCAGACATATTGTTACCGGTCATGATGATGGGCTGATAACCCTTAATATTGCTGAGGCCGATGATGCCGTTCGTGAAAAAACGCGATTGTCCATGGGAGAACCGTACCGGACCCTGGTTGGTCATTTTCGCCATGAGGTAGGCCACTATTACTGGGACCGGCTGGTAGCTGATGTCGGTCGGCAAGATGAGTTTCGTTCGGTCTTCGGTGATGAAAGATCAGACTATTCTGAAGCGCTGGAACAGCATTATCGCAATGGCACACCACCGGACTGGTCACAGAATTTCGTCAGCAGCTATGCAACGTCCCACCCCTGGGAGGATTTTGCAGAAAGCTGGGCCCATTATTTCCATATCGTCGACGGATTGGAAACGGCCTCCGTATACGGGGTCAATCAACCCTTTCCCAAGCCCGGTGAGCTCTACAGCCCGAATGCCTGGTCTCCCTATTTTGAAAACAACCTGTCGGTGCTGGTGGACGCATGGGTTCCTCTGACGGTTGCCATGAATGCGATGAACCGCTCCATCGGTCAGCGCGATTTTTATCCTTTCGTGCTGTCTGCTGCTATTACGGCAAAGCTTGGGTTCATTCATTCTTTGATCCATCCGGCCAACTGACGTCCTGAAAAACCGCTTGTCGAGTTGTCGAGCGCCTCCGGGCCATCAATAAAAAAACCTGAACTTGTATCCATATGTTGTCAACAACACCAGGACGCAGTTCAGGTTTTTTGGACGTTCGGATGGAGGCGCGTTTTTAACAGCGTGCAATATAGATGCGGTTGTTGCGATCACGATACTTGCATTTGCCACGTTCAGCCGACGCGCCGATCAATGCTCCGCCGGCAGTGCCTATGGCTCCGCCAATTAATGCTCCGCCTAAAGAGTTGCTCACGGCACCGCCGATCACAGCACCACTGACGCCGCCGATAGTAGCGGTCTTTTCCATTGTTGTGCAGCTTGCCAGGCTGACAATGGCAAGTATTGCCAGAATTGCTTTCATGAATATCTCCGGTTTTTGATAGTTGAACTGTCATACGGATAACGCCCTGCCGACAAAAAGGTTCCGGAAATTGCGGCGAACTATGCGCCAGGATTGCGCTTTGGGCGGGCGGTGTGACAGCACAGGAAAGCGCACGTCAAGGGGCGTTTCAGTCAGGATCCAAGCGGGTCTTCTCCACATCAGGTTTACACCGCAAACTCGTGTGATTTCTGTTCATTGAAAAACAGCGCTTGGCTGACAAGAGCCTTCAGCATTTCGGGATGATACGGTTTTGTTACGAGAAAGGTCGGCTCAGGCCTGTCTCCGGACAAAAGGCGTCCGGGAAAAGCGGTAATAAAAATCACCGGAATCTCGACCATGGTGAGAATATCGTTTACGGCGTCAATACCCGAGCTGCCATCGGCAAGCTGGATATCAGACAGGATCATCTGCGGGCGTGTTGATCTGTGTAGACGGACGGCCTCTTCTTTTGTCCGCGCGATACCGGTGACACGATGGCCAAGATCCTGAAGGATTTGCTCGATATCAAGCGCAATCAGTGGCTCGTCTTCAATGATCATCACACTGGATTTGATCTGTCGGGAAATATCGCGTGCGGCGGTATCAAGCAGTGACAGCACTTCTCTGCGAGACGTTGACAGAATTTCCGCAACTTCAAACGGGGTGAAGCCTTCTGCGCTGGCCAGCAAAAATGCCTGCCGCGCCATGGAAGGCAGGCTGGAAAGCGAAGCACCGGCCTGACGCTCCCATGGGTATGGCGATTCAACCGGTTGATATTCAATACGGGCAGATTTCAGAATCTGCGTGAAAACTGTGTAGAGTGCTACACGGTCAGACGTTGCTCCCGGAAAGGTTGAAACATCGGCTATCAAGGTTTCAAGCGTTGCCGCGACATAGGCATCACCCGATATTTGCGATCCGGAGATCGCACGGGAATAACGTCGCAAAAAAGGAAGGTCACGGGCAATACGGTTGAATAATGGCATGGTATCAAGTCCCCTCGGATATGCAAGGCCCTGGTCATGCAGTTCAGCTATACTGGCCGTTAATGCAAGGTGCTCTCATCAGGTTGCATAAGGATATAAACTGTTGTGCCGGTGCCAGGGCACGGCCATGTGAACAAGAAAGCCGGGCCATAGCATTCATGGTTCCGTGATCTTTTAAAAAGCGTTCATCTGGCTGTGGTTGCACGCAGCATCCACACAGCTTTTTCATGGAAGTTCAGACGATCTGTCAGCATGTCGGTTGTGACGAAATCTGCGTTGTCGTCTGCCGTGCCACACGCCTTTCGCATGTTACGGATACCAGCCTCGTGGTCTTTGACCAGATCGGCCACCATGCTTGCAGCAGAGCCATGGTCCACATCCGGCCCGGTTGGTGCAAAATTTTGCGCCTCTTTGAGCGAGGCCGGAGCGAGATGCCCAAGCGCACGGATACGCTCGGCAATAATATCTGTTGCGCCAAACAGCGCCTCATAATGGGCTTGCGTCAATTCGTGGATCGGTTTGAACACCGGTCCAACCACATTCCAGTGATAGATATGGCTTTTGATCAAAAGGCGGTAGGTGGATGCCAATATTTCTGACAGGCCGGTTGCCATATCTTTTCGATAGGACGCTGACAGGCCATTGTTCAGGCTGTCAGTATGCGCTTCAGGCTCAAGGGCAACGGCAGCGGATGATTTCAGTGAGGGGGACATGATGGAAACCTTTCTGAAAGGGGTATGCCCGTGATTGGGGCCTTAATGCCTGCAGGCCCTAATCACGGGCTTTTGAAAGAACATAAGCAACCGCCGCAATGGCAACCAGTGAGCCAATCGGGCTTGTTGCAATCAGCCTTGGTGCCACAACAGCAAGCAAACTTGTTATCTGGGCCGACTTGCGTCGTCGTTCTGCCCGCTTCTGCCAGAAATAAAACCAGACTGCGGCAATGCACGCTGCAACAACTGCAACGCCTGCGAGAGCAAGAAGCGCAATCACCGGACCGTAAAGTTCCGCAAGCCAAACACCGCCTGCGGCCATCAGCATCAAAAAGCTGATGCCGAGGAGCATGCCGATCACGACAAACGCCATCACCGGTATGGCAGCGCGGCTGGCCGTTGTTGAGGCGAAATGTGCCAGTGCGGATGACAGCATATTCATGTTCAGCTACGCCGTGTCATGATGGCTGCCAGGAAACCGATCCCGGCGGCAATACCGATGGCCTGAAGGGGATGCGACCGAATCTGGCTTTCGAAGCTTTCCTCAAGGGACACAGCTTCCGTTTTCGCGGTTTTCAGGGCGCTCATCGAGGTGGACACGGCATCTGCTGCCAGCTTGTCAATTCCGGCCTTGTACTCATCCATCTTGCTCGATCCAAGCGATGTCAGTGCTTCAGAAAGGCGGACCATCTCCGAGCGCATTTCTTCCAGCCGTGTTTCAATATCCAGTTCATCCATAGCGGCAGTTCCGTTTCCGTGTTTCAGTTTATCGACGGCTTTTGCGATTGTCATAAGATCATTCCTTTAAGCTAAACCATGTCGTGCAATAGTGTGCAGCGGTTTTGCGATAACGACATGCTTAAAAACAAAGACTTGAAGCGTAGCAAGCGAATCTGGAAGATCGCAGCGCGCTTTAAGGGTGACAGATGGGGCGCGGTTCAATACCAGCCCATGAAGTAAAGCAGTGCGATGACCGGTATAGGAACGCCGATCAGCAAAAGAAGCAATGTTCTCATTGTTGTTCTCCTTATCTTTGGGTTACGTATTTTCAGCCGGCGTGCTTCCATGCCAGCATCAGATCACCTTGAGAACCATCAGCACCAGAACGATGATCAGGAGCGTTCCCAGCAAGCCGGAAGGACCGTAATTCCAGCCTCTGGAATGTGGCCAGGTCGGCAGGGCACCGATCAGAAGCAAAACGAGAATGATAATAATTAAAGTTGAAATTGTCATGTTCAATCCTCATTTGACGTATTCAATCAAAAAATTGAATAATAATCAGATATCCAAAACAATAGATCGCTGTCATTTTTGAATATCATGTCAATTAAACGTTGTGAACGAACATTGGTTCCCAAAAAATATTAAAATAAAAATTTTAATATCGTAAATCTGAAAGTGATTTGTATTGAGTCGAAAGGAGGAGAAAGCCGGGGGCAGGGCTTTCTCCTCAATGGCGCCATGGAGGTCTGCGGCGCTGAAAGGTCAAAGATAATGGAAGTCTGACCTTTTGAATGTATAATGGCGAACGCCCAAAAAAGTTCCGCATCATTCCGTAAAATGGTCACGTCCCATCCCGTGGTGTAGGTTGCATAGGCCTTTCGCCGCTTGTGCGCGCCCTCATCCAGCGCTGCAGGACAAGCGGCGTTAGGGCGGTGGTCACCGGTTTTCTGTCAGAGTTTGGTTGCAAAACCCGAACCGACAAGGAAACAACCGATGACCACAGACATTATGGACCTCCACGCCCTTCTGGAACAGACCGGCGACAGCAATTTTTTGAAAGAGATGATCGCCTTTGCAGCAAACCGGTTGATGGCGCTGGAAGTGGGTAGCCTGGCCGGTGCGGCCCATGGCGAGAAGAGCCCGGCGAGGCTTGCCCAACGCAACGGGTATCGGGACCGGGATTGGGAGACGCGGGCCGGAACCGTGGAGCTTCGCATCCCCAAACTGCGCAAGGGCAGCTATTTCCCAAGCTTTCTGGAGCCGCGCCGGATGGCGGAGAAGGCGCTGGTCGCCGTTATTCAGGAGGCCTATGTGCAGGGCATTTCGACGCGCTCGGTCGATGATCTGGTCAAGGCGATGGGCGGTAGCGGTATTTCCAAGAGTCAGGTCTCGCGGCTCTGCGAGGATATTGATGGCCGGGTGAACACCTTTCTCGACAGGCCAATTGAGGGAAACTGGCCCTATCTGTGGATTGATGCCACCTATGTGAAGGTGCGGCAGGAAGGCCGGATTGTCCCGGTTGCCGCCATTCTGGCCATCGGCGTCAATGCCGACGGGCGGCGCGAGGTTCTGGGGCTGGATATTGGCGCTTCGGAAGCGGCGACCTTCTGGACAGAGTTTCTGCGCAAGCTTGCACGCCGGGGCCTGCGCGGTGTCAAGCTGGTGATTTCGGATGCGCATGAGGGGATCCGGGCTGCCGTTGAACGGGTCTTTAGCGCCACATGGCAGCGCTGCTGCGTGCATTTTATGCGCAATGCGCTGGCCCATGCAGGCAAAAGCGGCCGCCGGGTTGTCTCGGCCTATATCGCCACGGCATTCGCGCAGGACGATGCAAAGGAGGCGAAAACACAATGGCGCAGGGTGGCAGACCAGATGCGCAGCTCCGTGCCCAAACTGGCAAAGCTGATGGATGATGCTGAAGAGGATGTCCTGGCCTATATGAGCTTTCCAAAGGAGCACCGGGCCAAGCTGCGCTCGAACAATCCGATTGAACGGCTAAACGGCGAGATCAAGCGGCGAACCGATGTCGTCGGTATATTCCCCAACGAGGCCGCCATCATCCGCCTTGTGGGCGCTTTGCTGCTGGAGCAGAACGACGAATGGGCTGTGCAACGGGCAAGATATATGACACTTGAAACCATGGCTCCATTGAGCAATAATCCCGTCACCAGCTTGCCAGCCGTGGCAAACTGACACAACCGGCAATGCCGGGAAACCGCGTGAACACGATGCAACCTACACCACGCCTCGGGACATGACCCGTAAAATGTGGAGAACATGTTACGTTTTGTGCGCAGCAGGCTTTCTCACGCTAAACAGCACTCGAAAAAATCTGCATGATAATCGAAATCAGCAGCAGTGCGACAAAGATGTAAAACAGGATCTTTGCAACACCAGCCGCCGCACCTGCAATACCTGTAAAGCCGAAAAGTCCGGCAATGAGCGCAACAACAAAAAATACAAGTGCGTATTGTAGCATGGAAAGTCTCCTGAGCAGGTTTTCTGTTGCTCCATTAACGCATCTGTGCGGCGAAGGTTCCAAATCTGTCCTGTGAAGCTTGAGGCCATGCGTGTGATCGCACATCGCCGGATACGTTGCCGATATGATGAAGTACAAAATTCTGTATAGAAATCAGATTTTTTAACTGGTAAAGGGGTCGAAAACGGGCGCATCAAAGGCCACATAAAATATAAATGGTGCCGCTTAGGTGACTCGAACACCTGACCCCGTCATTACGAACGGCGGGGTATTTAGGCGAAAAGCCCAGAAAACATGGCTTTTGAAGTCCGATAATTCGCGTCAATTCCTCATATGTTCCAGTGTTTCCGGAGATATCGGGAGACGTAAGCGGAGGCAGGGTCATTCAGCCGCTACCATATTTGCAGACGTTTCTTCCACGATTTTTTGAAGAATTTGACCACGGACGATAACTTTGTGCTTTTGACCATTTGGAGCCTCAATAGGTTGTCCATTCGGAGCGATCCTGGAAAATTGAGGTGTGGTAACTCCAGTCTCCCAGATCCACTCCGAATGGACAACCTCCTGAAAGTTCACATCTAGCCGGGCGAATGCCCAACGTGGCGCGTGTCTCTGGATGCTTGGATTCAGCGGCAAAAGCGCAGAGAGTGTTTACGTCGGCTCGATGCTCCTCTCCAGCCTTTGCTCAGAACGGCTGCTAAATGAAGGCCACAAATTGCTCGCAACGGTGACAACGTTGCGGCCGCGCGCTTTTAGCTCGTCGATCGAAGCAACGCCCATGAGGGCGAGGCTTATGGAGATTTCCCGTTCAAGAATGGCAATTACGCCCGTGACGCCCTGCTCCCCCGCTGCGGAAAGGCCATAGGCATAGGCGCGGCCGAGCATCACGCCATCGGCACCGAGACCAATCGCCTTGATGATGTCCGTGCCGCGACGGATGCCACCGTCTAGCATCAGGCAGAAATCCGGACCGACGGCCGCGCGAATGCCGGGAAGGGCGCGGATCGTGCTGGATGCGCCGTCCAGCTGACGCCCGCCATGGTTTGAAATAACGACACCGTCACATCCGAGTTGGCGTGCCATCGCCGCATCCTCGGGTGCGAGAATGCCTTTGACGATCAGCTTGCCGGGCCAGCGGTCGCGCAGCCACGCGATGTCTTTCCAACACAGCGTCTTGTCGATACGGCGCGAAAGGTTCGCTGCCTGCTCCAAGGCGCCGCGTCCGAATTCCGGCCGGTGTTCTATCGCCCGCACGGACGGCATGCCGTTGAGGGCGATATCGGCCAGCCACAGGGGGCGAAGCGCAAGGCGTGCGAAGAGGCTGGGTGTAATCCGCGTCAGCGACCTGAACCCGTTGCGCACGTCTCGTTCGCGAATGCCGGTAATGGCCGTATCAACGGTTACGAACAGCGTATCGACACCGGCATGCTCCGCCGCCAGAAGGAGCTCCTCGCAGAGTGTGCGGTCCTCGAGCACATAGAGCTGAAAATACAGCGGCCCCTTCGTCTCTGCGCGCAGATCAGCAAGCGAGGCGATGGAAAAGGTGGAGAGGCAGAAAGGAATGCCCGCCGCATGCGCTGCGCGGACCGCCTTCAATTCACCCTTGCCGGAATAGAGGCCGAGAAATCCGACCGGCCCCAGCATGAAGGGCAGGGGATGGCGTGCACCGAGATAGCTTGTCGAAAGATCCTGAGGCCTGGACTCGACAAGCACGTTCTGCTTGAGCGCCAAGTCTCCGAAATCGGCGCGATTGGCCTGCATCGTGCCCTCGTCGAACGAACCGCCATCAATGTAGTCGAAGAAAATCTTCGGCAGGCGACGGCGAGCGCGTTCGCGGTA
>CBDFGT010000025.1:0-22921 GCA_965247225.1 Rhizobiaceae bacterium | reverse complement strand
CCTTGGCAATCCACTTCCTAAAGGCAGCATGTGCGGCATACCGGCGTGTGCGCGGAGGGTGTGCAGCGAGGCGGTGAGGTTTGCAATGAGCGTGTCGGCCTCGCGGGCGCGGGCCTCGAACTGAACCAGGTCGGCCATCCTCTGCACAAAAAACGAAGGTTTGGGGAAATCAGTGCCCAACAGTCCCCCATCGCCCACCCTTGCCCTCCATTGGTCACTTACTGTACGAAGAGAGAGGCCAGCGAGTCGCCGCGCAAGCATCCCTGCGAGAAGAGAACGGAGGAGGAAGCAAAATGAGTTGGGAAAGGACGCGGACACAAGTTGCAAGGTCAGCGCCTGGAACTGGTGCTGTGAGTCGCGCCCTCGTCCTTGAGGTGCACCAGCAACAGAACCACCAGCAAGGAGCACAGCAGAGCAGAGCATCCTTGTCGTCTCGTGGGCTTGCAAAGCTGACCCCCGAGCGGACAGGCCCTCTCTTCTCCTTGTGTCCTCTCCAACTCTTCTCGCGCTCGCTCTCTGTCGCACAAGCAAAGAAAATTGCCTGTAGAGCGTGCGCGACGTCATTATGTCTTTTCTCTCTTTTCTCTCCCTCACATATTCTGCAAGAAAGAAAGAAGGAAGAAGGCTGTTCACTTTTGATACATGGCATTGAAGAAAGATCTGTTTTGTTGGTTATCAGGGAAAACACACACTCGTGCACGGCCGGCATTGCTGGCCGCCACTATTTCTTTACAGTTGCAGGGGACTCGCTGCAAACAAGTCCCATGTCACTCCCGCTCCGCCTGCCGCTTCGCCTCAAGCGTTGTTGCTTGCGCCTCCTCTGGCAACTTGGCCCCAGGAAGCTGCTGCTTCAGGCATGTGTGGAGAAACTTGTACAGGAACGCATACTAAACAGAGAGACCGAGAAGAATACAATATTTTTAGTAAGAAACAAGCGTTTTCGTTTTTTTCTTTCTTAATGCTGTCTCTGTGTGCGAGAAAAAAAGAAAACTCACCTGAACCTGTGTCTGCACCATGCCTGCACGGGAGGACCGCATGTCTGCCACAATTGCCTTGATGTTCAGGCCCTTCACGTGACTCAGCACGCTGTCGTAGAGACGATCCGCCGCGATAAACGTGCCAGTGCGGCCAATGCCAGCGCTGCAGTGCACCACAATGGGACCTGGCTCCGGAACCGCCGTCCGCGACGTGGGCGCCGCACCGCCCTCTAATGCACCGCTAGACACGGGTCGGATGGCCTGCAGAAAGTGCAGCAGCTCGAGTGCATCTGGGATGCTATGGTCGGGCCACTGTTTGAAACAAGAAGAAGAGGGATGAGTTTTCAAAATCAAAACACCCAAGAACAAATAGCAAAAACATGTGAAAAACTCAAAAGAACGGGGCCATGAACAAAAATTGCGTTGCGACTTACGCTTGTGTATTGGTAGTGAGTGACATGGCGAGTCGCCCTGCCACACTTGAGCTCGAACTTGCGGACGACATAGTTGCCCTTCTCCTCAACGTGGATGAGCTTGACAGTGATGTCACCGTACTTTTGGGCAGTCCCTTTGCTCTCTGCTGCCTTTTTGTCCTTGCTTTTGCTGTCTTTTGTCTTGCGCTCCCTCTCCTTGCTAACCGGCTCCGCCTCTGCCTCAATGGCGGTTGCAGGGCCCTCGGGCCAGTACTGGTAGCATTTTGACCTCCCACCCTCCACACAGCGTGTGAGCATGACAATCACGTTGCTAGAGTGCGACCACACCATCCGCCAGAACATGCTGACTGTCCCTTCCAGAGGACCCTGTGTAGCAATGTAACGCTCGCCATTGTGAACGCCGCGGATGTAGTTTCCGTTGATGTACAAGGCATCGCACTCGAGGCGCCCTTGTCCCTGCATGCGCACCCGCGTGTCATCATAAGCTGAAAAGCAAAAGAGACAGTTGAAAACAGAATTTCTGTGTGAGTCGGTGGAGCTCACGCGCACCCCAGTACACGCATTCGCAAAGTCTTCCCTTCCACCTTCTTGACACACAAACACACACGCAACACCGGCACCATACACTCAAACATACCCAAGACGTCGGGATATCGATTCTTGAGGAGATTGACGGGCCTCTGGGCCTCGTGCGCAGTCTTTTCCTTGCCGACCTCTTTCAGAGACACAAACTCTGCGTTGAAAAAGTCGGGGTTTGCATACTTGGGCAGCTTTTCTGTAAACTGCGCAATGCTCTCCTGGACAAAGTCGCGATGCAGTTGCCCCTTGTCCTCAGTGTCAGCAACGGTTGGCGCAGCCGCTGAAATAGGCGCACGCCCTTTCACCTTTGCGTGCGGGTTTAGCGTCTTCTCAACCGTGATATTGGCATCCGATCGACGCACAAATCGAAGCAGCCGCTTTGCAAAGTGCCGCTCCTCGGACGCAAGCACCGTCTTAGACACACGGGCCTGCACATGAGGAAGATTGGTGTGAGGAAAAAAATGGTTAAAGAGCGCGTATGTGGGCGTCAGCTATTCTCGCTACCACCACCAATAAAGAATCGCCCATTTTCCGTCTACCCTTCTCCCTAGTCCAATCGGAATCTTACCTTCTTTTTATCGCGCGGCGACTCGAACACAGCGTCATCCTCCACAAACTCGTTCTGCTCGGCAAACGGCCGCTGCGAGAATATGTATGGGCAGGTGCAAACAGAATCGTTAGAGCAGCGTGGAGCATTCGTTTTACTCTTCCTTTTTCCCCATGCATGAGGGAGAAGG
Organism: Rhizobiaceae bacterium; assembly: GCA_965247225.1. GTDB lineage: Bacteria > Pseudomonadota > Alphaproteobacteria > Rhizobiales > Rhizobiaceae > CBDFGT01. The sequence goes on along the minus strand of CBDFGT010000025.1, from coordinate 20,194 downwards.
GTGCGCATTCCTCTCTGTGTGGGTGCGGAGGGTACGTGTGTATGTGCGGTGCGTGGGCGCGACCGTCGCGCAGCTTCTTCGCATGACAGGTGGTCGTGCGCTCACTCACCTTTGGTGCCTTGGATGTAAACCGGATTCCCTCCATGCTGCGCTTTCGTGAGATGAGGATGAGATGAACCTGTAGAGTTGGCGTGGGTTGTTGGAGCACGAGTGAGTACAAGAGGCTGGGTGGTTCATGCAGCAGCCCCGCACGCCGCCCTGCGCCCTTTCCTGCCGTCCCGGCCCCGGGGGCGCACTGTGGTGATCGGTGCCGGCAAAGCCTCTGCCCAAATGGCCGGGGCGCTGGAAAACCTGCTGGACTGGCCGCTGGAAGGCACCGTTGTGACGCGGTATGGCTATGGTAAGGAGTGCAGGACAATCCGCATCCTTGAGGCGGCCCATCCCGTGCCGGATGAAAACGGACTGGCGGCATCCCGGCAGCTTTTCGATCAGGTGCGTGGCCTGACGCCGGATGATCTGGTCATTGCGCTTGTTTCCGGCGGCGGATCAGCCCCTTCTGCCTTGCCCGCCCGAAGGCCTTGATCTTGCGGATGAAATCGCCCTCAATCAGGCGCTGCTCACCTCCGGCGCACCGATTTCGGCCATGAACACCATCCGCAAACATGTCTCCGGTATCAAGGGTGGCAGGCTTGCCGGGGCGGCATTCCCCGCCCCTGTCCTCAGCCTCATCGTGTCCGATATCCCCGGCGACAATCCCGCCCATGTCGCCTCCGGTCCGACAGTACCCGACACGACAACGCAAGAGGATGCGCTGTCAGAAATCCGCCGTTATCGCATCACCCTTCCGCCAAAAATCCTTGCCCATATTGCCTCCTGCCATGCGAAGGCACCATTGCCCGATGACCCGGCCTTTGCGCAGAACCGTCATCATATCATCGCCTCGGCTTGCCTTTCGCTGGAGGCAGCGGCTGCCAGGGCCGGAGCGCAGGGCATCAAGGCGGTTATCCTGTCTGACAGTATCGAGGGCGAAGCGCGTGAAATCGCCCGCATGCATGCCGCCATGGCCCGCGATGTGGCCCGGCGCAACCGGCCCTTTGCAAAGCCGGTTGTCATCCTGTCCGGCGGCGAAACCACCGTGACCGTGCGCGGCAACGGCAAAGGCGGGCGCAACACCGAATTCCTCCTGTCTTTCGCACAAGGCATAGCCGCCCTTGAAGGCATTACGGCTTTGGCCGCCGATACAGACGGCATTGACGGCAGCCAGACCAATGCCGGGGCCTTTGCCGACGGCACCAGCATTGCCCGCATGCTCTCTGCCGGTATGGATCCCTCGGCAGCGCTCAACAACAATGACGCCTGGACCGCATTCCATGCCGTGGGGGATCTGTTTGAGCCCGGCCCGACAGGTACCAATGTCAATGACTTTCGCGCCATGATCCTGCGCTGATCTCTGGTCAGAAACGACCACACATGTGCAACGGCAAAACCGCGACACTCAATCAACAGAATTTACGACATTTTCCCATGTTGAAATGTCGGAAGCAAATATAAAAAAACATTGATTTCACAGAATATTTTGGTGGGTGATGCAGGGCTCGAACCTGCGACCCGCTGATTAAGAGTCAGCTGCTCTACCAACTGAGCTAATCACCCGCCGCGCCGTTTTGTCTAACGGAGTGATGGGCGTATAGACGGCTTCGCAGACCTTGTCCAGTTCCCCTTTCCAATTTTTTTGGCTAACGGCCCCGAAAAAATCCCGATAAGAAAAATATCCAGTATTTTCAAAGATCAAGCATGCCACTGGCGATTTTGACAGCATGCCCGCCAATTGTTGCGCGCACCACAGCGCCCGTTTCTGCCTCTATCTGGACGTAAATCAGGCTGGGCCGTCCCATTTCCACGCCCTGCTCTATCTGAAAGCTGTGACTGCCGTCACCCAGGCCTTCAAACGCATGGATGGCACCGGTCATGGCGGCAATGGCAGCCCCGGTTGCCGGATCTTCGGCAATGCCCATGCCGGGTGAAAACATCCGCGCATGAAAATGCGAACCATCCAGATCACCGCCCTTGCAATAGACATAGACGGAGACAGAATTGCCATTGACCACGGGTGCCATGGCCTGCCACGCGCCGGGATCGAAGGTGACTCCGGCAACAGCCTCGCGGGCAGAAACCGGCACCATCAGGAATGGCACCCCGGCACTCCAGACAGAAAGGCGATGGTCGCCAAAGCCGATATCCCCGGCCTTGAGCCCAAGCGACGCGGCCACCTTGTCTGCCGCAAGGGGCAGATGCAGCCGTGCGGACAGGGTTGGCAGGATGAAACTGGCATAGCTTGCCCCGTCCGCCTGCCTTTCAACAGTGCAGGAAACCGGGCCGATGCCCTCCTCCAGCACCAGATATCCCGCTTGTCCCTGTCCCCGCTCCATAAGGGCAACGGCCGTACCGACCGTGGGATGGCCTGCAAAGGGCAATTCACGACCCGGCGTGAAGATGCGCAACCTTGCAGCATGACCGAAAGCGTCCGGAGCAAACACAAACACGGTTTCAGACAGGTTCAGCTCGCGCGTAATCGCCTGCATGCGTGGCCCGTCCAGCCCTTCTGCATCAAGGACAACAGCCAGCGGATTTCCGGCCAGCGCGTGGCGCGTGAACACATCATAGACAACATAGGGACGGCTCATGAATCATCCTTTCAGCGGTTTTGTTGATCGCCTGCCTTGTCTGGAAAAACACAGGTCGAGCAATGGCAGCATGAAATCGGCATAGGCATGGACGGAAGGATCGGCCGTGCGGATGGCAACCGGCCCGGCAATCTCCTGCTCATGGTCATAAATCATGAACGCTTCAATCCGCGCCATCAGCACCGCTGCATCGGTATCAAACCGGAAAAGCCGGAAAATGCTGAGGCTTTTGTTGCCCATCGTGCCGTAATAGCCGCCTTCGGCTATCGCCTCGCCGAGATCGAGCCCGGTTTCCTCACGCATTTCCCGCACCATATTGCCTTCAATATCCGCATGGTCACCAACAATATCCAGCGCGTCCAGCGAGCCGGAAGCGCAATAGACCTTGCCGGGATTGGCGGTATGGTCCGACATCCTGATGGCAATCAGTGCGCCGTCCCGCGACAGGGGAACAGCCATCACATGGACATGAAACGCCCCTGCCCGGTCCGGTTGCCTGCGCCAGTAGAGAAAAGTGGAAAACCGCACCAGATAACAGGTTCCCTCAACATGGCCGTCGCGCACCTCCAAACTATGGTGCAGCAGCATCTGCCCGTCATAAAGCCTGGGATTGGCCGCCTGTTCGCGGGCCCAGTTTTCGGCAATCTGTTTTTCATGGATTTTTTCAAAAGGATGCTGCCCCTGCAAAACCTTCAGCTTTGCAGAATGGACGGGGAAAACCGTGGATATCATAAAAGGTCCAGTTCAATCACAATAGGACAATGATCAGAGGCTTTGGGCCGGTCCCAGCCAACACGCGGAAAACGGCTCTCATCCAGTCCGGGCGGGAAAATTGTTCGCCAAGGCTGTCCGCTGCGCACAATCTCCGGCATGGCAAGGGGATTATGCCGGGCCATGGCCTGTGACAGCCAGATATAATCGAGCTGTGCCAGATGCCGCACCTCCGGTCCGCGGGTATGATAATGCGTCCAGCGATCGAGCGGATCCCGCCGCAGCATCGGATTTTCGGCAAATCCGTCCGCACTGAATGTGGCAAGCGCACTCACCTCTTCGGGAACGGGGAAAAAGCTGTAGCCCTTGCGCTTGTCGCCGGAAATATCAACACGCTCCTGATAGTCATTCATATCGCCGCAAATGGCGAAACTGGCTCTGGCGCTGCCATCCGCACCAAAACGGCGGGTGATAATCTGGCGCACGGCCCGTGTTTCGGCCATGCGCACCGGCATGGTGGCCATCCGTCCGTCTCCCGCTTCGCGCGGCGCCTGCATTGATTTCAGGTGCACCACATAAAGCGTCAGCGGCTTGCCAGCGATGCGCACATCCACTTCCAGACAATCCCGCCTGAAGATCCGGTCATCCGGCCTGATATCCAGCGCCACCAGTTCCGGCATATAGAGCCCCGCCTGCCGGTATGTCAGCTCCGCATGGCTCCTGATGTCCACGAATTCGATGGTCTGACCGCCTGATGTCCTGTCCCGCATGAGAAGGGCTACATCAATGCCGCGGCTGTCATTGCCCTCTATCAGAAATTTCTGCCTGTAACCGCTGCCTGTCATGCGAAACAGATAGGCGGCCTCAAAGGCTTTCAGCACCTCCATATTGTCCACTTCCTGCAGGCAGAGAATATCGGCATCCAGTTCGGCAATCGCCAGCGCAGTCAATTGGCGTGTATCGTCTGTCGAGGCCACCATGCGGGCGGATTCCATCTGCTGAAATGCCATCTGGTCCTGGATGTCGAACAGTTGCAGCACCCGGTCTGCGCGGGCCTGACTGGAAAAGCCGGAAAAATCAAAACGGGTCAGAAGGTTTTCGACATTGAATGTTCCCAGACGAAAACTCATGCCCGCTCCTGTGTCAGCGCCTTTGGCGTCTGGGTTGCCCTGAACTTGCCCATGAGATAGGGGCCGGACAGAACAGGGTCATATTTGGGCCTCTCACCCTTCGCCAGACAGGATGGAATACAATCAATCTGCGCGTCCCAATTGGGCTGGTGGAAAAACGCAAGCGACTGGCGCCGGTTCATGCCGCCACGGTCCGCACCGGGATTGACGACACGATGAAGGGTGGAAACCCAGCGATCATTGGTCCAGCGGGCCATCAGATCGCCAAGATTGATGATAAAAGCGCCGGGAATATTCGGAATTTCGGTCCACACACCGTCAGGTGTGAAAATTTCAAGGCCACGTGCGCCCGGTTCCGGCAGAAGGATGGTCAGGCTGCCATAATCGGTATGGGCTCCTGCCCGTAACTGGCCTGTTTCCGGCGGCACAGTTTGTTGCGGATAGTTCAATGCCCGCAACGCACTGATGGGATAGGCAATACTGGCGGCAAAAAAATCCTCCGGCAATTGCAGGGCCACGGCAAACACGCGCATGATCCGTGCCGCAAGGTCTTCCATGGCCAGATAGTAGGCACTCCATGCCTTTTGAAAACCTTCCGGTGCCGCAGGCCACAATGTTGGCTGGTAACAGAATGCCAGGGCCTCGGGGTTTACGTCTCCGGCCGGCATCTGCAGCGGACCACCGTTGAAACTTTCCTTCAGGTCCGGTGGCGTGTCTTCCCCGCGCGATTTGGCCAAGGCTTCCGCACCACCCCCCAGATATCCATAGGGATAACCGGGGAAAGGCGCTTTTACAGCCTGCTTGATCGCGTCAGGCTGATCGAAAAATCCGCGTGTCGCATCCCGCACACCCGCGATAACATCATCGGGAACGCCGTGATTGGCGACAGCAAGAAAACCGGTACTGATGCAGGCCCGGTCAACCTGAACACCCAGGCGCTGTCGTTGTTCATGATTGGCACGTTCGAAAGATCCAAGATCAAAAATTGGAAACGAAATACCAGCCATCAAATCTCCCTCAAATCAGCAATAATGCAATTAATACACGATGTATCGGCTTCTGCAATTCCCGCAAGCCGGTCATTTGGTCGCGTGACGAAAATCACCATCCATTTGTCCGCACCGGGAACGGACACTTGTCTGCATCGTCAAAAGCGTTCACATTCCTGCATGACAAATAAAGCATATCGCGCAAAACTGTGCAGCGGTTTTGCGATAACGGCATGCGTAAAAACAAAAACTTGAAGCGTGGCAATCGAATCTGAAAGATCGCAACACGCTTCAATCCTGAAACAGTCTTTGGTCAGGTCACAGGGAGAGGAATCCACATGCTGAAACATATACTGACAGCCTTGGCACTGGTCAGCGCCATCGCACCCGGGGTAGCCAATGCCCGCGACAGCTATGGGGCCATTGCCTATTCCTTTGAAACAGGTGCGTCCGCATGGTCGCACGGTTTTTCAAGTGCGGGAGAGGCGCAAGCTTTTGTCATGAAAAGATGCAATGGCTCAGCCAATGATTGCAAGTCGCTGTGGTTCAAGAATGCCTGCGGTGCCGTTGCAGCAGGTCCGGATGGCTGGGGCTCCGCCTGGGCACCCTCATCCGGTGCGGCACAGCGCAAGGCCGTCAGATCCTGTTCGCAATATAGCAACGGTTGCCGTGTTGTGCGGTGGCAATGTTCCGGCGCAAGGTGACAACGGTTCTCAGCGCACAACGCTGGACACGATCAGCACCGCAAAACCAAAAAGTGTGATCGAACCTGAAATGCCAATGGCCTTGCGGCCACGCGCACCGCCAAGACCTGCCGCAAAAGCGCCGATGCAGATCCACAAAAAGCCCGACAGGCACACAAGTGCCAGAAATGCCGCGATATACAGGGCAATGGTGTCATCTGAGAACGGAATAATGCCAAGGGCAAACCCGAACGCTTTCGGATTGAGCAGGGTTGTGAGAAACAGGCTTGTCAGTGTTATGGGGCGGGCGGCAGGATCAAGCTGAAACGCCCTGCCCCAGGCAAGCACAGCCTGCCGGGTTACATAGGCGGCAAACACCAGTTTCAGGATCGTTTCCAGCAGGGGAAAGGCATGAAGCACCGGCTGCAACACCAGATGGATCAATGCCACGGCAAGACTGTAACCGGCCAGTTCCGCACCCAGCAAAGGCAGTGCGGCCAAAACACCGCGTTGCGCACCCCCGATCGCCAATAGCGCATTTGTGGGGCCGGGGGCCGACAACAGGACAATAGTCACAAGGAAGAAGGCAGGAAAACTGGACACGAAACACTCCGGCAACGGGTTACAACGATCGTTTACAGTCAGGGAATTCAGCATAACCTGTATCAGCCTCACGTATGCAACGACAAGCAGGGCCGAACAGCTTGTTTTACAGCATATGTTGCATATAAAACAGCAATCGCCTGAGACATCCGGCACGTTCGGGACAATCAAAAACTGAAATTGGGGGGAATATGAAATCGGGACAATATGGCTGGCGTGAGCGCCTTCGCTACGAATTTGACAAGAGCATGGCGGCAGGGCCCGTGGCACTGATCGGCTGGCTTGGCATCCTGTGCCTGGCCATCATCATGATCGCCGGTGCGTTTCTGGCGATGACGGGCATTGCGCCGGAAGGCGGAGAGCCTGTCAGCTTTATAGAAGGCACATGGGAATCCCTTATGCGCACATTCGATGCTGGAACCATGGGCGGGGATCAGGGATGGGGCTTCCGCCTGGTCGCGCTGGTGGTAACCCTCGCCAGTATTTTTGTGTTCTCTGCTCTCATCGGTGTCCTCAGCTCCGGTATCGAGAGCAAGCTTGATGAATTGCGCAAGGGCCGTTCGCGGGTTCTGGAACAGGACCAGACCATTATCCTCAACTGGTCACCCTCCATTTTTGATATTATTTCCGAACTGGTGATTGCCAACAAAAGCCGCAAGCGCCCGAGCATTGTCATCATGGCCGCCAGGGACAAGGTGGAGATGGAAGACGAGATCGACGCCAAGATTGCCGATCACGGCAACACCCGCATCATCTGCCGTTCGGGAGACCCGACAGACCTGTATGATCTCGATATCGTCAATCCGCAGACCTGCCGCTCCGTGATCATCCTGTCTCCGGATGGTGACGACCCGGACAGCCAGGTGATCAAATCCGTGCTTGCGCTGGTCAATGATCCCAAACGCCGCAAGGCACCCTACCAGATTGCCGCCGAAATCCGCTATGAGGCCAATGTCGATGTGGCCCGCGCCGTCGGTGGCGACGAGTTGCAGCTCGTTCTGGCCGATGACCTGATTTCGCGCATTGTGGTCCATTCCAGCCGTCAGTCCGGCCTTTCCGCCGTCTATTCCGAATTGCTGGATTTTGACGGTTGCGAGATCTACACGATCGAACAGCCCGATATCGTTGGCAAGACATTCGGCGAGAGCCTGATGGCCTATAATACCAGCATACCGATTGGCCTGTGCGACGCCAAAGGGGCAATCCATCTCAACCCGGACAGCGGCACCATTATCCGCAGCAGCGACAGGATCGTCATCATCGCGGAGGATGACGATTCCATAAAGGTGGCATCCGCTGCACCGGCGATTGACGGTTCTGCCATTGTCGCACCTGTCCCGCCTGCCGAACGCCCCGAAAATACATTGATCCTCGGCTGGAACCGTCGCGGCCCGATCATCGTCAGGGAACTGGCCCGCTATGTTGCCCCCGGTTCCCGCCTGGTCATTGCAGCCGATACGCCTGACTTGCGCGAAAATTCGGCGTCGCTTGTGCAATCGACCGAAAATCTGACAGTGTACGTAAGGGTGATGGACACAGGCAACCGCGCCGGGCTGGATGCGCTGAAAGTCGGCAATTTTGATCATGTGCTGGTTCTGGGCTATAGCGACACGATGGCCGCCCAGCCTGCCGACACGCGCACGCTGGTTACCCTGCTGCACATTCGCAAGATTGCCGAGGAGGCCGGACGCCATATCAGTGTCGTCTCGGAAATGATTGATGTGCGCAACCGTGAGCTCGCCGAGGTCACCAAAGCGGATGATTTCGTCGTCAGCAACAAGCTGGTGAGCCTGATGCTGGCCCAGGCCTCCGAAAACCGCTCTATGGCGGCCATTTTCGACGAGCTGCTGGATGAAAACGGTTCGGAAATCTATATGCGCCCGGCCTCCGACTATGTGCAGACAGGACGGCAGGTCTCGTTTGCCACCATCACGGAGGCTGCCCGCCGTCGCGGCGAAGTCGCCCTTGGTCACCGCATTGTAAGCGAAAACCGGGAGGACAAGCGCAATCTCGGCGGCGTGGTGATCAACCCGGCCAAGACAGAGATGGTGACCTATACAGCAGCCGACAAGGTGATTGTTCTGGCACGCGGCTGACAGCAATACCCTTCAACACATCTCGAAACGCATTGCAGCCATTCCTGCAATGCCGTTTTCTTTTGGTGAATCCATATTGACATGGAGTACGCTCCAGATCGTAGCCTGTATCTATCGGGGGCATCTACTCCCGAAACGACCCGTCAGGAGCAAAGACAATGGCACAGGAACCCACGGAAACGAGATTTGAACGCGGCAGAAAGGCGCTTGCCGCCATCGACGGCGAGGCTGGCACCAATGTCATCAACGCGCTTGCCGATATCGCGCCGGATTTTGCCCGCTATCTCATGGAATTTCCGTTCGGCGATATCTATTCCCGTCCGGGGCTTGATCTGAAATCCCGCGAAATCGCCACCATTGCAGCCTTGACCGCCATGGGCACCGCCACACCGCAGTTGAAAGTCCACATCCATGCCGGTCTCAATGTCGGCCTGACCAGGGACGAAATCACCGAAATCATCATGCAGATGGCTGTCTATGCCGGTTTTCCGGCAGCCCTCAACGGGTTGTTTGCCGCAAAGGAAGTGTTTGCGGCAAGGCATTGAAGCAGGAAGGAAGGGCCACCGCGCGAATATTCACCCGCAACGGGACTGCAGATTTCCACCAGAAATCCGTTGCAATCGTGGACATAGGAAATCGTCTGTCCCCAGGGCATATCCTGCGGTGGCTGCACTGCATGCGCCCCTGCCCTGACAGCCCGCTCATAGCTGGCGGCAACATCATCGGTTTCAAAGGCAATTTCAAAGCTTGGCCTGTCGGCAACCGGGCGCAAAGGGGTTTTGCCCAGTTGCTCCATCAGGCTGAATGCGGAAAAGGACAAGGTCGTCGTTCCGGTATCCATTTCGCCATAATCACCGCCTTCATGCAGCATTCGGCGCTTCACACCAAAGGCAGTTTCATAAAACGCCAAAGTCTCGGCGACATTTTCAACATAAAGAATGGTATATTTCAGTTTCACGGGCCTGATCCTTTGTTCCGGCTTCAATGCCCCTTTTGTGACACGGGACCGCGATCCTGTCTTGAAGAAATGCGACAGCGTGCAAAAATCGGCACCCTTGCATTCCCGCTTGCCTGCCGGGCCGGAACGGGTGATAAACCGGTCAGGCGATTTTGGAGGATCAATCGATGGAATACCGCACTCTTGGCCGTTCCGGCCTGAAAATATCGACACTCACCATGGGCACCATGACCATGGGCGGCAAGGGCTGGGCCAATATGGTCGGCAGCCAGGGCGTACAGGAAGCAACACGGCTGATCGACATGTGCCTTGATGCAGGCGTCAATATTCTCGATACAGCAGACGCCTATTCCGCAGGGGCCTGCGAGGAGATCATCGGCGAGGTTCTGGGAGGAAAGCGCAGGAATGGCGTGCTTCTGGCCACCAAGGCAAGGTTCCCCATGGGCTCTGGCCCGAATGATCAGGGCCTGTCGCGCCAGCATCTGATTGCCGCCTGCGAGGGCAGCCTCAGACGCCTGAAGACGGATGTCATCGATCTCTATCAGGTGCATGAATGGGACGGACAGACCCCGCTCGAAGAAACCATGGAAGCACTGGACACCCTGATCCGTCACGGCAAGGTGCGCTATATCGGCTGCTCGAATTTTTCCGGCTGGCACATCATGAAAGCGCTGGGTGTTTGCACGCAGGAGCATCGCCAGCGCTTCATCAGCCAGCAAATCCACTACACGCTTGAAGCACGTGAGGCGGAATATGAGCTGCTGCCGGTTTCGCTCGATCAGGGCCTTGGTGTTCTGGTCTGGAGCCCGATTGCCGGTGGTCTTCTCTCCGGCAAGCATCGCCGCGGCGCAAAGGCTGATGGCACACGCTTTACAGCCGGCTGGACCGAACCGCCGATCCGCGACGAGGATCGCCTTTGGAAGATTGTCGATGTTCTGGTGGATATCGCAAAAGAGCGCAATGTCTCCGGTGCGCAGGTGGCCCTTGCCTGGACCCTGGGGCGTCCGGGCATTACCTCCGTCATTATCGGCGGCCGCACGGAAGAGCAGTTTGCCGACAATCTGAAAGCCTGTGACCTGAAACTGACAGGGGAGGAGCGCAAGCGCCTTGATGATATCAGCCTGCCGCCGCTCATCTATCCCTACTGGCATCAGCGCAACACGGCGTCAGAACGTCTCGGCCCTGCCGATCTGGCCCTGCTGCAACCCTATCTCTGACACGCTTCAGACAGCGATCCACAAAACAAAACCCGTGCGTTGGATTTCATATCCTGCGCACGGGTTTATTGTTGAAGCCTTGACCGGAAAAGATCAGCCAGCCCGGATCAGGTCACCCAGCCGTTTGATACCCTCTTCGATCTGCGCATCATCAGCACAGGAATAGGACAGCCGCAATGTGTTGGCACCGGTACCATCAGCATGGAAGGCCTTGCCGGGAACGAAGGCCACTTTGACCGTTTCCAGAGATTTCGCCAGCAGGGCAGCACCGTCGAATGTCGCAGGCAGCGTCACCCACACAAACATGCCGCCTTCAGGCTTTGTCCAGCTGACGCCTTCCGGCATATGCTTTGCCAGCGCCGCCAGCATGCAATCCCGGCGGTGCCGGTAGGCCGTGCGGATCTTGGCAACCTGTGCGTCAAAACCCTCCCTGGCAACCTGGGCAATCACCATCTGGTTGATGGTGGATGTGTGCAGGTCGGCGGCCTGTTTCATCAGCACCAGCTTGGAAATGACAGGTGCTGCGGCAACCACCCAGCCCACCCGCAAGCCCGGTGCCAGTGTCTTGGAAAAGGAACCGCAATAGAGTGTCCGGGTCTTGTCAATAGCGCCATGCCGTTCAATATCAAGCGCCAGCAGCGGCTTGACCGGTGTGCCGTCAAAACGCAGCGACTGATAGGCCGCATCTTCAATCACCGGAATATCCATTGTCTCCGCCAGATCCAGAAGCCGGTTACGGTCTTCCAAAGGCATGGTTTCGCCGGTGGGATTGGCAAAATCGGCCACCACATAGGCAAATTTCGGCCGACCACCCTGCTCTTTTGCCGTCTGGAGATAGGATTCCGGCGTGCGGTTACCGCCCACCGTCAATTGGTCATAGGCAGGTTCATAGGCGTTGAAGGCCGAAAGCGCACCCAGATAGGTCGGGCTGGCAACAAGGGCCGTGTCCTTGGCAGACAGGAACAGCTTGCCGAGATAATCCAGAACCTGCTGCGAACCGGAGGTCATCAAAATATTGTCTTCACTGCAGGCAATGCCGATCCTGGCCATTTCGCCGACAAGCCAGGTTTTCAGCGGCCTGTAGCCTTCACTGACCGAATATTGCAAACCGGCAAGCCCTTCAGAGCCGGACAGGACATCCGCATAGGCCCTGGCAAAGGCGTCCTTTGGAAACAGGTCGGGATCGGGAATGCCACCGGCAAAGGAGATGATATCCGGTCGTTCCAGAAGTTTGAGAAGTTCGCGAATTTCAGACGCTTTCATACGTCCGGCGCGGGTTGCAAAAACCTGATCCCATTGCATCGGTGTGATTCCTCATGTCTCTTGTTGGTGACAGAAAAGCATGTGCGGGAATATATGTCAACAATACTGACCTATATTGTCGGGCGAAATCGCTGATACCGGCGGGAATCCGGTCCAAACGCCGCAAATCCACTCCAGATATGGCAGATCACGGCATGCTGCCTGTTCCGACAGCATGCCGCAAAGCACATGACCAACCCGATGCCAAGGATAAAGGGATAGCAGATCAGTTCTTGGCGCAGATCAGTTCTTCGCCTTGTCCACCAGCTGGTTCCTGGCGATCCCCGCGTTGCCGCAGGCACGAAAAACAGGATGGCATGGATCGCAGATCAGTTCTTCGCCTTGTCCACCAGCTGGTTCCTGGCGATCCCCGCGTTGCCGCAGGCACGAAAAACAGGATGGCATGGATCGCAGATCAGTTCTTCGCCTTGTCCACCAGCTGGTTCTTGGCGATCCATGGCATCATGCCGCGCAGCTTTGCGCCGACCTCTTCGATCTGGTGCCTGTCATTCATGCGACGGATACCCTTGAAGCGGGCTGCACCCGAACGGTATTCCTGCATCCAGTCCGATGTGAACTTGCCGGTCTGGATGTCATGCAGAACGCGCTTCATTTCCGCCTTTGTTTCTGCCGTGATGATGCGCGGGCCGGTGACATATTCGCCCCATTCGGCTGTGTTGGAAATCGAGTAGTTCATGTTGGCGATACCGCCTTCATAGATCAGGTCGACGATGAGCTTGACCTCGTGCAGGCACTCGAAATAGGCCATTTCAGGGGCATAGCCGCCTTCAACCAGCGTTTCAAAACCGGCACGGATCAGTTCAACCAGACCGCCGCACAGAACAACCTGCTCGCCGAACAGATCCGTTTCGCACTCTTCCTGGAACGTGGTTTCAATAATACCGGAACGACCGCCGCCCACACCGCAGGCATAGGACAGGGCCAGATCCAGCGCATTGCCGGAACCGTTCTGGTGAACGGCCACGAGGCAAGGCACACCGCCGCCCTTCTGGTATTCGCCGCGCACCGTATGGCCAGGGCCCTTTGGCGCGATCATCACAACGTCAACCGTCGCCTTTGGCTCGATCAGTCCGAAATGCACGTTAAGGCCATGCGCAAAGGCAATCGCCGCGCCGTCACGGATATTGTTGACAATATCGGCCTTGTAGATGTCGGCCTGCAATTCGTCAGGAGCCGCCATCATCATCAGGTCTGCCCATGCGGCAGCTTCGGCAACGGTCATCACCTTGAAGCCGTCAGCCTCTGCCTTCCTGGCTGTCGGCGAACCGGCCTTGAGCGCGATGACCACGTTCTTTGCACCGGAATCCTTCAGGTTCAGCGCGTGCGCCCTGCCCTGTGAACCATAGCCGATAATGGCAACATTCTTCGCCTTGATCAGATTGAGATCGGCATCGCGATCATAATATACACGCATGTCAGTGTCCTTCCCTTGATATGTCCCTGAGCCTTCCTGGTCTGAGGTGACGGTCTTCTGTGTCATGTTGAAACCGGACAGGATTAGAGGCCCGGCCCGGTCGTCTGTCGGCTGCCATATAGGGCGAGAAAGGCATCCACTGCCCGCGCCGCCCTTGCAGCAAAAGTTTTTGCCATGCCATCCGGCGCTTCGCCCAGTAGCATGCGCACATGCAAATCCGCAACGATCAGCCCGTAAAGCACCTCATAGGCCGCTTCACCACTGTCGAAGCTCAAAAACCCCGCCCGTCTGCCCGCCTCCAGGAGACCGGAGGCACGCTTGCCGATCTGCCCGCGCCCGCGCTCCAGCAGCATGCGACCGAGCTTTGAGCCTTCACGGCTTGCCTGGCCGATCGCCAGCCGGTTCAGGGCCAGCGACTGGTCGCCCGACAAAACCTCCAGCAGGTCGCCGGCAAACACGATCAAATGTGTCCGCAGGCTTTCCAGTGTCAGGCGGGTTCCGGCCTGCTCGAACGTGCGCACCTTGGAGGCCTGAAACGAGATCATCGCCGCCATCAGGCCGTCACGGTCTCCAAACCACTTGTAAAGGCTTTCCTTGGAGCAATTGGCCGCCCGCGCCACACCGGATGTCGTCAGCGCCTTTTCTCCACCCTCCACCAAAAGCCGCAGAGCCTCTGCCAGAACATCGCTCTGGCGCGGCGTATAGCCAAGCTTTTCGGCGGAAGTCTCCACGCTCTTGTCCTTGTCGCAATATGTACCGTACGGTACGGTTCGTAATCTTGTAAGAGCAAAGGACAGGAGGAGTCAAGAACCAGTTTCCACATTCACGCCACGAGACAGGCCAGAGCATGATGTCTCTCAATGGAATCATTCTGCGACAAGGAATTTTTTATGAGGATGAAGGCTTTTGACGCATGGACATACAAAGACGTATGGTCGAGACAAAAGCCGAAGATGATCGTGAAAATTCCTTGTCGCCCGAAGGGTTGGCTGAAGCGGGGTAACTGTTGCGCCGCTTGAGCCAACAGAATGGGTTCCAGTGACAGACATCATGCTCTGAAACCGGGATTGATCCCTCCTGTTGCATCTATTCCATGCACCGTGTAATGCGGGCTACTGGACATGATGAAACCTCACAAACAGACTGGCATCCGCCTGCAATTCACAAAAAACATTCCCGGCAGTATCTTTGCCACAAGGAGACATCCATGAAATTTCGCCTGATAGTGGCATCCGCCCTCTTCGCATCTGCCGCACCTTTCGCCCATGCCGACCAGGCGGAAGATCTCAACGCCTTCGCACTTGTCCTGTCGATCCCTGTCTATGCAGAACATTGCGGAATAGCGCTGGACGAAGCCGTGTCTGGCAATGTTTATGCAAAGATCGATGAAATGAAATCGGCCATGGGTCTGAGCGATGAACAGGTTGCAGGCTTTCAGGGCCAGATGAAAGAGCAGTTTGGAGCCAATGCGGATTGCACGGAAGGTTCCGGCGACCGCACAAATTTTGAAACCACCATCAAGGCCTATGGCGCATAATATGCGCCAATTTTGGCCGGGCTGGAGAAGCAACAATGATCAAAACCATTCTGTGTAGCGCCTTTCTCATGCTGGTCGCAGGGATTTCATCGCCGGGATTTGCCGGTGACCCGGAAGCCGTGCACCTGCAAATTGAGAACCTGCTTGGTGATGCGGACGGTTTTGCAGAAGCCTTTTCGAGGTTGCAGGATGCTATGCAGGCAGAAGACAGCCAGTCGGTTGCCGATATGACCGAATATCCGATCACGATCAAATATAACGGCAAGAAATACACGATGAAATCTGCCGACCAGTTCGTCGAGAATTTCGACGGACTGGTCTCCAGGAAGATCCGCGATTCGGTGATCAACCAGGACTACGGCGATCTGTTCGTCAACAGCGAAGGCGTGATGTTTGGTAATGGCGAAGTGTGGATGCACGCTGTCTGCGAGGATAGCGGCTGCAGTTCCAGCTATTGGGCAATTTCTGCCTTCAACAACTGAACCTTATCGAAAATCCTGATTTTTGAGGCACAATCCTTGCGGTCGACGTGAAATTTACGACCGTTGCACCGACGGCGCAAACACCGTTATCGCCTTTGGCTCCAGCCCGAATACGGCAGGCGTATAGGTCATCAGCTCACCATCCAGATTGACGGGACGCGGCCTCGATGTGCGGATTTCAAACTGCTTGCACTTTGCTGTGCGCACCTCCTGCCACAGCCCGTGTTGGCCCACCCGGAATGAGCGCAACATCAGCGCCATTTTCCAGACCGTCTCAAACTCCAGCGAATAGAGATCGAGATGGCCGTCATCAATGGCGGCATCCTGCTCCACGGCATTGCCTCCGCCGTAAAACCGGCCGTTGCCAATGGCAATTTGCAGGGTTTTGACCCGTACCCTCTCATCCTTGCTGATGATTTCCGCGCTGAACCGGCCCGTCGAAACCAGCGCCCGCAAAGCCGCAATCGGATAGGACAAGGGTCCGAACCGGCGCTTTGCCTCCGGCGTCAGGCTCTGGGCAATAGCGGCTGACAGGCCGATACTGGCGACATTGAAGAAATAATGTTCGTTGGCGGTGCCAACATCAATTCTCTTGCTGTCTCCCTTGATGATGAGACGGGCGGCAAGGGCAAGATCCGTCGGGATTGACAGTGTGCGTGCCAGATCATTCGCCGTTCCCGTCGGCAAGATGCCAAGCGGCAGTCCCGTTTCGACAAGCCCGGATGCTGCAGCATTCAAGGTGCCGTCACCACCGGCAACAAGAACACAGTCAATCGTGTCACGCCTGGAAACAATGGCAGGAGAAATGTCCTCCGCACAGCGTGTATCAGCCTGAATGATCTCGAAGTCAGCCTGGCCGAACTGGCGAATAGCCGCATCCAGCGGGTCTCGTCCATGGCGACTGCTCGGATTGGAAATCAGGAGAGCCCGCCGCCGCATCAAAAGAAACTCCATATCCAGAGTGTAACGGTATGCACCAGTGCAGAACCGGCAAAAAACAGAAACACGGTCCACGCCATGGAAACAACGGCCATAACCAGACCAATCAGCACGGCAAACCCGTCACGTGCCAGAAGGGCCAGCGCCAGAACAATCAACGTCAGCGCTGGCATAATGTTCCCGAAGGGCAAAGGAATAGCGATGATAACCGCCATCAGCAGGACGGGAACACCGTAAAATGGCCGGTAGCCTGCAAATGTTATGATTTTCAGACGGCGTGGACGCAGGAATACCTCCAGGGGCTCCAGCCAGCGGGCCCCCTGTTCAGCAATGGTTCTGATCAGCTTTCCGGACACATCAACCCGTCTCATGCGTTCAGGCAACCAGAAGCGTTTGGCCCCGAACAGAACCTGCAACCCGACAAAGGCTAGACAGGAGCCGAACACCATGCCAAAAGGGCCGGGAATGGGGATGAGTGCCGGCAGTGTCAGCACCAGAATCAGCAGACCAAGGGCCGAAGGCCCCAGCCTGTCGAGAATTTCACCCAAAGACATGGCGCCGCGTTCAGAGACTGCATCGGCAAGCCGGTGCAACTGGCCGCTGACCGTTTCAGCGCGCGCGCTCATGTCCAGTTTCCCGCAGGATAGAGTGCCAGGATCAAAATGATGCTCCGAACCGTTTGCAAGTGACAGTAAAGGTTCGACGTCAAGCAAGCAAACAATGTCTTTCGCCAGAGGTGTCCGAACCGGTGGACACGCCGTATCTGGGGTCAATGACACACCGTTTCAAGGGCAATACCACCGCTTCACCATTCACGCTTCGGCAAATTCCAGTCTGGCAGCACGGATACGTCCGTGATTCTGAGCGGCCCAGTGCACCAGGGATCCCATGGGAATCATCAGGGAATGCGCGAGATCCGTAAGGCGATATTCTACGCTCGGCGGCTTGGTCGGAAAAACGGTTCGCTTTAAAAATCCGTCCTTTTCCAGATCGCGCAACGTCTGGGTGAGCATCCGCTGGGAAATATCGGGAATAACCCGGCGCAATTCGCTGAACCGCATGGGCCCGTCATGCAATGCCATCAACATCAGAAAGCTCCATTTGCCGCTGATATTGTCCAGAACATCCCGAACCGGGCACTGTGACGTCAGATCATTCGCATCCGGCTTCAGGGAATCTATCCGCGCACGGGCGCGTTGCAGGTTGTTGCTCATCTTGAAAGCCTTGGGCATATCTAAACACGAGGACCGCACATGGAGAACATGCACCCGGAAAATAACATAGTCTCTTTTCCATACTGCAAAACCATAGCAATCACAACTGCAAGTCCATGACATTTCCTGAGGTTTTTCCCTTTACTGTCATGCCTGTATCCGCCAGCACACAGGCGCAAATCCGCAATCCGTTTTTTTTGCAGGACACAATACAGAGATTCCTTGTTCTGGAGCGTCCGTGGCCAACGCAAGCGACAGCAAAGGCAAACCGCTCAGAAAACCTCGCCACAGGCCCTGCGGAAGCGGCGTACGGTTTCTGCCATGCCATGGATCAGCGCATCTGCCGTCAGCCCGTGCCCGATCGACACTTCCGCAAGCTGCGGAATCCGCGCTGCCAGTGCCGGCAGGTTGTCAACAATCAAATCATGCCCGGCATTCACCTGTAGCCCGAGGCTCGACGCCATATCGGCGGTTACCCCCAGTTCTTCCAGAAGGATCGCAGCGCGTTCAGGATCGGAATGACAGCCGCCATATGGCCCCGTGTAAAGCTCGATACGGTCAGCCCCTGTCTCGCGCGCAATCCGCAAGGCTTCCAGATCCATGTCACCATCGGCAAACAGGGATACACGAAACCCGCCTTTCTTCAGGCGTCCGACAGCATTGCCCAAAAGATTGTGATGGCTGCGAAAATCCCAGCCGTGATCGGAAGTCGCCTGGGACGGATCATCCGGCACCAGTGTCACCTGCTCCGGCTGGTTGGCTTCCACCAGCGCCAGGAATTCCTCATTGGGAAAACCTTCCATATTGAATTCTTTCCCTGGATAAAGGTCGTCGATCAGGGCGCGGATTGCCGGAACATCCGGGCGTCGCACATGGCGCTCGTCGGGGCGCGGATGCACCGTCAATCCATGCGCCCCTGCCGCAAGCGCAATTTCCCCCATCGCTGTAACACTGGGCCACGGCACATCCCGGCGGTTTCGCAACATGGCAATGGCATTCAGATTGACCGACAGTTTGGCAGGCATGGCGAAAATCCCGTTTCGGATGCATACCGCACAACACAGCCGCATCACGCTGCACAATTAGCGCATAGCAACCGGATGTGCCAACAACAATTGGAAATAGTTGTATAGAAACGTGTGATACAACGGCCCCGGAAAGGAGAAAAGGGGTGGAAATGTGATTCTTGGCAGCGCGTATCAGGGCGTACGGACAGGCAGGAAGGAAGGACATTTGATCTTCGGAGGCACGGACCGGATCCGGTCCTGGACCTCTTGTGAGCGGCGACATCAGGTCCCGGATGCCCGGATCAAAAACACCTGTCCATGCCTGCATATGTGCGTTCCGAAAGGCTTCATCTGGTGGCCAAACAGCAAAAAGGCAATCAAGGCTTAAGTTTCGTAGCGGAATAGATAGCAGAATTGGGGATTTAACTTTCACTCCGTTTGAACTACCTCAAAAGAGAGCATTATTCATCTATTGTCGTGAAAGCAGAAACACCAGCAGCTTCACACTTATATTGTCAGCAGGCATGGAATGGCCCGGATGCAAAAGAAAACAGGCATTTCAAACGAAAAAATGGTCGGTCCTACTGATTCGGGCTACCTTCCAAAGATAGAACTGCCCGACCGTCTGACCTCTGATCATGTCACTATTGCGGAAATGGCCAATGCCTTTGGTGTTACCCATCGTACTTTGCATTTTTATGAGGAAAAGAACCTGATCGTTGCCCGGCGCTCGGGCATCATGCGGATCTATGATCAGGTACAGGTGCGGCGCATGGGCATTGTCAATCTTTGCCGTGAAATCGGCATGCCCATCGCCGTCGTTCAGGATTTGATGGAGCAGATCGCCAGGGCGCACAGCCAGGAAGCCGTGGACCGCATATTCCGGCGTGCGCTTCTGGTGCGCAGGCGTGAGTTGCTGGCAGCACAATCAACCATACGCAGGCAGATGCAACAAATCTCCGAACTTGTGGGGCCGGATGCCGAAACACATGACGCAAATATGGACACTCCCCCCCAACTTTCACAGATGGAGCGCGAGTTTATAGGTTATATGGCAGATGGTTATACAACAACACGCCTGGTGCGCGCGATAAACATGGATTATGATGCGGTGTTGGCAACCGAAAAGGCCATTCTGGAAAAATTCGGAGCAAAAAACCGCTTTCAGGCGGTTGCCAAAGCTATCGTGCTCGGTATGGTTGAAAAC
>CBDFGT010000024.1:0-23824 GCA_965247225.1 Rhizobiaceae bacterium | reverse complement strand
GGCAGAGCGGGACATTGTCAATCTCCATTTCAACCATATGCTGCCATAAAATGGCAGCGGTGAAAACGGATTTCAGGCCCCTTTCGGACAATCCCGGTTCATGGTGGCCAGATTCCAGAGGCTTGCGATGCGCTGAGCTTCCAGACCGGCATCCAGATCAAACAGGATAGCGGCCTTGTCCAAAGCGCTTGCCCGCAAGGATGACTGGCGCTTGCCAAGGGCAGTTTCAATCAGCGCCGCGTTTTCCACCAGGTCCGGTGTTGCATGGAGAAGCTTCAGCAGAATGAAGATATCATGTTCCTCACCCAGAAGGGCTGCAAGCGCGCGCACACGTTCCATGTGCATTGCAAACATCGAGGGCCACACGTCCTGAAGCAGTGTGGTTTGCAGGAGATGGGTCTGACTGGCCTTGCGCAGGTCATGAAAGGCATTTTCATCGGTGCCGGCAGCACAGCTCCTTTGCGCGGAAACGGCCCTTGCAATGGTCTTGCGCCAGGCCTTTTTCAAAATCCAGGAGGCTGATTTTGCTCTGGAAGGCATGTTCCATTTTTCAAAGGCTGCTTTCTGCCCAAGACAGGTCTTGACGATAGTGCCGATCTCGCGTGGCAGATCCGTCCGCACGGCGCTGTCGCGCCGGGTAACAAGGGCCTGTTCAAGATCCTTGAAGGCTGCGGCCACATCGTCCGACAAGATCCATGGTGCTATTTTCTGACAGCATTCCACATGGGCCTGCGCATCGCGCATGGCAGCAAGCGAGCGGGCAATGGTGGTAAACTCCGCTCGGGCCTCCTTGAAAAAGTTGCGGTCGGCCGGTTCAACCAGACGGCACAGCGCCCGCAGCCGCTTGAAACAGCGCCGCGCATCATGGACCCGGCGATTGATACACTCGGTCTCATTCGACAGGATTTCCAGCGCACGGTCCAGTTCTGCAAGCGCTATGCGGCTGGTTTCCCTGTTGAACGGACGGTGGGGTCTGAAACGGTATGTCACATCACACTCCCGCCGGACGCCCGTGCACGGCCATGGTCTGGTTATAAAAGCGCGGATCACCGGTTACTTCCACGCCAAGCCAGGCAGGCAGATCCGGGGTGTCTGTTTCACTTTGCATTTCCACCTCGGCTATTACCAGACCGGCAAGAGCGCCGGCAAAAACATCAACCTCAAAGGTAAAGGCTCCGGAAGGAATGCGATATCGGGTCTTTTCAATGAGGGTGCCAATGCGCATTTCCAGCATTTCCTGTGCATCAGCAACGGGAACGGCATATTCAAATTCATCGCGAGTCATCAAACCGGAGCCGATTTTCAGTGTCAGCCTTGCGCTCTGACCGGATGCGATACGAATACGCAGGTTACGTCCGTCTGCGAACATGAGATAGGCCTGCTGCAATGGCATTCCTGCACCGGCGTATTTTTGCCACCCATTGCTGCTGACAAGAAATTTGCGTTCTATCTCTTTGGCCATCGGCTGCGCCATCTCCGCAATACTGAAAGAGAGTGTACAGTCACAACAGCGCATGGCAACCGATTTTTAAATTCCGCGTCTGCTACATGCTCGACAATCTGAGAATGGCGCGGTAAGGACACATATAATTCAATCGTTTTAAAGGTAATCACCATGACCTACAAAACTGAAAAACTGCTGGCCACATTGAAACTCCAGCCTGTTGTGCCCGTGCTTGTGATTGATGATGTCAAGTCTGCGGTTCCTCTGGCGCGTGCGCTGGTTGCCGGTGGGCTGAAGGCTATTGAGATCACCATGCGTACGCCTGCGGCCCTTGATGCCATCCGCGCGGTTGCTGACGAGGTTGAAGGTGCGGTTACCGGTGCAGGCACGATCCTCAACCCGCAACAGTGGGATCAGGCTGTGGCCGCGGGTTCGCAGTTCATTGTCAGCCCCGGCACGACCCGCCGCCTTCTGGATCATGTCAGGGATTCGCCTGTTCCGTTGCTGCCGGGCTCGGCCACGGCCAGCGAGGTTATGGCGCTGCGTGACGAAGGCTACAAGGTTTTGAAATTTTTCCCGGCAGAACAGGCCGGTGGCGCTGCCATGCTGAAAGCCTTTTCCTCGCCCTTGGCCGGAACGTTGTTTTGTCCGACAGGCGGCATTTCCCTGGGCAACGCGAAGGACTATCTGTCGCTTCCCAATGTTGTGTGCGTTGGCGGCTCCTGGGTTGCGCCCAAGGCACTGGTTGAGGCCGGTGACTGGGCAGGCATTACCAGGCTTGCCATGGAAGCGTGTGCACTGCGCGGCCAGATGTGAGACATCATGCTCTAATGCCGGTGGCACTGTTGAATTGGCGGTATAAATGACGCATGACCTTTGCAATTACCGCAACGGCTACCTATCTCTGCTGCAAAACGAACGGCAGACAAAAGGAGCCTTGCCATGTTTGATGCGAAGTCATTGCTGGACCAGTTGCTGGGTGCTCAGGTTCCGCTTGCGGGCGGAACAGTGAAAGAACGGGCCGAACAGGCCCAGCAGATGGCAAAAGACAATCCTCTGGCGGCCGGTGCGCTTGCCGGTGTTCTGCTTGGAACCGGAACAGGCCGTGCTGTTGCAGGGTCTGCGCTGAAAATTGGCGGTCTGGCAGCGATTGCGACCCTGGGTTACAAGGCCTGGCAGAACTACAAGGCGGGAACTGCGCCTGAAAAGGCAGATACGGCTGTTCCGGCGCAGGCACAGCCGGAGCTTCTGCCACCGCCTGCTGATTCCGGTTTCAGCGTCACTGCAGGGACCAACAGCCAGGATTTTGCGCTTGTGCTTGTACGCGGCATGATTGCGGCAGCCCGTGCGGACGGCCATATTGACGACAGTGAACGCGAGCAGATCATGGGCAAGGTGCGGCTTTCTTCCCTTGGTACGGATGCTTCGGTTTTTCTGGAAAACGAACTCACGAATCCTGTTGATCTGGATGCGATTATTGCCGCAGCCGCCAGCGAAGAGCAGAAAGTGGAGCTTTATACGGCTTCGCGCCTGACCATTGAGCCGGAAACCCGCGCCGAGCGTGGCTATCTTGATCTTCTTGCCGGTCGTCTGGGGCTGGCCGATGCTCTTGTTGACCATATCGAGGCCACTGTGAGTGGTGTAAAAGTTCCGGTCAAGACCTCTGTTCCACCATCTGGTCCATGGGCCTCCCGGTGATTGCAGGTTGTCCTGGGATCACAAAAAATCATTTGCCTATCATGATCAGCCATTGTCAAAGTGCCTCAAACACGGTGTGCAAGGTGATGTGACATGGAAGATTTGAAAAACTGGACGCCCAAACCTGCCCCAAAGCCTGTGACTCTGGAAGGACGGCATGTTGCCATTGCGCCTTACAATACGGCAACAGACGCTGCGCTTTTATGGGAAGCATTTGGTGGTCTGGAGATCAATCAGCGGCTTCAGTATTTTGCTGCCCCGGATTTTGCCGATGTTGACGGTTTTGCGGCCTGGCTGCAATCAGTACAGTCTTCCGGCTGGATAACCGAGGTTTTCCGCGACAAGGCGACAGGCAAAGTTGTCGGCATGGCCAATTATATGCGGGCTGACCCGGCCAATGGTGTGGTCGAGGTCGGCGGAGTGGCCCACAGTCTGGCCATGGCCCGCTCACCCCTGTCAACGGAGGCACATTATCTCATGGCACGGCATGTGTTTGAGGATCTGGGCTACCGGCGCTATGAATGGAAATGCCACAATGGCAATCTACCGAGCAAGGTGACGGCAGAGCGCCTTGGATTCACTTTTGAAGGGGTTTTCCGGAAACACAGTATTTCCAGAGGTGCCAATCGCGATACCGCATGGTACGCAATGATTGACGACGAATGGCCAAAGCTGAAACTGGCGTTCGAGACCTGGCTTTCGCCAGATAATTTTGATGCGGCAGGCAGGCAGATCCGCAAACTGCAAGATATCCGCCGTTAACAGGTGCGGGACAGGACATATATGATCAACACATCTGCCAAAAGTCAGGCCCTTGCCGCTGCCATCATCATGGGCGGGTTTGGCCTGCTGTTCTTTGTCATGCCGCCGGTGATGCTGTGGATGGGTTCCTATTCGCCGGTTGCTGCCGGTGTGTTTGGTGTTGTCTGCGTGCTTGCGTTCTTCGTGGTATTCTGGCTGCGGGCGCGTCACCAGAGACAGAAGCAGGAAAGACCCTGAAAAGAGCGGTCTGCCGGGTGCCGCTTCCCGGTATGGCCTTCTGCACTGATGCTCTCATTCCCGGCTTGCGGGGTTATACGGCCTGCCTGCGTTTTTTCTTTTTTACCTTTGAGATTTCATGGCTGAGCGCGCTGAAATCGTCAATCGCATCCTGTTCTTCCGCTGTTATACTATCCTTCGGCAGCCTTTCCAGCAAAATGGCCACCACATCCTGCATACGGCCTATCTGTTTGCCATAGCTGGCCACACTGGCAAGAATTTCCAATTCAACCGACGGATCGGAAGAGGGGCCAAGGTCGATATTGAAATTGAACAGGCCCGTCTGGGAACCGGAGGGGGAGAAAACCCATGTCCACGGATTGATGCTCTGGCTGACATTCCCGGAAAAGGGCAAGCTTACATGTCCCATAAAAGCCTCCTGTCAATCATAGGATACCCGCCAAATCGTGACTTTGGCGCATCCTTTCGTCCGTCACTTTTCTCCGATGCCTGTTGACGCATTGCGCCATCTGCACATCCCGAAAAGCTATTTCGTTGAGCAATATGCAAACCTGATGCTTTGAGCAGGTCACATCTCATGTATAGCACAATGCTGCGTTGCAACAAGGCCAAATCAGCGCGGATTTGCTTGTTCACTTGCGGTGCAGGCGGATTTTCGGCAGAAAGAGATCAGGCCTGCAATGCGGCCAGAAGCAGGGTCGTACCCAGCGCAATGACCAGAAGTGCGCCAAAAATTTCAATTGCATTCCCGACCCACACGCCGGTTGAGCCTGTGCCGGAGAAGCGCAAAGCGAAATCCTTCGCCGTGACCGCCAGGGTTGCCAGAAGCGAGACGGTCAGTGCCGTTCCAAACGACATGGCGACAACAGAAAGAAAGCCGCCAAGGTAAAGTCCGTTCAGCAGTGAAAATGTCAACACCAGCAGCGCACCGGAGCAGGGGCGCAGGCCGACAGCCATGATGGCAGACCATGCTTCACGAATGTTGAAGCTGCTGCCCTTCAGGGTTTCGAGTGATGGCGCGTGCACATGGCCGCAACTGCTGCAGACAACACCTTCGGCATGGCTGTGGCTGTGCAGGGCATGATGATGCCGGCCGTGGTCATGATTGTGCGGGAAATGGGCATTGACAGCCGGACCACCCGCAATAGCCATAACAGCAGGGGCCATAACAGCAGGGGCCATTACCTTGCGGGACGGGCGCGTGAGGCTTCTGGTCTTGCGAAACAGCAACCAGCAGCCAAAGGCGATAATGGCAGCAAAGCTTAACAGCTCAAACATGTTGGTGGCATCCGTGAGCGAAACCGATGTGCCGCGCAGCACAAGCCAGGCCGCCGATACCAGAAGGACAGCGACACCACCCTGCATGAAGGAAGATGCAAAAGAGATGACAATGCCCCGCTTCAGTTCGGTTTCGTTGGCAATCATGTAGGAAGAGATCACCGCCTTGCCATGACCGGGACCGGCTGCATGAAACACACCATAGGCAAAGGACAGGCCGACCAGAGAGGACAGCGCCCATGGATCGGTTCGCATGGCTTTCAATGCATCGGTCAACGCCCGGTAGAATGTCTGTTGCTCGGCGTTGATGATTGACAAAATCCCGCCAAACGGACCCGTTGTCTGGAAGGAAGGTTCTGCTGTGCCAATGCCGAGAGGCGAGGCTGCAAAGGCATAGGCCGGTATGATCATGGCTGCCAGAAAGGCAACGAACAGGATATTGATGATACTTTGCTTGCTCAGCATGTGACTTCCATTCGTGTCGCAAAGAGTTTCTGCATATTGGTCCCGGCGGGGTCATTGAAGAATGCGTCGGTCAGTGTTGCCTGGTTTTCCTTGAGAACTTCATCAGGGTCCGGCCGCACCACCTTGTGGGTGCAGGCCTTGAATCTGTCGCCCACCAGGGCCATGTCGCTGTCACTGGCAAAGTCCATGGCTGTATAAAGCGTTGGATCATAAACGCCGAAGGTCATCTTGCCTTTCAGTGCAATTGGTGTTGAAGGCTTGACGGCAAAGAACATCAACAGTTCGCCATCCTTGTAATCGACATTGAGAACATCCGGCTTCTGGACAGGTATGGTTTTGCCGTTATCGGTAATATTGGTGTAATAGCCATAGTCCGCCAGCGAGTCCCGCACTGTCCTGCCGACATCCTCCAGTTCACCCTTGTCGAGCTTCAGGTCGGAATTCTTGTCAAAATCCATCAGCACGGAGGAGGAAAAAACCTCATCAAAGCGCCAGACATTGCGCAACTCGGCGATATTGCCATCAGGTCCGGCGACAATTTCCAGCCGGGCTTCGGCAAATATATGCGGGTGCGCCAGAGCCGGCACCGGTGCCAGAGCCACTGTGACCGGCAACAGGAGGTGTTTGAAAAACATCATATCTTGTCCGTTGAACTGTGCGATTTCCTGCGCTGCAATTTGGACGGAATTAGGACAGGAATTCAGGATTGTCTTTTGAACCACGCATGCATGAAATCGACAAAGGCACGGACTTTGGCAGGCAAATAGCGCTTTTCCGGGTAAATGGCATAAATGGCGCGGTTATCCTGCATATAGTCTGGAAACAGATGGATCAAATCACCGCATTTCGTGCGTTCCCCGACAATAAAATCGGGAATGGCGGCCACGCCGAGGCCCGCCACCGCAGCCCGCACCGTAGCGTAGGGGCTGTTGACCTCGACAGGGCCATGGACATGCACAGAAAACGGTGTTCCATCCTTTTCCATGAATGGCCAGACATTTTTTGCCTTGCGATTGGTATCGATGATGCAGGGGACATTGGCCAAATCCGACGGGTGGTTGAGAGGCCCATGTTTGTCGATGAATGCCCGGGTAGCGCAGACATACATGCCGATATCGAAGATTTTTTTGGCGATGAGACCGGAATCATCCATCTTTGTCGAGCGGATGGCCGCATCAAATCCTTCCTCGACCAGATCGACAAACCGGTCATCGGCGACAATTTCCATCACCAGATCAGGGTGTTCGCGGGCAAAATCGATGAGCGACATTCCGATCTCGGAATCCAGGAAAGTGCGGGGAACAGAGATACGCAGCTTGCCCTTCAGGCCGATATTGTTGGCCCGCACCAGATCGGCCAGATTGTCTATTTCCGCCAGAATTTCCGAGGCCGTGCGATAATAGATATTGCCGGCCTCGGTCAGCGAAAACTGTCTTGTGGTGCGGTTGAGCAGCAAGGCACCCAGTTCATCTTCCAGCTCACGGACATATTTGGAAAGCAGGGCCTTGGAGCGGCCAACCTTGCGCCCCGCGGCAGAAAACCCTTCGGCTTCAACAACATCAATGAATGCACGAATACGGGTGAGGGTGTCCATTTCCAGCCTTGCTCTGATTTTCAGCATTTATACTGAAATATGAAGGACTTGTTAATGAGATTTTTTTTGGACCTGTTGTGAAAAAAAAGCTTGATTATGACTGCGAATACACCTATCTCGCAATCAGCCCAAATTCGCACGTGCCTGTGGGTGTCCGCTGAACCTCTAAATGGTGAGGAATTCAGTATGGTACCTGGAACTAACCGCTCCAGTCTCATTACCGGCCTTCCGGTGCATGAGAGGACATCTTGAAGCAACGACGGTGCGGGCCTTTCTGGTGTCTTCCGGCTTTCCAACAGCCGGGGTTACTGAAGAGGCACACCTTCATTGCCGGACGTGCGGTCGGGATATCCCGCCAATCCAAGGCAGACAAATCTGAGCAAAGGCCTTTTTCCGGCTGGCGTTCATCATAGCGTTATGCGCGTTCATTATGGTTCCGGGGTCTCCACCGGCTGGTTCCAGAATGGATTTGTGTCCGCGTTTGTCCTTCGGCCTTGCCGAAGTCTTGTGTTCATACACGGTTCGGGCGTTGTTCCGTTGCGTATGTGAACGTCGTCTTTTGGATTTTTTGCACATGAAACATGTGCGGGAGAATGGTTATGACAACACAGCGCATCCTCGACTTCATCAAAACCCGCCGTCCTGAAGGCCCTTGCCTTGTTGTGGATACAGAAGTTGTTGCCGACAATTTCAGGGCATTCCGGCATGCGCTGCCAGACAGCATGATCTATTATGCCGTAAAGGCCAATCCATCACCGGAAATCCTGCGGCTTCTGGCCGGTCTGGGCTCCAGTTTCGATTGCGCGTCCGTGGCTGAAATCGAAATGGCGCTGAATGCCGGTGCCACACCGGCACGCATTTCTTTTGGCAACACGATCAAGAAGGAACGCGATATCGCCCGTGCGCATGCGCTCGGTGTTTCGCTTTTTGCCGTCGACAGTCATGAGGAAGTGGAAAAGATCGGTCGTGCAGCTCCTGGTGCGCGCGTGTTCTGCCGCGTTCTGACGGATGGTGAAGGGGCCGAATGGCCTTTGTCACGCAAGTTTGGCTGCGTGCCGCAGATGGCTGTGGATGTTCTGGTCTATGCACACCAGCTGGGGCTGAATTCCTATGGCGTGTCGTTCCATGTCGGTTCGCAGATGACAAAGGTTGATGCCTGGGATGCAGCTCTTGGCGATGCAAAGCGTGTGTTCGTGCAGCTTGCAAAGCAGGGTATCGAGCTGAAAATGGTCAATATGGGCGGTGGTTTTCCGACCAGATACCTGCGCGATGTACCAACATCGGAAGCCTATGGCCGTGCGATCTTTGCAGCGCTCCGCAAGCATTTCGGCAACAACATTCCCGAAACGATCATTGAGCCAGGTCGCGGGATGGTGGGCAATGCCGGTGTGATCAAGGCGGAAGTGGTGCTGGTTTCGCGCAAGTCGGATTTCGACACACATCGCTGGGTGTTTCTCGACATTGGCAAGTTCGGCGGTCTGGCCGAAACCATGGACGAAGCCATCCGCTATCCTGTCCGCACAGCCCGTGACGGCGATGCGATGGAGCCTTGTGTTCTGGCAGGGCCGACCTGCGATTCGGCCGATGTGATGTATGAAAAGACCATGTATCCGCTGCCTGTATCGCTGACGATCGGTGACGAAGTGCTGATCGAAGGCACGGGTGCTTACACCACCACCTATTCCGCAGTGGCGTTCAACGGTTTTGATCCCCTGAAATCCTACGTTATCTGATCGCCAGCCCCGGATTGACCGGGGCGGCACTTTCACCATTCTCTTTCCTTTCCGCTTATCACGGAACCTTGTTCGGGAGGTCACCATGGCCGCTGTCCTTGATTCTGTACGTGCATTTTTCATGCCGTCCGCTTTTGCTGTTGATGCCGAAAACCCCGGTGATGTGGTTGCGCGCGAATTGCTGCTGGACCGTGTCATGGGGCCTGGCCGCCGCCGCAAATCCTCTGAAAAGATCCGCCGTGGCCGTGTGCCTGCCGCCGGTCTGGCGCTGGTTGCCCGCGACCGTTCCGGCCATGTGATCGGCACGGTGCGCCTGTGGAATGTCGATGCCGGTGTCGACGGGTCCGGAAAGCCTGTGCCTGCGCTTTTGCTTGGGCCGCTGGCTGTCGATAGCGAAATTTCCGGCAAGGGCATTGGCTCTGCCCTGATGCGGTCTGCCATTCAGGACGCCAAAAAGCTCGGCCATGGTGCCATTCTTCTGGTTGGCGATTCGGCCTATTACGAGCGTTTCGGCTTCTCAGCCGAAAAGGCGCAGACATTGATGATGCCTGGCCCGTTCGAGCGCAACCGCTTTCTGGCCCTCGAACTGAAAGACCAGTGGCTGGATGCGGTTGCCGGTGTTGTGGTGCCGACAGGGCGCAAATTGTCCGAACCGGGCCTTGCCCGTGCGGCCTGACAGAGCATTTGACAAATTGGTGGTGGTTTCGTAAGGAAGTGGCAGGGATAAGGCCACCTGCCGATCGCGCGTGTTCTCATGTATGGTGAAGGTCTTCTGATTTCGCGGATTGTTCTTTTTTGAACGCAGGCGGATTTTATGGCAATGCGAGCCCCACATCAAAAATGCCCTGCGGGAAAGAGAAACGATCATGCGCGGATCCTCCACGCTACCAAATCTTGATGCCCTGAAAGATCAGGCCAAACGTCTGCGTACGTCGCTTGGCGCAGACGGTACAGCCATTACCCATGCAAAATCTCTCGAACTGGTTGCCCGGCAGCAGGGTTTCAGGGACTGGAATACGCTCCATGCCGCAGCGGGCAACGGGCCACCGGCGCGTCCGGCGCTTGCCCCCGGTCTCAAGGTTTCCGGCCATTATCTGGGGCAGGCCTTTACCGGCGAGATCCTGGCGGTGCAGGTTTTAACCTCGGCCCATGGTCGCCAGCGGATTACCGTTCATTTTGATGAACCGGTCGATGTGGTGACCTTCGACAGTTTTTCAGCCTTTCGCCAGCGCGTGTCCTGCACGGTGGATGAGAACGGCCGGACACCGGAGAAGACCTCAAACGGACGACCGCAGATGGAACTGGTGTGGTAGGAAACAGCATGCGGCCAAGGCGTATTCCGTGCAAAAACACAGAATATTTCTGGACATGACGGGTTCAAGCTCTTGAGATAACGCTCGCACAGCCCCTTGTATCTGCAGATCGCTCATCCGGCGCTAACGCGCCACCTTCTCCCCGCAAAGCGGGGAGAAGGCAATGTTGTTCAGCCGGCGTTGTCTTGTGGCTTTTTCTTTTTCATCTTGCGTTCGCCGGGAGACGTTGAGGCATCGTCGCGTCTGGCAAATTCCGGCTTTCCGGCCTTCTTGTCCCAGGGCTTTTCCATGCGCACGACCGGCTTGTCGCCCCTGGCTGCATGATCAGGCTTCTTGTCGAAAGATTTGCGCGACTTGCCTGCATCATTGCCTTCCGATGGCTTGCCGGCATAGGGTTTCTTGTCGCCGTATGGTTTTTTGTCACCAAACGAAACCTTGTCAGCAAAAGGCTTTTTCATGCCAAACGGCTTTTCGCCCTTGCCGCGCGAACCGCCCAGATCCGGCATTTCATCGAGCATGGTAACGGTAATGCCGCGATCCAGCACCTTCTTCGGGCCGATATTCCCCAGGAAACCGTCAATGGCATCTGCCGACATCTGCACGAATGTTTCATCCTGCATCATCTTGATGGCACCGATTTCCCGCTTGGTGATCGCGCCTGCCTTGCACAGCATGGGGATCAACCAGCGCGGTTCTGCGCCCTGTTTGCGACCGGCGGACAGCGACATCCAGACGGAAGGGCCAAATTCATCGCGGTTCGGGCGGGTCTCATCGCGCGGAAAAGCTGATGCGTTGCGTTCCTGCGGGCGGGCGATAACCGGACCCATGTCGATGAGCTCTTCCGGGGCGGAGCGACCGGTGCGGAACTGGCGGACAAAGGCTGCGGCCACCTGTTGGGCACCGTGCTTTTTCAGCAGTTCCTGAATGAATGGCAGTTCGTCCTCGCGAACGGCATCATTGAAAAGCTCGTCATTCAACAGCCGTTCGTCATCGCGGCGTGTCACATCGTCGGCAGAAGGCGGTGCTGCCCATTCAGCCTTGATCAGGGCAGACTGCAACAGGCGTTCTGCCTTGCGGCGGATGCTGGTGGGCACGATCAGCGCGGAAACGCCCTTGCGACCCGCACGACCGGTACGGCCCGAGCGATGCAGCAGCGTATCGGGGTTGGTTGGCAGATCGGCGTGAACCACCAGCTCCAGATTGGGCAGGTCAATACCGCGTGCAGCCACATCGGTTGCGATGCAGACGCGGGCGCGACCATCGCGCAGGGCCTGCAGCGCATGGCTGCGCTCGTTCTGGCTCAGTTCGCCGGAAAGGGCAACCACGGTAAAGCCACGGTTGTTGAAGCGGGCTGTGAGATGGTTGACGGCGGCACGGGTGTTGCAGAATACCAGCGCGTTCTTGGCTTCATAGAAGCGCAGCACATTGATGATGGCATTTTCGCGATCCTGCGGCGAAACCGACAGCGCACGATATTCAATATCGACATGCTGTTTCTGTTCGGCCTGGGTGGTGATGCGCACGGCATTGCGCTGGTAGCTCCTGGCCAGCGTGGCGATGGACTTCGGAACGGTTGCCGAAAACATCAGGGTGCGGCGGTCGTCCGGCGAGGCTTCCAGAATGAATTCCAGATCATCCTTGAACCCGAGATCCAGCATTTCATCGGCTTCATCCAGAACAACGGCGCGCAGGTTTTTAAGGTCGAGCGAGCCGCGGGTAATGTGGTCGCGAAGGCGGCCGGGTGTGCCGACCACAATATGGGCACCGCGTTCGAGAACCCGGCGTTCGGTGCGCATGTCCATGCCACCAACGCAGGAGGCAACGGTTGCGCCGGTCAGCTCGTAGAGCCATTCCAGCTCGCGGGTTACCTGCAGGGCCAGTTCACGGGTGGGCGCAATAGCCAGAGCCAGCGGCGCACCGGCGCGGTCAAATCTGTCGGCCCTGCCCAGCAATGTCGGCGCAAATGCCAGACCAAAGGCCACGGTCTTGCCGGAGCCGGTCTGTGCGGACACCAGCGCATCGGAGCCCTTGAGTTCCGTCTCGAGAACGGCCTTCTGGACAGGGGTCAGATCAGTGTAACCGCGTTTGGTCAACGCCTTGGCCAGCGCCGGGGCGATGCCTTCAAACTCTATCATAGGGTATTTCTTTCGGATTTCTGATGCCCCGTTTCAGGGCGATATCATGGAATTCAAACATGCCACCCAAATCTGCCCGGGCTGGCAATCGTGTTTGGCGCTCCATACAGCGATATGCGACAAATGTACAGGGCGGAGTTTGAAGCTCTGCGATGCCAAAACGCCCGGTCTGTTATCCGGCAAAGTCTGGAAGGCGCTTTATCCCGTCAGCTTGAATGGCAAGCCGGACATCAGCGCACGGACATGGCGCTGTTTCTGGTAGAGACCGTTGAGCGACACGCGCCTCAGGCCATGCAGATTGTTGAGGTCGTCTGATGACAGAACACCCGGACGTGTGGTGACCGCCAGTTTCAGCCCTGCCGCCCTTGCTGCTGCAAATTCCCGTGGGCCTGCTGCAAGGGCATTGCCATAGGGATAGGCAAGGGTCTGCGTCGGCTTTCCGGTAATGTCCGCCACAAACGCACAGGATTGCAGGATCTCTTCTTGCAGGCGCGCGTCTGAGACGCGGGCGAGATTGCAGTGTGTCACAGTGTGGCCGCCAAGGCTTGCCAGCGGGTGGGTTGCCAGAACGGCCAGTTCTTGCGGATCGAGAATGTCGCGCCGGACAATGGCAAGAGGATCAATGGAAAGACTGGTCGCAAGAGTGTCGATGCGGGCAACAGCGTCATCCTCATCCATTTTTTTGAAAAGATCGGCAAAGCGGGAAAATGCCTTCTGCTTTTCGGCAAGGGTTTTGGCAGCGACGGTTTCACGGCCCCCGCCAAAGTCAAAGTCCAGTGTGTGGCTGGCCTGCAACAGGGTTTCTGCCGTCAGCCACCACATCGAGCGGGAATGGGTAGACAGTCCTTTGGAAATGAAAATCGTGTGCGGGACACGATATTTGCGGAAAACCGGCGTGGCATGGGTAGCATTGTCACGATAGCCATCGTCCAGCGTGAAACACACGAAGCGTTTGCCGGAACCGGATTCTGCCAGACATGCCGGAAGGTCATGCAGGTGCACGGCTAGCAGACCCGCATTCTGCGTTGCCAGAATAGCCTGTTCCAGGAATTGCGGCGTGATGGCCAGATGGAAATTAGGCTGAAAACCGGCGGAAGACGCCGGCCGTACATTATGGAGGGTGAAAATGATGCCACGGCCTGCTGCCCGGGGGAACAGCCTGTCCAGTTGCAGCGCGGATATGGCTTCAAGTGTTGCCGTAATGCCGATACGTTTCAGGGTCTGTTTCAGCATGGTCAGTCCCTGTCAGGCGAAATCAAAATCGATGGACTGGAACCGGTCTATGCCGAACAGGCTTCGATCCGGATGAAAATCCCGGATCTGCAACAGCATGGGTGACGGATGGATGCGCTTTGGCAGCGATATGCCGGGCAGGTAGGGCAGGCTTTTATAGTAACCGGCATAGATGAAAACCGACCGGTTCCAAAGGCTGCAGGCCGCACGGATAACATGGCGCATTTCTGTGCCGGTGGGTCTTGTGCCGGGTCTTACCAGAAAACCACAGAGCAATGTGTGTTTGATTCCCTTGGTTTCGCGCGGGGACGATATCAAAAGCAGGTTTTCGGTGACGTGCAGGCCATACTGGTATTTGCGTGATCCAAGACGATTGAACAGGGTTTCACCTGTCCATTTCAGACCGTTTTCGTCAAGCGGTGTGCTGAACGGATCAACCAGCGCGAGAAACTGATCCCGGCTGAGACTGGCAAGACGAACCGAGGCATCGCTGCCTGCGGCCAGCATGTGCAGGGAAATGCCGATGCGCACGTCCAGCGCCAGATAGGGTTTCAGCCTGAAAAAATATTCGTTCACGCCTGCAGCCCTGGCATTGGGCATTCCAAATCCAAAGCGGATCTTCTGCAAATGAAACTGACGTTCGACCTCACCATAGAGAAGGGTCAGGGCTTCGCGCCCGCGAAACGGCTTGTCGACGAAAAGGTCCACCAGTTGGGCTGCTTCTTCTTCTGCGCCGTTCATGCAGGTGGATTGCTTGACAAGGGCGATCTGGCCGACCTTGGTTGCATCCTTGTACAAGGCAATCACAGTTGTGCCGCAGGAGAAGGACTGTTCGTAGGAAAACTTCAGATGATGGCCGGAAAAGACAATTTTCGGATTGTCAAAGGCGCGGGTGCCGATAGAGGCTGTCTGGTCATAATCAATATGGGTTTCTAGCTCTGCGCGCAGCATTGATGGCAGTCTCCGTTGCCATCTGTGTTAGCGCAAAGGAATTGAAATAGAATTAATACAGCATTTTCAACGTGAGGCATCCTCATTCCTGGTGGCCCGACTGCGTACGACCGTAACGGTGCAGGGGGCATTGCCGGCCACTTCTGCAGAAACGCTGCCCAGAAGCGAACGCATGGCAGACGCGGCGCGTGCGCCCATGACAATGTGATCCACCAGATTGTTGCGGGCATACTGGAGGATAGCATCTGCAGGTGATACAGCCTCCAGAACATGAAAGGTGACGGCACCCTCTGGAAGCCGCAGGTTTGCTGCCCAGTTTTTCAGTTCCACAAGCCGCTGGACATGCTTGTTGTTTCCACTTTCGTCCAGCGTGGAATCCAGGCTGATCCTGTTGATTTTCAGGATGTTCACACAGGCAAGCCTTGCATTGCCGGAGTTTTCCATAATGCGGTTGTGGCATTCAGCAGGGCCTCTGCCAGATCCTGACAACCCGAGGCCAGATCAATTGCCACCATGACAATAGGTGCATTGCCGATTTGCGCCTGTGTGGCCTGTGGTGCGGCAATCTCGATCCTGTCGGGATTGAAGCGCCGTTGCAACACGCGGGTCCATGGATCACGGTTCAGCTTTTCTGCCCGTGCCGTGAGTTTGACATGGGCAAGATCCTTGAGGTCAACGGCTAGCTGGGCTGCTGTCGGATAACGCCAGGCCGGGTTGACCTCAAGGCAGCGCAGGATGATTTCCTGAAAGGCTGGAGGCATGTCCGGACGCAATTTTCCGGGTGGCCACGGGTCACGCCACAGCCGCTTTTTCAGACCTTTCAGCTTTTGCGGATCACCGAACGGACGCTTGCCGGTGGCAAAGAAATAAAGAAGTGCGCCGAGCGCAAAAATGTCGCTGCGATAATCGATGCGCGTACCCATGACCTGTTCCGGTGCCATATAGGGTGCCGTGCCATAGGGCAGGCGGAACTCCTCGCCCATCAGGTCCGGGAGCCGGGTGTGGCAGGCCAGACCATAGTCAATCAGCACGGCTTCGCCACTTTCGCGGAACATGATGTTGGAGGGTTTCAGATCCAGATGCACAACATGCTGGCGGTGAAGACTGTCGAGTGCGATAGCAATTCTGGCCCCAAGGGCGGCCAGTTCGTCCAATGGCCGTGGCAGGGCTTCCAGCATGGGATAGAGCGACCGGCCCGCAATCCGCTCCATGACGATATAGGGATGTTTTGCAAAATCTCCATTGGCAAAAAAGCGGGTAACATGCGGACCGGCAAGCCTGGGAAGGATCATCTGTTCCATTTCAAAGCTGACAATGGCTGCCGGATCATCACCCTCTCCGATCATCGGGACTTTCATCAGGGCTGGAAAAGGCAGATCCTCACGGGTCACGCTCCAGAGCCGGGCCATTCCGCCCTTGTGGACCATCTCCCCGAGCCGGAAACCGTCGATTTCCATACCTTGTGCCAGTCGGGGAATGGGCATTTACTGTCCTTTCTGCAATCGGTCTGCCAGGCGTGCGGGCAGGCCTGCTGCCCGGATTTTTGCGGCTGCCGTCCCGACATCATAGGTGGTGCGCATGAAGCGCAGCATGTTTGTCTCCGTGTCGAGCAGACCGAAGGCTGCCTGCGGATTTCCGTCGCGCGGCTGGCCGACCGAGCCCATAACGCCCAGCCATTTGCGTCCCGGCAAAAGCGGAACGGGATTGGTGGAATTGGGAACGAAGCTGATCACCCCGGCTTGCGGTGCCACGCCATACAGCGCCGGGCGGTGGACATGGCCGCAAAAACTTAAAGTCGGGAGACAGGATTTGAAATGCAGCCGGGCATCGTCGCTGTCCCGGACATAGTTCCAGTTTTCTGGCGCGCTGGCATCGGCATGGACATAGAGCCTGTCGCCCTCGAGGATTTGCAATGGCAAGGAGTTGAGAAAGGTCCGTTCCTGCCGGCCGAGCTGGTTTGCTGTCCAGGCCAGCGCTTTGCGAGCGTCATTGTTCATATCCGGATCCGGATCACTCACCGCCTGGTCGTGATTCCCACGGATGACCACATGTCCCTCCTCCAGCAAGTCCATGGCCCTGGCTGTGCACCATTCCGGATCGGCACCGTAACCAACAATATCGCCAAGAATGACAGTATGGGTTGCGCCTGCTGCTTCTGCCGCAGACAGGCAGGCCTCAAAAGCCTCCCGATTGGCATGGATATCGGCAAACAGGGCTATCAACACTGCCAGTCTCCTCCGCTCAATGTCCTCTCTGCTACCTTTATAAACAGGATCAGCGCGACGTACCATTAGCCGGAAGGATGATGTGGATCTGTTAGCCCGCGATATCGATAATGCCGCAATCGCCGGCATCAGAGGCAAAGGCCAGAAATTTTCCGGACGGGCTCCAGTCCATGGAGGTGACCGCGCCCCTGCCGCCCCGGCGCAGGACGACTTCCCTGCCATCGCCAAAGCGTACAGCCAGGATCATGCCGTCGATAAAGCCGACGGCCACGACATCTTCTGCCGGATGGCAGGCAACACAGGTGACCATTGAATTTCCACGGGTGCCCAGTTCCAGGGGGGCCTTGCCCATGGGGCCATCCTTGCCGGAAAACGGCCAGACAATGGCCGCCGGTGCACCGGAAGACGCCAGCCATTTACCCTTGGCGGACCAGGACAGGGATTTGATCTTGGCCGGATAACCGGTCATGCGCATGTGGCGGGCTTCTGCGCCCTGTTTGGCATCGAGCTTCCAGCCATGGAGTGCGTTTTCCTGCATGGCAGTGACAATGAAGCGACCATCGGGGGAAAACAGAACTTCGGTATGGGCACCCTTCCATTCGAGGTCCACAGGAGGGCTGGTCATGCCAACCCAGTGCAGGGAGACACCATTATAGCGGGAAACGGCAATGCGCAGACCTTTCGGGGCAAAGGCAAGGCCTTCTACCGTGCGCTCCCCGGCAAATTCCTTTACCGAACCATCTGCCAGACGCACCATGGTGGTTTTGCCAACACCATAGGCCACGGCACCCTGCGGACCGGCGGCGACGGCAGAAATCCATTTGCGCGGCACATGCGCCAGTTGGGTAATATTCCCGCTTGCATCCGTGCGGATCACCTTTCCGTCTTCTCCTCCGGTCACCATCGTGCCGGTCAGCGGGTCCACCACACAGGACAGTATGCCATCATGGGCATGCGTGGCCCTGTGTCCCATATCCAGACGGTGAATTTCGCCGGATACGGCGGCAAAGACCGGAGTCTCACCCAGAAAGGCCGTCTTTAAAATATGACCTTCCAGATCCAGCGGGGCAATTGATGGCATTCAGGCGCACTCCACAGTTTCGCGGCCCTTCGGGGCCTTTCTTCAGGTTTCCTGGCAAAACCGTGTTCGGACCAGGATTTCAGCCAGATACAGAGGAGCATCCGTTGCAACAGATACTGCGCTCACGCCTTGCGCTGTCCTGCGCTGATCAGGCAGCGGCTTCACACGCCTTGAAAGTGCGCTCCAGCTTTTCCTGATCGAGATTGCGACCGATGAACACGAGGCGGCTTTCACGCTTCTCGCCCTCTTTCCACGGGCGCTGGTGGTCGCCCTCAATGATCATGTGCACACCCTGGAGTACATAGCGCTCGTCATCGTTTTCCAGTGCAATGATGCCTTTCAGGCGCAGGATATTCGGGCCGTCCGCCTGGGTGATCTTCTGGATCCACGGGAAAAACCGGTCGGGATTCATCTGTCCGCCCCGCAGGGAAACGGACTTGACCGTAATGTCATGGATGGCAGAAGGCGCTTCATGGTGGTGGTGATCATGATGGTGGTCGTGGTCATGGTCGTGGTGGTGATCATGCGTGCAGTCTGGCCCGCAGGCGTGATCATGATCATGATGCTGATGATCGTGATCATCAGCATCGAGGAAATGCGGCTCGTTTTCGAGGGCGCGCTCGAGATTGAAAGCACCCTGGTTCAGCACCTTTGAAAGATCGACATTCGACCGCCGGGCAAAATGGATGCGGGCTGCCGGATTGATAGCGCGGACAATATCCTCGATCTGGTGCAGTTCCTCGTGGGTCACCAGATCTGTCTTGTTGATGATCACGACATCGGCAAAGGCGATCTGGTCCTCGGCCTCGCGGCTGTCCTTCAGGCGCAGCGGCAGGTGCTTGGCATCGACCAGCGTGACCACAGCATCAAGCTCTGTTTTGGCCCGTACATCCTCGTCCATGAAGAAGGTCTGGGCAACAGGAACAGGATCGGCAAGGCCGGTTGTTTCGACGAGAATGGCATCAAACCGGCCCGGGCGGCGCATCAGCCCCTCGACAACCCGGATCAGGTCGCCACGCACGGTGCAGCAGATGCAGCCATTGTTCATTTCATAGATTTCCTCGTCGGATTCAACGATCAGATCGTTATCGATGCCGATCTCACCGAATTCATTGACGATGACGGCATATTTCTTGCCATGGTTTTCAGTCAGGATGCGGTTGAGCAAGGTTGTCTTGCCCGACCCGAGATAGCCTGTGAGCACGGTCACTGGAACGGGCTTTAATGTCTGTGCTTCGGTCATCGGAAACCTCATTGTCTGCGGCTTGCCCGCGGGTCATTGTGCTGTCGGGCCTGATATAGGCGATGATTGCGGCAAGTGCAATTTGCAGATGACGTTATTGTGTAACATTTTTGGGTTGGGGCAGATTTACGAAATTGAATTTGTTTTCTGTTGGAAGATATGACGTTTACAGTTTATGACTGGCAGCAATGGTCTGCAACGGGGAATTGCAGCCATGGGCATTCAGCAGCAAGCATTTGCGGATACCTTGCGCTGATATCTGTTGCAGGATAGCCAGCCAGCGGGACATCGCCTCCTCACAGGTCCGGTTCCTGTTGCCCGGATAATCCCGGTACTCAGCAGCCTGCTATCCCGGAGACTTTGCATCAGGCTGAAAAAGATCCGTCCAGACAGCGACCTTGCGTTTCACGCGCACGATCATGACGTCCTCAATCATCGGCCCGGTTCAGGAGGCGGGAGCGTACCATGCTGCTTGAAGGTGTCCGGTGACAGGATGGCTATCGTCATGATCTTGTCGCCGTTTTCGTTTGAAAAAATCCCCCGTTCAGTCATAGAGTGCGATACGCTGCATGCAAGGGACGCATTTATGGCCAAAAAAAACAAATCCGATAAAAAAGACAAGAAACAAAAATCGGCTGAAAGCCATGATACCCGCCCGGAACTGGCTGGCGAGATGATCCAGGCGGCCCGCAGTTTTCGCACGCTGCTGTCCAACAGTCTGTCAGAATGCGGGCTCTATGCCGGGCAGGACGGGGTCATCCTGATCCTGAACGTCACTGACGGGCTGACAGCCGGTCAAATTGCCCAGAAGCTCCAGGTGAAACCGCCAACCATGACCCGCACAATTGCCCGCATGGAAGCGCAGGGCTTTGTCGAGCGCCGGGATGATGCCGGGGACGGCCGGTTGACCAAGGTTTTCATCACCGAACTGGGCAAGGGCACGGTTGCGCGGATTGAGGCTGCGGCCATCGCTGCCCAGAACAAGGCGACGGACGGGCTTTCTGACAAGCAGGTGCGTACGCTCGTGAAACTTGTACGCGCCGTGAACGCCAATTTTCAGGGCGTTACTGTGGATTCGGTGGATGACTGACCCGCATTGGACAAAAAATGTGCAGATTTGATTGCGCAACGCCTTTAAAGTGTTTATTTAAACGATTTAGATGTATCAAGCTTCACTCTGAGGTGCATATTTAGAGTGTGACTGCTGGTCTCAGGCCATCAGGCCACGGGAGGGAATTTGGCCCAAAAGATAAAACTATCAACGATTGCCGACACTCTGGGTGTTTCGACAGCGACGGTTTCCCTGGCGCTGCGCGACAGTCCGCTTGTTGCTGCCATCACCCGTGAAAAGATCAAGGATCAGGCACGGGCGCTCGGTTATATTTACAATCGCCGCGCTGCCAGCCTGCGCACATCGCGGTCCGGCATTATCGGTGTTGTGGTGCATGATATCATGAACCCGTTTTACGCCGAAATTCTCAAAGCCATTGAAAGCGAACTCGATCGCAGCCGCCACACTTTCATTCTTTCAAACCATTATGATTCCGTCGAAAAGCAGCGCAACTTCATTGAAACACTGCTGCAGCTGGGCGGTGACGGGGTAATCATGTCGCCTGCCATCGGTACGCCGCCGGAAGATATCCGCCTTGCCGAAGACAATGGCATGCCGGCTATTCTGGTGGCCCGTTCCATTGATACACTGGATGTGCCTACCTATCGCGGTGATGACAGCTATGGCATTTCTCTGGCAACCAACCACCTTATCGGGCTTGGGCATCGCACAATTGCCATGGTCGGCGGTACAGACCAGACATCGACGGGCCGTGACAGGCATGCAGGCTATGTCAACGCGCTCCGAAAGGCCAATATAACGGTTGATCCGGGCTTGCGGATTTCCGGACCGCGCACCAAGCAGGGCGGGTTTGAAGCTGCCGTGCATTTCTTGTCGCTTCCACAGAAGCCAACGGCTGCCGTGTGCTGGAATGATCTGGTTGCCATTGGCTTCATGAACGGTATCGCGCGCGCAGGGCTGTTGCCAGGCAAGGATATTTCCGTTACCGGATATGATGATCTTGAGGAAGCATCGATTGCCACACCGGCACTGACCACAGTATGGAACGGTCAGGCAGAAGTCGGAAGGCTGGCCGCCCGCGCCCTGCTTGACAAACTGCAGGGCAATCACGAGCCGGATGGCATTCACCTCATCAAGCCGGAAATGCGAATCCGTCAGTCTACTGTTCCCTTGAAATCCTAGTTATTTAAAGAGCGCCGCATGTACCGCCAGACCATACTCGTTTCTGCCAAAATCAATCCCCGTGTTATTGAAGGACTTCAATCCCGTTTTGATCTTGTGTTTCTGCAAGGCAGTGACGTGTCGGCCCTTTCTGAGGCTGAACGCAACCGTATTGCCGGATTTGCCGTTTTGGGATCTGCATTGCCGGCCATGATGGATGCCTTGCCCAATCTCGAAATCATCGCCAATTTCGGCGTCGGTTATGATGGTGTTGATGTTGGCTATGCGGCCCAAAAAGCGGTCATGGTCACCAATACGCCGGATGTGCTGAATGCCGAGGTCGCCGATACGACAATCGGGCTGCTGATCAACACGGTTCGCCAGCTCAACGCTGCCGAAAACTGGCTGCGGGCAGGACGCTGGGCAAAAGAGGGGAATTTTCCGTTGACACCCCTGTCGCTGCGGGACCGCTCGGTGGGGCTTTATGGCCTGGGCCGTATCGGGCTTGAAATTGCGCGCAGGGCCGAAGCCTTCGGCCTTAAAATTTCCTACCATACGCGCTCGCCCCGCAAGGATGTGGATTATCCCTATTATGACACTCTTTCGGGCCTTGCAGAGGCCGTGGACACACTGATCTGCATTGTGCCAAAGACACCGCAGACCCATCAAACCATTGACGGACCGCTTCTGGAGAAACTCGGTCGCAATGGTGTCCTGATCAATGTCGGGCGAGGCTGGACTGTGGATGAGGAAGCCCTTGCCGCAGCCCTTGCGGACGGAACCATTGCTGCTGCCGGTCTGGATGTTTTTCAGGATGAACCCCATGTGCCAGCGGCATTGATGGAGCTTTCCAATGTCTGCCTGCTGCCACATGTGGCATCGGCGTCGGTACCGACACGCAATGCCATGGCCGATCTTGTGGTCAGCAATCTTGTGTCCTGGTTTGCAGAAGGCAAGGCGGTGACGCCGGTTCCGGAAACAGCGTTTACACGCAGGAAATCCTGATCTTCGCTTTACCGGGCGTCGCAATAACGGCGGACGGCTTCGCCAAAAGCCTTGAAAAGGGCGGCGGACGGTGCATCATTTTCCACCCAGTATTCCGGATGCCACTGCACACCGACGGCGAAATTACGCGCATCGATAACAGACACCGCCTCGATGGTGCCGTCGTCGGCAATGGCCTCGACCTGCAAGCCGGGTGCTGTTCTGGAAATGGCCTGGCGATGGAGTGAATTGACCTGAATCTCGCCGGAGCCAAGTGCATCGGCCAGACAGCTACCCTCCATGATGCGAACAGGCTGGCGGATCATGTACATACCATCGCGGTCCGGGACATCGGGCTTGCGGTGATCCCATATGCCAGGCTGGTCATGAATTTCTGAGGCCAGGGTGCCGCCAAGGGCGACATTCATTTCCTGAATGCCAC
Organism: Rhizobiaceae bacterium; assembly: GCA_965247225.1. Classification (GTDB taxonomy): domain Bacteria; phylum Pseudomonadota; class Alphaproteobacteria; order Rhizobiales; family Rhizobiaceae; genus CBDFGT01. Next base: position 773 of record CBDFGT010000024.1, on the reverse strand, counting down.
GACAAATAGCAAAAAGCGGGATTCCCCTTGCAATTGCACGCCGGATCAATGGCAGGCTGGTGGCGTCACGGGCCGGATCAAAAGGCCCGTCCTTTTCTTCGGCGACCTGGCCGTAAAGCGACGGATGCACATTCGTGCGCGAGCCGCTGACGATAACACCATCTACACGGTCGAGCACGGAATCGATATCCAGACCCGGTTCCCAGGCGGGAACAATCAGCGGAATGGCACCTGATCCCAGAACGGCCGCCTTGACATACTGGTTTGGCGTGGCGTGCCAGGATGCCCCTTCAATGTCACGAATGTCTGCGGGAATGGCAACAATGGGTGTTGGCATTGCGAAGGCTCCAAATCAATTCCGTTGCGGGTACTCGTTTGTCAAGTGCTGCGATTGGCCCGAAAAGTCAATGCAAAGCTTTTGATGGATCTATCCGATCCTCTGCAGGCGTTTGGGCGACTGGAATGAACAAATATTGTTAAATGTGGATTTTGTTATAAAAATAGGCACTTAAATCCTTCAATAAATTGAGCGCCAAACCTTGCGTGCAACGCATGGGCATGTTTAGTTTGCAGCAGTGTCGCAAAACGCGGGGAGGAAATCCGGTTTCCGGCATTTATCAAGGAGGATATTCATGGATCGTCGTTCATTCTTTAAAAAAGCCGGAGCAACCGGCATTGGTGCAGCTGCAACGGCACTTGCAGCGCCAGCCATTGCGCAGGAAAATCCGCAGATTACCTGGCGTCTGACATCGTCATTCCCGAAGGGGCTTGAT
>CBDFGT010000023.1:0-235504 GCA_965247225.1 Rhizobiaceae bacterium | reverse complement strand
GCTTCGTCCTCCTACTGCATACTGAGGTGGCCAAACCAAAGGAGGCTTCAATGGTCGAACGCAACAAGCCGCGCCCCGCGGCAGTCTATGGAGTTGATTTCGGCAAAAACATCTTCCACGTCGTTGGTCTGGGTAGCGATGGATCCCCGGTTCAAAAGGTTAAGTTCCGTCGAGATACATTGCTGCAGTTCTTTGAACGAGCGACACCTGCGGTCGTTGCAATGGAATCCTGTGCTGGTTCCCAGTGGCTGGCCAGAAAGATACAGCAACTCGGCCACAAGGTGCGCCTCATTCCAGCGCAGTTTGTGAAGCCTTTCGTGAAGTCAAACAAGAGCGACATTATCGACGCAGAAGCCATCGCTGAAGCCGCCACACGTCCTACAATGCGGTTTGCTGCTATCAAAAGCGAAGAACAGGCCGATCTCCAGGCCCTACATCGTGTGCGGGATCAGATGGTCGGCACGCGAACGCGCCTGATCAATCAGATGCGGGCTTTCTGCTTGGAATATGGGATAGCCATGAGGCAAGGAGCAGGTCTGTTCAAACTAGATCTCCCTCATATTCTTGAAGATCTGGAGAATGATCTGTCGCCGGCAATGCGCAAGTTGCTTGGAAACCTGTTTGCAGATCTTAAGCAATTGGATCAGCGGATCGCAGAAGTGACGAAAGAGATCGAAGCGATTGCTGCTCGAGAAGATGTTGCACGCCGGTTGATGACAATCCCCGGCATAGGAGCTCTGGGAGCCACCGCACTTTTGGCAGCGGTTGGAAGCGGAACACAGTTCCGTAAGGCCCGTGATCTTGCTGCCTGGCTGGGTCTTGTTCCACGAGAATACTCAACAGGGGGAAACAGAAGCTGCTTGGCATCAGTAAACGGGGCAATCGCTACGTTCGCAAATTACTGGTGCACGGTGCACGATCCTGTTTCCGGTATCTGGATCGAACGAGAGATCGGCTGGGCAACTGGCTCGATGGGCTTCAAGCCCGAATGCATCCGAATAAAGCCGTCGTCGCACTTGCCGCCAAGATGGCGCGGATTGTCTGGGTTGTACTGACCAAGCCTGGAGCGCTCTACGAACGCAGGGACCCTGCATTCACCTGACGCTTCAGGTACGATTGCAAGGCTCGGGAATAGTGATGACGAAACAGTGGATCAGCATGTCGTAAACCCTGTGCAAAAAAGCGGGCTTCGTGCCCTAACCGTTTATCGGGAACGGCGTGTGCGGATCTCATCATGGCCTGGCTGCAATAGCAGTCCACTCGCGAGAGGCCGGATACATTTATGCAACTGAAATCGTCAATTACGATGTCGCGACCCCCTGCACGGACGAGACGGACCATACATTCTTTCCCAAAAGATCCTTCAGCGCGACATTATCCAGCATCGCATCGGCAAGCATCCGTTTCAGGCGCTTGTTCTCGTCATCGAGCTGCTTCATCTCCGAAATCAGCGACGCATCCATGCCGCCAAATTTCGCAGGCCATCTATAAAAGCTCGCGCTGCTCATACCGTGATCCCGGCAAAGCTGAGAAACGGAAACCCCGTCCTCAGCCTGCTTCAAAATCGCGATAATCTGTGGGTCGCTAAACCGTGATTTCTTCATCCGAATCCTCTCCAAATATCAGTTGAGAAAATTCTACTCATAATCCGCTTGTCTTATGATTTTCCTGCTTCCTGTGAGAACATGAGGTGCTGACAAAGAGGGTAGCCGCCCTCTTCGTCAGCGACGGGGGATGGATCGTTGAAACGCAGGCCGCCATTCTGACGAATGCCGGGCCGAGTTAAAGTGTGATCACCCCCATCTTTTCCAATTGTCCTGAACGGATACCAGGGGGTGAGCCCCGGATGACAAGCAGAGGAGCCGGAAAAGATGAGCAAGGATACCATCGGCGCAGACATTTCGAAAGACCATATTGACCTTTATCGCCTGCCGGATGGCGCACGTCTGCAGGCCACAAATGATCGCAAAGGCTTTGCTGCCATTCTCAAGTGGATCGGCTTACGATCTGTTGAGCGCATCGTCTATGAGCCGACGGGTGCCTATCACAAGGCATTCGAGAGCTTCATGGTTGAAAAACGCATAGCCCTTTCCAAAGTCAACCCGAGGTCTGCCCGACGTTTTGCCGAAGCTACAGGAAAACTGGCCAAGACCGACCGGGCAGATGCGATCATGCTGGCCCGCTTCGGGATCGCGCTTGAGCCGCGTCTCATGCAGGAAGATACACAAAATCTCAATGAGTTGAAAGAGTTGCACATAGCCAGACTGGCGCTTGTCAAGGACAGAACAGCGGCCAAAAACCGCGAGAAAAACATCACCCTCTCCTTGCTCAAGCGCAATAATGCCGCCCGGATACAGCAGATCGAAAGTCAAATCAGGATGATCGATCAGGCCATCATGGCGTTGATTGAGGCAGATCACACACTCAAGAGCCGTTTCGAGATTATCGTCTCCATTCCCGGTATCTCGAAGATAACCGCTTTTACGCTTCTCATTGAAATGCCAGAACTGGGCGCGCCTGATGAAAAGGAAGCAGCAGCCCTAGCCGGTCTTGCCCCGATCAGCCGTCAATCCGGACGATGGACCGGACGCGCCTTCATCGCCGGCGGGAGGGCCATCGTCCGCCAGGCGCTTTACATGCCTGCACTTGTTGCCATGCGCTTCAACGCAGATCTCAAAGCTAAATATGAAGGGCTTATAGCGGCAGGAAAACCACCCGAAGTCGCTATCACAGCCCTCATGCGAAAGCTCATCGTCCTTGTCAACGCACTCCTCAGAGCAAACAGAAAATGGGAGCCAAAAACAGCTTGATCAAGACGGATACTTTAAGAGCGCCGCGAAGGATTCCCTGTTTCTGAAACGAAACGTCGCTGAATGGCACAACGACTTACCGGAAAGCATTATCTTACGATAATAAACCCACCCGATTCCCATCACACGAACAGCCTGCCAGTCACATGCGCCTCTCGGATGGTGTTGTTGCCGTAAATCAAACCGGATCAGGCTGTATGGGCCTTGCGGACCTCGTCGTCTGTCAGGATACCGCTGGCCCGCAACAGGGCTGCAAACCGTCCGTTGCTTTGGCTGAGCTCGTGAAATGTACCGGCTTCCACAATATGGCCCCTGTCAAGAAACAGCACCATATCGGCCTCCTTGACCGTGGAAAGGCGATGGGCAATAATGAAAGTCGTACGGTTCTTGCGCAATGCATCCAGCGCTTCCTTCACACGCGCCTCTGTTTCCACATCAAGAGCGCTGGTGGCCTCATCCAGAACCAGAATCGGGGAATCTTTCAAAATCGCCCGGGCAATGGCAATGCGCTGGCGCTCGCCACCCGACAGGCGGTTGCCGCGTTCGCCCACATGTGTCTCATAACCATTGTTGCGCGTTTCAATAAAATCGGAAGCCGCCGCCGCCCGGGCGGCCTCTATAACCTCTTCAATCGAAGCACCTTCACGACCCAGCCGGATATTTTCACCGATAGAACGGTTCAGAAGACCCGCATCCTGGAATACGGCAGCTATGGCCCGGCGCAAGGATTTTCGCGTCAATGTTGCTATATCGACACCGTCGATGAGAATCTGGCCTTCTCTTGGATCAAAAACCCGCTGGAGCAGATTGATCAGCGTTGTCTTGCCTGCCCCCGTGGGGCCGACAATAGCCACGGTCTTGCCTGCTTCCACGACGAAGGAAACATTGTGTACGCCCTGGGTCGTATTGGCAAAATCGAACGTAACATTACGATACTCAACACGACCGGCAACCTGTTCCAGATCAATCGCTCCGGCAGATTCATTGCGCTCCTGAACGGAATCTTCGAGAACAAAGAAATCCTCCAGCTTGGCGCGTGCTTCAAAAATCTGGGTTGCAAAGGCTTTCATCTGGTCGAGACGCCCGATGAGCAGCCCTGCAAAGCCTATAAAGGCAATGACCTCGCCCACTCGCAGCGTTCCATTCCTGACCATGACGGCACCGATCACCAGAATAGCCATCATCGAGATCGTGGACGCTATGCGGTTCAGGGCGCTGGCAATAGCCCACCAGTCAAGAACCGGAAACTGGGCCGAAAGGAGTTGCTGGGTGAAATCCTTCAACGCCCTGGTTTCAAGTTCAATGCGGTTATAGCTGTGAAGGACAGGCACATTGCTGATCGTGTCGCTGACATGTGAAAACACAGTGTGATAATGTTTTTCGACCGATGCCTGGCCTTCCCGTGTCCGGTCCATCACCAGTTTTCCGATCAGCACATACAAGGCACCAAGCCCGATCAGCACGAGGGTCAGCCTGAAATCCATCGACATGGCTGTGGGCACAAGAAGGACCAGGGCAACGGCTGTGGCCAGATGTGTGCGCATGAATTCAAGCCAGAGCCCGAACAGCGTTTCGCTGGCCCGCAACAATGTATGCAGCACATTGGAAGTACCGCGCTGGCTGTGCCATGACAGGGGCATGGAAATGATCCGCCCGAAAGCCTCTGTCAACAATGTTGCGCGCCTTTGATGGGCAAGCCGGTCAGCCTCCCTGGAAACCAGAACAAACGCAATTGTGTTGAACAGGCCAAAAGCCGCCCACATGGCCAGCATCGGCGTAACATCACCGGATGACGCCATGGCATCCACAATACGCCCGAACAGAACCGGTTCGGCAATGGTTATGACTGCCAGAACAATATTGGCAACAACAATAAGTGAAACCTTGAAGCGAAAAACACCAAGGTAGGACAGTGCTCGTGCATAGACTTGGAAAAGGGACACGCAATAATACTCCGCTCAAAATTGTGCGATGCAATAACGCTTGATGCGTCAATGTTGCATCGATTTAAATAGAGGAAATGGCGGAAATCCAACCGTCGGAAACAATTTTCATAACAGCAGAGATTTATTTCGTGAAGTCATTGATCAGGAAAAGAAACCCGTCGGGGAATTTGGCCTGCACACCTTCCGCGGTAATCCCCCCGCAAACTAACCGGGTTTAAAAGTAGAATTTTCTCACAACGATTTTGGAGAGGATTCCGATGAAGACATCACGATTTAGCGACGCACAGATCATGGCGATCCTGCGCAAAGCCGAGGACGGCATCCCTGTGGCTGAGCTGTGCCGGGAGCATGGCATGAGTGACGCCAGTTTCTACAAATGGCGGGCGCGGCTTGGCGGTATGGATGCGTCCATGGTTTCCCAGATGAAGAGCATGGAGGACGAGAACCGGCGGCTGAAGAAGATGTATGCCGAGCTGAGCCTGCAGGACCGACCGTGGAAGATCATGTCAATCGCAAGACGCAAATGGGCGCAAGGGTTCTGATCAATGACGGTTGGTATAAGTGGCAGGTCAACATCAAGTCACGTGCGCTTCTTTACTTTTGACGACATAAGAAACGCTTTCTGCGGCTGCAAAAATGAAACCGAAACACGCTGCAGCGAATATCCATATCGGAAATACCGAAAACGCGCGCATCTGCAAAGCCAATAAAATGACAGCTAAAAAAACAGTAAATACTGGGCCTGACAGCCTGCGAGGGTCTTTGCCGCTATAGGAGGCCAAAACAACCTTCACTAGGGCCACCAAACCTGCCAGAACAATAATTATCAAGGCCAGTAGCCCCAGCGCCCCTCCAGGATACGAAAACAATAAGAATGCATTATCCGAACCTTCGCCCTGAAGTCTGCCGATGACGGATTGTGCTGCTGGACTGACATCGTCTGCAGACATATTGCCTCCAAAAAACTTGAAATAAAGAAGTCGTGTCCCGTAGTCGAGCAAACGCCAGCTATCGTAAACCCATCTGTAGAATAGTCCATAAAAGCGCTCGTTGAACCTTCCGTGTGGGTACAGAGCGCTTAAAATGCCGATCAATAACAGGGGAGAAATAAATGATGCAATAATTGTTGCTGCCATCTTAATATTCTTTTTCAGATTGGACACCGGGTCCATCAAAAGCAGCATTGCTGAAGTAACCGCTAATGTAATAAATCCCCCGCGAGACCCTGTCAGGACGATAATTGTAACACTCAAGATCACGCCCCATATCGGCGATTTCGATCTGTGTCCCCGCTGAAAAACCAGTATGGATATTGCACCGAACAGAGCTGCCCAATTTGAGGCCCAGTTAGGATTGTAAAAAATACCAGACGCTCTGTAGGCGGTTATCAATCTATATTCAGGGAGCAGGATCTCGTAATTTGTTGCCGCCCCGACATGAGATAATGCAAGTTCAAGTATGCAGACAACGAGACAGAGACCGGACAAAAAAAGAAAGTATATATAAGTATTGGCAATTTTATCCATATTAATTCTTTTGCTGGCCAAGTAAAAAAGCAAAATGCACAAAAAGAAAATTATCATTGAACCAAAATCTTGCAAATTAATATTTATATTATTTATAAAATAAAAATTTAAAAAATAAGAAATTATAAGAATAACAGCGCATAAGATCGGAATTACAACATAAATGTTGATATCGGATATTTTAAATACGGTTTGTCTGGCCAAAGTAATCGAGAGATAGGTAATAGGAACAAAGCCGATGATCCTGTGCGCGTTTCTCAATTCAGGAACGGCAGAATAGACGACGTCTGGGCTCGGTCGCAGAGTAACGCCATGAATTAACATCACAAAAGCGTGCGCAATAAATACAGTTGAAGCAATTAATAGTGTACCAATAACAGGGTCTATTGAGGCTCTCAGACATATTGCCAAAAATCCGATAACTATAGCAAAGTCCAGCAGGATGTATATCATCAATGCTTCCTCGAAATCAGATATCTGACAGTGCTTTGAGGAAGCAGCTTCTTGGCCATATTCGACAGGAAAAAATTGACGTACAGGGCCATATAGTGCAAATCTATTTGCCAATGCGGATAATATTTTCTTGCCTGGGTCCAATGTGATCTCAATACAGCGAACCTGTTTCCATCGGACATGCCGCCAGCCGAAACTCGCGAGACGTGGCCGGGGCACTTTCTGACTTTCTCCCCCGTGTTTATTAGCTTCAACAACAATGCGTAGTCTGCACCAAGCCCGGCCGTAAGGTCGAAGGGATGTCTCCGCATGTATGAGGTCTTGACCATTGTAGACTGGTGCTGCACAAACATGCCTCGCCAGATTTCGTCCAGCGGACCAGGATTTTCTGTGCGCTCTAATCCCCAAGGGTAGGTCACAATCCAGCCCGAATAAATCAGCGTATCTTCGGGGCTCACGTCTTTGCAGAGGTTATTGAGTGAAGTCTCGTCGACGAATGTGTCACCTGAATTCATGAAGAGAACATAATCGCCACACGCCAATTTGACTGCCTTGTTCATCGCATCATATATGCCTTTGTCTTTTTCGACGATAATGGTGTCGATTCGACTTTTATAGTGATTAATAATATCGATAGTTCCGTCGGTGGAGATTCCGTCCACAACAATAAATTCTTTGTTCGGATATTTTTGTCCAATAACGCTCAATATTGTCGCCTCAATAAGATCCCTCGAATTGAGAACAACCGTGATGACAGACACCTTTGGTCCGGTTCCGGCCAAGTCGCCAGTTTGTATTGCTGAGTCAATCATGGATGGGTCTTACATTAACATATTTCATATTTTTGTGCCCGGCTTCTTCTGCCACTTGGTTGCGCTGATCTCATTAATCAATATTGCTTGTCATGGCCGCTTTAGAAAAGGCGTATAATAAACCACGATCATAAACCGTTGAACGTAGACACACGACGCTCGACAAGACCGCACAGAGCATGTCCCAGAAAGGTATGGACCTCCTGTATCCTTTGAGTCTTGCCTGATGGTACAATAAGGCAGATGTCACAAAGGGCTGCCATCTTACCGCCTTGATGGCCAGTAAAACCTATTGTTTTAATGCCCAATGTGCGGGCTGTTTCTACAGCCCTAAGTATGTTTCTCGAGTTGCCACTTGTCGAATAGGCCAGCAAAACATCGCCCTTATGACCAAACACTTCGACCTGTCTGCTGAAAACCGAATCATAGCCGAAATCGTTTGACCACGCGGTCAGAAACGATGTGTCAGTGCTTAAAGAAAGTGCAGGCAGGCCTTTGCGCTTGTTATTGCTGTCCAGCGTTGCCACATATTCTGCCGCCATATGCTGCGCCTCAGCCGCGCTACCACCATTGCCTGCCAGAAGCATTTTATTACCGCTTTTCAGTGCTCCGCTAACCATATCGACTGCCGCCTCGAACTGCAGTGCCATAGTTAATTTAAGCTGTTCCAGAACACTAGTGAGTTCCGACGCTTCATCGGACAGAAAGATGCTTGAATTCTCGTTCATTATTGAATGTCTCCCAAAGACCAGCTATCACGTACTGAGGTTGCGGTAAAGCTTAGGGAATTCACCAATGTTATCCAGTCGAAGGTCGGGTATTGCATCTGAATTGTCCGGCTTCTTTTCACCAACCAATACTGCATAAGCACCGAAGCGTTTGGCAAATTCGATATCAGACGATTTGTCTCCGAATACAATCCAGTTTTCCGGCGCGATGCCATAATCTGCAGAAAGCCGTTCCAGCATCCCTGTGCGCGGTTTTCGGCAGTTGCAATTGTCATCCGGATGATGATCGCATATTTCGAATCTCTCGATCTTGCAACCCCAAGGCTTGATCAAAGTAGAAATCGCGTCGTTGAAGGCATCAGCGTCTTCCCGTCTGAAAAAGCCTCTGGCAATCCCAGATTGATTTGTCGTTACGAATACGGGTATATTAGCTGCCGCCGCCCACTGCATAAATTCCTTGAATCCGTCAATGATTGCCAAATCGCCGGTACGATGCGGGTATCCGACATCGACATTAATTGTTCCGTCCCTATCCAAAGCGATTGCGCGAATGCTGGGAATTTTTGACAAGTCGGTTCTCTTTTCGATGAGTTAGGTGTTTAGTCCCGGCATCTTATGGATGGAGTGCTGATAAATCTTTCGGGTTCAATTGTCCATCGTTTACGATCATGTCCCCGTCAGTGGTGTAGCTCCGCGATAGCAAGGCCGGGACACCGGACCGGCTGATGATCGATGCGCCCCATCTCAAAGCCCACCGGACCGCAGCCAGCCTGCTAAAAAAGGGGATCTTCCCCGATGTACCGGTCGGACAAAGGGCGGATTGAACTCGAAGTTGCATGCGGTTGTGGACGGGTTTGGCCGTCCGCTGGTCCTGCTTCTCACCGAAGGACAGGTCAGCGATCATACCGGTGCCCGGCACATGCTCAAAGCCCTGCCGAAAGCCGGAGAGCTTCTTGCTGATCGTGGATATGATGCGGACTGGTTTCGCAATGCATTGAAAGAAATGGGAATTTCTCCATGCATACCACCACGGCGAAAGCGAAAGAGGATCATCGAATATGACAAAGAACTCTATAAAAAGCGCCACAGTATTGAAAACACTTTCGGCAGGATCAAGGACTGGCGGCGCGTATCAACCCGCTACGACAGATGTGCACACACCTTCTTCTCCGCCATCCTCATCGCCGCAAAACGCATCTGCTGGCTCAATGCATGAGTCCTGAGCCTAGACCGTGATGTCTTCATCCGAATTTTCTCAAATATCAGTTGAGAAAATTCTACTCATAATCCGCTTTAATTTTCGGGGGGATTGCCCAGCATGCACGGCAAAGCGATCAGTCCTTCGGCTCCTGAACCTTCGCCTCTGGTAATTTCACGCATCTTCAGCCATATAGGACATCAATTGTTCCGTTTCTGCCGAAAGATCATGAGAATGCCTGTAACGCATGCCCCCTTTGCCAGGATGAATGGTGCCGGAAACCAGATTCTGGTGGTGGATATGCGTGGCCGCGCCGATCAGATCACGCCGAAAGCTGCCATTGCGCTGGCCGCTGATCCGCAAACCTGTTTCGACCAGATCATGGCGATCCACGATCCAAAGTCGCAAGGTACGGATGCGTGGATCAATATTATCAATTGCGACGGAACGCTGGCGCAGGCCTGTGGCAATGGCACGCGCTGCGTGGTGCAGGCGCTGGCATCTGAAACCGGGCGCAAATCCTTTACTTTCCAGACTGTTGCCGGCATTTTGAATGCGCAGGAACAGGAAGACGGATTGATTTCTGTCGATATGGGCAGGCCGGAATTTGCCTGGAACAGGATCCCGCTGGCAGAAGAATTCCACGATACCAGTCGTATAGAGTTGCAGATCGGGCCGATCGATGCACCGGTCCTGCACTCGCCCTCTGTTGCCTCCATGGGCAATCCGCATGCGATTTTCTGGGTGAAGGAGGATGTGCATTCCTATGATCTGGCCCGGTTCGGGCCGCTTCTGGAAAATCACCCGATGTTTCCCGAACGCGCCAATATTTCGCTGGCCCGCATCACATCGGATACGGGCATGGACCTGCGCACCTGGGAGCGCGGGGCCGGGCTGACGCTGGCCTGTGGCTCTGCGGCCTGTGCCGCCGGTGTTTCTGCGGCCCGCACAGGGCGCACGGGCCGCAAGGTGTCGGTCACGGTTCCAAGCGGCAGGATTTTGACCATCGAATGGCGCGGTGATGACCATGTGGTGATGACCGGACCCGCCGAATGGGAATTTGCAGGTCATCTTGATCCGGCGACAGGCGACTGGCAGCGCGACACTGAAACGGCCGCCTGATCATGAGCGGGGTTGAGGTTCTCACATTCGGATGCCGGCTGAATACCTATGAATCCGAGGTCATGCGGGCAGAGGCGGAAAAGGCCGGTCTCAATAATGCGATACTGGTCAATACCTGTGCCGTGACCGGCGAGGCCGTGCGGCAGGCGCGGCAGGCCATCCGCCGGGCGCGGCGCGACAATCCGCAGGCCCGTATCATTGTGACAGGCTGTGCAGCGCAAACCCAGGCGCAGGATTTTGCCGCAATGGCAGAGGTTGATGCCGTGCTTGGCAATGCGGAAAAGCTCAAAAGTGCGTCTTATCGCGCCCTGCCGGATTTTGGTGTTTCGGCGTCCGAAAAGCTGCGTGTCAATGATATCATGAGCGTGACGGAAACCGCCCCGCAGATGGTGAAGGTGATCGACGGGCATGTCCGCGCCTTCGTGCAGGTGCAGAATGGCTGCGATCATCGCTGTACCTTCTGCATCATCCCTTTTGGCCGTGGCAATTCGCGCTCCGTGCCGATGGGCGCTGTTGTGGACCAGGCGCGCATGCTGGTGGAAAACGGCTATCGCGAGATCGTGCTCACCGGCGTGGATGCCACATCCTACGGGGCCGATCTGCCCGGCACACCCACACTCGGCCTGCTGGCCAAAACCTTGCTGAAGCAGGTGCCCGGGATTTTGCGGCTGCGCCTGTCTTCCATCGATTCCATCGAGGCCGACCGGCATCTGTTCGACCTGATGGCTGATGAGCCGCGTTTCATGCCGCATCTGCACCTGTCGCTGCAGCATGGTGATGACCTGATCCTGAAACGGATGAAGCGTCGCCACAGCCGTGCCGACGCAGTGCTTTTCGTTCATGAGGCCCGCCGGTTGCGCCCGGATATCAGTTTCGGTGCGGATATGATTGCCGGGTTTCCGACAGAGACCGAAGCGATGTTCCTGAATTCCGCTTCCATGGCGCAGGAAATGGGAATCGCGCATCTGCATGTGTTTCCCTATAGTCCGAGACCCGAAACACCGGCTGCCCGCATGCCGCAACTGGACCGCAGCCTCGTCAGGGAGCGGGCCGCGCGGCTGCGAGCCCTTGGCGAAAGCCTGTATCATGCCCATCTGTCTGCCATGGTGGGTTCAACACAAAGCCTGCTCGTGGAACATGGCGGGAAGGCGCATACAGAGAACTTTACGCTGGTTGCAACCCCCGGCCTTGCGCCGCGTGCGCTTGTGTCTGTGACGATTACCGGCCACAATGGCAAAACATTGACCTTCGGGCCTAGCGCGGCGGATGCTGCCTGACCCCCCACTTTCTGGACATTGCATATGGCATTGGGTTTCATCAAGAAAATATTTTCGTTCGGAGGCCAGGAGCGGGCACCTGAAGCTGAGCCGCTGCCTGCACCCGATGCCGGAGTGTCCGGCCATGTTGCCGTGCCGGATGCAGAAAGCTTTCCGCATGATGCCGCCGCCATGGCCTTTACCGCCGAAACAGCGGATGTGGAGGATGTTTCCACGCCCGAACCGCAGGATCTGGAGCATGCGGGCGAGCCACCGCTTGCGCAGGAGGAAGAGCCGGCCATGCCGCCGTCCAGCGATGTCGGCATGGTAGAAACCGTCATGGGCGCGGATGAGGTGCCTTTGAAAGAAGAAAAGCCTGTTTCTCCGCCTGTGCTTCCCAGGGGCTTTGCGGCCAGGGAAGCGGTGGTCGCGCCGGCTCTCGAGGCACCAAAGGTCAGGCTGAGCTGGTATCAGCGGCTGGTTGCGGGCCTTTCGCGCACATCGTCGCAATTGACCGGGCAGATTGCCGCCCTGTTTACCAGGCGCAAGCTGGACGAGGAGACATTGCAGGATCTGGAAGATCTGTTGATCCGCGCCGATCTCGGTGTGGAAACGGCACTGCGCATTACCGGTACACTGTCATCGGAACGCTATGGCAAGGATGTGTCGGGCGAGGATGTGTCGCGGATCATGGCGGCGGAAATTTCCAAAGTGCTGACACCCGTTGCCAGGCCGCTGGCGCTGGACCTGTCGCACAAGCCGCATGTCATCCTGGTGGTCGGGGTGAATGGTACCGGAAAAACCACCACGATCGGCAAGCTGGCCGCCAAGCTCTCCGGTGCCGGTCTCAAGGTCACCCTGGCGGCAGGTGATACGTTCCGGGCAGCGGCCATCGAACAGCTGAAAATCTGGGCGGACCGGACCGGATCGGATTTTATCGGCACAAGGCTCGGTGCGGATGCCGCAGGTCTTGCCTATGATGCGTTTGAACAGGCCCGCGCCCGCAAAAGCGATGTGCTGATTATCGATACGGCCGGACGGCTGCAGAACAAGACCGAACTGATGGCCGAACTGGAAAAGATCGTCCGGGTGCTGGGCAAGCTCGATCCGGATGCGCCGCATACCGTGCTACAGACACTTGACGCCACAACCGGACAGAATGCGATGCAGCAGGTGGAAATTTTCCGCAATGTCGCGGGTGTTTCCGGCCTGATCATGACCAAGCTTGATGGCACGGCGCGTGGCGGCATTCTGGTCGCCATTTCGGCAAAATACAAATTGCCGGTCTATTTTATCGGTATCGGTGAAGGCGTGGATGATCTGGAGCCCTTTGAGGCAAAAGAATTTGCGCAGGCTATTGCCGGAATCCCCGCCTAGCCCTTTTCAGAAAGGACACAACAGGGTAACGGAACCACACTCTCAAATGTCAGGATGATCCATGTCGCTCGGTGAAAACCACAATATTCCCTCCCGCCAGGAAAAACAGAACCCGATGCTGAAAATGGCGCTGGAACTTGGCCCGCTGCTGATTTTTTTCTTCGGCAATCTGCGCGGCGAATGGCTGATCAGGACATTCCCGGTTTTTGGTGCGCTGGGCGGCCCGTTGTTTGTGGCAACGGCGCTGTTCATGATCGCCACCGTCGTGTCGCTGGTTACCTCGCGCCTGGTTTTCGGGCACCTTCCTGTCATGCCCTTCGTGTCCGGCATTGTGGTCCTGGTCTTCGGCGGTCTTGGTATCTACCTGCAGGATGAGATATTCATCAAGATGAAGCCGACCATTGTCAATATGCTGTTCGGCGGGCTTCTGCTGGGCGGGCTGCTTTTCGGCAAATCTCTGCTTGGCTATGTGTTCAATGCCGCTTTCCAGCTGGATGATGAAGGCTGGCGCAAGCTCACGCTGCGCTGGGGCCTGTTTTTTCTCGTTCTGGCAGTGCTGAATGAAGTGGTCTGGCGCAATTTCTCGGTGGATTTCTGGGTGAATTTCAAGGTCTGGGGTACCATGCCGATCACGATCCTGTTCACCATGAGCCAGATGCCGCTGATCATGAAACATTCGCTCGACAATGACACGACGGACAAGCCTCTATAGGACTGTCTGTCAGGGCCGGGCCAGCGCTTTTTCAATCGCGGTGTTGAGGTCGCCTTCAATGCCCTGTGCATCAAAAGGTCCGATTTTCTTGTAGACAATCACACCGTTCTTGTCGACGAGATAGGATTCCGGCACGCCGTATACGCCCCAGTCGATGGCAGAAGCGCCATTCCGGTCAATGCCGATGGCGGCAAACGGGTTGCCAAGCTCACCCAGAAACCGCAGGGCATTGTCGTTCTTGTCCTTGTAGTTGATGGCAACCAGCGTTATGCGCGGATCTTTTGCAAGCTGCATCAGATAGGGATGTTCCTGCCTGCACGGAATGCACCATGAGGCAAAGACATTCACAAGGGTCAGTTTTCCCGCGATAAACGCATCGGTCAGGGCCGGGCGCTGTGATCCCTCAAGCGGCAGCATGGCCATTTTCGGGGCCTTGTGGCCAATCAGCGCCGAGGGGATTTCCGATGTGTCCCTGCCGCTGAGCAACTGCATTGCAAAGATGGCGGCCAGACCGGCAAAGGCCAGGAATGGCAGGAGGGCCAGTATCACGCGCAGTCTGGATGCGGATTTGGGGGCGGTTTCCTGTGGAATCTCATTCATGGCCGGCCTTTGGCGATGCTGGCTGTGTTGCTGCCTGTGCCGAGCGTCTGCGGATGCCTGCTGCTTCCAGCTGTGCCAGTTCCTTCTTGCGCAGGCGACCGTCCATCCACACCCACAGGCAGATCACGGCCAGAGTCACGGCGCTGATGGCATAGGCGGCCCAAACATAGAGCGCGTGGTTCATGGGTTTGCTCCTGCCGTCGTTGTGGCGGCACGCGCGGCCTGCCGCCGCATATTGGCAATGCGCCTGCGCCAGATTTCCGTGCGCATCGCCATGATGTGCAGCACGAAGAACAGGCAGGAAAAGGCCAGTGCCATGATCATGAGCGGCCAGAGAAATTCCGGGTCAATGGTCGGCCCGTCCAGGCGCATGACACTGGCCGGCTGATGCAGCGTGTTCCACCAGTCAACGGAAAATTTGATAATCGGAATGTTGATATAACCGACCAGAATGAGAATGGCGCTGACGCGGGCCGATTTTGAAGGATCGTCCATGGCGCGGTTGAGCGCAATCAGCCCCAGATACATCAGGAACAACACAAAGACAGATGTCAGGCGCGCATCCCACACCCACCAGGTTCCCCACATGGGCTTGCCCCAGATCGAGCCGGTGACCAGCGCCAGAAAGGTGAAGGCCGCGCCAATAGGGGCGGCGGCCCGTGAGGAAACATCGGCCAGAGGATGACGCCAGACCAGGGTTCCCAGTGCCGAAATGGCCATCACCGTATAACACATCATGGACAGCCAGGCGGCCGGCACATGGATATACATGATGCGCACTGTCTCGCCCTGCTGGTAATCGCCGTCCGTTGTAAAGCTCAGATACAGACCAATCACAAACAGGATGCTGGTGATACCGGTCAGCCACGGCAAAACCTTTGCAGCCACGTTCAAAAAGAAAGTGGGATTGGCAAGATCGGAAAGCTTTTTGATTGTTACAGTGTTCTGGGGCATTTCAAACCTTAAAACCATTTTCCGTCATATATGGCCCATTTCCGGCATTTTCATTGACATCGGTCAATCTGATGCCGAACGCAAGGCCGAGGCTGCGGCAAATGGCCCGATGACAGCAAACAAAAGCGTGATCGCCGACAATATCATGAAAGGCGGCAAAAACGGGGCGGGCTCCTGCACGGCGGCATAGGTGGCACTGATGCCAAAAATCAGCACGGGAACGGTCATGGGCAGAACCAGGATGGAGACCAGCAATCCGCCGCGCGGCAGGGCAACAGCCACGGCTGCTCCCGCTGCGCCAATCAGCGTAATGGCCGGTGAGCCTGCCAGAAGCGTCAGCATGGTGGCACCGATGGCAATGGCATCCATGTTCATGAACAGGCCCAGAAGCGGGGAAGCCAGAACCAGCGGCAGGCCGGTTGCCGTCCAGTGCGCCAGGCATTTGGTCAGAACCGTCAGCACCAGC
Source organism: Rhizobiaceae bacterium (assembly GCA_965247225.1). Taxonomy (GTDB): domain Bacteria; phylum Pseudomonadota; class Alphaproteobacteria; order Rhizobiales; family Rhizobiaceae; genus CBDFGT01. The sequence continues at coordinate 219,544 of CBDFGT010000023.1, read as the reverse complement.
GGTGTTTCCTGCATCAGCATCAGATCCAGCGAGCCATCCTCGCGCTCGGCCTGAAACAGGCGGTCAAGGCTCAGCAGAGATGAGAGCAGGGCACCGATCCACAGGATCGCCGGGCCAATGCGCGCCAGAAGGTTGAGATCCGGTCCGACGCCAAACGGAATGACAGCGACGACCGTCATAAAAAACAGAACTCCGATCAGCGCACCGCCGCCAGCGCGCACCGAAAGCTTGATGTCGCGGAAAAACAGGGCGATCATGACGTGACCCTGTCCCTGTTTGCGACCGGGATCCGGGACAGGGCAGCGGAAAGGGTGATCACCATTGCCCGTCCTCCACAAAGCCCGTCATCTTCAGTTCCTGATAGTCTGTAATCCCCAGCGGCTGATGGGTGGCGGCCACAATCATGCCGCCGCCGTCGAGATGGTTTCCGGCCAGCCTGGCAAACATCCGGTCGGCATCCGCATCAAGGGCTGCCGTCGGTTCATCCAGAAGCCAGACCGGCCTGCGCGCCACCAGCAATTTGGCAATGGCCATGCGGCGCTGCTGGCCTGCAGACAGATAGCCGAAAGGCAGATGCGCAATGCCTGCCAGCCCGACCTCAGCCGTCGCCGCGTCCACGGACAGACCTTTGATGCTCGTGTCGCCAAACGGGTTATCCCCCATGAAGCTTTGCCAGAAACCCAGATTTTCGGTCACGGTCAATTCGCGTTTCATGGCATTGCGGTGGCCCAGATAGTGACAGGCTTCGCAAGGGGGTGCTGCTTGCACGTCCCGCCCGGTGATTCGCACGGTGCCATGTTCGGCAGGCAGCAATCCGGCCAGAACCCGCAGCAATGTCGATTTGCCCGAGCCGTTTGCACCGGTCACCATCAACAGCTCCCCTGCTGAAAGGGCAAAGGAAAGATCTTGAAACAGCAGCGATTCTCCGCGTCTTGCTCCCAGATTTTCTGCAATCAGCCGCATTTTCATTCACTTTCCGGTCTTGCTGTTCACCATCTCTTATCGCAATGCAAAAAAATCTCCAAATTGGACCTTTGTCGGTCTGGCACCTTGTTTAGAAATTATCTATAACCGCTGCAACCACGTCAGCGGTCGACGTGAATATTATCCTTGTGCCGAACTTGCGGTTGTGGACAACAACCTCACGTGCGGACAGCGGAAATGGCCGTACCCGCATCCCACAAGGCGCTTCTTGCGTCCGGGCGTTCGCACGTCAGTTAGGGCTGATCAGACGAAGCGGGGTTCCTCGTGTCCAAATCTATTGACAGTTTCAAGTGCCGTTCCATCCTTTCCGTAGGAGGCAAGGATTATGTCTATTACAGCCTTGTCAAGGCTGAGGCGAACGGTCTTGCCGGTGTATCGAAGCTTCCCTATTCCATGAAGGTCATTCTGGAAAATCTGTTGCGCAATGAAGACGGCCGGTCGGTCACCAGGGCTGATATCGAAAGCGTTGCAGCCTGGCTCAATGACAAGGGGACTGCCGAGGCCGAAATCGCCTATCGTCCGGCCCGCGTGCTGATGCAGGATTTCACCGGGGTTCCAGCCGTTGTCGATCTGGCCGCCATGCGCGATGCCATGGTCAGTCTGGGCGGGGATCCGGAAAAGATCAATCCGCTGGTGCCGGTCGATCTGGTGATCGACCACTCTGTTATCGTTGACGAGTTTGGTACGGCCTCGGCGCTCAGGCGCAATGTCGAGCTGGAATATGAGCGCAATGGCGAGCGTTACCGCTTCCTGAAATGGGGCCAGCAGGCTTTCCAGAATTTCCGCGTTGTGCCGCCCGGCACCGGTATCTGTCATCAGGTCAATCTGGAATATCTGGGCCAGACCGTCTGGACCAGGCAAGAGGATGGCGAAACCATCGCCTATCCGGATACTTGCGTCGGGACAGACAGCCACACAACCATGATCAACGGTCTGGGCGTTCTGGGCTGGGGTGTGGGCGGTATCGAAGCCGAAGCCGCCATGCTGGGCCAGCCGGTCTCCATGCTGTTGCCGGAAGTCATCGGCTTCAAGCTGACCGGAAAGTTGCGCGAGGGCGTCACGGCCACCGATCTGGTGCTGATGGTTGTGCAGATGCTGCGCAAGAAGGGCGTCGTATCCAAGTTTGTGGAATTTTTTGGTCCCGGCCTCGACAACATGACCCTGGCCGACCGCGCGACGATCGGCAATATGGGTCCGGAATATGGCGCAACCTGCGGCTTTTTCCCCGTCGATGGCGAAACCATCAATTACCTCACCATGTCGGGCCGTGATCAGGACCGGATTTCTCTGGTTGAAGCCTATTCCAGGGCGCAGGGCATGTGGCGGGAAGGCGACGGTTCCGATCTCGTGTTTACCGATACACTGGAGCTGGATCTGGGTGCTGTTGTGCCTGCCATGGCCGGTCCGAAGCGTCCGGAAGGCCGCGTAGCGCTGGAAAACATTGCCGCCGGTTTTGCCGCTGCGCTGGAAGGCGATTACAAGAAGCCGGGCCAGCTGAAAACCCGCTATGCTGTTGAAGGCACGGATTATGATCTGGGCCACGGCGATGTTGCCATTGCCGCCATCACCTCCTGCACCAACACGTCCAATCCTTCGGTTCTCATCGCCGCCGGGCTTCTGGCCCGCAACGCGGTTGCCAGGGGCCTCACCTCGAAGCCATGGGTCAAGACATCGCTTGCACCCGGCTCTCAGGTTGTCGGCGAATATCTCACGCGGTCCGGCCTGCAGGCAGATCTGGACAAGCTCGGCTTCAATCTGGTGGGCTTCGGCTGCACCACCTGTATCGGCAATTCCGGCCCGCTGCCTGCGCCGGTGTCCAAAACCATCAATGACAAGGGCCTGATTGCGGCCGGTGTGCTGTCCGGCAACCGCAATTTTGAAGGCCGTGTATCGCCGGATGTGCAGGCCAATTATCTGGCATCGCCGCCGCTGGTTGTGGCCTATGCGCTGGCCGGTTCGGTGCAGATTGACCTGACGCGCGAGCCTCTGGGTACCGGTTCTGATGGCAAACCGGTCTTCCTCAAGGACATCTGGCCTTCCTCTGCCGAAATCCAGGAGTATATCCTGAAATATGTCACCCGTGCGCTTTATGCGGCCAAATATGCCGATGTGTTCAAGGGCGATGCCAACTGGCAGGCCGTTCAGGTTCCGCCGGGCCAGACCTATGCCTGGGAAGATGCCTCCACCTATGTGCAGAACCCGCCCTATTTCGTGGGCATGGGCAAAACCGGTTCCGGCATTTCCGATATCAAGGGTGCGCGCATTCTGGGCCTGTTCGGCGACAAGATCACCACCGACCATATTTCGCCTGCGGGTTCCATCAAGGCGGCCTCGCCTGCCGGTGCCTATCTTCTGGGGCATGGTGTCGCTGTCGCCGATTTCAACCAGTATGGTACACGGCGCGGCAATCACGAGGTGATGATGCGCGGCACATTCGCCAATATCCGCATTCGCAACCACATGATGGGCCCGAATGGCAAGGAGGGCGGCTATACGATCCACTATCCTTCCAAAGAAGAGATGTCGATCTATGATGCGGCCATGATGTACAAGGCGGAAGGCGTGCCGCTGGTGATCTTTGCCGGTGTGGAATATGGCAATGGTTCCTCGCGTGACTGGGCTGCCAAGGGCACCAGTCTTCTGGGCGTCAAGGCCGTCATCTCGCAGTCCTTCGAGCGTATCCACCGTTCCAACCTGGTCGGTATGGGTATTGTTCCCTTCTGTCTGGAAGAGGGCACGACCTGGGAAAGCCTTGGCCTGAAGGGTGATGAAACCGTCTCCATTGAAGGTCTCGCCCATGTGAAGCCGCGTGAAATGAAGGTGGCCGAAATCACCTTCGCAGACGGCAGTATCAGGAAAGTGCCGATCCTTTGCCGGATCGATACGCTGGACGAGGTCACCTATATGAACAATGGCGGCATTCTGCAGACCGTTCTGCGCGATCTGGCGTCCTGATTCTTTTCTTGAAAATTGTGTTGAACTGAACCTGAAGCCGCCGGCCAATCCACCGGCGGCTTTGCGTTGTGCGGGCGGATCACACAACACCTCACCCGAACGTGACTTTCTGTTGATGGCATGTTCGGCTAGTGTGCCTGCAACAGACGGAACGGGAATTGTGTTTTCGCGTCATCCCCGATCCGCATCTTGATTGCAAAGGATACCATCATGAAACCGCTGGCTTTTTCCGGTGCCCTGCTTTTTCTGGCAGCCGGTCTTTCCCTGCCCGGCACAGGCTTTGCAGCGCCAAAAGGGGTGGTTGAGCTCTTCACATCGCAGGGCTGTTCGTCCTGTCCGCCGGCGGATGCGGCGCTGAACCGGCTTATCGGGCAGGGTGATGTTATCGCGCTCGCCTATCATGTGGATTATTGGGATTATCTCGGCTGGAAAGATACGTTCAGCTCGCGCAACAATACCGAACGTCAATATGGCTATGCCAAGACACTGAAACGCAACAATGTCTACACCCCGCAAGCGGTGATCAACGGCGCATCGGATGCCAGTGGCGGGGATTTCAAGGCCATCAATGCCGCGCTGGACCAGGCGAAAAATACCGGTGGCGGGCTCGTGGTTCCGGTTTCGGCCAAGGTCGATGGTGAGGTGCTGCATGTCAGTATCGGCGCTGGTCAGGGCGCTGCCGATATTGTTGTTGTCTATTATGCCCCGCCTGTCGATATCACGATGGAGCGTGGTGAAAATGCCGGGAAAACTGTGCGCTACAGCCGCAGCGTTACCGAGGTTTCCACCGTGGGCATGTGGGACGGCAAGGCCATGACGGTCTCGCTGCCGATGTCGGTCATGAAAGAAGGCAAGAATGGCGGTTGCGCTATCCTGCTTCAGTCCAACAGTGCCAGTGGAAATCCGGCAGCCATTCTGGGTGCCACCGACCTGACCTACACAGAATCCGACTGATCGTCCCATCCTTGTGCTTGCAATTCCCAACCGGTCAGGCAAACTGTCACTCCATTGTCATCTTCGAGGCACCGGAGGCTTTGCGTGGCGGATGATTTACCTTTGGGACAGGCTGGTCCTGCAGAAGCGGCCATTGTCATTGACCTGCGCGATTACAAACAATCCCGTGATCCGCTGCCTGTTACATTCCACCGGCGGGAGCTGGATGCGATCCTGCGAATCTATGGCCGCATGGTGGGCGAGGGCGAGTGGAAAGACTATGCCATTGATCATCTGCGCGACAGGGCGGTGTTTTCCATCTTCAAGCGCTCGGGTGAGGTGCCGCTTTACCGTATCGAGAAAGACCCGTCCCTGGCGTCGCGACAGGGAGCCTATAGTGTCATCAATATGCAGGGCAAGATCCTCAAGCGTGGCCATGAGCTCGTTCATGTGCTCAAGGTTTTCGACAAGGTGCTGAAACTGATCAAGAGCTAGTGGAATGAATTTGACATTTGAGTCCCGGTAGCGGCGACCTCTCAACTCAAATGTCAAATTCGAAAATTCCACTAGAATCATAGTCTTGCTAGTGGTTTTTATGATTTCGACATTTGCTCTCGAGTGTGCTGCGAACGGATGCAAATGTCGAAATCAAACCACTAGGCAGCGGGTGACTTACGATCATCATACCATACTCCCCGGATAGGCATGCATGTCGGGATCGGTCTGCGATCCCTCGCCCAGGGCCTTTTGCATGATCACCGTGTCCAGCCAGCGGCCGAGCTTGAAGCCTGTGGCTTTCATGACGCCGCCATGTTCAAAGCCTGCGGCCCGGTGAAGGGCAATGGAGGCCGGGCTTGCCCCGCCGATGATCGCCACCATCTGCCTGAACCCCAGCTTTTCGCAGCGCTCCAGAAGTTCTGTCAAAAGCGCCTTGCCGACACCCTTGCCACGCGCTTCCGGTTTCAGATAGATGCTGTCTTCCACCAGCCAGCGATAGGCCGGGCGGGTGCGGAAGGCGGAGGCATAGGCGTAGCCAAGGATGGTTCCGTCATCATCCTCAGCCACGATATAGGGATAGCAAAGACCCGTATTGGCCTCAAACCGCCTGGTCATTTCGGCCAGATCCGGCGGGTCGATTTCATAGGTCGCTGTCCCGTTCAAAACCGATTCCCGGTAGATTTCGGTCATTGCCGGCAGGTCTTCATGCAAAACGGAACGCAGGGTCAGGGACATGGTATACTCTGTTGATAACAATTGCAGAAATCTATCGGACATGGTCTGCACAGGCAATAAAAAAGGCGACCCGAAGGCCGCCTTTTCATGTCAATCCCTGGCCTGTTACCTGCGGTCGCCCAGGAAGCGCAGCAGGAACATGAACAGGTTGATGAAGTCGAGGTAGAGTGTCAGCGCACCCATCACAGCCTTGCGTCCTGCTGTTACATCGTCATCGGCTTCAAAATACATTTCCTTGATCTTCTGGGTATCCCAGGCGGTCAGACCGGCAAAGATCAGAACACCGATGGCCGATATGGCAAAATCAAGGCTCGACGATTGCAGGAAGATGTTGACAATCGACGCGATGATCAGGCCGAACAGGCCCATGATCATGAACGAGCCCATGGCAGAGAGGCTACGCTTGGTGGTGTAGCCGTAAAGTGACAGGGCACCAAAGGCAGCGGCCGTTACAAAGAACGTCTGCGTGATGCTGGCACCTGTGTAGACCAGAAAGATCGATGACAGGGACAGGCCCATCAGACCGGCATAGACCCAGAATGCGGTCTGTGCTGCTGATACGCTCATGGAATTGATGCGAAAGCTGAGGTAGAACACCATGCCAAGCGGAGCCAGCATCACAACCCATTTCAGGGGCGATGTATAGACAGCATTATAAAATGCCTCGTTTGTCAGGGCGAATGCACTGAATGCATAGGCCGCAAGGCCGGTGATGCCGACACCCAGAGCCATCAGGTTGTAGACCTTCAGCATATAGGTGCGCAGGCCTTCATCAATCATGCTACCGGTATTGGCGCCTGTCTGGGCCATCCGGTTCGGGGTATTGCGAAAGTCAGCCATTTTATCCTCTTTAAAAGCTCCTAGTGTTTACGGTGTCGGGAATTCATTCCCAGGCGCCGCTGTGGAGCTCCAGCAAGCCTGAAAGCAATATGAGGTCATACCAGGCTCAAAACAAGAGGTTTTGACGTTAAATTCCGGTAATCTTGCATCATGCGACCCAAAGTCGCCAGAAACATGGTTAACAGTTTCCTTTCAGGACATTTCATAGCTCCCGCAACACCGGTGCCGCCTTCATGCCGAGAATGCGCCATGTGCCTGCCAGACCCATTCCGATGGTCAGGACCAGTGCCAGAACCAGTGTTACCAGCGCCACATCGGGCAGGAAGGCATAGGGCAGTTTCATGATCTGGCTGATCACATACCAGGCGGCCACGCCACCGGAAACGAGCGCAAATATGCCTGTTGCCAGGCCCAGAAGCATATATTCCAGCGTGAAGGCGGTGATCAGGGTTCTGCGGGTTGCCCCCAGTGTTTTCAGGACCACGGCATCGTGAACACGGGCGCGGTTGCCGGCCGCCAGTGCACCCGAGAGCACCAGGACAGAGGCAATCAGGGCCACGGCAGCGGCGGCGCGAATGGCGGTTGCCAGTTGCGCGACCAGCGTGTTGACGATCTCGAGAGCGTCTTTTACGCGCACGGAGGTAATGGTCGGAAAGGCGTTCGTGACCGCGCGCAGCGTGGCCGCCTCGCTTTCAGGCGTGGCCTTTGCGTCTGTCAGCGTCGCCAGCCAGGCATGCGGTGCGCCCTTGAACGTATCGGGTGAGAAGACCATCACGAAATTGATGGAGAGGGATCCCCATTCCACCTTGCGGAAATTGGCGATCTTTGCCGTAATGGTGCGTCCCAGCACGGAGACGGTCACCCGGTCTCCCAGTTTCAGCCCCAGTTCCCTGCCTTCTTCTGCCGAAAAGGACATCAGCGGTTCACCAGTATAGTCCTTGTCCCACCATGTGCCTTCCACCAATGTGGCATTGGCCGGCAGGGCGTCGGCATAAGTGATGCCGCGATCACCCTGCAACACCCAGCGCCCGCCTTGCGGCACGTTCAGCTCGGAGACGTTGACATCATTGAATTTCAGGATACGGCCCCGCAGCATCGGCACTTCCACTATGGTGCCGTCCGGTGCCTGCTGTTTCAGAACGCTCCTGAACCGGTCTATATCCTTGCCCTGAATATCGACAAAGAAAAAGCCCGGTGCCCGTTCCGGCAGGCTTCCGGTCAGTTCGCTGCGCAGGTTGCCGTCAATCAGCGCCAGCGATACCAGCAGTGTCAGCCCGAGGCCGAGCGACAGGACAACGGAAGGCGTCAAGGCACCCGGCCGGTGAATATTGCCGATGGCCAGCCGCAGGGCCGGAGAGTTCACCCTCGGGCTGCGCCTTGCCAGCCAGCCGACCCCTGTTGCGACCAGCCGCAGGATCACAAAGGCAAAGGCAACAGATCCGAGAAACACAAGGGCAATATAGGGTTCCTGTGCGCTGGCAATGGCGAGACCTGCAAGGGCTGCCAGAAATATCACAGCTGATGCGATATAGGGCCAGGAGGGCAGGCGGGTTATTTCAAAGCCCTGCTGGCGAAACAGCGCCGTTGCCGGAATGGCTTTTGCCCGGCCCAAAGGCAGCATGGCAAAGGCCAGCGCCGTCAAAAGCCCGAAAACGGCCGCCAGCGCCAAAGCATCCGGATAGAGTGCTGTCACGTCGGACACCGGCAATATGCCGACCAGAAGCCGGTTGGCAATCATCGGGGCAATGGCACCGGCGACAAGACCTGCGGCAATGCCCATCAATGTTACGAGCATGATCTGGAACAGATAGATCAGCGTGACGACGAAAGCGGGTGCTCCGAGGCACTTGAAGGTGGCAATGACCCCGCGCTTGGATTCCAGAAAGGCCCGTACGGCATTGCCGACACCCACGCCGCCGACAATCAGGGCCGTCAGGCCCACCAAAGTCAGAAATTGCGAGAAGCGTTTGATATTGTCGGTGAGGGACGGGGCGGCATTGGCACTGGTGCGCAGGCTCCAGCCTGCATCCGGGAATGCCTTTTCCGACAGGGCTTTCACATCTTGCGTCTGCGACCGGTTGAGCTTGATCCTGTAGGCGTGATCCACCAGACTGCCCTGCTGGTTCAGCCCCGTTGCTGCCAGTGCTTCACTGGACACAAGAATTCTGGGTGCAAAGGCAAAACCTTCCGACACTGCGTCAGGCTCGCCGGTCAATATGGCGCGGATCTGCAGGGTTGCGTTTCCAAGGCTGATCCGGTCCCCCGGCTTCAAGCCCAGCCGTTCCAGCAGAAGGGGTGCGGCAATGGCACCGTAAGTGCCGTCCACCTGTTTGAGAAGATCGGCCTGGGCTGCCTGCGGTTCGGTTTTCAGCGTGCCATAGAGCGGATAGGCCTGGTCCACGGCTTTCAGTTCCACCAGCGCCTGGTTGGAACCATCCGGCAGACGCGCCATGGAGCGCAGCTTTGCCGAGGTTGAGACTGTTCCCAAACTCTCGAAAAAGGCCAGCTGTTGCGGTGTTGCCTCCATATTGCGGATCTCGAAGCGCACATCGGCGGACAGCAATTCCTGGCCCTGCGCCGCAATCGATGTGGTAATCGAGCGGGCAACGGAGTTGACCGATGCAATGGCGGCCGTGCCAAGGGCAATGCAGCCCAGAAAAATGTAAAATCCGCCAAGACCGCCGCGCATCTCACGCAGGGCAAGGCGAAAGGCCAGACGGATCTGTGCAAAACGGACCGGTGAAAGGCGTTCCGGCACAACAGGAACAGGCGGTGCGGATGCTGTCATGCGATGGCCGTTTCTGTTATGACACTGTTCAGGCCGTGATCGACAATCCTGCCGGAGCGTACCTTGATCTGGCGCGAACACCGGGCAGCCAGCGCCGGATCATGGGTGACGAGCAACAGGGTCATGCCGCGCCCGGCCAGTTCGGCAAACAGCAGGTCTGCGATCTGCCGTCCTGTTTCGGCGTCCAGATTTCCGGTTGGTTCGTCGGCTATCAGAAGCGGTGGCGACGGTGCCAGGGCGCGGGCAATGGCAACGCGCTGCTGCTCGCCACCGGAGAGCTGGCCCGGATAGTGGCTCAGGCGCTCGCCCAGGCCCACAGCCTCCAGTTCCCGCCGGGCAATGCCAAACGCATCCCTGATATTGGCCAGTTCCAGCGGCACGGCCACATTTTCCAGTGCTGTCATATTGGGAATCAGGTGGAAGGACTGAAACACGATGCCGATATTGCGGCCCCGGAATTCGGCAACCTGATCCTCGCTCATGGCATGAACCGGCGCGCCGGAGATAAAGATTTCGCCGCTGTCGAGTTTTTCAAGTCCGGCCAGAACCATCAGCAGCGTCGACTTTCCTGATCCCGACGGGCCGACAATGCCCACCGATGAGCCTTTTTGAATGGTCAGATCCAGACTTTTGAGAACATGGACGGCTGCGGCCTCCGTGCCCAGCGTCAAATCTGCATTTTTCAGTTCAATAATGGTTTCAGTCACACAAAAGCGTCCTATATCTTTTTCAGAGCCTGCAACCGGTCTGTTCAACTCCTCACCAATCTAGGGACGGTGTCATGAAATTTAAAGCGTATCCTTCCCTTATTCTTGTCCTGACGGCGGTTTTCTGTCTTGCGTTCAGCCCGGGACCGGGCTTTGCAAAGAGCCTGTCCCTTGTCGGTCTGGGCGACAGTCTGATGGCCGGTTACGAATTGCCGGCAGAAGAGGCTTTCCCGGCGCAGCTGGAAAAGGCCCTGCGCGACAAGGGCCTGGATGTGCGTATCACCAATGCCGGGGTTTCGGGTGATACGAGTGCGGATGGTCTGGCGCGGCTCGACTGGTCAGTCCCGGATGGCACGGATGGCGTCATTCTGGAGTTCGGGGCCAATGATGCCCTGCGGGGCCTGTCGCCGGAGGAAACCGAGAAGAATATTGCAGCGATGCTGACAAGCCTGAAGACCCGTTCCATTCCGGTACTTCTGGTTGGTATCCTTGCGCCGCCCAATATGGGGGCGGAGTATGCGGATCGCTTTAACCCTGTCTTTCCGAGGCTTGCTGCCGGATACCAGGTGCCACTCTATCCGTTTTTTCTCGATGGTGTGATCCTGGAGCCAAAGCTCAAGCTTGGCGATGGCATGCATCCCAATGCGCAGGGTGTTTCGGTCATGGTGGAGAAGTTTATCCCCAGCGCGACGGCTTTTATTGAAACTTTGTTGTCACATTAGGATGTTTGTTCGCTGCCGGATTAACCGTTTTTTCATCAAGGGGTTGCGCTCATGACAATAGCGTGATTCCCTTGATCCGTAGTTGGAAGATTCGGGGGATATTGCCATGCCCAGACTTTTTACAGCCCTCGAAATCCCGCGCAATGCCGCGATGAGTGCGTCCCTCTTGCGGGGTGGCCTTCCCGGTGCACGCTGGATTGATGTCGAGAATTATCATATCACCCTGCGCTTTATCGGGGATGTCGATGGCCGGACGGCCGACGAGATTGTCGACCGGCTGGACCGGATAGACCGGCAGGAATTCGAGATCTCGCTCAACGGGATCGGATCCTTCGGATCAAAAAAACCGCATTCCATCTATGCCGGTGTCAGGCCCAATGCGGAAATGACGGCGCTGCAGGCCGAAATCGAGCGGATTTGCCAAAGGCTTGGTCTTGCGCCGGACCCGCGCAAATTTACCCCGCATGTCACATTGGCGCGGTTGCGGGCATCCCGGCTGGATGATGTCGTGACCTATCTGTCCGGGCGGGGAAACTTTCAGACCGCATCTTTTGCGGTGTCGCGCTTTGTTTTGATGTCGTCGCGTGATTCTGTCGGTGGCGGTCCCTACCTCACGGAGGAGATTTTCCCGCTGTCGGAAAACCGGTCGGCTCAGAATTTCGCCATCAGCGAAGATCTGGCTGCCGATATCTGGTCATAGACAGGCCGGAACGCGCTGATACCGAGCTGCATAGAGGTGAACGGCAGATATTTCCGGCACAGACAAACAGAATGGACTGTTGTTTCATATCGTTTGGCCCTCATATAGTATGGTGTGCAACAACGATGAAAAGGAACATGCCATGGGTTCTGTGCGTTTGACCAGTGCTGAACTGGAGGAAAAAATCGCATATCTTGACGGCTGGTTGCTGGACGAGGCCGGAACGCGGCTTTCAAAATCCCTGAAATTCAAGGGATTTTCGGAGGCTTTCGGATTCATGACGGAAATTGCCCTGATTGCCCAGAAGCTGGATCATCATCCGGAATGGTTCAATGTCTATAACCGGGTCGATATTGTGCTGACGACACATGATGCCAGGGGACTGACCGAGCTTGATATCCTGCTGGCGCGGGCGATCGACAAGGCGCAGCGCACGCGGCCCAACTGAACATGCACTCCACGCACCCGCAGGGTATACGTGCAGAATTCCTGTATCTTTTCTTCAAGACGAGGATCCGTTATGGACGACATCAAATATGGCGATATTCTTCTTCCGGGCGATGAGGAAACGCAAGACAGCAGGACAGAAAAAATCCGCAAGGGCTTTTGGCCGACGCTGAAAAAGGCGGTGCGCCATATTCCCTGTGTGCGTGATGTCGTCGCATCCTTCTATTGCGCCATTGATCCGGCCACGCCCCGCTATGCGCGGGGTATTCTGCTGGCAGCGCTTGCCTATTTCGTCATGCCGTTTGACGCTGTGCCGGATTTCTTTGCCGTTGTCGGGTTTTCGGATGATATGGCCGTGCTGGCAATGGCCTTTTCGGCCATTCGCAACAATATCAAGCCGGAGCATTTTGAAAAGGCCGATGCGGCACTGCGGGATGAGGATCTGCAGTCTGCCTGATCAGATTGCGGAATCAATTCCGCTTTCGCCCAGCAGCTTTTTCAGCCGGCCAAAGGCCAGCCTCAGACGTGATTTCACAGTTCCCAGCGGCAGGCCGCTCTCCTGCGCAATTTCCGAATGGGAACGCCCGAGAAAAAAAGCCATGCGCACAAGGTCTATCTGTTCCTTTGGCAGTTTTGCCAGCGCTTCGCGCACAAAATTTTCCCGGTCGCTGTTTTCCACCAGCGCATCCGCGCCAATCTGCATTGCGGGCTGAAGGGCGGGGTCGGTCTCGTCCATGATCCGGCTTTTATCGCGTCTTGCCAGGTCAATACGGCGGTTGCGGGCAATGCGGAACAGCCAGGTGGAAAGTGAGGATTTCGAGGCATCGTAAAGATGCGCCTTGTGCCAGAGTACAATCATCACCTCCTGGACGAGTTCCTCTGCCTGTCCCGGTTCCATGCGCTGGCGCAGCAGCCAGGATTTCAGCCGCGGGGCGAAATAGTCAAACAGTTCGGCAAAGGCGGCCTGGTCACGGTTCTGTGCAACGGCCGCCATCTGCGCCTGGAACTGCAGTTTTTCACGCTCCTCCATGGATCTGGTGCCGGTCCTTTGTTCACGTCTTCATCCAGTGCCAATCAAAATGAAACCGGCCTTTAAAGCAAGAGCCCCACGGATTTTACTTCGGACAAACTCTTGCCTGATTCTTTGGCACATAAGAGTGATGGCAGGATATCAAATCACAGGCAGGTGAAGAATTGACGACAATCGCTGACGGGCTTTTGGCGTTGTGTCCGGCCAAATTGGATGAAATCCAGACATCAAAACGGTCAAAAACGACTTTGTTGACGGTTTGGTAACCAGATTGCGTCCAAAATAACAACAATCAGGAACGTCTGTGTCCCTTTCAAGGGCAGGGCTCCACAAGCAAGACAATCGGCAGGTTATAATGTTTGCAACAAAAATCGCACTGGCACTTTCCACTTGTATTGCATTGATGCTGGGCAGTGCCGGTGTTGCATCCGCGCAATCTCCCACCCGTATCCAGCAGTTCAACGCATGGGGTGCCTATTCCTACACCGCCGCCAACGGCAAGGTGTGTTATGTCCTGTCGGTGCCAACAGACAAGCAGCCGGCCTCCGTTGATCATGGGGATATTTTCTTTCTGGTGACGCAGCGTCCGGGCCAGAATATTTCCTATGAGCCACAGGCCATGATGGGTTATATATTGCAGGACAAGTCCAAGGTTCAGGTGACCATCGATACGAAGACTTTCACGCTTTTCACCAAGGACAAATCGGCATGGGTTGAAAATGCCGCCGAAGAGCCTGCCCTTGTTACCGCCATGAAAACCGGCAAGGTCATGACCGTCAATGCCAAATCCCGCAAGGGCACGGCGACCAGCTATTCCTATTCGCTTTCGGGCATTTCGGCTGCCCTCAAGCAAATCGAGAGTTGCAAGTAATTTCTGACCTTCATAAAATGACGTTTGAACGGGTTGGCCACAGGTCGGCCCGTTTTGCGTTGTATGGCGCATAATGGGTGACGGACGGCCAAAAGGGTGATAAAGGCCCGGTTTTGGCGCTTTCGCCATCCCGATCTTCAGGACCAGACCATGACGGACACACAGACCCTTGCACAAGCTGTCAAGCCAGCGTCGCCAGCTGTTGCTGGTCAAAACTTTGCCGGCATGGTGGAAAAGCCCACATTGATCGGGCTGGACCGCATGCAAATGGCCGAGGCGCTCAAAGCCCGGGGTGTGGCCGAAAAACAGGTCAGGATGCGTGTCAGCCAGATCTGGCACTGGCTGTATGTGCGCGGAATTTCCGATTTTGCCGATATGAAAAACGTGTCGAAAGACATGCGCGACATGCTGGCAGGGCATTTTTCCATTGCCCGGCCGGAAATCGTGGAAGAGCAGATTTCCCATGACGGCACATGCAAATGGCTGCTGCGGTTTCCGCCGCGCGGTGCCGGTCGTCCGGTCGAGGTCGAGACCGTCTATATTCCCGAGGAAGGGCGCGGCACCTTGTGTATTTCCTCGCAGGTCGGCTGCACGCTGACCTGTTCCTTCTGTCATACCGGCACACAGAAACTGGTGCGCAACCTGACGGCAGAGGAAATCCTGTCGCAATTGCTGCTGGCGCGTGACCGTCTGGGCGATTTTCCGGATCGCGATACGCCGCAGGGTGCCATCGTTCCGGAAGAGGGTCGCAAGATCACCAATATTGTGATGATGGGCATGGGGGAGCCGCTTTATAATTTCGAGAATGTCAAGACGGCCCTGCTGATTGCGTCGGATGGCGACGGTCTGTCCCTTTCCAAACGTCGTATCACGCTTTCGACCTCCGGCGTCGTTCCGGAAATCTACCGTACAGGCGAGGAAATCGGTGTGGCGCTGGCCATTTCGCTGCATGCCACCCGTGATGACCTGCGCGACGAGCTGGTGCCGATCAACAAAAAATATCCGCTGAAAGAGCTGATGGCGGCCTGCAGGGCCTATCCCGGCCTGTCGAATTCGCGCCGTATCACCTTTGAATATGTCATGCTCAAGGGCGTCAATGACAGCCTTGCCGATGCACGGGATCTGGTCAAACTGCTCAAAGGCGTGCCGGCCAAGATCAATCTCATTCCGTTCAATCCATGGCCGGGTTCGGCCTATGCATGTTCGGACTGGGAAACCATCGAGGCGTTTTCCGATTTCGTCAATGCAGCAGGTTTTGCCTCGCCGATCCGCACACCGCGCGGGCGTGATATTCTGGCAGCCTGCGGTCAGCTCAAGTCTGAATCCGAGCGCATGCGCAAGACCGAGCGCATGGCCCTGCAGGCGATGATGATTGCCAATCACGGGGATGATTGACTTATCTTATGTCGACAACCCCTGCTGTATCCACCTTACAAGCATATAGAGCTGGCTCGGTTTATCTGAACACATTTCATGATTCTATATGTGGCAATTGTCCAAGTTTCTCGAGCCAGTTCTGTAGCCATTGTTAAGGCCAAGGTTTGAAACCCTCAGTACCCGCAGGTCTGAATTTGAACGACGAGTTCTGCTTTTTCGCGGGTTGATTCTCATCGGATGTGGCGATGATTCTCAAAAGATTGGCGATGTTCTCAAGCAATGTGGCGAACGATATAAATTGGTGATCCCGACGCGATTCGAACGCGTGACCCCCAGATTAGGAATCTGGTGCTCTATCCTGCTGAGCTACGGGACCACTTGGAAAACACCCATACAAAAGACAAAGCGCTTAGCCAAGCGTTTTTGCGCAAAAATGCTGCAGGTACGAGAAGTTTGAACCGCGCCGCATTGCCTCTGGCACTATGGCTCAGCCTGCAAGGCGGGTTTCGGCAATTCTTGCCCAGTAGGAAATGCCCAGCGGAATGATGGCATCATTGAAATCATAGGATGCATTGTGCAGGCCCGCCGTATCTCCGTTGCCAATAAAGATAAAGGCACCGGGGCGGGCATTGAGCATATAGGAAAAATCTTCCCCGCCCATCATCGGATCCACCTCGGCATTGACCAGGTCCGGCCCGACAATGGTCGCCGCCGCTTCCACCGCATACCCGGTCTCGCTTTCATGATTGCGGGTGACCGGGTAATTGCGCTCGTACCAGGTAACAGCCTCTGCGCCATGTGCGCCGGCAATCCCGGAAGCAATTTCACGAATGCGCCGCTCGGCAAGCTCCTGCACTTCGGGCAGAAGCGAACGCACGGTTCCGGCCAGATGCGCCTCGTCGGGAATGACATTATAGGCAGAGCCCGCATTGAATTTGGTCACCGACACGACGACAGATTGCAGCGGATCCACATTGCGGGCGGCAATCGACTGCAAGGCAGAAACGATCTGTGCGCCAGTCACGATAGGATCAATCGTGCCGTGTGGCAGGGCGGCATGCCCGCCACGCCCTTTGACAGTGACAGAAAACACATCCGTTGCCGCCATGATCGGTCCCTTGCGGATGGCAAATTTGCCCACATCAAGGCCCGGCAGATTGTGCATGCCATAGACTTCTTCAATCCCGAATCGCTCCATCATGCCGTCTTTCACCATTTCGCGCCCGCCGCCGCCACCTTCTTCGGCAGGCTGGAAAATCACCGCGACCTGGCCCGCAAAATTGCGGGTTTCGCAAAGATATTGCGCCGCGCCCAGAAGCATGGCGGTGTGTCCGTCATGGCCGCAGGCATGCATTTTGCCAGAGGTTTTCGAGGCCCATGGCTTGCCGGAAATTTCCGTCATCGGCAGCGCATCCATGTCAGCGCGCAAGCCGACAGTGCGGAAGCCCGGGCGGCTTGCCCTTGATGATGCCCACAACCCCGGTGCGGCCCAGACCGGTGACAATTTCGTCAACGCCAAAAGAGCGCAATTTTTCTGCAACAAAACCTGCCGTATTTTCAACATCAAACATCAGTTCGGGATGGGCATGCAAATGGCGCCGCCATTCCGCCACATCCTTGCTCAATTCATGGGCACGGTTTAAAATGGGCATATGATATTCCTGCAAGTTTTCGTGTCATGTGAATGTGGTCTTTTGCCATTTCATATTCAATGGCTTTTGCCTTGTTCTTGACATATGGGTAAATAAAAACATTTTTGCGTAACCGTCGACAAGCAAGGACATGAAACAGTGACTGATTCCCGGCAGAGTTTTCAAATTTTCGGCAAGATACTGTCCCTGGTCCTGCTGTCATCATCCCTGCTTTCAACCACATCCGCTTATGCCAATCCGCGTATTGCCGTCGATGTACAGTCTCTGAAAATTGTCGAGGAGGAGGATTCGTTCAAAAAGTGGTATCCGGCATCCCTGACCAAGCTGATGACAGCCTATACCGTATTTCGCGCCATCGGGGCTGGACAGATCACCCTCGACAGCCCGGTGACCATGACCAGGACGGCCGTCAGCCAGGCACCCAGCAAGATGCCGTTCAGGAAGGGCGACCGGATGACCCTGGACAGCGCGCTGAAAATCATGCTGGTCAAATCCGCCAATGATGTCGCGGTGGCCATCGCGGAAACTGTCGGCGGCTCGCTTCCCGGGTTTGTCGATCGCATGAATGCCGAAGCCGCCCGCATTGGAATGTCATCATCGCATTTCATCAATCCGAACGGATTGCCCGGAAAGGGACAATATACGACAGCGCGCGACCTTGCCCTGCTCGCAATCATGATCAAACGCGAGTTTCCGCAATATGCCTCCTATTTTTCGCTGGAGGGCTTTACCACCGGCCAGCACAATTACACCAATTACAATCTGCTGATTGGCCGTTTTGACGGTGCTGACGGCATGAAAACCGGCTTTATCTGTGCATCCGGCTTCAATCAGGTATCGTCAGCCACCAGAAATGGCCGCACTATTGTTTCGGTTGTTCTGGGCACCGAAAGTCTGGGCGCGCGCGCAGACGAATCGGCCCGTCTTCTGCAGGCAGGGCTCACAGGGCAGTTTTCGCGACAGGAAACGCTGGCAAATCTGAAACCGGCCGTCGGCACACCGGATACCGTTGCCGATATCAGCAAGGAGATCTGCAGTGCCAAAGGGGCAAAGCAACGCAGCGAGGGCCGCGACGAAGTGGGCCGCATGAAGCTCTTGTCACCCTATGTGCACGAGTTTACACGCACGCCGAATTTCGTCTTCGCAGGCCTGCTGCCAAAACCGCAAAAAGATGTGAAGAAAGCCGGAAACACAGCGCAGGAGGACGATGTCCTGGCTGATGTTCCGGTTCCCACGCCACGCCCCGGTCTTTAAGAAAGGATAGCTGGCAGTGAATCCTGTCCCTGACATTCGTGTATCGGTCATCACCGGATTTCTGGGTGCCGGTAAATCCACCTTGCTCAACCGCCTCCTCAAAGACCCGCAGATGAAAGACACGGCTGTCATCATCAATGAATTCGGTTCGGTCGGTATTGACCATCTGCTGGTCGAAGCCTCGGGTGACGGTATCATCGAACTGTCCGATGGCTGCCTGTGCTGCACGGTGCGCGGCGAGCTGACTGACACGCTCGCCAACCTTGTTGACGGCGTTCAAAGCGGCAGCATTGCGCGTTTGCAGCGTATTGTCATCGAGACCACCGGCCTTGCTGATCCGGCTCCGGTCTTGCAGGCAATTCTGGGCCATCCTGTTCTGGCGCAAAACCTGAAACTGGATGGATTGATCACTGTGGTCGATGCGGTTCACGGTTTTTCAACGCTCGACCATCATGAAGAGGCCGTCCGTCAGGTGGCCGTTGCCGACCGGCTGGTTTTGACGAAACGCACGATGACCGATTCCGTTACCGTCCGGCGTCTCCTGCAACGGATGAAAGATCTTAATCCCGGGGCACCGGTTCTGGATGCCGACAGCGCAGAGGCCGGAGCGGCAAGCCTTCTCGACACCGGTCTTTTCGATCCCTCTACCAGGACGGCGGATGTGAACCGGTGGCTGATGGATAAAGGCCACCATGAGCATGAGCATGAGCATGAGCATGAGCATGAGGATCACCACCACCATCATGATGTCAACCGCCACGATGCACGCATCCGTTCCTTCAGCATTTTGCATGACAAACCGATTGACCGCTTGGCTATCGATATGTTCACAGACCTGTTGCGCTCGGCCCATGGCGAAAAATTGCTGCGCATGAAGGCCATTGTTGCACTGTCTGACAATCCCGACCGGCCGCTCGTCCTGCACGGTGTCCAGACCATTTTTCATCGTCCGGAACGGCTGGCAGCCTGGCCGGACCCGTCAGACCGGCGAACACGCATGGTCCTCATCACCAAGGATCTGCCGGAAAGCTTTGTGAACGAACTGTTTGATGCCTTCACAGGCAAACCTTCCATCGACAGGCCGGACAGGAAGGCGCTGGAAGACAATCCGCTTGCCGTCGCCGGATGGAAATTCTGATATCAGGACTTGCGGATCAAAAACCGGTGACCCGCCTCATGGCTTTGCGAGAGATCCAGAATATACCCGTCTTCACGGCACATATGGGCGATATCAATCACCGCCAGCGGGTCCGTTGTCAAAAGCTCCAGAACAGATCCCTGTGGCATCAAACTCAGGCGTTTGCGGGATTTCAGGACAGGCAGGGGACATTTCAGTCCGCGCAGGTCCAGATAAACAATACCGTCTGTCGGCACACTCAGTTGCCCCACAATTGCCAGAAGGGTTTCTTTTTCTCGACCGCATTGGTCGCAACCGCCGTCGGCGGGTTCAAGGGATTTTCCTGCGGAACAGGCACAAGCGCATCACCGATTTTCGGCGCATCGGCAGCAACAGTGACGGACCCGGCAGCAGCTGGCGCATGAGTGGCCGCATCGGCAGAAGTCGCCACAGATGCAGGTTTTGGCGATATCAGGGCCTGCAGCGAATCGCTGGCGGTTTCCTCGCCCACTTTCACCAGCCTGCCTGCCTCAAGGCCGGTTCCGGTCGGTGCATAGGCAATATCCTTGCCCTTGCGCGTTGCCGCAACAACAGCCTTGCGCTCGGCTTCTGTAGGATCGCGCCAGATATAGCCTTCAAGCTTGCGGTCAGCCTTGGCATAGGCGACATCATAGTCTTTTTGAAACTGCGTATAGGCCTGCGCCAGGGCCGGTGGCGTCGTTGCACCCTCACATTGTGCGGATGATGTCACCGGTGTGCCCTGGGGGGTCATCTGGTTGAAGACATATTTCTTGTCGCAGATGGCCACTTCCGGCGGACGCTTGGTAATTTCAAAATGATCATAGCCGGTTTTCAGCATCGACCAGAAAGCAAGGTTTGGATTGTGCTGATGGCGTGCCATATTTTCCGGCGTCATCCGGAACGGCAGGGCCTGAAGCTGGAAGGCTTTCTGTCCGCCCTTGAATGCATCGCGTGCAAGGGCAAAAATTTCCAGCATCTGCGCATCCGTCATGGAATAGCAGCCTGAAGATGAACAGGCACCATGCACCATGAGATTGGTTCCGGAGCTGTTTTGCAGCCGGTCATACTGGTTTGGATATCCGGTATTGAACGCCAGATAATAGCTGGAATTGGGGTTCATCTGCCAGGGGGCAATATCATAAAAGCCTTCAGGGGCCTGACGGTCACCCTCCTTGCGCTTCGGTCCAAGCGAACCTGACCAGGCGCAGATCTTGTAGGATTTCAGAAGATCAAACCGGTTGTCGGTCTTCGCCTTCCAGATTTCCAGAACGCCTTCTTCCTTGTAGATACGCATCATGATCGGGGAATTCAGCGGCATGCCCCTGGCTTTCATCGTATCGACGACCTTGCCGGAGAGCTGATAACCAACCTTGTCCTTCACATGCGAAACATCCATCACTTCTTCCTGCGTACAGGCGGCCAGCGACAGAACAAGAGCTGACAAGACAACAAGGTTCCTTTTTCGCATTCTACCAATATTCCGCTTCAAAGCTGTCTGTTATGCAGGCTTCCACCAGGCACAGTGCACTTCGCCTATTCTACCGGTCTTATCATTCACAAATCCTTACCGGATTATAAACAATTTCCGCGATCACATAGGTTGTCTCTGGTAACAACACTATGGTTTTGATATGACGATGTTCACAATTGACGACCGATATTGAGAAATTTCTGTCGCCGGTCAGTGCGCAATTCATCGCCGCTCCGCTGTCCGAGATCGGCAAGTGCACTGGCAATCACCTGACCTGTGGCGGCAATAACCGCTTTGGGATCACGATGCGCACCACCGACAGGTTCGGGTATGATCCCGTCAATAATTCCAAGGGCTTTCAGGTCTTCTGCCGTGATTTTCATATTGGCTGCCGCTTCCTTGGCACGTGTTGAATCCCGCCACAGGATAGACGCCGCACCTTCGGGCGAAATCACGCCGTAGATCGAATGTTCAAGCATATAGACCCTGTTGCCGGTGGCAATGGCGATCGCGCCGCCGGACCCGCCCTCACCCAGGATCACGGAAACAATCGGCACCCGCAGCGACAGGCACATTTCGGTGGACCTTGCGATGGCTTCTGCCTGTCCGCGCTCTTCGGCACCGACACCCGGATAGGCACCCGCTGTATCAACCAGTGAAATGACGGGAAGACCAAACCGGTCCGCCATTTCCATGATACGGATAGCCTTGCGATACCCTTCTGGTCTTGCACTGCCGAAATTATGCTTGATACGCGATTTGGTATCATTGCCCTTTTCCTGGCCGATGACAGCAACCGGCATGCCGCGAAACCGTGCAAGCCCGGTCTGGATAGCGGCATCCTCGGCAAATTTACGGTCGCCTGCAAGCGTTGTATAATCTTCAAACAGTTCGGCAGCATATTCCATGAAATGCGGACGGGCCGGATGGCGGGCAACCTGTGTCTTCTGCCAGGGTGTCAGTTTGGAATAGATATCAGCCGTGGCTTCACGCGCACGCCCTTCAAGTCTTGCGATCTCGTCAGCCGTATCAATGCTTTCATCTTCAAGTGCGATTTTCTTCAGCTCGTGGATCTTGCCTTCAAGATCAGAGATAGGTTTTTCAAAATCGAGATAGTTATGCATGACATCAGTTCCGATCAATCGACAGGCAAAGGAGTATCATATCCTTATTTCCAAGCCCTAATCCTGTTTTTTTACCCATTTGGCAAGAGGGTGATGCTCCTGAACAAGCTGTTGCAGCCTTTCCTGCAACACATGGGTATAAATTTGTGTCGTTGAAATGTCAGAATGACCAAGAAGTTCCTGCACTACGCGCAAATCCGCACCATTTTGCAAAAGATGGCTGGCAAAGGCATGACGCAGCACATGCGGAGAAATGACACTGGCACGCAAGCCCGCGCGCAGGGCAAGATCCTTGAGATCACGGGCAAAGACCTGCCGCGACAAAAAACCCTCTTTTCCGCCAGACGGAAACAGCCAGGGACTGTCCTTGTGGCGGGAATTGGCCAAACCCTGTCGCGCCATTTCCGCACCATAGGCCTGCATGGCCGTGATCGCAGAATGCGACAGCGGCACCAGTCGTTCCTTGTTGCCCTTGCCCCTGATAATCAGGAAGCGTCCGTCCTCGCCCAGAACACGGGCAGGCAGCGACACAAGCTCGCCCACGCGCATGCCGGTGGCATAGCACAGTTCCAGAAGAGCCAGCATGCGCAGCCTTGGAAGGCGCTGTGGTTCATCCGCCGCACGGGCTTCGCGTTCAGCCTGTTCGATCAGCCGGGAAACATCCTCCACGTCCAGTGTCTTTGGCAGGGGGCGTGATGTCTTCGGTCCATCCAGAATGCCAGTCGGGTCATCACCGCGAAGACCTTCGGCATAGAGAAACTTGTAAAACTGCCGCAGTGCCGAAAGGCGTCTGGCCTGCGACGTTGGCTTGAAGCCCTGACGCGCCATATGGCCCAGATAGGCAGAAAGATCGGCAGAGCTTGCATCCCTGACCGCCACACCCCGGCTTCCCAGGAAAGATGTCACATCTTCCAGATCGCGTTCATAGGACAGAAGCGTATTTTTTGCGGAGCCGCGCTCGGCGCTCATCATTTCGAGAAAGGATTCAACGTGCAGGGAGGAAAAATCACCCATAAACAGGTCCACTATTGCCCGACATCGGTCTTGACCGGCGGATTAACACGTTCGAACGGTATTTTGACGGTTACATCACGTGGTTTCGGCTCAACAAGAAACACCAGTGCCAGCATTGCACAATAAATACTACCCGCAATCATGCCGCAAACAAACAGAAACCGAAACAAGGTGGGCATTGACCGGGCCTTCCGTCGCAGGGTGGAAACAATTCTGCATTCCTTATGCAGAAGGCGTGGAGAGTTCGCAAGAACAGCCACGTCATGCCGTGTGAAAGGCTTGACGCCCCGGCTGCATTTGACGATACCGTTTTCATGAAACGGGGATATGCTGGGAACATGACAGAGGTGCCTGAAATTGATAGCGCCGCTGATGCGCCGGAGAATGTTGACGGTCCGGGCGAGGCCCTTGTTCTGGCGCAGACTGGTAGCCTGTCCGAAACACTGGGACGCAAGGCCCGTGCGGTACTCGGCAAGCGCAATCTCGTATTCGTCGGCCTGATGGGGGCTGGAAAATCTTCCATTGGCCGTTTGACAGCAACGGTTCTTGGCATTCCCTTTGTTGACACCGACCATGAAATCGAGCGTGTTTCACGCATGAGTATCACTGAACTGTTTGCAGCCTATGGGGAAGCAGAGTTTCGCGCATTGGAAGCCCGTGTCATCAAGCGGCTTTTGCGATCCGGTCCCCGCGTCATATCGACAGGTGGCGGTGCCTTTATCAACGAGCAATCCAGAAAACATATCAGGAAACAGGGCATTTCCGTATGGCTGAATGCCGAACTGGATGTTTTGTGGGAGCGGGTCAACAAGCGGGATTCAAGACCCTTGCTGAAAACGGACAATCCGAAACAGACCCTCGAAAATCTGATGCATGCCCGCTATCCGGTTTACGAACTTGCGGACTTGACCGTCATGTCGCGTGATGTGAAAAAAGAAATGATGGTTGAAGACGTTCTCAACGCCCTTGTTGCAAGTGCGCCATCGAAAGAAAAGGGCTAGATCCCGTGCAGGAAACGGACAAGACAAGACAGGCCAGCCGCACCGTTCATGTTCAACTGGGCGACCGGTCCTACGATATTCTTATCGGCCCCGGCCTGATAACTGCAGCCGGAACACACATTGCAAGCCGGATGAAAGGTCGCAGGGTCGCGGTCATTACCGATGTCACGGTGGGTGGTATTTACCTTGAAGCCTTTATGGCAAGCCTGTCACAGGCTGGGATCTCCGCCGTCTCGCTCAGTCTGCCGCAAGGTGAAAAAACCAAGAGTTTTGAACATTTGATGACGGTGTGCGATTGCCTTCTGGGTGCGCGCATTGAACGCAACGATGCCGTGATTGCGCTTGGCGGCGGCGTGATCGGCGACCTGACCGGTTTTGCCGCAGGCATTGTCCGGCGCGGCCTGCGTTTCATCCAGGTGCCGACATCGCTTCTGGCACAGGTGGATTCCTCTGTTGGTGGCAAGACCGGCATCAACACCAGCCACGGGAAAAATCTGGTCGGCGTCTTTCACCAGCCGGAGCTGGTGCTGGCCGATACATCGGTTCTGGACACTCTGAGCCCGCGGGAGTTTCGCGCCGGTTACGCGGAAGTTGCCAAATATGGCCTGATTGACAAGCCTGACTTTTTTGCCTGGCTTGAAAGCAACTGGAAGGCGGTTTTTGCCGGCGGTCCGGCGCGCATTGAAGCCATCGCGACCAGCTGCCAGGCAAAGGCCGATGTTGTGGCAGCCGACGAGCGGGAAAATGGTGCACGCGCCCTTCTCAACCTTGGCCACACCTTTGGCCATGCGCTGGAGGCCGCAACGCAATATGACAGCGCCCGGCTTGTGCATGGTGAAGGTGTCGCGATCGGCATGGTGCTGGCGCACGAATTTTCGTCCCGCATGAATCTCGTCGGACCTGAGGCAGCAGCACGGGTCAAAGCCCACTTGAGCGAAGTTGGACTGCCCACCACAATGCAGGAAATTCCCGGCATGCTGCCGCCGGCGGAGATGCTGATGGACGCTATTGCCCAGGACAAGAAAGTCAAAAGCGGACAGCTGACCTTTATTCTCACCCGCGGCATTGGCCAGTCCTTTGTCGCAGATGATGTGCCGGCATCCGAAGTCCTCTCCTTCCTCCAGCAAAAGCACCCGCTATGAACAGTGCATCCCTGACCCAATTCATTGCAGACTATGGTGTGGTCTCCATTATCATTCTGGCGATGATCCTGCTGTCTGCTTTTTTTTCCGGCTCGGAAACGGCTCTGACGGCCGTCTCCAAGGCCACAATGCACAGCCTGGGCAACAATGGTGACAGGCGGGCCGTCATCGTAACAGCGCTGATCGACAAGCGCGACCGGCTGATCGGGGCGCTGCTGATCGGCAATACCATTGTCAATATTCTGGCATCTTCGCTGGCAACCAGCCTTTTTCTGGGGCTGTTCGGGGATTCCGGCGTCGCAATTGCCACATTGGCCATGGCCGTCCTTCTGGTTATTTTTTCGGAAGTGCTGCCCAAAAGCTGGGCCATTTCCTCCCCGGAACGCTTTGCGCTGTTTGTCGCACCGCTGGTGCGGATCTATGTTGCCATTGTCGGGCCGGTCTCATCGATGGTTTACATCATCGTGCGCTTCATCCTGAATGTTTTCGGGGTCAGGCTCTCTGCGGAAAGCTCCATGCTGACAGCACACGAAGAACTGCGCGGTGCCGTGGACCTGCTTCACCGCGAAGGCTCTGTGGTCAAGGCAGACCGCGACCGGCTGGGCGGCGTTCTGGATCTGGGCGAGCTGGAAGTTTCCGATATCATGATCCACCGCATGGCCATGCGCGGCCTGAATGCCGACGATGCACCGGAGATCACTATCCGTGCGGTTCTCGACAGTCCCTATACCCGTATGCCGCTCTATCGCGGCTCCACCGACAATATTATCGGTGTTGTTCATGCCAAGGATCTGCTGCGGGCGCTGGCCGAACCGAATATGGAACCGCGCGATCTCGACATTGTAAAGATCGCCCAGAAACCATGGTTTGTCCCCGACAGCACCAATCTCAAGGACCAGCTCAATGCCTTTTTGCGGCGCAAGGGCCATTTCGCCATCGTCGTCGACGAATATGGCGAAGTGCAGGGTCTGATCACGCTGGAAGATATTCTGGAAGAAATCGTCGGCGATATTTCGGATGAATATGATATCGATATTCAGGGTGTGCGCCAGGAAGCCGACGGCTCTATCGTGGTGGATGGTTCCGTGCCGATCCGCGATCTCAACCGTGCCCTCGACTGGACCCTGCCCGACGAAGAGGCAACGACCATTGCAGGCCTGGTGATTCACGAATCAAAAACCATACCGGAAGAACGGCAGGCTTTCACATTCCATGGCAAGCGATTCACGGTGATGAAACGCGAACGCAACCGAATCACCAAATTGCGCATTCGCCCGGCAGACGATCCGGTGGCCTGATCCTGCCTACCAGCGGGTCTGTTCGCCGGGGGCGGCCACCTCAAGCGCCAGCGCATGCAGGTCACCGTCCAGTTCCGGCTTCAGCACATCCATGACAGCCCGCTGTCGTGCAACCCTGTTCAGGCCGGAAAACCGTTCAGAAACAAGACGGACACGAAAATGCGTTTCGCCTTCCCGCGTAAAACCAGGCTGGTGGCCTGCATGAAGGTGGCTTTCGTTGATAATCTCCATCCGCGCGGGCCTGAACGCTTCTTCAAGGCTTCGGGTGATTCGGTCTTTCATGGTCATCGATCATCATTCCGTCCGGGTTTGGTGGTTTCTGCCTGTTTGATGAAAAACAAAACACAAAGCCAGTAACAAACTTGATTGTCAATTCTTGTTGTATTCCTCGTACCACTCCATAATCAGGCCCATGAAATTAGATAGCAAAATATTTGACGGGATCAGAACCCGACGCAAAGTCCCCCCTCGCCCCGAAGCATTGGCACCAACATGCCAGTGGGATGGATGCGAGGAAAAGGCCGTGCACCGCGCGCCTGTCGGTCGCAATGCCGAGGGCCAATATTTCATGTTCTGTTTTGAGCATGTCCAGAAATACAACAAGGGCTACAATTTCTTCTCCGGACTGTCGGATAGCGAGATTGCCCGTTACCAGAAAGAAGCCATCACCGGCCACCGCCCGACATGGACTGTTGGTGTCAACAAGAATGCTGGCGATGCCCCGGCGCAGTCGCAGGTCCGCTCGGGCTCTGCCGGTGCCCAGGCCCGCATGAAAGATCCGTTTGGCTTTGTGGAACAGCAGGGCAAATCGCGCGGGCCGCGTTTTCAGCCACGTATACGCAAATTGAAGACTCTTGAAGCCAAGGCCTTCGAGACGCTTGGCTTCAGGGGGGAAGCCCCGGCTGCGGAAATCAAGTCAGCCTACAAGGATCTGGTAAAAAAGCATCACCCGGATGCAAATGGCGGAGACAGGGGCTCGGAAGAGCGTTTTCGCGCCGTTATCCAGGCTTACCAATTGTTAAAGCAGGCAGGTTTCTGCTAGAACCGGATAGGACAGTGATTATGACATTTCAGCAGCCGGTTTCATCGCCGTCTGCAATGGAGACATGATGAGCAAGAACGAAATTGAAATGACCAACCTGCCGGACACGACCGTTTCTGTTCGTGATGTTTTTGGAATTGATTCTGATATTCGCGTTCCGGCCTATTCGACAGCCAATTCCTATGTACCGGATACTGATCCGGACTACCTTTTTGACCGCGATACAACATTGGCCATTCTGGCCGGTTTCGCCCATAATCGCCGCGTCATGGTGTCCGGCTACCATGGTACCGGCAAATCCACCCATATTGAACAGGTCGCCGCCCGCCTCAACTGGCCCTGTGTGCGCGTCAATCTGGACAGCCATGTCAGCCGTATCGATCTCGTCGGCAAGGATGCGATCGTGGTCAGGGACGGCATGCAGATTACCGAATTCAAGGATGGCATTCTGCCATGGGCCTATCAGCACAATGTGGCGCTGGTGTTCGATGAATATGATGCCGGTCGCCCGGATGTCATGTTCGTTATCCAGCGCGTTCTGGAATCCTCCGGTCGCCTGACCCTGCTCGACCAGAGCCGCGTCATCCGTCCGCATCCGGCTTTCCGCCTGTTTGCCACGGCCAACACCGTTGGTCTCGGCGATACGACAGGCCTCTACCACGGCACGCAGCAGATCAACCAGGCCCAGATGGACCGCTGGTCGATAGTTACCACGCTGAATTATCTGCCACACGACAATGAGGTCGATATTGTTGCTGCAAAGGTCAGGGGCTTTACAAGGATCCATGGCCGCGATGCCGTCTCCAAAATGGTACGTGTGGCCGATCTAACCCGCGCGGCCTTTATCAATGGCGACCTGTCGACCGTCATGAGCCCGCGTACTGTCATCACATGGGCAGAGAATGCGGAAATCTTTGGCGATATCGCCTTCGCCTTCCGCCTCACCTTCCTCAACAAATGTGATGATCTGGAGCGTGCACTGGTGGCAGAGCACTATCAGCGCGCCTTTGGCGTCGAGCTTAAGGAAAGCGCTGCCAATCTTGTTTTGCAGGCATAAGCAGGAAGGCTGACAGACATGGCAGGGCGCGGGGACAACACAAGGGCAAGACCCAATGGCGTGGTGGACGCGGAACCGTTCCGCCGCGCACTGACAGGCTGTATCCGCTCGGTGGCAGGCAAAGCCGAAATCGAGGTTGTGTTTGCCAATGAAAAGCCGGGACTGGCGGGTGATCGTATCCGCCTGCCGGAAATTTCCAAACGCCCGACAGCCGAAGAACTGGCTGTGACCCGCGGGCTGGGCGACAGCATGGCGCTGCGCAAGGCCTGCCATGACAGCCGCATCCATGCGACCATGGCACCGCAGGCCCCAGAAGCCCGTGCGATTTTTGATGCCATGGAACAGGCCCGCGTTGAATCGCTGGGCTCCGTGCGCATGGCAGGCATGGCGGCAAACCTGAATTCCATGTTGTCTGACAAATTTGCCAGGGCCAATTTTGCAGGGATTGCCGAGCAGAAAGATGCCCCCATTGAAGAAGCCATGTCGCTGCTGGTGCGCGAACGCCTGACCGGCCAGAAAGCACCGGCAAGTGCCGGCAAGGTGCTGGACCTTTGGCGCGGCTTTATCGATGAAAGGGCGTCGGACAGTCTGGGCGATATGGCAGGCGTCATGGAAGACCAGCAGGCCTTTGCCAGGCTGATCCGTCATATGCTGTCATCGATGCAGATGGCAGAGGATTATGGCGATGACGACCGGCAGGAGGAATCCCGGGAGGATTCCACGGATGAGGACCAGCCACGGAGCAATGAGCAAAACGAGGACAGCGCTGACGAGGATGCCGGTGCTGACGCAGCCCCTGCCGAAGAGAGTGAAACGGCGCAGGAGCAGATGGACCAGGGCGAGATGGACGGCGCCGAGGTCAGCGAAGATGAGATGATGGATGACGGGGACGAGGAGTCCGAAACACCGGGCGAAACACGCCGTCCCAACCATCCCTTTGACGATTTCAATGGCAAGGTTGAATATAACGTCTTTACCGAAGAGTTTGATGAGGTTGTAAGCTCGGAAGAGCTTTGTGATGAGGCCGAACTCGACCGTCTGCGCGGGTTTCTTGACAAGCAGCTGACCCACTTGCAGGGTGCCGTTGGCCGTCTTGCCAACCGCCTGCAGCGCCGCCTGATGGCCCAGCAGAACCGGTCCTGGGATTTTGATCTGGAAGAAGGCTATCTGGATCCGGCCCGTCTCGTGCGCATGATCATCGATCCCATGCAGCCCCTGTCGTTCAAGATGGAACGTGATACGAAGTTCCGTGACACGGTTGTCACCCTGCTGATCGACAATTCCGGCTCCATGCGCGGACGCCCGATCACGGTTGCCGCCTCCTGCGCTGATATTCTGGCCCGGACACTGGAACGCTGCGGTGTGAAAGTGGAAATTCTGGGTTTCACCACCAAGGCGTGGAAGGGCGGCCAGAGCCGTGAAAAATGGCTGGCCTCCGGCAAGCCTGCAACGCCGGGTCGGCTGAACGACCTGCGCCATATTATCTACAAGTCCGCAGACGCGCCATGGAGACGCTCCCGGCGCAATCTCGGCCTGATGATGCGCGAGGGCCTGCTGAAGGAAAATATCGACGGTGAAGCGCTGATATGGGCGCACAATCGCCTTCTGGGTCGCCCGGAACAGCGCAAGATCCTGATGATGATTTCCGATGGTGCGCCGGTGGATGATTCAACCCTGTCCGTCAATCCGGGCAATTACCTCGAACGGCATTTGCGCGCCGTCATCGAACAGATTGAAAACCGTTCACCGGTGGAGCTTCTGGCTATTGGTATCGGCCATGATGTGACCCGCTACTATCGCAAGGCCGTGACCATTGTTGATGCCGACGAACTGGCGGGCGCCATGACAGAGCAGCTTGCAGCACTCTTTGCTGACGAGATCTCCGGCAAACAGGGCCGCGGCGGAACAAGACACTGAACACAGCTTGCAGAAAGTGACCGAATGAACAGATTGCCGTTATACGCATTGCTGGCCTTTACCACATGGGCATTTGCGTCATCCTTGCCCGGGCCGGGTCTTGCAGAGGAAACGGCGGTGGCCAGCAGGCCGATTTCGGCCTTTGCAACAAGCGGCAGTCAAAGCGTTTTTGGAAAACTGCAATTTGTCGGCGGGCTGGAAATGAATTCTGCCAACGGCATGCTCGGTGCATGGTCGTCTATCCGCTTTTATCCGGACCAGACCCGGTTCATCGGGGTTCTGGACACCGGACACTGGATCACCGGCACCATTGAGCGCGGGGAAAATGGGGCCCTTTCCGGAATTTCCCGTGTTGATATCAGCTCCATGCTGGATAAAAACGGCGATGATCACAACGAGAAATGGAAGATGGACAGCGAGGGCGTAGCCCTTCGCGGCAACCAGGTTCTTGTCAGTTTTGAGCAACGGCACCGGGTTGATGTCTATCCTGCGAATGGCTTTGCCACATCCCCGCCGCTCAAATCCTTATCCATTCTCATTCCGGCAAAGCAGCTCAAAAGCAATCTCGGACTGGAAACCCTTGTTGTTTCTCCACCGGATGGACCGCTGAAAGGCGCGCCGCTGGTCGTGGCAGAGCGCAGCCTCAACAAGCAGGGCAATCATCTGGCAGCCGTTCTGGAAGGTCCGCAAAAAGGCATCTTCGCCGTCAAACGCAACACATCCTTTTCCATCACGGACGGTGCGTTTTTGCCGGGTGGTGACCTGCTGCTTCTGGAACGCAGATTTGGCCTTGCAGACGGAATAGGAACAGAAATCCGCAGGATCAGGGCGCAGGATATCAAACCGGGTGCAACAGTGGATGGTCCTGTCATCTTCAATGCCGGAGCCGGCACCCAGATCGACAATATGGAAGGCCTTGATGTGATTGCCGGACCGGGGGGAGACACAAGGATCATTCTCGTATCGGACGACAATCACTCATTGTTCCAGCGCAATCTGATGCTGGAGTTTCGGCTGCTTCCCTGATCAGGCCTGTTTTTCTGTTGCCATAGGCCGCAGGATCCTCATCATCGCACCGTACGGCAGCAACATCACCAGACCGACCAGAATCTTCACCGAGAAATCACCGAGCGCCCAGGAAATCCAGCGCGGGGCTTCCAGCGAAAGCACACCAAGAATCGGTGCCCTCTCGATGGCAAACGGATCATTCGGACCAAACATCGCAAACAGCGGTGCAAAGGCAAACGAGAAGAACAGGCATGTATCGAGCGCCGATCCGATCAGCGAGGCAAACAGCGGTGCTTTCCACCAGCTTTGTTGCCGCAGGCGGTTGAAAACCGCAATATCCAGAAATTGCCCGGCCAGATAGGCTGAACCCGAGGCAATCGCAATGCGCGGAGAACCCGCCAGAAACGACAGGGCAACCCCCACCAGGAAGCCGACAAAAACCACCCGTCGGGCCATTTGGGGTCCAAACTGGCGATTGGTCAAATCCGTAATCAGGAATGCGACCGGATAGGTGAAAGCCCCCCAGGTCAAAAGGTCACCAAGCTGGATACCGGCCAGCGTTCCGGTCAGCGGATATTGTACAAGAAAATTGGAAGAAATGACAACAGCCGTCATCAGTGCCGCATAGGCAAAGATCATTTTCGCGTTCAGCATTTTTTTATCCTGGGTGATGCCACCAGTTGGAGGGACAATTTTTTCCTGCAATAACACAAAAGGCTCAAGTGGAAACCACCCAAGCCTCAAGGTGAATTTTACGATCAGAAAAGATCAGGCAGCTTCCGCTGTCTTCTTGGCAATCTGGCGCTTCAAAAGGCGGGCACGCATGCTCAGTTCGCCTTCTTCAGCTTTCAGAAGGAACGCATCCAGACCACCGCGATGTTCAACCGAACGGATCGCGGAAGCCGAAACCCGCAGACGGTACCGCTGGCCGAGTGCATCGGAAATCAGCGTGACATTGCAAAGGTTAGGCAGGAACTTGCGCTTGGTCTTGTTGTTTGCATGGCTCACATTGTTGCCGGACTGAACGCCCTTGCCAGTCAATTCGCACATACGCGACATGGTACACCTATTTTTCTGTGTCATCCGGAAACGCGGA
This sequence comes from Rhizobiaceae bacterium, assembly GCA_965247225.1. GTDB lineage: Bacteria > Pseudomonadota > Alphaproteobacteria > Rhizobiales > Rhizobiaceae > CBDFGT01. The sequence goes on along the minus strand of CBDFGT010000023.1, from coordinate 186,743 downwards.
CCGGCATCGAAACCGACCCCAAACCTTCAGACATTCATTGGAAAGTTGCGGCTGTATAGTCAGACTGGACCCCGTCGTCAAGCCAAACCTTTGCATCGGACAAAATCAATTGCCTTGCAGCTGTTTTTGCCGTCATTCCGGCCTTAAAAAACCGCATTGGATTTTTATGGCGTATCATTATCAACCTGCAAGGAAATAGGTCAAAATGGTCCGCATAATCCTGACAGCCCCGGTCATGATCCTTGTCCTTTCTGTGCTGCCGCCCCAGGCGCAGGCTGCAGAAAAACTCCGTCATGAGATGGCCTATTCGGTCAGCCTTTCCGGGATCTTGCTGGCGAAGGCCCATTTTCTGACCGAGATCGAAAACACGCGCGCCAAAATCTCCGGCTCTTTCCGTTCGGCGGGACTTGCCAGTGTTTTCAAGGATATATCCGGTGACAACGTGGTCGAAGGCCGCGTCTCCGGCAAGAAATTTGATGTCCGGCATTATGCTTCAAACTATGTGGACGGCAAAAAAACCATTCGCACCGAAATTACCTATGCCAACGGAGATGTCAAAGACACAAGAGTTGAACCGGCACGAAAGGATTTTCCCGACAACTGGGTCAGGATCACGCCCGAAGACCTGAAAATGGTGAGCGATCCGGTTTCAGGCTTCATCGTTTCATCCGACCAGCCGCCATGCTCACGCACCGTGCGCATGTATGATGGTGAAAGCAGGCTTGATCTCACCTTGTACCCGAAAGGTGAAAAACCCTTCAAGACAGAAGGCTTTGATGGCAAGGTTCTTGTCTGCGGTGTAAAATTCCGGGCAAAGGCCGGGTTCAGGGCAGATCGCGAGGACTTTGCCAGTCTGGCCAAAAACAGGCGGATTGAAATCTGGTATGCCAGGGCGGAATCGGTAAAAGCCTATGCACCCGTTTACGTCACACTTCCGATCGAATATGGTCAGTTGACAGTCAAGGCTACCCATTTCGGGGGCTGACAGCCACTGAAAGACCCGACACACCATGCCAGCGACCATCATCGGCTTTTCTGCAATTTTAATGTGGTCGCTTCTGGCCTTGTTGACAGCCGCCTCAGGCAAAATGCCGCCGTTCCAGCTGTCGGCCATCTGCTTTGCCATCGGCAGTCTGCCCGGTATCATCGTCCTGATCGCCCGTCCCGGACGGCTGGCGCGGCTGAAACAGCCAGCGAAAGTCTGGATCATCGGCATAGCCGGTCTGTTCGGCTATCATTTTCTCTATTTCACGGCCTTGCGGAATGCACCGGCTGTAGAGGCCGGAATGATTTCCTATCTGTGGCCGCTGCTGATTGTGGTTGGTTCGGCGCTTTTGCCCGGCGAAAGGCTCGGGTGGCACCATATTGTCGGCGCACTGGCGGGCCTTGCAGGCACGATCCTGATCATTTCCGGCAAGGGACTGGCTTTTGATCCGGCCTATATGAAAGGCTATGCCGCAGCCCTTGCCTGCGCTTTCACATGGTCGGGCTATTCCCTGTTGACGCGGCGGTTTGATGCTGTTTCCACCGATGTCGTTACCGGATTCTGCCTGATAACCGCGCTCCTGTCGCTGCTTTGCCATGTCGGGCTGGAAACCACGGTCTGGCCGCAAACAGGTTTTCAATGGGTCGCCATTCTGGGTCTGGGTCTGCTGCCGGTTGGCGCTGCCTTCTATGCCTGGCACTATGGTGTCAAGAACGGCAATATCCAGCTTTTGGGCGTCGGCAGCTATGCAGCACCGCTTTTGTCGACCCTTGTTCTGGTGCTGTTTGGCTTTGCCGAGCCCGGCTGGCGTCTGGCAACGGCCTGTCTGCTGGTCACCGGCGGTGCTGTTCTGGCTGCGAAGGACATGATTTTCAAATCCGGCTCCAAATCCGCTTGATCATTGACCCGGCACCCAGTCCGGCGGAGCCATTTCAAAGGACGAAAATGCAAAGCCGGGCGCAACCGTGCAGCAGGCAAGCGTCCAGTCACCATGCGATTCTGCCGATTGCCAGACACCGGGACCGACAATGACATGCGGCCGCTCTCCGGAAAGAACCGCCGGACCCAGCCGGTGTGTCTCGGTTTTTACCCCGTCATGCGAAAGATGCAGGTTCAGCATGGATCCGGCATAAAAATGCCAGATCTCGGTTGCATCGGTGACCTTGTGCCAATGGGAACGTTCTCCGCGCTCCAGAAGGTAATAGATACAGGTTGAGTGACCGCGCAAGCCGCCTTGCGCATCCCGGAAGGTTTGCACAAACCAGCCGCCTTCCGGATGGCGCTGCATTTTGAGCGTATCGATAATATCGTGTGGGGTCATCTGAAACTGTCCTTGGCGGTGCGGATGGCAGCAAATACTTCCGTGTCGGTGGCGGTTTCAAGCCCAAGCCTGTGCCTTATACCCGCGTCTGCGACCCGGAAATAAGGATTGGTGGCTTTTTCCAGACCTATTGTGGTTGGCGCGGTGAACTGCCCTTCTGCGCGCAGGCTGGAAACGGTCTGCGCACGATCTTTCAGTGCCGCATTGTCAGGATCGACAGTGAGCGCAAACCGGGCATTGGAGAGCGTATATTCATGGCCGAAATAGACAAGGGTGTCGTCGGGTAAAGCCATGAGCTTTTGCATTGACGGCCACATGATAGAGGCAGGCGCTTCAAACAGGCGGCCGCAACCCATGGCAAACAGCGTGTCGGCAGAAAACAGCAATCCGTCGTCGGGCAGATAATAGCAGATATGCCCCAGCGTATGACCCGGAGTTTCGATCACTGCGATCGGATGCCCGGCAAATTCCAGCGCGGACCCTTCACCGACCTTCATATCAATCCCCGGAATGCGGTCAGCCTCTTTCTCCGGTCCGGTAATCGTCAGGTTGAACCGGGCTTTCAGCGCAAGATTGGCCTGAACATGATCGGGATGATGGTGCGTGGTGAAAATATGCGTCAATGTCCAGCCGCGACGGGCGCAGGCATCCAGGATCGGCTGCTCTTCCGGTGCATCAACACAAGCCGTTGCGCCGGAGACAGGATCATGCAGCAGCACGCCGAAATTGTCGGACAGACAGGAAAAGAGTTCCATCTCAAGCTTGCTCATCGGGGCCTCGTCAACAGTCACAAAACCATGTTGTTCCAATGTAGACATGCAAGGCTTGAAGTCCAAGGGCAACAGGCTTAGGTTTCTCCCATGCACGCTGATATTGTCGAGTTACGCCAGTTTTACCATTCCGCGCTGGGTCGTCTGGCAGAAACATCCATATCCATGGCCTTGTCGTCCCTGTGGGTGCGCCTGCCGGAAGAGCGGCTTGTCGGCCTTGGCTATGCCATACCCTATCTGGACCGCTTCCGCGCCGATACCGAGCGCACCTTCGCCTTCATGCCGGCAGGGCAAGGCGCGGTAAACTGGCCCCCGGCACAATTGTCCAACACCGCGCTTGTGTTTGACGAGGAGCTTCCGCTTCCCGATGCCTGCATTGACAGGGTACTGATGGTGCACGCTCTGGAATATGCAGAAAACCCGCGTGAAACATTGAAGGAACTGTGGCGGGTTCTGGCACCGGGCGGGCGTCTGGTCATCGTTGTGCCCAACAGGCGCGGTGTCTGGGCGCGTCTCGATCACACGCCATTCGGCTCCGGCAGACCCTATTCCCGTAGCCAGCTGACATCGCTGTTGCGCGAAACAAATTTCACCCCCGGAGCCAGCGCCGAAGCCCTGCTGTTTCCGCCAACCCGGTTGCGCACCATCCAGAAAATGCGCTCGACTGTGGAACGCATCGGCCGCCTTCTCTGGCCTGCCTTTTCCGGCGTTATCATCGTCGAGGCGCAAAAGCGGCTTTATCAGGGGTTGCCGGTAGCTGTTCGCTCGTCCCGGCGTGTGTTCGTGCCGGTCCTGGCCCCGCAGGGTATCCCCACCACACGCGACAGGGCTGAAACCGGCGGAGCGTGAACCAATGCTTCACGGTGTGTGATCCCGATATAACGAGTCTGTGCTCGACAAAAGCGGCTTTCAGCATTAAGGCCAGTTCTGGATTTAACGAGTCTATGAGGACAAGCTGATGACCCTTGATACGAGTGTTCCCACCCCGCGTGCCGGCATTCTGGATATTGCTGCCTATGTGCCGGGCAAGGAACACGCGCCGGGTGTTGCCCGCGTCTTCAAGCTGTCGTCCAACGAGACCCCGCTGGGCGCAAGCCCGAAAGCCATCGAGGCCTTCAGGGCAGCCGCTGATAAGCTGGAAATCTATCCCGACGGCCAGGCAACCGCCCTGCGCGAAGCCATTGCGGCAACCCATGGCCTGAATATGGCCAACCTGATCTGTGGCAACGGATCCGGCGAGCTTCTGGGCTTTCTGGCCAATGTCTATATGGGGCCAGGCGATGAAGCCATCATCACCGAACACGGGTTCCTGCTTTACAGGATCCAGACCCTGGCAGCAGGGGCTAAGCCTGTTACCGTGCCTGAAAAGGATTTCCGGGTGGATGTTGACGCCATTCTGGCGGCAGTGACACCAAGGACCAAAATCGTCTTCGTCACCAATCCGGGCAATCCGACCGGAACCTATGTGCCGATGGATGAAATACAGCGCTTGCATGCGGGTTTGCCCGGCAATGTTATTCTGGTTCTGGATGCTGCCTACAGTGAATATGTACGCCGCAATGACTATGCGGCCGGTATCGAACTCGTCTCCTCCAGCCGCAATGTTGTCATGACACGAACCCTGTCAAAGGTTTACGGGCTGGCTGCGCTGCGGATTGGCTGGATGTATGCACCGGAGACAATTGTCGAGACATTGCACCGTATTCGTGGTCCCTTCAATCTCAATGCTCCGGCCATAGCCGCCGGAGCCGTTGCCATGCGCGATCAGGCCTTTGTTGAAAAGACCGTTGCATTCAATCTTTTGTGGGTTGAAAAGCTGACACATGCCCTGACCACCATCGGCCTTGATGTCACGCCCTCTGTTGCCAATTTCATATTGATCCATTTCCCGGATGTTGACGGCAAGCGCGCGGCAGACGCCGATGCCTTTCTGGTCAGCCGCGGCTATGTCTTGCGCGTTGTGAAAAGCTATGGCTTGCCCAATGCCCTGCGCATGACCATCGGCACGGAAGAGGCCAATCGCGGCGTCATCGAAACCCTGGGCGAATTCATGGGGCAAAAATCGTGACCAAACCGATGTTTGAGAAAGTTGCCCTCATCGGTATCGGGCTGATAGGCTCTTCGATTGCCCGGGACATTGCAAGGTATGGCCTCGCAGGCACAATCGCCATTGCCACGCGCAGTCCGCAAACGCTCAAACGGGCGGAAGAACTGAATCTCGGCAACAGCTACCATCTGTCTGCAGCAGAGGCCGCAAAGGATGCCGATCTGGTAATCGTGTCTGTTCCGGTCGGCTCTTCCGGTGCTGTGTCACAGGAAATCTGTAACAGTCTCAAACCCGGATCCATTCTCACCGACGTCGGTTCCACCAAGGCGTCTGTTGTCGCCCAGATGAAACCGCATGTGCCGCAAGGCGTGCATTTCATTCCCGGCCACCCGATTGCTGGCACCGAACATTCCGGTCCCGATGCGGGCTTTGCCGGCCTGTTTCAGGGCCGCTGGTGCATTCTGACACCTGACAATGACACAGATCCGCAGGCTGTGGAAACCTTGTCAGCCTTCTGGCGGGCGCTGGGCTCCAATGTCGAAACCATGGACACGGAACATCATGACAAGGTTCTGGCGATTGTCTCGCATCTTCCGCATATCATAGCCTACAATATTGTGGGAACGGCAGATGATCTGGAGACGGTTACGGAATCGGAAGTCATCAAGTATTCCGCATCCGGTTTCCGGGATTTTACCCGGCTTGCCTCTTCCGACCCCATCATGTGGCGCGATGTCTGCCTGCACAACAAGGATGCCATTCTGGAAATGCTGGCCCGTTTTTCCGAGGATCTGGCCTATCTGCAACGGGCCATCCGCTGGGGAGACGGTGACAAGCTTTTCGACCTTTTCACGCGCACCCGCTCCATCCGCCGGTCAATTATTGACGCCGGGCAGGATGTGGCAGCTCCCAATTTCGGACGCCCCGGTTTCGGCAGCACGGTTGAAGAGGTGAGGCACGATATTACAGCGACGGAACAACGCCCAGCGGAATCAGGCCGAGGCTGACAGCGCCCCTTGCAATGGTCAGTGTCAGGGTGACCGTGCCATCGGCTTGGGCCATGCCCGCCAGCAACGGGGCAACCATATTGGCTGTTTCGGTCGTTTCCGGGAACAATCCGGTGACCGTGGTCCGCAGAGCCTCGACCTTGTCGACCGTAACCGTGATCGTGCCGGAAACCAGCCCGTCATGATCGATCGTGATGGGTCCGCTGAGCCTGACCAGACCCTTGGCACCCGCATCGATCTGAATCTGCCGGATCGTGACCGACTGATTGTGCAGGGATGTCATTGGCACACCGGCAATGAGACCCGCCTGACCTGCAAGCGTAAGATCTGCGGCAAAAGAAAATGGTGGCACAGATGTTGGCAGCACGGCCATCGCCACAGACGCATCCAGCAGCGTGGCGGCGAAATCCAGATCCGCGCCGTTCTGGCGGAGATGGATTTGCGCATCAGGCGACGCAACGGAAAACGCGCTTGCAGGATTTGCGCTCGTAAAACGCGACTGCAAGGCTTTCAATTCCATGGAATAGCGATTCAGGCCTTTGAGACCGGCAACAACGCTGGCATGCGCCAGATCCCAGGTCGCGCTGACCTGCAAACCCGTATTGGCATGAAGTTCCAGAGGCCCTTCCAGTTCGACAATCGAATGGCCGGGATAATAGACCTGCGCTGCCGACTGCAATTTGCCTGCGGTCAAAGACAGGCCGCTGGCTGGAATATCCAGCGCAATCGAACTGCAAAACAGACCGATACGAAACGGATAGCCCCTGATATCCAGATCAGGACATTGCCACGACTGGCCATTTTCCCGCCCGGAGGCAATCTGGTTCCCGACCCGGGTCTTTATCCAGCCGGATGCATAGAACCATGCACCACTGTAGAGAAGAACGAACAGGGCTGTGAAAAGCCCAAGAATACGAATTTTCCAGACCGTTGCAGAAGGCACCCCTGCAACGGACAGTTTCGGGCTTGACGGTTCTGCGCTGTTTGCCAATGGTAATCCTGACATTGATAATGATTTGGGCCGGTTTATGGATGATTTCTGGGTGTTTGGCTATGGTTCCCTGATGTGGAACCCGGGATTTCCATACGAGGACCACAGGCAGGCCATGGTGTCCGGTTACCGCAGGTCTCTTTGTGTACGCTCATGGGTCCACCGCGGCACGCGGGAAAAGCCCGGTCTTGTTCTGGGGCTCGATCGCGGTGGTTCCTGCAAGGGCATGGCCTTTCGGGTCTCCCGTGAAAATCGTGACACCGTCATTGCCTATTTGCGGGAGCGCGAACTGGTGACCCGTGTCTACCTGGAAAAAACGCTGCCAATGCGGCTGGAGGATGGCCGCAGGCTAACGGCCCTCACCTATGTGATTGACCGCAGCCACGAACAATATGCAGGCGATCTGTCAGAAAGCGAATCGGCAGCCATTGTCCTGTCGGCAAAGGGATTGTCGGGCAGCAACCCCGATTATGTGATGAACACCCTTGCCCATTTGCGGCAGATGAAAATCCATGACCACCGTATGGAAGCCATTGTCCGCGAGATGGAAATACAGGCGAGCGCCTGACACGCCTGCCTCAACCTTTGGCCTTCAACTCTTCCAGACGTCTGATGGCGGTTGGCGGCAGCGGCAGATGCGGATTGTTTTTCACTGTTTCCACCAGCAGCGCATCGCTTTCGCGCTCCATAACATCAACAAGATGTGCAAAAAACGCATCAGGATCCATGCCGGGTGCAATCGGCTCCAGAATTTTGACCTTGAAATGCCCGGGGAAACGCAGAAATTTGCGGCGCGGCCAAAACAGGCCCGGATGCATGACAACAGGAACAACAGGAACCTGCAGATCCCGGTACAACCGGGCTATTCCGTATTTGTATTCCGGCGGCGCACCGGGTGGACGGCGCGTACCTTCCGGATAGATGATCAACTGCCGGCCGTCATTCATCTGCTGCTTTGTGCGGACCAGAACCTCCGCCATCACCTTGCCCCTGGCACCGCGATCCACCGGGATCATCCGCTGTTTGGCCACATACCAGCCAAAGACCGGAATCCACATCAGTTCCCTTTTCAGGATGTAGAATGGATCATCCTGCCACGGCAACAGCCCGTAGGCATCCCAGAACGACTGGTGTTTGGGTGCAAAAATATATCCACCCTTGGGAATATTTTCCAGGCCCTCGATTTCAAACGTTGTACCGACTATCACCTTGAGCAGCCAGTGATTGGAACGGACCCAGTTTTTGGGAATAGTATAGGCAAATTTGCGGGGAGCCAGAAAATACAAGGGTGTAAACACAATCATCTGAACGATCAGATTGAGATAGAAAACAGCATTGAACAAAATCGAACGCAATATGATCATGGCTTGGGGATCTCGTGAGAACTGTCCCGTGACTACACGATAAATCACGCAAGAAAAAGCCCGGTAAAATCTTCCGGGCTTGCCTGCGACGTTTCGGGTGACATGCATGAACCTTCCGGTGCGTCCTATTGCGTTTTGGCACGGCGCAAGCCGTCGGTTGGCATGAGACCGGTCTTGCTGCGCAGAACGGCCACTGCCAGCTTCAGATATTCCACCATCATGGCTTTGACGATCAGGGGGTCCGTCAGCCAGTTGCGCACTTTCAGATCGGAATTCACCACCGGATAAGGCACAAATTCTGTTACGGGATCAATACGTTGCAGTTCAAACAGGCTGCGTGGCATATGGTAATTGTTGGTCACAACCAGAACCCGGTGATAATGCTTGTCGCGTATCCACGACAGGGTTTCATTGGCGTTGCCGATCGTGTCCAGCGCCGAATAGCCGATATCAACGCAGCATTTGAACAACGCATTGGAAGAATTGGTGATTTTTCGGATTTGCATGGCACTGGTCGACGGATGCACGCCGGAAATCAGCAGGCGTCTGCCGATACCGGATTTCAGGAGATCGAGTGCCTGATCAATCCGTTGCGCCCCGCCCGTCAGGACGACAATGGCATCAACCTGCGGATGCTCGGGCGGCTGCAGGGATGAAATATTGTCAGCAAATCGCAGGAAGCCACCGACCAGTACACCGAAACACACAAGAAGGATAAAGCTGGATATGCGCAGGATCCGGCGAACGCTCCAGCCTGATTTGGAAAACAGGGCCGGCGGTGCACGGCGGGTCGGCAGATTGTCATCAGTTTGACCGTATCGCATGATTCTGTTTTAACGACAGATTATGGCTGCGAATAGTCCAAGGTTTAATATATGCCCCTTGTTTTCTGTCATGCTCAGCCGGACAGACAGGGGCATCCACGACACCTCGAAGGGGATAATGGCATGGATTTGCCCGAACAGCTTGGTCAGGCCATAGAGGCAGCACTGGGTGATACCTCACGCGGGACACTGGAAGCAGCAACGGCCAGCCTGTCGCAGCGCTACCGGGCCGAAACCCGCGACGGTCGCCAGCATGTCAGCGATGAACTGGCCGCAAAGGCCTATATCGCTTCACGCTTGCCGGCAACATTTGCAGCCGTTCATGCCAGTCTGGACCATGCATTCAGCCAGCGTCCCGATTTTGCGCCTCAAAGCCTGCTTGACATAGGTGCAGGCCCTGGAACCGTTTTGTTCGCCGTACAGGATCTGTGGCCAGACCTTGCAAATGCCGTTCTGGTGGAGGCCAGCAGCGCCATGCGCGGCATCGGCGCGGTACTGGTGCCTGGCATGACAGACATGACGGTCGAATGGGTTGCAGCCGATGCGACGCGGCTGCCTCCGGGCCTGTCTCCGGCCGATATTGTTACCCTGTCTTACGTCCTCAATGAACTTTCCATCCCGGAGCGCCATCAGCTGGTGCATCGGCTATGGGATCTGACGCGGGACATTCTGGTCATTATCGAACCCGGAACACCCGCAGGTTTTGAGCGCATCCGCCATCACCGCCAGCAATTGCTGGATATGGGTGCAAGCATCCTTGCGCCCTGCGCACATTCGTCCACCTGTCCCATCGTTGATCCGGACTGGTGTCATTTTTCGCAACGGCTGTCACGCAGCCGTCTGCACAGGTCTGCAAAAAATGCTGCCATGGCCTATGAAGACGAGAAATATGCTTTCCTCGCCGTTTCCCGCACCCCGGCAAGAAATGACCCGCTCCCGCGTGTACTCGCCCAACCCAGGCACGGCAGCGGAAAAACCAGCCTGAAACTCTGCCAGCCGGATGGCAGCATAACAGAAAGACTGGTTACACGGCGTGAAGGCGCTGTCTACAAACAGGCACGCAAACTCGACTGGGGCGGCATTTTATGCGCCGGCGAATGAATATCCTTCAGCCCGGTGCCGAATCTGTACGCGAAGGGTCTGCCCGGATCAGATCAATTTCGTCAATGGTACGCATCACGGTAAAGCGGGCCGTGAGCGTCGTCAAAAGGGCGATCACCAGCATGGTGGCCAATATTCCGAGATAGCCGGTAAACCCCATGGAAAATGTACCAAACAGCGCCGTTGCCTGATCACTTTGCGGGGTCGCAAGAGAACGTGACTGCCAGAACGAGGCGACAGCAAAACACAATGCGGCCAGAAGACCGCCCGCCAGAGAACCTTTCAGGCTGATTTTCAGGAAATGCTTCTGAAATTCACTGGCAACAAATGTGCTTTCGGCACCGACAAAATGCAAAACCTCCACAATATACCGGTTGCCGGACAAAGCACCGCGTGTTGCAAAAATCACCGTCAGGACCATGGCTGTAAACACCAGAACCAGAATTCCGGTACCAATCATCACTGTTGTGCGTGCCATGGACACAAGCCGGTCAACCCAGGTGCGGTGGTCATCCAGAAAGGCCTGCGGAATATTTTTCGACAGGACGTCGCGCATGGCGGCAAAATCCGGCGGATTGTTCTCGTCAATCGTGATGATAATCAGGCGGGGAACAGGCAGTTCATCAATATTGAGGCCTTCGCCAAGCCATGGCTCCAGCAATCTGGCCGTGGCCTGCCTGTCCATGATCTGGCTGCTGGTGGTTCCGACAAAGGTCATGGCAAGGTCGCGTGCATCGGCCAGCGCCTTGTCCATGTCCAGCCCGTCATCCGGCTTGATCTGGATCGTGATCTCACGGGAAATCTGGCTTTGCCAGCTTTCCGCCGTTGCGCGCACCATGCTGACAGCCCCGAGTGTCACGCAGGCAAGGAAAGCCATGATGGCAATCACCAGCATCAGCGCATTGCCCTGAACATTCTGCGACGGCACGATCGACCCAGTGGCCCGCACCCGCATTTCCGTTCTACGTGGCTGCTGTGGCGCGGCGGCGGCCTGTTTTGCCTTGCGATCACTCATAGATATCAAGCCGCCCTTCCGTCAGAATCATCCGTCTGGCCTCAACCTGATCCATCAGCGACAGATCATGCGTGGCGATGACCACGGCGGTTCCCTGCCGGTTGAGCTCCAGAAACAGATTGAGCAGACGGCGCGCCATGGGAGAATCAACATTGCCGGTGGGTTCGTCAGCCAAAAGAATTTCCGGCTGGTCAATCAGCGCACGGGCAATCGCTGCACGTTGTTTTTCCCCGCCGGACAAAACCGGAGGCAGAACATTGATGCGCTCGCCAAGGCCCACCCACTTCAAAAGCTCGATAACATCCGACCTGTAGGCAGTCTCTTCCTTGCCACGCACCCGCAGCGGCAATGCCACATTCTCGTAGGTGGTCAGGTGATCCAGCAACCGGAAGTCCTGAAACACAATGCCGATCCGCCGGCGCAGCATGGGCAGTTCCCGGCGCGGAATACCGGAAATGTCCCGGTCAAACATGCGGATCAACCCGCGCGTCGGCTGCAGCGACATGAACAGCAGCCGCAATAATGTGGTTTTGCCGGCACCAGACGGCCCTGTGAGAAACTGGAAGGACTTGCGCGGAATCTCAAAACTCAGATCCCGCAGGATTTCCGGTCCCATCCCGTAACGAAGCCCGACATTTTCAAAGTGGATCACAGGGACAGTCCGTATTGGGTTTCAGGATGCACTGCGTTGGCAGTCACGGTTCAGCCGAGGGTAACAATGGGGCAAAACCCATGGTTTGTAAGCCTGATTTTCAAAATATTAACCACTATTGTTTACGTTCGCACCCGGAGAGTTTCAAGAGTCCAGCACGATTTTTGAAGTCCTGGAGTAGAGGTAGTGCAGTTGGCGCCGCTTGCCAGTGCCGTTTCAGTCTGTAATCGGTCGGCATTCCTGGAGTTTGTCAGCGAAATATAGGCCCCGGTTTTCCCGAAAGGACAAACCCGACCGAAAGAATAGACGGGCTGCTCGGCAGCAGAAGGGTCACAGAATGCACCATTTTCGTTCCGCAAAACAAAGCATGCGCTTGATGGATGTGCTGCCACCGGAACAGGGCGAAAGGTTGAGGCAGCCGCTGAAACCTGCATTTTCACCCGAAGTCGTCGATGCTGAATTTGAAATCGTATCCGGCAACGCCGATCACCGGCGCTACCCGACATTCAATGACAATCGCAGCAGCGGACAGCCAAAACACCTCTCTTCGCTCCCGCGTATGGCATATGTGCTTGTCCGCTCGGTCCGTCGCATGGAAGGTCTGTTACAGAGCGTCTCCGGCCGTTCCTTTGCTGCCCTCACTTTCGGTATTTTTGCGTGTGTCTTCATTGCCATACAGATATTGAGCCAGTCGGCAACAGGGACAGCGCTTGCAGCCCCGTCTGGCGGGCCGCTGGTGATCGAACATGTCGATCTCAGCCTCAAGGTCAGGAACGGCCTGCCCATGCTCATGCTGTCAGGCGAGATTACCAACCGTACACAAGCAAACACACCTGTTCCCGATCTGACGATTACAATGGCAGATGGAACAGCCGGCGGAAATTCTCTCACAATGGAACCGCCGGTAAAATCACTCGCACCGGGACAATCTGCCTTCTTTGAAGGCCAGTTTCGCCATGCAGGCGGCAAGCTTCCCAAACTGACCGTTGACTTTGCACAGGCTGGCCGCAGTTGACAGCATTTGCCGGAAGCGCCTATGACTTGGGATGTGTCACGCAAAACTGTGCAGCGGTTTTGCGATAACGACATGCTCATAAACAAGGACTGAAGCGTGGCAAACAAATCTGAAAGATTGTGACGCGCATAAAGAGTTAAAGCAAACCGGAGCCTTGCCCTATGCCTGTCGTGCGTGGAAAAAACATTGAACCGCTGTTCACGCCGGAACAGATTGCGGCCCGCAACATGGAAATGGCCCGGCAAATTTCCGGTGGTCCGACGCAGGATCTTCTGGTCATTGCCATTCTCAAGGGCTCGTTCATTTTTGCAGCCGATCTCATTCGCGCCCTCCACACCACGGGCCTTGCACCGGAAGTGGAATTCATAACCCTGTCCAGCTATGGCGCAGGCACGGTTTCCCGGGGTGTGCGCATCGTAAAGGACATCGACAGCGATGTGTCCGGGCGCGACATCCTGCTGATTGATGACATTCTGGAATCCGGTCGTACCCTGCGCTTTGCCAGGGAACTGATGTACGAGCGCGGTGCCGCCAATGTTACGATTGCGGTCCTGCTGGACAAGAGTGTCAGGCGCGAGGAAAAGCTGGAAGCAGATTACGTGGGCTTTGAATGCCCTGACTACTTCGTGGTCGGTTATGGCATGGACGTGGCCTATGCATTTCGTGAATTGCCATTTGTCGGCGTGGTCACAGGCAGCGCGTGACATTTCGTTAACCTTGGGCCTTTACCGAATCACAATCTAACTCTGGTCAGGTATGGAACAAAATGTTTCAACCAAGGACAGATGGATATGGCAAAAATTTTGATTACGGAAGACGAGGATTCCCTTCGCTCCTTCGTCGCACGCGCATTGCAGCTCGATGGCCATGAGACGGCGGAGGCCGCCGACGGCGCTGAAGGTCTCGACATGCTGCATGCTGGCAATTACGATCTTTTGCTGTCCGACATCAGAATGCCGGTCATGGATGGCATTGCCCTTGCCCACAAGGCATCTGCTGTCTTTCCGGATCTGAAAATACTGCTGATGACCGGCTTTGCCGAACAGCGTGAACGCGCAGATGATCTGATGGAAAAGATCGTTGATGTGGTTTCCAAGCCCTTCACCCTGCCGGATATTCGTCAGGCCGTGGCCCAGGCTCTGGCGGCCTGAACCATCACTTCATATCCAGAAGCCGTTCCAGATATTGGCGTTCCTGTTCGGGTGACAGGCTGGTTCCGAGCTTCTTGCGGATCGTTTCAAGAATTTCACGCGCCTTCTGGATATCGATTTCATCCGGCACCTTGACGTCTTCCGAAGAAGCGGAGCCGGTCTGCTGACGGGAACGTCCCAGCGGATCACGATCTCCCGGCGCATTGCCCGCCTGACCCTGACCCTGACCTTGCCCCTGTCCGTTCTGTTTCATCAGATCCATGGCGCCATCGCGCAGCGCCTGCAAGGCCTTTCCCTGCCCTTCGACGGCGGCATTACCCTGGCCGTTGCCAAGGGCACCCGAAGCACCGTTCATTTCCTTGCCTGCGTCTCCAAAGCCTTTTCCGGGCTTTGCACCCAGTTCTTTCAGCCCTTGCATCAGGGCGTCCAGATCTTTCCTGAGCCCGTCCTGCCGGGCTTTCAGGTCTTTCAGGGCCTGTTCCAGCTGTTCCTGTGTCATCTGCTCAAGCTGTTGTTGCTGTTCCGACGGCTTGGCGGCCTCACCCTGTTCATCGCCGGGCGGCACATCCGGGTCCATCAGGGCACCATCTTCTCCCGGTTCAGGATCACCCATCTGCATCCGGTCTTCCAGCGCCCTTTGCAGCCCGTAAGTCTGGTCCATCAGCTTCTGCTGGTCCTGCAGCAGCTTTCCAAGGGCCTCCATCTGCTTGTTGACACGGCCATCCTGCTGCTCCCCGGGCGGTTGCCGCCTGGTTGTCTGCAGATTGTTCATCATGCGTTGCAGGTCGGACAGCATCTTGCCGGCTTCTTCACGTGCACCGGACCTGGCAAGATTTTCAATCTGGTCCAGCATCTTGTTCAAATCTTCTTCCCGCAGCATATTTTGCGCCGAAGCGGATGGATTTTTGGCATTCGGATCATTTTGCATCTGCTTGGCCAGGGCCTGCATATAAGCATCCATCGCCTTGCGGAGATCTTCCATCAGCTTCCGGATTTCGGCATCCGATGCATTGCGCTCCAGCGCATCTGCCAGTGACTGCTGTGCATCGCGCAGGTTCTTTTCCGCCAGCGAAACATCACCGTCTTCCAGTGCCAGCGCCACCTCCCAGAAATACCGGGCCGTATCTTTGAGCTGCGCCTCATCCCGCGAAAGGGCAAGGCGCGACTGTGCGGATTGCAGAAGCAGGAACCGGGTAACATCGGGAATGGTTTCATCGGGACGGATCATCAGCGCTTTTGACAGTTCCAGCGCCCGGGGGATCTGGCGAACATCCAGAGAAAACACCTGTCTTTGCTCCACAACGGCCGCCGCCAAAGGCTCCTGAAAAGGCTTTGATGGCAGGATCATGGTCCGGGTCTCGCTTCTGCCCGTCTGACCGGCCCCGTCTGTGGCCACCAGCGTAATCTGAACAGGCTTTCCCGACAAGGGATGTTCGCTGATATTGCGGCTGGTCAGACCTTTGACATCGCGTCCCGTGCGGTGTGGCAGATCCAGGCGGAATTCCGGCAAGGGAAACAGGGAGAATTCCGGGTTTCCCTTTTCAACAGGCACAATCTCGGCCCTGGCGGACTGGATGCCATAATCATCCCCGCCCTTGAACCCGATCTCCAGCGAACCATTGGCTGTGCCGCGCGGGTCGCCGTCAAAAGAAATGGCCGGCGGGGCGTCCGGTGTGACCACGAATGTCCAGCTTTGCCCGTTGACACGCAAAGTGCCATCACCCTGCAAATCCATCAGATGCGTCAGCGATGCCGCCTGTTGCGCAGTGTCTGCCTGCGCAGGCGGCAGGATTTCAGGCTTGAGGGTTATGCTTTGGCTTGCACCTTTGGGTGTGAAAACAACAGCATCAGACGCGGAAGCGCCTGAAATGCGCACCGTCAGCTGCGAAAATTGCGCAACGTCAATATTGTGCAGATCCTGGCTGTTTTGCCCGGTCAGATAGACCGGCGGTTTTCCGGTATAGGCAGGCGGCGTGACCCACGCATCAACACGCAATGAGGGATTGGTATTGACCGTTTTTTGCACCACGAAAGCATCGCCCAGTGAACCGGCCTTGCCCGAATAGGAAAACGCAAACGCAATCAGCACCAGAACAACGGGGACAGACCGCAGGGCATAGGGATCGTGACGTGCAATATCCGGTCCCGGAAAGCCGACATCCAGCGATGTGATCCGCGCTGCCATGCGCTGCCGGTGGGCTTTCCACAGAGCGTCCGCAACCGGTGTTGTCAAAGCCGGATGGTCATCCAGAACGGCAATAGCCTGATGGGGAAGACGGTTGACCCGTTCAAGATGCTGATCGGCATGCGCAATATCCGGCCAACGCAAGCGGCGCAGACGTAACAGGGACCAGACAAGCAAAATCGCAAAACCGGCCAGGATACCGGGCCGCAATCCATCCGGAACGGCCCGGAACAGTCCAAACCACGAGGCGGACAGAAACAGGCACACAATCCCCAGAACCGGCATCAGCAAAGGCAGGGCCGACTCAACCAGCAACACAACCTGTGTCAGCCGTCGCCCGACAATAATGCGCCGCACAAGCCTGGACGCACGATTGGCATTGTCAGCACCTGTCTCCTGCATGCCTGTTCCTGCCTTTGTTCCGTTCATGGGGGAAACAAGATAGCATTCTTTGTGGCGAAGGCGAGGGCAGAGGTGCAGCTCCCGTCCTGAAAATGCACTTTTCCGTGACGATCAATCCAGCCAGGCGGGAACAGAATCGAGCCCGATCAGCTCATCCAGACTCCTGCGGGGCCGGATTACATGAAATTCCCGTCCATTTACAAGCACTTCCGGGATCAGGGCACGGGTATTGTAGGTTCCGGCCTGCACAGCACCATAGGCACCTGCCGATCCAACCGACAAAAGATCACCGGCCTTCGGCATCGACATTTCACGATCCAGCGCCAGATAATCCCCGGTTTCACAGACCGGGCCAACCACATCCGCCTTGATTCGCGGTGCATTGGCTGCCGAAATCGTCACCGGCTGAATTTCATGCCAGGCTTCATAGAGGGTCGGGCGGATAAGATCATTCATCGCTGCATCGACAATCACAAAGGTCTTCTCGCCGCCATCCTTGACATAGATGACCTCTGTCACCAGAATACCGGCATTGCCAACAATCAGGCGACCCGGCTCCATGACAATCTTGCAACCCAGATCCTTTAGCTGTTCCTTGACAACTTCGGCATAGGCATCGGGGAGTGGCGGTGGAGAATTGTCCATCCGGTAAGGGATACCCAGACACCCCGCCAATATCGAAATGGTCAATCTGGTGACCATCTTCCCGAAGCGCCAAAACCAGTTCTTTCAGCAGCCTGATGGCATCCTCAAAAGGCTGCAATTCCGTAATCTGGCTGCCGATATGCATATCGATACCGGAAACCTGAATTCCGGGCAGGCTGGCGGCATGGGCATAGACGGCCCGCGCCCGCTGCCAGGAAATGCCGAACTTGTTTTCCTTTTTGCCTGTTGAAATCTTGGCATGTGTCCTGGCGTCCACATCCGGATTGATACGGAAGGACACATGCGCCACCTTGCCGGCTTTTACCGCACGTGCATTCAGAACTTCAAGTTCCGGTTCGGATTCAATATTGAAGCAGTAGATGCCGGCCTCCAGTGCCAGATCCATTTCCCGCGGCGTCTTGCCCACACCGGAAAACAGGATCTTTGATGCCGGAATGCCGGCTTTCAGCGCCCGGCGCAATTCGCCTTCCGACACAACATCCACACCGGCACCAAGCCGGGCAAGCGTCTTGAGAACCGCCTGATTGGAATTGGCCTTCATCGCATAGCAGACCAGCGCATCCACATCGGCAAAAGCTCTCGAAAAAACGTTGAAATGCCGCTCAAGCGTAGCGGTGGAATAGACATAGAACGGGGTTCCGACCACGCTTGCAATTTCGGGGATCGACACGTTTTCTGCGTGGAGCACGCCATCTTGATATTGAAAATGATTCACGGGAATGACCTGTTACAAAAGGGGATCAAGAAAGAACTTCCTGTCCTGGACAACGGGTTCCTCTTTGGTCTTGCCATCAGCACCGGGTTTGGAAATGGCAAGGCTTGGCGGCTCAAGATCACCCTTGCGCCCGCATCCGGACAATCCGCCGGCAAAAACACCGGCAAGGACGACAATCAGCAACGGTGATTTCATCATCTTCAGCATGATAATCCTTTTCAAGTCTTTCCGTTCATGTCCGTCATAGCGAATAACATGCCGCTTGTGCAGCCTGATTCTGCAGGTTTGCAATGCCTTGACGCGGCAGTACAAGCGCCGCTTCCGGCTCAGTTGCGCTGACGCCACCAGGCAATCTGCTTTTGCACTTCCGAAGGTGCCGTGCCGCCAAAGCTGGTGCGGCTGGCAACAGATGCCTCCACTGTCACCACATTGTAGACGGCGTCGGTAATGCCCGGATGGATTTTTTGCAGGTCTTCAAGCGGAAGGTCGGCAAGGTCGCAGCCCTTGCTTTCAGCCAGCGCCACAACCCGTCCCGTGACATGATGCGCGTCGCGGAACGGCAGGCCCAGGGTGCGCACCAGCCAGTCGGCAAGGTCGGTCGCCGTGGCATAGCCAGTTCCGGCTGCCGCCTTCATGCGGGCCTTGTTGATTGCCATGTCCCGCACCATGCCGGTCATGGCAGCAAGGGGCAAGCTCCAAGCTTTCGGCAGCATCAAAAACCTGCTCCTTGTCTTCCTGCATATCCTTGGAATAGGCAAGCGGCAAACCCTTCATGATGGTCAGAAGGGCCATCAGCGAGCCATTGATCCGTCCGGTCTTTGCCCGCACCAGTTCGGCAGCGTCCGGATTTTTCTTCTGCGGCATGATAGACGAGCCGGTGGAAAAGGCGTCCGAAAGCCGGATGAAGCCAAATTGCGGTGTCGACCAGATGACAATTTCTTCCGCCAGCCGCGACAGGTGGACTGCACAGATGGCAGCAAGGCTGAGATATTCGAGCGCAAAATCGCGATCCGAAACAGTATCGATCGAATTGCGGGTTGGCTCGCGAAAGCCCAGTGACCGCGCGGTCATGTGCCGGTCGATCGGATAGGGCGTGCCCGCAAGGGCCGCAGCCCCGATAGGGCTTTCATCAAGATGCTCGATGGCGTGGCGAACGCGCGAACGGTCACGTCCGAACATTTCCACATAGGCCATGCAATGGTGGCCGAATGTCACAGGCTGGGCCGTCTGGAGGTGGGTAAACCCCGGCATCACCGTATCGGAATGTTCCTCGGCCCGGTCCAGAAATGCCGCGATCAGTCCGGTCAGAAGACCTTCGGTTTTCTGCAGTTCTTTCTTGACCCACAGACGGAAATCCAGCGCAACCTGATCATTGCGCGAACGGGCCGTATGAAGCCGTCCGGCAGCGGGTCCGATCAGTGCCGCCAGCCGCGATTCCACATTCATGTGAATATCTTCCAGCTTGCGGGAAAATTCAAAATGGCCGGATTCGATCTCCGCGCGGATCGAGGAAAGGCCTGCGACAATCTGCCCGCGATCTTCATCCGTAATGATGCCCTGATGCGCCAGCATGGTGGCATGGGCAACAGAGCCTTCAATATCCTCACGATAAAGTTTCTTGTCGAAACTGATCGAGGCGTTTATCTCCTCCATGATGGCGTCAGGACCGGAGGCAAACCGCCCACCCCACATCTGGTTGGATGTTTTTGTGTCTGAAGTGTCGTCTGCCATGGCTGTCTTGAATCCTGGAGATAAAATGACCGAGAAAAAACCTTTTGGCTTCCCCGCTATGAAATGGGTGGCAATCGCAGCACTTGCTGGCATGATCGCCGGTACGGTTGCGGTTTACATGAAGGAGACAGGGTCTGGCAATGGCGCAGTTCAGGAGACTGCAAGTGCAGACAGCCGGTGTGGCGCGGCGCGTACCAGTGTTGCAGCACTGACACCCTTCCTGAAGGGACAGGTTGCCGCGATGGCACCGGCTGACAATCCCCGCCCCATTTCCGGCCTCACCTTTCAGGATGGTACAGGCAAGACACTGGATCTGACGGCCTTCAGCGAGAAAGCCGTACTCCTCAATCTCTGGGCGACATGGTGCGTTCCGTGCCGGGAGGAAATGCCTGCCCTTAACAGCCTTCAACAATCAGCAGGAAGCGACCGGTTTGAAGTGGTCGCCATCAACATTGACACGGGAACCGACGACAAGCCGAAAGCTTTCCTGAAGGAAATCGGTGTCGATGCTCTCGGAATCTATCGCGACGGTTCCATGGGTGTCTTCAACACACTCAAGAAAGAAGGGCTTGCCTTCGGTCTGCCGGTAACCCTGCTGCTGGACAAGAACGGTTGCCTGCTGGGGTCCATGAACGGTCCGGCGGCCTGGAACAGTCCTGATGCCCTGGCGCTGGTCAAAGCTGCGACAGCGCTTTGATAAACAGGATCCTGTGAACAGAAAATCAGCGGGTGGGTACCGGTGTTGCGCCCCGGTAATCGTAAAATCCGCGACCGGCCTTGCGTCCAAGCCAGCCTGCCTCGACATATTTGACCAGAAGCGGGCATGGGCGATATTTGCTGTCGGCCAGGCCATCGTGCAGCACCTGCATGATTGACAGACATGTGTCCAGCCCTATGAAATCCGCCAGTTGCAGGGGCCCCATCGGGTGGTTTGCACCCAGTTTCATCGCCGTATCAATAGCTTCGACAGAACCGACACCTTCGTAAAGCGTGTAGATCGCCTCATTGATCATCGGCAAAAGGATACGGTTGACAATAAAGGCCGGAAAATCCTCCGCAACGGTTACCGTCTTGTCGAGGGACGTGGCAAAAGCCTTGGCAAGGGCGAAGGTTTCCTCGCCGGTAGCAATACCGCGCACCAGCTCTACGAGCTTCATCACAGGAACCGGGTTCATGAAATGAATGCCCATGAATTTTTCAGGACGGTCCGTGGCAGAGGCCAGACGGGTGATGGAATAGGACGATGTATTGGTGGCCAGCATCGCATCCGGCTTGAGAACCGGACAGATTTTCGCATAAATCTTGCGCTTGACACTCTCGTCTTCAGTCGCAGCTTCTATCACCAGATCCATGGGTGCCAGATCATGAACATCGGCAGAACCGGAAATCAGGCTGGAAGCGGCCTTGCGTTCCTCATCCGTCATTTTCCCGTTGGAAACCTGACGGGCAAAATTGCCTGTAATGGTGGCAAGCCCGGCCTCGACCCGTTCCGCCGACATATCATAAATCTGAACTTTATAACCGGCAGCAGCCGAGACCTGGGCGATACCGCAGCCCATCTGTCCGGCACCGACAATTCCAACAGACGTGATTGACGCACTCATACCGGACCCATCCATTTTACCCGTGTCATTCTCCAGGAGCCTTCTCCCGCAGGCCAGTTTAACCCATGGGAGATTGTTATTGGCAAACACCCGCTTTATCCAGCTTTTTCTCGAAGGTTCCGGCGGATGTGGTTTTTACGTCTGTCAAAGCGCCTTTTCCAGCTCCGGCAGGGCCTCGAAAAGGTCGGCAACCAGGCCATAATCGGCAACCTGGAAAATCGGCGCTTCCTCATCCTTGTTGATGGCAACAATGATCTTGGAATCCTTCATCCCCGCCAGATGCTGGATGGCACCTGAAATCCCTACAGCGATATACAGATCAGGTGCCACAACCTTGCCGGTCTGCCCGACCTGCCAGTCATTCGGTGCATAGCCCGCATCCACAGCGGCACGCGACGCGCCAACAGCGGCCCCCAGCCTGTCTGCAACCGGAAGGATGACATCCTTGAACTTTTCCGACGAACCCAGCGCACGACCACCGGAAATGATGATCCTGGCCGATGTCAGTTCAGGACGGTCAGACGAGGACAGGGCATCCTTTACAAAGGTTGAAAGGCCCGGATTGCCCGCAGCAGAAACGGTCTCGACAGCTGCAGTTCCGCCAGTCCCGGCAGAGGCAAACGAGGCCGTACGCACCGTGATCACCCTGGTTGCATCTCTTGACTGCACAGTCTGGATCGCGTTGCCGGCATAGATCGGACGCTTGAATGTATCCGCCGAAATCACATCGGTGATTTCTGAAATCTGCATGACATCCAGAAGTGCTGCAACGCGCGGCATGACATTCTTGCCGGTCGAGGTGGCCGCTGCAATGATCGTGTCATAGGAACCGGCGATCGAAACAATCAATGCGCCGAGGCTTTCTGCCAGCTGGTTTGCAAGATCATCACTGTCAGCCAGCAAGACCCTGGTTACGCCCGCAAGCCTTGCAGCATCGTCAGCCGCAGCTTTTGCACCCTTGCCTGCCACCAGTACATGCACATCGGATCCGATTTGCAAGGCAGCGGTCAGAGCCTTTGCTGTCTGGTCGGAAACGGTTGAATTGTCGTGTTCTGCCAAAAGAAGAATGGCCATCTTGTCTCTCCGTTCTAACCTTTAAAGGATACCGGCTTCGGTTTTCAGCTTTTCAACCAGCTCGGCAACCGTCTTGACCTTCACACCGGCCTTGCGTCCGCCGGGCTCTTCGGTTTTCAAAATGGTCAGGCGGGTTTCTGTCGACACACCAAAATCGGCAGGTGTTTTCTTGTCGAGCGGCTTTTTCTTGGCTTTCATGATATTGGGCAGCGAGGCATAGCGAGGCTCGTTCAGGCGCAGGTCTGTCGTCACAACCGCCGGCAGCTTGATCTCTATGGTCTGGAGACCGCCATCCACCTCGCGCGTTACCATGGCCTTTCCATCACCGATTTCAACTTTGGAGGCAAATGTACCCTGGGCCCAGCCGAGCAGTGCCGACAGCATCTGGCCTGTCTGGTTGCTGTCATCGTCAATGGCCTGTTTGCCGACAATCACCAGCCCAGGCTGTTCTTCTGCAACCACACCCCTGATGATCTTGGCAACAGCCAGAGGCTCAACCAGATCGTCGGTCTCCACCAGAATGGCGCGGTCCGCACCCATGGCCAATGCGGTACGCAGGGTTTCCTCAGCCTTGGCAGGCCCGACAGAAACAACAACGATTTCGGACGCCTTGCCGGCCTCTTTCAGGCGCAGGGCTTCTTCAACGGAAATTTCGTCAAAAGGGTTCATCGACATTTTCACATTGGCAAGTTCCACGCCCGTACCATCGGTCTTGACACGGATCTTGACGTTGTAATCAACGACCCGTTTTACAGTTACAAGAATTTTCATCGGTTCTTCCTTCGGGATGCTTGAACAGTCTGGACGCATTTTTCACGCATTGGCTCAATTTTGGCAGGCTTCCGCCAAAAATGCGCCATTCAACGACCTTGTGTTTGTCGATTGGCGACATGGATACGTATTTTTATCGCAATTACAACGCGCCATTTCGCCCACCACCTCACACTTTTGTCTACAAATATCTTACCTTTACGTGCGCGTCAATATTGTCCGTCGCGTCCCCATGGAGATATCCGTTTATGTGTCGCCGCATCAGGAGGAACGGTCGAAGTCGCATCAGCTGTATTCTTGTGAACTGCCGCTTTGGGCGACACGATCTGGCGATCAAACAACGGCACCCCGCGCCGACGCAAAACCACCACCAGAAAACTGCCGGCCAGAATACCGCCGACATGGGCAGCAAAGGAAACGCCGCTCCCGGAATCCATGACCAGCAGATAAAATTGCTGACCGATCCACAATGTCAGCGGAATGAAGGCTGGCAGCGGCAACGGGATGCGAAACAGCACCAGAACCCAGACGCGCACCCTGGGATGCAGAAGGAAATAGGCGGCAATGACACCGGATATCGCGCCGGACGCCCCGATCAGCGGACTTTGGGAAAGCGGATCCAGAAGACCGTGAAACAAAGCGCCTGCTGCTGCGCACAGAAGATAGAACAGGAGATATTTCACATGGCCGAGCGCATCTTCAACATTGTCACCAAACACCCATAAAAACAGTATGTTGGAACCCAGATGCATCATATCACTGTGCAGGAATGCATAGGAAACAAACGTCCAGGGTTCCGCAACCAGATAGAGCGCGGGATCAAGTGATGCATTGCCGAAGGCAACAGCCGGGATAAAACCAAGACCCGCAATGGCATGGTTGGCAAAGACATCGCTTCCCGCCACGCCGGTCACCAGCCAGACCAGACAGTTCAGAACAATCAGGCCAAGGGTAACATATTGCCTGGCAATATATTTCAGGCCATTGGCATCGTGCAGGGGTATGAACATGCTGTCTCCCGCCTCGTATTTATACTCCATGCACCCGGAAAGTGGGAACCGGCTTTCGGACAGGTGCATGAAGAAACAGAATAGAAAAGCATCGGGTTCTAGGGCGTGTCGTCAGTTACAGATTGGTCGTGGCGCGAGACGAATTTTGTCGCTGAACAGGCGAAAAGCGCAAGTGATACCCAATGTATCACGAGCATTTTTAACACATTCAGCGGCAAAATTCGCCGCGTCCGGAGGATTTGGTGAAAATGGTCCATTTTGGCGTCGCAAAATCTTGAAAGGGGTAGGCCCTTCCTGCGATTTTGCTCCTGAAACTGAACCATTTTCCCTCAAACCACGTTCCAATCTATAACTGACGACACGCCCTAGCGGTTCTTTCCCGGAATCCAGAGCACATCTGTGTTGCCCTTGTCGTTCACATAGCGACCGGCCACAAACAGCAAATCTGAAACCCGGTTGATATAACGCAGGGCAGCACCCGAAACCGTTTCGCCCTCGCAGCGCGACAGGGCCACCATCAGTCTTTCGGCACGGCGCGAAACAGTCCTTGCCGCGTGCAGGGCAGCCCCGGCAGCACTGCCCCCGGGCAGAACAAAGGAATTGAGAGGCGTCAGTTCCGCATTCAACAGGTCAATCTCCTGTTCAATGCGCAAAACCTGGCCTTCCGTCATCCGCAAAGGCTCATAACCGTGCGCCTCACCGGTATCAGGTGTTGCCAGATCGGCACCCAGATCAAAAAGGTCATTCTGGATCCGCATCAGCATGGCATCGACAAGCGCATCGTTCCGCGTATGCAGGCGCACCAGCCCCACAAAGGCATTGGTTTCGTCCACTGTACCATAGGCATCGATCCGCAAATCGTCCTTGAACCGCCGCGGCCCGGCAACAAGTCCGGTGGAACCGTCATCACCGGTTCTGGTGTAAATCTTGTTCAGCTTGACCATGGTTTATCCCTATCGCCCGCCGCCGGTGATCCACAGCGTCAGCATGATCAATACCACGGCCACGGCCTGCAACACGATACGCGCCTGCATCAGCTTGTTGGACGTGTTGCCACTGCCGCCCTTGAGCATGTTCCAAAGGCCGCGAACCAGCACCATTGCAACAGCGGCCATAGCAGCAATCGCCAGAATAGACGTGAAAGTTCCCATGATAAATCCAGATTTCCATAAAGACGGAGCTTAGCCCATCTTGGCCATGATAGAATAGAAAAGTGACGCTGGCAGGATTTTTTTCAAGAGCGCACCCTGCTTTGCCGGTGTGGTGACAATATAGTGCGGTCGCGGCTTGCGGTCCCGCAGGGCCTTGACCAGAACCTTGTAAACCGCATCCGGTTCCAGCTTGCCTTTTGCAGGCGCACTTTCACCCCGCAACCGCCGCATCTGCCGCTGATATTCCCGGGCATGCGGTGAATGGTCCATAGCGATGTTTTTTTCAATATGCGGGATGCAATTGGCAACGAACCGCGAGGTAATCGGCCCCGGCTCAATCAGGCTCACTTCAATGCCTGTTCCTGTCAGTTCCATGCGCAGGGTCAGGGTCAGGCCCTCAAGGGCAAATTTGGACGCAGTATAGGCTCCGCGCCAGCGATAGGGCACAATACCCAGAATGGACGAGCAATTGACAATGCGGCCATATCCCTGCCGGCGCATGACCGGAATCATCTGACGTGTGAGTTCATGCCAGCCAAAAACATTGGTTTCAAACTGCGCCCGCAAGGCCGCAGTCGGAAGATCTTCCACAGCCCCGGCCTGTCCATAGGCACCATTGTTGAACAGCGCATCCAGCCTGCCATCGGTCCGTGACAACACCTCCGCCACAGTCCGGTCTATCGAGGTCTGATCGGTATAATCGAGATGAAGCGCTTCAACTCCGTCCTGTGTCAGGCTGTCCATATCCTCAGGCTTTCGTACAGTTGCAAATACCCGCCAGCCATCGGCCTTCAGGGTACGGGCACAATAGGCCCCGATTCCGCTCGAACATCCGGTAATTAAAATGGTTTTCGCCTGTTTCATTGCAATCATTCCTGTACAAGTCGCCAATGCATTCCCATATTCGCGCAGTTATGACAAGAAACCTGGGACCGGAAAACGGAGAGCCATGACGACCTCGCTGAAAATCGCCTACAGGGTTCTATACGACGCCCTCTATCATTTCACCGATGATGACGGCTGGGCCATGGCCAGCCATATTGCATTGTCTTCGCTTCTGGCCCTGTTTCCATTTTTGATTTTCGGAACCGCGCTGGCCGGTTTTCTGGGAGCAGACCAGTTTTCCCAGACCGCCGTACACCTGATTTTCGATACGATCCCGGATGTCATTGCCAAACCGATCTCCAATGAAGTCATTCAGGTTCTCACCATCCCCCGTGGGGGTCTCCTGACCATTTCCGTGCTGGCGGCCGCATACTTCGCTTCAAACGGTGTCGAGGCTTTGCGCGTTTCACTCAATCGTGCTTACCGCACACCCGAAACACGCGCCTGGTATATTACAAGGCTTTTCAGCCTGTTTTATGTGCTGATCGCTGTTCTTGTCCTTGTGGCTGTCAGCATTGTATTTGTAGCCTTGCCTCTTGCTGCCCGCTTTACATGGGAGTGGCTGCCCTGGATGGCCGGACTCCTGTCCCTCATTGACAACTGGCGTATTTATGCCGGTGTCGCTATTCTTGTAGCAGGCCTGCTGGTAGCCCATCTGTGGCTGCCCGCCGGCAAACGCGCCGTTCTGGATGTCCTGCCGGGCATTGTTTTGACATTGCTGTGCTGGTTTGGCGGTGCCTGGGCCTTTACCTCCTATCTTTCAACCTTTGCCAACTATGCCGCCACCTATGCAGGGCTGGCATCGATCATGATCGCCCTGGTTTTTCTGTATATCGTTGGCGCCATCTTCGTCATCGGCGCGGAAATCAACGCGGCCCTGATGAAATACCGGATACGCCACATGCTGGCACGACGTCTCGGACTGCAGGTTTCCGCCAAGCCCGACAAGGCTGCGGATCTGCTGCACTGAAAGGCCGCGGCGGAAAAAATCGGCAAGACTCTGGTCCCTGAGACTTTTGGAGAGCTTGCGCCCGTCTGGCCCGAAGATCAACCGGTGATGGTGGTAAACAGGTTCGGGCAGGCCCAGCAGTTCCTGCAACAGGCGATGCACGGCAGTGGAAGCAAAAAGATCCAGTCCCCGCACAATATGGGTCACGCCCTGCAAGGCATCATCCAGTGTCACACACAGATGGTAACTTGCAGGTGCATCGACCCGCCACAGGACGACATCGCCCCACTGCGCCGGATCTGCCGGAACGATTCCGCAATGCGCATGGCCCGTTTCCTGAAACGTCAATGGCCGGTGCAACTGCGCCAGCGCCTTGCCCATATTCAAACGCCAGCTGTGTTTCATCCCCGCCCTGATCCTGTCCTCACGGTCGCCGGTGCTGCGACTGCGGTCAAAGGGCGGATAATGCGGTGATCCATCCGGATCGCACGGCCAGTCTGTTCCATGCCGCTGCGCATCCTCGACATGGGCGCGGATTTCCCCGCGTGTCATGAAAGCGGGATAGACCAGATCCCGCGCAATCAGGTGCTCCAGCGCATTCCGGTAATAACCCGTATGCTCTGATTGACGGCGAACCGGCCGCTCCCATGTGATATCGAGCCGGGCAAGATCCGCTTCGATCATGCGCTCGAATTCCGGCTTGCAACGGGCCGGATCCATATTTTCCATACGCAGCACCAGATAACCGTCACTTGCGCTTGCCAGATCATGATTGAGCAGGGCCGACAGCGCATGTCCAAGATGCAGCGGCCCGTTCGGGCTGGGCGCAAAGCGGAAGACAGCTTTTTGACCTGATACCGGTTTCATGCTTGGATGTTGCCAGACTTGGCACTGTCTGCCAAGCGGGCCGCTGCATGAAAAAACACACCATAAGGGCTGAAGCCGACATCCGGCTGGGTCTGGAATATCTCGCGCGTGCCGATACGCGCCTTGTTGCCGTAATCAGGCGCTCGGGGCCTGTTCCCCTGCGCCTGCAGAAGCCGGGCTTTGAAAGTCTTGCCAGTATCATCGTCTCGCAAATGGTATCGCGCGCCAGTGCCAGTGCCATCTGGCAACGCCTGGCAGCAGCAACGGGCCAGATGCAGCCAGGCCGGGTGCTGGACCTGCCGGGCGAAACGCTTTCCGCCATTGGTCTGTCACGAGCCAAGATTTCAACCCTGCAGGCACTGGCGCGCGCCGTGATCGCAGGGGATCTGGATCTGGCGGAAATCGTGACCATGAACGACAGGGAGGCGATTGAGGCACTGACCGCGATCCGGGGCATTGGACCCTGGACAGCCGAAATCTATCTGATGTTTTCGGCCGGCCACCCGGATATTTTCCCCTCGGGCGACATTGCACTGCAAAATGCCGTTGCCCACGCCTTTACCCTTCCGGACAGGCCATCACCCGGAGCCCTGTTTGCCATCGCGCAATCATGGCAGCCATGGCGTTCGGTAGCTGCGCGTCTGTTCTGGAGTTACTATGCGCAGGAAATGCGCCGCCCCATGCTACCTGTTGCATAAAAGTGACGAAATTTGTCTGTTTTCCCGCAAGGGCTTCACAATACTGACAAATCACGACTAGTATAACAAATGCAGAATCGATCAGGAGGAACACTTGACGATAGCAGTTTCGCCACAGAGCCTGCCGGCACTCGTATTGAATGCTGACTACAGGCCGTTGAGTTATTATCCCTTGTCGTTGTGGTCCTGGCAGGACGCGATCAAGGCCGTGTTTCTTGACCGTGTGAATATCATCGCTGAATATGAACACGAGGTTTCCTCTCCCAGCTTTTCGATGCGTCTGCCGAGCGTTGTCTGCCTGAAAAATTATGTCCAGCCCTCGCGTCACCCGGCGTTTACCCGGTTCAATGTGTTCCTGCGCGACAGGTTTGAATGCCAGTATTGCGGTGCAAAGGAGGATCTGACCTTCGATCATGTGATCCCGCGCGCCCATGGCGGACAGACGACATGGGAAAACGTTGTTGCGGCCTGCTCGCCCTGCAATCTGCGCAAGGGCAGCAAGCTGCCGCGTCTGGCAGGCATGTTCCCGCACCAGAAGCCCTATCACCCGACTGTGCAGGATCTGCACAATAATGGGCGGCTTTTTCCGCCCAATTATCTCCATGAAAGCTGGATGGACTATCTCTACTGGGACAGCGAACTCCAGCCATAGCAGGCATCACCCTTTGTGCCGGGGTGGCGCAATCAGGCTTTTGCCTTGCGGCTGGCACCATAAAAGGCAATGGCTGCAAGGCCGAGGCTTGCCAGCACGTTCCAGCCGGCAAAAGACAGGCCCAGCACCCTCAGGCTTGCTTCGGAGCAGGATGGTCCCTTGATGTGGTTGAGATCGCCAAGAAGCTTCGTCGCATCCTGCGTCACGGCACTGACAGATGTCGAGCAGGTGGCCGGGCCTTCCCACAAGGCCCATTCGACACCGGAATGATAGACACCCATGCCGGCACCGGAAAGCATCATGATGCCTGCCACAATCAGCAGCACCTTCACCACGACAGGCGGCACCCTGACAAGGCTGGCAGCCAGTGCCGAAAGGGCAACCGGTATCCCGTAATAATAGGGATCACGCTGCAAAAGGCAGAGCGCACAGGGAATATAGCCGCCGATATGCTCGAATCCGAGTGCTGTCAGGATTGTCACACCCATTCCCGCACTGAGAAGGAAAGCGGAAAGACGTATTTCTTGGATTCCGGACATGGGTTTACCGATTGATACAGGGACGACGGTTTTACATCAGGTATTTGAGGCCAAAATACAGCACGATCAGAACGGCGGCACCGACCCCGGCAATCAGGCCCAGGCGCTTTTCAATAAAGTCACGGATAGGTTCGCCATATTTGCGCAACAGCCAGGCGAGGAAAAAGAACCGTGCTCCGCGGGCAACGATGGCGGTGACGATGAACAGTCCGAGATTGATATTGATCGCTCCGGCCAGAATGGTCACAACCTTGATCGGTGGCAGATGCGAAAGTCCGGACGTGATCAAAAGGACAACAAGCGATTCATACCCGACCGAATGCCGCAACTGCTCGAATGTCTCCAGCTTGCCGTAAAATTCGAGCACGGGCCTTGCCAGAAGGTCAAAGGCATAATGACCCAGAAACCAGCCGGCAATACCGCCCAGAACCGACGCTGCGGTGGCAACGAAGGCATAGCGCCAGGCCCGCTCCGGCCGCGCGATAATCATGGGCAGGAACAGCACATCGGCGGGAACCAGGAAAACCGAGCTTTCCACAAAAGCAATGATCGCAAGCCAGGCCTCGGCAGATTTGCGGGCGGCAAGCGAAAGGGTCCAATCATAAAGGCGGCGCAGCATGGGTCGTCTCTCCGGTTAACCTCCCGCTCTTCCATAAGCGGGAACCGGCACCAAGTAAATCTGCCCGGCATGGAGACTTCCTCTTTTCGGGATTTCTTTTCGATTTTGGTAAATTGCAAAAATTCAAGGTTGACCGGACAGGGCGTCTTCGTATAGTTCGCCACACCTGTATTTACCAAACAGGCAAGTGCCCTATTGGCGGAATTGGTAGACGCGCCTGACTCAAAATCAGGTTCCGAGAGGAGTGCTGGTTCGATTCCGGCATAGGGCACCATATCATTTTTTGACATTTCCGCTCCTCCTATCATCTTGAATGGAATAGATATTTTGGCGGTTCGATAACCCTCATTACGCACATAAGGCAATCTTTCCGCAAAGACCAGTTTTAGCACCGCACGACGGTCTTCGAGTTTATCAGACCTCCATAGTTTCCAAGGGTTTGCGAGAAAATCAAAAGCGGTTCGATAAGTTTCGCCAAAACTCGCAACTGGCCTGCCGCAAGACGCTACTTTTTCAGCGAGCAACGCCTTTTGCGACTCAAGTTCGTTTATGCGTTTTTCGTAGGCAGTCATTGACCTTGCCCCATTGAACTAATCCATATTGAAGTTCGTTTTGGCCCAACGAGAGGACCAGAACATGAAACGAAGCCGCTTCACGGAAGAACAGATCATCGGGATATTGAAGGAACACGAAACCGGAATTCCTGTTTTGGATCTGTGCCGCAAACATGGTTTCAGTGATGCCAGTATTTACAAATGGAAAGCCAAATATGGAGGCATGGAGGTTTCCGAGGCCAAGCGTCTGAAAGCGCTTGAAGATGAAAACGCAAAGCTGAAACGGATGCTTGCCGATGCGATGCTGGACAATGTTGTGAACCGCCCCGGGTTTGCCGGAGGCTCCAACTCGTGAGAAAGTGGAGCCATGACGAACAAAACAACGAACACATTTTCACCGGAAGTCCGTGCCCGCGGTGCGGCTGGTTCTGGATCAGGAGAGCGAACATCCGTCCCGCTGGGCGGCTGTTTCATCGATAGCAGGCAAGATCGGCTGCTCGGCGCATTCGTTGAATGAATGGGTCAAGAAGTCGGAAGTGGATGGCGGGACCAGGGCTGGAGTTCCCTCTGATGTCGCCGGGAAGCTGAAGGCTCTTGAGCGGGAGAACCGTGAACTTCGCAGGTTCGGCTATCGTCGGCTTCACGTGTTGCTCAGGCGCGAGGGGATTACCCCGTCAATCACAAGAAGCTCTACCGGCTATACCGGGAAGAAAGGCTGACCGTGCGCAAGCGTGGCGGGCGCAAAAGGGCCATCGGGACCCGGGCCCCATGCTGGTTCCCATCCAGCCCAATGAAAGATGGTCCCTGGACTTTGTCTCGGACCAGTTCACCGATGGTAGGCGGTTCCGAATACTGACCATCGTTGACGATTGCACGCGCGAGAACCTGGCACTTGTCGCCGATACGTCTCTCTCGGGTACTCGGGTTGCACGTGAGCTGGAACGCCTTGTTACCGAGCGAGGCAAGCCACGCATGATTGTCAGCGACAATGGGAGCGAGTTCACCAGCAATCCCATTCTGGCATGGGCCGACCGGGCGCATGTCGAATGGCACTATATTGCTCCAGGTAAACCCATGCAAAACGGCTTCATCGAGAGCTTCAATGGCCGCTTGAGGGATGAACTGCTCAACGAAACCCTGTTCTCATCCCTGAACCACGCCCGAACGACGCTCAGCAAATGGAGAGCAGACTCGAACAAGGACCGACCGCATTCTCAGCTTGGCTGGATGACGCCCAGCGAATTTGCCAACACCTTCGCAACGCGCCGGGCTTTGGCGCTGCGCAGCGTGGATAACTCCGCACCAAAGCCCGCCACATCAAACGCCGGAAACGAACTCAAAACTGGATAAAACCTGGGAGCAAGGTCAATGAGAAAAAAACGCCTGAGAACTGGAAGGGCAAGTTGTAGTGGCCGTACATAATCAGCTGTGTAAATTCAACCTGCGCGTCCTACGGCAAATTCTGGCTTGCCGAAAAATTTAACTATAGTGGTTATCGAAAAGCGGGCATCCTCTTCTAAAACGGCAAGTGTATGCACGCGCTGTTCCAACGCTCGGCGATCAACATTCGATGGATAATCCAGGTCATGTCCCCATCCGTGATGTAGCTCCGCGATAGCAAGGCCGGACGCCCGCGCGATTTTGATAGCGCTGTAGCGGGTGGTCGGCTTTGCGGGCGGCCACCGGTGTTTTCCTTTATGGTCGGGTTGTTCAAAGACCAACCTGAAGGAGACCACCAATGACCAATGATATGATGAACCTGCGTTCGCTTGTTGAAAAGAGTGCCGATAGCGATTTGTTGCGCGAGATGATCGGTTTTGCCGCCCAGCGCCTGATGGAGCTGGAAGTGGGCACAGCCACGGGGGCGGCCCATGGCGAGAAGAGCCCGGACAGGCTGGCCCAGAGGAATGGCTATCGCGCCCGGGACTGGGAGACGCAGGCCGGAACAGTGGAGCTGCGTATTCCAAGGCTGCGCACCGGCAGCTATTTCCCGAGCTTTCTGGAGCCGCGCCGGATGGCCGGGAAGGCGCTGACTGCAGTCATTCAGGAGGCCTATATCCAGGGCATATCGACCCGCTCGGTCGATGATCTGGTCAAGGCCATGGGCATGAGCGGCATTTCCAAGAGCCAGGTCTCACGCCTGTGCGAAGAGATCGATGTCAAGGTGAAGGCCTTTCTTGAGCGACCCATTGAGGGCGAATGGCCCTATCTCCGGATTGATGCCACCTATCTCAAAGTCCGGCGTGGTGGGCACATTGTCTCGGTTCCAGTCATCATTGCGGTCGGCGTCAATAGTGACGGACGCCGGGAAGTGCTGGGCCTGGAGGTCGGCACTTCGGAGGCCGAGCCGATCTGGACCGAGTTCCTGCGCAAGCTGACACGGCGGGGCCTGCGCGGCGTCAAGCTTGTCGTCTCAGATGCGCATGAAGGGATCAAGGCAGCCGTTTCCAAGGTGCTCAATGCGACATGGCAGCGTTGCCGGGTTCACTTCATAAGAAATGCCCTGGCGCATGCGGGCAAGAGCGGGCGGCGTGTCGTCGCAGCCTTCATTGCCACGGCCTTTGCCCAGGAGACGCCGGAGGCTGCCAGCAGCCAGTGGCGCAGTGTGGGCCGACCAGATCAGGCCGAAAGTGCCAAAACTCGCCCATCTCATGGACGATGCCGAACACGATGTGCTGGCCTACATGACCTTTCCAAAACAGCACTGGACCCAGCTGCATTCGACCAACCCAATCGAAAGGCTGAACGGCGAGATCAAGCGGCGAACCGAGGTTGTCGGCATCTTCCCGAACGACGAGGCCATCGTGCGCCTCGCCCTTCGGCAGACTCAGGGCCGCTTTGCTGCTCGAACAGAACGATGAATGGGCCGTGCAGAGATCCCGTTACATGACACTGGAAACAATCGTGCAAATGAGCGATGATCCCATCATCAGCATGCCAGCAATCGCACGCTGATATCCCATCCGGCCAAAACCAGAGACACCGTGGAAGTCAGAAGCTACATCACGACACGGGACATGATCGTGGTATGAGTGAGGAGAAAATTGAAGATTGCGCCCTAGCATTACCCGTCATATTGGGATAAACACCTCCCGAAATACACTGAGCGACGTGCAAACGAGAAGCAAGCCAAACATGAGTAGCAGCAAGCCGTTGATTTTTATGCCAATGCTCGTGCTGGCCGGTGGTTTTGGTTCTCGAATAAGTGCTGTTGTGAAGGATGTTCCAAAGCCACTTGCTCCAGTTGCGGGCAAGCCGCACCTTTTCCATATGATCATGTTATGGAAGGCTCAGGGACTTCGAGATTTCATTTTTCTGCTCCACCACAAAGCGGGCCTTATCATCACTTTTCTGGAGGAATTGCGGGATACAGGCTTGCTTGACGGTTGCAGCACCAAGGTCGTCGTTGAAGATGTTCCGCTAGGCACAGGCGGGGCTGTTGCCAACGCCGTTTCGAGATGTGATCTGGCTGGTGAATTTTTGGTTGTGAACGCTGATACATGGCTGGACCGCGGGCCACTGGAGCTTACCAAAAGCTGCGGAGCCAGCATATGTGTCGTCAATATGGCGGATACCAGACGTTACGGACGAGTCGAACTGTATGGCGGAAGGATTGGCAAATTTGTCGAGAAGTCAGAAGGCTCTGGACCAGGTTATGTCAATGCGGGAATGTACAAGCTGGATGCTGGTCTCTTTCACGATTGGGATGGCCGCGCTTTTTCGCTGGAAACGGATATATTAACGTCGCTGGCTGTGAATGGCCAACTCAGCGCAGTCAAAGTAGATGCAAACTTTATAGATATGGGCGTCCCGGATGATTATGTCCGATTCCAGAGATGGATTGAGGGGGGTATGTGCAAAGCAATTTGAATATTGAACTGTTTTGCATCCCTGAATCTGCAACCGTGCGTGATGCAATGGATGCCATTGAACACAACGCACATGGATTTGTTCTCGTCATTAATAGCTTGAAGAAGGTTATCGGAATAGCAACGGATGGAGACATCCGGCGCTGGTTGCTGGCTGGTGGCAAAGACGGTGACGCCATAACTTCTTGTCACAATGTGGATTTCATTTACGACAGCAATACGTCGTCCCGAGAACTGCTCCTCAAGCGGCTCGATATGCAAATCCGTTTCATTCCGATTCTTGATGCTGACGGGCGCTTGGAGGATATCGTTTCGCGTGAATTCATGCCCTTGCAACGCGAATTGCCCGTCTATGCGCGCGCACGGTCGCCCGCCAGGGTGAGCTTCGGCGGCGGAGGTTCGGACCTGACGGCATTTTTTGCCAAAGGCGGCGGCGCAGTGATCAACTCGACGATATCATTGTTTACACACGCTACATTGCGGCGGCGCATGGACAATCGGGTGATTGTATTTTCCCTCGACCTGGGTGAAACTGCCGAGGCCGAAAATCTCGTGAGTTTTTTGAGGTTGCGCGGCAATTTCGGCCTGGTCCAAGCGGTTTTGAAAACCATTCGGCCTGACTACGGCTTTGAGCTTTATCTGAACTCTGACTATCCAATGAAATCCGGGCTTGGCGGCTCTGCCGTGGTGGCATCTGCAATTTTGGGCTGCTTCAATCAATTCCGTTCGGATCAGTGGGACCAACATGAATTGGCCGAATTGGCATTCCAGGCGGAACGTCTCTATCTTGGAATCGCTGGTGGCTGGCAGGACCAGTATGCGACAGTATTTGGCGGGTTTAATTTCATGGAATTCAAGATGGAGCAGAATATTGTACATCCGCTTCGCGTGAAGCGTGAAACTATCCTGGAACTTGAGGAAAGTCTTGTTCTTTGCGACACGGGGCTCAGCCACGATTCCGGAGCTATCCACAAGGACCAGCGTAAAAACCTATCGCAGACCGACACACAGAAAATGGTACAGGCAAATGTCGATTTGACCTACGAGTTCCGAAACCATCTGCTAAGGGGTCGTTTGCACGAATTCGGCCAGTGCTTGCATCGTGCATGGATGCTCAAAAGGCAATTTAGCGCCCAGATATCGACACCACATATTGACGAAATTTATCAATCAGCGATTGAAAATGGCGCTCTCGGAGGCAAGATTCTTGGCGCGGGTGGCGGCGGCTTCTTTCTGTTCTATGTTCCGCCGTTCCGCAAACACCAGTTTATCACTAACTTGCGGGACAAAGGGCTGAAGATCAGCCCGTTTCGTTTTGATTCAGAAGGCCTTAGCGCCTGGTCGGTAAGAGAGAATGGCACACAGGAAAATGAAATACGATAAGCTTGAAATCGGCCCTTTCGCTATTGGCGGAAATCGCATTTTCATTATTGCCGAAATTGGCAACAACCACAACGGCTCGATCGAATGCGCTTTGGAAATGGTTGATCTGGCGGCCGCAGCTGGAGCTGACTGCGTCAAGTTCCAGATGCGCCATATCGATCAGGTCTATCGCCGCAGGACATTGGAAAAGAGCGGCGAGGATCTCGGCACGGAATATGTCGTAGATCTTCTTAACCGCTTCGAGCTGACGGTCGATGAGCACCGTCGCGTTGCAGATTACTGTGCCTCCAAGTCCATTCTTTATATGTGTACGCCGTGGGATCACACAAGCGTGGATGTCCTAGAAGGATTCGGGGTGAAGGGATACAAGGTTGCATCCGCCGACCTCACCAATATGCCGTTGCTCGACAGGCTTGCGAAGACCGGCAAGACTCTCATCCTGTCGACCGGTATGAGCCGTATGAGTGAAGTTGAACAGACCGTCGCATTCTTGAACGACCGCAAGACGCAATTCGTGCTGCTCCATTGCAACAGCACTTATCCCGCGCCGTTCCACGACATCAACCTTCTCTGGATGAAGAGCTTGCAGAAGCTGCACGCTTATGTCGGCTATTCAGGGCATGAACGCGGCACTGCCGTTTCGATTGCTGCAGGCGCACTTGGTGCCTGTGTCATCGAAAGGCATTTCACGCTGGACCGCAACATGGAAGGACCGGATCACGCGGCGAGTCTGGAGCCGCGAGAGTTTGCATCGCTAGTCGTGGGATTGCGCGAAGTGGAACAAGCGCTCGGATCAGACACAGAGCGCAAGCTGTCGCAGGGCGAAATGATCAATCGGGAAAATCTCGGCAAGAGCCTGGTCGCGGCACGCCCGCTGAAGGCTGGAACGAAAGTTGCCGCCGAAGACGTGAAGGTGCGCAGTCCAGGCCAGGGCGTTTCGCCTCAGAATTTCGATGCGCTTGTTGGAACCGTGCTGCGGCGGGACGTGGAAGAAGAAGGTTTCTTTTACGCCTCCGACATTGCATCAGGGTCAATTAACCCCGGGGCCTATGCATTTAGGCGGCCCTGGGGGGTGCCTGTCCGTTATCATGATTTCAAGCAGTATAATGCGCGGGTGCAACCCGACCTTTTCGAGTTTCATTTCTCCTATTCGGACATGAACCTGAAGCCTGCGGACTTTCTTGAAGGAACGTACCCGGCAATTCTCGCCGTCCACGCGCCGGAACTCTTCGCCAACTCCATGCTTATGGATCTGGCGACTCCTGACGAAGCCTACCGGCGAAAATCAATCGATGAGACACAACGTCTCGTCGATATCACCCGAGAGTTGAAGTATTTCTTCCCACGAACCGAGCGGCCCGTTATCATCGCCAATATAGGCGGCTTCTCCATGGACGCGCCGCTGCCCAAACACCTGCTCGAAGGCTACTACGAACGCTTCGCAGACAGTCTTCAAGTGCTGGACCTGGATGGGGTTGAGCTGATTCCGCAAACGATGGCACCATTCCCATGGCATTTCGGCGGACAGCGTTACCAGAACCTTTTTGTAGAGATAGACGATATCCTGAGATGGTGCGGTGAACTCGGCCTGCGGATGTGTTTCGACATTTCGCATTCGCGCCTCACCTGCAATTATTTTAAAAGTGACTTTTACGATTTTGCGCGCAAGATCGCTCCGTTAACGGCGCATCTCCATTTAGGCGACGCGGCGGGACTGAACGGAGAGGGCCTGCAGATCGGCGAGGGTGAAATCGATTTTGATCGCCTTGGAAATATCCTTTCGGAGGGCTGCCCGGCGGCATCCTTCATTCCTGAGATATGGCAGGGGCACAAAAATGCAGGAGAAGGCTTCTGGATTGCGCTCGAACGGCTTGAAGGCCGACTCTAGGCGATTGGAAACAAACGATGAGTTACAAAAATCTGTTTGGTGTGATGCAGGGACGACTCCTCCCGAAATATTTGGGGCGCTATCAGGCTCATCCCCTTGGCTACTGGCAGGATGAGTTCCCGATAGCAGCTTCGCTAGGCCTTCAGGCGATCGAATTCATTCTCGACTACAATGACGCCGACCGGAACCCGTTGATGTCGCAGACCGGTCTTCAGGCGATCAAGAGCATCATCGAAAGCAGCGGTGTGGCTGTGCGATCAATCTGCGCCGACTACTTCATGGAAGCTCCGCTTCATGTGGCAGACGACGTACAGGCTGCACAGAGCATGGCCGTTCTCGACACGCTTATTGTCAATGCCGCGAAAATAGGCGTACGCGACATCGTAATACCTTGCGTCGATCAGTCAAGCCTGAGGGAAGTCGAAGACAAGCAAAGACTTGTCGAACGGTTGAGCGCGGCAGCGCCGATTGTCTCAAAGCACGGGATGAACCTTGCGCTGGAAACCGACCTCGCGCCCGGCGACTTCGCAGCACTCCTTGAGCGTTTGCCCTTTTCCAATGTCACGGTCAATTATGACACAGGGAACAGCGCTTCGCTTGGTTTTGATGTTAAGGAGGAGTTTGCAGCCTACGGCGCACGGATTTCCGACATTCACATCAAGGACAGGATTCGCAATGGTGGATCCGTCTTGCTTGGAACAGGCAACACGGCATTTTCTGCGTTTCTCGATGTTCTGGAGCGGGAGACGTATAGCGGACCGATCATCATGCAGGCTTTTCGTGATGACGAGGGTGTGGGAATATTCAAGCAGCAGTTGGATTGGGTCAAACAGGGAATGGGATCGCGCCTTCCTGTCGAACTTGAGTGATGTCTCAACTATACAGATTCCAAATATGACAGAAACTTACAAACTCTCGGGCGGAGAAAGAAGAATGTTCAATCCTTTCCTTGCGCAGCTTCTAAAAAGTGGTGTCGTTCACGAATGCGACCTTGAAACCTATTCAGAAGGCGCGCGCGATTCAGATAACATGCCGATGGTTCGCTGCCGCAGAACCGGCGCGATTTTCATCAAGGACATCGCCCACGCAACAGCCGAACACTATGAAGAAAAATCCTTCGGTGAGACTCGTGATGGTTTCTGGGGCGGCCCGATCGACAAGTTCGATCTTGACAGGAGAACCGAACTTCTCAAATCATATGTTCCGGGCAAGGACTGGCTCGATTTCGGCTGCGGATTCGGTGATATCCTGTCAACCGCAGGTCCATTTGCGAGAAGCATCGCAGCGACCGAACTCAACGCGATTCAAACTGCGCATGTTAGAAAAGCTGGATTCGATGTGCGCAAGGATCTTGCGGAATTTGGACGGTCATTCGGTGTCGTCAGCATGTTCCATGTACTGGAGCACCTGCCCGATCCTATAGCCACGCTTTCCCATATTCGGAAACATATGCATGTGGGCAGCACCCTGATTGCAGAAGTTCCCCACGCTCGTGATTTTCTTCTTGGCCCGCTCGACAGTGACCCTTTCAAACGCTTCACACTTTGGAGCGAGCATCTGGTGCTTCATACGCGAGAAACGCTGCGTTTCGCCATTTCCGAAGCTGGTTTTCAGGTCGTATCGGTCAGTGGAGTTCAGCGCTATCCTATTTCCAACCATCTCAATTGGGCAAGGCACGGCCTTCAGGGTGGTCATGAAACCTTCGCATTTCTAAATGATGGAACACTCCACAGAGCATATGAAAGTGTTCTTCAGCGGTCAGATTTCACCGATACTCTGGTTATTGTCGGGCGCAATGTGTAATGATAAAATAATTTTAACAGTCCAGAAGTCGGCCCATTCATGAATAACGATGTCGTTGCCATCATTCCAGCTCGCAGTAAGTCAAAAAGTGTGATTCACAAGAATCTGGCACCTATAGGCGGATTTCCGCTGATCGCCTACAGTATTGCTGCTGCCAAAATGTCTTCCCTCATCTCGCGTGTGCTCGTCTCGACGGATTCCGAAGACTACGCCGAGATTGCGCGATCCTATGGTGCAGAAGTGCCCTTCTTGCGACCTGACGAATTTTCGACAGACACGTCAACAGACCGTGACTTTGCCCTTCATGCCATGAACTGGCTGAAGGAGAATGAGGGACTGGTGCCTGAGCATTGGGTGCATTTGCGTCCGACAACTCCGCTCCGCAACCCGAAGCTGATGGATGAGGCTATAGACATTTTCCTGAATCGTGCCGACTGTACAGCGTTGCGCTCGGCGCATGCATCACCGGAGTCGCCTTTCAAATGGTTCCGCCGCAACGATGAGGGAATCTTTACAGGGCTGACGAGCGATGAGACCAAACTCGACCGTTTCAACCTGCCTAGACAAGCCTATCCTACGGTCTACATCCCGGACGGATATGTGGATATTATTCGTGCGTCCTTCGTCATGGGAACTGATGGCTTCCATGGTGACCGTGTGTACGCATATGAAAGTCCGTTCTGTAATGAGGTTGATTCTGCCGAAGAGCTCGAATTGATTTCGATACAGGTCGAGCGTCATGGTTCTGTCGTTCTCGATTATCTCGCAACTCAAGCCTCGAAGGCATAAAATGGCTGGCTCCGCATTCTCTCATGTCCCGCAGGACGTTCCTTTTGTCGAATCGAAATATCGACGTATCCAAACCAAGCTTCCCGTGCCGGAAAGTGTTCCGATGCTGGAAGAGCTCTACTCGGTAGAATCAAATTCCATGCACGGCCAGATGCCGGTGGTTTGGGATCGTGCCGTCGATTTCCAGGTATTCGACGCTTGGGGTAACACTTGGATCGACTTTACCAGCACAATTTTCGTGACCAACGCCGGCCACAGCAATCCTCGCATCGTCTCGGCTCTGCGCGATGTTATTGAGACACCGCTGCTGCATACATACACCTATGCCAACAAGTGGCGTTTTGACTATCTTCGGAACCTGATAGCGCGGACTCCCAGGCAGTTTGAAAAGGCATTCCTGCTTTCTGCGGGAACGGAAGCCGTTGAGTGTGGCCTGAAGCTCATGCGGCTTTACGGACGCAAGCACGGCAAAAGGCGTGGTGTTATCATCGGATTTGACGGCAACTGGCACGGGCGCACGCTTGGAGCTCAGATGCTTGCATCAAACAAAGGCCAGAAGGACTGGATCGGTTACCACGATCCAAACATTATACACCTTCCCTTCCCGTATCCGTGGGACGAAGAAGCGATGACCGATCCTGCCGGTTTCTTCAGGCGCAGCATGGATTTGGCTATCGAACAGTACGGACTCGATCCGGATCAGGATATCTGTGGCTTCCTGATGGAAACATTTCAAGGGTGGGGCGCTGTCTTCTACCCGCCAGAATTTGTGCAGGCAGTCTCTGAATTCGCCAAAGCACGCAATATTTTGCTCACATTTGACGAAATGCAGGCAGGGTTCGGACGTACGGGTAAATTGTTCGGCTACATGCACTATGGCGTCGAGGCAGACCTTCTATGTTGCGGCAAGGGTGCTGGGTCAGGCGTGCCGCTATCGCTCGTTCTGGGCTCGGCAGAAGTCATGGACCTGCCAGAAATCGGCTCGATGAGTTCGACACATTCGGCAAATCCTATCGTATGTGCAGCCGGAAAAGCGACGCTTGATGCGCTTTTCGAGGACGGACTGATTGAAAACAGTGCCACGCTCGGCGTTGTTTTCCAACGTGAACTCAACCGTATCAAAGCCAGGTTCCCTGATCATCTGCGAATAGTCAACGGTAAGGGCCTGCTGGCCGCCGTCATCTTTACTGACAAGACAGGGACACCTTTGAGTACACTTTGTGATCGTATCGCGCTGCTATGCATGCAGCGAGGTCTTCTCGTTGTTCACACAGGCCGTGAATCGATAAAGCTTGCTCCGCCGCTGTCGATACACGAAGAGGCATTGATGGATGGAATCTCGGTGCTTGAGAACGCCATCGCCGACTCTATTGAAGGATTCGCGGCATGATATTGGCAACCCGTCATACGGGCATTGTCGTCAGGAATATCGCACGACAGCAGGCATTTTATGAAGGTCTCGGCCTGCGGCTTTTTTCGAAAATGAAAGAGTCCGGTGATTTCATTGAACAGGTCGTCGGCGTAAATGGTGCCGTGATCAACTGGGTGAAGTTGAAGGCGGATGACGGATCACTGGTCGAATTGCTGCATTATGAATCTCATCCTGCTCAAGATGACATAAGTCTTCAATCTTCCCAGCGAGTTGGAATGTCGCATATCGCATTCAGCGTCAGAAATGCGACGGAAGCGGCTGAACGTGTTATCGCACTTGGGGGAAGCATAGTGAATCAGCCTGCAGCATCCCCTGATCAAAAAGTATTCGTGTTCTACTGTCACGACACCGAGGGCAATCTGCTTGAACTTGTGGAGATGCGTTGATATGCCCGCACGTATGCACATACCGGAATGTAAGAATGTTCTTATAACCGGCAGCTCACGTGGTATCGGAAAGGGACTTGCAGAAGCCTTTCTTGCCGAAGGGTGTAACGTTATCATAAATGGTCGTGACCCGGAGCAAGTTGATAGGACAGTATCATACCTTTCCGCACAAGCAAAGGAAGGCCGCATATGCGTACCTTGTATAGGCGACGTCACCTCGCCGACCGATGCGCAGCGGATCATCGATACGGTATTGCTGCAATTCGGAAGGCTCGATGTTCTCGTCTGTAACGTTGGAAGCGGCGGATCTGTTTCCCCTGGAACTGAAACTTATCAGGAGTGGCAGAGGATGTTCGCAATAAACCTGTTTTCGACCACGAACATGGTTGAAGCGGTTCGAGGGCGTATGTCCGGGGCAATCGTGTGTATTTCTTCGATCTGCGGCGTAAACAGTATTCCAGGCGCTCCGGTGACCTACAGTGCGGCAAAAGCGGCGCTAAACGCCTATGTCAAGGGCATAGCGCGCCCTCTTGCGCGTGAGGGAACACGGATCAATGCCATTGCATTGGGGAACATGCTGTTCGAAGGATCTGTCTGGGATCGCCGGTCGAGGGAAGATGAGGCAGCATTGAAACGCATGCTGGATCGAGAGGTCAGCCTCGGCATGCTTGGAGAGCCTGCCGATGCGGCAAGCCTCGCCGTTTTCCTAGCCTCGGATTCGGCACGTTTTGCAACCGGTGCAGTATGGACGCTCGATGGTGGACAAGTTCGCTAGGCTCAGGACTCATTCATTGTGCCAGCTCAACCCTCATCCAAATGAGCGGTGATCACATCATTAGCCTGCCCGAAGTGGCCCTCTGATATCCAATCCGGACAGAACCGGAGACGCTGTGGACGTCAGAAGCTACACCAAGACAGGGGACATGATCAAACCCGGAAACAGGCTCCCACTTTTCGGGCTTATGGCGTTTATCAAGCGAATTGGTGTGGTGTTACTGGAATTGCCGGGCGTAAGGTGATCATGTTTGCGGATTTTGGTGTCATTGTCGTGGACGGATTCCCGCCACAACATTTCCTGGCTGATGCCATATGGCTGGAGATTTGTCCTCAAGGCTTTGCCACACTGATTATGACCGACAATGGCATCACCGGCGACCGCAAAGGGCAGTATGATGGTGGACCGATCGGCGTCTGCGGCTGTCGGGTGGACTGGCTGCGGGAATGATGCCGGTGGCTGCCGATGACGATCTATCGGTCAGCATCAGCTTTTGAAGCCATTGGCGACTGGCGGAAGGACAGATCCCGGGCCTGCTGTTGTGCCAGATTGCAGGTGTTGTCGGGTCCAGACCGGGTGATGGAGAAAATTGCTGCAGGGTAAAATCTGGCCCGGCCGGAACGGGTTTACCAAGACAGGGATTGTCTGTAACATTGTTTCATCAATGCTTTCGGGAGTCCATTTATGGCCTTTACGCTGCGCCAGCTTCAGTT
This sequence comes from Rhizobiaceae bacterium, assembly GCA_965247225.1. Taxonomy (GTDB): domain Bacteria; phylum Pseudomonadota; class Alphaproteobacteria; order Rhizobiales; family Rhizobiaceae; genus CBDFGT01. Next base: position 142,390 of record CBDFGT010000023.1, on the reverse strand, counting down.
TTTTATTGCCGCGGCCGCAGCAGGATCTGTTTCGGGCGCGGCGCGCGCCCTTTCCATCTCGCAGTCATCCGTGACCGAGGCGATCCGCGCACTGGAGGATGACCTTGGCGTGCAATTGTTCGACCGTTTGGCAAGAGGGCTTTTGATCACGCAAAAAGGCAGTGCCTTTCTGCGCCACGCGCAGCAGATCCTGTCGGATGTGGCGATTTCCCGCACCGCGTTTGCCGATGAAACGGGGCCTTTGACGGGGCGTTTGTCGCTGGGCGTCACCTCGCTTGTTGCAGGCTATGTGCTTTCCGATATCTTGCGCCGGTTCCGTCGCGCTTTTCCGCAGGTGGAACTTTCAGTGGTGGAAGACAGCGGCGATTACCTGCAACATCTGCTGATCGGGGGAGAGCTGGATGTGGCTGTCCTGCTGACATCATCTGTCAGGGATCGCATGGCGCTGAATGTGGAAACGCTGCTCGTCTCCCCCTATCGGCTGTGGCTGCCGCTTGGCCATCCGCTGGCCGATCAGGAACGCATCGCGCTTGATGATCTGGCGGGCATGCCGCTCATCCAGTTGATGGTGGATGAAATTGAGGAATCGACCCGCCGCCTGATGTCCGCGCTTGCGGTGAAACCCGAAGTGGCCTTCCGCACCCGGAGTGTGGAGGCCGTGCGGTCACTGGTGGCCACCGGCGCGGGGCTGGCAATATTGCCCAGCCTTGTTTACCGCCCCTGGTCGCTGGAAGGGGACCGTATCGGGATCAGGGATATCTCGGGCGATTTGCCATCAGTGCAGGTGGGCCTTGCATGGCGGCGGGGTGCGCCTCTTTCGCACCCCGCGCTGAACTTCGTGCGCACCGCACAGGCGGGTTTGCCTGAACGACAGGCTGGCGCATAGAGCTATCGGTTTTTCCGATATCTTGCTTCTGCCTTTTGCTGTTGCGATAATGCGTCCGTCCGCTTAACTTTGACACAATGACCGGGAATCCGGCGCAATCCACAGCGCCCCGTCGAGCGAAGGGGGCCAAAAAACTGGGAGTGTCCATATGAAAACCTTAAAGCTGATGACGACCTCAGCCCTTGCCCTTGTCACCGGGTTAACCCCTGCCCTTGCCCAGATCACCGCTATTGGTGACGGCGAAGGCGAAGTGTCCATCGTCGCATGGGCGGGATATATCGAACGTGGAGAAACCGATCCGGCCTTTGACTGGGTGACAAAGTTTGAAGCGGATACTGGCTGCAAGGTCAGCGTGAAAACTGCCAATACATCTGACGAAATGGTTGCGCTGATGAACGAGGGCGGGTTTGACCTTGTGACCGCCTCTGGCGATGCCAGCTTGCGCCTGATTGCGGGCGGGCGGGTGCAGCCCATCAATACCGATCTGATCCCGTCATGGTCCACTGTCGATGCGCGGCTGAAAAATGCGCCCTGGCACACGGTCGACGGGGTGCATTACGGCGTTCCCTATATGTGGGGGCCGAATGTGCTGATGTACAACACCAATGTGTTCAAGCAGCCGCCGACGTCGTGGAATGTCGTGTTTGAAAAGATGGATCTGCCCGATGGCAAATCCAATGAAGGCCGCGTACAGGCTTATGACGGTCCGATCCACATTGCCGATGCAGCGCAATATCTGATGTTCCACAAGCCGGAACTGGGCATCAAATCACCCTATGAGCTGAACGACCAGCAATACGCAGCCGCACTTGAGCTGTTGCGAGGACAGCGCAAACTGGTTGGGCGTTACTGGCACGATGCTTTCATCCAGATGGATGATTTCAAGAACGAGGGCGTGGTTGCATCGGGTTCCTGGCCCTTTCAGGTCAATATCCTGAAATCCGAAGGTCAGCCCGTAGCCTCGACTATTCCGCAAGAAGGTGCCACGGGCTGGGCTGACACGACGATGATGCATGTCGACAGCAAACACCCGAATTGTGCCTACAAGTGGATGGAGCATTCGCTGGTATCGAACCTCCAATCCGACCTGTCGGTCTGGTTCGGGGCGAACCCTTCAGTGCCTGCCGCCTGCACCGACGGGCGCGGGAAGCAAACCGCTGAAGGCTGCAAGGCGAATGGCTTTGATGATTTCGACAAGATCCGGTTCTGGACCACACCAACTTCCAATTGTTCGCTCGGCAAGGGGGCCTGCGTGCCTTATTACCGCTGGGTGTCGGATTATATCGGTGTGATCGGCGGGCGCTGATCTCTCCTGATCCCGGCGTGCCCCCGCACCTGCGGGGGCGTATTTGACCCTTCCTTCAATTCTGCCTGAGGCATCGCATGACCGCCGCTGTCGAGTTCCTGTCGCTTTCCCGCCATTTCGGCCCTGCCTCCAGCCGCGTCCGTGCGGTTGATGCGGTCGATCTGACCATTGAAGAGGGCAGCTTCTTTGCCATGCTCGGGCCATCGGGTTCGGGCAAAACGACCTGCCTGCGGCTGATTTCAGGGTTTGAACAACCCACATCGGGTGCAATCCGTATTTTTGGGCAGGATGTTTCCGCCATTCCCCCGAACCGCCGCAATGTTAATACGGTGTTTCAGGATTACGCACTGTTCCCGCACATGAGTGTGCGCGACAACGTGGCCTATGGCCTGATGGTGAAAGGTATGGCGCGCGCCGCGCGCTATGCCCGCGCAGAGGAATTGCTCGCCCTTGTGCACCTGGATGGCTATGGCGACCGCAAACCTGCGCAGCTTTCCGGCGGGCAGCGTCAGCGCGTGGCACTCGCCCGGGCCTTGATCAATGAACCGCGGGTTCTGCTGCTGGACGAACCGCTTGGTGCGCTTGACCTGAAACTGCGAGAGGCAATGCAGGATGAGCTCAAGGCGCTGCAAAAGCGGCTTGGTATCACCTTTGTCTTCGTGACGCATGATCAGCATGAGGCACTGTCGATGGCCGACCGTCTGGCCGTGTTCAATCATGGTCGCATTGCCCAGGTCGGTACGCCTGAAGATATCTATGACCGGCCTGGCAGCCGCTTTGTTGCAGATTTTGTGGGGTCATCAAATGTGCTGCCACCGGAGATGACAAAGGCGCTTGGCGGCCCCCGCGCAATGGGCCAGCCTGCGGCCCGAAAAGACGCTGCTTGTCGCCAGCGGCGTGCTGCAGGGCGAAGTGACCGCGCTGCGCTATCTTGGGGCAGCGACCCGTGTGATTGTGGATTGCGCGGGTGTCGAAATCGCGGCGCTGGTTCCGGCGGGGCGCGGCGTTGCCTGAACAGGGTGCGCGGGTGGCTTTGTCATTCGATCAAGCCGACCTTCACTTGATGGAGGAAAGCTGATGCCGGCCCCTGCAATCTTGCCTGAACTCGGGCCCGGCGACCGTTTGTCGGCGCTGTTCTGGCGTGCGCCGCGTTTGCTGCTCGCGCTGCTGATTGGCCCGCCGCTGATCTGGCTCGGGGTGATCTATCTGGGTTCACTCCTTGCCCTTCTCCTGCAGAGTTTTTATTCCATTGACGAATTTTCCGGTATGGTGGTGCGGGAGTTCACACTCAAGACCTATGCGGAATTGCTGCGACCCGCCAATTATGATGTGATATTGCGCACGCTGGTCATGTCGGCAGCAGTCACGGTGGGCTGCGCCGTGCTGGCTTTTCCGATTGCCTATTTCGCGGCGCGCCATGCACGGGGCCGCTGGAAGGCGCTGTTCTATCTTGGGGTGATGCTGCCCCTGTGGTCCTCATACCTCGTCAAGGTCTATGCGTGGAAGCTGATTCTGGCCAAGGAAGGGATCGTGACGTGGATGGCAGAGGCCACGTATACGAGCGGACTCTTGCAGACAGTTCTGGCCCTGCCGGTGATCGGGGGCAATTCGCTTTCGACATCTTACCTCGGGATGTTTGCCGTGTTCGTCTATGTCTGGCTTCCCTATATGATCCTGCCGATGCAGGCATCGCTGGAACGTGTACCCGTGTCACTGCTGGAGGCTTCAAGCGACCTTGGGGCCACGTCGGCGCAGACCTTTCGCAGCGTGATCCTGCCATTGGCCCTGCCCGGGGTGATTGCGGGGTCGATCTTCACCTTTTCGCTGACGATGGGGGATTACATCATCCCCCAGATCATCGGCAATTCGGCCAATTTCATCGGTATGGCGGTCTATCAATTACAAGGCACGGCAGGAAATACACCCTTGGCCGCCGCCTTTGCCGTGGTGCCGATTGCCATCATGCTGGTTTATCTGACGCTGGCCAAACGGGCGGGGGCTTTCGATGCACTCTGATCGCGCACCTGTTTTCCTGAAAATCGCGGCGGGTCTGGGGCTTTTGTTCCTCCATCTGCCAATTCTGCTGATTTTCCTGTATGCCTTCACCACCGAAGAACGCACCTATGTCTTTCCGCCCCCTGGCCTGACCACGCGCTGGTTTGCTGTTGCATGGGAACGTCCCGATATATGGGAGGCGCTTTGGCTTTCGCTTCATGTGGCAACACTGGCCACGATCCTTGCCATGATTCTTGGCACGCTGGTGTCGGCGGCAATGTCGCGCTCGACATTCTTTGGTCGTGAGCAGATCAGTCTTCTGATCGTCCTGCCCATTGCCCTGCCCGGGGTCATTACCGGGATATCCCTGCGATCCGCTTTCGGTATGGCTGATATTCCATTTTCAACCTGGACGATTGTTATGGGCCATGCGACCTTTTGCATCGTGATCGTCTATAACAACGTGGTCGCGCGTTTCCGTCGCCTGTCGGGCGGGATCATGGAGGCGAGTGCCGATCTTGGGGCCAATGCCTTCCAGACCTTCCGCTATGTGCTTTTGCCCAACCTTGGCACGGCGCTGCTTGCGGGCGGGATGCTTGCCTTTGCCCTTTCGTTCGACGAGGTCATAGTGACGACCTTTACCGCAGGCCAGCAAGCCACGCTGCCGATCTGGATGCTGGAGGAACTGATCCGCCCGCGCGAAAGGCCCGTGACCAATGTTGTCGCGATCATCGTTTTTGCTGCTACGTTTTTCCCCATCCTTGCCGCCTATTATCTGACCAGAAACGGGTCGGAAACCGCCGGTACAGGCAAATGAAAGGCCCCAGACCATGACAATCCAGACACAACTTCTGCTCGGCAATTCTTTTGAGCCAGGGCTGGAGACGAAAGAGCAAATATTGAATCCCCGTACCGGAGGCCTGATTGTGGAAGTGCCCGAGGCATCAACCGGGCAGGTTGATCGCGCGGTTGCTGCGGCTCGAAAGGCGTTCGAGCACTGGTCGCGCACCACACCACTTGAACGGTCAATCGCGCTTTTGCGGATTGCCGACCGGATCGAGGCAGAAGCCGATTCCTTTGCGGCACTGGAAGCGCTGAACTGCGGCAAGCCTATCAATGCCGCCCGCAACGATGAAATTCCCGCGATTGTGGATTGCTATCGCTTTTTCGCAGGTGCCGTGCGGTGCCAGCAAGGGGCGGTTGCGGGGGAATACCTGTCCGGACATACATCAATGATCCGTCGCGATGCGATTGGAGTGGTGGCGTCGATTGCACCCTGGAACTATCCCTTGATGATGATGGCCTGGAAACTCGGCCCGGCAATTGGCGGCGGCAATACTGTGGTGTTCAAACCATCAGAACAAACCCCGCTCACCGCGTTGAAAATGGCGCATATACTGGCCGAAGAACTGCCCGAAGGGGTGGTGAACATTGTCACAGGGCGCGGGCAGACAGTGGGCAGCTATCTGATCAACCATCCGGGCGTTGATATGATCTCGCTGACAGGGGATGTGGCCACGGGGCGCAAAATGCTGGATGCCGCGGCGAAAACAGTCAAGCGCACGCATCTGGAACTGGGAGGCAAGGCCCCTGTTCTGGTGTTCAACGATGCCGATATTGCCAGCGTCGTCGATGGGTTGCGGGCGTTTTCGTTCTATAACGCAGGACAAGACTGTACAGCCGCATGTCGCGTATATGCTGGCAAAAAGGTCTATGATAACCTCGTGGCTGATCTCACAGCGGCGGCTGCGTCAATTACTCTGGGGGCAGATGATGACACCACGAATGAAATCGGCCCCCTGATCAGCCAACGCCAGCGCGACCGCGTTGCAAGCTTTGTAAACCGTGCGCGGGAACAGAACCATATTCAGGTGACAACAGGAGGCGAGGCGACGGGCCAGGGGTATCACTACAGGCCTACGGTCGTCGCAGGTGCCACGCAAGACGATGAAATCGTGCGGCGCGAGGTGTTCGGTCCCGTGGTTTCGGTCACACCTTTCGACGATGTGGATCAGGCGGTCACATGGGCCAATGACAGCGATTATGGCCTTGCTTCATCGATCTGGACGCGGGACGTGGGCCGTGCAATGCAAACGGCTTCGCGGCTTCGCTATGGCTGCACCTGGATCAATACGCATTTCATGCTGACCAATGAAATGCCTCACGGCGGGCTGAAGCAATCGGGTTACGGCAAGGATATGTCCTCTTACGCACTGGAAGATTATACCGTTGTCCGCCATGTGATGGTCAAGCACGGTTAGCATTGAAATCGCTCAGTTGTTCGCCAGCCGGGCCTCGCGCACGATATCGCAGGCCTGGTCAGTGGAGATATCGTCTTCAAACCTGATCATTGCGAGTTTTCGATCCAGGAGTTGAGGTGTGGCAACTCCAGTCTCCCGGATCTGATCCGAACGGACACCCTGCTGAAAGGTCACAGGCAGTCTTGCCTGTCACCGGCGGCGAGGCAATGAGATCCCCTGTCTTGCAAAACCTTCTCGCCAGATTGGCATGAAATATGCTTCTTTTTTAGTGCGCGTTGCGGCATTCTATAAAAGACAAGGCTGATCATGATACGACAGGCGAATGGTATGATGGATGTGCGTTTGATGCGAACGCTGCTGACGCTGCTCACAGAATGCAGCGTATCCAGAACTGCAGATATTCTGGGTCAGGCACAGCCGACCGTCAGCCTGACACTCAAAAGGCTGCGCGAAATGCTGGACGATCCGCTTCTGGTGCGGGCCGGTGGCACATTGGTACCGACGGAACGGGGCCTTGCGTTGAAAGAGACATTGCGTGGTATTTTGGGCGAGATAGACGCCCATCTTTCACCGCACGCGACATTTGATCCAAAAACGTCCAAGCGGACCTTTCGCATCGTTGCCGATAATTGTCTTGGTGCGGTTTTTTTACCCCAACTTGTCGGGAGAATTACCCAAAAGGCACCCAATGTTGACGTGGATGCCTCCCATATGCCGAGTTATGACGACTTGATCAGCCAATTGGCGGACGGATCGATTGATGCTGTTATCGGCAACTGGCCACGGCCTCCCGGATATCTGCGAATGTCGCCCTTGTTGACAACCGACATTGCCTGTCTTGTGCGACCCAGTCACCGGCTGGCCCAAAAAAATGCCCCGGTCACAATGGAAGATTTCCTCGAAGAAAAACATCTTTCCCCGTCATCCGACAAAAGGGCACAGCTCAGCCCGATTGACGGGCGGTTGATTGAACTGGGTCTCAAACGTAACATCGCCGTATCTGTACCGGAATATGCCATCACGCCTTACGTTTTGATGCAATCTGACACCATATTCACAACAGGACGCATTTTTGCCGAGCAGATTGCGCAATCTTTCCCCCTGGTTGTGCTGGAGGCGCCGCACGAACTTGGGCAGATGCAGTTCTATCTGCTCTGGCACGATTGCAAGCACCAGTCGCCGGACCATGTCTGGCTGCGGCAGACGATCAAATCGGTTGCCGCCAACATCCGCTCCTGCGATCTGGCAACGCCAGCGCCCATCGCTTTTCTGCGTCCACAGACTGTCGCTTATAACTAGAGCATAATCCGACCGGATTGAAACGGGAATAGGCAAGATTATGCTGTAAAAACATAATATTAAAGTGCCGATCTCTTCCAGGCAGGTCGCATGGCTGACCTGACAGGCACCCGTGGCCACATGGGGCTGCTGCAAAACCCGCACCGCGCTGGCAATGGTCTCTCCTGTTGATCGAAAAGCGCCGCAAAGCTGTTACATCTGTTCAAAAGGTGCCGTTTACCGATGATTTTGTGAACTGTTACTCACATTGTCATTGAAGCCCGTTTTTGTCGGAAGCCTGCGCAATGGCGAACGGCAAACTGGCAAAACACAATATAGTCTATTTGCGTTCCGCTATAGGCTTTCCCTGCCGAAAGAGCCACACTGCCCGAACAACAACACCAACTGGATGAGGGCATGATGGCAAGATCAGGACTTACACGACGTGAAATGCTGGCAGGTATCGCCGCAGGCGCTGCAGCAGGGACTTTCGGGTCATTCAGCAGCGCAAGGGCTGCTGTTTCAGAGATGGTCTGGGCAACCTGGGATTCCAATGGACATCCTGAATATGTTGAGGCCTTCGAGTCCCAGACCGGAGTGAAGATCAAGCTTTCCTATCTTTCCAGCGAAGACGCGCAGTTTGCTGCGCTGAAAACCGGGTCTGCATCGGACTGGGACGTCATCAATCCTTCGCTGAACGGAAGCTGGCGCTATATCAAGGCCGGACTGCTCAAAGAAGTTGATATGAGCAAAATCCCCAACGCTGCAAAAATGTATGATGTCTTCAAGACAACGCCCAAAGTGCTGGATGACGCCGGCAAGCAATTCGCTGTTCCTTATCTCTGGGGACTGAATCCCATTGTCTACCGCAAGGACAAATTTGAAAGCGAGCCGGACTATACGACGCTTTTCGACGAAAAATACAAGGGCCAGCTCGCCATGCGTGACTATGCCCTGGAATCCATTGCCATAGCCGGTCTGGTTGCAGGCATCCCGCGGGACAAGGTTTTCCTGATGGAAACCAGGGAACTGGCTGAAGCCAAGAAGCTTCTGGTCGCGCAGAAGCCGTTGTTGCGTACCTATTGGCAAACGATTGGTGATCTGACCAACCTGTTTGCCACGAACGAGGTCTCCTGTGCATTTTCGTGGCGGGTTCCCTATGATGAGCTGAAGGGCAAGCTGAGCATGGGAATGGCGAAGCCGAAGGCGGGGATTATGGGCTGGTGCGACTGCATGGCCATACCGGCCACCTTGTCGGAAGAAAAGACTGAAATCGCCCTGAAATTCGCAAATTATCTGCTCGGCCCTGAATATGCGACCCTGGTTGCGCAAAAGGGCAACTATGCCACGACATCGTCGATCATTCGTGACACGCTGTCCAAAGAAGAGCAGGAGACAATTTTCATTGACGATATGGATGTCATGAAGTCCTTCATGTGGCCGGTTGCACCGGAAAATTATTCCGAGTGGCTCAAACTTTGGAATGAAGTCAAGGCAAGCTGATGACACCGGATATGTCTGAACCGCGTCCCGGCCCCTCGCAATCCGGGCTCCTGCTTTCTGCTCGCGGCTTGATCAAGAATTTTGGCAAGCATCGTGCGGTCGACGGCGTTGATCTGGACATACCGGAGAGAGCTTTTACAACATTTCTGGGGCCGTCCGGCTGCGGAAAAACCACCATTCTGCGAATGATTGCGGGTTTTGAAGAGCCGGACGCGGGATCGCTTTTGCTCGACGGGCGGTCGCTTTCCGGCGTACCGCCGGAGCGGCGGCCCGTCAACACGGTATTCCAGAACTATGCGCTGTTTCCACATCTGAGCGTTTTTGGAAATGTCGCCTTTTCGCTGACCCTGCGTCGCAGCAATGTCAATGTCGAATCAAGGGTCAAGAGGGCGCTTGATGCTGTGCACATGTCGGAATTTGCCGATCGCTATCCGCACCAGCTCTCCGGTGGCCAGCAACAGCGGGTTGCGGTTGCGCGTGCAATCATTGCCGAGCCACATCTGTTGCTGCTCGACGAGCCGCTTTCAGCGCTGGACAAGAAAATGCGCGGGCATCTTCAAATCGAGTTGAAGGACTTGCAGCGTCGCCTTGGTATTGCTTTCGTCTACGTTACCCATGATCAGGATGAGGCCTTTGCGCTTTCAGATATCGTCGTGGTCATGAACAAGGGCCGCATTGTTCAAAAAGCTGACCCCTTGACCATCTATACGCGCCCCGCCAATGCCTTCGTCGCCGATTTCATAGGTGCTGCAACGCTCGTTCCCGGTGACATTCTCGGCAATGGTACCGATCCCGGATCTGCGGTGATCAGCACGGCCATCGGCGTCGTCCAGTGCCCCGCCGTCGAGGGATTGTCGAAAGGCGACACGGCATTGCTTGCGATCAGACCAGAACATGTGCGGATCGAAAACAGTGCAGATGCGCAGACGGCAACGATCCGCCACCTTGTATTCAAGGGCGATCATTATAGTGTCGATGCTGAAAGGAATGGTGTCATCCTGCGTTTCATGGTGGATCATCCGCTGGCACCCGGAACGAATGTTGGCCTGGCCGTCAATTTTGATCGCGCCTTCATCACGAGGATCGAATGAGGGTACCAGCCTTTCACCGCGCGCAACTCGCCTTGCCCGTAGCCGCATTCCTGGTGCTGGGGTGTGTTTTGCCGCTCGCCTTGCTGGTGGCGTTCAGTTTTTTTACTGTAGATCTCGACAGTTTCACAATCACGCCCGCTTTTTCAGGGCAGAGCTGGTCCCAGATCTTCACCAATCCTGTCTTTGCATTCCTGATTGGCAAAGCGGTTATTTCCGGCGCAGGCACAGCAGTCCTGGCGGCCGTAACCGGCTACCCGGTCGCAATCGCGATGGCGCGTCTTCCGGTCCTGTGGAAAGGCGTCGCCAGTATCGTGCTTCTGACGCCGCTCTATACCGGTGAGATCGTCCGGATCTATGCATGGCGGATCGTTCTGGGGTCCGAAGGATTGGTCAATGCTGCCCTGCATTGGCTTGGCATTATCGATAAACCTATGAAGTTCCTGTTGTTTTCACCGTTTTCAACCCATCTGGCGCTTCTTTACAATAACCTGCCTTTCATGGTTCTGACGATCTGGGTTTCGGCTGAGCTGATTGACAAAAGGCTGATTGAGGCGGCGCGTGATCTTGGAGCACGTCCAATAGATGCATTCTTCAGGGTCATTTTACCATTGACCACGCCCGGACTGGCGGTTGGCATGTTTACCGTCTTCGCACTCGCTGCGGGCGACATGACCACACCAAGCCTTCTTGGCGGGACTTCGGGTGCGACCGCGATGGCCATGATCGACAACCTGTTCGGAACAGCGTTCGACTGGCCGATGGCGTCCGCACTGTCAATCAGCCTTCTTGTTGTCCTGTTCGCCCTTGCCGGCGGTTTCCTCATCATCCTTCTGCGATTTAACGGTGCGCGTGCAGTGTTTAGAAAGGGGGTAAGATGAGCCGCTTTTCCATTCTCATCCTGGGCCTCGCCGTCTGCTTCTTCTATCTGCCGATCATTGTCCTGGGAATGTTTTCATTTAACGCTGCCAATACGATGGCCTTTCCTTTGAGCGGTTTCACCTTGTCGTGGTATGCCAGCCTGTTTGGAAACGGTGCGTTCCTGAGCGGCTTCCTGACAAGTTTTCTGATTGCCCAGCCCGTTGGTGTGTTGAGTGCGATTATAGGGCTGATGGCAGCCTTGGCGATAACCTCTGCACGTATGCCGTTGCGTGCGGCATTCGTCATCCTCGTCCTCACACCTTTCCTCGTTCCCAAAACCGTGCTCTCCATTGCGCAAGCCATGCTTATGAACTGGGTGGGACTGGAACGCGGGGCGACAGCGCTTGTTCTGGCGCAGACCCTGGTCACTGTCCCGTTCACCATAACCATTATTGCCGCCGTTCTCATTCGCCTTGATCCCCGGCTGGAGGAAGCGGCGCGCGATCTGGGGGCCACGCCATGGCAGAGTTTCCGGCGTGTGGTATTGCCGCAACTCAACTCCGCGATAGGTGCCGCCTATTCCATCGGCGTCATACTGTCGCTCGCCGACCTCACGATCAGCATGTTTCTGGCAGGGCGGACACAACCCCTGTCGCTTGTCATCGCTTCGGAGTTCCGTCGTGAACTCAAGCCCGACCTTAATGCGATGCAGGTTGTCATACTCGCGCTGACGGCCGTGATCGTTACGCTAACAGAATTAAACCGCCGCCGCCTGCGCGGACGTGTGACAAATTGATGAGATGAATGATGAAAGTTCCTGCACCCATGAGGCAACCGATGACACTGGACGACTTGAAACAGGCGGCACTGGCCGATCTTGCGGTACTGGGTTATCCAGGCGCACCTTGGCTCAATGACGTCCAAAACCCCGGTGGGGTGGAGGTCGCCGACGTCATCATTGTGGGAGGCGGGCAGTCGGGCGTAACGATTGCAGCAGCCCTGAAATGGGACGGGCTGCGCAATGTGCGCGTGCTGGACAGCGCTGCGTCAGGTGCCGAAGGCCCCTGGCTGACCTTCGCCCGCATGGAAGAATTGCGCACCCCCAAAAGCCAGGTTGGAAACGAATTCAATGTCGTCAATCTTTCTGTCCGCCGCTGGTTCGAGACACGCTACGGGCAAGACGCCTGGGAGCATCTTTCCCGCATTCCCCGAACGGACTGGAAAGCCTATCTCGACTGGTATGCAGAGGTTTTTGGAATCAAAATTTCCAATCATTGCAAAGTCCTCGATGTCGCCCCGCAAGGCGATCTTGTCGCCGTCACATGCAATATGAACGGCAAGATTGACACATTGCTGGCGCGCGCCGTTGTTCTGGCAACAGGTTACGACGGAGCAGGGGAATGGCGCGTTCCGTCTTTCGTATCGGAGGCACTGGAAAAGGACCGGTTCGACCATACCAACGGACCGGTCGATTTTGCGGCCCTGAAGGGCTTGCGCATCGGTGTTCTTGGCCACGGGGCCTCTGCATTCGACAATGCGATCAAGGCATTGCAGGCAGGTGCCGCCTCAGTGGATCTTTGCTTTCGACGTGCGCGATTACCCAGAACCAACCCGCACCGGGCGCTCGAAACACCAAGCGTGATGACGAATTACCCTGACCTGTCGGAATCCACACGCTGGGACATCGCCCGCTTTTTTCGCGCCGTCGATCAACCGCCGCCAATGCGCAGTTTCGAGGCAGCACTTGCGCTTGAAGGTTTCAGACTTCGGCCTGCAACTCCATGGCTGGGTGTTTCCCTGCACAAGGGCGCAATCCAGGTCAAAACGCCCGATGGGGTTCTCGAGTTTGATCACCTGCTTCTTGCTACCGGCATGGCGGTTGATCTGTCGGCTCGACCCGAATTGCAGAGCCTGCGCGACAGGATTGCCCTTTGGGGCGACCATTATACACCGCCCGAGACCGAACAGGACGCGCAACTGGCCAAGTTTCCTTATCTTGATCGGCATTATGGGTTCGTTCCCAGGGATCCGTCCGATGTGTGGATCAGCAAGGTGTTTGCCTTTAACAGCAGCAGCTACTTGAGCCATGGGCCGCATTCCACATCGATCAGCGGTCACAAACACGCTGTTCCCCGCCTCGTACGCGGCGTATTGCGCCGGTTGCTGCTGGACCAGGAAGAAACCCTGGTTGCGAACCTGAAAGCCTACACATCGCCCGACCTGCCAATCGCAGATGATTTTGAAGCGGTGACGGCGGCTGCAAATGCGCAAATGGCGCACGGGCCCGGCATCGAGACCCTGACAAGGCGGAGTGGCACATGAGCCATTCCTTTTACTGGGCCGATCATTCCACCGCGTCTTTTTCGACCCGCGATTTGAGCGAAACTGTCGTCATCATGCCGATTGCGGCAGTCGAGCAACACGGGCCACATCTTCCCGTCAAGGTGGATGCGGCGATCAATGCGGCCATTCTTGATCGAATGGTCTGCATGCTGGAACCTGATGCCAATGTCCTGGTCCTGCCGGCACTCAGCGTCGGCAAATCGGATGAGCATCTGGCCTTTGCCGGTACGCTTGCGATCTCGGCCCAAACCCTCAGGCTTGTCTGGCTTGACATTGCCCGAAGTGTGAGGCGCGCGGGAGCGCGGAAGATAATCCTCTTCAATTCCCACGGCGGGCAGATATCCTTGATGGATATGGTCTGCCGCGATATCCGCGTAGAACTCGATATGCTGGCTGTCGCCTGCTCATGGTTTCGGATAGCACCCGTCGACGACCTGTTTTCGTCTATGGAAATGGTTCACGGCATTCATGGCGGCGATATTGAAACCAGCATGATGCTGGCTATCGATCCGGAGCATGTTGCCATGAACAAGGCTGAGGATTTCGTTCCGCTGACGGTTGCAATCGAGCAGTCGGGAAGCCTTCTGACGGCAGAAGGCGCGGTCGGATTTGGCTGGCAGGCGCAAGACCTGCATCCGGCCGGTGTCTGCGGTAACGCTGCAAATGCCAATGCAGCCAAAGGCAATATCGTTCTTGACCGGGCGGCGAGCGCCCTGGTCCGGCTGATCGGCGCGGTCGGCAGCTTTGAAATGGCGAATTTGACGTCCAGAACACGCTTTTCATCAGAGACGTAACCCATGCTGGCAATCCGTGACGTCGAAACCTTTCAAATGCCTATGCCGGATGGAGTTCATCTGGCGACGGATCTTTATCGCCCTGTTGGAGACGGGCGCTATCCGGTCCTGATCGTCAGACTGCCCTATGGTCGAAAGGTCGCATCGACGGTGGTTCTTGCACATCCTGCCTGGTATGCGGCAAAAGGCTATATCGTTCTGGTCCAGGATGTCCGGGGGCGCGGCGATTCTGAGGGCGTATTCCGAATTCTGGAGGATGATGTCAGCGACGGAGCACAGACACTGTCTCTGGCTGCCGGTCTTGATGGCGGCAATGGCCAGGTTGCCAGCTATGGCTTCAGCTATCATGGCATGAACCAGTTTGCAGCCCTTGCCGGCGCAAAAAAGTCGGGCGGGAAAGTCCCCGATGCGATGGCGGTTTCCATGGCGGCTTTTGATATCCGCAACCAGTGGGCGTTTGAGGGAGATGGTTTCCGGCTTGAGGCCAATCAGATGTGGGCCTGTCAGATGGCCGTGGAAAATGCCCGGCTGTCCGGCGATCTTGAAACAGCCCGGATTCTGCGTGGTGCTTTGCAAAGCTTGCATCTGGGTGCCGTATCAGCAAGACCGGATGTCCTGGACCGGGCGTCCCGATACACGCATTATGGTGACTGGCTGGCCGATGATCCGGCCTATTGGCGGGCGCGATCACCCAATTGCCTGCTTGAGGGGGTGACGCTGGATGTTCCGGTTCTGCATATTGGCGGGTGGAACGACATTATGCTTGAGGGAACGTTTGAAGCCTTTGAGGCTTTTTCGGCGGGCGGTGCCTTGCAGCGGCTCTGTGTGGGACCGTGGTCGCATATACCCTGGGGACGCAAAATGTCCTCCATGGATGCTGGTGCGGCGGCGGCCGATGGTATTGACCGGGAGATTGTCGCCTTTTTCGACGAAGTGCTCAAAGGCCGGGAAAACCCGTTTCCGAAGATCCGTCTTTACGATGTCAGCAAAAAACGCTGGACCGGGTTTGACGACCTCCCGGCAACCGAAAATATGACCCTTTATCTGACCTCAAACGGTCGCGCCACACAGTCGGGCACAGACGGTGCGCTGGTGTCCGAGCCGGCCCCTTCAAGTGCCGATTATCTGGTTCATGATCCCTGGCGCCCGGCCCCGATCCTTGGCGGTCACCTTGGCAGTCCGCCGGATTTTGCAGACAGGGCGGCCATTGATGACAGGGCAGATGTTGCCGTTTACACATCCGGACAGTTAGACCGTCCGCTGCTTTTGACGGGTGCGGCTGAATTGAACCTGTACATTTCTTGTGACAGACCCAGTTTCGATCTTGATTGCGCGTTGAGCATGTTTGCGCCGGATGGTGCAGCCGTTCACATCACCTCCGGACATAAAACAACGATGGCCGACAATGCTGGAGCCGCCGTTCAAGTTACGTTTCGGCCCATGCATATCACTGTGCCTTCCGGGCATTGCCTGCGTTTGTCCATCCAGGCGGCCGCCTTTCCGGCCTTTCCGGTCAATCCCGGCACCGGACAACGGCCCCAGGATGCCGCCGTTCTGGACCAGCTTGTAACAACGCTCATCATGCGATCCGGTCCTGAACACCCCTCTGTCCTGCGGTTTTGCGTGGTTGCGCAGGCCGATTCCGGGTACAGGCCAGCAAATGGCAAGGTTGACCAACGTATGCCTGAGGCAAGTTCATAACAAAATCAATTGGGAAACGCGCGGACTGACCGCCGACTTTCGAGGGAAGTGCAATCCATGTCTCCAACAGAAAATGCGTCCAACGGGCTGGATCCCATTCTGGCAGAAATGCCTCAATGGGGGTCTGAATTTGCGCATACATTCGCCAACCATGCACCCATGGTTCTGGTCGCACTCGACCGGATTGGCGGTGCCCCGTCGCAGCTTCGCCAATTCTTCACGCACTACAGGGATGCCAAACAACTCCTGCCCTTTGCTCAACCAACGGAGCGCATTACCGGCGAGACCTGGAAAGCGGCGATTGGAAAGCGCGAGCGGGAGCCCGACCTGCGTCTCTTCTTTGCCGGCGAGGTGGCACGGCTCGGCATACACGGTGCCCTGGAACTCTATCTTGAGGATCTTGCAGACGGTGTTGCAGCCAGCGCCTTTCATGCCCTGATGCGAACCGCTTACGGGGTGCTTCGCAATGACAGTCATGACGTTGCCATTGCGCTTGGTTACTGGGCGGCCACCTATCTGCGCCTTCCTGCTGCCACCGCCGCTTCGCCCATAACGCGCGATCCCGCCGAAGTGCTGGCCCTGACCGCAAAAATTGCCCCCTTGCACGATTTGGTACTGAATGATCTCTTGTGGCAAAACATGCGCGACGCAGGAAATGTGCCCGAGTTTGCGCCTGTGGTCGACTGGCTTGACATCGGCCCCGACACGATGGGAAAGATGGCTGCAACCGGCCTTGCCATATTTGCGGCAACGCAGCATTTTGCAGCGCTTCATATCATTACAGGCCTGCACTGGATCCGTCTGCTTGCGCCTTGCTGCGGCGAGGCAACGCTCTGTCGGATGTTGCGGGTGTTCTGGCAGGGCATTGCCGCATTGATGGGGGAGCTTGGTTTTCCCGAATTGCCCGATAGTGCGACCGTTGATCGCTGGCGTCACCTGGAAGCTCCGGATTGGCCGCAATTGTTCGCGGTTGCTGCTCAAAGTTACGACGAGCACGATATCAGCCTGACATTTTCGGCAAGTGAGGAAATGAAGGTTTACGGCGACCCGCTTTACCGCGTGGTTGTTGCCAGGCGGCTCGGACTTATCGGAGACTACACACATGGGCTTTGAAGCACAAAAAACAGGCGACTGCATTATCGAGGCAGGGACCGTGCTGTGCGGACGATCCCCGGACGGCAGCATGAGCATGCGCCACGATGTCGGTATTCGCGTTGCAGGCGGTATGATCGCACAGATCGGGCCGCTTGCTGCCGTCGGTTATGGCAATGACCATCTCCCCCGGTTTGGATCTGCCGACATGATCGCCATGCCGGGACTGGTCAACAGCCATCATCATTTCGGGATCACCCCTTTGATGCAGGGTGTACCCTTCGCACCTCTGGAATTGTGGTTACCGCAGTTTCGGGCCATGCGTCAGGTGGATGTCCGGCTGGACACGCTCTATTCGGCAATCGAGATGCTGGAAAGCGGCACGACCATGGTTCAGCATATCAACAGCGGACTTGCAGGCACACCGGAAAACTGGATGGCGACCGCTGATGCCACACTGAAGGCCTACGCTGAAATCGGCATGCGTGCAGGCTTTTGCTTCATGATTCGTGACCGCAACATCCTGGCCTATGACGATGACGCCACGATTCTGGCCAACTTGCCGCAAGATGTGCGCGACTGGCTTGTTCCCCGGCTTGGGTCGGCAAACATTCCCGTGGCAGAGCTTATGGAATTTTACCGAGCCCTCAAGGACCGTTGGCGCGCGGCGAGCCCTGATCATGTCCGGATCAACCTTGCTCCGGCCAATCTGCACTGGTGCAGCGATGAATGCCTGCAGACGATCTTCGACACGGCTCGAAATGCTGGTGCGCAAATCCACATGCATCTTCTGGAAACCGAACGGCAATCGCGCTTCGCCCGAAACAGGTTCGGTCACAGCGCTGTCCGGCATTTGCAAGCGCTGGAATGTCTCGGGCCGAACGTCACTCTGGGCCATGGCAACTGGATGAGCCGTGAGGATATGGATATCGTCGCCGGTTGCGGCTGCATGATGTGCCATAATGCCTCTTCGGGTCTACGGCTTGGCAGCGGCATTGCACCCGTCAATGAAATGCGCCGTCGTGGCATTGCCGTTGCGCTTGGTATCGACCAGTCAAACATAGCCGATGATCGCGACATGACACTCGAAATGAAACTTGTCTGGGCGTTGCATCGCGAAACGGGACTTTGGAACGAGCGGCCCGATGCAGGTGCCGTATTGCAAATGGCGACAGAACACGGTGCGCAATCCGTCGGCTTCGGCGGGTTCACCGGCAGGCTCGAACCCGGGTTACAGGCTGATATCGTGCTGATGGACCGGCGCAAAATCGGACGGCCCCATGTAAACCCGCGAACGCCGGTGGTTGAGAGCGTGCTTCATCGCGGCGGGAGAGCTGCCATCGCCCAGGTGTTCATTGGCGGGCGTCTGGTTGTCGATGGTGGCAAAGTCATCACAATTGATCGTGAAGCCGTGCTGGAAGGGATTGCGCGGCAGATGGAGCGACCTGAAACAGCGCAGGAAACACAAGCGTGGAAAATGGTTGACGGCCTCCTTTCCCATCTTGAGTCCCGTCATCGAACATCAACGCTCTCGTCAGGATATCGTCCCTATCGATACAACGCGATGGCAGACGAGCAGTAGCGCTGCAAGACTGGATCTGTTCTCGGAGAGTTGCGCTGATGATGACCATTGCTGCTTTTGAACTGCTGTCTCGTGGGGTCGGAAAATGACGCAAGATGTCCTGAATATATCGACAAAAAGCGCATCCGGGCGAAAGGCGATGGTTGTCGCGCCGCATTGGCAGGCAAGTGAGGCGGGTCTGTCCGTGCTTGAACGCGGTGGCAATGCCATTGAGGCGCTGATTGCCGCCGGTGCGGCCCTGGCGGTGCTCTACCCGCATTTTTGCGGCCTCGGCGGTGATGCCGTCTGGATGCTTGCCGATGCAAACGGGAAAGTTTCGACACTTCTTGGTATAGGACAGGCACCAGAAAATATTGATGGTATAAACAGTATTCCTGTGCGCGGGCCGGGGTCTATGCTGACCACCGCGTGTCTTGTTGATAGCTGGGACGTGCTTCTCAACCACTCGAAAGAACACTGGAATGGTGGTGAGAGCTTTGCAGGCCTGCTTGATCCATCCATCCGGATTGCAGAACAGGGTTTTCATGTCAGCCCGTCTCAGCAATTCTGGTTTGATCAGCGCGCTGGCGCGCATGACAGCTGGCCGGGTTTTAACGATGTGTTTGTTCGTGCGGGGCAACAGCTGCAACCGCAACTGGCCAACACGCTGCGCTGCCTTGCAAAGCACGGACCACGCGAATTCTATGAAGGCGCACTGGCCCAAAAAATTGCTGATGCACTGGCCGGGACCGGTGCGCCCTTGACAGCCTCTGATCTGGCTGCAACCAGGGCGCGGTTTGCAGAGCCGGCAAGCCTTGTTTATCGTGATATGCTGCTGCTGGCCCCCCCTCCTCCAACCCAGGGCTTGACGACACTCGGGATCATGGGGGTGCTTGCCCGGCATGAGATGGCGGACGAGCCAGCCGGAAGCAGCGGTTTCTACCACTATCTGGTTGAGGCGGTAAAGCAGGCCTTTCTCGACCGGAATCTGATTGCCGATCCAGAGTTCAACGCCGCGACAGACATGGAAGCGCTGCTGGATCCGGCGCGTCTTCGTACCAAAGCCGGTGCCGTGAATCCGCATCGTGCCCTTGTCTGGCCGCATGTATTTCAAAATGGCGATACGGCCTTTCTGGCCGCCGTGGATGACAAAGGTCGTGCGGCTTGTGTGTTGCAAAGCCTCTATTTTGACTGGGGAAGCGGTGTGGTTCTCGGTGACACCGGAATTCTATGGCAAAATCGCGGGGCAGCGTTCAACCTCGATCCGGAAAGCCCAAATCGTCTTGAGCCCGGCAAGCGGCCATTTTATACGCTCAATCCCGGTATTGCCCTGAAACAGGGCCGACCACACCTGCTGTATGGCACGCAAGGTGCAGACGGCCAGCCCCAGACACTCGCCCTCCTGCTGAGCCTGCTGATTGATCATGGCCTGACACCGCAAGCGGCTCTGGCGGCTCCGCGTTTCCTGCTGGGCAAGACCTTCTCCGACAGTCGCGACAGCCTCAAGCTGGAAGAAACGATCGGTAATGCCGTTATTGCAGACATGCGCAGGCGCGGCCATGACATTGCGCCGATTGCACCGCTCAGCCCTCTTGCCGGTCAGGCCGGGATCATACGGATAGCAGGCGATGGAACGCTTTCCGGTGCCCATGATCCGCGCAGTGATGGAGGCGCACTTGCTCTTTGAAGACAATCAGACAAATCAGTTTGACCTTGTTATTCGCAATGTGTTCATGGACGGCAGAAGCGAAGCGGTTGATATTGGCATCAGGGATCAAGTCATTGCGGCTATTGCACCGGGATTGCGCTGCGAAGCGACAGATGATGTCGACGCAGGCGGGGCTTACGCCTTCGGTGGCTTCGTCGATACCCATGTCCATCTTGACAAGGCCTGCATTCTGGATCGCTGTTCGATCTGCGCCGGAACGCTTGCCGAGGCCGTTCAGCAAACGGCGCTTGCCAAGCGCGGATTCACAGAAAGCGACGTTTATTCCAGAGCAGAGCGTGTGGTGAAAAAGGCAATCATATCAGGCACGACCCGCCTGCGAAGCTTTGTCGAAATCGACCCCCGTGCCGGCTATCGTTCGTTTGAGGCTTTGAAGCGGATCAAGTCCGATTATGCCTTTGCCATCGATATCGAACTCTGTGCCTTTGCGCAGGAAGGGCTGACACAGGAACCGGAAACCTATTCCATGCTGGATCACGCGCTGGCGCAAGGTGCTGATCTGGTTGGCGGTTGTCCCTATACCGATCCCGACCCCGCAACGCATATCGCACTGATCTTTGATCTGGCTGTGAAACACAATGTCGCGGTTGATTTTCACCTGGATTTCGATCTTCGGCCCGACCATTCCGACCTTCCCGCCGTCATCGAGCAAACCGAACGGCGTGGCTGGGGCGGGCGGGTTTCAATCGGACATGTTACCAATCTTTCAGCCATGAGCAGAGAATCCGTCGAAACGATTGGCGCAAATTTGGCAAGGGCGGGCATCGCGCTGACCGTCCTGCCCGCGACCGATCTTTTTCTCAACGGGCGGGATGCTCACAGGCTTGTTCCCCGTGGCGTCGCTCCCGCTCATCGTCTTGCCGAACTCGGCGTTGTAACCACGATCGCGACCAACAATGTCCTCAACCCATTCACGCCGTTTGGTGATGCCTCGCTCATCCGCATGGCCAACCTCTATGCCAATGTCGCGCAACTTTCGCTTGATGCGGATATGCGCCTTGTGTTCGACCTGGTTTCGGCTGCGGGCAACCGCCTGATGAACCGCCCTGGCAGGCTTGAAGTCGGTGCAGATGCTACTCTCGTATTGCTCGACTGCGACAGTCCTGTTGATGCCGTTCGCTCCGTTTCACGGGTGATCGGCGGGTGGCATTGCGGGCGGAAAACTTTTTGGAACGGTCGACCAAGGCTGTTTTTTCCAAATTCTGAAAGGGCCTTGCCTTAGAACTTTCGCTTGAACATACGTCGCGTTTTGGTCTTCACCCCGGCAAAATTGGCACCGGCTGTGCCGGAATTTTGCCTTCCAAAACCGGGAACAGCGTGCAAATCCTGCTCCCGGGTCTGTTTGCGTGATGCCCTTCAGGCTGCAGGCGTGGCCTTCACGGCGGCATTCTG
Organism: Rhizobiaceae bacterium; assembly: GCA_965247225.1. GTDB lineage: Bacteria > Pseudomonadota > Alphaproteobacteria > Rhizobiales > Rhizobiaceae > CBDFGT01. The sequence continues at coordinate 120,603 of CBDFGT010000023.1, read as the reverse complement.
GCTTCCGCGCCTTGCCGGGGTGCGTGCTGCAAGAGCCAGAACCAGGATCACCACGACACCCTGGACCATATCCTGTGTGCCGCGTGGCAAGCCGAGGATTTGCATGATCGTGACCATCAGAATCAGCAGAATGGCGGCAAACCACGTTCCGAGCGCCGTACCTTGTCCGCCGTTGATCAGGGTTCCTCCCAGAACAACGGCTGCAACCGATTGCAGAAGATAGGGATGCCCCATCTCCAGAAAGGCACCACCGACATAGGCGCAAAGCACAATCCCCGCCAGGGATGCCAGGACCGAACTGCTGACAAAGGCCATCACGAGCACACGGTTTACCTTGACGCCTGCGAGCCGCGCTGCGGCACGATTCTGTCCTACTGCCGAAAGGCGGCGTCCAAACACTGTGTGACGCAGAACCATGGCCACCAGCAGAACGCAGGCAAGGGTCACCAGCGCAAAGATCGGCACCCCGCCCACCTTGCCGGAGGCCAGCGCGACCAGGGCGGGCGAGACTTTGGGTCCAATCACGATATCGTTGGTAATCAGGGCTGCAGACGCGAGGATGTATCCTGTAGCCAGGGTTGCTATGATAGCCGGAATGCGGAGCAAGATGACCAGCACGGCATTGAACAGCCCGACGAGTATACCAAAACCGATTGCAACCAGCACGCCGAGCCAGATCATGCTGTTATCGCCCTTGATGACAAGAAGCGACAGGAAGGCGCTCTGGGTGAGCACGCCCGCGACTGACAGGTCGATATTGCCGCGGCCTGTGGTGACAACCAGCATCTGTCCGAGTGCAACCACTGTCAGGAATGAGGCAGACAGTATGATGCCGGAAAGGCTTGATACGCTCCAGCGACCCGAGACCAATGAAAGGATGATCCAGAGAAGAACCACCCCTGTGGCCGTCCATACCCAGCGGTTTGCGTGGGCGTATTCCTGAAGCTTTTTCATTCCGAAGCCTCCCTGCGTGTCGACAGGCTGCGCAGGGCGAGGATCGCCAGGAGCAGAATGCCTTGCGTCGCCGGATTGAAATCCGAAGGTATGTTCAGCATCCCGAGAAGCGAACCGATGAGCGTCAGCGTCATCGCGCCGACCACCGCGCCGAGCGGTGAGATCACGCCGCCGATGAGTGCCGCGCCTCCCATGACCACGGATGCAATACCCATCAGCGTGTAGGAGTTGCCGGAGTTGATGTCTGCTGCCGAATTCACCGCCGTCAGCATGATGCCTGCCGCCGCCGCGAAGATTCCTGCGATGCAGTAGCGGATCACCGCATACCGTACCGGAGACCAGCCGCTCAGCCGCATCGCCTGCGCATTGTTGCCGAAGCCGCGCAAGGCCACGCCGAGCGGGGTCCGGTTAATGGCGACAGCAATCGCCGCAAAGAGCGCGATCAGGAGGATGGAGGTTGGAATGCCCGGGATTTTCCATCGAACCAGCGTCTGCGTCCAGGCGGCAGCCGAACCGCCGGGGGTCGGCTGGATCGAGAAACCTATACCGAGCCAGATAAACGAGGCCCCGAGGGTCACGACAATGGCTGGAATATGTCTCACCTGAATCAGCGCACCGATCATGGAGTAGCCGAACACTGCGGCGGCTATGGCCAAAAGGCCAAGGACCGTGTTGTAGGGCAGCACGGTCGCCGCAAGGACAGAGACAAGGGCGGCGAAAGCGCCCGCCCCCAGATCGATCTCGCTGCCACCGATGATAAACATCTGCGCTATCACGATCAGCACAAGCGGAACGGCCGGTTTCAGAAGCAGTTCCAGACCGAACGTGCTCGCTGTGACCGGATTGGCATTGAACATCAGTCCCAGTGTGATGATGAGGCTGAGATAGGGCAAAAGACCCACAGCAACCGTCATCAGGCCGTGCCGGTTGCCCTGCTGGTCTGCTGCCGCCTTGGCCGGTGTCTTGAACGACGCTTCCAGAACTCCGGAAGGTGTTATTTCATCGCCGCTCAGGTCGGATACGATCCTTCCTCCCGCAAAAACCAGCACACGCTGGGCGTGATCGAGTTCGGCGTCTTCGGTCGTGTGCCAAACGACGCATCGTCCCGCTGCGGACAATTCGTGCAGCAGACGGTAGAAATCCTGCTTTGTGGCGATGTCGACACCGCGCGTCGGATCATCAAGCAGGATGATCGGCGAGTCTCCGACGAGTGCACGCGCCACCAATGCCTTCTGCTGGTTGCCTCCGCTAAGCTCGCCTATCATGGAGTGCAGCCTGTTTGTGTCGAGCCGCAGTCGTTCTGCCGGTCCGACGGCCTGGGTCAGTTCCGCAGAGGTATCCACCCTTCCGATACCGATGCGACCAACCAGCCGGCCAAGCGAGATATTCGACAATACGTCCCAGAGCGGAAAAACGCCTTCCTTCTGGCGGTCGCCCGCGACAAAGGCCGCAGGTGCCTGGCGTGATGCACCCTCTTTTCCGGCAAAGACTGCGTGCATGAACGGGTGCTGACCACTGCCCTCAAGGCCGGACAAGGCAACGATTTCTCCGGCCCGCAAGACCAGCGGCGTATCAGACCAGGGTGCGCCGATATTAACAAGCGCAGAAGCGCCTGCGCTCGCGCAAGCAGCACGTGCCGTATCTGTGGACGGCTGCTGACCGCCCATCAATTCTATCAGATGCCCGACCGAGGTCTCCGAGGCATGACCGCGCCAGACCATGCGACCATTGCGAAGCAGCGCGACAGATGTCGAGATTTCCGTGACTTCCTTCAGCTTGTGGCTGATGAAAATGAATGCCAGACCCTTTCGGGCGCGGCTGTGAACGAAGGTGATCAGCTGTGCCGAGCGCTTGGCGGAGAGCGATGATGTCGGCTCGTCGAGGATGATCAGCCGCACACCGGGTGCCGTCGCCGCCCTGGCGATTTCGATCATTTGACGTTCGCCCAGCGTGAGGTCGCCCACCAGCGTATCGGGGTTGATACCGGAATCCGGAAAAACCTGCTCAAGAGCTGACCTGACCCGGTCACGATAGATCGAACGCCAGCCCGGAAGCGCCCTGGCAGCTTCGGGTGCCTCGATGAAAAAATTTTCTGCTACGGTCAGGTTGGTGCACAGGGACAATTCCTGGTGCACCATCCGTATTCCATGAGCCTGTGCGCCTGATGCCTCGTGGCTTGCGCCGACCGACCGGCCATCCAGCAGGATCTCGCCGGAAGACGAAGAAACCACGCCGCACAGCACTTTCATCAGTGTGGACTTGCCCGCACCGTTGCCACCAACGAGGCCGATGACCTCTCCTGCGGAAATATCGAAATCGATCATGTCGATGGCGCGGGTTGCACCGTAGGATTTGCAGATTCCGCGCATAGCCACAATCGGAGCTGACACAGGAACGGTCGTAATTTCGGCGGCGGCCATCATCGGGTCTCCTACCAGAATGATACACTAATGTTCATTGCTCTTCGATAAACCTTGCAAACCGAAAACGGTCAGATTGGCTCGCGAGCGACAGGGGTGAAAGTGTTTTGTGAGGCCCCGCGCTGGTGGGCGACCCTCAAATTTAATATAACAATGACGTCCGGAAATTCATCCAACAATGACATCCGGGGCAGGCCAAGGCCCACCCCGGTGTCGATGCCATTACTTCTTCTTGAGAAGGTTTTCCTGAACCCACTCCATCGAATAGCTGGGGCTGATGATCATACCGGCCGGCAACTTGGCATATTCGGCCAGATTTGAATCATCGACCGTCGCAACAGGCATGATCATGAGCTTTTCCGGTTCGGCACCCTTCAGCATGGCAGCAGCCAGCCACATCACTGCACCACCGATGCCGGGCGTCGTGTTCATCGAAATGGTCTTGTAGCCGTTTTTGGCTTTCTCTTCAGCCCACCACTTGACAAAGTCGGTGCCGCCACCGCCTTCGATTACCGGCATCTTGCCGACATAGGGTCCGCCGAACTGTGTGAAAGCCTGGGCTATACCGACATCGTCACTGCCACCCTGGGCCAACACCACATCGACATGGGGAAGACTTGGCAAAACGTTTGCGATGGCGCTCTGCGCAACGGCAGCAGTGGCCGAGCCATAGACCTCGGCTACGATTTTGACATCGGGATATTCGTCAAGCACTTCCATCTGGGCGGAATACATCGCCTCGTCAGGTGCCGATCCGGCCACACCGCGCACCACAATGGCATTGCCCTTGCCGCCGATCAGATCGAGCACTGCACGGGCCTGTGTCTGCTTGTAGCCCTTGAAATCGAAGTTGAGCTGATAATTGCAGGGTGCCGAAGCAACGGAATCGAAGCTGATCACCTTGATACCAGCCGCACAAGCCTGCTCGATCACATCATTCAGTGCCGTTTCAGACGCTGCATTGATCGCGATCACATCCACGCCGCGCAGGATCAACTCGGCCATGTGGGCCTGCTGCTGCACAACCGAACCGTCACCGTTCATGACGATGAAGTCACCGATGAGCCCTTCGCTTTTGGCCTGCTTTCCTGCCTCCTCGAAGGCAGCAACCATCTGCTCACGCCAGCTGTTGCCATAGAACGAGTTGCTCATGGCAACAACAGGGCCGTCAGCCGCCAATACAGGTGCAGACATGGCAAGACCTGCAACTACCGCTGCAACCCCACAAATAGTTTTCAAATACATCGAATCTCCTCCCGAATGATCGTACGTGATTCCTCACCACTACATACTTATCATACCAGCGCCATATGTGAAGCGTTTTTTTGTGCTATCTGATTTAACAACAGTTTTGGATGCGGGGTCAACTTCGGCAGGTTCACAAGATGTCCGGACGCCCGCAAGGTCAGGTATTTTCAAACGTACTGATAAACGGACAAACTGTGCAAACATGGTGAAATACACAGGAACATTTTCCATGGCGAAGGACGGCGGGCTTTCCGGCTTGCCGCATCCAGGCGCTTCTGCACGCCTGTCACTGCGACTTGTTGTCTTGATTCCGTCCTGAATAATCCTGTTCGGCTTGCGCAAAAGGCAAGGCAACAACGATGCATGTGTTCAACTGCCGACCGGTCGCCCCAACCCTTGCAAGATGGTCAATCCGGGCGTTCTTTCAGTGGGCAACCCGCACAAGTTCCACAAAAAATGCCCCGCATTTTCATGCGGGGCACCAAAGCTTGGGAGGCTTTTTATGCGACCGTCAGGTGATTCGCCTGATCGAAGCCGTGATTTCGTCCCACTCGAAGACACGTTTCCAGTCATCGCGCATCAGCACAGGCTTGCCGAATTCGATTGCCTTGTTGCAGGCATCGGAGAACACGCCCTGGACCTCGTCGAAAATGACCGCACCGAGAATGTTCATGTGGCCGAGCAGGAAGTCGCGCGCCGCATCACGCGGCACACCGCGGGCGACCACTTCATCCATCGCCTCGCGCATGACAACCAGCAACGAGGCACAAACTGTTTCCGAAAGGCCCGGTTCCAGGAGGGCCATCTGCTCCACCGTCACGCGGTAGGATTGACGTACCGGCGCGTATATTGCCTTGGAAATGCGGTCACCGAGGTCATAATGTTCATCGGGGCCCTGCATCAGTGCATTCACCACACCCTGCTGCGCCGCGATACCGCCGAAATAATCCTTGCGACCGGCCTCGGTGCTTTCGTTGTTGAAAATTGGCGGATGGCAGGGGTGCGTGACAAAGTAAGTGATATCCTTGCGATCAGGCAGATGGCCTGCATAAGGTGCGGCGGCATCAAGTATGACAATCATCGTTCCGGGTGCGACCTTTGGTACCACCTGGGTGGCGACCTTGCCGATCGCTGTGTCCGGTACGGCAAGAATCACCACCTCGGCACCTTCGATGGCCTCGTCCGCAGGCACGCAGTCCACACCAACCTCCGCCTTGAGTCGCGCCTGTCCGGCTTCGCTGACCTCGACATGGCGGACATCGAAGTCCGACTTCGCAAGGTTCCTGGACAGGCGGACACCCATTTTTCCGCCTGCACCAAAAAGGGTTACTTTCGTCATGCCGATTCTCCTCATGATGACTCAATGTGCGCTTGAAACTGTCGCTAACTGGTATAATAAGATACTAATCATTTTGCCATGTCAATCGTTGACAGGAAGACGTGCTGGGAGGAAGTGGAAATGACCAATCGGGCAGAAGGCGCGCCGTGGGTGACATGGTTCGGCGACGACTTCACCGGTGCGGCTGCCGTGCTGGAGGTTTTGAGCTTCGCAGGGGTTCCCTCGGTGCTGTTCTGCCAGACCCCGTCCGCCAAAGCGCTTGAGCGTTTTTCGCATTGCCGCGGCATAGGAATCGCCTCGACCGCACGCAGCCAGTCTCCACAGTGGATGCAGGAGAACCTGCCTCAACCGCTGACCTTGCTGCACAGTCTCGGGTCGCCGCTGCTGCATTACAAGATCTGCTCGACCTTTGATTCTGCGCCCGGAGTCGGCAATATCGGAACTGCCATCGATATCTGCCTCAATGTGCGCGCTTCATCTGCAGTCCCTGTCCTGACGGCAGCGCCGCAGATGCGACGCTACCAGGCCTTTGGTCATCTTTTCGCAGGGACGTTTGACGGGGTCTACCGGCTTGACCGTCATCCTGTGATGGCACGCCACCCGGTAACGCCGATGGGAGAGTCCGATCTGATGCGCCATCTGGCCCACCAGACGGCGCGACCATCGACACTGATCGATCTGGAGGCACTCTGGAGCGGTGATGCGCAGGCCCGGCTCGAGACGGCCCTCGCCGGTGACCTGAAGCTGGTATCTGTCGATAGTATGGAACCGGTGAGCGAAACAGCGGCGGGACGGCTGCTTTGGGAAAACCGTGCGCGCATGGGACTCGTCTTTGGAAGCCAGGGCGTCGAATATGCACTTGTCCGCTACTGGCAGGCCATGGGCATGATCGCACCGCAAGCGGCGGTTCCCGGTGCCGGAAAAGTGGCGCAAATTGCCGCAGTCTCAGGGTCGGTTTCGCCGATGACCGCAGAGCAGCTCGACTGGGCGGGCGCTAATGGCTTCGAGCGCATCGCATTTGAGGCGGCAAGCGTCTGCGGTCCGTCCGATGCACAGGAACGCGAAGAAACGCGATGCGTCGATCTCTCCCTGAAAGCGGCAGAAACCGGTGCAAGCCCGCTGGTACATTCCGCCGCAGGGCCTGATGATCCCGGCGTGGCCAGGTTCCGGGCCGCGCTCGGTGGCAGCAGCCTTGCGATGGACGCCGCCAATCAGCGCGTCGGGGCCGCGCTCGGTCGCATCCTGGACCGCGTTTTGCGACAATCGGACCTGCGTCGCGCTGTCATCTCCGGGGGAGACACGTCCGGCCAGGGCATGCAGCAGTTGCAGCTGGATGCCCTCATGGCTCTTGCACCGACAGTGCCGGGTGCCGCGCTGTGCACAGCCCATGGGGAAGGACCGCATGATGGCCTGCAGATTGCCCTGAAAGGCGGACAGATGGGATCACGTGACTATTTCGGCTGGATCCGGGACGGAGGCGGGCCGCGCTAAAGCATGTCGCGCAAGAGTGTGCAGCGGTTTTGCGATAACGACATGCGCAAAAACAGAGACTTGAAGCGTGGCAATCGAATCTGGAAGATCGCGACACGCTTAAGTGGAATGCATTTGACATATGAGTCCCATGTGCTTCAGCCTGTCAAATGAAACGTCAAACGCATTCCACTGGAAATGAAGCCCGCAGACTGGTCCTTGAGAGCGGGTTGCCTGCTTGCAGACAGGCTGCAAGCGGATCCGGATGCCGGGATCAGACAGCCCCGGGAAGGGTCCGGTCAGGTGATTTCTGTGAATGAACCAAAAGCATGTTTTCAGGAAACGTGAGGGAGTAAGAAAATGGCATCGACACGAAGCGTCGTCCGGGTAACCTACAGGATCGAAACTGCGGGCTCCCCCGAGGCGATGGCAGCAAAGATCGCTTCCGACCAGTCAACCGGGACTTTTACCGAGCTGCCGGGAGAAACGGCCGCAGTCCGGGAACGTTGCGCCGCGCGCGTGGTCTCGGTAACGCCGCTTGAGCCGACTGCAACACCCGGCTTTCCCCAGCCCGGCGATGCGACCGGCACCCTCTACCATCGCGCCGATTGTGTTATCGAATATCCTCTCGAGGCTATCGGGACAGACATCGCGGCGCTGGTCACGATCACCGTCGGCGGCGTCTATGCTATCCGTGGTGTGAGCGGGATCCGCGTGATGGATTTTGATCTTCCGGGAGAATGGGCCTGCCATCCGGGGCCGCAATTCGGTATCGAAGGTTCGCGACGGTTGATGGGCGTGCCCGAGGGGCCGATGTTTGCCTCGATCATCAAGCCGTCGCTGGGCCTCACTCCGCAGGATACGGCGGGCGTCGTGCGCATGTTGTGCGAGGCCGGTGTCGACTTCATCAAGGATGATGAAAAACTGATGAGCCCAGGTTATTCCCCGCTTGAGGCCCGTGTAGCAGCGATCATGCCGGTAATCGAGGAGCATGCCGCCCGCACAGGCAAGCGCGTTCTTTATGCCTTCGGCATTTCGTCTGCCGATCCTGACGTGATGATGCGAAACCATGACACGGTGCTGCGCGCCGGTGGCGCTGCCGCAGTCATCAACATCAATTCGATCGGCCATGGCGGCATGAGTTTCCTGCGCAAGCGCTCGGCGCTCTGCCTGCACGCACACCGCAACGGCTGGGACATCCTGACCCGTCATCCGGCCCTCGGCATGGAGTTCCGCGCCTATCAGAAACTCTGGCGTCTGCTGGGCGTGGACCAGTTCCAGGTCAACGGCATAGCCGCAAAGTACTGGGAGCCGGACGACAGCTTTGTCCGTTCTTTCGGCGATTGCCTGACACCGGTCTTCTCGGAAAATGACCGGGCATTGCCGGTCGTCTGTTCCGGGCAATGGGGCGGCCAGGCACCGGAAACCTATCAAAGAACCGGCGGCCGGCTCGATCTGATGTATCTGGGCGGCGGCGGCATTCACGGCCATCCGCTGGGCGCAGCGGCGGGTGTGCGGGCTATCCGCCAGGCATGGGCGGCGGCGGCGGCGGGCATCGACCTTGATCTTTACGCGAAGGATCATGCAGAACTTGCGGCAAGCCTTCAAAAGTTCCGGAAGTAATTCGCCGGGGACCGCCAAGCCTTTAAAGCATGCCGCGCAAAAGTGTGCAGAGGTTTTGCACGACATGCGTAAAACAAAGACTTGAAGCGTTGCAATCTAGGGTGTGTCGTCAATTATGGTTTGGTCGTGGCGCGAGACGGATTTTGTCGCTGAACAGGCGAAAAGCGCAAGTGATACCCAATGTATCACGAGCATTTTCAACGCATTCAGCGGCAAAATACGCAGCAATCGGAGGATTTGGTGAAAATGGTCCATTTTGGCGTCGCAAAATCTTGAAAGGGGACAGGGCCGCCATGTCCTGAAAGACATGACAGGCTGGCCCTGATTCCGGAAAAGCGCATGTATCTTTCGCTACGGCCTGCGGCCTTGACGGAACATGCGCACCCTTCCTGCGATTTTGCTCCTGAAACTGAACCATTTTCCCTCAAACCACGTTCCAATCCATAACTGACGACACACCCTAATCTGCAAGAGCGCAAGACGCTTTAGCGAAGGGACTTGTCGCAAGGACTGGTTGGGCCCGCAAGAGACCTTCGGAGCGGGGTGCCAGCGATTTCCGGATAGTTGACGGCAATCCTGCAAACCTTCCTGACATTGAAAGCGACATGATTGCAGTCAACTATCCGTCCTGAGCAAGACGGATAGTCCAGGGTCATGGATCTCATGGTATTTTGCTTTCCCTTGACCAGCCGCTCCTGGCGTTTCATTGTGTTCAGGCATGGTCTCTCCCGCTTGCAGCGAAAGTGGCAGGACATTGCTCAGTCCGGCCTGCGGGCTGTGGATTCTCCAATCAACAGACGAGGCATGAACACCACGTCGCGCGGCCGGATCAGGTCTTCTTGCGCCGTGGTCATACGCTCCATAAGCATGGCGCAGGCTGCACGGGCCATTTCATCAACGAGTTGCACGGCAGTGGTAATGCGCGGACGGATCACTGCCGACCAGGGAAGGTCGTCTATGCCGACAAGCGACACCGCATCAGGGCAGCAGATGGACAGGTCGTTCAGAGCCTGCAGGGCACCCACTGCCATGGAATTCGAGGCTGCGAGTATGGCCGTCGGCCTGTCTCCCGGTCTTGTCAAAAGGCGCATGGCCGCATCGTACCCTCCCTGCCACTCGTATCGTCCGTCTGCGCAAAGCTCAGGCTCTACCGGCAAGTTATGCGCATGCATGGTCTCCTCAAAACCCTGTTTGCGCTTCTCGGCGGTGTAAACACCGGCGGTTCCGCCGATGTAGGCAATACGGGTGTGCCCCAGACGCACCAGGTGCTCGGTCAACATCGAACAGGCAAGGACATTGTCTGATCCGACATAGTCCGCCTCTATACCTGAAACCCTGTGATCGAACATCACAAAGGGCATCGGCAAACTTTCGAGCAAATCGATGCTGGCTGGTTCATCTCCGATCAATGCCAGAATCAGTCCTGCCACCCGCTGTCCGGCCATGTGCCGGATAATGGCGCGTTCATTCTCGGGAGAGCCAAGGGTATCGTTGATCACGACCATATAGCCTGCCTCTTTCGCGCAAAACTCAATCTCGCGCAAAAGACGGCCGAAGAACGGATTGGTAATGTCGGCCACAACCAGGCCAATCAGCCTTGATCGTCCGCGCTTCAGGCTTTGAGCGATGGGATTGGCAGTGAAACCGACCTGCAGTGCCGCGTCCAGCACTTTCCGCAAAGTATCTGCACTGACACGCTCCGGCGTATTCAGGGCCAGCGATACTGTAGAAATCGATACTCCTGCCAGACCTGCAACGTCTCTGATAGTTGCCATTCATCGAAACCTTTCGGGATAGAATTTCAGGCTTCACGCTGCCATGCCCCGCAACGTTTGGCAACCCGGAGCCATTCCAGTTATAAAATAGCCTGCTTTCAGACGTTAATACCCTCTTGACAAAATTCTGTTCTTTTGCTTTTTTCATGATATCGAAACGGTTCGATACCGCTGCAGGGGAGTGTGGCGGGGTGGTGCAAAGCGGGCGCACAATCATGTGCCGGCCCGCTACTCTACTTTGGGAGGATGACATGACCATACTGAAGATTGCGCGGGCGCTCTGCGCCGCAACATTTGCCACTATTTTAACGGGCTGGGCGCTGCCAGCCAATGCCCAGGAGCCGATAAAGCTGCGCATGTGGATGCTGGCCGGTCCCAATGTCGAGGAATTCGTTGCCGCCGCTGAAGAAACGTTCCACGCGACCCATCCGAACATCGACATTGTCCTGGAGCTCCAGCAGAACGAGGCTTACAAGACAGGATTGCAGGTTGCTCTTGTCGGTTCGGACGCTCCGGATGTGTTTTTCAACTGGTCGGGCGAAGACGCGCAGCGACTGATCAGCGACGGGCTCGCTCTTGATCTGACCGATCTTTCCGCAGCCGATGGACAGTTCGGCACGCAGCTTTCGCCGGGCTGGCTCGGGGCGTTTTCCCGCGATGGCCGCATATTTGGAGCCCCGACCAATGCCGTGACCAAATATTTTTATTACAACAAGGGGTTCTTTGCCGAACATGGCCTGAAACCGCCGTCCAGTTTCGGGGGAGTGCTGCAACTCTGCCGTGATGTCCGTGCGATCGACCCCAACATGGTTCCGCTCCCGCTGGGCAATTCGGAACGCTGGAAGATGAACCACTACATCACGGTCATCAACGAACGTGTCCTGGGTGTTGACGCACTGCGGCCCGATTACAGTCTGACCGCACCCGATGACAAGCTCTTTACCAACCCTGGCTACGTGACAGCATGGGACAAAGTGCTCGAAATGCAGAAGGCGGGCTGTTTCCAGGACGCGCCAAACGCGACATCGCCGGAAGTATCAAGGTCGATGTTCTCTTCTGAAGTATCGCCCATGATTTTCTGCGGTTCGTGGTGTGCGAGTATTTTTGACAGCGAGGGCTTCACCAACTACGCCATGTTCCGTTTTCCGAAGATCGAGGGTGGCGTATCAGACGGCAATTCAAACATGGTTGTCCCCGAGGGGCTTCAGGTCTCGAGCAAGACAGCGCATCCAAAGGAGGCCGTCGAGTGGATCAGCCATCTCGTGTCGCCTGAAGTAGCGAAGATGCGGGCTGAAATGCTGGGCCAGCTGCCATCGAATGCCAAGATGCTTGCAAGTGCGAAGAGCACGGAACAGTTCAAGTGGATTGCAGCAGATGTCGCTTCACTGGCGGTGCAGTTCAATGTCATTGACGTTGAGGTCGAGTCGTCCGTGGCCAATGCTTATCTCGATGCGGGAACGGAAATCCTGAACGGTACGATGACTCCGGCGAAAGCCATGGAGTCAATCCGGGCCGCTGCCCTGACCGCCAAGGCTGGCAAGAAGTAAGGATCCGCTCTGCCGGTTGGCCCGGCGTACCCTCCCGGCGACGGGCCAACCCCCTTTCTTCACCCTTGTACCAGCCTGCGTGCATATAAACCTGTTTCGCCGGCTGATATTATCCCGAACAAAGCCGTCATAAGCCGCACGGGCGGTTTGGAGCTGACGATGATTCCAGATTCACATCAGACAAACGGTTCCAAAGCCGCCATGCGCTTCAATGCCCTCGTTCTTTTGGCTCCAGCCTTGGGTTTATGCACGCTTTTCATCTTCATCCCCGCCGCGCTGGCCGTGGCAGGATCGTTTTTCACCTTTGGAATCACCTCGCAGAACTGGAAACCGGCAGGACTCTCCAATTATGCCCGTGCTTTCTCCGATCCCGTATTCTGGATTGCCCTGAAGAACAATATGATCATCATTTCAGGCAGTATCGTGTTGCAAGTAGGCTTTGGAACAGTTCTGGCCGCTCTTCTCGATCGTGGGCTGCCGCGCGGCGCGACGATCTTCCGCACCATTATATTTGCGCCCATGGTCGTGTCAGCCGTAGCTGTCGCCGTCATCTGGCAAGTTATTCTCGATCCGAATGTTGGCGCACTGAATTCGATTGTCAGGAGCGTGGGCATAACACCCCCAAAGCTTGGCTGGCTCGGTGAGCCGTCCATATCGATCTGGGTGGTCCTGCTCATTGCGGCCTGGCAATATACCGGATTCATGATGGTGCTCATCCTTGCCGGGTTGCAGGCAATCCCGAAGGAGCTTTACGAGGCTGCTGCACTGGACGGTGCCAGGGGTCTGACAGCTTTCTTCAATATCACGCTCCCCTCGATCCGAAACGTCCTGATCGTGGCTGTTCTGATCACCGCGATCGGCGGGTTCAAGGTGTTCGACCTGATCTACGCCACAACCCAGGGCGGACCTGCCAATGCGACACAGGTGCTTGGAACCTACATTTATCTGCAGGCGTTCAACCTGGGCAATATGGGATATGCCAATGCGATATCCGTGATCTTGCTGATGATTGCGATCGGGCTGGGCTGGGTGCAAACGAGATTGTCACGGAGGGGAGGCTGATGCCACGTTTCACCCTTGCCAGAACACTGGCCTACACCTTTGTCAGCCTGTGGAGCGTGTTCGTGTTGCTGCCTTTGCTGTGGATGGTGCTTGCCAGTTTCAAGACGCGGCGCGATATGTTCATGAATCCGTTCGGCTGGCCATCGTACTTTGATGACAGTGCTTTCGAGCGTGCATGGGGTGTGGGCATGGGCCAGTTCCTTCTGAACTCGGTCCTGGCCACCACCGTCTCGGTTGCCGTCATCATCGCGTTCAGTGGCATGGCGGCATATGTCTTCGCGCGCAGCGAGGCCCGCTGGCTGCGCTGGCTCTATCTCCTGATCGTCGCGGCTTATGCAGTGCCGGCGCAGGCGGTGCTTGTACCGCTGTATCAGATGGTCTCGGCGGCCGGAATGCTGAACAGTCTTGTTGCCATCGTACCACCCTACGCAGCCTATGGCATCCCGTTCACGACGATCCTGTTCTATGCATTCTTTCTCGATTTTCCCCAGGAACTCGAAGAAGCGGCCCGGCTTGACGGGTGCTCGCGAACCCGGGTGTTCTTCTCGATCGTACTGCCATTGTCGGGACCGGCAATTGCCTCGGCAGCGATCTTCCAGTCTGTCTTCGTATGGAATGAATTCGTGCTGGCGCTGCTGATGCTCAATACGCCCGAAAGCAAGACTTTGCCGGTAGGGATCATCCAGCTGCGCGGTGAATACACATCCGATTGGCCCGCGCTGATGGCAGGCCTTGCCATCGCGGTCTTGCCGATCCTCACGATCTTCATTCTTGCGCAAAGGTATTTTGTCCGGTCACTGGCCGGTCTCGGAAAATAGGATCATCCATGGCCAAACTTGAAATACAGAACCTGATCAAGGACTACGGCAGCTGGCACGCAATCAAGGATGTGTCGTTTGTTGCCGGGTCCGGTGAATTTCTGGTCATGGTCGGACCGTCTGGTTGTGGCAAATCGACCATCCTGAGGACGATTGCGGGGCTTGAGCCGATAACCTCGGGCAAGATCCTGATAGACGGGAGCGACATTTCGGCACGCGAACCGTCCGACCGTGGTGTCGCGATGGTTTTCCAGAATTATGCGCTTTACCCCCACATGACAGTCCGGCAGAACATGGGCTTTGCGCTGAAGGTCGCGGGACGGCCCCGCCCTGAAATAGATGCAGCCGTCATGCGTGCCGCGCAGATCCTGAGAATCGAGGCGCAACTGGACAAGAAGCCCAAGGCATTGTCCGGAGGACAGAAACAGCGCGTTGCCATCGGGCGCGCCATCACCCGGGCACCCAATGTTTTCCTGTTCGACGAGCCCTTGTCGAATCTTGACGCTGCCCTGCGCAGCCAGATGCGCATCGAGCTTGGCAAACTGCATGTGGAACTCGGAGCGACGATGGTCTACGTGACGCATGACCAGACGGAAGCAATGACAATGGCTTCACGCATCGTCGTGCTGAACGGCGGACGGCTGGAACAGGTCGGTCCGCCTCTCGATCTTTACGACCGCCCGGCCAATCGCTTCGTTGCAGGCTTTCTCGGCTCTCCGCGCATGAATTTCCTTCGTGCACAGGTGGTGGCCAGATCCGCGACAACGATGACAGTGCATGCAGATGGACTGCCGGGTGACATGGTTATCCCTGTTCCTGATTCCGCAGCGGCAGAAAATGGCAAGGTGACGATCGGCATAAGGCCGGAGGCGTTCAGCGACGAGGGACATGGTATCCCGATCAGGGGCCGGATATCTGTTGTTGAAAATCTCGGGCGAGAAACTCTTGTCTATATGAACGCAAAACCGCTCAGGGCCTTTGACAGCGAAAGCCTCGACCAGGATTTTTCCGCCTATAGCCGGCAGCACAGTCGTGCCAGACCGGGCGATCCGGTCACGCTGGGCATCGATCCGCACAATGTTTTCCTTTTCGACGATACAGACAGAACCATCGCCTGGCCACAGGGCCGTTCCAGCAATGCCATCCATTTCAGAGGGTAAAGAAATGCGCTTTCGTCAAATTCATCTCGACTTCCACACATCGGGTCAAATTCCCGGTATCGGCTCAAAGTTTGACGCGAAGGCCTTTGCCGGGGCATTCAGGGATGCCCATGTCGACAGCGTGACAATTTTCTCCAAGTGCCATCACGGCTACAGTTATCATCCGACGGAAGTGGGTGAAATGCATCCCGGCCTGTCTTTCGACCTTCTCCGTGCGCAGATCGATGCGCTTCATTCGGAAGGTATTCGCGCCCCGATCTACACCACAGCGACATGGGACGAGCTGGCAGCCACGCGGCATCCCGAATGGCGCACTGTCAGTCCGGAGGGCGGTAGCCCGCGCTTTCTCACCACGCCGAACGGGGCGGGATGGGCTTTCCTGGATTTCTCGACACCCTATGTCGACTACCTTTGCGCCCAGATCGAGGAAATCATGATCCGCTATCCGGATGGTGACGGCATTTTCGTGGACATCTGCTTCCAGCTCCCGTCGGTTTCCGTTTATGCGCAACAGCGCATGGATCACATGGGCCTGGACTGGACATCGCAGAAGGATCGGCACACGTTTACCACACGCATTGTGGAAGAATTTTTCAGTCGCGTCGACGCCGTCGTTCACAAACACAATCCGGACATGCCGCTGTTCTTCAACTCGGGCCACATCCGCCGGGGCGAGCGCTCACACTATCAGAAACATTACACGCATCTGGAGGTCGAAAGCCTGCCAACAGCCGGTTGGGGTTATGACCATTTCCCCCTCACTGCCCGTTATGTGGAACAGCTGGGCCTGCCTTATCTGGGCATGACCGGCAAGTTCCACTTCCACTGGGGCGAAGTCGGTGGATACAAGAAGCCGGAGGCGCTTGTCTATGAATGCGGGGCAATGCTCGCACACGGCGCACGCTGTTCCATTGGTGATCATCTGCATCCGACCGGTGCAATAGATGCGAGCACCATGCGGGTCATTGCGCCGGCCTATGAATGGGTCAGGGACCGTGAACCCTGGTGTACGGGAACGATGAACCGTGCTGACATTGCGCTCCTCTCGGCAGAAGCGGCGGAAGGAATAGGCCTTGTCGGCATACCGGGCCAGAGCAACGACCGCTTGAACGGACCTGATCATGGTGCGGTAAGAGCACTCCTGGAAGGACAATTTACCTTTGATGTGGTAGATCTCGAAAGTGACCTTTCAGGATACCGCCTTGTCATTCTGCCTGATGTTATAGAGGTCGGTGCGAACCTCCAGGCCCGCATCGAGGCCTATGTTGAGGCCGGTGGCCGGGTTCTCATGACCGGAAAGTCAGGGCTGCGTGAAGGAGAGATGGTATTCGATACCGGCGCGTCATGGGCCGGCACCAGCGCAATGTCGGGCGGAGACTATCTCCTGCCCGAAAAGACGCTGAGGCCCGCCGATGTGGATGACCCGCTTTTCATGTATCTTCCCTCCGAGCAGATCATGGTGACGGACGGCCTGTCCATGGGGGAAACCTATGCGCCCTATTTTGACCGGACTCCGCGTCATTTCTCCGGTCATGTCAACGCACCTTCACTCCCCGACCCTACCGGATACGCGGCGGGTGTGGCGAAGGGGGGATACATGTGGATGGCCCATCCGCTTTTCACCTGCTATTATCAGGCTGGTGCCGTTGCCATGCTTGAACTGATTGAAAAGGTTATCACCCGTGCTATGGGCGGGATGCCGCGCATCACGACAGATCTTCCGCGTGCAGGTCGCGTCACGCTTCGATACCAGGCTGCCGAAAACCGCGATATCGTACATCTGCTCCACGCGACACCGGCCCTGCGCGGAAATCTGCGCGGGACCAATATCCAGCCGATCCAGGACCTGATTACGCTGGACCATGTCAATGTTGCCATGGAACCGGCCGGCAAGGTTGAGGCAGTCTGTGTGGTACCGGAGGGTATCTTGCTGGATTACCGGATCTCGGATGGTCGCCTGCACTTCATCGTGCCGCAGGTTCGTGGACACCAGATGGTGGAAATCCGCTACAGGTGAAGTGACGGGACAGAACAAAATAGCGATCCGGGCATTTCTGATTTCCGGCACTTTTAAAACAGGCTGTGGAGCATATCTGCTCCTGCAGAATGCCAGGCTGATTTTCGTGGGCAATGTCTGCGGACCTGCAGCATGTTGCGACCTTCCAGATTCGGTTGCCACGCTTCAAGTCTTTGTTTTTACGCATGTCTTTATCGCAAAACCGCTGCACAGTTTTGTGCGCCGTGCTCTATCGGAAGGCACGAAGTGCAGCCGCAAGTTCCGGGCTGCCCATCGCCGCCTCCGAAAGGGGAACACCGCTCATGGCGGCTTCCCATGCGTCCTGCAACGCGCGCACGCCTGCGGCAGGTCCGTCCGGGTGTCCCATAATGCCACCGCCTGCCGCAAAGATCAGATCCGCATGACCGAGCGCCTTCCAGGTGTCATGGACCTGCAATGCAGTCTGGCCCGAGGCCACGACCGGCATCGCCCGCGCCGGATGGTTTTCCGACAGGGGAGACAACAGGGCGCGGGCCGAGGCTATGACGCTCTCGTCGCTCTCGCAGAACTTGTTGCGCAGGCCGTTGACATGCAAATGGTCTGCGCCGGCGAGACGCCACAGCGTGGACCATGCCGCATAGTCGAAGCCCAGTGCGGGGTGACGCGACAGGTAACCCCAGCCATTGCGATGCACATGGATTGGCAACTGTGCATGCCGGCGCAACGCCAGCATGCCGGTCAGGCCGACCGAATTGGCGCTGACCATTACGCAGGTTCCGCCCGAGGCCAGGACGAGATCGTGGCGTCTGCGCATCTCGTCGACTTCTCCGGTCAGGTTGAAGGCATACATCACCTTTTTTCCCGTCCTCCCGGCATGGGTGGAAATCACCCGTGTCACCGCTTCCACTCGCCGGTCAAACGGGCAGGCTCCCCCATCGGCCTGAAGCTCGTCATCCTTGATGAAATCGATTCCGGCCAGGCAAAGCCGGTCGACCAGGTTCGCCGTTTCGTCCGCAGACAGGCCGACGGATGGCTTGACAATGGTGCCGGTCAGCGGACGCTTCTGTACGCCCGACAATCGGCGCGTACCTTCAATGCCAAAGCCGGGACGCGGACAGGCTGCAACAATCTCTGACGGAAAGCGCAGCGCGGAGAGCCGGAGCCCGGCGACGTCCCGCAGCTCGAAAAGGTTGCCGGCCACGGTTGCAAGTATGTTGGGCAAGCTTGGACCGGTGTTTTCAACCGGCCAGGACAGGGTGACCCGCCCGCGCCGGTGCGATGCGTTGTGTCCTGAGGCTCCCGGCAGGGGCGGGTATCCGGGCTCGCCCAGATCTTCAATCCGTTCAACCCGCGCGGCCGAGCGCGCCTTCAGTTCCGCGGTTTCGCCCGGAAGCGGCAGGAAAGTGCCGGAGGATTGTTCCCCCGCCATGATCGCCGCAGTCTTGTGCAGCGGTTCGGCTGTATCAAGGATATAGTCTGCCTCGAAGCGCCCGTTCATGCGCCGGCCTGCCCGGCAGCGTTCCAGACGATCGCCGCTTCCGGCGGCAGGGTGGCACCGCCCGCCTGCGGCACCCGGACCGGGGCGGCGGACCAGTTGGCCATCAGTCCTGCATCTTCGGACGTGATCGACACGCAACCATCGATTTCACAGACCTGGACCGGGCGTCCGGACAGTCTCGCGGCCTGCCGGAGCACAGATGCCAGCGGCCCGCGCGCACCGAGCGGCCCGTCGGCCATTGCCAGGGCAAGGCTGCTCACGCCGGCCAGGGCAGCCCTGGCCAGAACCGTGACCGCATAGGCAGCAGCAAAGCCTGTGTCCTGCCGTGGGTCGTCCATCGCCATCGGACACCGCACCCGTTGAGGATTGGGCGCGACCTTGTCGCCATAGGGATTGCAGCGCATGCCGATCGACACAAGCCCCAGATGCAGCGGCTTGCCTGCCGCGATGGCGGCGGCGCTTGCGAAAATGTCCGGCAATGCCTCAAGGGTCTGACAGACCGACAGGTCGTCTGCCGCATGGACGATGGCCGTATTGCCAAAGCTGAGGAAATCGACGGTTTCCGGATCGGGACGGCATCGATTGAGCTCGGTGAAGTTTGTCAGGCTTCCGCCGCCGGCCAGTGCACGGGGAAAGGCCGCGCGCAGGATGGCCGGGGCATCGGCAGGCTGCGCACCGGTGGGCCATTCTGCATCCGGCTGGTAGCTTTTGAGGAAGGCCCGTGGCAGGGCGACGACCCGGTCCGGGTGAAGCCCGGCAGCCTTGATCCGTCCGATGAGAGCAAGAAGGTCCGGCATATCATCGAAGACAAGTTCAAGCGCGATCTGATGTCGTATTGCTATCATTTTCAGATCATCATCGGGCGTGGTACTGTCGACCCGCACCTGAACCGGCAGATCCGGGAAGGTGGTGAGTGCGGCAGCCTGCGACAGTCCGGCTTCATGGGCAAGCAGAACCTGCGGCATCTGCACGGTAACAGGCACGGCCAGAGACCGGATTGCGGCCATGTCCGGCTTTTCGCCAAGGGTGAGTGTCACCCTCTGGCGGATGATTTCGGATGCCGCAACCGGATAGGGATAGGGCAAGGCCAGCGGGCGGCAATAGGTCTTGAAGGACGCATCCGACCAGTTGCGCTGGTCCTCCATCTCGAAGACATCCCCTTCCATGGCGATGTCCACTGTCACTCCGCCCACACTGTGCCGCAGGCCCACGATGTCACGTGCGGGCTGGTCAGGGCTGATCAGGGCGGGGAAATGGGTCTCGGTCACGCCACCACCGGGATGGTGGATGGTGAGCGGCGTGCCTGCGACGTTACGGATCGGATGGAGCAGCGTGAAGCCCGCGCGGTTGATCCGTGCAGGCCCGGGAAAGACCATCTCGACGTCTGCCACCAGGCGGCCCGGTTCGAGCACTACACGGAACAGGCCGGTAAACGTGCTGTTTCGGCAGGCAAATCGCCGGACATAGGATGATTCCGTTGTCTCTTCGGACAAGGTCCCGGTAAGAAATGTGCCCCAGTCAGGGTTCCGGACAGGATAGCTGAGGCCGCGCAGAACCTCAACATCCCCAACAGTGACAGCACCGAGATTGCCGTCCAGTATCTTTGCCGCCTGCAGCCCGCAGCGCAGGGTGGTGCCCGGACCGGTCATTGCGCACCCGTCACGTTCAGATAGACCGCCATCAGCCGGCGTGTGACGCACAAAAACAGCCGGTTGCGCTGCGGACCGCCGAAACACAGGTTGCCGACCACTTCAGGCGTCAGGATCCTGCCAAGAAGCGTTCCGTCCGCTGCAAGGCAGAGGACGCCCTCCTCGGCCGCAACCCAAAGGTTGCCGAGACGGTCGATCCTGAAGCCGTCATAAATGCCTTTTTGCGCTGAATGCAACACATGACCCGCGCCGGGCAGGCCGTCGGAGGTCATCGGATAAGCCATAATGCGCGAGGGCGTGGAGCCACTGTCGGCCACATACAGCACTGTCCCGTCCGGCGAAAAAGCAAGACCGTTAGGCTGCACGAGATCGGTGATCACGGCCCGGATGCCATCGGGACCGACCCGGTAGACATTGTGCGACCCTATCGCGCTGTCACACCGCCCGCCTTCATATTCAGTCAGAATGCCGTAGGTCGGATCGGTGAACCAGATCGCGCCATCCGGGCCCACCACAATGTCATTGGGCGAGTTGAGCTGCCGTCCGCCATAGCTGTCGGCAATCACCGTGACACGTCCGTCATGCTCGAACCGGGTCACCCTCCGCGTCTGGTGTTCGCATGCCAGCACCCGGCCCCGGGAATCGAGCGTGTGTCCGTTCGCGAAATGCGAGGGTTGCTGGAAAGTTCCGACATAACCCGTCATTTCGTCCCAGCGCAGGACGCGATCATTGGGAATGTCGGAAAACAGAAGATGGCGGCTTGCAGGCACATAGACAGGCCCTTCAAGCCAGCGTCCGCCGTCATACAAGGTATCGATATGGACATTAGGCAGGATCAGCGCCCGAAAACGCGCGTCCCTTACATCGAAGCAATCTGTGATCATTGCGCCTCCCAGCGTTCCGGCAACTGTCTTTCAGGCTCCGACAGCAGGCACCTTCAGGACAAGCACACCGGATTTCTCCCTTGTTTCCCTTTGCACGGCACGCCGGTTTGGCAGCCTGCAAATGGAATAATGGTATGATATCATGATATATTGACGCCGAGTCAAGCCAGTGATGAAGCCAGTCTCAGGCTTTCGGAATTTCAGACCTGTCGTGTGATGAAGTCACGTGACCGGTTGAGGTGGGCCCGCATCGAATCGACGGCGCGGTTCGGATCATGGGCCGCTATCTGCTCAACAATATCCATGTGCTCGGCAATCGTCACGTCCTCGAAACCCGACCAGTGCAGGAGCGCCGTGTGGTATTCAAATAACCACCGCAGAACAGCCTGGGATGCCGCCGTTATGATCGGGTTTCCAAGGATCCGGGCGAGCCGGGCGTGAAACTGGATGTCCGCCTCGATGAAAGGCACCGGATCGCCCCCCAGGCGAGATTTCTGCAAATGGATAATCAGGCGCAAATCGGCGACATCCTCGTCCGTGGCAATGTCTGCCGCTGCCCTTACGATTCCAAGCTCGAACATCTGCCTGGCATCCTTCAGGTGCCGGAGGTTTGATGGCGACACATTCAGGAGGATTCGGGCAATATCGTTGCTCTGTTCAAAAAACGTCGAAGCGTCGATGGCATTGACCCGCGTGCGCTCACCCTGGGTTATCGATATCAGGCCGGTCTGATGCAGCGATTGCAGCGCTTCCCGGATGGCGGGACGACCGACACCGAAGCGATCCATCAGCATCCGTTCGGAAGGCAAAACATCTCCAGGTTTCAGTTCGCCGCTGCGGATCATTTCGCGCAGGCGTTCCAGAACCTGATCGGAGAGCTTCAGCCTGATAATCCGATCCGTCGTGTCCTCAGAGCCGAGATAGAAATTCACACGTATCTCCTCATTACCTTGTGATACAGGTATACCGTAGTGTGATCGATTTCAAGAGTTCATCCAGAGCACCTGCGCATGGTACCCGGACGGCAAACCCTGAGCCGCTGGCCATGGCAACCTGTCTGTTGCATGGAGAATACGACGTACTCCCGGAATGAATTTGACATTTGAGTGCTGGCTGTGCGCTGCTCTCCGGATTGAAGCCAGATCATGATCCTCCGCAAGACATGTATGCCCGGAGGCGGTTTCTGATTCCATGGTGCAGGACTGCGCGGAAGAGATTGAGCGGCCGGAAACCACCACCATGAAAGGGCCCAATCGCTCGAATCGCCTTTTGCTTTCGGCCTTTCAACCTTGCACCCTTGTTTTGGACGGGGACACAAAGACTGCTACGAATATTA
Organism: Rhizobiaceae bacterium; assembly: GCA_965247225.1. Taxonomy (GTDB): domain Bacteria; phylum Pseudomonadota; class Alphaproteobacteria; order Rhizobiales; family Rhizobiaceae; genus CBDFGT01. The sequence goes on along the minus strand of CBDFGT010000023.1, from coordinate 97,824 downwards.
GAAGTTTATTGTTTTTAAATGATTTGACCGTAGTTTCTACATACTGTGTGAAGTCTAAAGGGAATTCGAGAGCATGCTGAGCAACATGAAAATTGGACACAAGATCTATATGGGCTTTGGGCTGGTTCTGCTGGTCCTGGGTGTCATTGCCGGGACTGGTGTTATCTCGAACATCAACAACAAAGGTCTGTTTGAGAGCTACAGCGCAAGTGCACAACTGACCAACAAGGCTGGTCGCATACAGGCCAATATGCTGGAAGCCAGTGTTTCCTTCAGCAATTTCCGTGATCATCCTTCACCAGAAAACCAGAAAAAAGTCCTGGAGCGTTTGCAGATTGCAACAGAGTCCGCAGATGCCCTGCTGGGTCTGGTGACATCAGATTCCCTCAAGGCAACGATTGGAAACGTCAACAGCCAGATCGAGGCATATCGGCAGGGCTTCAAGGCTGTGGCCGAACTGCAGTTGAAACGCGATGCCGTTGTCACCGGCACTCTCGACAAGGTAGGCCCCAAACTGGTAGTGGATCTCCGGCGGCTGACCGCCAATCTCTCGAGACTCGGCCAGGCCGAGGCGGCAAACGCCGTTGGCGAACTGCAATACGCGATTTTCAACATGCGGCTGAGCGCCAACTCATTCGTGCTCACAAACGATGACGCCTCCTACAAGAAGGCCCTCGAATTCGCCGTGCTTGTCAACAAACGGGCACCAATGGCTGAAAAGCTGATCAAAGATGTCGGTGCCAAGGCTGTTCTCAATGCCTCGAATGCCGATATCAGCACTTTCCAGGCGGCACTCAACAAGATCGGCAGCATCGTTACCGAACGCAATGCGATTGTCTCCGGCAAAATGGACAAGATCGGCTCCGACCTGTCAACGATGGTCGAAGAATTGAACCTGCACCTGACGAAGGAGCAGGAGACTGTCGGCCCGCAAATCCGTTCGACAATGGAAACCGCCGTCATGGTTGGCAGCGCCCTTGCCGCCGTCGGACTTGTGCTTGCCAGCGTCGTCGCTTTCGTCATTGCGACCGGTATCACCCGGCCGATCGGTGCCATCACCCGTGCCATGGGCGATCTCGCCGACAACAAGCTCGACACAGAGATTCCGGGCCTCGACCACAGAAGCGAGATTGGCCTGATGGCGAAAGCCATTGACGTGTTCAAACAGAATGCAATCCGCATTCGCCAGCTTGCTGCCCAGGAAGCGGCGCTTCAGGAGAAGAACGCCGACCTGCAGTTGAACATCGCCACTGTCGTCAACGCGGCAGTCGCCGGCGACTTCTCGCCGCGCATCACCAAACGTTATAACAATCCGGATCTCGACAGCTTCGCTACCAACGTCAACATGCTGGTGCAGTCGGTTGACAGCGGTATTGCGGAGACCCGCCGTGTCATCTCGGCGCTGTCGAAAGGCGATCTCACAGAAACCATGGAAGGCCAGTACCAGGGGGTCTTCGCCGAACTTCAGGCGAACGTCAACGAGACAATGGCGACCCTGCGCAACCTGATGCAGGAGGTGCGTCACACGGCCGACGTGATCAATGGCGGCGCGGACGAGATACGCCATGCCTCCAACGACCTGTCGCAACGCACGGAAACCCAGGCCGCCTCCCTGGAGGAGACGTCTGCAGCACTCGAGGAGATCACGGTTGCTGTCAAGACATCGACCGCACGTGCCCAGGAATCGAGCCATATGGTGGCCGATGCCCGCCAGTTCGCCGTGCGTTCGGCCAGCGTGGTCGAAGAGGCCACATCGGCAATGAGCCGCATCGAGCAGGCGTCCAAGAAAATCAGCCAAATTATCAACGTGATCGACGAGATCGCCTTCCAGACCAACCTTCTGGCGCTCAATGCCGGCGTTGAGGCCGCGCGTGCCGGTGAAGCCGGCAAGGGCTTCGCGGTTGTTGCCCAGGAAGTGCGCGAGCTGGCGCAGCGCTCGGCGACGGCTGCCAAGGATATCAAGGCGCTGATCAGCAAGTCTTCGGAAGAAGTCAGCACCGGCGTTGCACTTGTCACCTCCACGGGGGACGCGCTGCGCGAGATTCAGGGCAAGGTCATCGGAATCGCCAGCCATGTCACTTCGATAGCGGTCGCTGCCCAGGAACAGTCGACCGGACTTTCAGAAGTCAATACATCTGTCAATCACATGGACCAGATGACCCAGCAGAACGCGGCGATGGTGGAAGAAGCTGCCGCCAGCACCAGCCGGCTTGCGGAAGAGACAGAGCATCTCAAGGCGCTGATCTCGCGCTTCAAGGTGGATATGGAGGATGAAAGGCATTATCGCGCTGCGTGAACACGGGATACAGGCTCCGCGTGAGAATGGCAGCTTCAACCCGCCGTCGGCGGCATGCCTGAGCCTTCCGCCCCATCCCGCGGCCGTTCACACATGGTATAAAGCAACGCTATGACCTTGGTTTTGCCAACTGCCAGTTCAGGTTGGCTTTCACGGCCGGCCATTCCGGTGCAATGATGGAATAAACTGCGGTATCGCGAATTGTACCATTGGCCATGACCATATGTGAGCGCAGTATACCATCAAGCCTGGCACCCAGCCGCTCGATGGCACGCCTGCTTTGAACATTCATGAAATGGGTTCTGAATTCCACAGCGATGCAATCCAGCTTTTCAAAAGCATGCCCCAGCAGCAGCAATTTGCATTCTGTATTCAAGGGGGTTTTCTGGACGGACTGGCGATACCATGTTGCCCCGATTTCAAGGCGCCGGTGCGTTGCATCAATATTCATATACGTGGTCATGCCGACAGCCTTGCCACTTGCCTTCTCGATGATGGCAAAGGGCAACATTGAACCTGACCCGGAAAGCCCGAGCCGTCGTTCGATTTCGGTGCCGACATTTTCCGGCGTCGGAACCATGGTGTACCAGAGGCGATGCAGCTCTCCATCAGCGCACGCCTCAACAAGATCTTGCCTGTGCGCCATGGAGAGCGGCACCACGGACACATATTGACCCTGCACGGAAAAAGACTCTGGCCAGACTGACATTTAACACCTTAAGGCAAACAGGGCACCTATTCCACAACCTCTTCCCATGTCCTGGAACTCAGCGTTGCCCTGGCGGCATCAGCCACCAGGTTTTTCTGGTTCTGTGTCAGGTCATCGGAAATGATGTTGTTGGGATTGACCGGATCAAAAATCCGGCGGTAGCGGAAGTGATCGCGCAGATATTCCAGTGCCTGGCGAATATTGGCAGCAGGATTGTCGACCGGCCTGTTGGCAAGGGCTTCGATGACAGTCATTTCCAGATAAAAGGAAGGGAATTTGAGATCGCGCTGGTCACGCCACAGTTTCATGAAGCGGATTTCCGGCGTTCGACCGGAGTCCCGTACAATCTCGACATGGCGCGATGAGTTTGTCACGGTCCAGCGGCTGGCCTTGCCAATCTGGATTCGATGGTGCGAACGCATGTCGACTTCGCGAATCCCGGGCAGAATCTCGACATCATGCCCGCCGATCTCCAGCCGCACGGAAGAGGGTTTGCGGTGCGGCGTGTAACGGGCGTCGGTCAGGGCATGGAACAATGTATCATGGATCTCGTCCTGATCGGTTTCCAGCTCATGGGTCAGGGACACAAAAATATCAATATGGGTGCCACTCTTGTTGGCCGTGCCTTTGGCAAAAGAACCCGTGGGATAAGAGGTCAAAAGACATGGACCCGCCCACTCCCGCAAGGTCGGAATGAGGGCGCGATGGGCCTCCAGCACCGGTGAACCCTCGCTGCAATCAACAGACTCCCGTTCCAGCACATGGGAAATATAGTCATTCGCGTTCAACACCGACCTCATTCCAAGCAATATTCAGTACAATCAGACCTGTCCATGCACACGGATACAAACCTGTCCTCAAAGGACAGGTTAGAAACACTCCATACGAATCAGTTTGATACAGTATGGCTGTTCTGTGGCATTTTGGAATCCCTGTTTGTGACCCTTCACAACATTCAGGCTTGATCATTTTGCATGCGTCAATCTGTATCGGTCACATGAGACTAAAGTCATAATCCCAAAGGTGCTCTCTGTTTTTGCCCGTGTTTCTGTCATGTTTTGTTTCGGATGCAGCGCCTGCACTTGAACCCTTGAGGGGGGGTGGCAGGCTGCTGCATGAGGGACAACTTGAATCTTTGGGAGGATAAAACCATGGCAGATGCCACAGTGACGGTCGCAAGCAAAGTGCGCCCGATGACGGGAGAAGAGCGCAAGGTCATTTTCGCATCTTCGCTCGGTACCATTTTTGAATGGTATGATTTCTATCTTTACGGTTCGCTGGCACTTTATATCGGTGCGGCCTTCTTTTCAGAATTCCCGGAAGCCACGCGCAATATTTTCACGCTGCTGGCCTTTGCCGCAGGCTTTCTCGTCCGCCCGTTCGGTGCTCTCGTCTTCGGGCGTCTGGGCGATATGGTTGGCCGCAAATACACATTCCTTGTGACCATCCTGATCATGGGCCTGTCAACATTCCTGGTGGGCCTGTTGCCGGGCTCTGCCTCCATCGGCATTGCCGCACCGATCTTGCTGATAATCCTGCGCATGTTGCAGGGCCTGGCTCTGGGCGGTGAATATGGTGGTGCTGCAACCTATGTGGCCGAACATGCACCGCAGGGCCGTCGCGGATTCTATACATCCTGGATCCAGACAACAGCGACACTGGGTCTTTTCCTGTCGCTTATCATCATTCTGGGTATCCAGAATTATCTGGGCAAGGAAGCGTTTGCGGCCTGGGGCTGGCGTATTCCATTCCTCATCTCTGCGCTTCTTCTGGGCGTTTCAGTCTGGATTCGTCTGAAAATGAATGAATCTCCGGCCTTCAAGAAAATGAAGGAGGAAGGCAAGCAGTCAAAGGCTCCGATTTCCGAAGCCTTTGGCCAGTGGAAAAATGCCAGGATTGCCATTCTGGCCCTGTTTGGCGCGGTCGCCGGTCAGGCTGTGGTCTGGTATGGCGGCCAGTTTTACGCCCTGTTCTTCCTGCAGAACATTTTGAAAGTGGACGCGCAGGCTGCCAATATCATGGTTGCGGTTTCCCTGCTGATCGGCACCGGCTTCTTCGTTGTCTTCGGCTGGTTGTCGGACAAGATCGGCCGCAAACCTATCATCATGGCAGGACTTGCCCTGGCGATGCTCACCTACTTCCCGCTGTTCAAGGCCATGACCTGGTCCGGCAATCCGGCGCTTGCAGAAAGCCAGCAGAATGTGCGCGCCACAGTCACAGCGGACCCCAGGGACTGCAATTTCCAGTTCAATCCGACAGGGACGGCGAAGTTCACCACCTCCTGCGATATCGCGACTGCATTTCTCACCAGAAACTCGGTCCCGTATGAAGTTGTTGCAGGGCCTGCGGGTTCGGTGGCTTCTGTGAAAATCGGTGAAGCAACCATTGAAAGCTATGATGCGATCAAGGCTGGTGATGAAGCCAAGGCAAAGGATGCCGGTTTGCAAAAGGGTATCAACCTGGCACTTCAGGCGGCCGGTTATCCGCTGGTGCGTGATCCTGCCAAGGTTCCGGATGTCAAGCTTGCAGGTTTTGTGGAAAAAAATCCTGAACTCAAGCTTGATCTGGCCGCCATTCAGGCTGGAGACAAGGCGATGACCCCTGCTGCCGATCTCATAAAAGCCAAGCTGTTGACAGCGGAGGAACTGGGCAGTGCCACGGAAATGGCCGTTTACACTATCCCTGCTGCCGGTGCCTTCAAGATGGTCGCCGATCCTGCCCGGGTCAACTGGACCATGACCATCGTGATCCTGACCGTGCTGGTGATTTACGTCACCATGGTTTACGGTCCGATTGCTGCCATGCTGGTGGAAATGTTCCCGACCCGCATCCGCTACACCGGCATGTCCCTGCCTTATCACATCGGCAATGGCTGGTTCGGTGGCCTGCTTCCGGCAACAGCCTTCGCCATGAGCGCTGCCAAGGGTGATATCTACTATGGTCTCTGGTATCCGATTGTCATTGCAGGCATGTCGCTGGTCATCGGCATGATCTTCCTGAAGGAAACCAAGAACAACAATATCCACGACGAATAAGTTCGGAATTGGTAATGAAATCAAGCCCGGCGTCAGCTAATCCTGACGCCGGGTTTTCCATGTCAGGGGGACAGGCCGTTTAAGCTTCGGCCAACCTGATGCCGCAACACGAAAAACACTGTCACGCTTTGCAAACACAAAGGCGAAAAACACCGACGACACAGCACCGAAGGAAAAGCCTGCTATCACATCGCTGGGATAATGCGCCCCGACAATCACCCGTGTAACGGCCAGCCAGAAACCCAGCGCCAGAAACACGAGCCGGTAGCGCGGCACCAGAAGGCATAGCGCAATGGCAATCGCGCCAATCGTTGTTGCATGGCCGGATGGAAAGCTTTCAAAGCTGGCATCGCCCGCAAAGGGTGAAAAGCTGAAAATACCCAGATCAGGATAATGCTCGGGCCGCGCCCTGCCAATCGCCCGCTTGACCAGATTGACGGTCAGGCCGGAGGCAGCCACCGTGACGAACATATAAAGCGCCATGTCCTTCAGCCGGTTGGCCCGGTCACGCAGTTTCGGCATATGCGCCTGCCTGACTGTTGCCATAGCCGCAAAGAACAGAAATGCGCTGATTGAAAGGATCCAGTCCGATTTGCCCAGATTGGTAACATCCCGGCCAAGCGATTGCAGCCATTCCGGCAGCATGGAGCCGCGTGAGCCGAGCGGCATGTCGAACACAAAAAACGCAATGGCAACCAGATTGGCAACAACGAACCAGTAGCCGATCCACCGTCGCCGGATCATGGCTGTCAGCCGCGCGGTCATCTGCTTGGCCATCATAAACTGGGATCTCCGTCTTTCAGGAAACAGAACACAATCTCCGGGTCATTGTCGTCGAGATTTTCAATCTGACCACTGAGAATAAAACCAGCGGCAGGCAGCAAAGCCAACATGGAACTGTTTGACTGGTTTGTCGATGTGAACAGTTTTCCTGTCTTGCAGGATTGCTGAAAGTGATTAAGCAAGGCTTTTGCATGACCCTGCCTTCGAAACGCCGCCCCGACCATGATCATGTCAATGAAACCGTATCCATAGAAATGGTACGTCAGCACACCATAGTCAACAATCCGGTGATCGTTTTCAACGACATGGCAGCTATTGGCCGCTATCCAGCCAGCAATGTCAGCCTTGCGCTGCGGATTATGCGGGGCAACCGTGTCAATTGCCGTGATTGCCCCGATATCCTTGCTCTCTGCCTTCCGAATTGTCATCGTTATAGAACCGTGGGTTCTGGACATCACGCCGAAAGCGCCTTGAACTCGGCCAGAATGGCATCGCCCATGTCCACGGTGCCCACCTGTTTGCAGCCTTCGGCCATGATATCGCCGGTGCGGATGCCCTTGTCGAGAACATTGGCAATGGCCTTTTCCAGACGGTCGGCTTCTGCCACCATGTTGAACGAATAGCGCAGGCACATGGCAAAAGAGGCAATCATGGCAATCGGATTGGCAATGCCCTTGCCGGAAATATCCGGAGCCGAACCATGCACAGGCTCGTAAAGCGCCTTGCGCTTGCCTGTTTTGGCATCCGGCGCACCAAGGGACGCAGACGGCAACATGCCCAGTGACCCGGTCAGCATGGCAGCCACATCCGACAGCATGTCGCCAAACAGGTTGTCGGTGACAATCACGTCAAACTGCTTTGGCGCACGCACCAGCTGCATGCCGCCGGCATCGGCCAGCATGTGTTCGAGCTGCACGTCTGAATACTTGGCCTTGTGGATAGCGGTTACGACCTGGTTCCACAAAACGCCGGATTTCATCACATTGCGCTTTTCCATCGAGCAGACGCGGTTCTTGCGCGTGCGGGCGAGCTCAAACGCAACGCCTGCAATGCGCTCGATTTCATAGGTGTCATAGACCTGGGTATCAATGGCCCGTTTCTGGCCGTTTCCAAGATCGGTAATGGTCTTTGGCTCCCCAAAGTAAACACCGCCGGTCAGTTCGCGCACGATCAGAATATCAAGGCCTTCGACCAGTTCCGGCTTCAGCGACGAGGCATTGGCCAGCGCCGGATAGCAGATGGCCGGGCGCAGGTTTGCAAACAGCTGCAAGTCCTTTCGCAGACGCAGGAGACCGGCTTCCGGGCGCACGTCATAAGGCACGTCATCCCATTTCGGGCCGCCAACGGCACCAAAAAGAACAGCATCTGCTGCCATGGCCTTTTCCATGTCGCTGTCAGAGACAGCTTGCCCATGCGCATCATAGGCGCTGCCGCCAACCAGACCTTCGTCCGTCACAAAACCGGTTGCAAGGGCGTCATTCATATAGGTGATGATCTTGCGGACTTCGGCCATGGCTTCAGGGCCGATACCATCACCGGGGAGCAGGAAAAGCGAACGTGTTGTCATGGGAAATGCCTTTATGGATCACAATTTCGTTGGCGCGTTCTTAACCGTGGAACCACAGCTTTTCAAGGCAGCCTTCAGCATTCTTTCGTCAGGCGTCGCTAAACATCAAGTCTGAACCGCCCCGGGTTTGCCGGAGGCTTGTTGGCTTAAGTTATGCGGCCAGTGCCGGTTCGTCCAGACTGGCATAGTATCTTTCTTCGGCTTCGGCTGGCGGGATGTTGCCGACAGGCTCCAGAAGGCGGCGGTGATTGAACCAGTCGACCCATTCCAGCGTGGCAAATTCGACGGCCTCGAAGGTTCGCCAGGGTCCGCGCCGGTGAATGACCTCGGCCTTGTAAAGGCCGTTGATCGTCTCCGCCAAGGCATTATCATAGCTGTCACCGACGCTGCCGACCGACGGTTCCACGCCTGCCTCGGCCAGACGTTCGGTGTATTTGATCGCAAGATATTGACTGCCCCTGTCCGAATGGTGCACCAAGCCGCCATTGTGAACGGGTCGCCGTTCATGCAGTGCCTGTTCCAGAGCATCGGGCACAAAGCCTGCATGCGCTGTTCTGCTCACCCGCCAGCCGACAATGCGGCGGGCAAAGGTGTCGATGACGAAAGCGACATAAACAAAGCCTCCCCAAGTCGAAACATATGTAAAATCAGAAACCCACAAGGCATTTGGCCTTTGTGCCGGGAAATCGCGGTTGACCCGGTCCAGCGGGCAGGCAACTGCCTTGTCGCTGAAGGTGGTCTTGATCTGCTTGCCACGGATAACCCCTTGCAATCCCAACCGTTTCATCAGTCGCTCCACCGTGCATCTGGCCACATCCTTGCCTTCCCGCCGCAACTGCCGCCAGACCTTGCGCACGCCATAGACCTTGAAATTCTCACAAAACACACGGTCCACCTCCACGCTCAAGGCCTTGTCCCGCCGGGCCCTTGGCGCGGCAAGGGCCGGGTTACGGCGTTTGGCAATATGGTCATAATAGGTTGACGGGGCAATTGGCAGAACTTTGCAAATCGGCTCGACCCCGTAGACCTGTCTGTGATCATCAATGAAACCAATCATTTCCTGAACGGGCGCCCAAAACATCTGGCTCGCTCCGCCTGTGCAAAATAAGCGCTGGCCTTGCGCAGGATCTCGTTGGCCTGACGAAGTTCGCGGTTCTCCCGCTCAAGAGCCTTCAGCTTCCCGGCGACATCAGAGGGAACTCCAGCCCTGGTCCCGCCATCCACTTCCGACTTCTTGGCCCATTCATTCAACGAATGCGCCGAGCAGCCGATCTTGCCTGCTATCGATGAAACAGCCGCCCAGCGGGACGGATGTTCGCTCTCCTGATCCAGAACCAGCCGCACCGCGCGGGCACGGACTTCCGGTGAAAATGTGTTCGTTGTCTTGTTTGTCATGGCTCCACTTTCTCACGAGTTGGAGCCTCCGGCAAACCCGGGGCGGTTCACAACATTGTCCAGCATCGCATCGGCAAGCATCCGTTTCAGCTTTGCGTTTTCATCTTCAAGCGCTTTCAGACGCTTGGCCTCGGAAACCTCCATGCCTCCATATTTGGCTTTCCATTTGTAAATACTGGCATCACTGAAACCATGTTTGCGGCACAGATCCAAAACAGGAATTCCGGTTTCGTGTTCCTTCAATATCCCGATGATCTGTTCTTCCGTGAAGCGGCTTCGTTTCATGTTCTGGTCCTCTCGTTGGGCCAAAACGAACTTCAATATGGATTAGTTCAATGGGGCAAGGTCAGGGAGCCAAAAACAGCTTGATCAAGACGTATACTTTAATTTCCGGGGGGATTACCAACCGGCTTGAAAAGACCGTTCATTAATAGGCCCTGAGCAAGAATAGGCCCTGAGCAAGAATTCTTAATCCAATTTCTGCACGCAAATCAGATCAACGTGAACAGTACCGGCACTTCCGGCCAAGCCCTCCAAAGCAGCCATCGCTTCTGAAGATGGCTTGAACATATCGCGGGTAATGGCTCCATCCTCCGAGATGGATGCAATATACGGATAGTTTGCGGCCAGTTCCTCAAGAAACCTTTGCGGATTGCCTCCCAGTCTTTTGATCCCGTATGGCCAAAACTCTACTATAAGCACGTCGGCCGCCCTGAAGACGTTAGATCCCCCATCAAGGACCGCAGGCTCCGCTCCCTGAACATCCATCTTTATGACAAGAGGCCTCGCGATAACTGACAAATCGGAAATACAGTCATCAAGACGATCTGCAGAAACAGATATCAATCTCCTGCCAGATTCGCCATAACTATTTCCGGACCTGATTTCACCATCAGATCTCAGACGATGATCACCAAAGTTGTTCGGCGACAACTCAAATGATAACATAGTCTTCTTGTCGAAAAGCGCCAAATTGAGCGCATCAACTTTTGAAGCAACCCCATTGAATTCAACATTCAGTATCAGGTTTTTATAATTTACGGGATCTGGCTCGAAAGCGATCACCTTATTGACCTCAGGCATGCCGGCGACAGGCACTGTGAACAAGCCAATATTGGCTCCAATGTCTACAAAAGTGCCGCCCTGTGTCAGATGACTTTTTATGAAATCCAGAATTTCAGGAGCCCATACACCAGTGGAAATATAGTTTCCCAGAACCACCCGGTCATTAATTGAACCGAAGATGTCACCATTCCGACCTGACACCAGAACCGACCTGATATTTAATTCGTCGGCAAGCTGAAAAAACAGAGCAGCACGAGTGCCCGGCTTCAACGAGCGAATAAAAGCTTTTGCTGCTTTATATATGAACGTTCTCAAAGGATCATTTCCCTTCTATCGGTCTTTTTTCAAGTCAACTGTGTCCAAATGACTATCGATATTTTCGCGATCAATAACGACAGGCTCCGGAAGCGGAAAGATCATCTTTGTGCCAGACATGACGGTTTCATACTCCCGCCGCAAGAATTCTGACTTGAAGTGCCAAGGTAGCACCAGATAGTAGTCAGGCTTCATATTTCTTGAACTGACTTCATCGATAATTGTTATGTTGGTTCCCAAGGTCTTAGCGCCTTTTTTAGCCGGATTTCTGTCAGCCGCATACGGAACAATTGATTCATTTATGCCGCACCACTGCAGGAGGACATTTCCTTTCGTAGACGCGCCGTACACGTGAATCCGCTCACCTTTTGCCTGTGCATCGCTCAGAAGCTTCCCGAGATCGGAGCGGACCGCCTCAATTCTCTTTTGAAATTCAAGGTAGGGCTTGTCTATATCCAACTCCATTTCGAATTCACGAACACGAAGATGATGCAAGTATGCCTTGTCATTCTGCGTGTCATAGCGTGAATTGGATTCATGAGTAACATAGCAGCGAATCGACCCTCCATTGATATCGTTGAGCTCAGCTTTAAACACCCGAAGTTTTGCCTTTTTTACAAGGCGTTCCAAAACCGCGAGGCTGTAGTATTCAAGATGCTCGTGGCAAATGGTATCGAAAGAATTCATTTCCAGCATCATGGGCAGGTAGGACATTTCAACAATCCACACACCTTCGTCAGAAAGAATATCCCTTATAGAGCACGCAAAACCGACCGGATCTTCCAGATCATAGAACATGGCAATCGATGTAACGATATCCATTTTCCGCGTCCCCAGTATTTCGGAAACCTGTTCTGAAGGAAATGTACTGTTGATTACGTTTACGGGTTCCGGGATTTCGAGCGCAATGTCTGAGGGATCAACTCCAATCTTCTCGAACTCACCTGGGTAGTACCCCAGCAGTGTCCCATCGTTACAACCGATGTCCATCACGCGACGTTTTCCGGATGGGAAGAACGAAAGGGCGCTATCAACGATGTTTTTCAGGTGCAGCTTCATCGTTGTGTTAGTGCCTGAGCGATACCAGTAATTTGCATAGAGAATTTCTGCGGGCAGAGTGTGCGCGAGTTGCAACAGGCCACAGCCATTTTCGTCCTTCGTGACATCACATCGAACGAGTTGCGTAGGGATTTTGCGAAGCGGCGGCGCAGGATGCCCGTCCTTAATAAAGGAACCCTGAAGGTATTGTTCACCCAGATCGATAACTGGGACCAACGATTTAGAGCCGCAAACCCGGCAGGAATTTCTGTAGATTACATGCATGTCATTTCCTCTAGGAACCTATGGTTACGGAACACTTCTTGCGTTAACAGGTTCCGACAATGTCTGCCAATTCAGGCACGCGATCATCTTCCTGGATAACTGCCCACTCTATCGAGGCTATATCGCGAACATCCGAAACGACAGTCACCAGTCCAGAATAGTCCTTCATGATACCTCCATGGGGATAGTCAAATATATCCAAGCTGATTACGTTCTTCTTGCCGATCAATCCACTCCACCACAAGACAGAACTCACATCACCCACAACGACATCTGCATGTATTGCAAACCGTTCCGCAGGAGCACTCGTTTGAAGTACAACAAGCTTTTCCTCGAAATGAGATTTGATCATTGTAGTGATCTTGTTTAAAACAGGATCGCTGCCCGAAGAAGGGTGCAGTTTGTACATAATGCTGCGTCCAGGAAACCTAATCAACAGCAATTCCAAAGCCTGGATCCATCGATCTGAGATTTTGGACACGATCTCAGCCTCATTCACCCCGTCCACCAGTAAAGAATCGATATTGCCCCATGAAGGAACCACCAGAATGGTCGGCTCTTTCGAAAGCGTGTGCTCGTGACCGTATAGACAGGACATCACGGACGCAATGTTTGCCGCGGCAGGATGTCGGATTTTTATAGACTTGAACGGACCGAGGCTACGATGCATGGCTTCTATCTCCGGACCGTAGTAACAAAGATATGTCACACCCAGTTTTTCCAGCCATTTTCGGGAAATAATTGTTCCATTCCTGACATTTATAGAAGGCGTATGTATTGTTCGGGAAAAAAGCAGCGGTAGCAGCACATTCTCGAGAACGAATGCTCCCCAGTCCGAAACAAAAAATCCCAGCTTTATCAAAAAAGGAGGACGGCTTTTCAGGCGACGCTTCGATAACGCGCTTCTAAGTCTGCCCTGCAGTATCAGCCACCACTCATTATCCCAGTCAATCGAATAACGTGCGCTTTGGTAAATGAGAACCTCAGCCATATATTTACGACATGCGTGGAGTAAATAGAGGTTTTCTACAAAAAAACAACTATGCATAAGGAGAATAGATGGCGGAAATTCTTTCATAGTATCGGAAAGTTCACGCGCAAAAAAACGATGTATGTTTATTGAACCTTTCTGAGGTATATATAATATATCTAATATCTCAGGAAAATTCGCAATTTTTTGAAAATCCATACTTTGTTTGTAGTATTCCGGAACGATAAGGACAAAGAAATGCCCTGTTTTTCGCAGCTCCCATAAGTAACTCACTCCACTGCAAAAAAACAAATGCAACGGTCCTGGACTATGGTAGACAATTTTCATTTTATTGCACCCGGCTGCCTTAAATTTCAAGCTCTATTTCCGCCATACCGTGCGGTTCACATAGTCGATATAACTTGCTACAATACGCGAGATCTGCCTAGCAACATGAGGGGACTCGTAGTCCGCCACGGGTGTCGAGCCTGTTCCTTTTCGGCTGTGTTGTTCCGTCACCATCGCGATCGCATCCAGCACATAGTCTGTCTTCAGCCCGCACATAACCAGCGTGCCGGCATCCATGCCTTCGGGACGTTCGTGCGCGTTGCGCAGCGTAACAGCGGGCAGGCCGAGCAGTGAAGCTTCCTCAGTGATCGTACCGCTGTCGGACAATGTGCAATAGGCGTTGATCTGTAGATTGTTGTAATCGAAGAAGCCGAAAGGCTTGAGGAAACATACGCGAGCGTCGATCAACCGGCTTTCCAACTCTTCCATCCGTTTGCGCGTGCGCGGGTGTGTCGAGACGATCACAGGCATGTCGTATTTTCTCGCGAGTGCATCAAGCGTGGTCAAGAGATCGGTAAGCGCCTCAGGCGAATCGACGTTTTCCTCTCGATGTGCACTCACGAGGAAGTAGCGCCCTGGTTCAAGACCCATCTCGGTCAAGACCTTCGACGCCTTGATCTGCGGCATGAAATGGTCGAGCACCTCGCGCATGTGGGAGCCCGTCTTGATGATCGTTTCAGGGCGAATGCCCTCTGCGATCAGATAGCGGCGGGCGTGCTCGGTCAGCACCATGTTGATGTCTGATAGATGATCGATAATCTTGCGGTTCAGCTCTTCCGGCACCCGCTGGTCGAAACAGCGGTTGCCAGCCTCCATATGGAAGACCGGTATCTTGTGGCGCTTGGCCGGGATGACCGCGATACCAGAATTGGTGTCGCCGTAAATCAGGACCGCCTCGGGCTTCTCGATTGCCATAATATCGTCAGCTTTTGCGATCACCTGCGCGATTGTTTGCGAAGCCGTTCCACCTGCTGCGCCGAGGAAATGATCGGGCTTGCGTATGCCAAGTTCGTCGAAAAAGACCTGGTTCAGTTCAAAATCGTAATTCTGGCCTGTGTGTACAAGAACATGTTTGAATTGCCGGTCTAACTCGTCAATTACGCGGCACATTTTGATGAGTTCCGGGCGGGTGCCCACTATAGTCATGACTTTACGCATGAAGCTGCTCTTTGATGAAACTGAGTTCAGAAAGCAGGCTCATGACCTGCGGCACGTCAAGACGATGCGTGTTGTGCGATGTGTAGTCGTCCAAGTTCGATATCCGGCTTTCACCTTCGACGAAATACTTGTTGTAATTTAGATCCCTGGCGTCCATCGGCACGCGGAAATAGTTGCCCATGTCTTCCGCCTTGCTAATTTCCTCGCGCGATAGCAGCGTCTCGTAGAGTTTCTCGCCATGGCGAGTTCCAATAATCTTCAAATCGCCCCGGGCGTGGAAAAGCTCCTGCAGAGCCATCGCCAAATCCAAAACGGTCGAAGCCGGTGCCTTCTGCACGAAGATATCCCCATTACGTCCGTGCTGAAAGGCGTGGAGCACCAAGTCGACTGAATCTTCTAGTGACATGAGGAAGCGCGTCATGTTCGGGTCAGTGACAGTCAACTGCTGACCAGCCTTAATCTGCTGTACGAAAAGCGGGATGACCGAACCACGCGACGCCATGACATTGCCATACCGCGTGGCGCAAAGAACTGTGTCGCCTTCTGTCAGCAACCGCGATTTAGCCACCATCAGCTTTTCTGCCATGGCCTTGGAAATACCCATCGCATTAATCGGATACACTGCCTTGTCGGTGCTGAGCACAACGACATTCTTAACCTTGCTGGCGATCGCTGCGTTGAGCATATTCTCAGTGCCGTACACGTTGGTTCGCACCGCTTCCATCGGGTAGAATTCACAAGAAGGAACCTGCTTCAACGCGGCTGCATGGAAAACGAAATCCACACCCGCCATTGCCTGGCCAATGCTGCCCGGGTCTCGTACATCACCAATGTAGAACTTTAGCCTGGTGTTTGCAAACGCGATTCGCATGTCCTCCTGCTTTTTCTCGTCGCGGCTGAAGATGCGAACCTCGGCAATATCCGTCTTTAAGATGCGCTCGAGCAGTGCATTGCCAAACGAACCAGTGCCACCTGTAATCAACACGGTCTTGCCCGTAAACATCGGGGATTTTCTATCTGGACTCATGCATTTCCTCAATCAGCTTTGGCCATGGTGCAGCAACAAATCCCGTCGCATTGGCAAATTTTTTTCCGTTCAGTGATCTGTCTACTCTGACTGTGTCGTCTGCATTGATCTCGATCGACTTTCCGTAAACTTTGGCGACCATTTGCAAAAGGCTATACTTGCTTATTGGTTCAGATGCTACATGATAAAGTCCTGAAAGTTCGGGGTGGTTCAAAACGATATCTTTGACCAGCCGTGACAAAACTACAGTCGGCAGTCCGCTATATATCGCCCGGGTGAAGCCGTTGATCCGTCCTTCTTGCATCAAGAACCATTCGATCAGTTCGTGCGACGTATCCAGTTCATGCCCGATGAACGAGGTTCTCAGTGTCAGAGTATGCCCATAGGCAACCTCGCCGATAAATTTTGACTGCCCGTATAGATCGGTCGCATCCAGCGGATCGGTCTCGACATAATTTCCCTTCTTGCCACTGAACACGCAGTCCGTGCTGAAATGGATGAACCGCGACATCGACAGCGCACAGATATTAGCAAGACGATGCGGTAACATTGCGTTCAATGGCAACACAAGGAGAGGATCGTTGGCGTAGGCTGACTGCTTGACAAGCCCAATGCAGTTTATGACCACATCCGGCTTGAGTTCGGCGATGAGTTTAGAGATTACGTCAATATTTTGCGCATCGATTCCGGCTTTCAACTTTGCGGCAACGGATGGAGTAAAATGCTTTGCTACGTTTTGCGAGCGTACGGTACCCCAAGCATCAATCTCCGGGCTTTCCGACATCACTTTCAACATCGCATGTCCGATAGTCCCGCTCGCCCCCAATACCAGAACTCGCGTCATTTTTTATTCTCCGTAACCCTGGCCAGAAGGCATTCAAGCTTATCCAGCAAAATTTCGCGCTGGAAATTACTGTTGAAATAGCGCAATCCATTTTCACCCATGGTTCGCAGTTCGTGTTCCTGCAGGGATGCCATCGAAAGCACAGCGTTGGCTAGTCCTTCGGCATCTTCTGCCGCCACAGCCAGACCTGCTCCAGCCTCTGTCACCACACGGGATGCTTCGCCGTCTATTGCCGCAATTATAGGTTTGGCGCAAGCAAGATAGGACTGGACCTTCGCCGGAATGGTCAGTGCAAAAATCGGATTACGGCTGAGTAACGCCAGCATGACATCGGCTTGTGAAAACCACAATGGCATAGTTTCAACGGGGTGACGACCCATCAGATGCACACATCCTTCGAGCCCGCGTCTGGCAATCTCGTCTTCTAACCAGCGGCGCTGTCTCCCTTCACCAACAATGATCCATTGGATTTTTACGTTTGATTTGAGAAGGTCGGCAGCAGCCAGCAATGTGCCAAGCGATTGTGCTGCACCGATATTTCCGGCAAACATCACCCTGAAGCCTTGCGGCAGCGCTGGACCATTCCATTCGGTTTCTTTTGCAACTGGCTGATAAAGTGCTTCGGCGGAATTTGGAAAATACTCTATCTTTTCCAGAGGAACGCCCATCCGGGAGACAGGCTCAATAAAGGCTTTCGACTGGATCAGGACGAGAGTGCAGCCGCGGTAAATCCACCTAACCAGTTTTGCTACGGCTTCCAATATTGCCGGGTTGCTTACGGTTCCAGTTGCGCTCAGGCTTTCTGGCCAAAGATCCTGTATCCAGAACAAAATGGGTGCCTTTTTCATCCATGACATAAGTCTTGCCGGAACACCGACAGTTGCCGGTGATGCCTGGAAAACGAAGATCGCGTCATAGGTGCCCCTGCATCGAAATGGTGCCAGCAAACAGGCGAAAAGCATGAATGAAAAATAGTTGATGCCCAGACGCAAGCCCCGGCTTTTTCCGCGGGTAATGAGGGGAACGCGCAAGATTTTAGCGTTGTTATGGTTTTGGGTGTAGGGTCCGCGCCAGGAATAGCCGGGTGCGAGTAGGCCTTTGGGGTAATTGGGAAGACCTGTCAGTACCGTTATCTCATGGCCGTGACCAAGCAGTCCTTCCACAAGGTCATTGAGACGGAAATCCTCAGGCCAAAAATATTGGGATACAACGAGAATACGCATGATCAGATCCTCGAAAAGCAGACGTGGTGGAGAAAACCGCGCGCGTCGAGCAGTTCGCGCGGATTATCCTGAAGGTGCAAAAACCTGCGTATCGCGCGAGCAATCGAACAAGGTGAATTCGGATCAAAGGTCTCCGCCGGTTCAATAACGTCACGGACATAGTCGAGTTCACCTGCAACAATTGGCAACCCCAGATTGCTCGCCTCTATCAGTGGTAGTCCAAAGGATTCGCCAAGTGAGGGGAACACCATAGCATGAGCCTTGAGATAGGCTGATGTCACCTCCTGGGGCTTTAACACGCCAAGATTGAAGATGTCTGTGCCTTGATTTTCATTCATTGTATTGATCTTCTGCATGAGGCGTGCATTACGGGCGGCAGACAGTGTCACGGCGAGTTTCGGACGAACCCCTGTCTCGGCAAGCAATGCCCATGCATCAAGCAGAGTGTCGTGGTTCTTGTGCGGTTCGCCTGATGAGACATATATGAAATCGTAGAGCTTTTCTGGCGGGACACTTGTAAAATCCGCGATTGCGCTGCCTTTCAAAGGCACCGCGAAGGGCAAAATCTCTGCGTCGCGAGACATGTTCTTTTTCACCAGCAATGCCATTGACTGTGTCTGTACGTAGATCTGGTCGACGTTTATCAGCCTTGAGCGCAGCCACAGCCGCTCTATGGCGATGCGCGTACGCGCAGCAAGTGAAAACTCTCCCGTCGGCATTGCCGGATCGACAAGATAGCGGTTTTGCAGGAAGAGGACGGTTTTGGACATAAGCTTGAAGATCGGTGGCAAGTTTCCGAAGGCCAGAACCACGTCGTCACGTCCTGCTTTTGCCCGCAAGTCGCGTTCCGCCAGAAAGCGTGACAAAATCGTTGGTTGATAGATATGCATCTCGACATTGGTGGCGCTATCCGCGTCAACGATCATGCGTGCATCCTTGAGCAATATCGTTTGTAAAGTGATGCCGCCACTCCGCAACAATGCGTTCAAAAGAGTTGCCCCTCCACCCGTATGCACATTTGGAGCATGCAGGATCAGCCGCCCTTCAAATTCCAAACTGTCATCATTCTTCGTTACCATGCTCATCCTGTTAGCCTGCTCGGTTGTGCTTTGCAACCTTGCCTTGGCGTTATGCCGCCCGTGCCATATTGGTTCTATCGGTGTTTTAAATCCCAATGCGGAAAGCTTCGGCAAGCAACTCTTATTTCAAATATTTTGATCACATCATTTGCTTCCAAATCATTGGCCTTCTTATGTGGCTGCATGACCACTGGTCAAGAAGGGTGTTCAGAACCTTGACCTTGCCCCGTTGAACTCATCCGTATTGAAGTTTGTTTTGGCCCAAACAGAGGACCAGAATATGAAAAGAAGCCGCTTCAAAAAGAACAGATCATCGGGATATTGAAGGAATGCGAAACCGGAATTCCCGTTCTGGATCTGTGCCGCATTCTGACTGTTGTCGACGATTGCACGCGCGAGAACCTGGCACTTGTCGCTGATACTTCCCTGTCAGGCGCTCGCGTCGCCCGTGAACTGGAACGCCTTGTTACCGAGCGAGGCAAGCCACGCATGATTGTCAGCGACAATGGCAGCGAGTTCACCAGCAATGCCATTCTGGTGTGGGCCGACCAGACGCATATTGAATGGCACTATATTGCTCCAGGGAAGCCCATGCAAAATGGCTTTATCGAGAGCTTCAATGGCCGCTTGAGGGACGAACTGCTGAATGAAACCCTGTTCTCATCCCTGAACCACGCCCGAACCGCACTCACCAAATGGAGAGCAGACTATAACAAGGACCGACCCCATTCGCAGCTTGGCTGGATGACTCCAAGCGAATTTGCCAACACCTTCGCAACGCGCCGGGCTTTGGCGCTGCGCAGCCTGGATAACTCCGCACCAAAGCCCGCCACATCAAACGCCGGAAACGAACTCAAAACCGGATAAAACCTGGGGGCAAGATCAATCTTCAAAAGACACCGGCTCATATCGCATTCACCATGGGGCGCAGAAGCCTCATGCATGGGACGTATTACAGCCGTATGGTGTTGTCCCTTGAAACGACACCGTTCACCGTAATGGAATAGTCCTGTTCACTCCGGGTTACGACCACATTATAATCGTTGCCCTTCAGCAGCAGTCTTGCCGAATAGCCATTCCAGCCTTGCGGCAGACAGGGTTGGAAGCGGATCGTATCGCCAGTCTTGGTAATTCCGAGAATGCCTTCCACCGCAGCCCGGTAAAGCCAGCCGGCAGAACCTGTATACCAGGTCCAGCCACCGCGTCCGGTCTTGTCGTCGCCGGCATAGACATCTGCGGCCACAACATAGGGTTCAACCCTGTACTGATCCGCAGAGGCGCGATCCCTTGCATGGGTGACCGGGTTCAGCATGTCAAATGTGTTCCATGCATCATCACCACGCTTCAGCCGTGCATAGGCAAGCACAGCCCAGGTCGCTGCATGCGTATATTGTCCGCCATTTTCGCGAACACCCGGCGGGTAGGCGCGAATATAGCCAGGGTCGCTTTGCGTGGTTGAAAATGGCGGTGTGAACAGACGCACAAGGCGGTTCTGGTCATCGACAAGGTCAGTGCCGACCTTGTTCATGGCCTGTGTCTGCCGTTCAGGCATGCCAAGACCTGACAGAACACTCCATGACTGGGCAATGGAATCGATCCTGCATTCGGTGTCGCTGGATGAGCCCAGCGTTTTGCCATCATCATAAAACCCGCGCAGATAGTGGTCGCCATCCCAGCCGCCGGTTTCCAGCGCGTGTTTCAAATCTTCCAGGTGACGTGCCCAGCGATTGCACCGCCCGGCGTCGTTGCGCGATTGTGCGAATGGCAGGAAATCTGCCAGGGTTTTTGCGAGGAACCATCCGAGCCAGATGCTTTCGCCCCTGCCTTCAATCCCCACACGGTTCATGCCATCGTTCCAGTCACCACCGAGGATCAGAGGAAGGCCATGCTGTCCTGTGCGGCTGATGGCAAGATCCAGACCGCGGGCGGCATGCTCGTAGATGCTGGCCTTCTGCCCGCTTGCTTCAGGCTGGCAGAAGGCGTCGTGCTGCTCGGGCTGAAGGGCGGGGCCTGTGAGGAAGGCCAGCTCCTCATCCAGAAGTGATGTATCCCCGGTTGTGTTGCAGTAACAAGCCACGGCATGGCCCAGCCATACAACATCGTCTGAAATCAGGGTCCGGACCCCGGCTCCCGTCTCCGGCAGCCACCAATGCTGCACATCGCCCTCGAGAAACTGGCGTGAAGCGGCATTGATAATCTGCGCACGGGCCAGATCCGGCCTGTGCATGAGATAGGCCAGCGTATCCTGCAACTGGTCGCGGAAACCAAAGGCTCCGCTGGCCTGATAAAACGCAGTTCTGGCCCTGATACGGCACGACAGGCTCTGATAGGGTAACCATGTGTTGACCATGAGGTTCATGGCCTTGTCAGGCGTATCAATGGCCAGCGTTCCGGTAAAGGAATCCCAGCCGGTTTTCTGGCTGCGCAAAATGCCTTTGACGTCGACAAGGTCCACATCCCTGGCAAGGGCTTGGGCTTCGGCGGAATTGGCCGCATCCCCCAGAACAAAACGGATCGTAGCGCTTTGTCCCGGTGACAGTTCGATATCATGGCT
Source organism: Rhizobiaceae bacterium (assembly GCA_965247225.1). Classification (GTDB taxonomy): domain Bacteria; phylum Pseudomonadota; class Alphaproteobacteria; order Rhizobiales; family Rhizobiaceae; genus CBDFGT01. The sequence continues at coordinate 76,133 of CBDFGT010000023.1, read as the reverse complement.
CAGTGCCGCGCAGGGGTCACCAACCATGTCGAGCGATCCGCTCAGGGCGGAGTGGCCGTAAACGGATTTTGGACGCTGGACAGAACCACCTGATCCGATGAATTCGCGCCTGCTTGCCGTAAAACCGGAGAGCGGTGCGCTGCATTTGAAGAATGCGGTGCGGCGGGCATAGTTTTGTGAAAACGGATTGGAGGCAAACAGTGTTCGCCCGTCTTCGCCGCTGCTGGAAACAATGTAAGGGCCAGTTCTGGCCTGATTGTTGCCCAGAACCCATTCCAGATAGCCATAGATCCGCAATTTCTTTACGGTAAAGGATTTGTTTGTCACCGCAAGTTCTGAAATTTTCAGAGGCAGAACAGGATCTACCGTCTGTATCAGAGACAGGTTAAGCCCGTTCTGGTCACTTTCAAATCTGCTGAATCCCAGGCCATGGCTGGTCTCGAATACCACATTGGACTTCTTTGAAAGGCAGGCGAATGGCGATGACACCACGCCGTTCTCAAGATCGGCAACATAGAAGGCTTCACCGGACCTGTTGATAACCGGATCATTTGACCAGGGTGTCAACTGGTAATCACGCGAATTTGTGCTCCAGCTAAATCCTGCACCCTCAGCCGAAACATGGAAACCAAAATGATCATTGGAAATCACATTGATCCAGGGCTGTGGTGTTGATTGTCCACCATGGATGCGCACAACATAGGACCGGCCGTCGCGGGCAAAGCCGCCATAGCCGTTCCAGAAATCCAGATCGTCCTGATGCGGCAGTACACGGTCAGGCTCGCGATGTTCTGTTGTCTGCAATGCCTGCTGTTTTGGTGCCACCCCGCTGCTGGCTGTTTCAGGTGCAGGCACGACGGCAAACAGGGCAGCGCTGCGGACAATCTGATCTGCCAGATTGCCGTTCTGGGCATGGAATACGGCGCGTGACGCCGACAGAAGGGCCTGCAATGTTGATGGTTCCATCAAATCCCGGCGCACGGCAAAGATATGGTGTCTCGGTCCGTCAGCCAAACCACGCCGTTTCAGGTTTTCGCACATGGAATCCAGCGTATGCTGCAAGTCCTGTGCGTAGGACGATGCCTTCTCGTTGATGATCACAAGATCCGCCATTACGCCGCGGGCGCGCAGATATTCCTGTGCACGCAATGCCTGGCGGGCAATTTGCAGATCAATGTCGTCATTGATGCGCAGTGTGAAAATGGGGTAGTCCCCTGATATTGCCAGCGGCCAAAGCTGCGACTGTGATCCAAGGCCCGCGGCCACGATGCCGGATTCCGCACGCAGGTGCATGTCAGGGTAGGTCAGGTAACGCCCCAGCATCTGGAAGGCCGTGGCCTCCTTGGATGTTGCCCCGATATGGCGCATCATCACCTGGGAGCGTGTCCAGGCATGAATGGTTTCATGGTTGAAGGCGTCAGCGTGGCGGTATCGCTCGATCGCCTGGTCGATTTCAGCCCGGGACGGTGCCGCAATGGTCCAGAAAACCGCGCTGACCTTCTTGCCTGCCGGAACACGCAAAACGCGGCGCAGCGACAGGATCGGATCAAGCGTATAGCCATCGGTGCCTGAAAGGGAACTGCCGCTGTCAAAGGCTGCGGCATCGCACAAGGTTCTGCCGCGGCCGATAAAGGTGCGCCGGTCGGTTTCAAATTCTGTATGGCGGCTTGTGCCTGCGTCGTTGGCCACCAGATGCGCGACATACATGTCGGCTTCATTCGGATTGCGCTTTGCTCTCCACGCCCGGATCACATCGCGGCGCTTGCCGAATTCGGTACGAATGAACATTTTGGAAAACAGCGGATGGGCATTGTCCGCATCCTCTGTCGACAGAACCGGCTCCAGATAGGACGTCAATTCTATGAACCGGTCTTCCGTACCACGGTTCAAAAGGGTGATCTTGCGGCCTTCGGCATCATTTTCTGTGGCAACAATGACTTCCACTTCACTCGTCAGGTCGCCAACGGTTTTGGTGAAGACTGCGCGGTCATCGCCAAACACAACATAGGCCTTTTCACCCGGTGCGGTGCGGGGTTCCGTTGTTGACGACCACCATTGACCGGATTCGGTATCACGCAGGAAGATAAAGGTTCCGGAACGGTCCTCGGTCGGGTCAGGCTTCCAGCGGGCAACGGCCTGTCCATTCCAGCGGGAATAGCCTGATCCTGTTGCCGTCAGCATGATGGAATAGTGACCGTTGGACAGGAAAACCGTTTCCCGGTCATGGTTTGCCGGGTCGACAATGCTGCGTGTTTCCGGACGCAGCAGATCTGCCTGCACGCTTCCGGGTGTTTCTTCCTTGTATTTTGCGGCCATCACAGGAATGACGCGCGGTGCCTTTTCCTGCAGCAGCAGTTCGGCCGCCTCGATAACCGGGTCTGAATGGAAGAGTTCACGCAGGCGGCCATTGAAAACGACATTGGCCACGGCTGCAATCGACATGCCATGATGATGCGCCATGTAATTGCGCACAACAGCATAGGTCTTGCCTTCAGGCACCCGGGTCGGGGTGAAGTCAACGGCATCATGGAAACCGTAATAGCCCAGTGCTCCCAGTTTTTTCAGGCGCATGAGATTTTGCAGGCCGGCTTCCGGATTGTACTGGCAGGCCAGAAGCGATGCGTAAGGCGCAACAACAGCGTTCTGGCCAAGCCCCCGCTTCAGACCGAGCGTTGGCACGCCGAAATTGGTATATTGATAGGTCAGTTCATGGTCGCGGGCGTTGAAGGCGGCTTCTGAAATCCCCCAGGGAATGTTCAGGCGCTTGCCGTGGGCAATCTGCTCGCGCACCACCAGATTGTTGGTCTGGTTGAGAATTGATCCCTGCCGTTCCTGCATCACCAGCGGCGGCATCAGATATTCAAACATGGAGCCGGACCAGGAAACGAGCGCACCGCGCGCACCGACAGGCACAACCTGCCGGCCCAGCCTGTACCAGTGTTCTGTTGGCAAATCGCCCTTGGCAATACCGAACAGGCTGGTCAAACGGGCTTCGGAGGCCAGAAGGTCATAGCAGGCACCATCCAGTTCGCTGCTGTCCAGGCGATAGCCGATCGACAGCAGGCGGCGTTCCGGACGGAACAGGAAAGAAAAATCCATGCTGAAGGCGATATCGCGGGCACGGTCACGGACAATCGACAGGCGACGCCGGAGCGTTTCCACGGTTTCGAGGTCGAATTCACTGTCAGTAATGTGCGCCCGGCATGTTTTGACCAGACTGTCGGCCCAGTTGACAACTTCGTTGCTTGGGCCGGATTTGATCTCCTGATTGAGGTTGGCGGTCAACTTCTGGATATCCACGGCCAGAACTGCCAGGCTTGAAACACGCAATGACGCAGCTTCGCGCTCCTCCTGCATGGTTTCGAGCGCCTGCACAAATCCGTCAATGCGCTCCTCGATCCGGCGTCTGAGCGGGCGAACTGTCTTGCGGTCGTCCGGAAGGTCGGCAAGCACTTCTTTCAGGATAAAGGCCACATCGGAAATGCCGTCAAGGCTTCCCTGCAAATGGGCAGAAGGCGCTTCGCACCAGTCGCGACACTGCGACGATACCGCAATCAGATGGCCTGCAAGATTGCCACTGTCAACGGATGAAACGTAGAGCGGTGGCAGCATTTCGAGCGTGTCCGTCCTGTACCAGTTGTACAGGTGTCCCCGGTATTTGTCCATACGGTCAATCGTGGCGATGGTCTGCTCCAGCCGCTGGATGGTTTCTTCCAGACTGATCCAGCCGAAATCGCGTGCGGAAATGACAGAGAGAAGATAGACGCCAATGTTGGTTGGCGATGTCCTGGACGCCAGGACTGGTGCTGGCGTTTCCTGAAAATTGTCCGGCGGCAGGAAGTTCTGTCCGGCGGTGACAAAGGTTTCAAAATAACGCCAGGTCCGCCGGGCAATCTTGCGAAGGTCCGCCTTGACATCATCTGAAACGCTCAGCCTGTCTTCGGTTTCGGCAGACTGGCTGACATACCAGGCGATAAACGGTGACATGATCCACAGGAACGCAAACGGCAGGCCAATGAACATGCCGGCAGACCCATGCCAGGCCGCAAAGGCAATTCCGACCATCGCAAAGGCCGGTGCCTGCCACATTGCCTTGTAATATTTGATAATATTTCCCTGGCCGGCACTCTGTACCTGGGCTGCGGTTCGCCATTCCAGCATCAGCTTGCCACTGACAAAGAGTCTGTAAAGCGAGCGCAAAACGGCGTCAGCCGTCAGGCAGGCCGAATGGGCAATGAAGGCGATGCGCATGGCGACCTGCGCATTGGTTGCCATGATATCTGACCATACAGAATAGACATGGGCGCTGGCCACGATGTCAGCACGGCGCGGCATGATGCCGGATATCAGAGAGAGGGTCGGTGCGACAAACAGCGAGAAAATCAGCAGCATCTGCCACAGAAGGGCTGGAAACGGCTGCATCAGCGACCAGCCCAGCGCAGAGGCAAGAGCCCAGGCAATAGGCGTCAGCGAGCGGCGCAGATTGTCCACCATTTTCCAGCGGGCGAGGCCGGAAACGCCACGCGATACGCTGAAGATAAAGGGCAGGAGCTGCCAGTCGCCGCGTGCCCAGCGATGCTGGCGTGAGGTTTCCACTTCATAACGGACCGGAAAATCCTCGATCAGTTCCACGTCTGTCACCAGGGCGCAGCGGGCCATGGATCCTTCCAGAAGGTCATGGCTCAGGATGGTATTTTCATCAATCCGGCCCTTGAGGGCCGCCTCAAAGGCATCAACATGGTAAAGGCCCTTTCCGGTGAACGTTCCTTCGCCCACCAGATCCTGATAGACATCGGACACCGTGAAAACATAGGGATCTATGCCGCGATTGACGGAATAGATGCGCTGAAAGGCGGAGGCTTCCTTGCCAGTGGTCAGGGATGGTGTCACGCGCGGCTGGAGAATGCCATAGCCGGATATGACCTTGCGTGTTTCCGGATCAAAGACCGGCATATTGTTCGGATGGCACATTTTACCGACCAGACGTGTGACAGCATCGCGCAGCAGACGTGTGTCGGAATCCAGCGTCATCACAAACTTGACATTGTCGGGAACGACATTGGCACCCGGCAGGAAGGACGTATCGAGGTCGCCCCGCAGGGCCAGATTAAGCTCATGAAGCTTGCCCCGCTTGCGTTCCCAGCCCATCCAGACACCTTCTGACGGATTGTAAAGGCGGCGGCGGTGCAGCAGGAAAAACCGGTCACGACCATCTTCGCGATATTTGGTACAGAGTGTGGCAATTTCCTGCCTGGCATATTCCAGCACTTCCAGATCTTCAGGCTGCTCTTCAAACGCACTGTCAGCCCAGTCACTCAGGAGTGCGAAGTAAATTTCGCCGTGCGGATTGGCAAGGTAATGAACCTCCAGATTGCGGATCAGCTCATCGACACTGTCACGGTTGCCGATCAGGCACGGCACCACCAGAAGGGTTTTTGCGCTTTCCGGAATACCATTCTTGAACTCATAGCCGATCAGGCGCGAGGGTGGAACGATGAAGGTCACCAGCGTGTTGAACAGGCCGGTAGCCCCTTCTGATGCCGGTAACGAAAACAGCATCAGCAGGATTGCGATCTGGCCGAAATGCAGCCCTGCCTGGCCGAGATACCAGCCGACAACGGCCATGGCCAGAATGGTCAGTATAAAAATCGGGCCTGCAATGGCCAGCCAGTTGAGTTTCCGGTAAACATGGACAAAGCTCTGGATCAGGGTGGGCCGATAGGACAGGGCCTTTTCCAGACGTTTGCGGTGCTTGCCCACCAGATAATCGCCGACATCAGGCAGATGACCGGTTTGCGACGATGTTGATGTTTCTGCCATTGCAAATTCGAGCGCCTTTTGCGTGACCTGCATTTCGGAAAATTCCGAGCGCCTGGCAAGCCGTTCGATTTTCTCGCGATAGGCATTGCGCGATCCAAAATCGAGATCGGAAAAATCCGATTTTTCCCGCAGAAGCCGGTCGGAGAGGCTCACCTCTTCAAACCACACGCTCCATTCGGTATCGTCGATTTCACGCAGGCTGTTGATGATGTTGCTCATCGTCGCATTGCCGGACGACAGGCGATTATGTTCGGCGACCAGCACCTCTTCCGCATCACTGCCTTGTTTTTCAAGACAATCTTCCAGCCATGAAATCGCCAGGGCGGATGTCTGGGATCCATCACGCAGGCGGTAGAGGAACTGGGCGGCAAATGTTGTGTCGCTTGCAAGGGATTCCAGCGTTGAAAGCTTGTCTTTCACCTTTTCCCGGTCGCCAAGGCGTATCAGCTCATCCGCAATTTCATTGGCCTGCTGGCGCATGCGGCGCGAACGCTCCACGCGCGAGGAGATGCGGCGCAGGTTTTCAATCAGTACGAACCGCAGCATCGACGGCATGGCCCACAATTCGCCAATGCGCAGGGGTTCAACAGACTGGAAACCCTCCACCAGGGCCGAAAGGGCCTCCGGTGTCACGGAAGAGTGGGTATGGGCCACATAGAGCCATGCCAGCGCCATCGTGCGCGGCATTGCGCCTGCATCGCCGATGGTGATAACCGGAAGCTGGCGATAGAAATGGCGTGGAAAATCGCGCCGCACTTCCTGAATGGCTTCTTCCACAATGTAGTAATTGTCGAGCAGCCATTCTGCTGCCGGTGTGATGGCGGCACCTTGCTCGACATCAATGGCCGTAGTACGGTAAACGCGCAGGATTTCCCGTTCATTTGCCTTGTGACGGGCCGCAAATTCAAAGGGATAGTGCACAGGAAGTGACCGGATTCCGTGTCTGGCTATCTCTGCGCCAAGCTCATGAAGTTCATCTGCGGAACTGTAATCTGCCCTAATGGAATCATTATGATCAATCAGACGTGGTTCGGTTTCGCGTGGCAGGGACGTGGATGAATTATGAAGGGCCATGTGTCGCGTTTCTGGATCCAGTCAGAGTTCAGTTGTCGTGTTGCGGTCAAGGGCAAGGTCTGGCCTGTAGCACGGTTTCATGATCACGACGCTGCATTCGGTCGGTCCCTCAGGGATAACGATCAAGGCGGCATATGGTTCAATCAAAAGTGAAACGGCCAGTCCCCATTGGCCGGGTGTGCTTGCCATTACAAAAGTGGCAAATTTAAGCCGCAATCACAATGGCTTGTCAGATTGTCGCAGCATTTTTCAACATTGGCGGACGATTCACGGGAATCGTGGTTCCAGTTTGGAAACCTCCCGCGTCAAGGCATTGAAATGATCACGGATTTGATCCTGGATTTTTGCGGCCACTTGCGGATATTCTTCCAGAAGCCGGTGAAACAGTGTACGGGTAATTTTCAGAACCTCGGTGTCTTCTGCTGCCGTGGCGTTGAACTTGCGCTCGACATCCGAGATCATCGCCAGTTCAGATATCAGCGTTCCACTGCCAGCCTGAGCGACAAGTTGCATGGCACCCCTGCGGTCGGTGGAGGTCAAGACAAGCCTTCCATGGGCAACGATATACGCGCAGTCTGCCGCATCCCCTTCAAAAAACAGGGTTTTTGTATTGGCAACCGCAATGCGCTCGGCACCAAACGCAATCAGACGCAATTGTTCGTCATTCATGTCCGAAAACAGCGTAACCGTGCGCAACAGGGCAATATCGTCTTTCAGGGCCATTACTTACCTCAAGGGACGATTTTATAGCCACCGTTTTCGGTGACCAGGATCTGGGCATTGGACGGGTCGCGCTCAATTTTCTGGCGCAGCCGATAGACATGGGTTTCCAGCGTATGGGTCGTGACCCCGGAATTATAGCCCCAGACCTCTTCCAGCAAGATATCGCGTGTTACCACCTTGCTTTCGGCGCGGTACAGATAGCGGATAATGGCGGCCTCTTTTTCCGTCAGGCGGATTTTCTTGCCGTCATCCGTGGTCAGCAGCTTTTGTCCCGGCTTGAATGTATAGGGGCCAACGGTAAATGTGGCATCCTCGCTCTGTTCATGCTGGCGCAATTGCGCACGGATTCGGGCGAGCAGGACGGCAAAGCGAAACGGCTTTGTCACATAATCATTGGCACCCGCTTCAAGGCCGAGAATTGTATCAGAATCGGTATCATGCCCTGTCAGCATGATAATGGGTGCGCGAAATCCGCCCTTGCGCAACAGTTTTACGGCTTCACGACCGTCCATGTCCGGCAGGCCCACATCCATGATCAAAAGGTCGACAGCTGTGCTTCGTGCCGTTGCAACACCCTTTGTCGCAGAGGCTTCCTGCAAAATGGCAAACTCCTCATAGAGTTTCAGTTGTTCGACCAATGTTTCACGCAGGTCATTGTCGTCATCCACAAGGAGAATAGTGCGGGCCGTCATTCTGGTGCCTTTGGCTGTCATTTGTTCTTCGCCGCCAAATCTGTCATCGGGCAGGCACATGGTATGTAAACGTATTTGCAGGAGAATGCAAAATACACATTACGCTCTCACGATAAGGTGTGAAATCGGGAAGGTCGCGGTGATATGAGGCAAAAACGAGATACAAATTCAGGCAAGGCACAGGTGATCACGGTGCGGCGGCGTCCCGGCCACAGCGCCCAGGCGCTTGTCCGGTTCGGGCCGCATGTTGTGCGTGCAGCGCTTGGTCGTTCCGGCATTGGCATCAACAAGCGGGAGGGCGACGGCAAGACACCAAGGGCAAACATGGCGCTTCTGTCGGGTTTCCAGCGCGGCGAACGCACCGGCAATCTTGCAACCGCCTTGCCCATGCGGCGTATCCGGGCCTCCATGCTGTGGTGCGATGCGGGCAAACACGCCTGTTATAATCGTCTCGTGCGGGCACCTTTTGCTGCCAGCCACGAAAAAATGGCCAGAAATGACAGTCTTTACGATATCTGCCTGGTTATGGACTGGAATATTTCCTCAAGACGGCGCAATGGTGGGTCAGCGATATTTTTCCATCTCGCCCGCCCCGGCTATTTGCCGACGGAAGGGTGCATCGCTCTTGCGAAACAAGACATGAGACGACTGGTCCGCCATTTCAGAACGGGAATGGTCGTCAAGGTCGTTTAATCTGTTAATTTAAGGACAATTGCATGGCCGCGCCCGCCTGGACTGCTGAAAAGATTGCTGCCCTCGAGACCGACAAGATCAAGACCCTGATGGGCAATGCGCTGAAGGGCAAACGGCAGGATATTGCCGGTCTGTGTGAAACCGCGCTGTTTTCCCGCATGAAAAATGGCAGGCCGGAAACACGGGTATCCGAGTTTCATTTTGTGTGTGATGCGCAACGTTCGGTTACGATGAATGACAACGGCACATTCTGGTGCGGTTACTTCGACATTGCCAGGGGACATTTTGCCAATAGCGTGAATTTCAGCACGCAGGTTGCCCTGCATGCATCGCAAAAGAGCCCGTCCTTCAGACAGGGCAAGATCACCCGCTGGGAAGAAAGTGCAGAAGGCCATATCCGCTTTCTGGTCAAGCCCTCGGAAAATGCCATGGACTGGGTTGGCGATGGCGATGGCGACAAGGGCTGTAAATGGGTTGTGGTGCGCTGAATGGTGTTGCAGTTTACGGCAGAGTCTATAGCTTGATCTGAGCACGATATCAGCGGATTGAAACAGCTTGGCTCTACCGGATAACTGCAAGGAAATTCTCTGCGGGATTGCTGTGGCAGGCGGGGCCGTCGCCGCAACGGCTCTGGGCGTCAATGTTGCGACCGGGATTATTGAATTCCTCACCCATGGCGGCAATCTGGCGCTTGCGGTCAACAAGCAGCAGCAGGATCGGTGCGAGAAGCTGGTCGCCGGTGTCAAAAAGGCGGTTGAGCGCGATTTTGACGACTGGCTGAAAGGCGAGTTTGGAGACGACTGGTCTGCGCGGGCCGATGTCAATGCCGGTCTCAGCGAACTTGGTCGTGTCCTGCCTCACATCAAGCCAACGACCGCAGATATTATCGATTGCGCTTTTGACGCCGAGACGCTTTATCAGAAAATGAAAGCCCGGCTGCCGGAACACAGCCTGTTTCGCAGCAATCCGGTTAGTGAACAGGTTTTGCGATCCGTCATCCTGCGCGCCTATCGGCTGATCCGCTCCGACGACGCCTTCAGCAATGAGCTGACCAGCTTCGCGTTTGAACGTGTCCTTGGCAATCTGTCGGATCTCGGTGCAAAGATGGATGCGGTTCTTGATACCGTCACCCGCCAGCATCTGGAAACAAGTCTTCAGTCCAAACGGCACCATGAACAGGTGATGGCAGCGCTTGCCCGCGAAAAGGGCGTGCCACGCGACAATCTGCGCAGCCTGTTCGAGGCTGCCGGGCAGGAGGTTCCGGAGCGCGATTTTGAACGCGCCATTCGCGTAGCGGTCAATGTCCTGCTGGCCCGCGGTGCTGATCCTGTTGCGTTGCTGAATGACAGCGCGGAAATCCGCCACGCGATTGAAATAGCCCGGCAAAAACTGCGGCAGGCGGATACGGATGGCGCTATTGAACATCTGCGGCAGGCCCGTCTGGAGCAAGCGGAAATGCGCGAACAGAGAATGCGCGGCGAGGCGAGACTGGCTGCGGAAGAAGCAGACATTCTCAAGCTGGCGTTCCGGTTTGACGAAGCCATTGAAGCCTATGAGGACGCAGCCAAACTGGACCCGTCCGATGCCTGGAACTGGTTTCATATCGGCGATATCCATATTTCGCGCGGTTCCTTGAACAAGGCATTGAAAGCCTGTGAGCAGGCGCAAACCACGGCCGAAAGCAGCGGTAACCAGCGCGATCTGTCTGTGTCCTATAACAAGACCGGCGATGTTCTGGTGGCGCAGGGCGATCTGACCACAGCGCTTTCCCGCTATGGTTCCGGTCTGGAGATTCGAGCCAGGCTTGCAAAATCTGATCCCGGCAATGCGCAATGGCAGCGCGATCTGTCTGTGTCCTATGAGAGGACCGGCGATGTTCTGGTGGCGCAGGGCGATCTGACCACAGCGCTTTCCCGCTATGGTTCCTGTCTGGAGATCGCAGACAGGCTTGCAAAATCTGATCCCGGCAATGCGCAATGGCAGCGCGATCTGTCTGTGTCCTATGACAGGATTGGCGATGTTCTGGTGGCGCAGGGCGATCTGACCACAGCGCTTTCCCGCTATGGTTCCGGTCTGGAGATCGCAGACAGGCTTGCAAAATCTGATCCCGGCAATGCGGAGTGGCAGCGCGATCTGTCTGTGTCCTATAACAAGACCGGCGATGTTCTGGTGGCGCAGGGCGATCTGACCACAGCGCTTTCCCGCTATGGTTCCGGTCTGGAGATTCGAGCCAGGCTTGCAAAATCTGATCCCGGCAATGCGGAGTGGCAGCGCGATCTGTCTGTGTCCTATATCAAGACCGGCGATGTTCTGGTGGCCCAAGGCGATCTGGCCACAGCGCTTTCCCGCTATGGTTCCGGTCTGGAGATCGCAGACAGGCTTGCAAAATCTGATCCCCTCAATGCGCAGTGGCAGCGCGATCTGTCTGTGTCCTATGACAGGATTGGCAATGTTCTGGTGGCGCAGGGCGATCTGGCCACAGCGCTTTCCCGCTATGGTTCCGGTCTGGAGATCGCAGACAGGCTTGCAAAATCTGATCCCCTCAATGCGCAATGGCAGCGCGATCTGTCTGTGTCCTATATCAAGACCGGCGATGTTCTGGTGGCGCAAGGCGATCTGGCCACAGCGCTTTCCCGCTATGGTTCCGGTCTGGAGATCGCAGACAGGCTTGCAAAATCTGATCCCCTCAATGCGCAGTGGCAGCGCGATCTGGTTGTCTCACATGTGAAACTTGCAGGATTTGAAAAGCCTGTGGAGCATTATGAGGCCGCCTTGAAGATCGTGACCGTGCTGGAGGCTCAAGGCCGTCTGGCACCGCAAGATCAATGGATGGTGACAGATCTGCAGCGTCGATTGAAAGAGGCTGGCGGCGAAGGGGCGTGATTTTGCCAAGGCCGGTCAAAATGCAAGCCACCAATAAAACCCGCATCCGGTTCTCCCGGATGCGGGTCTTTTTCAGGCGCTTTATCAATCCTCCCGGATCCTATTTCCAGTCGCGGATATCGACAAAATGGCCGGCGATGGCGGCGGCGGCGGCCATGGCAGGCGACACCAGATGGGTGCGGCCCTTGAAGCCCTGACGGCCTTCAAAATTGCGGTTCGATGTGGAGGCACAACGCTCACCCGGCCTCAACCGGTCGTCATTCATGGCCAGACACATGGAACAGCCCGGCTCGCGCCAGTCAAAACCGGCCGCCTTGAAGATGACATCCAGACCTTCTGCCTCAGCCTGTTCCTTCACAAGGCCGGAGCCTGGAACAATCATGGCACTGACGGTGGAGGCCACCGTCCTGCCTTCCACCACCTTTGCCACTTCGCGCAGGTCTTCGATGCGGCCATTGGTGCAGGAGCCGATAAACACGCGGTCGAGCGCGATGTCGGTGATCTTCGTGCCGGGTTTCAGGCCCATATAGTCCAGTGCCCGCCATTTGGAGCTGCGCTTGTTCTCGTCCTGAATATCATCCGGGTCGGGAACAACGCCCTGAACGGAGATCACGTCTTCCGGGGAAGACCCCCAGGAAACGATGGGCGGCAGTTTGGCAGCATCCAGAACCACAACGCGGTCAAAATGCGCACCCTCGTCGGTTTTCAGGGTTGCCCAATAGGCCAGTGCCTTTTCCAGATCCTCACCCTTTGGTGCGCGCGGACGACCTTTGATATAATCGAACGTCTTCTGGTCCGGTGCAATCAGGCCGGCGCGGGCACCGCCCTCGATCGTCATGTTGCAGACGGTCATGCGGCCTTCCATGGACAGGGCCTCGATGGCTTCACCGGCAAATTCGATCACATGGCCGGTGCCGCCGGCAGTGCCGATTTCACCGATGATGGCCAGGATGATGTCCTTGGCGGTAACACCTTCCGGCAGCTTGCCATCCACACGCACCAGCATGTTTTTGGCCTTTTTCTGGATCAGCGTCTGGGTTGCCAGAACATGTTCCACTTCCGACGTGCCGATACCATGGGCCAGCGCACCGAAAGCGCCGTGGGTGGAGGTGTGGCTGTCGCCGCAGACAATGGTCATGCCCGGCAGCGTGAACCCCTGTTCCGGGCCCACAATATGGACAATGCCCTGGCGCCTGTCATTTTCGGAATAATATTCAACGCCGAATTCTTTCGCATTGGTGGCCAGAGCCTCCACCTGAATGCGGCTTTCCTCATTCTTGATGCCGAGATGGCGGTCTGGCGATGTGGGAACATTGTGATCCACGACAGCCAGGGTCTTGTGCGGTGCGCGCACCGTGCGCTGCGTCATGCGAAGGCCTTCAAAAGCCTGCGGGCTGGTGACTTCGTGAACCAGATGGCGGTCGATATACAGAAGACAGGTGCCGTCTGCCTGCTGGTCAACCATATGGTCGTCCCAGATCTTGTCATAAAGTGTGCGAGGTGCGCTCATGATAGGCTATCCATTTTCATTGGGCAATTGAATGCAGCGGATCAGATTTTGGTAACGGTGTGCGGGTCAGACTGCGCAATCACCTGCAACTGTTGATGGCACCTGACATTTCGGCGAAGAAACGCGCTGGCAGGCGCTTGTGGTCCTGCAGCACAACACGGCTTTCTTTTGCGCCGGAATTTGCCAAATCTGTGTTCATGGGCTGGCTCATATCAAGAAAACGCTTCTTGGGCAATTGGTTTGCCGGGAGAGAATTTTCAGGAACAGCCGCAATTTCAGCGACCGGCAAACATTCCTGCCGGTTTCTGCAGGGCCGCAGAAAGCCTGCCTGAAACAGCAATGCCCGACAGGCGCGTTCAAGCCAGACCCCGGCAAGGACGGATGTCTTTCCCGAAAGAAAAAGGCGACCCGAAGATCGCCTTTTGGAAGATATGTTTCAAAAGCAGGAATTATTCTGCCTTTGCAGCGGCTTCTGCAGCAGCGGCTGCATCTGCTTCGGCCTTCGCCTTGGCGGCTGCAGCTTCTGCTGCTGCCTTTTCAGCGGCCAGTGCCTGTGCTGCCGCTACCTTTTCGGCTTCCAGACGGGCCTTTTCCTCGGCGGCGGCTGTACGCTCCGTATCGTTCAGTTTGCGGGCGCGTGTGCCGGTGTTTTCAACAATACGGGCAGACTTGCCGCGACGGTCGCGCAGGTAATAGAGCTTGGCGCGGCGAACCTTGCCGCGGCGAACAATTTCAACGCCTTCAACCATGGGCGAATAAACAGGAAATACGCGCTCCACGCCTTCGCCGTAAGAAATCTTGCGCACTGTGAAGCTCTCATGGATGCCACCGCCGGAACGGGCAATGCAAACGCCTTCATAGGCCTGAATACGTGTGCGTGTGCCTTCTGTCACGCGAACGTTGACACGAACCGTGTCGCCGGCGGAGAAATCCGGCAATGTGCGCCTGGCATTGATCTTGGCGGCCTGTTCGGCTTCCAGTTGCTGAATAATGTTCATGGTCTTCAACCTTTTCGTTCTTTTTCAAACAGCCAGAGCGCTCAATACAAATCCGTTGACACCTGGTCTCTGGATGTGATCCCCATGGTCAGGGACCGGAGCGAATGCACCATTCACTGGTTTTCGGTTCGATGCTTTTTGATAAAACTTTTCAAGCCGTGGCGGCCCTTTACAGCATCAAGGGGTGTTTGTCATCCCTTTTACATACAAAAACCTGGCATTTTTTGGATTTCACAAAAGGGTTTTCCGGTCTATGACAGGCGCCATTGTATCGATCAGGGCGCTTTTATGACATTTGTTACGGCCATCCTTCTGTTTTTCTCGGGCTTTTGCACCGGCGTGGTCAATGCGGTCGCCGGTGGCGGTACATTTCTGACCTTCGGTGCGCTGACTTTGGCCGGCCTGCCAGCCATCATTGCCAATACAACATCATCGCTTGTGCAGTTTCCCGGCAATATCACCTCCACACTTGCCTATCGGGATGAGATCAGGGCCCATTGGCGCGGCTACATGGTTCTGGCGCTGGTCTCCGCACTGGGCTCTGCTGCAGGTGCCTTCATCCTTCTGTCATTGTCGGACCCGTCGTTCCGCAAGATGGTCCCCTGGCTGCTGCTGGCAGCAACGGGTATTTTTGCCGCCGGTCCATGGCTGAAGCCAAAGGCAGGGGAGCGCCCGGCCAATGGCAAGGCCGGGACAGCCGGCCA
This sequence comes from Rhizobiaceae bacterium, assembly GCA_965247225.1. Taxonomy (GTDB): domain Bacteria; phylum Pseudomonadota; class Alphaproteobacteria; order Rhizobiales; family Rhizobiaceae; genus CBDFGT01. Next base: position 61,036 of record CBDFGT010000023.1, on the reverse strand, counting down.
GTTCCTCGTATCGGTTTATGGCGGGTTTTTCGGGGCCGGCATGGGCATCATGATGCTGGCGGTGCTGGGTCTGGTCACCGGTGGTGCCTATCATCGCATCAATGCGCTGAAAAACCTGTTGTCCGTGGTGATTTCCTCGGTGGCCATCATCGTTTTCGTGTCCGGCGGTGTCGTTTCCTGGCTGCATGCGGCAGCGCTCGTTCCCGGCAGTGCCCTTGGCGGCTATTGCGGCGTCTGGGCTGCCAGGCGGGTGCCGCAGCCCGTCATGCGCGGCATTGTCATTTCTGTCGGCGTGTTGCTGGCCATCTATTATTTTGTCAAAGGCTGAAGCAGGTCCGGCCTGCGCTCGCGGGTCAGTTTCAGCGCTTCCTCGTGGCGCCATTTTTCAATTCTGGCATGGTGGCCGGAGGCCAGGATAGCGGGAATGGCCCGGTCTTCCCAGAGGTTCGGTCTGGTATAATGCGGGTGTTCCAAAAGTCCGCCCTCAAAGCTTTCATGCACACCGGACTGGTCATTGCCCATCGTGCCCGGCAGAATCCGCACAATGGCATCCAGCACAATCATCGCTGCCGGTTCGCCACCGGACAGGATATAGTCGCCGATCGAAACCTCTTCCAGATTGCGGGCATCAATCACGCGCTGGTCCACACCTTCAAACCGTCCGCAGACAATGATCACGCCGTCGCCTTCTGCCAGTTCGCGCACCCGTTTCTGGGTCAATGGCCGCCCACGCGGGCTCATCAGCAGGCGCGGGCGTGTATCATCCCGTGATGCGTGGTCTATGGCACGGGCCAGAACATCGGGCCGGAGCACCATACCGGCACCGCCGCCGGCCGGCGTGTCATCGACCGAGCGGTGCCGGTCGATGGCAAAATCGCGGATCTGCACCGTTTCCAGCAACCAGTCGCCGCGCTCCAGTGCCTTGCCGGACAGGGATTGGCCCATGAGCCCCGGAAACATTTCCGGGTAGAGTGTCAGAACGGTTGCGCGAAAGGCCATCGGGTCATTCCGCGTCAGGCTTTTGAGGCTTGCCTTTGAACGCGGCTGGGCCGTCTTCATCGCTGTCCACAAGGCCCGCTGCCAGCGGATCAATCAGGATCGTGCCTTTTTCCAGGTCAATTTCCAGAACCGCAGTTTCAATAAACGGAATGAGCACCGGACGCCTGGCCGGGCTTTTCAGCTCCAGAAGATCACCTGCGCCGAAGTCAAAGATCCCGGATACGGTGCCATGGCTTTTGCCGTCGGCATCCACGGCCTCCAGACCTTCCAGATCGGCATAATAGAATTCTTCGTCATCCAGTTCATCGTCCGGCAGATTGTCGCGCTCGATAAACAGGTCGCAATTTTTCAGGTTCTCGGCGGCGGTGCGGTCGTTGACGCCGCGAAAGCGCACCACAACCATGTCGCCCTTGCCTTCGCGAATGTCGAGAATCTCAAACACCCGGCCATCCTTGCCGTGGAGGTTGCCATATTCGCCCAGCGCCATCGGATCGCCTGTATAGGCCCTGACGCGAACCTCTCCGCGCAACCCTTGCGCAGCACCTATTGTTGCCATCAGGATCGGATTTTCAAGTTTTGCCATACCGGCCTCTGACTGTTTGGATGAAACTGGGTTCATATAACGGAAAAACGGGCGGCATGGATAGCGCCGCCCGTTTTTAAATGATCAAGCAAGATGGATTATTCTGCAGCGGCAGCTTCAGCAACCTTTGCAGCCTTTTCCTTGGCACGCTCGACAGCCTTTTTGCCAGGCTGGGCCTTTTCCGGGTTGGAACGTGTTGCGCGTGTTGCAAGGCCTGCATCTGCCATGAAGCGCAGAACACGGTCTGTCGGTACAGCGCCGTTGGAAACCCAGTGGTTGATGCGCTCGACATTCAGTTCAACGCGCTTGTCATTGTCCTTGGCCAGCATCGGGTTCCACGAACCCACCTTTTCCAGGAAGCGGCCATCGCGCGGGCTGCGGGCATCAGCCACAACAACCTGATAGTAAGGACGCTTCTTGGAGCCACCACGGGCCAGACGAATTTTCAGTGCCATTTCCTATTCTCCTTCAAGTTCATTTCAGGCGCTCTGCCTGTGTTGTTTTCCGCCGTTCAAGCGGTTGTTTCATTTTTACCGCTGAAATCAGCAGCGATGGCCTCGTGATGCCGAATGACTTCCCTGATAATGAAATTCAGGAATTTTTCAGCAAAATCCGGATCCAGATTGGCGTCCTTTGCAAGATTGCGCAGACGGTTGATCTGGTATTCTTCTCGCGCCGGGTCGGCCGGCGGCAAATCGTGTTTGGCTTTCAAAACGCCAACAGCCTTTGTGCAGGAAAAGCGTTCCGCCAGCATGTGCACCAAAGCGGCATCGATATTGTCAATCGACTGGCGATAGCCTGCAAGCCGGGCCTTGATCTCCGGATCCATCATGGTCTTCGATCCTCACTTCTTCTTGGGCAGGCCGGGAAGGCCTGGAAAACCGCCGCCAAGACCGGGCAGCTTTGGACCGCCCAAGCCCGGAAGGCCAGCACCGCCGCCCATGCCCGGCATGGAACCGGGGCGACCCAGACCGGCGGCCTCGGCCTGTTTCTGCAAGGCTTCGAGCTGTTTGGGGTCCATGGAGGAAAGATCCGGCATTCCGCCCATTCCACCAAGGCCCATCTTGCCGGCAAGACCGCCCATCATCTGCTTCATCATGCCGCCCTTGCCCTTGCCGCCCATCATTTTCATCATGTCGGCCATGCCACGGTGCATTTTCAAAAGCTTGTTGATTTCGGCGGCATCCGTGCCGGAGCCTGCGGCAATGCGTTTTTTACGCGAATGTTTGAGAATGTCGGGATTGGCGCGTTCGGCCCTGGTCATGGACGAGATAATGGCGATCTGGCGACCGAACATCCTGTCATCAAGACCGGCGGAGGCCATTTTGTCCTTCATGCCGCCCATGCCGGGCATCAGGCCCATAATACCACCCATGCCGCCCATTTTCTGCATCTGGCGCAACTGGTCGGCCAGATCATCCAGATCGAACTTGCCCTTGGCCATTTTGGCAGCCATGGCAGCGGCCTTTTCGGCATCAATATTTTCCGCAGCCTTTTCCACCAGCGAAACAATATCGCCCATGCCCAGAATGCGGTCGGCAATGCGGCGCGGATGGAACTCTTCCAGTTCCGTCATCTTTTCGCCGACACCGATCAGCTTGATCGGCTTGCCGGTGACGGCACGCATGGAAAGGGCCGCACCGCCGCGCCCGTCCCCGTCCATACGGGTCAGGACCAGGCCGGTAATGCCAATGCGCTCGTCAAAATTGCGGGCAAGGTTGACAGCGTCCTGACCGGTCAGGGCATCCGCCACCAGCAGGATTTCATGCGGATGGCTCTTGCGCTTGATCTCCGCCATTTCCATCATCAGCGGCTCGTCGATATGGGTGCGACCGGCGGTATCCAGAATCACCACATCATGGCCGCCGAGCCTGGCAGCCTGCACGGCGCGGGCGGCAATATCGGTCGGTGACTGGCCGGCGATAATCGGCAATGTATCGATTTTCGTCTGTGCGCCCAGCTGGCGCAACTGTTCCTGGGCTGCCGGGCGGCGCGTATCGAGTGATGCCATCAGCACCTTTTTGCGGTCGCGCGTGGTCAGCCGCAGGGCAATCTTGCCGGTGGTGGTGGTCTTGCCGGAACCCTGCAGACCCACCATCATGATGACAACAGGGGCCGCGGCATTCAGGTCCACACCGACACTGTCGGCCCCCAGCATGTCGACCAGTTCGTCATGAACGATCTTGACGACCATCTGGCCGGGCTTGATGGATTTCAGGACATTGGCACCAACAGCCTTGGCACGCACCTTGTCGGTGAAGGACCGCACGACATCCAGCGCCACATCGGCTTCCAGAAGCGCACGGCGCACCTCGCGCAAGGCTGCCGATACATCCGCATCGGAGAGCGCACCACGGCCTGTCAGTCCATTCAGAATGGAACCAAGGCGGTCCTGGAGGGTGTCAAACATCGTGTCTTCCTTCACTCGTTGCCGGAATGGTTTTCCGGTAACGTCGGTGTTCTGTTTGCCAAAAACAAGGCGCAAAACCAAAAAGCACCCGAGGGCGCATCGCGCTGTCGGGTGTTGACTTCCGGGCTCTTCTTAACAAGTAACAGGGCCCCGGTCAGTGGCTTCACGTCATGATCATGACTTGAGATGCGGGTGCTAAACAGCAAAACGGCAGGAATGTCAAGCTTTGCGGGTGATATTGCTTACCACCCCATGCTTTTATTGCGTTAAGACACTGTTAACCATTCCTTGATTCAACAGTCTTTTACGACAGGAAAGGCTGGATGATGGGAAGTGTTGCGCACTTGGCTGGATGTATCGGGGTGGATTTGGCGGAGCTTTTTCCGGCAATGTACAAGAATCCCCGCGAGAAATTGGCGATCATGGTTGCCAGCGTTGTTGAGACGCGCAGTTGCAACACCATGGAGCTGGCGGCGCGGTTGCCGCTTGAAACGGCGCGGGCAGAATCGCGCTATGCCTGGATTGAGCGGTTTTTATCCGCTGGGACGATTGATGACATGGCGGTAATGGAAGTCATGACAAAGCGTTTATTATCAACGCTTTCGGCACAGAACCAGATATTGGTGATCAGCCTTGACCAGACATCGCTGGATGCAGGCCGCGCCATTGCCATGATGTCAGCGCGGGTTGGCGAGCGCGCGCTGCCGCTGTTTTGGAGCGTCAAAACCACCAAAGGCAATATAGCCATCAAGGACTATGTGCCGCTTTTGCAGCGGCTCAAAAATTGCGTACCGGAGGGTGCCGGGGTTTTGGTGCTTGCAGACCGGTTTTTTGGTTCGCCCGAGCTGATTTCGGCCTGTCAAACACATGGATTTCATTACAGAATTCGCCTGAAAGGCAATCTGACGCTGCTGCATGACGGTGGGGAGCTCAGCGTGGATGACATGGCACGCCTCAATCTTTCTGCGCTGATGGACGCAGACCTGTGCAAGAGCAAAACCATCACCAATATCGGCTATGTTCACGACAAAGGCCACAAAGAACCATGGTTCATCGCGATGGATTGTCTGCCGACACGAACAAAAGTTTTGGATTACGGCTTGCGCTGGAGCATAGAGCCAATGTTTTCCGATTGCAAAACCCGCGGCTTTCGCTTTCAGGACACCCATTTGCAGGTGACCGCGCGAATCTCTCGCATGATGCTGGTTGTCGCCATTGCGCTCACATGGGCCGTGGCAAATGGGCAAATAATCCAAAAAAAACAAAGCGAAATGGCAGCCTGAAACAATATGCCTGCTCACTGCTATCCCTGTGCAAACAGGGCCTGAGGGAACTTATAAGATGCGCACAAGCCTGCAAAACACCAGCATCGCTAAAAATCATGGGGTGGTAAGGTGATATTGCCGTGGGGGATTTGACCTGAGACCCTGAACTTCCTCCAAAATTTGGTAGAGTCCGTCAGCTCAAGGAGACGGACAGAATGAAGCGTTCACGGTTCACGGAAGAACAGATAATTGCGATCTTGAAAGAGCAGGAGACTGAGCAGGAGACTGGGCAGAAGACAGCCGATGTCTGCCGCAAGCATGGAATATCGGAAGCGACATTTTACAAATACAAGGCCAAGTATGGCGGCATGGACGTGTCGGATGCTCGCAAGCTGAAGGCTTTGGAAGACGAGAATGCCTGGCATTATATCGCGCCGGGCAAACCCATGCAGAACGGATTCGTGGAAAGCTTCAACGGCAGTTTCCGCGATGAATGCCTCAACGAAACACTGTTCACAACGCTTGCTCAGGCACGCAGCCAGATCACGGGATGGAAGGAGGATTACAACACAAACAGACCACACTCCTCACCGGGCAACATCACCCCCGATGAATTCGCAAGGAAAATAGCACTGGAAAAACGGGCCGCTTGAGGCCAAAATATAAACCCGAGACTCTCCCGAAAACTGGAGGGAACAAGGGTCTCAGGTCAGAAGGCGAAGCAGGAGCGTCAAATTGAAAATTGAAATCAAAACAATAGGCTCCAATGAGCACCATCTCTTTGATGGTATGCTCGATGTTTTTGCAAAGGCGTTTGATGACACTGAATCGTATTCGAGCAAGCGTCCAGCACCAGAGTACGTGTCCAGAATTCTCAAGTCTGACAATTTTGTGGGTTTAGTTGCTATTCAGGCCGATCGAGTGATTGGTGCGCTTGCCGCCTACGAACTGATGAAATTTGAACAAGAGCGCAGTGAATTCTACATCTACGATCTCGCCGTTCTGGAAGAATATCGACGCGGAGGTGTCGCGACGAGATTGATTTGCGCCTTGAAGCCAATAGCCGCCTCACGGGGCGCTGGTGTTATATTCGTGCAAGCTGACTACGGCGACGGCCCTGCCATAGCACTCTATTCAAAACTCGGACATCGTGAAGACGTTCTGCACTTCGACATACCTGCAGCCTGGACGAATTTGGGCTAAAGCCCTGTCATTTTGCCTGTGCGAACAGGATTTTGACCGCAAAAATTGAAAACACACCGGCAAAGGTCAGGTCAATGCCGCGCAGCACACGGGGATTGGCTTTCAGCCAGAGCGACAGTTTTTCCGCCGTCAGCACCACGGCAATGGTAACGGGCAGTGACAGGACGATGAACCACACGCCGAGGAAGACCAGCCTTGCGGTGACATGCGGATCATGGCTGTCGACGAATTGCGGCAGGAAGGTCATGAAAAAGATGATGACTTTCGGGTTTAAAAGATTGACACCGATGCCTGTCAGGAAGTTGTCGAGAGCGGATTTTTTCGGGCCCTCTGCGGATGTCACATTCAGGCTGGAGCCATGGCGGATGGCACCGATGGCCAGCCACAAGAGATAGGCAGCGCCGCCGGTTTTCAAAATCCAGAAGGCGGCGGGCGAGGCAAGGATCAGGGCCGAGACACCAAAGGCCACCAGCAATGTGTGCACGAGGCAGCCGATGCTGGTGCCGAAAATCACCATCAGGCCCCCGGCCTTGCCATCGCTGAGCGCACGGCTGATGGAAAGCGTCATGTCCGGTCCGGGCGTGGCGGCCAAAAGCCAGGTGGCAAGGGTGAAGGCGGTCAGCGTGGCAGCATCGGGGAGGAAGGTCATGGACGGCTCTTTCGGGAAAGGTTGTCTTTCATAGGGTTGGCCGGAGCGTGGCGTCAATTGCCGATCTGCAAAAATCCTTTTTGGGTGCGGTGGCCCCTTTGCGGCATCTATCAGATTTATGAATAGTTCCATGTGTCGCAAAGCCTTGCATAGCCATCGTTTCACGCTTAAAGAACGCCCATATTTTCCCCGGCTGCGCGTTGATGCTTTCAATTGATGAGCGGCCCCTTTGATGGATGGTGTTCATGGCCCTGCCAAAAGATGTCAAAAAAGTTGTTCTTGCCTATTCCGGTGGTCTGGATACCTCGATCATCCTGAAATGGCTGCAAACCGAACTCGGTGCCGAAGTGGTGACCTTTACCGCCGATCTCGGCCAGGGCGAGGAACTGGAACCGGCCCGCCGCAAGGCCGAGATGATGGGCATCAGGGAGATTTTCATCGAAGATGTCCGCGAGGAATTTGTGCGCGATTTCGTGTTTCCGATGTTCCGCGCCAATGCCGTCTATGAAGGCGTCTATCTGCTCGGCACGTCCATTGCCAGGCCGCTGATTTCCAAGCATCTGGTCGATATTGCCAAAAAGACCGGTGCGGATGCCATTGCCCACGGGGCAACCGGCAAGGGCAATGACCAGGTCCGTTTTGAACTGTCGGCCTATGCCTTGAACCCGGATATCAAGATCATCGCCCCATGGCGTGACTGGGCGTTCAAAAGCCGTACCGACCTTCTGGAATTTGCCGAAGCCCACCAGATTCCGATTGCCAGGGACAAAAAGGGCGAAGCCCCGTTCTCGGTTGATGCCAACCTGCTGCACTCCTCCTCCGAAGGCAAGGTTCTGGAAGATCCGTCTGTCGAAGCGCCCGAATTCGTGCATATGCGCACCATTTCGCCGGAAGCGGCACCCGACAAGGCGACCGTCATCAGGATCGGCTTTGAAAAGGGTGATGCCGTTTCCATCAATGGCGTGCGCCTGTCGCCTGCCACATTGCTGGCAGAACTCAATACCTATGGCCGTGACAATGGCATTGGCCGTCTCGATCTCGTGGAAAACCGTTTCGTCGGCATGAAGTCGCGTGGCGTATACGAAACACCAGGCGGCACCATCCTTCTGTCGGCCCACCGCGCCATCGAATCGATCACGCTGGATCGCGGTGCGGCGCATCTGAAAGATGATATCATGCCGCGCTATGCCGAGCTGATCTATTACGGTTTCTGGTTCTCGCCGGAGCGTGAAATGTTGCAGGCGCTGATCGACAGGAGCCAGGAGCATGTGGAAGGCGAAGTGACGCTGAAACTCTACAAGGGCAATGTCATGGTTATCGGCCGCCAGAGCGACAAGTCGCTCTATTCCAACGCGCTGGTCACTTTCGAGGATGATCAGGGTGCCTATGACCAGAAGGATGCGGCCGGTTTTATCAAGCTCAATGCCCTGCGCCTGCGCACTTTGGCCAAGCGCAACCTGAAAGGCTGATTACGTCAGTATCGTTGACCTTTTTTAAAGCCCGTGATCTATCTGTTTACGGGCTTTGTTCCTGAAAGGATATCGCATGGCAGCGTCACTTCTGTCCGGGGCTTTTCTGGCCGCACTTTTGTATGTGCTCATTCCCGGCCCGGCCTTTCTGGCGCTTCTGGGTATTGGTGCGGGGCAGGGGCGCAAGGCCGGTGCACTGTTCATGTGCGGCCATCTTGCCGGAGACACACTGTGGTCTGGCCTGGCGCTGGTGGCCATTGTCGGGGCGCGGACCATCGGATCAACCGTGTTTGATGTTCTGGGCCTGATGTGCGGGCTGTATCTGGCCTGGATCGGCTGGAGCGCATTCCGGGCGAGGCCAAGGGCAGACGGTGCGCCGATGCTGGAAATCAGACGGCCCTGCCTGCGCGGCCTGATTTTCGGCCTGACCAATCCCAAAGGCTACCCGGTGGCTCTGGCCACATTCACGGCCCTTCTGGCCGGTTCTGCCGCCTCCCTGACCTTTGCAAGCCTGCCCATGTTGCTGTTCGTGTCGTTTCTGGGGTTCGTTGTTGCCGATCTGGTGCTGATCTATGTGATCGGTGCAGGCTTTGTGCGCCGGTTTTATCGCGCCCATGAACTGGCCATCGTACGGGCGTCGGGTGTCCTGTTCATGGGCTTTTCGTTGCAGGCGCTGTGGCATTCGGCCCCCGGCCTTTTGGGCTTGCGAAGGGGCTGACGGCTCATTACCTCTGTTGCCAGATGATTTGCTGCCTGAAGGACAAGCCCCATGACAAACACTGCCATCAATTCCGCCCTGATCCACTGGAACGGTGCAAACGGTCTGCCGCGCTTTGATCTGGTCAATGATACGGATTTTGCGTCTGCCTTTGATGTTGTTCTGGCCGGGCACGAAGCCGAGATTGATGCGATTGCCAACACTCCGCAGGCCCCGAGTTTTGAAAACACCATTGTGGCGCTGGAAGTCTGCGGTGACAGCCTCAGCCGTGTGTCCAGCCTGTTCTGGAGCCGGGCCGGAGCCCATACCAATGATATCATCCAGTCCCTGGAGCGCGATATTTCTCCGAAAATGTCGCGGCACTATTCAAAGATTGGCATGAATGCCAGACTGTTTGCCCGCATTGACACGCTCTGGGAGCAGAAAGAGACGCTCGGCCTGACACTGGAGCAGTTGCGTGTGCTCGAACGTCACTGGAAGGGTTTTGTCCATTCCGGTGCCAAACTGCCGAAAGAGCAGCAGGAGCGTCTGGCCAAAATCAATGAAACCCTGGCGGGACTCGGCACGACTTTTGGACAGAATGTTCTGGCGGATGAGAAAAACTGGTCGCTGATCCTGACGGACGAGGCGGATCTGGCGGGCCTGCCTGCCTTTCTGCGCGATGCCATGGCGGCCCAGGCTGAAGCGCTTGGCGAGAATGGAAAATATGCCGTTACCCTGTCGCGGTCGATTGTTGAGCCTTTCCTGACTTTTTCGGAGCGGCGTGACCTGCGCGAACAGGCTTTCCGGGCCTGGGCCGCGCGTGGCGAGAATGACGGACCGACCGACAATCGCGATGTCATCAAACAGACATTGGCGCTTCGGGCCGAAAAGGCAAAATTGCTCGGCTTTGACAATTTTGCGTCGCTGAAACTGGACAAGACCATGGCAAAAACCCCTGAAAATGTGGAGGGGCTGCTGCGTCAGGTCTGGGACAAGGCCCTGGCCCGGGCGCTGGAGGAAGAGGCTGAGCTGGCGACACTGATTGCCGGTGAAGGCCGAAACCATCCGGTGATGCCCTGGGACTGGCGGTACTATGCCGAAAAACTGCGGGCACAGAAATTCCATTTCTCCGAAAGTGAACTCAAGCCCTATTTGCAGCTCGACCGCATTATTGATGCCTGTTTTGATGTGGCCAAACGCCTGTTTGGCATTACGGCGACGGAGGCCAAAGGTATTGCGGCCTATCATCCCGATGTGCGGGTCTTTGAAATCCGCAGTGCCGGCGGGAATCTGATTGCGATGTTCCTGGGCGATTATTTCGCACGCGCTTCCAAGCGTTCGGGCGCCTGGATGTCGAGCCTGCAGACCCAGCACAGACTTGCCCTGCCGAACGGCGTGAAAGGCGAAATTCCGATCATCTACAATGTGTGCAATTTTGCCAAACCGGCAGATGGCAAACCGGCCCTTCTGTCACTTGACGATGCCCGGACGCTGTTTCATGAATTCGGGCATGCCTTGCACGGCATGCTGTCGAATGTCACCTATCCGTCGGTATCCGGAACGGCTGTCTCGCGCGATTTCGTTGAATTGCCCTCGCAGCTTTATGAGCACTGGCTGACCGTCCCGGAGATTCTGAAAACCTATGCCATCCATTGCGAAACCGGCGAGCCGATGCCGCAGGCATTGCTGGACAAGGTTCTGTCGGCCCGCACTTTCAATTCGGGTTTCAACACGGTGGAGTTCACCTCTTCCGCGCTGGTGGATATGGCGTTCCACACCCGCGAACCGGGCGAGAACCCCATGCAGGTTGAAGCCGATATTCTGCGCGAGCTTGGCATGCCAGGTTCCATTACCATGCGCCATCGCACTCCGCATTTCAGCCATGTGTTTTCCGGGGACGGGTATTCTGCCGGCTATTATTCCTATATGTGGTCGGAAGTGCTGGATGCCGATGCTTTTGAAGCTTTCAGTGAAACCGGAAATGCCTTTGATCCGGTCATTGCCAGGCGCCTGCACGACCATATCTATTCGGTTGGCGGCTCCATTGATCCGGAAGATGCCTATACGGCGTTTCGCGGCAAGCTGCCAAGCGTGGATGCGATGCTGAAACAGAAGGGACTGGCGGCATAGGCTGTCATGAAAACTTCGGACAGGTGTCATCGTCCGTTTAAATGCCTGACATGGAATTCCGCGACAGTGGCAGGGCTGGAACTTTCCCTGTCCCTTTTGCGGAGTATCAAATGTCAAAATCCCTTTTTGCGGTGTCCCGCCGCAGTTTTCTCAAGTCGACTGCTGCAACAGGTCTTGTTGCGTCTGCGGGCCTTGCCTTGCCGTTTTATGCCCGTGGTTCGGAACGCCCGGTCTTTACCCATGGCGTTCAGTCCGGTGATGTCAACAGCAATTCCGGCATGATCTGGACGCGGGTTGACCGCCCTTCGCGGGTCTATGCCGAATATGCGACCACCGAGAGCTTTTCCAATGCTGTGAGGCTGCCGCCATTGAACGCACTTCCCGGCAGTGATTTTGCTGTCAAGCGCCTGCTGGAAAGCCTGCCTGAGAACCAGGATATTTTCTATCGCTTTTCTGCCGTGGATCTTGCTGATGTGAATGTTGTTTCCGAGCCGGTTATCGGGCGGTTCCGCACGGCACCGACAGAGAAGCGCAATGTCCGCTTTGTCTGGTCGGGTGATACTGCGGGCCAGGGCTGGGGGATTGATGATGTCGGCATGAAAACCTATGCGACCATGGCACTGCACCAGCCGGATTTCTTCATCCATTCCGGCGACACGATCTATGCGGATGGCCCGGTTGCCGGGAGCGTGGATTTCAAGGACGGCACGAAATGGGTGAACAGGATCCTGACGCCGGAAAAGAGCAAGGTTGCCGAAACGCTGGATGAATATCGCGGCCAGTGGAAATATAATATGATGGACCAGCATGTTCTGGCCATGAACGCAATCTGTCCGACCTTCTTTCAGTGGGACGATCATGAAGTGGTGAACAACTGGTCGGATTCCAAGGATCTGTCGCATGATGACCGCTACACGGAAAAGTCGGTCCATGTTCTGGAATCGCGGGCAGCCCAGGCTTTCCAAGAGATGACGCCGATCAGCTATACGCCGGCAGAGCCGGGCCGGGTCTATCGCAAGATCGCCTATGGTCCCCTTGTCGATGTGTTCTTCCTTGATATGCGTACCTATCGCGGGCCGAACGGTGACAATCTGGAAACGGAAATTTCGCCAAAATCTCAGTTTTTAGGTGAAATGCAGGTCAAGTGGCTTAAAGAAGCCCTGGCGGCATCCAGGGCCACATGGAAAGTGATTGCTGCCGATATGCCGCTCAGCATCATCGTCTGGGACGATTACAAGAACAGGAAGGGCTTTGAGGCGGTTGCCAATGCCAATCATGGTGCGGCTGCCGGTCGTGAGCTGGAAATTGCCGATCTCCTGCGCTTCATCAAGACATCCGGCATTCACAATACAGTGTGGCTGACCGCAGATGTGCATTATACAGCAGCCCATTATTACGATCCGTCCAAGGCGCAGTTCCAGGATTTTGAACCGTTCTGGGAATTTGTTTCCGGTCCATTGCATGCCGGTACATTCGGGCCGAATGATCTGGACATGACCTTTGGACCCGAGCTCAAGTTTATCAAGGCACCAACGGCCGAACAGGGCCAGAACCTGCCCCCCTCTGCCGGGATGCAGTTCTTTGGTCTCGTGGATGTTGATGGTCAGACAGAACAGATGACGGTGCGCCTGATGGACCGGGATGATATCGAATTGTGGAAGATCACCCTTGATCCTGTCCGCAATGCCTGACGGTGATCCGCGACAGGCCGGATTTTCCGGCCTGTCGCATGTTTGCGCGAAAACCATTACAAAAAATTCATGCTGCTGGAATGATTCTGTCACGGAACTGTTTCAATGCTCCGCCTGCTTGCGTCCTGTGTGAAGGGCGTGGTGGTGGGGATGGCAGCATGCAGAAGCAACCATTGTGGACACGGCGTTCCTTTCTCCTGACAGCGGGTGCCGTCAGCCTTTCCGCGACGTCACCTCTGGCAGTTCCCTATTATGCGCGCAATTTCGGTCGTCCGGTCTTTACCCATGGTGTTCAGTCGGGCGATGTTGATTTTTCGTCCGGTGTGGTCTGGGCGCGTGTTGACCGGCCTTGCGATATTACCGTGGAATATTCCACCACGGAAAGCTTCAGCAATGCTGTGCGGTCGGCCCCTGTGCAGGCGCTGCCCGGCAGTGATTTTGCGGTGAAGACAGTGCTGGGTGACCTTCTGCCGGATCAGGACTATTTCTACCGGTTTCAGGCAACCGATCTCCATAGCAGCAACCATGCGTCGGAACCGGTGACCGGTCATTTCAGGACGGCACCGTTGAGCTACAGGTCCGTGCGATTTGTCTGGTCGGGCGATACGGCAGGGCAGGGCTGGGGCATCGATGATACCGGCATGAAAACCTATTCGACGATGGCCTTGCACGAGCCGGATTTCTTTATCCATTCCGGTGATACGATCTATGCCGACGGGCCGATACCGGATGAAATTCCGCTGAAAAACGGCAAGGTGTGGAAGAACCGGATCATTACCCCTGAAAAACGCAATGTGGCCCAAACGCTGGACGAGTATCGCGGTCAATGGAAATATAATCTTCTGGACGAGCATGTGCTGAAAATGTGCGCTGCCTGTCCGACTTTTTTCCAGTGGGATGATCATGAGGTGCTGAACAACTGGTCGGTCTCGACAGACCTTAGCGATGATCCCCGCTATATCGAGAAAGACATTGCACTTTATGCGGCAAGGGCCAGGCGGGCATTCGAGGAAATGACCCCGATCCGCTACAGCCCGCAGGCCCCGGGACAGATTTACCGCAAGATTGCCTACGGGCCCTTGCTGGATGTCTTTTTCGTTGATCTGCGCTCCTATCGCGGTCCCAATGCGGATGCAAAGGACATTGATCTTCTGGGCAAGGCACAAATGGAATGGCTGAAGCGGGAACTGAAAGCCTCAAAGGCTGTCTGGAAAGTCATTGCCTGCGATATGCCCATCGGGCTTGTGGTGTGGGACGATTATGCCAGCAAGAGCGGGAGTGAAAGCGTTTCGGACGGCTATAATGGTGTTCCGGATGGTCGTGAACGCGAAATGGCAGCGCTTCTGCGCTATATCCGCGACCATGACATCCGCAACATGGTGTGGCTGACGGCGGACGTGCATTATACGGCGGCGCATTATTATAATCCCGACAAGGCGAAGTTTCAGGATTTCCTGCCTTTCTGGGAATTCGTTTCCGGGCCCCTGCATGCCGGAACCTATGGTCCCAAAGATCTTGACATGACATTCGGGCCCGAGCTGAAATTCCTCAAAGGCGCGCCTGGCGGTGCAGACAGCAATCTGCCGCCCACCGACGGCATGCAGTTTTTCGGGCTTGTGGACATTAACAGCCGCACCGCACAGATGACTGTGCGGCTGATGGACCGCAATGATGTGGAGCTCTGGAATATCACCCTTGATCCCGCAAGGCCGGTTGCGTGAGGGAAATCCATGCCTGGTAACCAAGTCTTTCGGCTTTTCGCGTCTCCCCCCTTTCGCATTTGCGAAAAACCATGTATGAGCCCGCCAACTGTAAAGCGGTACCGGTCCCAGGACGTACCCAAAACGAATCCGAGATCAAAACTATGAAAATGCGCAATATTGCGATTATCGCCCACGTTGACCATGGCAAGACGACGCTTGTGGACGAACTTTTGAAGCAATCCGGCTCTTTCCGCGAAAACCAGCGCGTCGGCGAACGGATGATGGATTCCAACGATCTTGAAAAGGAACGCGGGATTACCATTCTGGCCAAGGCAACATCTGTCGAGTGGAAAGATACCCGTATCAATATTGTTGACACTCCGGGCCACGCCGATTTCGGCGGTGAAGTCGAGCGTATCCTGTCGATGGTGGATGGCGCGATTGTTCTGGTCGATGCCTCGGAAGGCCCGATGCCGCAGACAAAGTTCGTGGTCTCCAAGGCGCTCAAGGTCGGTCTTCGCCCGATTGTCGCGATCAACAAGATTGACCGCCCGGATGGCCGCCATGAAGAGGTCATCAATGAAGTGTTCGACCTTTTTGCCAATCTGGACGCAACGGACGAGCAGCTTGATTTCCCGATCCTCTACGGCTCAGGCCGTGATGGCTGGATGAATGTCAATCCGGAAGGTCCAAAGGATCAGGGGCTGGCTCCGCTGCTGGATCTGGTGCTGGAACATGTTCCCGAACCAAGCGTTGGAGACGAAGACGGTGCGTTCCGCATGATCGGCACGATCCTGGAGGCCAATCCGTTCCTTGGCCGTATCATCACGGGCCGTATCCATTCCGGCTCGATCAAACCGAACCAGGCGGTCAAGGTGATCGGCCAGGACGGCAAGCTGATCGAAAACGGTCGCATTTCCAAGATTCTTGCCTTCCGCGGTATCGAGCGCACGGCCATTGAAGAAGCCCATGCCGGTGATATCGTTGCGATTGCCGGGCTTTCCAAGGGAACGGTTGCCGACACGTTCTGCGATCCCTCCGTTGTCGAGGCGCTGCAGGCCCAGCCGATTGATCCGCCGACTGTGACCATGTCCTTCATCGTCAATGACAGCCCGCTGGCCGGAACGGAAGGCGACAAGGTGACCAGCCGTGTCATCCGTGACCGCCTGCTGAAGGAAGCCGAAGGCAATGTCGCGCTGAAAATCGAAGAGGCAGAAGGCAAGGATTCCTTCTATGTTTCGGGCCGCGGCGAACTCCAGCTGGCGGTTCTGATCGAAACCATGCGCCGCGAAGGCTTTGAGCTTGCGGTGTCGCGTCCGCGTGTTGTGATGCACAAGGACGAGAACGATGTGCTGATGGAGCCCATTGAAGAGGTTGTCATCGATGTTGATGAAGAACATTCCGGTGTGGTTGTCCAGAAAATGTCCGAACGCAAGGCAGAAATGGCCGAGCTGCGTCCGTCCGGCGGCAACCGTGTGCGACTGGTCTTCTACGCGCCAACCCGCGGCCTGATCGGATACCAGTCCGAACTTCTGACCGATACACGCGGTACAGCCATCATGAACCGGCTGTTCCATTCTTACCAGCCGTTCAAGGGCACGATCGGCGGGCGCACCAACGGTGTGCTGCTGTCAAACGGTTCGGGCGAGGCTGTGGCCTATGCCATGTTCAATCTGGAAGATCGCGGACCGATGATGATCGAGCCTGGCGAAAAGGTCTATCAGGGCATGATCATCGGCATTCACAGCCGTGACAATGATCTTGAGGTCAATGTGCTCAAGGGCAAGCAGCTCACCAACATCCGTGCTGCGGGCAAGGACGAGGCTGTGAAACTGACCCCGCCGATCCGCATGACATTGGACCGCGCCCTTTCCTGGATCCAGGACGATGAACTGATGGAGGTGACACCGAAGTCCATCCGTCTGCGCAAGATGTATCTGGATCCGAACGAGCGCAAGCGTTTTGAAAAATCACGCGGCGCTGCGTGATCCCGCACCCTGCAAAAATTCTTCAATCCCGGCCCGGTGCCGGGATTGTTGTTTTAGCCCTGCTTTTTGCATGAAAAATGCAAAGCCTGTGGGAAAGCCGTGAGACCGTGCATTTGACGGTAGCGAAGTCCGGACATCGGGTCTTAATAGATCCATGAAGACTTTGTTGACCGATATCAGAATGGCGGACGTTGGGGATGCATGTGCGGTTTCCGGCGTGCACCGGGTTTCCTGGCTCCATACCTATGCCGGGCTTATTCCGCATAAAGCGCTCAACCGGATGGTGGACCGGCGCAATGATATCTGGTGGCGCAAGGCGATTCTGGGGGCCACCTCTATTCTGGTGGTCGAACTTGATGGCGTGATTGCCGGATATGCAACCATCGGTCTTTCGAGGGCGCGCGGACTGCCGCAGGAAGGCGAGATCTATGAGATATACCTGCGCCCCGAATATCAGGGTGTTGGCCTCGGTCGCATCCTTTTTGGCGAAGCCAAACGTCTCCTGAAGTCGCTGGGATGCGATGGTCTTGTTGTCTGGTGTCTGGAAGAGTGCGACCAGGCCAGCCGGTTCTTCCAGTCGCAGGGCGGTGTGGATATTGCCGAAGGGATGGAAGATTTTGCCGACAGGAAGCTCAGGAAAATAGGCTTTGCCTGGAAATAGGATCGTGCATGGGCATTATACCGGCGGGGCTGCCGGTCCAATGGCCCCTGTCCTGTCATGCGTGTATGTTGCGCAGTTTCTGACGACCGTTTGTGAACAATCAACAACAGTTTCGCGATTTTATAAAAGTAACCATGGTTGCAAAGTCGAGTTGATTTGTGGTGCGATACTGTCTATCGGACTGGGATATACAATTTTAAACATGTTCCCCTTTCTATGGAGCCATTATGCGTATTGATGCGATTTCTATCGGCAAAAATCCACCCAAGGACGTCAATGTGATTGTTGAAGTGCCGGTTGGCGGACATCCCATCAAGTATGAGATGGACAAGGAAGCCGGAACGCTGATCGTTGACCGTTTTCTCTATACGCCGATGACCTATCCGGGCAATTACGGCTTCGTGCCGCATACGCTTTCAGAAGACGGCGATCCGATTGACGTGCTGATTGCCAGCACCCGCCCGCTGATCCCCGGATGCGTTATCAATGTGCGTCCGATCGGTGTTTTGATGATGGAAGACAATTCCGGCAAGGATGAAAAAATCATTGCCGTGCCTTCCTCGCACCTGACAAAGCGCTATGACAAGGTGCATGAATATACCGATATGCCGGAAATCACCCTGCAGCAGATCGAGCATTTCTTCTCGCATTACAAGGATCTGGAGCCCGGAAAATGGGTCAAGATTTACGGCTGGAAAGGTGTGGATGTGGCATCCGAACTGATTGTCGAAGCCATTGAGCGTGCAAAAGCCGCGAAAAAAGCCTGATCAGCTTTCGAGTTTTTCAAGTGCCATAACAATATCCTCCGGATTGCCCTCAATCCGGAGGATTTTTTTGCGTGCCGTATTGCCGCTTAAAACCGAAATGGCAGATTTTGGAATATGCAGCGCCCTGGCGATGATCCCGATCACGGCCTTTGTCGCCTTGCCCTTTTCCGGCACAACCGTGACCCGCACTGTCAGCCAGACAGAGCCATCCGCGGCCTCTTCAAAACCATCAAGCCCTGCCTGCCTGGCATTGGGCGTGACCCTGACGGACAGGCGGACATGATCAGAATATGGAAGCCAGGCCGAAGTCACAGGACCATTGGTGCAATGGTGGTGATGATCAGTTGCTGGATAAAGAAGATAATGATGAAAACGATGATCGGCGAAATATCGACACCGCCCAGATCCGGCAGCAATCTGCGGACCGGCTTCAAAACCGGCTCGGTGACCTGATAGAGGAAACGGCCGATACCATTGACAAACTGGTTGCCGGAATTGATGACATTGAAGGCGTAAAGCCAGGAAAAAATCGCACTGGCGATCAATATCCATTTGTATATATCAAGAGCGTAGATAATCGTATTGAGTACAGCAAGCATGGCAGTCTCCATTTCGTTGTTGACAGACATGTAGACATTGACGATGAAACGGGCAAGACCAACTCATCTTCGATCTTCAAAACATGTTTAACGGCGGTGCCCCAAAGGCCACCTGCGCGTCAAAAGGTTTTCCCCATGACACCGACACAGCCGGGCCAGCGTTTCGCAGCCTTCAAGCATCGCTCCTATCTTCTGTATTTTCTGGCGCGGCTGCTGTCCGGTTTCAGCATCCAGATTATCTCTGTCGCTGTCGGCTGGCAGATTTATGACCTGACCGGCAATGCGCTCTATCTGGGTATGATCGGCCTGTTGCAGTTCCTTCCGTCCCTTCTGCTGATTCTGGTCACCGGGTCTGTTGTTGACAGGTATAATCGCCGGATGATCATGGCCATCTGCCTGATGATGAGCGCGGGTTGCTGCGCCGGTCTTCTGGCGCTGACGGTCAGCGGCACGTTTGCACCCCTGCCGGTCTTTGCCATTCTCGTGGTGTTTGGTATCGAACGTGCCTTTCTGGGGCCTGCCGTACAGTCGCTTGCCCCCAATCTGGTGCCGAAAGAGGATCTTGCCAATTCCTTTGCGTGGAATTCATCGTCATGGCAACTGGCCTCTATCCTGGGGCCGGTTACGGGCGGTCTGCTTTATGGTCTGGGTCCGGTCATCACCTATTCTGTGGCGCTTGCCTTTATGATTGCCGCCGTCGTCATGGTTTTTTTCATTCCCAAGCCCGGTCAGCGCACGGTTTCAGAAGTGCGCGACTGGGCCTCTATCCTTGCCGGTTTCAAGTTTATCCGTGGTGAGAAAGTGGTTCTGGGGGCGATTTCCCTTGATCTCTTTGCCGTATTGCTGGGTGGTGCTATCGCGTTGATGCCGATTTTCGCGCGGGATATCCTCACGCTTGGGCCCTGGGGGCTTGGCATGCTGCGGGCAGCGCCCGGCGTCGGCGGCATTGGTATGGCCATGGTTCTGGCCTGGTATCCGATCCGCCATCATTCCGGTCTGTTCATGTTTGCCGGTGTCGCCCTGTTTGGCTGCGGTACGATCCTGTTCGGCCTGTCGGCCACGCCATGGCTCTCGATCCTTGCGCTGGTCATCATGGGGGCGTCTGACATGATTTCGGTCTATGTTCGTGAAACGCTGATCGCACTGTGGACGCCGGACGAGGTTCGCGGTCGTGTCAATGCTGTCAATATGGTGTTTGTCGGTGCATCAAACGAGCTGGGCGAGTTTCGCGCCGGAACCATGGCGCATCTGATCGGTGCTGTACCGGCTGTGGTCATTGGCGGGATCGGAACGCTCGCTGTTGCGGTGATCTGGGCTTTCGGGTTCCCGCAATTGCGCAAGATCGATACGCTGGACCTGCCGGACCGTTCTTGACAAACCGTTTCTGAAAATTGTGATCAGCCCTGTTTTCCGCAAGGGTCGTCAAAGACCAGATCGAGAAACATGCCGAGCCACGCCCTGAGGGCACTGTCATGCATCAGGCGTCCGTCCAGATGGGCCTTGCCAGGCTGCGCATTGGGCATATCAAAGCGGTGCGCACCCTTGACCACCCATCGCTGCATCATGGCGCGGGTCAGCTCTGCGTGAAACTGCAGGCCCCATGCCTTTGTTCCATAGCGGAACGCCTGGTTCTCATAGGCATCCCCCTTTGCCATCAGCGTGGCACCGGATGGCAGATCAAAGCCCTCGCGGTGAAAATGATAGACCATTTCCGGCCAGTCCATCAGCTTGCGGCCATCCTCTGTCGGGGCAATGGGATACCAGCCGATTTCGGTGATATCGCCGTCCTTTGCCGCAACCCTGCCGCCGAGATGGCGCACCAGCATCTGTGCGCCCAGACAGATGCCGAGACAGGGCTTTTCTTCGGCAAGGGGAACGGAAAGCCAGTCAATTTCACGTTTGATGAAATCATCATTGTCATTGGCGCTCATCGGTCCACCGAAAACAACGGCACCGGCATGGCTTGTCAGTGTTGGCGGCAGGGGATCGCCCAGTACCGGGCGGCGAATGTCGAGGGAATAACCCTTTTCGACAAGCAATTGCCCTACCCGGCCCGGGCTTGATGTTTCCTGGTGCAGGACAATCAGAACCGGCGGTTTTCCCGGTGGCGTTCCTGGTCTAGGCATCCTGCTGGGAATCTCCGGCCTCCCAGAGGGAATCTGCATGTCTGGCTTCTGCCTCCTGCCGTTTGATGATGCGGATGCGGCCATCGACGCCCAGAAGTTCAGAAATGCGCCAGATGACAGAATCTTCCAGTTCGCTGCGCTTGCCGTCGGAATAGACCAGATCCCAAAGGATCCCGATCAGTTCGGCCTTTTGCTCTTCATCCAGTGCACGTTTGAGAATGGACGTGAAGTGGAAAAAATCAACAGCAGCCTTTTCGGCATTTTCACCTGCTGCCAGAAGCAGACGGAATTCTGCATCATTGATTTCATAATGGTCCTTGATGAGCGATTCGAGGGTCTCGCGTTCCTGCGGAGAAACCGTTCCATCGGCATCCATGACCTGCAAGCACAGGGCAATGACGGCGACACGCGGGTTGTCCATATCAAGGCCGCCCTTCTGGGCCGATCCGGCAAAGCCGGTCAAAAACGTCATGAAATTTTCAAACATGGGCGGCTACTTTTTAAAACAAACGGAATTTTGACTTTGGTTCTGTCTGTGCGCTGCGCACGCCCGGATCATCCGGTGCGTGGCCGAAGAAGGGTTGCGGCGGTGGCGCGGGGGCCGCAGCCGCAGTGGCAACAGCCGGAGCCGGATCGATCACAGGTCTGGTTTCGATAGCTGACGCTGGCGGAATTTCAGACTCTGCAACCACGTCAACAGGGGAGCCCGGGTCTCTTGCAGCCGGTGCTGCATGTTCGCTGACCGGAGGCAGGCTCAGAAAGGCATCATCGAGATCGCTGATCGCGGCATCAACCACCGGACCATCAATTTCTGCAAAGGGGACTTTCCATTCAAAAGCGCCGATCCGTCCGGTTACGGGCGATACTGGCAGCCAGGTTTGTGACACATAACCGTCAGCCACCCAGGCAGCATCCCGCGGTGCCTTGCGGGCGAGAGCCAGCCAGTGGCGAATACGCCCCTGATCACCGGTTTCGGCCTCTTCAATATCCGCCAGAAGCAAAAAGGCAGAGGCATTGGGGCTCATGCGGGCGCTGGCCTCCGCCTTTTGGCGGGCAAGGGCAAAATCTCGCATGTCGAGCGCTGCTTCTGCCATGCAGGCCAGGGCTATGGCATTGTTGGGACGCATGCTGTCGAGCCGCCCGGCGCGTTTCATCCGGTCAGCGGCGGAATCACCGGAGCGGGCACGCACAAATGTCCGGGCGATATCCGGGTGTTGAACATGTTTCCAGATGTGTTCCAGTGTGGCTGCCCCCTTGCGCAGGTTGCCTTCGCGAAACAGGGCCTTTGCAGCAATGACACCCGCCGGAACCAGGTATTCGTCGATACGCAATGCCATCAGCGCATCCTCTCTCGCCCCCTTCACATCCGCATCCAGCCTGGCTGCTGCCCGTGCCGTCAGCAAAACAGCCTTGGACTGATCGGCTTCCTTCTTGCCGATCGCACCGGCCAGACGGCTTTGTTCGAGCAGGCGGATGGCATCGTCATAATGACCGGCTCTGGTCAGGTGTTCGAGCGTGGCTTCCACGGCCCACGTCAGCTGTGGAGCTTTTTCGACCGCGCGTCCGGCATATTGGCGGGCGGCTTCGTCGGCGCCCTGCCGTTTTGCCTCCAGGTAGAGGCCGCGCAGGCCCAGCTCGCGGGTTTCGGGATCTTCGGCCATGGCTTCAAATTTCAGCCTTGCTTCGTCGTGACGACCCTCAATCAGACTGGCCTGTGCTTCCAGCAGATGGATCAGCGGCTCCTGATCGGAGCGCAGCAGATCCCTTGCCCGGGCATTCATCTTGCGGGCAAGGGCGGCATTGCCGGCGCCGGCCGCAATGAGGCCGGTGGAAAGGGCCTGATAGCCACGATCCCTCTTGCGGGCGCGAAAATAACGGGTGATGGATTGCGGTGAGGTCCAGATGGTGCGCACAAGCCACCAGACAAACATGATGAGTGCAACCAGCGTGACCAGCAGGGTGGCGGCCACCATCAGGCTCATCTTGATCAACTGTCCCTGCCAGAGCACCGACAGTTCACCCGGGCGCTCTGCCAGCCATGAAAATCCGCTCGCCAGCGCCAGAATCACAAGAACATAAAACAGGATACGGATCATGGCTGCACTTTCTGCACGGTTACGGCATCGGTCATGACGGCGGTCATCAGGCTTTCAACGATGATACGTGTGTCGAGCTTCGCCTTGAAATCACGTCCTGCGGCCTTGCCTGCATCTGGCAGGTTGTTCCATTCCACTTCTGCGGCTTTCAGGTCGCCATTCTGCAAATTCGCCTCGATGCGGGCCATCACCGCTTCCGGGCCATCACCGTCGACCTGACCCACAGGGCGAACCGTGACCAGTGACATGGCGCTGTTGACCAGACGGTCGGTCAGCGATGCGCCTTCGGCCGGTGCATTGATGGCAGCAAAGATGGTATCCGCTACGGACGGGAATGCGGCCACCAGACCGGCACGCGACAGGACTCCGGCCTGTGCATAGGTTTCGAGCTTTTTCAGGTTCGGATCATCGGGGGTAACGCCTGCAAGGGTTTGCAATTCGCTGACAAAGGCTCCGCCGCGATCAATGCCGGTTTTCAGTGCGGAGGCCGCAATGGTGCGGGCGACATTGATCTCTTCCTTCGGGGCTTCCAGCTTTTGCTGTGCCTCGCTGAGACCCGTCGACACAGAAGACAGGCTGGATGAAAGGCTGGCGATCCTGGCTTCCAGCCCCTTGATCGTCGCCTGTGTTTCCGTGTTGCCGGACGTGCCTGACGCAGCGAGACCTGCCACGGAGGATTCAAGGGCTGCGATACGGGCTTCCAGCGGAGCCAGATCAACCGGTGCCGTGCTCTGTGCTGCGGCGGGCAAGGCATCCAGCCGGGCTGTCAGGGCCGCAATACCGGCGGCGTAGTCTGCCGCAGGTTCGCTCGTGATGGTGGCAACCTGTGGACCAAGGGCTGGCAGATAGCCTGCATATTGCATGCTTCCGGCACCCGCCAGCGCCACCAGACCACCGAAAATACCGGCGGAAATAGCACCAAGGCTGCTGCCCTGTGCTGCGGCGGGCTTTGGCGCACTGGTCCCGGGGTGTTCTCTCACAGGCTCCGGCTGGCCTGGTCCGTCAGCCGTCTTGGCATCACTTTGGGCTGTTGTCGGTTCTTCCGAGGCAAAATCCTGCTCTTCGGCGGCAACGGCATCACCTGTTTCAGGCTCCGAAGGCTTGATCCTTTCGGCTTCCAGATCAATGGTCATCCCGGTTTGAGATGGTTTTGAGTGCGATGGTGGATGTCCCTGAACCATGGTGGCCTCTTTCTGTCTTCTTGTGTCTACCGTAGTCAGGGATTTTGCTGAACGAAAGCCCCTATTCAAAAATCTTTAGGCGGACATCTGTCATAGCAACGCAAACAAGGCCGGTTCGTTCGGCCGGTCAGCGATTTTTATTCCGGGTTTGAGTTCCTGCGGCACCACGGCGGCAACATTGCGGCTAAGGCAGAGTATGGCGCTGTCTTTTAGGCTGTCATATGTCCCGGCAAAGGATGGGAGACCAAAAAACAGCAGCGCCGTTTCGCGTGAATAGAGCAAAATCACGTCGGGCATCATGGTTCCAAAGCGGCGTTGCAGGTCTTGATCTGTATAGTGGATGGGCTGCATCTGATAGCATTCAGCGGTCTTGACGCCTATGCCATGGTGCCGCAGCGTTGTTTCAAGCCGGTCGCTGCGCGGATAGCCTGCGAGATAGAGAACATGGCCTTCACGTGCGGCTTTGGCGCTGACAAGGCATGCTGCCAGATCTTCTGCCGTGCCGTCAGCGGAGTGCACCTTTGCAAAACCTTTCTCGCGGGCGGCCTGTGCGGTGGCGCTGCCGACCGCAAAGACAGGAATGTCGAGGAATGGTCTCAGGCTTTCTCCCAGCATCGCCAATGTATTGATTGTTTCCGCGCTGGTGATGGCAAGGCAGGAAGGTCCGCGTTCCAGCGCCTGACGTGCGTTTTCCGGAGTGTTGACGGCTATCGAGAGTGGCAGGAGAATGGCCTCATGTCCCAAACCTGCAAGGCGTGCGGCGGTGCGCTCACCGGCGGCTTCTGGTCTTGTGACCAAGATGCGCATGTCTCAGCTCCAGGAGGCAAAGAATGAAGACCCGGCCCTGGCGCGGATCTCTTCGCCTGCCTTTTGTCCCAGATGCCGGGCCTGGCCTGCCTGTCCATCGCAGGCTATGGAATGGGTTTGGCTGCCGTCGGGGGTCAGGATCATCCCGGAAAATGTCAGCATCTCGCCATCCGTTGTTGCATAGCCTGCTATGGGTGTTTTGCAGGAGCCATCCAGGGCGGCCAGAAAAGCGCGTTCGCAGGTGCTGGCAATAAAGGTTGGTTGATGGTTGATGGCAGACAGGAAATCCGTGATCCTTGTGTCGGTGATCCGCGATTCAATACAGATCGCGCCCTGGCCCGGTGCGGGCGGGAAGGCAACCGGATCGAGAAGTTCGGTGGGAACATCGTCCTTGCCGAGCCGCCTGAGCCCTGCAAAGGCCAGAAGCGTGGCATCAACCTCGCCTTCGTTCAGCTTGCGCAGACGGGTGTCCACAAGACCGCGAAAGGTGATGACATGGATATCGGGTCGCAATCGCTTGATGAGCGCCTGCCTGCGCAGCGAGGATGAGCCGATGGTGGCACCCTGCGGCAGGTCCAAAAGCTTTGCAGCAGTCCGGCCTATGAAGGCATCGCGCACATCCTCGCGCGGGAGACAGGCCGAAAGAAAAAGCCCGTCCGGGAGCTTCGTCGGCATGTCCTTGGTGCTATGAACGGCAAAATCGAGTTCGCCCGACAACAGTTTTGCCTCAAGTTCCTCGGTAAACAGGCCCTTGCCGCCGATTTCGGCGAGCGGACGGTCGGTAATACGGTCGCCCCTGGTCGACATGACCACGATTTCAAACATCTCTTCCGGCAGATTATGGGCCGCCATCAGCCTGTCGCGTGTCTCATGGGCCTGAACCAGCGCCAAAGGGCTGCCGCGTGTTCCGATTCGATAAGGTTTTGATTGCATCCGCTGTCATCCGTTGTTACCGGAGTTTCTCGTAAACCGGTTTGGCAATAATCGCAATTTAAACCACGGAAATCCATGCGGCCCCATTCAACAATCCTTGGCATTGAAACCAGTTGCGACGAGACGGCAGCGGCCGTTGTGCGCCGCATGCCGGATGGAACGGGCATGATCCTGAGCGATGTCGTGCTGAGCCAGATGGATGCACACAGCCCTTATGGCGGCGTGGTTCCGGAGATTGCCGCCCGCGCCCATGTGGATGCGCTCGACAGCCTGATTGTGGAATCGCTGCAACGGGCCGGGTTGAAACTGTCAGACATGGACGCCATTGCTGCGACATCTGGTCCCGGGCTGATCGGCGGGCTCATTGTGGGCCTGATGACGGCAAAGGCCATTGCCATGGCCGCAGACAAGCCGCTCTATGCGGTCAATCATCTCGAAGGCCATGCGCTGACGGCGCGGCTCACCGACAATCTGGCCTTTCCCTACCTTATGCTTCTGGTTTCCGGCGGTCATACGCAGCTGATACTGGTGCGTGGCGTAGGTGACTACGAGCGCTGGGGTACGACCATTGATGACGCGCTGGGCGAGGCTTTCGACAAGACTGCCAAATTGCTGGGCCTGCCCTATCCAGGCGGGCCTGCCGTTGAAAAAGCGGCCAGGCAGGGTGATCAGACCCGGTTCTCTTTCCCGCGTCCGATGGTTGGCGAGACCAGGCTGGATTTTTCCTTCTCCGGCCTCAAGACCGCCGTCAGGCAGGCAGCCCAGGATATTGCACCGGTTTCAGACCGCGACATTGCCGATATCTGTGCCTCGTTCCAGTTTGCGGTTTCGCGCGTCCTGCAGGAGCGGATCGGTCGCGGATTGCAGCGGTTTTCGCAACAGTTTGGCCGGACTGTTGCCCGGCCCAGTCTGGTTGTGGCGGGTGGTGTGGCTGCCAATCAGGTTTTGCGTGAAACGCTTTTGAACCTGTGTGCAAAGCACGGGTTTTCCTTCATTGCGCCGCCCTTGGCGCTGTGCACCGACAATGCCGCGATGATTGCCTGGGCCGGGCTGGAGCGTTTTGATGCCGGTTTGCCGTTTGATACCATGGATGTGGCGCCACGGTCGCGCTGGCCGCTCGATGCGCAGGCCGCAGCCTTGATCGGCCATGGTCGAAGGGGAGCAAAGTCATGACGGATCCTGCCCGCATTGTCGTCATCGGAGCCGGAGCCTTTGGAACCGGCCTTGCTGCTGTCATGGCGAAGGACGGGCAAAGGCAGGTCACACTCTTTTGCCGCAACGTGGACCAGGCCGCGCAAATTCTTCTGACGCATGCGAATGACGCCTGCCTGCCGGGGATCAGGCTTCCGGAAGCACTGGCTGTTTCCACGGATATCGCATGCCTGTCTCATGCAGATATTGTGCTGTTTGCCATGCCGAGCCAGGCGCAGGCGGCGGCGGCAAGGCTTTATGGCCCTTGTCTCAAGTCCGGGGCGATCGTGGTGATCTGTGCCAAAGGGCTGGACAAGGCCAGTGGCCGTCTGTTGACCGATCTTCTGGATGATGTGCTGCCGGACCAGTCTGTGGCTGTGTTGTCGGGACCGGGCTTTGCCGCCGATATTGCCAATGGCCTGCCAACAGCCATGGTGCTGGCCGCTGCCACTCTGGAAGAGGCTGAATTTCTGGCCCAGGCCCTTTCCACACCCACTTTCCGGCTTTACGCCTCGCAGGACCGGACTGGTGTGCAACTGGGGGGCGCATTGAAGAATGTTCTGGCGATTGCCTGTGGCATTGTGGAAGGCGCAGGTCTTGGGGATTCAGCCCGCGCCGCGCTGATTGCCCGTGGTCTGGCCGAAATGACCCGGTTCGTGGTGGCGCAGGGCGGGCTGGCCGAAACCGTTCCGGGCCTTTCCGGTCTTGGCGATCTGGTCCTGACGGCCACCAGTCATCAAAGCCGCAACCTGCGCTACGGGCTGGCGCTCGGTCAGGGTGTTGCTGACAGGTCCGGCCATCTGGTGGAAGGGGCGCTGGCAGCCTCTGTTTCCGGCAGTCTTGCGAAAAAGCTTGGGATTGATATGCCGATAACCGCCGCCGTTGCGGCCATTGTTGATGGACAGACGGATGTGCGCAGTGCCGTGCAGGCGCTGATGTCACGTCCTATCACGCAGGAATAGGAGAATATGCATGCTCTACGCTCTCTGGTGCACAGACAAGCCCGGTCACTTGCAGGTCCGGATGGACACCCGCCCGGCCCATGTGGCCTATCTGACCAGGCTGAATGAAGAGGGTGTGCTGAAGATTGCCGGGCCTTTGCTCGATGCTGACAGCAAGCCCTGTGGCTCAATGCTGGTTTTGAAGGCGGAAACGCCGGAGGACGCAAGAGCTTTTGCCGCAGCCGATCCCTATGCCATCGCCGGTCTTTTCGAGACGGTCGAGATCAAGCCGTTCAACTGGGTGTTCAACAATCCGGAGGCATGAGCCATGGCATTCTGGCTGTATAAATCCGAGCCGTTCAAATGGTCGTGGGACATGCAGAAGGCCGCCGGTGCCGGGGGTACCGAATGGACCGGCGTGCGCAACTATCTGGCCCGCAACCATATGCGGGCGATGCAGATCGGCGAGAAAGGCTTTTTCTACCATTCCAATGAGGGGCTGGAGATTGTCGGCATTGTCGAGGTCTGCAAGCTGTCGGCACCGGATTCGACCTCGGACGATCCGCGCTGGGACTGTGTGCATATCCGCGCAGTCTGTGACATGCCAAAACCTGTGTCCCTGAAAGATATCAAGGCGCATGAACCCTTGGCAAAAATGTCGCTGGTGACCTCGATGCGGCTGTCGGTTCAGCCGGTTACGGAAGCGGAATATCGCGAAGTCTGCCGCATGGGCGGGCTGGACAATCCGCCGCTATGAAAACCGGGCCTGCCGCCTTTATTCTGGCCAATACGGCTGTGTTGTCGCCGCCGCATGTGCCGGAAATTCGGCTCTGTCTGGCCAGTGAAGTGCATGCGCTCTGGCAGAAAACCGAGGATGAGCTGGCCGGGATCGGCCTGCCGCCGCCCTTCTGGGCCTTTGCCTGGGCTGGCGGGCAGGGGCTTGCCCGCTTTATTCTCGACCATCCGGAAACAGTTGCGGGCAAGAGAGTGATGGATTTTGCCTCCGGCTCCGGCCTGGTGGCGATTGCTGCCTGCAAGGCTGGGGCACATTCGGTTGTGGCCGTTGATATCGACCCATGGGCGGGGACAGCCATTGGCCTGAATGCAGGGCTCAATGCGGTTGAAATCGCCACGATTGCCGACAATATTGTCGGGACGGATGTCGAGGCCGATGTGCTTCTGGCGGGCGATGTGTTTTACGACCGGAGCTTTGCAGCTTGCCTTGTTCCGTGGCTGGAACGACAGGCAGAACGCGGTATCACGGTTCTGGCGGGGGATCCCGGTCGTGCCTATTGTCCGGAAGACAGGCTGGAAAGGCTGGCAGTCCATGAAGTGCCTGTTACCCGGGTTCTGGAAGACAGCGAAGTCAAGCGGACCACGGTATGGAGGTTTTCGGGGCCGAAGATCAGGGTCTGATCACGCAGACGCTGTTTTCCATGGAACAGGCACTGGTGTCTGAACCCACTGTAATGATTCTGGCCCTGGGGCGGATATAGGGCTGGCCCATGCCGTTCAGTGCCTTGCTGACATAGAAGTAATTTCCCAAACCCCTGACGCGCAATGCATAAATATCACCGACAAAGGTGCCAAGGTGTGGAATATAGCTCGGCAGGCCTTCGGAGACGGTGCTGATGGACGGTCCGTGGCGGAAATGCCGTTTCTGTACACGGGTTTCTGAAGCAAAGCACATATTTGCTGTGGCCGCGAGACCTGCGACCAGGGCAATCGTGTGCATGAATGTCCGGTTACGCAAAACAGGATCCCCGCAATGGAATGGTTAAGGTTTTCTTAACACACGGCGGTGGTCATTGCATCTGTTTTGCGCGTGCGGCGGGCGCAATGTCACGTTATCGTTAACGTTCGCGTTTTCCACAGTCGCAGGCCCACCGAAAGTCTGAGCCTTATAATCGATTAAAAATCGGCCTGGCCGTTGAACGGGCTTGTGGTTCCGCTATGTCACGATTAAACGTCGCATTTGACGCATTGCACAATTGATTTGACAACAGTCCGGTTTACAGGACGGACCTGTTGTCAAAAAGGGGTCCACGGGGGTCAATATGGCGAAAGTGACAAGCAACCGGCCGTTGTCGCCGCACTTGCAGATTTACAAGCTGATTCCAACCATGGCGATGTCCATCATTCATCGCATCACCGGTGGTGCCCTGTATTTTGGCACGCTGCTGGTGGCCTGGTGGCTGATAGCCGCTGCCTCCGGGGAGGCCTATTTTGAATATGTCAATGCGATCTACGGTTCCTTTTTCGGACGGCTGGTCCTGTTTGGTTACACCCTGGCGCTGATGCACCACATGCTGGGCGGATTGCGCCATTTCATGTGGGATCTTGGTCATGGCTATGACAAGGCATTTTCGACAAAGGTCGCGAAAGCCATGCCGGTGGCATCCGTCGGCCTGACGGTGCTGATCTGGATTTTGGGCTATTTGGTACGGTAGGAGACGATAATGGATATGCGCACACCGCTCGGCAAGGTCCGCGGCCTTGGATCTGCCAAAGACGGCACAGGCCATTTCTGGCACCAGCGCCTTACGGCTGCGGCCAATGTTCCGCTCATGCTGTTTTTTGTCGGATTTCTGATCACCTATAACGGTGCGCCCTATGCGGATGTGGTGGCTGCGCTGTCAAACCCGATTGTGGCTGTGGTCATGGTGCTGATGGTTCTGGCGGGCCTCTATCATATGAAGCTCGGCATGCAGGTGATCATTGAGGATTATATTCACGCTGAAGGCTTAAAAATTGCGCTGGTGATGCTGAATGTGTTCTTTACCTTTGTGATCGGCGCGCTCTGTCTTTTCGCACTCTTGAAAATCGGCTTTGCAGGATAAAACACATGGCATCCACCCCTTCTTCCGCCCTGAATGGCAAGGCCTATACCTATTTCGACCATTCCTTTGATGTGATTGTGGTAGGGGCCGGCGGTGCCGGTCTGCGCGCCACGCTTGGCATGGCCGAACAAGGCCTGAAAACGGCCTGCATTTCCAAGGTTTTCCCCACGCGCTCGCATACGGTTGCCGCCCAGGGGGGCATTGCCGCCTCGCTGAACAATATGACACCGGACTGTTGGCAGTGGCATATGTATGACACGGTCAAGGGCTCTGACTGGCTGGGCGATGTTGACGCCATGCAATATCTGGCCATGGAAGCGCCCAAGGCAGTTTACGAACTGGAACATTACGGTGTTCCGTTCTCGCGCAATGCCGAGGGCAAGATCTATCAGCGACCGTTTGGCGGCCATATGCAGAATTATGGCGAAGGTCCGCCGGTGCAGCGCACCTGTGCTGCCGCCGACCGTACGGGTCACGCTATCCTGCACACGCTTTACGGCCAGTCGCTGAAGCACAATGCGGAATTTTTCATTGAATATTTCGCGCTTGACCTGATCATGACAGATGGTGTGTGCACCGGCGTGGTGGCCTGGAACCTGGATGACGGCACGATCCACCGCTTTGCCGCCAAGATGGTGGTTCTGGCAACCGGCGGCTATGGGCGCGCCTATTTCTCCGCCACATCGGCGCATACCTGCACAGGCGATGGCAATGGCATGATAGCGCGTGCCGGACTGCCGCTGCAGGATATGGAATTCGTTCAGTTCCACCCGACCGGCATTTATGGTGCCGGTTGCCTGATCACCGAAGGTGCGCGCGGCGAAGGCGGCTATCTGGTCAATTCCGAAGGCGAGCGTTTCATGGAACGCTATGCGCCATCGGCCAAGGATCTGGCCTCGCGCGATGTGGTGTCGCGCTGCATGACGCTGGAAATCCGCGAGGGTCGTGGCGTCGGCAAGAACAAGGACCATATCTATCTGCATCTGGATCATCTGGACCCGGCTGTGCTGCACGAGCGTCTGCCCGGCATTTCGGAATCGGCAAAGATTTTTGCCGGTGTCGATGTGACGCGCGAACCCATTCCGGTTCTGCCGACCGTGCATTATAATATGGGCGGCATTCCTACCAATTACTGGGGTGAAGTGCTCAACGCCGACAAGGACCACCCGGACCGGGTTGCCCCGGGCCTTATGGCTGTGGGTGAAGCGGGCTGTGCATCCGTCCACGGCGCAAATCGTCTCGGCTCGAATTCGCTGATCGATCTGGTGGTGTTTGGTCGCGCTGCGGCCATTCGTGCCGGTGAAGTGGTGGATCGCAAATATGCTGTTCCGCCGATCAACGAGGCTGCTGTTGAAAAAATCATGGAACGGTTTGACCGGTTGCGCAATGCCAGCGGCTCGACCCCGACAGCGGTGCTGCGCGACAGGATGCAACGCGCCATGCAGGAGGATGCTGCCGTGTTCCGCACACAGGAAGCGCTGGAATCCGGCTGCAAGCGGATTTCGGCCATCTGGAGTGAAATGAAGGATATCAAGGTCACCGACCGTTCGATGATCTGGAATTCCGATCTTGTGGAAACGCTGGAACTGGAAAACCTGATGGCCTGCGCGATTACCACCGTTTATGGTGCGGAAGCCCGCAAGGAAAGCCGCGGTTCCCATGCGCGGGAAGACTATACCAGTGGTCCGTTTGCCGGTCGTGATGATGTCAACTGGCGCAAGCATACTTTGTCATGGGTCAGCGAAAGCGGTGAGGTGAAACTCGATTATCGTCCGGTTCATACCGGGCTCCTGACAGACGGGATTGATCCCAAAAAGATCGAGCCAAAGGCGCGGGTGTATTGATGATCAATTCCAAGATTTCGAACATTGTTGGAACTCCAAGGAATGCCCATTCCAGGATCGGCCACAATAGTGGGAGTAGAAGAAGTATGTATGCGATCACATTTGATCTTGATACTGAAACGCTTAAGAAAAGCTACCACAACGCCTCGTGGCAGAATGCTTACAATGATATTGCGAAATTCTTGAGAACCCAGGGGTTCGACCGACAACAGGGTAGTGTTTATTTCGGTGATGATACAATTGACAGCGTTCGTTGCCAGATTGCCGTACAGCTTTTGACACTTGAATATGACTGGTTTGCTCCTGCTGTTACGGATATCAGGATGTTGCGCATTGAAGATAACAACGATTTAACGCCAGCAATTGAACTTGCACTGATGGCAAGGGGGATGTCGAAAAATGGTTGAACTCACACTCCCAAAAAATTCACAGATGCGCGAAGGCAAGACCTGGCCGAAGCCTGCCGGTGCCCAGAATGTGCGCGAATATCGCGTCTATCGCTGGAGCCCGGATGATGACAAGAACCCGCAGATCGATACCTATTACATTGATATCGATGATTGCGGCCCGATGGTGCTGGATGGTCTTCTCTATATCAAGAACCATATTGATCCGACACTGACATTCCGCCGCTCATGCCGCGAGGGCATCTGTGGCTCCTGTGCGATGAATATTGACGGCACCAATACGCTGGCCTGCACCAAGGGCATGGATGAGGTGAATGGCGCGGTGAAGATCTATCCGCTGCCGCATATGCCCGTCGTGAAGGATCTGGTTCCGGACCTGACACATTTCTATGCGCAGCATCGCTCCATCGAGCCCTGGCTGAAAACGGTTTCGCCGACACCGGCAAGGGAATGGAAGCAGAGCCATGAGGACCGGGCGAAGCTTGACGGTCTTTATGAATGTATCCTGTGCGCCTGCTGTTCCACCTCCTGCCCGAGCTACTGGTGGAATGGTGACCGTTATCTGGGCCCGGCCGTGCTGTTGCAGGCCTATCGCTGGCTGATTGACAGCCGTGACGAGGCCAAGGGCGAACGTCTGGACAATCTGGAAGATCCGTTCCGGCTTTACCGTTGCCATACGATCATGAATTGCGCACAGACCTGTCCCAAGGGCCTGAATCCTGCCAGGGCGATTGGCGAAATCAAGAAAATGATGGTCGAGCGGCGCGTCTGACCGTGTGTCTGCTACAGTGGCCATGTGGCCACAATCCTGACATTGCGCGTGCCAAAGCTTAAAATTTCACAATTGTATTTGCCGTCGATTCACGGGTTGTTAGGTTCGTTTTGAACTTGCCTTCGGCCGTTCGGTGACATTTTATTAAAATCATTGTATGCAAGATGTGCACATAGTTCAGATGTGCATGTTTTAGGAAGCAACACATGATCAAGCTTGTCAGTTCTTTTGCAACAGGTCTCAAGGAGCGCCGTGATTTCTACGATGCGTTTTTCCTGACGTTGCTGTCAATATCCGTGTGCTATGCCGCAATAAAACTGCAGGTGTTTGAAAATATTGCCGGTTTTCTTCAAACCAGTGAATTTGTGCATCTGAATGACGTGCTGGTTTCGTTGCCGATTATCAGTGTCTTTGGTTTGATCTACTCCATTCGGCGGCATCGTGACATGGGCAATGAAATCAGGCGCCGCCGCAATGCGGAAATGAATGCGACCTGGAATGCTGACCACGACATTCTGACGCAACTTTACAACAGGAGCTATATTGAAAGAAAGCTGCGCGAGATTGAGGCGGAAACCAGGGCCGATCCTGGTCGCTATATCGCGTTTTCGGTCGATTTGAACGGCTTCAAGAAAGTCAATGAACTTCTGGGCCATAAAAGCGGTGACGATCTTCTGCGGGTGATTGCCGAACGTCTTCAGGCGTTGTTCCCTGGCAAGATTGTGGCGCGCGTCGGCGGCGACGAGTTCATGGTCCTGTCTGATATCGGCGAGACATTCGATGATGAAAAGGTTGCCAAATCGATTGCAAGAACTATCAGCCAGACCGTTTTTGTCGGCAACATGCAGGCCCAGGTGGGCACCTGTATTGGCTATGCCGTCTTTCCGGACCAATGCGCACGTCTGAGCGATGTGATCCGGTTTTCTGATATTGCCAGGAATGACGCAAAGCGTCACGGCAAGAATGTTGTCCGGCAGTTTGATTCCAGGATGGATGATGCGCTGGCACAGCGCGCCCTCATTGAGCTGGCCTTGCGGGAAGCGATCCGCAATGATGTGATCGTACCCTTTTACCAGCCCCTGATCGATCTGGAATCCGGGCAGGTCCGCGGTTTTGAGGCACTGGCACGCTGGCGGACGGACGACGGCCGCTTTATCGAGCCGTCCATTTTCATCGCAATGGCGGAGGATGCAGGGCTGATTTCAAACCTGTCTGAAAGCATGCTGCGCCGCGCCTGCCGCGATGCAATGACCTGGCCGGACCATTTGACCCTGGCCTTCAACATTTCACCAACGCAATTGACAGATCATCTTCTGGGGCTTCGCATCATCAGCATTCTGGACGAGACCGGGTTGCCTGCGCGCCGGCTTGAAATTGAAATCACCGAAAGTGCACTGGTGAAGGAATTTGATGCCGCTTCAGACATTATCGGCAATCTTCATGCCGCCGGAATTCGTATCGCACTGGATGATTTTGGCACAGGCTATTCCAGCCTCTCGCAACTGTCCCGTTTCACATTTGACAAGATCAAGATTGACAAGAGTTTTATAAACACGTTTGGCAGTGACGAAAAGCAGATGAAAATCGTCAAGACGATTCTGAGCCTCGGGCATGGTCTCGGTGTGAAGACCACTGCGGAGGGCATTGAAGATGCCGGACAGATGAATGATCTGAAAGCGCTCGGATGTGATTTCGGTCAGGGCTACCTGTTCGGCAAGGCTATACCAGGCCATGCGGTTGCTGATTTGCTGGCAGAGTACAAGGGGAATGTGGCCGCACCGCAGAGCCGGGTGACCCACTGATGTGTGCGCGTGCTTCCAGGCCATGCTTCCGCAAGCAAAATTGTCACGGATAACATATTAGAGACATCATGCTCTAAAACAGCTATTCGCTCCTGTAATCGAAAAAAATGCATGCAAGGCTTGATTCATATGGTGGAAGCCCGCTAATTCGGCCATATTTACACGGTGTGTGCGATTCAGTTGGCTTTTGGCGTGAGGGGATATGGATATGCGGTTTATTCAGGCAGCATGTGTTTTGGGTTTGGTCGTATCGCTTTCGGCCTGTCAGCGCACCACCAGCGACAGTTTCGCCCTGTCGACACCGGCACCGTTGCAGGCCCAGCCTGTATCCCAGGTGCAAACCGGCCAGCTGAGTGATCCCACCACCCAGTTCCCGCAGGCACCAATGGCAGATACAATGGTTGCCTCTGCCACACCGGATGCTGCACCGCCTGCCACGGCAATGGATATCAGCAAGGAATCGATGGTTGGCAACTGGAAGGTGGCTTCGTCCGGTACAAGCTGTGATATGTTCCTGACCCTCACAAATCTTGGCAGCGGCTCGCGCGGCGGCACGCGCGGTTGCGTCGGTGTTTTGTCGACCATGGGGTCATGGGAGGTTGCGGGCAAGCAGGTGCTGTTTAAAGACCGCGACGGCAATGTTCTGGGCCGTGTCTACAGGAGTGCTGATGCACGCTTCGACGGTTCAACAGGCTCCGGGCAGCCCATCAGCCTTTCGCGGTAACCCTTCTGCGGCACCTTCATGATCCGATTGACCCCCAGCAGACGTTTTTCATGAAGCCCATTGCGGACTACAGATCAAGTGTTGCCGAACAGCTCAGGGTGCAGGCCGAAAGGGGTGACCTGCAGGCAGATGCAGCCCAGATGGCGGTTGCCGAGCAGCTTGATCGTATCCTCTCTGCACTCAGGAATCGCACTCTTGCCGCAAAATCCTCGGCGCTCGGCTGGATGTTTGCGCAGAAGCGCAACAAGCCGGAAAAGCAGCGTGGCCTGTATATTCATGGCAGTGTCGGCCGCGGCAAGACCATGCTCATGGACATGTTCTTTGCGCTTGCGCCAGTCCAGTCCAAACGCCGTGCGCATTTCCATGCCTTCATGGCCGATGTTCATGCACGGGTACATGCGCATCGTCTGGCCTTCAAGGCGGGTGAGACCAAACAGGCCGATCCTATACCACCTGTCGCCAGTGCCCTGTTCGCCCAGGCCTCACTTTTATGTTTCGATGAGTTTTCTGTAAGCGATATTACCGATGCGATGATCCTGTCGCGTTTGTTCGGCGAATTGTTTTCACTGGGATGCGTTCTGGTGGCCACATCGAATGTCGCGCCGGACGATCTTTACCGTGACGGGCTGAACCGCGAGCTGTTTTTGCCATTCCTTTCCTTGCTGAAAGAGCATGTGCATGTGACGACACTGGATTCGCGTACAGACTATCGTATGGAGAAAAACCGCAGCCTGCCGGTCTATTACGAGCCGCTTGGTGACGAGGCCGATGCTGCAATGGACGCGGCCTTTGCGCTTTTGACGCAGGGAGAAACGGTGGAGCCGCGCTCCATCCTGATGCAGGGGCGGAAAATCCGCGTGCCTTTTGCGGCCGGGGGTGTTGCACGGTTTTCCTTTGCCGACTTGTGCGAGGCCCCGCTCGGGGCTTCTGACTATCTGGAGATTGCCCGCCAGTTTCCTACGATCCTTGTTGATCGCATTCCCTTTTTGAGCGCAGAAAGGCGGAATGAAACCAAGCGTTTCATTATTCTGATCGATACACTTTATGACAATGGCAACCGCCTTTTTGCCTCAGCCGCGGCCCTGCCTGAAAAACTCCTGTCACAGAGGAAAGGTACAGAGGGATTTGAGTTTGACCGCACGGCATCCAGACTATTTGAAATGCGAAGCCAGGACTATCCCGAGAGTGCGCAAAAGCGCAGGGCCGGCGGCAAATGACACGATAATATCTTACGTTTACGTAAGATATTTAATATCTAACCGATTGAATTTATTTGCCTGAAAATAACCGTTGCTTTTTTTCAACTTTGCAGTTAATCGCTAGGCAAAGGGTGGCATATCACGCATGCCAGACTCAAGTTGTTCTGTCGCAAAGGAAGCTTATTTATGGCGCGCAAAAAAATTGCACTTATCGGTTCCGGTATGATTGGCGGAACGCTGGCGCATCTGGCCAGCCTCAAGGAACTGGGCGATATCGTCCTGTTTGATATTGCCGACGGTATTCCCCAGGGCAAGGCCCTGGATATCGGCCAGTCGGGTCCGGTGGAAGGCTTCAATGCCAGCCTGACCGGTGCCAGCGATTATTCGGCGATCGAGGGTGCTGATGTGTGTATCGTGACCGCCGGCGTTGCCCGCAAGCCAGGCATGAGCCGCGACGATCTTCTGGGGATCAACCTGAAGGTTATGGAGCAGGTGGGTGCCGGTATCAAGAAATATGCCCCGAATGCCTTTGTCATCTGCATCACCAACCCGCTGGATGCAATGGTCTGGGCCTTGCAGAAATTTTCCGGCCTTCCCAAGAATATGGTTGTCGGCATGGCCGGTGTTCTGGATTCCGCGCGCTTCCGGCTGTTCCTGAGCCAGGAATTCAATGTTTCTGTTCAGGACGTGACGGCCTTCGTTCTGGGCGGTCATGGCGATACCATGGTGCCATTGGCACGCTATTCCACAGTCGGCGGTATTCCCCTGACAGATCTGGTCAAGATGGGCTGGGTTACCAGGGAGCGGCTGGAAGAGATCATCCAGCGCACACGTGATGGCGGTGCCGAAATCGTCGGTCTTTTGAAGACCGGTTCAGCCTATTATGCGCCCGCATCCTCTGCCATTGAAATGGCGGAATCCTTCCTGAAAGACAAGAAGCGCGTTCTGCCCTGTGCTGCCTATCTGGCGGGCCAGTATGGTGTGAAAGATATGTATGTTGGCGTTCCGACCATTATCGGTGCAGGCGGTGTTGAGCGGATCGTCGAGAT
Organism: Rhizobiaceae bacterium; assembly: GCA_965247225.1. Taxonomy (GTDB): domain Bacteria; phylum Pseudomonadota; class Alphaproteobacteria; order Rhizobiales; family Rhizobiaceae; genus CBDFGT01. Next base: position 22,307 of record CBDFGT010000023.1, on the reverse strand, counting down.
TGATCTCAACAAGGCCGAGCAGGAAGCCTTCGAGAAATCCGTTGCTGCTGTTGCCGGGCTTTGCGAAGCCTGCGTCAATATTGCCCCGTCGCTGAAATAATCCCGGACCTGAAACAGGAATTGAAACGATGAATATTCATGAATATCAGGCAAAGGCTCTGTTGAAAAGTTTTGGAGCGCCCGTTGCAGACGGTGTCGCCATTTTCTCGGTTGATGAAGCGGCGGCGGCGGCAAAATCGCTTCCGGGTCCGCTTTATGTGGTCAAGAGCCAGATCCATGCCGGTGGTCGCGGCAAGGGCAAGTTCAGGGATCTGCCTGCTGATGCCAAGGGTGGCGTTCGTCTCTCCAGGTCGATTGATGAAGTTGTGGCCAATGCAAAAGAAATGCTGGGCAACACGCTGGTGACCAAGCAGACCGGCGAGGCCGGCAAGGTTGTCAACCGCCTTTACATCGAGGACGGTGCCGATATTGACCGGGAACTCTATCTGTCGCTGCTGGTGGACCGTGCTGTCGGCCAGGTTGCCTTTGTGGTATCCACAGAAGGCGGCATGGACATTGAAACGGTTGCGCATGACACGCCGGAGAAGATCATATCCGTTGCCATTGATCCTTTGACCGGCGTAACGCAGGCCAATCTGGATGCGCTGACTTCGGCTCTGGCCCTTTCGGGTGAGGCAAAAGCGGATGCAGAAAAGCTGTTCCCGATCCTCTACAAGGCCTTTGTCGAAAAGGACATGAGCCTTCTGGAAGTCAATCCGCTGATTGTCATGAAGAATGGCCGCATGCGGGTTCTGGATGCGAAAATGTCCTTCGACGGCAATGCGCTGTTTCGCCATGACGATATTGTGGCGCTGCGCGACCTGACGGAAGAAGACGCCAAGGAAATCGAAGCCTCGAAATATGATCTGGCCTATGTGGCGCTCGACGGCAATATTGGCTGCATGGTCAATGGTGCGGGTCTGGCCATGGCCACCATGGACATTATCAAGCTCTATGGTGCCGAGCCTGCGAACTTCCTTGATGTCGGCGGTGGTGCCTCGAAGGAAAAGGTGACGGCGGCCTTCAAGATCATCACGGCGGATCCGGCTGTGAAGGGCATTCTGGTGAATATTTTCGGCGGTATCATGAAATGCGATGTGATCGCGGAAGGCGTGATTGCGGCTGTCAAGGAAGTGGGCCTCAAGGTTCCGCTCGTTGTCCGTCTGGAAGGCACCAATGTGGATCTCGGCAAGAAGATCATCAATGAAAGCGGCCTCAATGTGATTTCCGCCGACGATCTGGACGATGCCGCCCAGAAAATCGTTGCTGCCGTGAAGGGCTGAACCTGTTGGGGCCGGTAGACGCTTTTAAAAAGCCTGGAGACCGGCCTTCTCCCTATGACTGGTCTGTTCTGTCCGAAGTTGGCTGTTGTCTTGCATTGTGGCGTGGTGAAATTGCGTGGAAGCGGGAAGATGTTCCTGTATTTGATACCCGCGTTGATGCCGGGCCCGGGAGTTGGCGGACAGACCGGAAGGCGCTGCTGCGGCTTGAGCATCTGAAGGTTGCGCAAGAAAAGTGGGGCGGGAAGGTCGACGTGGTTCTTCGTGACGGTATTCCTGAAAAGAATGATGGAACTGCTGAAGCTTGGGATGCTTCAAAAAAGTGCGGATGGTGGATCTGTGATTTCCTGGATCCGAACGGGGAATTTGTTGTCCGTATACGCAAGAGTTCTGGTAATCACACATAATATGTGCTACACGTATCCTGTGTGATTTGTAGAGGCGAGGAGAGGCGGATGGTCAAGAACCTGACATTGTCGATTGATGATGACCTGCTGGCCAAAGCGCGGGTTGTTGCCGCCATGAAGCGTACCAGTGTGAATGAGCTGGTACGTGCTTATCTTGCCCGTATTGTCGAGCAGGAAAGTCGGCATGATGCGGTAACGGAGGAGTTGCTCCGGCTGTCGCGCGAAAGCAATGCCCGCATGGGTGAGTGGCGTCCTAACCGTGAAGAGACCTATTCAGGGGAGCCCAGATTTGATCGATGGAGCTGATGTTTTTCTGGATACCAATATCCTGCTTTATGCCGCCAACGGACAAGGGGACAGTCCTGCGAAATGGCAGGTTGCCTATGGGCTTCTTACAACGTCTTTTGGTACGAGCGGGCAGGTGATTGCTGAATTTTATGCCAATGCAACGAAAAAAGGCCCGAGGCCACTTGGTTTGGAGGATGCAAGGCGCTGGGTTGGTCTTTTATGTCAGAAACCATTTGTTCCGGTTGATGGAGCCTTGGTTCAAAGCGGAATTGAAATTTCGCAGCGCTACAAAATTTCTTACTGGGATGGTGCGATCGTGGCAGCCGCCGAGCGGGTTGGAGCCAGGATACTCTATTCGGAAGACCTCAACCACGGACAAGCTTATGGCACTGTAACCGTGATCAACCCATTCATTTGACGCCAGGAGCGAAAGTTAGACACGATGTCCATTCTGATCAACAAAGACACGAAAATTCTGGTTCAGGGCCTGACCGGCAAAACCGGCACATTCCACACGGAACAGGCGCTGGCCTATCACGGCACCAAAATGGTTGGTGGTATCCACCCTTCCAAGGGTGGCTCGAACTGGGTTGGTTCCAAGGGCGAAAGCCTGCCGATTTTTGCCACGGTTGCCGAAGGCAAGGATGTCACGGGTGCCAATGCATCGGTGATCTATGTGCCGCCGGCAGGGGCTGCCGCGGCGATCCTGGAAGCCATTGAAGCCGAGATCGCGCTGATCATCTGCATTACCGAAGGCATTCCGGTTGCCGACATGGTCAAGGTCAAGGCCCGGCTCGATACGTCAAAGTCCCGCCTGATCGGTCCGAACTGCCCCGGCGTTCTGACGCCGAATGAATGCAAGATCGGCATCATGCCGGGCAATATTTTCAAGAAGGGTTCTGTGGGTGTTCTTTCCCGTTCCGGCACGCTGACCTATGAAGCCGTATTCCAGACATCGAATGAAGGTCTTGGCCAGACAACGGCTGTCGGTATCGGCGGCGACCCTGTGAAGGGTACGGAGTTCATCGATATCCTGGAAATGTTCCTGGCCGATGAGGAAACCAAGTCTATCATCATGATCGGTGAAATCGGCGGTTCGGCAGAAGAAGAAGCCGCCCAGTTCCTGAAGGATGAAGCCAGGCGCGGTCGCAAGAAGCCCATGGTTGGCTTCATTGCCGGTCGCACCGCCCCTCCGGGCCGCACGATGGGCCATGCCGGTGCGGTGATTTCCGGCGGCAAGGGTGGTTCGGAAGACAAGATTGCCGCCATGGAATCGGCTGGCATCCGTGTTTCACCGTCACCTGCACGTCTCGGCAAGACTTTGGTTGAAGTCCTGAAGGGCTGATCGTCCGATCATGCCTTGTTTTGCGGATGCCGCTTCTCATTGAGGCGGCATCCAGTCTGTATCAAGGTTCCGGTATTAGAGACGGAACGCGATTTCAATCCATACGGGAGGCGGGTGACAAGTCCGCATGAACATCATGGCAAGGCAAGAAGCCAACGAACAGTTTCAGATCACATCCTTTCTGGATGGAACCAATGCAGCCTATATCGAGCATTTGCATGCGCGCTACGAGACGGATGCACATTCTGTCTCCGAAGAATGGCAGGCCTTTTTCAAGGCGCTCGGCGATAATTCCGCAGAGGTGATTTCCTCTGCAAACGGGGCTTCCTGGAAGCAGAAGAACTGGCCGGTGACGCCGAATGGCGATCTGGTCAATGCGCTTGACGGCAACTGGACCATCGTTGAAAAGGCGATCGAGACCAAGGTCAAAGCCAGGGCCGTGGCAGAAGGCAAGCCAGCGGACGCCGGAGACGTGCATCAGGCAACACGCGATTCCGTGCGTGCCATCATGATGATCCGCGCCTATCGCATGCGCGGTCATCTGCATGCCAAGCTTGATCCTCTGGGTATTGCCGTACCTGTTGAGGATTTCAACGAGCTTTCGCCTGTGTCTTATGGGTTCAAACCGGAAGATTATGATCGCAAGATCTTTATCGACAATGTTCTGGGCCTTGAATATGCCACGCTGAATGAAATGCTGGCTATACTGGAGCGCACCTATTGTTCGACGCTGGGTGTGGAATTCATGCATATTTCCGATCCGGAAGCAAAGTCCTGGATTCAGGCCCGCATTGAAGGACCGGAAAAGGCGATTGAATTTACAGAGAATGGCAAGAGAGCTATTCTGCAGAAGCTGATTGAGGCCGAAGGCTTCGAGCAGTTCATTGATGTGCGCTACAAGGGGACCAAGCGTTTTGGCCTTGATGGTGGCGAATCGCTCATTCCTGCGCTGGAGCAGATCATCAAGCGCGGTGGTCAGGACGGTCTGGAAGAGATCGTTCTGGGCATGGCGCATCGTGGACGTCTGAACGTCCTGTCCCAGGTGATGGGCAAACCCCATCGCGCGATTTTCCATGAGTTCAAGGGCGGTTCATCCTCGCCGGATGAGGTGGAAGGTTCCGGTGATGTGAAGTACCATCTGGGAGCCTCGTCCGACCGGGAATTTGATGGCAACAGGGTGCATCTGTCGCTGACAGCCAATCCGTCACATCTGGAAATCGTCAACCCGGTGGTTATGGGCAAGGCACGCGCCAAGCAGGACCAGCTGGCCAAAGTCTGGGATGGCGATATCATTCCGCTGAAAGAGCGCGCCAAGGTTCTGCCGCTTCTGCTGCACGGTGATGCCGCGTTTGCGGGCCAGGGCGTGACATCGGAAATTCTGGGCCTGTCGGGCCTGCGCGGTCACCGCGTTGCCGGCACGATGCATTTCATCATCAACAACCAGATCGGTTTTACCACCAACCCGGCTTTCTCGCGGTCCTCGCCCTATCCGTCGGATGTGGCCAAGATGATCGAGGCACCGATTTTCCATGTGAACGGAGATGATCCGGAGGCCGTGGTCTATGCTGCCAAGATTGCCACAGAATTCCGCATGAAATTCCACAAGCCTGTGGTCGTCGACATGTTCTGTTACAGGCGCTTTGGCCATAATGAAGGGGATGAGCCTTCGTTCACACAGCCGAAGATGTACAAGGTTATCCGCGGCCACCAGACTGTGGTGCAGATCTATGGCGCACGTCTGATTGCCGAAGGTCTCATCACACAGGAAGAGCTGGACAAGATGCGGGCCGACTGGCGGGCGCATCTGGAGCAGGAATATGATGCCGGACAGGCCTACAAGCCGAACAAGGCCGACTGGCTGGACGGTGTGTGGTCGGGCCTGCGCGTTGCCGACAATGCCGATGAACAGCGCCGTGGCAAGACCTCGGTTCCGATGAAGTCGCTGAAGGAAATCGGGCGCAAGCTGTCCGAGATTCCTGAAGGCTTCAACGCACACAAGACAATCCAGCGATTCATGGAAAACCGTGCGCAGATGATTGCAACCGGAGAAGGCATAGACTGGGCGATGGCCGAGGCGCTTGCCTTCGGCTCGCTGTGCCTTGAGGGTGTCAAAATCCGTCTGTCGGGCCAAGATTGTGAACGTGGCACATTCTCGCAGCGTCATTCGGTCCTCTATGACCAGGATACCGAAGACCGCTATATTCCGCTGGCCAACCTGTCACCGACACAGGGGCGCTACGAAGTCATCAACTCCATGCTGTCGGAAGAGGCCGTGCTGGGGTTTGAATATGGTTATTCGCTGGCGCGTCCGAATGCGCTGACGCTCTGGGAAGCCCAGTTCGGTGATTTTGCCAATGGTGCACAGGTGGTGTTTGACCAGTTCATCTCGTCCGGCGAACGCAAATGGCTGCGCATGTCCGGTCTCGTCTGCCTTCTGCCGCATGGTTATGAAGGTCAGGGGCCGGAACATTCCTCTGCCCGTCTGGAGCGTTTCCTGCAAATGTGTGCGGAAGACAATATGCAGGTGGCAAACTGCACCACGCCTGCCAATTACTTCCATATCCTGCGCCGGCAGATGAAGCGCGATTTCCGCAAGCCTCTGATCATGATGACGCCCAAGTCATTGTTGCGTCACAAGCGGGCTGTTTCCTCCCTGTCGGAAATGGCGGGCGAATCGTCCTTTCACCGTCTCCTCTGGGATGATGCGGAAGTGATCAAGGATGGTCCGGTCAAGCTGCAGAAGGATGCCAAGATCCGCCGCGTTGTCATGTGCACCGGCAAGGTCTATTTCGATCTTCTGGAAGAGCGTGAAAAGCGCGGGATCGATGATATCTACCTGTTGCGCGTCGAGCAGCTTTATCCGTTCCCGGCCAAGGCCCTGATCAACGAACTGTCCCGGTTCCGCAATGCGGAAATGGTCTGGTGCCAGGAAGAACCCAAAAACATGGGTGCCTGGTCCTTCATTGATCCTTATCTTGAGTGGGTGCTGGCGCATATTGATGCCAAGTACCAGCGCGTGCGCTATACCGGACGCTCGGCTGCGGCATCACCGGCAACAGGTTTGATGTCGAAGCACCTTGCCCAGCTTGCTGCATTTCTGGAAGACGCACTGGGCGGCTGATTGCGCCCGGTGCCTGAAAGTCCATCGTAAATTCGTGTTCAGAACGAAAGTTGAAGAAAATGGCCACTGAAATCCGCGTTCCCACCCTGGGTGAATCCGTCAGCGAAGCCACTGTCGGCACCTGGTTTAAAAAGGTTGGTGATGTCATCAAGGCTGATGAGCCTTTGTGCGAGCTGGAAACTGACAAGGTGACGGTTGAAGTGCCTGCACCGGCTGCCGGTATCCTGACTGAAATCGTTGCTGACGCCGGTGAAACGGTTGGTCCGGGTGGCCTTCTGGGCCAGATCGGCGAAGGTGCTGCCGGCACCAAAGCGCCAGGGACACCGGCTCCCGCAGCCTCGCCTGTTCCAGCGGCACCTGTCGCGGTCGCCCCGGTTGCAGCCCCGGTTGCTTCTGCCATGCCAGCGGCACCGGCTGCTGCCAAGCTGATGGCGGAAAACAACATGGCTTCCGGAGATGTTGACGGCTCCGGCAAGCGTGGACAGGTTTTGAAGGGCGATGTGATGGCCGCCATCGCCAGGGGTCCGGTTGCGGCCCCGGTTCCTGCCGTACCGGTTACCGTACGGGCAACATCCTCCACCGGTGATGAGGCCCGTGAAGAGCGGGTCAAGATGACCCGTCTGCGCCAGACCATTGCCAGGCGTCTGAAGGATGCCCAGAACACGGCTGCCATGCTGACGACCTACAATGAAGTCGACATGAGCGCCGTCATGGACCTGCGCAACCGCTACAAGGATCTGTTTGAAAAGAAGCATGGCGTCAAGCTCGGCTTCATGGGTTTCTTCACCAAGGCTGTAACCCATGCGCTGAAAGAAATTCCGGCGGTGAATTCTGAAATTGACGGTACCGACCTGATCTACAAGAACTATTGCCATATCGGTGTGGCTGTCGGCACGGACAAGGGTCTGGTGGTTCCGATTGTGCGCGATGCCGACCAGTTGTCGATTTCCGGTATCGAGAAGGAAATCGGCCGTCTGGGCAAGGCCGCGCGGGATGGTACGCTGTCCATGGCGGATATGCAGGGTGGTACATTCACCATTTCCAATGGTGGTGTTTATGGCTCGCTGATGTCCTCGCCGATCCTCAATGCCCCGCAATCGGGTATTCTGGGCATGCACAAAATCCAGGAACGGCCTGTGGCCATTGGCGGCCAGGTTGTGATCCGTCCGATGATGTATCTGGCACTGTCCTATGACCACCGTGTGGTTGACGGCAAGGAAGCCGTGACCTTCCTCGTGCGGGTCAAGGAAAGCCTTGAGGATCCTGAACGTCTGGTTCTGGATCTTTGATGGCATACCGCTTCTGATCATCCTGTTGCGTGTCGCGCAAAAATGTGCAGCGGTTTTGCGAAAAAGACACGCATAAACAAAAAGATAAAGCCTGTCGCATGAATCCGATTCGCCGCGATGGACTTTAAGGGCCGCATTTTGCGGCCTTTTCTTGCCCGGAGAAAGCCATGTCGCTGGAACTGACCTATCTTTTGTGGAGCGCCGTCCTGGCCTTCCTGTATCTGAATGCCCATGCGGCGCTGGTGCGCAGGCAGATCGGCTTTCCGGCAGGCAATGAAAACCGCGATCATGATCCGGAGCTGAACGTTGCGGCGGCGCGGGCCACACGGGCCTTTCGCAACCTGCTGGAAACATGGCCGATGTTTATCGTTCTGGTTCTCGTGGCAGAGCTTTCCGGGCGTCACAACGGTTTGACGGAATGGGGCGCTGCCGTGTGGTTCTGGGCGCGGGTTGCCTATTTGCCGGCCTATATTTTCGGATTGGGCATGCTCCGCTCAGCCATCTGGACTGGTGCTTTGGCCGGACTTGTGCTGATGTTTGCCGGGCTCGTGATGCAAGGATTTTGAAATGCACCCATACTGGATTGAACTTGCATCCCTGATGGCGATTTTTTCCTTTGCCATCGTTTCACCGGGCGCTGACCTTGCCATGGTCCTGCGGCAATCCATGGTGCATGGCCGCCGCAATGCGATCATCTCCAGTTTCGGCATCGGCACAGCACTGATGCTGCATGTCACCTATACGATCCTTGGTCTTGGACTGATCATTTCGCAGTCGATTGTGCTGTTCAACATCGTCAAATGGTGCGGTGTTGCCTATCTTCTTTACATTGGCGTGAAATCGCTGCGGGCGGGCAGGACAGATGTTTCTGCACAGGAAGCCGTTACGGAGGAAGACGGCAGGCAACAGTCTGCGGCAAAAGCCTTTCTTCTGGGGTTTGCGGCCAATGCGCTGAACCCGAAGCCGGTGTTCTTCTTCCTGTCGATCTTTTCGACCGTTGTCAGTGCACACACACCGGCCATGATGAAATTCTCCTATGGTCTGGTGATGGCATCCTGCCTGATTGCCTGGTTCGTCGGGGTCAGCTTCTTCCTGACGACGCCCAAGATGCGGGCTGCCTTTTCACGGGCCAGCCAGTGGATTGACCGGGTCAGCGGCGCAGTTTTCATCGCGCTCGGGATCAGGCTTGCCACGGAAAAGGCAGGCTGATGAAACAGGTTTGTGTCATTGCCCTGATCATGCTTCTGCCTTTTGCAGCCATGGCTGCCGAATGTCCGCAGGCAAGGGCGCTGTATCAGGATGCGGACCATGCCTATGGGCTGCAGTTCAAGCCGGTCGATTCACAGGCGTCACCGCTCAGCCATCTCTTTGATGTGACTGTCGGAAAGACGGCCATCATCCTGCAGGGCCATGTCATCACCACGGATGAGGTGTCGCGTACGATTGGAACCCTGCAATATCAATGTCCGGACGGCGATGTGACGGGCGAGGATATTGCCGCCTGCACGATCTGGGAAGGTTTGATCTTTGCGGTCAGCAACACGGGCGACATCGGGCTTTTGCCTGCCGGGAGCCAGAAGGCTGCTGACAAAATTCTGCTGCCGGATTTTGGCCCTTCGTTGCGCGTATCGAAAGTCTGGGGTCCGAACATGGCCAGTGTCGCGCCATTTGATGTCTTGACCTTTGCGGGGTGCGCATCATGAACAGGCCGGTTCTTCTGGTAACGGGTGCAAGTCGCGGCATTGGTGCGGCCATTGCCCGCAAGGCGGGCGAAGCCGGATGGCATGTCGTTGTCAACTTTGCCTCGAACGAGGCTTCTGCGCTGGCAACGGTTGCCGCCATTCAGGCGCATGGCGGCTCGGCCAGCAGCATCAAGGCCGATGTCGGCTCGATCGAGGATATCAGGGCGATGTTTGCAGCGATAGATGCAGATTTCGGGCGGCTGGACGGGCTGGTCAACAATGCCGGTATCGTGGATGTGACCGCACGGGTGGCCGACATGTCTGACGAACGGCTGGAGCGGATGTTCCGCATCAACACACTTGGATCACTCTATTGCGCACGAGAGGCTGTGCGGCGCATGTCGACAAAGGCGGGCGGCAATGGCGGCTCCATTGTCAATCTCTCGTCCATGGCTGCCGTTCTGGGTTCGGCCGGTCAATATGTTGACTATGCCGCCTCCAAAGGTGCCATCGATACATTCACCATCGGGCTTGCCCGCGAAGTGGCCGAGGAAGGCATCCGGGTCAATGCGGTGCGTCCGGGGATTATTGATACAGAGATCCATGCTTCCGGAGGGCTGCCAGACAGGGCGAAAGATCTTGCCGGGAGCATTCCGATGAAACGATCCGGTACGGCAGACGAAATTGCCGATGCTATCCTGTATTTTCTATCTCCGCAGTCATCCTATGTGACCGGCAGTATTCTGAATGTCAGCGGCGGGCGGTAGCCCGCAGACACGAGCGAAAAGGACAAGACCATGGCTTATGATGTAATCGTAATTGGAACGGGACCGGGCGGCTATGTCTGCGCCATCAAGGCCGCGCAGCTTGGCCTGAAAGTGGGCGTCATCGAAAAGCGTGCGACCTATGGCGGCACATGCCTGAACATTGGCTGCATTCCGTCCAAGGCGCTTTTGCACGCCTCCGAAATGTTTCATCAGGCCGGTCATGGCATGGACGAACTGGGCGTTGGCGTTTCCGCGCCGGTTCTCGATCTGGAAAAGATGATGGCCCACAAGGACAATGTGGTGAAAGCCAATGTCGACGGTGTGGCCTTCCTGTTCAAGAAAAACAGGATCGATACATTCCAGGGCCGGGGCAAGGTTCTGGGGCAGGGCAAGGTTTCTGTCACCAATGATGCCGGTGCGGTTCAGGAGATTGAAGCGAAGAGTATCGTGATTGCCACGGGTTCGGATGTTGCGGGCATTCCGGGCGTTGCCGTTGATATTGACGAAACGGTCATCGTATCTTCAACCGGCGGTATTGCCCTGTCAAAAGTTCCGGCCAACATGGTCGTTGTCGGCGGCGGTGTGATCGGTCTGGAACTGGGGTCTGTCTGGGCGCGGCTGGGCGCAAAAGTGACCGTTGTCGAATATCTCGACACAATTCTGGGCGGCATGGATGGCGATGTGTCCAAACAGTTCCAGCGCATCCTGGCCAAACAGGGCATGGATTTCAAGCTGGGTGCCAAAGTCACCGGTGTTGAGAAATCCGGCACGGGCGCAAGGGTGACCTATGAGCCGGTCAAGGGCGGTGAATCCGTAACGCTTCATGCCGATGTTGTTCTGGTGGCAACAGGCCGCAAACCCTATACGGAAGGGTTGGGACTGGCCGAAGCCGGTGTGGTGCTTGATCCGCGCGGAAGGGTGGAGATCGATCCGCATTACCAGACATCGGTTCCGGGCATCTATGCCATCGGGGATGTTGTGAAAGGGCCGATGCTGGCGCACAAGGCCGAGGACGAGGGCGTGGCGCTCGCCGAAATTCTGGCCGGTCAGGCCGGGCATGTCAATTATGGTGTCATTCCGGGCGTCGTCTATACCCAGCCGGAAGTGGCCTCCGTCGGCAAGACGGAAGAAGAGCTGAAAGCGGCAGGCATTGCCTACAAGGCTGGCAAGTTCCCGTTCACCGCCAATGGCCGTGCACGCGCCATGCTGGCCACAGAAGGCTTTGTCAAGGTTCTGGCCGACAAGGACACGGACCGGGTGCTTGGCGTGCATATCATCGGCTTTGGTGCCGGTGAACTGATCCATGAAGCGGCAGTATTGATGGAGTTTGGCGGCAGTTCGGAAGATCTGGGCCGCACCTGCCACGCACACCCGACCATGTCAGAGGCGGTCAAGGAAGCCGCCCTTGCCACATTCTTCAAACCGATTCATATGTAGGACAGAATGCAATCCGGCGTCTCCGTTCCTTTCGTGGATCAGGTACGCCGGACATCAATTTTTCACTTAAAGCGCGTTGCGATCTTTCAGATTCGCTTGCCACGCTTCAAGTCTTTGTTTTGATCCGTGTCGTTTTCGCAAAACCGCTTACACTTTTGCGCGACACGCATTAACAGGAGGCATACATGCCGAAAGCTGTTCCAGTGTCCTATTCTCTTCTGCAACGCGGGCTGCACTGGGTCACCGTGCTGCTTGTCTTCTTCAATCTTCTGTTTGCGGATTCCATGTCGGAATGGTACAGGGCGACCAGGAAAGGCGCTGTGCCTGATGCCAGCCTTGTGTCCGGTGCCAATCTGCATGCCTATGTCGGCATAGCCGTCATCGCGCTGACATTGATCCGGCTTTGGGTGCGCTTTGTGCAGGGTGTCCCTGCCGCTCCTGCCGAAGAGCCCGGAATTTTCCAGCTCCTGTCCAAGGTCGGCCATGCCGGTTTTTACATTTTGTTGTTCCTCATGCCGTTTTTGGGTATCGGAGCCTACTACTTTGGTAATGGCACGGCCGGTTTCCTGCATGAAGGTCCGGTCAAGATTTTGCTCTGGCTGTTGATCGTGGTTCATGTCGCGGCGGCGCTTGTGCACCAGTTCTATTGGAAAACCAATGTTCTGGCGCGTATGACACGCGGCTGATATCTTATGAAATATCAGGAAAATGCACATTTCCTGCAATGGAGGTGTGCATTTTTTCATATGCAGGTGTGACATTTCGCCTGATGTGCCGTAATCCGTACAGGCGTAAAACAGCCCCATTCTTGGCCGGAGTTATATATGCCCCTGTGTTCTGCAGCGCGCTGTGTGAAGTGTCCCTTGCCGCATCTGGAATTGCCCGGTGCCGACTGGGGTGACTGTTTTGAAATCAATGTCCTGGATCACAAACTGACAGCCATTGATGCTGCACGTCTGACGCTGGGACGCATTCCGGGCTGGATCCGGCTTTTGATGCGGATGCGCAACGGTGTGGCCAGCCTGTTCGGCCTCAAGCCTGCGCCGGATGAAACATTGCCTGCCGACCGGCAGATCGGATCCTTCCCTGTCATCAGCCAGAGTGTCAACCGCGTTGTGCTCGGCCTGGATGACCGGCATCTGGATTTCCGGATCGTCATTGATGTGCGGGACAATTTCAAGGGCGGCACCATCGTTGCCTCGACAACGCTGGTGAAACGCAAGAACAGGCTTGGCCGGGTCTATCTGCGGATTGTCAAACCTTTTCACAAGATGATTGTGCCTGCTGTTCTGGTTCAGGCGCTCGAAGGCTGATTTTCAGTTGACAGCCGTGACCTTGTAGCCCCGGGCGCGCAACAATTCGACCAGACCCTTGTCACCCGGCAGATGCAAAGCGCCGACGGCCATGAAGGCATTGCCTTTTGAAAGCGTACCGGCTGCGCGGGTTGCCATGATCACGTTGCGGTCGAGAACGAGTTTTTGTTCAAATTCAGACATATCGAAGCTGTCATCGCCTTCTTCCGGAAAGGCATATTTGCTCAGCGGCATGATCAGGCCCGGTTTACCGTCAATATAGAGTTCAATCATGGTTTCCATCAGGTCGTCGGTCCGGTCAGCGTTCCTGAGTGTTGCCAGCAGGCCCTTGACATGGAATTCCATCGAAAGGCTGGCCATGGCCTGCATCTGCTCCTGCAGGGTCTCCAGTCCCTTGATCTCTTTGCCAGCCGCCGCTGCATCCTGAACCAGTTTCTGGTCGAGAAACGGCTGACCCATTGTCTTGCGGGCAATCTCGCAGGCCGGCAATGCCACAAAACTCGACAATACCCAGGGTTTCATTCTGGAAACGGAAAACAGCGGAATACCGCGGGCTTTCAGCGCCGTTTCCATCCCGGATTTTTCCTGCGGGGAAAGATAGTCGGTGATGGATTTGCCGTCTGTAAACATCATCAGGTCCGGCTTTGCCATCAGGCTGGCGGTTGCCCTGTTCTGGTCGAGAATTTCGTCGGATTCGACAATCAGGGCTGAAGCCTGCTCAAAGGCATGTCTTGCACCTTCAGGCATTTTGATGACGCGCGGATCGGACATGTGCATGGTGCCGAGAAGCCAGGAGGGGGCAAGCCCTGCCTTCTCCAGCTTCCAGAAGATCGCGTCACCGTTTTTCAGCTTTTCACCTTCGGCCATCATGGCGGCATAGGCTGCAGGATTGCCTGTCTGGAGGCCGGGCAACATGTTGTGGCCGGTGCAGGCGGGGATTTCGGCAGCGCTTGCCGGGCGCAGAAACATCAGGGCAAACAGGAGGCACAGCGCAACCAGCATCGGAAACGATGCGAGCACCCACACAAACCTGCCGACGGGCAGGCGGGGATTTTTGGGCGTATGTGCGTCTTGCCAGCAAGCCATGTGTTCATCATCCCAACTTCGGTTTTCGTGTCCTGTACCAGCCTGCAGGTGCCAAGGTTCAGGTGGTTGGTATTACAGCCAAAGGCGCTGCAATTTGCTTAACGCAAAAGGTAAATGCTTACGGTTCAGGCGCGTGGATGGGCACGGTCATAGACTTCCAGCAGTCTTGCGTGATCAACACCGGTGTAGATTTGGGTTGTTGACAGGCTGGCATGACCAAGCAGTTCCTGGATTGTGCGCAGATCACCCCCCGAACCCAAAAGATGCGTGGCAAAGGAGTGGCGCAGGGCATGCGGTGTTGCCGTTTCCGGCAGACCAAGGCTACCGCGCATTTTTTGCATTTCACGCTGGATGATGGCCGGTTGCAGAACACCCCCCTTTGCTCCGCGAAACAGGAGCGTGTCCCCCGCCAGATGATAGGGGCAGAGCTTGCGGTAGGCGTCAACAGCTTCCAGGGCCACAGGCAGAAGCGGAACAAGCCTTGTCTTGTTGCCCTTTCCGGTAACCCGCAGCGTACGGGAATCACCCTGAAAATCATTGGCTCTCAGGCCAAGGGCTTCGGCGATACGAAGTCCGCAGCCATAAAGCAGGGTCAGGACAGCGGCATTGCGGGCCGCGATCCACGGTTCCTCTGCCAGTTGGCCGGACGGACTGACCACATGCAGGGCCTGAACATTGCTGAGCGGTTTTGGCAGGGATTTGGGCTGTCTGGGCGACCGCAGGGCAGAGGCCCCGGCTGCATTGGCCAGGCCGCGCTTTTCCAGATAGCGCAGGAAGGAGCGGATGCCGGCCAGCCCGCGGCCAAGCGTTCTGGCACCGGCACCATCCTTGCGGCGGGTTGCCAGAAAGCCGCGCAGGTCGGCTGGTCTGAGACTGGCAAGATCCTCCAGTTTCACCGGCCCTGCCAGATGGCCTGTCATGAAGGTGAAGAACTGGCGTGTGTCACGCTCATAGGCTTCCACGGTATTGTCTGCCAGCCGCCGTTCATCGCCAAGGCTTGCAAGCCAGCCCTGGCGCTCGGCCATCAGGGCGGGTTCGGCGATGATCAGCAGTTCGTTCATGGTTGTTTCCCCGGTCATTACAGCATGATGCCTCTGACTGGAACAGAATGGGTTCCAGTGAGAGACATCATGCTCTAAACAGGGGAATCTTGCACTGTGCCGGGTTAGCAGCCTGTTAACATATGCGCACGCTGCAAAAGAAAATGCCCGGTTGAGACCGGGCATTTCCGAATACAAAGAGGATCGCAGGATCAACCGGCAATCGACTGGCCGGTCTTTGCCCAGTCGGCGAGGAAGGTTTCCAGACCCTTGTCGGTCAGCGGATGCTTGACCAGTGCCTTGAGTGTTGCAGGCGGTGCTGTCACAACATCGGCGCCGATCAGGGCTGCCTGCTTGACATGGTTGACAGTGCGGATGGATGCGGCCAGAATTTCGGTTTCGTAACCGTAATTGTCGAAGATCTGGCGGATTTCCGAAATCAGCTCCATGCCGTCAAAGGCGATGTCATCGAGGCGACCGACGAAAGGCGAAACAAATGTCGCGCCGGCCTTTGCCGCCAGAAGCGCCTGGTTGGCCGAGAAACACAGGGTCACATTGGTCTGGTGGCCGTCTGATGTCAGGTTTTTGCAGGCCTTCAGGCCATCGAGTGTCAAAGGCAGCTTGATGCAGATATTGTCTGCAATCCTGGAGATGACGGCTGCTTCCTTCATGATGGATTCGTAGTCTGTGGCTGCCACTTCGGCGGAAACCGGGCCTGAAACAATCGAGCAGATTTCCCTGGTCACTTCAATAATGTTGCGGCCGGACTTCAAGATCAGCGATGGATTTGTGGTGACACCATCAACAAGGCCCAGATCGTTCAGCTCAACAATGTCTTTGACATCGGCGGTATCAACAAAGAATTTCATGATCAATCTCCCTAGCGGCGCTATTGCCTTTTAAACTTTCCGGTTTCCTTTATCGCAAAGCAAAGGCAAGGTCACGGGCAATGACAAAAGATTCTATCAATTTTTCAAACGATTTGTTCGGTCCGGGCGACGAACCGCACTGTGTGCCGGTTCTGGTGCCCATGCCTGCACCCATGGCCTATTCCTACAGGGTTCCTGCCCATATGCATGTAGAGCCCGGGTCCATCGTGCAGGTGCCGCTGGGGCCGCGCAAGGTCGCCGGTGTTGTCTGGGACCATGCGGCGGGCTCTTCACCGGAAGCAGGCAAAAAACTTGATCCGAAAAAGCTGCGTCCCATAGAGCATGTTTTTGATTGCCCGCCACTGTCGCGTGACATGCGGGCGTTCATTGACTGGGTTGCCGCCTATACGCTGACCCCGCCGGGTCTGGTTGCCCGCATGGCGCTGCGTGTACCTGCCGCCTTTGATCCCGAACCGATGGTGGAAGGTTTGCGGCTGACAGGTGCAACCATGGCGCGGATGACACCGGCGCGTATCCGGGTTCTGGATTATGCCAGGGAAGCTGGCCCATGGACCCGAACGGGCCTTGCCCATGCTGCGGGGGTCACCGTCAGCGTGGTTGACGGATTGATTGCAGGCGGTGTTTTTGACACCCTGTTCCTGCCGCCGCCGCCGATTGTGGCACTGCCTGATCCTGACTATGCTTCGCCCAAGCTGGAAGGACCGCAATTGCTGGCCGCCGGAGATGTGGTTGCGGCGGTGCGAGGCGGTGCGTTTTCGGTTTCACTGATTGACGGGGTCACCGGGTCGGGCAAGACCGAAGTGTATTTTGAGGCGATTGCAGAAACCCTGCGGCGTGGCAAACAGGTGCTGATTTTGTTACCCGAAATTGCCCTGACATCCAGTTTCCTGACCCGCTTTCAGGACCGGTTCGGGGCAAAACCGGGGGAATGGCATTCGGACCTGGCACCGCGTACCCGTGAAAAGGTCTGGCGGCAGGTGGCAACCGGTGACGTGCGGGTTGTGGCCGGTGCGCGGTCTGCCCTGTTTTTGCCGTTTGCGGAACTCGGGCTGATCATTGTCGATGAAGAGCATGATCCGGCCTACAAGCAGGAAGACCGGGTGTTTTACCATGCGCGGGGACATGGCTGTGGTGCGGGCAAGGATTGCGGATTTTCCCGCTATTCTCGTTTCTGCCACGCCGTCGGTGGAAAGTCAGGTCAACGGCAATCTCGGGCGCTATCAGCCCATTCATCTGCCAACCCGGTTTGGCGATGCGGCCATGCCGGATCTCAGGCTGATCGACATGCGCAAACATCCACCGGAACGTGGCGGATTTTTGTCGCCGCTGATGCTCAGGGCGATCAGCCGGACGCTGGAGCGCAAGGAGGCAGTCCCTGCTGTTTCTCAACCGTCGCGGCTATGCGCCGCTGACCTTGTGCCGGGTCTGCGGGCATCGTTTTCAATGCCCGCAATGTTCAAGCTGGCTGGTGGAACACCGGTTTCGCGGGCAGATCCAGTGCCATCATTGCGGCTATGCGGAAAAAAACACCGGAATCCTGCCCGGAATGCGGCACCCTGGACCATCTGGTGGCCTGCGGGCCCGGTGTCGAGCGGATCGCCGAAGAGGTGGAGAAACATTTTCCCGAGGCACGGACCCTTGTCCTGTCGTCCGACATGGCAGGCGGGGTCAAGCGGTTGCGTCTGGAACTGGATGCGATTGCCAATGGCGAGGCCGATATTGTCATCGGCACGCAACTGGTGGCCAAGGGGCATAACTTCCCGCTGATGACCTGTGTGGGCATTGTCGATGCCGATATCGGGCTGGCCAATGGTGATCCTCGGGCTGCCGAACGCACTTTCCAGCTGTTAAGCCAGGTGACAGGCCGGGCCGGGCGCACGGGGCTGAAAAGTCTGGGCCTGTTGCAGACCTATCAGCCGCAGCATCCGGTGATGCTGGCCATCGTATCGGGGGATCAGGATGCGTTTTATGACCGCGAAATTGCCGAGCGGGAAAAGGCGCTGCTGCCGCCATTCGGGCGTCTGGCCTCGGTCATTGTCTCTGCCGATACGCGGGCCGACGCTGAAACCCATGCACGCGGCCTGCGGCAATCGGCACCGCATGTGGCGGGCATTTCCATTCTGGGTCCGGCAGAAGCGCCGCTGGCGCTGGTGCGCGGGCGGCACAGGTTCCGGCTTCTGGTGCATGGACGGCGCAATTCCGACATGCAGGCCTTTTTGAAAACCATGGTGGCCCATGGCCCCAGGGAGCGTGGTTCTGTGCATGTGCAACTGGATATCGATCCGCAGAGCTTCCTGTGAGGATCACCAGTCAGGCTGCGATGTCTCGTGCCATTCCCGTGCTTTTGACCGCATATACGCGACAGCTTCCTTACGCATTTCCAGCGGCACGGCACCCAGTGCCGGATCGTCGAATGTCAGATGCGGCATGAACCGGGCGATCAGCTCGAACATCAGTATCGCCTGGGCGTGATCCCGGCCTTTCTTCAGTGGATCACGATCCTGCCGCCTCGACACCCAGAGTTTATGCATGGCGAAGCTGCGCGGGTCCGGCGCTGAACAGAGGCAGGGAAAGCCGCGCTCATCAAGGACGATTGCGGTCACTTTCGGGCTGTTGACCAGCCATTGCAGGCCTTCTATTTCCATTGCGGTCAAATCATCCGGATTGTTACCGATCCGTTGTCGTTTGGGGGCGGTCACAGGGTCTTTGGGAAAGGGCTGTATCAAATCTACCAGAAAGCCGTCCTTGTTGGCAGCTGTGAAACTGTTTTTTGCCTTGAGTTGAAAGCTTCTGTCGAGCCTTTGCAGAAGGCCGATCAAGCCATCGGGGTTGAAATCGCTGCTTATCAGGTTCAGCCTTGCCCGACTGTCAAACAGCAGATCAATATCGCCTGTGGCCAGAAGCCCGCTGTCCATTCTTGCTCCTGCAAGACGTTCGTAGACAAACAGTGCGTTTGTGCCGGCAATCTCAAGTGCTGTGCCCATCAAATTTGACTTGTGCAACGCACGGGCAATACGCGCTGAAAGAAGCGGCATGCGCCCAATGCCCATGGCGCGATTGATCGCAGCAAGCTCATTCAGGCGGCTGGAAAGGCTTTGCAGGCGCTCTTTCATCGCGTGCCTGCCGCTATGAAATTGCAGGTACGTGCCTTCTGTTTCTACGGAGCGCGTCCCGAGCGAAGTCCAAATCCCGGTTTCTTTTGTCTTTCTGTAGAGATAGTCTTTACCGGAAACGGTTTTCCAAATCATCGAACCTGCATAGCTATGCGCATATTCGCGGTCTGCTGTCGCCCATTCGTTGAAAACCTGTTCAGTATCAACAATCTGGCGCGCGTGGTCGTTGCGTAAATACCGGAATTCCAAGATATTATCCCTTTTTGAAGAGATTTTACTCTGAAAGGGATAATATGTTGCGCGTTGAAATGTGCAATCAGATTTATCCCTTTCAAGAAGAAATAAATTTTAAAAGGGATAAATTTTATAATATCAGCTAATTGACATATGTTTCGCCACAGTGCGCGGGGCTTTGCCTTAAGCCAGTTCCGAAAATTTTTGCGAACGAATGTGTTTTGTTGTCTCATTCTTTTCTCGGAAAAAAGCCTGTGCCATAAGGCCCGCAGGGGCAAGGACAATCGGGCGCCGATGCGTTGAAGACGGGGGGCATAGTATCATGGAGTTTTCATTACCGGAGTTTCCGAGCGAGCCATATGCACAATATGCATTTCTGGCTGCGTGCTTTCTGGTTGTTTTTGGTCTTCTCCTCCTGGTGGTGCCGGGATATTGCCGCCATGTCTGGGGTCTCGCCGAGCAGGAGCGCCGTCCGGGCGGCCTTGGAGAATTGCGTGCGTCCGGCGGTTTTCTGGCAGGGCTCGGCCTTTCCTGCCTGATGCTGGATCAGCCGGTCCTCTATGTTACCTTCGGTGTGGCACTTGCCACCGGCGCTTTCGACGCTTGTTGTCGATGATGTCCGACCAGGCGGCAACGCTGACCAATTTTGGACTTTGGCTGATGCAGGTGGTGCTTGCCTGGGCCATGCTCACCTTTCTGTTCGAGGTCTGGACACCCGAAGCCACATTTGAAATGCCGGAAGATATGGCGCAGAAAATGATTGCCGTGGTTTACCTTGTGCTCATGGTTTTTGGTTTTCTGACATTGTTTGCACCCCGCATCGCCCTTGGGGCGGGCGGGCTGATGCTGTCCATGACCCGGCGCGGCGGGGAGGCAGCGGTGCGCTCCCAGGGTGGCATTGCGCTTGGTTCCGGCCTGATGGGGCTTCTGGTCGCCAATCCGCTGGTGGATCTTGCGCTGGGTGCTGCCCTGTTGCTGTCAGCCTTCGGTCGCGTGCTGGCGCTGCTCCTCAATCGCGGTCGTCCGGTCTTTGCCGCAACAGCGCTTGTCGTGCAGCTTCTCCTGTCCCTCATCCTGCTTGCGCATGTCTTCGGTTATTTCTGACTTCCCCGATTTCGACAATTTCGGGGCAAAAATATATTTTTAACCGGGGAATCAGAAAAAAGTGCGTAAAGAACATTGACCGATTGTCGCATTCCGTGACCAGACGTGTTGCCTGCCTGAATATCCTATGCTACACGAGCCTCGAATTTGAAGACATCCAAGACCTTTTCTTGCGATGTCTGAATGTAAATAGCAACCAATTCAGCTAGTTAGGTTTCGGATGTACCGGAAGCGCCTTGGTTGAATGAAAATCAGAGAAGCTTTTTGCCCGTGGCAGACACATCCAGGCTTATTTCCGGTGTTGCAGAACGATATGCGTCATCTCTCTTCGATCTGGCGCGTGATGCCGGGTCCATTGATGCGGTTGGTGCAGACCTTGAGCGTTTTCAGGGTTTGATCAACGCGAGTGATGACCTGAAGCGGCTGATCATCAGCCCTGTTTTTTCTGCGGAAGACCAGTTGAACGCCATTTCTGCACTGGCAGAAAAAGCGGGTTTTACAGGTCTGGTCGCCAACTTCCTCAAGGTGGTGGCTTCCAACCGCCGCCTTTTTGCTGTGCCTGGCATGGTGAAGGGGTTTAAAGATATTGCGGCACGGCATCGCGGTGAAGTCACTGCCGAGGTTGAGTCCGCACATGTGCTCTCTGAAGCACAGACACAGGAATTGAAGGCGGCGTTGAAAGACGTCACCGGAAAAGACGTCACTGTAAACGTGACTGTCGACCCGTCGATCCTCGGTGGCCTTATCGTCAAGGTTGGTTCCTGTCAGATTGATACTTCTCTTCGCACCAAACTCTCTAACCTTAAGCTTGCACTGAAAGAGGTCGGCTGATGGATATCCGCGCCGCGGAAATTTCCGCAATACTTAAAGATCAAATCAAAAATTTTGGCAAAGAGGCTGAAGTCTCCGAAGTGGGACAGGTTTTGTCCGTCGGTGACGGGATTGCCCGCGTCTACGGTCTTGACAATGTCCAGGCCGGCGAGATGGTCGAATTCCCCGGTGGAATTCGGGGCATGGCCCTGAACCTTGAGGCCGACAATGTCGGTGTGGTTATTTTCGGTTCTGACCGTGACATCAAGGAAGGTGACACAGTCAAGCGGACTGGCTCCATCGTGGATGTTCCTGTTGGTCCGGAACTGCTGGGTCGCGTTGTTGACGCACTGGGCAATCCGATTGACGGCAAGGGTCCGATCAATGCCACACGACGCAGCCGTGTGGATGTGAAGGCTCCCGGCATTATTCCGCGCAAGTCGGTGCATGAGCCGATGTCGACAGGTCTCAAGGCTATCGATGCCCTGATCCCGGTTGGTCGCGGCCAGCGCGAGCTGGTGATCGGTGACCGCCAGACCGGCAAGACTGCCATCATTCTCGATGCGTTCCTGAACCAGAAGGCCATTCACGACAATGGCCCTGATTCTGAAAAACTGTATTGCATCTATGTTGCTATCGGCCAGAAGCGTTCGACAGTTGCCCAGTTTGTGAAGGTTCTGGAAGAGCGCGGTGCGCTGCCCTATTCCATTATCGTTGCGGCCACGGCGTCTGATGCGGCTCCCCTTCAGTTCCTGGCACCGTTTTGCCGGTTGCGCCATGGGTGAATATTTCCGTGACAACGGCATGCATGCGCTGATCGCCTATGACGATCTGTCCAAGCAGGCTGTTGCCTATCGCCAGATGTCGCTGCTGCTGCGTCGTCCTCCGGGCCGCGAAGCCTATCCGGGCGACGTTTTCTATCTGCACTCGCGCCTTCTGGAACGTGCGGCCAAGCTCAATGATGAAAAGGGTGCCGGTTCGCTGACAGCCCTTCCCGTTATTGAAACACAGGGTAACGACGTGTCGGCCTTCATTCCGACAAACGTGATCTCGATTACGGAC
>CBDFGT010000022.1:0-7373 GCA_965247225.1 Rhizobiaceae bacterium | reverse complement strand
CTGCGTCTTGGGCGGCACCAGCACGAAATCCTGATTTTGCACGGCAGGCATGGAAGCCATGGACTGCGGCACAGGAACCGGATTTTGCAGCGCATTGACCGGCACAGGAACAACATCCGGCAAGGCAGCCACAGGAATGTCCTTGCTGTTGGACGCGACCATGACACCGGTTGCAATCTGTCCGCCGGGATCCATGGAAGGCGAGCGGTCACCCTTGCGCACATAGGATGCCATCAGATAGGGCATGTCATGCCCGTCCATGCGGGCGCGTCCTACATATTGAACCTGAACCTTGACTGTGCCTTTTTGTTTGACGTCCAGAAGTTCCGCCGCCTTGTTGGACAGGTCAATAATCCTGCCACGGTCATAGGGGCCGCGATCATTCACCCGCACGATCACCGAGCTTCCGGTTTCCAGATTGGTCACCCGCGCATAGCTTGGCAGCGGAAATGTCGGATGCGCTGCGGAAATATGCGCCTGGTCATAGACCTCGCCATTGGCCGTCAGACGACCATGGAAAGCAGATCCATACCACGATGCCAGACCTTTCTTGTTGTAGCTGAAGTCTTCTTTTGGATAATACCACTTGCCCTTGACCATATAGGGCTGGCCAACCTGATAGCGTCCGCCACCCTTTGGTATGTTTCGTCCACTCGCGACACGGGGACTGGCCTTGACCCATAGGCGCTCTCCGGAAAATATTCCTTGCTTCTGCCATTGCGTTTTGTTCCGCCTGTCGTCCCGCAGGCCACGAGGCTTGCACCCATGCAAACCAGCACCACCAGGCGCAGGCCCGTCTTCAGCATGTGTATGGACGAAGGTAAAAGGGTCATCAGTTTCAAGGTCATCTTCCGGTTTGCAATCATCCGTCTGGAAAACGGGAATGAACTGCGCTTCCAGTCTCATGATCGCTATAACAGTGCGTTAATCATGCCAGCCAGATCGATAAAATGCGATGAAAACTGCCTGTGTGCTGGCTGATAACTGCAAACATGGTGAATAACTCGTTAGCGGGCATGGTGCCCCACAGTCCTGAAGAGTCGGCTTCACACAAAAGTGATAGCCTATAAGTTACATTAGAAAAATACCATTACCTATTGAATATATTAAATATAATTATTGAGTACGAGTGATTTTCTCCAAATTTCAACCCGCATCATCTGGGCGCAACAAAAAACGCCACAGATATTTTCTGTCATCATCGAGAAAAGAACATGCGCGCATTTATCTTGTCCATATTCCTGCTCATGGGCTTTTTCGCAGGTAAGGCTGCGGCGTCAGATCCGGCAACTGATGCCCGCAAAGTCATCGGAAACCAGATATTGGCATTCCTGAATGCGGATGCCGATGCTGCCTATGGCTATGCATCACCGGCCATAAAAGAAAAGTTTCCGGATAAAACCACCTTCTTTGACATGGTCAAACGCACGTATAAACCCGTTTATGAACCTGGAAATTATGCCTTCGGACGCGACAAGGTGGAAGATGACGGAACGACTGTGTTTCAGGAAGTTCTGATGACCGGTCGTGACGGCAAGGACTGGACAGCCATTTACCAGTTGCAAAGGCAGGCCGACGGCACCTACCGGATCAACGGTGTACAACTCTTTCCCAACAAGACCAGCAATGGCATCTGATGCTTTGCAGCGTTACAGCGGCGGCAGGTCACCATTAATCCACATCGCCGTCGTTTCTTCCATGAAATCGGCAAAATTGCCGTCCTCGATCGCCTTGCGAATACCGGCCATCAATTCCTGGTAATAGGCCAGATTGTGCCAGGACAGCAGCATGCCGCCCAGGGATTCGTCCGAGCGCACAAGATGGTGCAGATAGGCCCTTGAATAATCACGCGACGCCGGGCAGGACGATGCCTCGTCGAGCGGACGCAGATCTTCCGCATGGCGTGCATTTTTCAGATTGACCCTGCCGCGACGGGTAAATGCCAGACCATGACGACCGGACCGGGTTGGCATCACACAGTCAAACATGTCAATGCCGCGGGCCACGGATTTTAAAATATCATCCGGTGTCCCGACGCCCATCAGATAGCGCGGCTTTTCCCCGGGCAGTACCGGGCAGGTTATGTCCAGCATGTGCAGCATCACCTCCTGCGGCTCGCCAACGGCCAGTCCGCCAATGGCATAGCCCTTGAGATCCAGTGCCTTCAGCGCTTCGGCCGAGCGGATGCGCAATGCGGGATTGTCGCCTCCCTGCACAATGCCGAACATCGCCTTTCCGGGCTGGTTGCCGAAGGCCACCTTGCAGCGTTCAGCCCAGCGGACCGACATTTCCATGGCCCGCTCCATCTCCTTGAACTCCGCAGGCAGGGCCACACATTCATCCAGTTGCATCTGGATGTCCGACCCCAAAAGGCCCTGAATCTCGATGGAGCGCTCGGGCGACATATGATGCAGGCTGCCGTCGATATGCGACTTGAAGGTCACGCCCTGTTCATTCAGCTTGCGCAGGCCCGAAAGGGACATGACCTGAAAACCGCCGCTGTCCGTCAGGATCGGATGCTCCCAGCCGATGAACTTGTGAAGTCCGCCCAGCCGTGCCATACGCTCGGCACCTGGACGCAACATCAGATGGTAGGTGTTGCCAAGGATAATGTCAGCACCCAGTGCGCGAACCTGATCGAGATACATGGCCTTGACCGTACCAACCGTGCCGACCGGCATGAAGGCAGGGGTCTGAATCGTACCGCGTGGCATGGAAACTTCCCCGCGCCGCGCCTGACCGCTTGTGGCGGAAACTTTGAACTGAAACTGTTCACTCATCGATGTGTCCTGAAGAGAAGCGATGCATCGCCATAGGAATAGAAGCGATAACCGTTACGGATCGCATGCTGATAGACATTTTTGATGGTATCGATACCGGCAAAGGCCGAAACCAGCATCAGCAATGTCGATCTTGGCAGGTGGAAATTGGTCATCAGAATATCTGCCACCCTGAACCTGTAACCCGGCGTGATGAAAATACCGGTCGAACCCGACCATGGCCGGATCGCACCATCATCGCTGGCCGCACTCTCCAGAAGGCGCAGCGATGTTGTTCCCACGCAGATGATCCGCCCTCCCTGCGCCCTGACGGCATTCAGGGCTTCGGCAGTATGCGCAGGCACGCTTCCCGTTTCCAGATGCATGACGTGATCATCCGTGTCCTCCACCTTGACCGGCAGGAACGTGCCTGCCCCCACATGCAGGGTCACGAAATGGCGCTCGATACCGGCGGCATCCAGCGATGCAAACAGATCCGGGGTAAAGTGCAATCCTGCTGTCGGGGCGGCCACAGCCCCTTTTTCTTCAGCATAAATGGTTTGATAGTCGCTCCGGTCCTGTGCGTCTTCCGGGCGTTTGGCGGCAATATAGGGCGGCAAAGGGATATGACCGACCACGCTGATCGCCGCATCCAGCGCACCTCCTGAAAGGGCAAACCGCAGCACAACCGCGCCGTCATCCAGCTTGGCCTCAGCCATCGCTTCCAGACGGTTGAGACCATCCGCAGACATAAACACCAGGCGGTCACCGGCCCTGATCCGCTTGCCGGGCCTTGCAAAGGCATGCCAGCAATCCAGTGCCACGCGCATATGCAGGGTTACCGAAATTTTCACCGTCTGGCCGTCGCGGTCCCGAAAGCCCTCCAGTTGCGCCGGTATTACCCTGGTATTGTTGAATACCAGGGCGTCACCCGGTTTCAAAAAGCGCGCCAGATCCCGCACCTGTGCCTCCTCGATCTGCGGCTCGCCATCAGGCCGCACGACAAGCAGCCGGGCGCTGTCACGCGGCACAACGGGGCGCAGCGCAATCGTGTCTTCCGGCAGATCAAAATCGAAGAGGTCTACGCGCAATGAGATAAAACCTTTAAAACAGAAATCGCTCCGGTCTTTCCATCGGAGCGATTGTATTCAAAAGATGATACGCGATCAGAGATCGGCAACAACGCGAATGGAAACAATCGAATCCGGATCCTTCACAGGTTCACCGCGCTTGATCGTATCGACAATCTCCATGCCTTCCACCACCTGGCCCCAGACTGTGTAATGCTTGTTCAGCCACGGGCTGTCGGTAAAGCAGATGAAAAACTGGGAATTGGCAGAGTTCGGGCTCTGGCTGCGGGCCATGGAGCACGTGCCGCGCACATGGCTCATGTTGGAAAATTCTGCCTTCAGGTCCGGCTTGTCGGAACCGCCCATGCCGGCGCGGGCAGGATTGAAATCCTTCGAGCCCTGCTTGCCGAACTTCACGTCGCCGGTCTGCGCCATGAAATCGTCAATCACGCGGTGAAATACAACGCCGTCATAGGCTGTTTCCCGCACCAGTTCCTTGATACGGGCCACATGGCCGGGGGCCAGATCCGGCAGAAGCTGGATAACCACCTTGCCTTTTGTGGTTTCCATAACCAGTGTATTTTCCGGATCTTTCATCTCGGCCATCTGTTTTCTCCTTGGCTCACGATCTCTGAAAACCCGGAAAATTTCCAGGATTTTCTTTTGTTTCTCCATGCACTTGTCCGAAAACCGGTTCCCACTTTTCGGCTGCATGGAGCATATTCAAACGATAGTCTTACTTGCCGACCGTTACTTTGATCATCCGGTCAGGATCGGTCACCGCACCATTATTGGCCTGGTCACCACGTTTGATTTTATCCACAAATTCCATGCCTGACACGACCTTGCCGACAACCGTATACTGTCCGTTCAGGAAATCGCCGGGGGCGAACATGATGAAGAACTGCGAATTGGCGGAATTGGGGTCTTGCGAACGCGCCATACCGACAACACCGCGCTCAAATGGCACATCGGAAAATTCGGCTGGCAAATCCGGCAGGCTTGAGCCGCCGGTTCCGGCAGCAGACGGATCAAAATCCTTTTCCATGTTGCCGAACTGCACATCGCCGGTCTGGGCCATGAAACCATCAATCACACGATGGAAAGCCACATTGTCATATTCGCCCCTGGATGCCAGTTCCTTCATCCGGGCAACATGCTTTGGGGCAACGTCAGGCATGAGCTGCACAACAACGGGACCATCCTTCAGCTGGATCTTCAAAAACTCATCCGCCGCCTGGGCTAGCGTTGCAAATCCCAGGGCTCCCGATGCAAGTGTTGCGAGCGCAATGACCCCGGCAATCGCCATCCTGATGCTTTTCATACAATGCTCCATTTCCTATCAGGCCTTGGCCTTGCGTTTTTCTGTAAGTGCAAAAAGAACAGGTGCCGGCACAAAGGCGCTGACATCGCCGCCCATGCTGGCGATCTGGCGCACCAATGTGGCCGTAATGGGTCGCGACGCTGATCCGGCGGGCAAAAACACGGTCTGGACATCTGCCGCCATTTGCCGGTTCATGCCGGCCATCTGCATTTCATAGTCGAGATCCGTGCCGTCGCGCAGGCCCCTTATCAAAATGCGCGCACCATGTTCACGGGCAGCATCCACAACCAGCGTGGAAAAGGCAACGACCGAAACATCCGCACGACGCTGCGGCAGACTTTCATCCAGCGCCTGAAGGATCAGGTTTGCCCTTTCCTCAAATGTGAACAGCGGGATTTTGCCGGGATGGATGCCGATAGCGACAATGACTTTGGGTGCCAGATTCAGGGCCTGAATCAGTACATCCAGATGACCGTTGGTCATGGGATCAAAGGAACCTGGATAAAAAGCAGTCGTCATTCTGGCCACGCCTCGTTTGCCGCCTTTTGTCACGGAACGACCCGGATCGCAAGGGAGAGAGTGATGTGATCCACGGTTTCAAGGCCCAAGGGATTCACAACGGAACCAAAACCTTCCCGAAACATTAACGGATCAGAAGAGAAAAAGACAACGGCCATGAACGGAAAATGAACACGGCGTTCAAGCTGCGCTCAGATGGCATGTGGTTTATAGCATTCAACAAGACGCCTTCAACAAACCTGCACGGAGCCGACATGCTCATCGTTTTTATCATTCTTGCCATTCTTGCCGCTCTCTGCCTTGCCACAATCGCGGAAGTTCTCAGGGAACGTCTCCAGGAAAATACGATGGTTACTTTGGTAACAGAAAAAACCTTGAAACTTTAGCACAGGCACATCCGTAACCATCACAAAGATTGAAAGGAAATGGCGATGATTATGACAATGGGCATACTGGCCGTCCTGATTTCCGCAATGTTCCTTGCAACGATTGCCGGCACATTCCTGGAAATCCGCAGTGAGGGTCAAAACGACAAGATTGCACAGAAGCGCCGCGCGGTGTTTTGATACCGCAGACTGATACACCCGTTCCCATGCCTTGCGCGGTGGATCAGAGGCAGAAAGCCGGATGAGACAATCATCCGGCTTTCACTGTTTTCAGATATCTGATGGCGTCGTATCATCAGCCGCATCCGCCACGGGCAAAACGTCAACGCCGGTGGAATCATCGGCCAGAACCTCCGCTTCATCCTCCGGTTCGGGTTCACTGATCCGCTCGACGGAAACGACCTTTTCGTCCTTGGCCGTTGAGAAGATCGTAACCCCCTTGGTTGCACGACTGGCCACACGGATGCCATTCACCGGCACACGGATCAGCTGGCCACCATCGGAAACCAGCATGATCTGGTCACTTTCATCCACCGGGAAAGCAGCAACCAGAGGACCGATCTCACCGGTTTTGGACGTATCCGTTGCCCGGATGCCCTTGCCCCCGCGACCCGATACACGAAAATCATAGGATGAGGAACGTTTGCCAAAGCCTTTTTCCGAAACGGTCAGAACAAACTGTTCCCGTGCCTTCAGATCTTCAAAGCGCTCGTTGGCGAGTTCTGCGTCCCCGGCAACCTCTTCGCCAACCAGTTCTACAAGCTCTTCCTCGCCTGAAATGGCGCGGCGTTCCGCCGAGACCCGTTTCAGATAGGCGGCCCGTTCCCAGGCCTCCGCCTCGACATGGTGAACAATGGTCATGGAAATGATCGTGTCGCCACTGCCAAGAGTAATGCCACGCACACCAACCGAATTTCGCCCGGCAAACACACGCACATCATCAACACTGAAGCGGATGCACTGGCCCAGAGCCGTAGTCAACAGCACATCGTCATGCTCCGTGCAGGTTTCCACAGAGAGGATCTCGTCACCCTCGTCTTCCAGTTTCATCGCGATCTTGCCATTGCGGTTGACCTGAACAAAATCCGACAGCTTGTTGCGGCGCACTGTGCCGCGTGTGGTGGAGAACATCACATCGAGATTTTCCCACGATGCTTCGTCCTCGGGCAAAGGCATGATGGTGGTGATTCGTTCGCCCAGCTCCAGCGGCAGCATGTTGATCAGGGCCTTGCCCTTGGATGTCGGTGTGCCGACGGGCAGACGCCAGACCTTTTCCTTGTAGACAATACCGCGCGACGAGAAGAACAGAACCGGT
>CBDFGT010000021.1:0-21665 GCA_965247225.1 Rhizobiaceae bacterium | reverse complement strand
GGGCAACCCTCTGAACGCCTGAAGACCTGCCTCGACAGGTCGCATATTCTGATGGAATGTCAAAGGCGATGCAGATCACCAATAACACGGATTTCTATTGCAGGAAGGTGACAGAATTAGGTCAGCCCTTCAATCAGAAGAAGCTTATACTTGCAGATGAATAAAATTCGGTTCACAGGCCCGCTGCCAGCGGTCTGAACGGCCAGAAATCTATGCTTCAAGAGGACATGCGTGCCCTTTTGCCGGTTTCAAAGCGCTGGTGGCATGCCTGAAAACACCATCCGTGTTTATGTGTTGCGATCCAGCAACGCTTTTACCAGGGTGTCGGTAATTTCGCCCGTTGGCGCTTCACCGATGGATTTCTGGAAAGCCTTGATCGCTGCAACGGTCTTTGCACCCATCTTGCCATCCGGCTTGCCCGCATCAAATCCATTATTGTTCAGGATCGCCTGAATATTGGTAATAGCCTTGCCCATATCGACCGACGCCGTTTTGGTGCCATTACCGGCCCATTCGTCCGGAACCGTAACAGAATTGGCCGTGTCATTCAGCGGTTGCTTTTTCCAGGCGGCTACCTTCGCCCTGGCGCTTTCCAGCTGGGCTGGCTGCATGGCGGCGGCAACTTCATCGCGCTTCTGGGCGGCGTCCTTGTCGCCTTCCATGGCTGCAACAGAGAACCATTTATAGGATTCTTCGAGATCCTGTGCCACGCCGTTGCCACGTGCATAAAGGATTGCCAGATTGAACTGGCTGTCCTGTACGCCAAGATCGGCGGCTTTCTGGAACCATTTTGCAGCCTCCGCCATGTCGGGATTGCCGGATGGTTCAACGCCGGTTGCGGCCAGAACCGCCAGATTGTGCATGGCACTGGCATTGCCCTGACCGGCAGCCATTTCATAATACTGTCGCGCCTTCACAGTGTCGCGGGCAACGCCGGTTCCCTTTTCATAAAAGGTCGCAAGACGATATTGCGCTGGTGCAAATCCCCTGTCTGCGGCAATGGCATACCATTTGGCGGCCTCCTGCAGGTCGACCTTGACGCCACGTCCGTCCGTGTAGCGGGCCGCCACTTCAAACAGGGCAATCACATCACCTTTTTTGGCTGCATCGACCAGGGATGCAGGTCCGATGGATGCGGGAACGTCAAGGGTTGCAATGGACGTAGCTGGCGCACTGTTCGGGGCCGAAACCACCGGATCTGTTGTCATGCTGCCTTCTGAACCAGCCATTGCAACCGGCTTGATCACCTGGTTGCCCGGTGTGGTCGCAGCATCGGGAGCTGGAGACGGCAGCGTCGTATTCGGCTCAACGACCGGAATATCAGCAGGCGCGACAGCCGCTTCAGGGCTCTCGGGGATGGCAGCCGGTTTTTCAGCAGGTTCCGTCGGCTCTGCAGATGCGGCAGGTTTTGCCTGTGCTTTGGTTTCCGGTTCTCCAGCATCTGTCACGGCGGACTGTTCTATGGGCGGAGCCTCAGGCGCTGCCCGTCCACCCAGGAAGGTGCTGACAAGCGGGTAGGACATAACACCCAGAAGTATGAAACCCGCAGACAGCAGAAGTACAACGGCGGTGTTTGGCAAGACCTGATTCCGCTTTTGGAGCGGCAATCCGGGATCCGGAAGGAGCGGCAATACGGTCTGAACTGTCAATATCGGCTGCTGCTGCCTGTGCAGCGCGGCGTGCGGCGGAGATGAAGTCGACCTTTTCCGAATCTGTTGGACCGCCGGCGGGCTCTGCCGCCTTTGTTGCACGCACCTTGGCCAGGATTTTTTTCACATCCGGTGCACCTGAGCCGGGTTCCAGCAGGAGATGGGAATCCTCGGCTTCAGTCAGGTCAGATATATCGAGCCGTGGCGGTGGCTCTACGGTCGTGCGTTCTGTGCCTGTCAGCGCAGGCGCAATGTCTGGTTCTGATGAGACTGGCACTGTCTGTGCAGAAGCGGCTCTATGGGACTCATGACCGGTAACCGGCAGTTCACGATCCCGCACTGCCGCACGCTGCTGCGCGGATGAAATGTCTGCAGTCTCAAGTTCGTGCAGGCTCACACGCGGCATCCGCGCCGGTTCGGATGAATCGCGCGACAGGATGGCATTCAGCGGTGACCGGGTTTCGACTGCCGGGGCAGTGGTCCTGCCGGGTGTCAGGAATGGATCAAGTTCAGGCTGGTATTCCAGATAGTCAGTCTTGTCTGATGAAATGCTATCGCTTTGTGATCTTTTGGAGATGCGTTCGTCGCGTTCAGGGCCGCTTTCCATGCGGTCCAGCCGGTCTGCAATTTGCACCAGCGTGCCATGCAGGGCTGCAAATGTCTGGTGTGTTCGCTCTTCGCTCGACCGGGTCAGATCTTCCAGGGCACGCAAATCCTGGGTCAGCGCCGAAATATCCGGGCTCGCAGCGCCGAAAACCATGTTGCCTGCTGCATTGGAATTGCGGGCATAGACTTCAGCAACAGCTTCGGCGGCCTGGCGGGCAGCCTCCATGATAAATTCATCACTGGTTGCCATATAGTCTTCCAGCGCCATCATTCTGTTTTCAAATTCCGCCGGAATGGCACCGCCGCTGCCTCCGGGCGCATTGAGAAGCGTCGTGAGGTTGGCGATCTGTCGTTCAAGGGAACGGAACGCTTCGACCGGTGGCTGGGCCGACTGTCCGTCCAGTCTGGAAACGATGTCGTCAAGACGGCTCTCCATCCGGGCAACAATCCGCGGGTCTGTGCCGGAAATACCAGTCGAAGACGACGGCATCGAAACCATGTCATCAATGCGTCGGGCAAGGTAATCCAGCCGTTCTTCAAGCGCGTGATTGACCGAACCGTGATCCATCGCATCGATACGCGCGGAAATGTCGGACAGGAAACCGGCAAGATGTGGCTGGCTGTCGCTGCGCTGGGATTGTTCCAGAAGCTTGGAAAGCTGGGCAATGCGCTCCTCAAGGCGAACGGCAGTGGCTTCTCCGACCAGATCTTCAATCCTTTCGGCAAGCGCCTCAATGCGGGCACTGACGCCACTGTCGCCGGACATGCGTGATATGCTGTCCATCTGATTGGCCAGATGGTCGATCTGGCTTTCAAACCGCGACAGGACAGACGGATCAAACTGCGGTGCGCTCGAGCGTGCTGCTGCTGCAATGGCACGGCTGATCTCGTCCAGCCGCAAATCAAGACCTGCAAACTGCTCCGCGATGACGCGCTCATTGCTGCCGGGACGATTGCCCAGGCTCTCGATGTCCGATGCAATCGAAATCAGGCGGCTTTCCAGAGCCTGAATTGCCGGAGATGAACCCATCGCGCCCAGATGCGCCTTGATATCATCAAGCTGATAGGCAAGTGTCAGCAGATCGTCCTGCAGGGCAGCGGCATTGAAACCTTCCAGATTTTTTTCCATATTGGAAAAGCTGGTTTGCATATGCGTCAGCTGGTCATGCCGGCCAGACCGTCGATGGCAGACCGCAGATCATCAAATTCCCGCTGCAAGTCACGCGCATCTGCAGGCGACGCCTGATGGCTGAGTTTGGCAATGCTGTCGGCAAGGCGGGCCAGATCGTCCTTCATCTCGATGGCAAAGGCGGTGTCCCCGGAAGCGGACTTGATGGAACGCAGTTCGGCACGCAGATTGCTGACTTCGCGTGAAACACCCTCGGCAATATCCTTTTTCAGATCCTGTCGAAGGCTCACCAGTGCCTGGGCGATATCTTTCATGCCCGCGTCTGTGGCTGCTGGATGTGTCTCTGACAGTCTCTGGCGCGCTTCCGGCATCATCGGGCGCTGATAGCGCGGCATGGCCGGTTCGGTAACGGCAGGATTGACCTTGCGCTCTGCAGTGCTGTGGATACGGTTTTTGTCAAGCGCACGCTGGCGATGGATAATCTCGGACACAGAATCATAGGCGCTGGTTTTTTCCTGGACCGGTTTTGCCTGGGTCCGGGGCGTGATCAGACCTTCGATACGGGCTTCCAGTCCTTGAATCGTGCGATTCAGAGCATCGATTGAGGAGCGTTCTCCCATTGAACCAGGTTGTGATCGCGAACCGTTCATACTCTTTTCTCGCTCTGTCTACTGTGCAGCTCTGCAAAATCAGCCGCTATAATCTCGAAGTTCATGATGGAAGCATGCATCCATGCTCACCAGAATTATGCAATCAGACTTGAGGTATTACGGGGGTTGTCTTTCCCCGGACTGACCAGTGTTTGTTTGCCGGAAAATCCGGACAATGCAGAACCGCAACGACGCGAGAATAAAATTGCGGCTCACTTTTCCCTGGAACTACATTTCACAAAACGTGGTAAAGAAGTGGTTAATGCATGCGGATTTTTTTAACACATTTGAAAGTCCTGCCACCTTTATCAACGGGACGTCTGGTTTCAGGCATCAGGTTTGCACACGGAAAAGATGATAGGCTGTGATGACGGTCACCATAAGAGGGTGAGGTTGGGCGCACATCCGCGGACCTGTTGAACATTTCGACCCATAAATTTTTGAAATATGAAAATTTTGACGTTTACGCACACGTCAAAATTTTGTAGGAAGAGGTTCAGAACGCACAATCGGGTGAGGAGATCCGTATGCCAGTTTACAAGGCACCAGTAGAAGACACACTTTTCATACTCAACAATGTTCTGGGTATTGAGCGTTACAACAATCTTCCCGGCTTTGCCGATGTATCGCCGGATCTTCTGGAGGCCATTCTGGGCGAGGCTGCAAAGCTTTCGGAAGAGGTGATGTTTCCGGTCAACCTGTCGGGTGACCAGCAGGGCTGTACGCGCCATGACGACGGATCGGTTACTGTGCCGGATGGTTACAGGCAGGCCTTTGACCGGTATTGCGAGGGCGGTTGGCTTGGACTTTCCGTTCCGGAAGAGTTTGGCGGCCAGGGTCTTCCCTATACGCTGCACACGGCGGTGTCCGAATTCATGATTTCGGCCAATATGGCCCTGCTCATGTATCCGGGGCTGACGCAGGGAGCTATTGCAGCCATCATGACCCACGGAACAGACGAGCAGAAATCCCTATACCTGCCAAACATGGTGGCAGGCATATGGACCGGGACCATGAACCTGACGGAACCGCATTGTGGCACGGATCTTGGTCTTCTGCGCACAAAGGCTGTGCCGCAGGCCGATGGCAGCTACCGGATTACCGGCCAGAAAATATTCATCTCGGCCGGCGAACATGACATGGCGCAAAACATCATCCATCTTGTCCTGGCCCGTATTGAAGGTGCGCCGGAAGGCACAAAGGGCATTTCCTTGTTTATCGTGCCAAAATTCATGGTGGGTGATGGCGGTGTCCCGGGTGCGCGCAATGGTCTGTCCTGCGGCGCGATTGAACACAAGATGGGCATTCACGGCAATTCCACCTGTGTCATGAATTATGATGGTGCAACAGCCTATCTGATCGGAGAGGCCAATCGCGGTCTCAATGCCATGTTTGTCATGATGAACGAGGCGCGTCTGGGTGTTGGCCTTCAGGGCCTCGCCATTGCAGAAATCGCTTGCCAGAATGCCGCCCATTATGCGCGGGAGCGCATCCAGGGCCGCTCGCTGTCGGGCGTCAAGTTCCCGGACAAGAAAGCCGATCCGCTGATCGTTCATCCCGATATCCGCCGGGTCCTGATGACCATCAAAAGCTTCAATGAGGCCGGTCGCGCCTTTGCGCTTTATACGGCCCTGAAATCCGATATCGCCCATCGCAGTCCGGATGCTGCCGAACGTCAGGCCGCCGATGACATTCTCAGCCTTATGACCCCGATCCTCAAGGGCGTCATGACGGACAAGGGCTTTGATCACGCGGTGATGGCACAGCAGGTCTATGGTGGTCATGGCTATATCGAGGAATGGGGCATGAGCCAGTATGTCCGCGATGCCCGTATTGCCATGATCTATGAAGGTGCCAATGGCATTCAGGCACTGGATCTGGTCGGTCGCAAGCTGGGCCTGAACGGCGGCCGGGCGGTGATGGCCATGTTCAGGGAGATCGGGGATTTCTGCGAGGAAAACCGTGCGGATGAGAATCTGGCTTTCTACACCAAAAGCCTGAAGAAGGGCCTGAATGACCTCCAGGCTGTCCACAATGTGGTTCATGCAGAATGCCATGGCCAAGCCGGACAATGCCGGGGCGGGTTCAACGGACTATATGCATCTCTTCGGTCTGGTTGTTCTGGGCTATATGTGGGCGAAAATGGCCAAGGCTGCCAATGATGCCCTTGCTGCAGGTGGCGGTGCGCAGGACGATTATCTGCGCAACAAGCTCATCACCGGCAGGTTCTATATGGAAAAAATCATGCCGGAAACGGCATTGCGCAAGGCCCGTATCGAAACCGGCGCCGACAGCATTATGGCGCTGGAGGCGGCGGCATTTTAAGATACAGTCTCGGACAGAGGCTGCCTCGAACATGGGGCAAGAGGCAGTTTCGTCCTTGAGATTGTTCGGCCCCTCCCTGATCCGTCCGGAACGGTGCGGAAAAGGGAGGGGTCATTCCAGACCATATGAGGATACAAACCGCGAGGCCGTCAAAGGGTCCGCTTTCGGGAGATGAAACAATGACTGACGTTTTCATTTATGACCATGTGCGCACCCCGCGCGGTCGCGGCAAAAAAGACGGCGCACTGCATGAAGTGCCGACGCCGCGGCTGGCCGCCAGGGTTCTGGAAGCCCTGCGGGACCGGAACGGTCTGGATACATCCACAGTCGACGATATTATCTTCGGCTGCGTTGATCCGGTCTTTGAAGCCGGTGCGGTCATCCCGAAGGCAGCGGCCTTTGAGGCAGGCTATTCCACCCGCGCGCCGGGTGTGCAGATTTCGCGTTTTTGCGCTTCCGGTCTCGACTCGGTGAACTTTGCAGCGGGCAAAATCGCCTTCGGTTCTGATGATATTGTTATTGCCGGTGGCGTGGAAAGCATGTCGCGCATCGGCATGGGCATGTCCGGCGGTGCCTGGTACATGGACCCGTCGGTGAGTTTCCCCGGTTACTTCATGCCGCAGGGCGTATCGGCCGACCTGATTGCCACCAAATATGGTTTCTCGCGTGATGATGTCGATGCCTATGCTGTGGAAAGCCAGCGCCGTGCCGCCCGTTCCTGGGACAATGGCTATTTCAAAAATTCTGTCATTGCGGTCAGGGATATCAATGGTCTGACCATTCTGGACCGCGACGAACATCTGCGCCCGGCCACGGATATGCAGTCACTGGCAGGTCTGAACGCATCCTTCCAGATGCCCGGTGAAATGGGTGGCTTTGAAGCCGTGGCCATTCAGGCCCATCCCGATGTCGAGAAGATCACCTATGTCCATCATGCCGGCAATTCCTCCGGTATTGTCGATGGGTCTGCGGCCATTCTTTTAGGCTCGAAAGCTGGCGGGCAAAGCATGGGGCTCAAACCTCGCGCCCGCATCCGCGCCTTTGCCAATATCGGTTCCGATCCGGCCCTGATGCTGACCGGCCCGGTGGATGTTACCGAAAAGCTTC
This sequence comes from Rhizobiaceae bacterium, assembly GCA_965247225.1. Taxonomy (GTDB): domain Bacteria; phylum Pseudomonadota; class Alphaproteobacteria; order Rhizobiales; family Rhizobiaceae; genus CBDFGT01. The sequence goes on along the minus strand of CBDFGT010000021.1, from coordinate 14,199 downwards.
TGAAGCGTGCTGGCATGACCATCGGCGATATTGACCTGTTTGAGCTGAACGAAGCCTTTGCAGCCGTTGTGCTGCGCTTCATGCAGGCTTTCAGCATCAGCCACGACCAGATCAATGTTTGCGGCGGTGCCATTGCCATGGGCCATCCGCTGGGTGCCACCGGCGCTATCATTCTGGGCACCGTTCTGGACGAGCTGGAGCGTCGCGGCCAGTCGACAGCCCTGGTCACGCTCTGCATCGGTGCCGGCATGGGCACAGCCACCATCATTGAACGCATCTGAGGAGAGCGGCCATGACCTACACGAATTTCACAGTTGAAACGGATGCTGACGGCATTGCCCTTGTGACCTGGGATATGCCCGACAAGAGCATGAATGTCTTTACCGAATCCGTTCTGGACGAACTGGATGCCATCATTGATGTCGTTGTGGCTGATACGGCTATCAAGGGTGCAGTTCTGACCTCCGGCAAAAAGGCGTTTTCCGGCGGGGCCGATCTCACCATGATCAAGGCCATGTTCACCATGGCGACAGAGGAAAAGATCACCAATCCCGACAACGCGGCTGCCAGGCTGTTTGAGGTTGCTGGCCGCATGACCTGGCTCTGGCGCAAGCTGGAAACCTGCGGCAAGCCCTGGGTTTCTGCCATCAATGGCGTGTGCATGGGCGGTGCCTTTGAAATTTCGCTGGCCTGCCATGGTCGCGTCGCCTCGAATGCCAAGCATGTCAAAATGGCCCTGCCGGAAGTCAAGGTCGGTATTTTCCCCGGTGCCGGTGGCACGCAGCGTGTGCCGCGGCTTACCAATGCGCAGGACGCCCTGCAAATGATGACGACCGGTTCCTCGCTGACACCTGCGCGTGCCAAGGCTCTGGGCCTCGTCCATCAGGTGGTCGAACCCGATCAGCTGATCCCGGCTGCCAGGCAGATGATCAGGGATGGTCTGAAACCGGTTCAGCCCTGGGATGAAAAGGGCTTCAAGGTTCCAGGCGGTGGTATCTGGACCCCGGCAGCAGCCCAGCTCTGGCCTGCCGCTTCCGGTATTTTGCGCCGCGAAACGCAAGGCAATTATCCCGGAGCCCTTGCCATCCTGAAATGCGTCTATGAGGGGCTTCAGGTTCCATTTGAAACCGGGCTGAAAATTGAACAGCGCTATTTCACCCATATCCTGCAGACAACCGAAGCCTTCTCGATGATCCGCTCGCTGTTTGTCTCCATGCAGGAACTGGGCAAGGGTGCGCGCCGTCCGGCAGGCATCGCGCCAAGCAAATTTACAAAGGTTGGCATTGTCGGCGCCGGTTTCATGGGCGCGTCCATCGGCTATGTCACAGCCGCCGCAGGCATTCCCGTGGTTCTGGTGGACCGCGATCAGGAAGCTGCCGACAAGGGCAAGGCCACTTGCCAGGGCATTGTTGTTGCCGCCATGCAGAAGGGCCGCACAACGGAAGCCGAAGGCATGGCCCTCCTGAACCTGATCACGCCATCGGCCGATTATGAGGATCTTGCCGGGTGTGATCTGGTCATTGAAGCCGTGTTTGAAGACCGGGATATCAAAAAAGCCGTAACGGAAAAGGTCGAGGCCGTTCTGGGGCCGGATGCAATTTTTGCTTCCAACACATCCACCCTGCCCATCACCGGCCTTGCCACCAATTCAAAGCGGCCGGACCAGTTCATTGGCATCCACTTCTTCTCGCCGGTCGAAAAGATGATGCTGGTGGAAGTGATCCTCGGTGAAAAAACCGGCGACAAGGCCATTGCCGTCGCGCTGGATTTTGCCGCCGCCATCAGGAAGACCCCGATTGTCGTCAACGACACGCGCGGTTTCTATGTCAACCGCTGCGTCTTCCGCTATATGAACGAAGCCTACAATATGCTGCTTGAAGGCGTTCCGCCGGTCATGATCGAAAATGCCGCCAAAATGGCAGGCATGCCGGTCGGGCCGCTGTCACTCAATGATGAGGTTGCCATTGACCTGTCACTGAAAATTTTCAAGGCTTCGGTTGCCGATCTCGGCGCGTCCTCGGTGGATCCGCGTCATCTGGATCTGGTGGTCAATATGGTGGAAAAGCTGGGTCGTCTTGGTCGCAAGAATGGCAAGGGCTTTTATGAATATCCGGCCAAGCCTGCCAGGAAATTCCTGTGGCCGGAGCTGAAAACCCTCTATCCGCAGCAGGATGCCGACAAGGTGGATGTTGCGGTGCTCAAACAGCGTCTGCTCGTCTGCATCGCGCTGGAGGCAGCACGGACCGTGGAAGAAGGCATTGTCACCGATCCGCGCGAAGCGGATGTCGGCTCTATTCTCGGCTTCGGTTTTGCGCCCTATACCGGCGGAACGCTGTCCTATATCGACGGCATGGGCGTAAAGACCTTTGTTGCCCTGTGCGAAACGCTGGCCAAAACCTGTGGTGACCACTTCAGGCCGACACCACTGCTTCTTGATATGGCCAAAAAGGGCGAAACCTTCTATGGCCGCTTCGATCCTTATGCGCGGAAGGTGGCGTGAATTCAGGCTGGAATAAGTTCAGGCCGCTATGGGACGTTTGACCTATTATTCTGCTGCAGACTTGATGACATGGGAGCATGATGTCTCTCACTGGAACCCATTCTGTTGGCTCAAGCGGCGGGAAATGGTGTGCCGGGTGGCGCGTGTCGTAGCAAGACGCATACGGCCAGGCCACCCGGCGCAACAGTTGCCCCGCTTCAGCCAACCCTTCGGGCGACAAGGAATTTTCACGATCATCTTCGGCTTTTGTCTCGACCATACGTCTTGGTATGTCCATTCGCCAAAAGCCTTGATCCTCGTAAAAAATTTCTTGTCGCAGAATGATTCCATTAGAGACATCATGCTCTGGCATGCCGTGTGAGAAAAACACGCAAGGTTGCAGGTTTGACCGGCTTGTTCTGAACCGTGATGTCATTCCGCTCTGCAAGCATGCGCACGTCCAGCGTCCTGTCCGCCGTCAGCAAGAGCGCAGGCAAGGCAATACCGCATTGTTGCCGCAGCAGGAGGATGGCATCAATACCATTGGCCTTGTCCAGATGGTAATCTGCGATAATGACATCCGGTGGCGATGTGCGCATGGTCACAACGGCTTCGGCGTCAGTGACCGTGGTCGCTGTAAGCACATCGCATCCCCAGCCTGCCAGCAGAATGCGCATTCCGTCTACAATGCTGGGTTCATTGTCGATGCAAAGAACTGTGAGGCCGCAAAGGGGTGAAATCTCGGCAGGCCCGGTCAGAGGCTCTCCTCTCCCGGTTGCCGCCGACAGGGCGACCGTCATAATCGGCACTGTGACGGCAAACTGGGTTCCTGTTCCGGGTTTGGATGCAAGCTCTACCCTGTGTTGCAGAACCTGGGCAATACGGTCGACAATGGACAGGCCGAGTCCAAGGCCGCTGGCTGTCTTCATGCCTTCGTCCAGACGGGCGAATTCCTTGAACACGGTCCGGAATTTTGCAGAAGGAATACCGATACCCGTATCCAGCACGCAGATGGCAGCGTGATCTCCGCGCCGGCGAACCCCCACAAGAACATGGCCCTGCGGTGTGTATTTGATCGCATTGGACACCAGATTCTGGATCAGCCTTCGCAGAAGGTTGGGGTCCGACCGCACACTGAGGGAACTGGGTACGATTGTCAGGCGCAGACCGCGTTCGCGGGCAATGGGGGCAAAGTCGGTTTCAATTTTTTTCAGGAAGTCGCCAAGATCCAGAGTGGAAAAGCGCGGTTTCATGGCACCGGTATCAAGGCGTGAAATGTCCAGAACGGCTCCCAGAATAGCCTCTACAGATTCCAGCGAGGAATCGATATTGTTCACCAGCTTGCTGTCATCCGACGATCCAAGTCTTTCGACAAGCGCAGAGGAATAGAGCCGGGCGGCATTGAGCGGCTGGAGAATATCATGCCCCGCTGCCGCAAAAAAGCGGGTCTTGCCAATATTGGCTTCTTCGGCGTTTGCCCGGGCTTCCGCCAGTTCCCGGTTCACCCGTGTCAGTTCACCTGTGCGCTGCTCCACCCGCTGTTCCAGGGTTTCATTGGCCTGCTTCAGGGCCTTGTCTGCCTCCACCCGCTGCGTCACATCCGTATAGGTGGTCACGACACCCTTGTCCGGCATGGCATTGCTGCGCACTTCGATAATCCGGTTCCCGCTGTTCAGCACCAGTGAAAACGGCGTGTCGAGGGTCATGAAATTGGCAATGATGCGGTCGCGGTCTGCCGATTTGACATCACCGCGCTCCCAAAGAATGTCAATGATGCCGGACAGGGGAAAGCCGACCTGACCCACATGTTCAGGCAGGTCCAGAAGCTGGCGAAACCGCCTGTTCCAGATCGTCAGCCGGTTTGATGTATCAAACACCGCGATACCCTGATCCATCTGCGAAAGTGCCGTTTGCAACATGTCCTGATTATAGTGCAGTGCTTCGCTGGCCTGATCCAGAAGAAAGGTGGTATCGGATGAGGCGTCTTCCATGCGCTGCAATACCAGCGACAGCACGAGGCGTGCAGACGCCGACCCGATGGCGCTTCCCAGCAGTTGCTCGGAAAAATGCACCATGCCCATATCGGCAATCTGGTCGTCATGCAGCGATCTGCCGGTCATGCGCTCATGCGTCAGAAAGGATCGGTCCGTGCGTTGCTGTCCCAGATAGCGTGCAATGGTCGTCTTGAGTTCTCCCACTGTCACCCGTGTTTTCCAGCCTCTGGAAACATGGGGCGTGCGCGCCGTTCGCTGAATAAAGACATGCGCCTGAATACGTTCAACGGGTCTGGCATTGCGCGACAGCGATCCGGTGACAAAAGCCAGGATATTGAGCAGCAGGCTGAAAATCACGGAATGGACCAGAGGGTCCGTATTCTGCCCGTTAAAAATATCTGCAAACGGAAACAGGAAGTGCAGGATGGACGTTGCAAGTGCAGAATTGTCCGGCCCGCCAAGGCTTGGAATAAACAGCAGATAGGTCCAGACGAGAAACCCGCTGGTCATGCCTGCAATGGCACCACGGGCATTCGCGCGCCGCCAGATCAGTCCGCCGAACATGGCAGGTGCCATCTGCGCAATAGCCGCAAAGGCCAAAAGGCCGATGCTGGACAGGCCAGCCGTGTTGTCTGTCGAGCGGTAATATCCATAGGCCAGCAGCAGGACCATGAAAATGGCGGTTCGCCGGATTCGCAACAGGGTGCGGCTGAAATCCTGCGCTTTTTCACCCCGGCCAATCAGGCTCTGGCGCAGGAACACCGGCATGACAATGTCATTGGAAACCATGATGGAAAGGGCGACTGAGGCAACAATGACCATGGCCGTTGCCGCTGAAAAACCTCCAAGGAATGCAATCATGGTCAATATGGGTGATCCGCCGTGGATCGGCAGGTTGAGAACATAAAGGTCTGCCACGCCTTCCCCGCCAAAGGTGATGATGCCGCCGATGGCGATGGGCAGGACGAATATATTGATGGCAACCAGATAGAGCGGCAGCAAAATACCTGCTGCCTTCAGGTCTCCCGCCGTACGGTTTTCAACGACTGTAACATGGAACTGGCGGGGCAGCATGATGATGGCAAAGCCCGACAACAGGACCAGAAGAATCCACCGGCTGACAGGTGTCTGGTAAGTCAGTGCAGACATGACCTGTTCATTTTGCTGCGCGGCTGTCCACAGGGCTTCCGGTCCGGAAAACAGCACAAAGACAACATAGATGCCCACTGAACCAAAGGCGAGAAGCTTCACGACCGATTCCATCGCAATGGCCAGAATGAGACCGTCCTGGTGTTCCGTTGCGTCAGCATGGCGCGTTCCGAAGATCACGGCAAAAAAGGCCAGAAACAAAGAGACCAGCAGCGGCAGGTCCATAAAATACAGGTTGCCGTTGCCAATGCCGTAGTCAGCCGTGCGGATCAGCACATTGACGGAACTCGAAACGGCTTTCAGTTGCAGTGCGATATAGGGAATGGCACCAACCAGGGAAATCATTGCCACAAGGGCTGCCACAATGGGGCTTTTGCCGTAACGCGCACCGATAAAATCCGCAACCGAGGTAATTTTTTCCGATTTTGCCAGCGTTATGATCCGTCGGATCAGGGGCATGCCCAGAGTGAATACCAATATCGGACCGATATAGATGCCCGTAAATTCAAGGCCCCGTTCAGCGGCAAGGCCGACACTGCCAAAATAGGTCCAGGATGTGCAGTAAATGGCAAGGCTGAGGCCATAAATCATCGGGCGCGAAGGATGGGCCTTCATCCGCCCCTTGCGTGCCATGCGATCTCCGTAACTTGCCACGGCAAACAGCAGCAGCAAATATCCGAAAGCAGCAGCAAAAATCATCCATCCAGGCAGCATGTGCGCTCCCAACCGTCAAGCCGTCTTGCACGGGTTCATCCAGCATAGAACAAACGGACAGGATTGGAAATTCATCGCACACTTAGACCTAAGTGTAAAAGCCGTTCAGAAGTCGCAATAGCCTGCATCAATGCCGATGCCTTCATTCCACAGGATATGCGCCTCACATGACTCTTGCTGACTGGCACTGACAGGTCCAAGGCATTCTGCACCGTCTGGCGTATACAGTTCCACAAACCAGCCATGGCCGACATAGGTATTGAAAGACAGTTTTTCGGATGGTTGTGCCATGCCGTATTCTGTCAGAAACCCCTCATGATCAGCCCAGAATACCTTGAAGGCATATTGGGTGTCGTTGTAAAATTGATACCGGTGGCAACATCGGAAGCCGGGGCGGGATCATGGGCAGGTTCGCATTCCGCAGCGAATATCCCGTTTGCTGTCATCAAAACCAGACAGGCAGATATGATCAAAGAACGAAAATGCATATGCGGGCTCCCTTCGGTGAATGTTGAAAACCTGTATGTCAACGTATCGTGGCTGACAAGATGAGATTTGTTCACTTTCAGGTATTTGTCCGAAATCCTTATGCTTGCTGTGATGCAGGTCACGATACACGCACATCGATTGATTAATCTTTCAAAATTGCTCATATATCAGGAGATACAATCCGGTCGCCTGACTTTGCCGGGTGCCTTTTGAAAAAACACAAACAGGGAAGGGGATGAATATGCTGAATGAATTCAAGGAATTTATTTCCAGGGGCAACGTTATGGATCTGGCCGTTGGTGTGATCATTGGTGGTGCATTTGGCAAGATCGTTTCGTCCCTGGTGGATGATATTATCATGCCGCTTGTTGGCAGGGCGACGGGTGGAATTGACTTTTCCAACATGTTCATTGGTCTCAGCAAAGATGTGACGGCAACGAACCTGGCGGCAGCGCGTGAGCAGGGTGCCGTCTTTGCCTACGGCAGCTTCATCACGGTTGTCATCAATTTTCTCATCCTCGCCTGGATCATTTTCATCATGGTCAAGGGCCTGAACCGTTTGCGGGCAAAGGAAGAAGCCAGGCCCGCAGCACCTGCGCCAACCCCGGCTGATATCCAGTTGCTGACAGAAATTCGCGACCTTCTGAAAAAGTAATTTCCGGCAGGCTGCAAGGCGCATTGTCAGCGAAAACGGCGTTGACCATCACCAGAAACGATTGTTCCAACAATCATTGTCATGGGCAAAGACGCGCGAATCCGGTTAAACAGGCTCAAACCGGAGAAATGACATGACGATACTGCAGTCTTTGAGTGCCCGCGCCATTCAGGCCCCTGAAAGTGGTATTGTTGAGGTTGTCAACTATGCCAGGGGACGTGACGGGCTTATTCCGCTCTGGGTGGGCGAAGGGGATCTGCCAACGCCGGATTTCATCAACCGGGCAGCGGCACAGGCTTTGCAGGCCGGTGAGACTTTCTATACGTGGCAGCGGGGTATTCCCGAATTGCGTCAGGCTCTGGTGCGCTATTATGCCCGCCATTTCAATGCAGCGCTGACAGCAGACCATATATATGTCACGGGCTCCGGCATGCAGGCCATCAAACTGGGTGTCGAGGCCATTACCGGTCCGGGTGATGAGATGATCTGCCTGTCTCCGGGCTGGCCGAATATTTTTGCAGCACTTGAACTGTCCGGCGCACACGCCGTTATGGCGCCCTTGCAGTTTCGCGATGGCAAGTGGGATCTCGATCTTGCAGTGCTGGAAAATGCCATAACGCCCCGAACAAGAGGCTTCTTCATCAATACGCCCTCCAACCCGACAGGCTGGACAGCAACGCGCGAAGATCTGACCGCGATTTTGAACCTTGCCAGACGGCATGGCCTCTGGATCATGGCCGATGAGATCTATGCACTCTACCATTATGCGCCCGCCCGGGCCCCGTCGTTTCTGGATATCATGGATGCAGACGACAAAATCCTGTTCGTCAATTCCTTTTCCAAAAACTGGTCGATGACCGGCTGGCGTGTCGGCTGGATTGTGGCTCCGCCACAAATCGGTCAGGTTTTGGAGAATCTCATCCAGTATTCCACATCCGGCGTTGCCCAGTTCATGCAGAAGGGGGCTGTGGCCGCGCTGGATCATGGGGATGATTTTCTGATGGCCAATATCGCCCGTGCCAAAAAGGGACGTGACCTGTTTTGCGATGCGCTGATTGCCACGAACCGGGTTGAGACGCTGAAACCAGATGGCGCACTCTATGCCTTCCTGAAGATTGATGGTGTTACAGACAGCCGGGCCGCAGCCCTGGCTCTGGTGGACAGTACCGGCGTCGGCCTTGCACCGGGCAGCGCCTTTGGTCCGGGTGGTGAAGCCTTCCTGCGCGCCTGTTTCTTGCGAAACCCGCAGCATCTTGAAGAGGCTGCCGCCCGTCTGGCTGCAGCAATTACCAGAATGTAGCCCGGATGCGCAGGATGTCGCGGCAAAACCTGGCCCTCCAGTTTGACAACAGTTTCAGAGGCTAACCATTTCAGGGGAAAATTGGGTCTGAAACGGTTTGTCCTTTTGCGGATGGTATTGTGCGCCATTGGCAGGTGCGCAAACCCGTTTCAAAGGGGTCTCGGGTGTCCTCATGAAAGCAGTGATTTTGGCCGGCGGTTTGGGCTCACGCCTCGCAGAAGAGACTCATCTGCGACCAAAACCGATGATCGAAATCGGCGGACGTCCCATCCTCTGGCACATCATGAAACTCTACCATGCCCATGGTCTCCGCGATTTCATCATCTGCTGCGGATTTCGCGGCTATATGATCAAGGAGTATTTTGCCAATTACGGTCTGCACATGTCGGACATTACGTTTGATCTGGCCGAAAACCGTCTCGAATTTCATCGCCAAAGCGCGGAAAACTGGCGCGTGACGCTGGTGGATACCGGCGAAAATTCCATGACCGGCGGACGCCTGAAGCGGGTGGCACCCTACCTGAGGGACGACGAGGATTTTTGTTTCACCTATGGCGACGGTCTTTCCAGTGTCGATATTGGCGCAACCATCGCCTTCCATAAAAGTCACGGCAAGCTGGCGACTGTGACTGCGGTGCGCCCGCCGGCCCGTTTCGGTGCCATGCGCTTTGAAGGAGACGATGTCACAGGCTTCGTGGAAAAGCCGGAAGGTGAAGGCGGGTTCATCAATGGCGGTTTCTTCGTCCTGTCACCAAAATGTCTGGACCGGATAGCCGGGGATTCCACGTCCTTTGAAGGGGATCCCTTGTCCGGACTGGCGCAGGACGGACAGTTGAAGGCCTTTTTCCACAAGGGTTTCTGGCAACCCATGGACACATTGCGCGACAAAAACCAGCTGGAAGCCCTTTGGGCATCCGGCAATCCACCATGGAAGAACTGGTAATGGATACAGCATTCTGGCACGGAAAACGTGTTCTTCTGACCGGGCATACCGGTTTCAAGGGCGCATGGATGAAATTCTGGCTTCAAAGCTTGGGGGCAGAGGTCACAGGTCTTGCCCTTCCTGCGGAAACCACGCCCTCGCTTTATGGGCTATTGTTTGGAACAAAACAGAATGAGCGCGAATTCTGTGATATCCGTGATCCGCTTTCGGTCACCAACAGGGTCTTGCAGGCAAAACCGGATATTGTTTTTCATCTGGCCGCGCAATCGCTGGTGCGAACGGGTTACCGTCAATCTGCGCTAACCTTTGAAACCAATGTCCAGGGTACGGTCAATCTGCTGGATGCATTGCGTCTGTCGGAAACGGTGCGCACGATCGTGGTTGTCACCACAGACAAGGTCTATGAAAACAGGGAGGACGGTCGCGCTTTTGTCGAGACCGATGCCCTCGGTGGCCATGATCCCTATAGTGCCAGCAAGGCGGCGGCTGAAATCATCTGTGCGTCTTGCCGTTCATCATTCTTTGCGCCAAGGGGAGTAGGGCTGGCAACGGCACGTGCAGGCAATGTTATCGGCGGTGGTGACTGGGCACAGGACCGGCTGATACCGGATGCCATTCGCGCATGGAGCGCTGGCGAAACAATGATGATCCGCAGCCCCAAATCCGTTCGCCCCTGGCAGCACGTTCTGGAGCCTGTGTCGGGCTATTTAAGCCTTGCCGAACATGTGTGGCATGATGCAAAAAGCGCCGGTGCCTATAATTTTGGCCCCGAACCGCAAAGTGCGGCAACGGTTGAAGATGTGCTGCAGCGCGCAAGCCTGACCTTTGGCAAGGGTGCAATGCAGGTCGAAATTCCTGACCGAAACCTGCATGAGGCTGGCCAGTTGCGGCTCGACAGCGGCAAGGCCGCCCGTGTTCTGGGATACCGTCCCATATGGTCTTTACACGAAGCCATTCACCGGACGATGAACTGGTATCGTTGCGAACTGGAAGGATCAAAGCCGGCAGACCTGTGCAATCTGGATCTGGCGGAGTTTGTCAGGGCAAGCCGTATGAACGCCGCGGATTCTGCCAGGGATGCTTCATGACCAGCCGTTTCCATGCATCCCGCACGCCCATGTCGGGCCTGATCGTGCTTGAACGGTTGAAAATCGGCGATGCGCGGGGGTATCTCTCCCGCATGTTCTGTGCGGAAGAACTGATGGATTTTGGCTGGCTTGGTCCTGTTGTCCAGATCAATGAAACGGCAACACGTACGGCAGGCACACTGCGCGGCATGCATTACCAGAAACCACCCTTTGCCGAGATGAAGCTGGTAACCTGTACACGGGGATCGGTTTTCGATGCTGTGGTGGATGTCCGGCGCAATTCACCGACTTTCCTCCGGCATATCTGGATTGAACTGTCGGAGGACAATGCACGCTCGCTGCTGATCCCGCAGGGCTTTGCCCACGGGTTTCAGAGCCTGACAGAGGATGTTCGCCTTCTCTATGTGCATTCCGCACCCCATATTGCCCAGGCGGAAGCGGGGCTGGATGCCACCGATCCGGTCCTTGGCATAGACTGGCCGCTGCCCATCACATTGCGCTCGGACCGCGACACGGCATTTGAAAGGATTGCCCCGGATTTTGAAGGGGTAAGCCTATGAAATGCCGCCATTGTGGATCGAAATCCCTGTCACCTTTTCTGGATCTGGGAACCGCACCGCCTTCCAATTCCTACCTGTCGCAGGAGCAGTTGCGCGCACCGGAACTCTGGTATCCGCTGGTCATCCGCGTCTGCGAGACCTGCCTTCTGGTCCAGACAGAAGACTTCGCCTCACGCGAAACCTTCTTCTCTCACTCCTACGCCTATTTCAGCTCGTTCTCGTCGTCCTGGCTCAAACATGCCGAAACCTATGTCGATACAATGATGCGCAGGTTCGGGCTGAATGAACATTCCCATATCGTCGAGGTCGCCGCCAATGACGGCTATCTGCTGCAATATGCAAAGGCGCGGGGCATAGCCTGTCTCGGCATTGAGCCTGCCACCTCGACGGCGCTTGCCGCGCGCAACAAGGGGCTGGAGATTGTCGAGGATTTTTTTGGCAGAGAGCTTGCCCGCACGCTTGCAGAACAAGGCAAAACAGCCGATCTCATGGCGGCCAAACAATGTTCTGGCACATGTTCCCGATATCAATGATTTCGTGCAGGGCTTTGCCATTGTGCTGAAACCGGAAGGCGTGGCCACATTCGAGTTTCCGCATCTGGCCAATATGATAGCACAAGCCCAGTTTGATACTGCCTATCATGAACATTATTCCTATCTCTCTCTGATGGCCGTCGACCGGATTCTCGCGGCGAATGGACTGACGGTTTTTGATGTGGAAACAACCCCTTGGCACGGTGGCAGTCTGCGGGTCTTTGCCTGCCGCACGGATCACCATGCCCATGAAAGATTGCCGTCCTGTGGCCCGGATGCTTGATCAGGAGTATCGTTGCGGCCTCACAGATCTGGCCATCTATGCGGGCTTTCAGCAAAAGGCCCTTCAGGTCCGCGATGATTTTCTGCGCTTTCTCATCGATGCACGGCAGCAGGGATTTGAAAGTTGCAGCGTACGGGGCAGCAGCAAAGGGCAATACACTTTTGAATTTTGCCGGGGTCAAACCGGATCTCCTGACCTTTGTAGTCGATAAAAATCCGGCAAAGCAGGGCACTTTCATGCCCGGAAGCCGGCATACCCATTGTCACCGAAGATGTTCTCAAGGCTGAGAAGCCGGAAAGGGTTGTTATTTTACCATGGAACCTGACAACAGAAATCAAGCATCAGCTTTCCTATATCAGCGCCTGGGATGGGATGTTCGTAACGGCAATTCCACAGTTGATGTTGCATGCATGACCAGCGGGGCAAAGATACCGCTGATCCAGATCGTCGATACACCACCGCTGGCACACTTCTTCTGCCGATCTGCGCCCCTTTCCCGAAAACCGGAAGTCGCGTTGAGGCTCAAGGAGCAAGGCGGCCTGATGAAAACTGGGAAATTCCGCGGAGCAGAACATGAACCAGCAGCCTGTGCTGTCGATCTGTGTGCCATCACGCAACCGGCAGGTCTATTTCCGGCAAACCGTCAGCGCCCTTCTGGCCAGCAACAGGGCGGATGTTGAATTTGTCTTCACGGATAATTCCGACGATCCCGATACAATGCGCGATTTCATGCGGCAATTTTCGGGGGAATGGCCGTGTGTGGTTTTCATCCCCGCAGGCGACCGCGTGTTTTCCATGGTCGACAACTGGGAACGCACAGTTTGCCGCCTCTGCCGGACAATGGATCAGCGTCATCGGCGACGATGACTATATAGACCCGGATCTGGTCGACGTCCTCAACCGCATTGTGGCGCAACAGCCACAGGCCGATGTCGTGTCGTGGAACAGGCTGACATTCAATTGGCCGGGCACAAGGCCTTCATCCGTCAGTATTGGCTTACCAGTCGGTGATATGGTCGTTGATGTGCCGCGCGCCCTGCTGCAAAAGCGCATGTTTTGGCTGGCACAAGGCCAAGGCCATGCCGGAATGCCTGTTTTCGATCTATCACGCCGCGCTTCGGCGCGACACGATGGAACGTATCCGCAAGGCCTATGGCGGGCGTTATTTCGAGCATCCGGTGGTTGACTACGACAGTTCGTTCAAGATCATCAACAGTGCGCGAAATTCATCTCTGTCGAGCGACCGTTTTTCGGTTCTGGGCTCATGTCCGCAAAGCAACTCGGCAGGCGTTGGCCGCATCGCGCTCTATCGCGAACGGCTGGAAAGCTTCAACCGGGATCTGGGCCGCGATACGGACCAAGATCCGGTCATGCGCGATTTTCCTTTTCCGCAAGTGCTTGGGCTTTCTGCCGTCATTGCCGGGGTGCAGCACTGGTTCAAGAAAACCCACCGTTTCAAATATTCCGGCTGGGAAGAGAATTTCGTCAAATCCTGTGAACTCTCCTGCGCCACGGCAAGCACGCAAGAGGATTTCACCTTTCTGGAACAGGGCTATCGCCAGTCTTTCCGCTTGTGGAAGGATGGTCGTTACCTCAGGAGTTTCAATCCTGTTCACACACCTCCCCCGCAGCAGGTGCCTTTTCTGGGCCTGCAAGACAAGCTGCTCCATGTTGATGAGACCATTGCGGAGCAAGAACACCGGAAGATATCTACAAGATTTTGTGCGCAATCATGACGCCCGTCGACGAAATGGACATTTCCATCCGGATGCTGTCAGCAAATGCCTGAGAAGAAGATCAGGCAATACGCTTTAAAAATCCGTCAGGTGCCACCGTGATCTGCAATTTATGCTGCATCGCCGGTCGATTTCAAACTGGCTGTTGCCTTTCATGAACTCCCGTACGGCGGTGTTTTGGGATTGTTGCCTTGTCCCATGGCCGGTCGGGGAACGATCCTTGCGGCATATCCTCGACAATCGTATCAAACACCACACAGTAACTGCCCGGATTCA
>CBDFGT010000020.1:0-9505 GCA_965247225.1 Rhizobiaceae bacterium | reverse complement strand
AAAGCTGATACAATCCGGGTGCATATTTCATGTCCCGGTCACGATCCCAATATCAGGGAAACACTTTTATTCTGTTGCTTTTAAAGCATCCATGCGTGTTTCGGCAATGCCGATAAAATCCATGCGGGCACGCAGATCCTGTCCCTCGCCACGAAAATACGCATCCAGAAACAGGCATGCCTCGATACGGTCCACCCGGAAATTGCGAAAGTCCTGCCGCAGTTCACACCAGGCGGAAAGAATGGCCACCTCAACAAAACAGGTCAGTGCTACCGGCAGGATAATGCGCTCGGTCAGCTCGCCCTGTTTGCTTTTATACGCAATCTGCAGTTTTTGTTCGTCGCGCATGGCCCGGCGCAAGGCCCGCATATCCGCAGCCTGCGGTGCGGCAATGCCCCATTGCGCCACACGCAGGCTGTTTTCGGCCACTTTTCCGGTTTCGATTTTGGTCAGCACACGTCTGGCAGCCTGTTCCAGATGGCAATCTCCGGTGCGCGACAACAGGCTGAGGCCAATCACGATGGCTTCCAGCTCCTCCTCATCGAAATTGAGCGGCGGCAGGTCATAGCCCTTGCGCATGATATAGCCGACACCGGCCGCCCCTTCGACGGGAATGCGCATGGATTGCAGCATGGCAATATAGCGGTAGACGGTACGCGGCGTGACCTCCAGTTGCCCTGCCAGATCGAAGGCTGTGACCGGGAAACGCGCCTTGCGCAATATATGAATGATTTCAAAGAGACGATCGGTCTTCAGCATGATCAAATCCGCAATAAATTTGCTGGCATGCCACACTACTGACAGATAGTTGTCAGCACAACTGGGCTATCAGCCGGTTGTCGAGCACGGGGAATCACATGGTTATTGCGGGACATAAATTTTCAGGCCACGGGGGCGGCGTTATATTGCTTCTGGTGTCGGTAACCTGTTCCAGCATGACAGGGCTGATCACCAAAGGTGTGAGCGCCAGTTCGTGGGATGTTGTGTTCTGGCGCGGCGTGTTTTCAACCCTGTTCACGCTGGCCTATATCGCCTTCACCAGTTCGTTCCGGCGCGAATTTTTGCAATTGGGACCCGGCGGCTGGGTGGGAGCCGTGATTGGTGCCAGCTGCATGCTGGCCTTCATTTCCGCCTTCAAGCTGACCACCGTTGCCAATATCTATCTGATCTTTGCAGCTTCTCCCCTGCTGTCGGCGCTGATGGCCTGGGCCTGGATCAACGAGCGACCGACAAAGGCAGTGGTCATCGGCTGTATCCTGTCCTTTGCCGGTGTTCTGGTCATTGTTGGCGGATCGGTCGGCAGCATGCATCTCTTCGGAGATCTTCTGGCGCTGTGGATGACCATTGGCCTTTCCTTCCTCATGGTGCTCTACCGGCGCTATCCCGAAACACCGTCTGCAGGGCCAACCGTGGTTTCCAGCCTGATCCTGATGCCGACAGGTCTGTTTTTCGGTACACCCTTTGCCGTTTCCTCTGGTGACATGGGATGGCTCGTCGTGTTCGGCCTCCTGTCCTCCATTGTGTTTGTAAGCCTTGTCGCCGGTTCCAAACGGGTGCCTGCGGGCGAAGCCTCGCTGCTCAGTACGCTGGAAACGCCGCTGGCACCACTGCTGGTCTGGCTGTTCATGGGTGAGGTTCCAGGCCTTGCCACCCTTGTCGGCGGTGTGCTGGTGCTGGTCGGCTCGGCACTGACGCAGATCCTGCGGTCGGGCAAGATGCAAATCGCGGAGTAAGAGTGATGGCGACAGCGGCAAAGCTCAATAAAAGTCTGATTTCATTTATTGAAAGCCAGCATCTGTTTTTTGTGGCAACGGCAGCGCCGGATGGACGGGTCAATCTTTCGCCGAAAGGTCTCGACAGTCTGCGGGTAAAATCGAGCACGCAGATCGTCTGGATGAACCTGTCTGGCAGCGGCAACGAGACCGCGGCGCATTTGCGGCTCCATCCGCGCATGACCTTGATGTTTTGCGCCTTTGCGGGCGAGGCGCTGATCTTGCGGGTCTATGGCAATGCGACGACCTGCCATCCGGGCGATGCTGACTGGACAGAGCTTGCCGCTCAGTTTCCCGCAATGGCCGGCGCACGGCAGATCTTTGCGCTGGACGTCGATCTGGTGCAGACATCCTGCGGTTCGGGCGTGCCTCTCATGGCCTTTGCCGGAGAACGTGGTGATACTGAACTGCTTCCCTTCTATGATGCCATGGGCCCCGACGGGGTCAGGGCATACTGGCAGAAGAAAAACACACGTAGTATCGATGGATTTGAGACCGGCATTTGATGCCATATGTCTCTAAATATACCGCTCCACACCCCGCATGACGCCGCGCAGCTCGGCAAGGCCCTTCAGGCGGCCAATCAGCGAATAGCCGGGATTGATCCGCGCCTTGCCAATATCATCGGCCAGCAAATGCCCGTGGTCCGGTCGCATCGGGATCTGCCAGTCAGCCCGGCCTTCTGCCCTGCGACGTTTCTGCTCTTCCATGAGCGCAATCACCACGGCCACCATGTCGGCAGACCCGTCCAGATGATCCGCCTCATAGAAAGAGCCATCGGCCTCAAGCTGCACATTGCGCAAATGGGCGAAATGAATCCGCGGTGCAAATTCCTTCACCATGGCCGGAAGGTCATTGTCCGCACGTGCGCCGTAAGAGCCGGTGCAGAAGGTCAGGCCATTGGCCGGGCTGTCATAGGCGGACAGAATGGCGCGGGCGTCAGCCGCATGGGAAACCACGCGCGGCAGCCCGAACAGCGGGAATGGCGGATCATCCGGGTGGATGCACAGGCGCGCACCGGCCTCTTCGGCAACAGGCCCGATTTCCTTGAGGAAGGATACGAGATTGGCCCGCAAAGTTTCCGCATCAATGCCGCGATAGTCGGCAAGCGCATCGCGAAAACTGTTGCGGTCATAGGTGCGTTCTGTGGCTGGCAGGCCCTTGATCAGATTGCTTTCAATCCGCTCGATATCCGCCCCTGAAAGCTGTGAAAGTCGCGCCCTGGCCTCTGCAATGCGCTCCTGGCTGTAGCTGAGCTCTGCTTCCTGCCTCTTGAGTACAAAAAGATCGTATGCTGCAAAATCAATGGCATCAAACCGCAGGGCATAACCTGTCGACGGCAGCTTGCACATCAGGTCTGTGCGGGTCCAGTCCACCACCGGCATGAAATTGTAGCAGATGGTTTTGATCCCGCAGGCAGCCAGATTGCGGATCGTTTGCTTGTAGAAGCCGATATATTTCGCCCGCTCCGGGCTGTCGATCTTGATGGAATTGTGCACCGGAATGCTTTCCACCACAGACCATGTCAGACCGCTGGCCTCAATATGGGCCTTGGTGCGGGCAATTGCATCAGGCGGCCACACAGAGCCATCGTAAATATGATGGAGTGCCGAAACGATGCCGGTGGCACCCGCCTGTTTGATATTGTCCAGTGAGACCGGATCATCGGGTCCATACCAGCGAAAACACTCTTCCATATGCAAAGCCTCTGTGTGATGGTCTATTTGTTGGACCACATTTGAAAACTTGCTGCAAGAGTGAACACAATTTTTTACATTATTGACATATTCTCTCTATTGGTCCAACGAATAGAGAGAGCAACGGGTATCGATATGTTGGGCCAGGGGATGGAAATTGCGCATTTGCCGACGGCGGATATGGACCGGTCCTCAGCCGTTGACAGGCTGGTTGAATCCATCCGCACGCTGATCCGCGAGAACCGTCTGGATATGGGCGATGCCCTGCCGACGGAGCGTGAACTGGCCCTCCAGTTTTCGGCGGCACGCAATACGGTGCGCGAAGCGCTGCAGGTCATGCGGGCCTATGGCATTATCGATGTGAAGCCCAAAAGCGGGGCGGTGATTTCCAACCGCCATTTTGATGCGCTGTCGAAAATTTTTGCCTTCCAGCGGGATGTCACACCGGCCTCGTTCCACGAGGTTCAGGGCTTTCGCAGGCTGCTGGAAACCGGCATTGGTGACCACCTGATTGTTCATGCATCGGCGGAAGATCTGGCCGGTCTCGATCAGGTCAACCGGCGCATTCTGGGCAGCCGGAGTGTGGAAGACGCCGCGCGCGATGATTTCGCCTTTCACGAGGCGCTTGTGCGCCTGTCCGGCAATCGCCTGCTCCTGGCCAATTACCGGCTGCTGGAACCGGTGATCCTGCAAATCATGCGTCTGGGCAAGGAGGTGCGGCTGATACAGGAGGACACATTCTCTGTTCATGCCGAAATCGTCGAAGCGCTGCGGCAGCGCGACCGGCTTGCCTTTGCCTATCTCATGTCGCGCCATCTCGATTTCGGTTTTCAGTTCGTTGCGCTGAAGCCTTGAACCATGAAAGGCCGCCGAATGTGGGCCGGGAGGATAACGTGCTGGAATTTCAAGGAAAAATTGCCATTGTCACCGGCACGAGCGGCATTGGTCGTGCCTGTGCCATCAGGCTGGCGCAGGATGGAGCGCGGGTTCTGGCACTGGGCATAGATGCAAAATCCAATGGCGAGCTGAAGGCCATTGCAACATCTTCCGGCCTGTCTGTCATCACGCGGAAAACCGATATTTCCGACAGTGCCGATGTTGCAGCAGCCGTTGCGGAATGCATGGCGCGGTTTGACGGTCTGGATATGATTGTCAATTCCGCCGCCATTCATCCTTATGGAACAGTAACGACCACGGATGCGGAAACCTTTGCGCGCGCCTTCGCCGTCAATGTCGGGGGGATTCATCTCACGGCGCATTTTGGCATTCCGCATATGGAAAAGCGTGGCGGAGGCTCCATTATCAACATTTCCTCCGTGCAGGGCCATGCCTGCCAGCAGAATGTGGCCGCCTACGTGGCCACCAAGGGCGCCATCCATGCGCTGACCCGCGCCATGGCGCTGGATCATGCGGCACAGAACATCCGCGTCAATTCCGTTTCCCCCGGCTCGGTTCGCACCCCGATACTGGAACTGGCAGCCCGCACCCTTGATGGCAGCAATGCCGATGTGGAGGACGTCTTCAAACGGTTCGGGCAGGCACATCCGGTCGGGCGGATTGGTGAGCCGGAAGAGATTGCCGGTCTTGTGGCCTTTCTGGCATCCGAAAGGGCGGGCTTCATGACAGGGGGAGACTACAAGATCGACGGGGGTCTCACCGCCGGGCTCGGCGTCCGGTAATGAAGACAGCTTCAAACTGCCACGCAGGCCCAAACTGTTGTTTGGCAATGCTCCGGCACAATAGAGCATGATGTCTCTAACGTGTACTTCTCACAGAATATTGATTTTCTTATATAAAGATTGTAATTTCTGTTTCGTTTGCGCACTTGGCATTTCAGCAGGATTTCTCGCTGCGCAGTGTTTGGTCTTGCGGGGAATGCGTCACCTGCGCGACAGGCTCGCAGCCGTGCGGGGGTAAGCCGCAATTCGGTCTGCACGCTTATGTGCATTGCGCAGGAAACGTGCAGTCATGACAGCCAAAATCGCGTATGGACCTTGTTAAGACGTGTTGCGCAAAAGCGTGCAGCGGTTTTGCGATAACGACATGCGTAAAAACAAGGACTTGAAGCGTAGCAAGCGAATCTGGAAGATCGCAGCACGCTTTAGACCCATGGCATGAGGGCGTCGCTATAGACCGGCGGCGCGGCCGACCCATAATGTCGAACCCGCCAGAACCCGACGCCGATCCCGGTTGCGCGCTGAAGCAGGATCACCGCTGAAATCGCGGAGAGGAGCAAGACCGCAGTCATGGTGCCCGCTCCGCGTACGGAACGTTCGCTGCCATTTCGCCTGCAAGTATTGCATCGGGCCTCCGCCGATCGAACGCCATTCGCCAAAGCGGCTTGAGGACTTCAAGGAATACCATCACGACGACGCCGGAACCGAGCGTAAACAGAAGATCGTCGGCATGCAGCGGTCCGAAACGGAACAGTTTGCTGATGAATGGAACGATCAGCGTCGCTGCCAGCATCAGGACAACGAGGGGAAGAACAATGGCCAGCGCCCGATTGGGGCGACGGATCGCTTTAAGGATCGACGCACTGGTTGACCGGTTCACCAGAATGAGCGCCACAATCGACATGACCAGTGCAAAGAAAGTCAGTGCGCGGACTTCATCGACGGGCATTCCCCGATCAAGCGCGACGACAAAAATAGTCGCGACCAGCCCGAAGGCCAAAACCCCTTGCAGGAGGCTCCAGACAATCATGGAGCGGGAGAACAGCGGCTCGGCGGGATCGCGCGGCGGCCGGCTCATCACATCGTCTTCTTCAGTCTCGGCCTCAAAGACGAGCGAGCAAACGGGATCAATCACCATCTCGAGGAAAGCGATATGCACCGGGCCAAGCAGGATCGGCAAGCCAAAAAGGAGCGGTAACAGTGCCAACCCGGCAATTGGTACGTGAACGGCGAAAATGAAGCTCATGGCCTTGCGCAGATTGTCGTAGATGCGCCGGCCGAGCCGGATGGTGGTGACGATTGAGCCGAAATCGTCGTCGAGCAGCACGATGGACGCGGCCTCCCGGGCGACATCCGTACCGCGACCGCCCATCGCCACGCCGATATTCGCGGCCTTCAGCGATGGCGCGTCATTCACGCCGTCTCCGGTCATGGCGACGACCTCGCCATCGGCCTTCAGTGCCCCGACGATCCGCAGCTTCTGCTCGGGCATGATGCGCGCAAAAATCGTCGTCGTTCTGACCCGCACCGCGAGGTCGGCATCCGAGAGCGCTGTGAGCTGTTCTCCGCTGATAATGTCTTCGCTGTCGAGCCCGGCGGCGCGCGCGACTGCCCGGGCGGTCGCTGGGTAGTCGCCAGTGATCATCACCACCCGGATTCCGGCGGTCCTGCATTCCCGGATGGCTGCAGGAACACTGTCGCGCAAGGGGTCGGAAAGCCCCACCAGACCGACAAACGAGAAGTCGAAGCCATGTTGCGTTTCGGGTAGCGCCTTCCCGGCGAACGAAGCACGCGCGACGCCCAGAACCCTGAGACCAGCCGTCGCCATGTCATCAACCGATGCTGTGAGATTCAGGCGTGCGCTTGCATCGAGGCGGCAAAGATCCGCGATGGCTTCGGGTGCGCCCTTTGCGGCGATTTCAAACGATGCGCGATCACCGCCGGCTTGCCAGACATGCGACATCGCCAGGCATTCGGGTCGCAATGCATAGGCTTTGACAAGCAATTGCGAAGGCGTGTTGCTGCTTGGCGATATCTGGCCTGCGTTCTTCGCCAAAGCATGAAACGCCTTCTCCATAGGGTCGAAAGGCTCCGGCGCACTGGCGAGCGTGCCGACAACAACGAGCCCCTGGAACAAGGGCGGCAATACCTCTTTGGTGCCTTGGACGCTTGTCACAGAACCATCCGCCAGGCGAAGTTCGGCAATCGTCATCCGGTTTTCAGTGAGCGTTCCTGTCTTGTCGGTGCATAGGACCGTCGCCGACCCGAGTGATTCGATGGCACTTGCACGCCGTGTCAGCACGCGGGCTTGCGATATGCGCCACGCACCCATCGCCATGAACACGGCAAGGACAACCGGGAACTCTTCCGGCAGCATCGACATGCCCACGGCGATGCCCGCCAGGATTGCATCGAGCCAGCCGCCACGCAGGGTTCCATAGAGCGCGACAACCAGCAGGCTGACGGCCGCGCCGACCAGAGCGAAGATCGTGACGAGCTTTCTGGTCTGGGTTTGCAGATGCGGGGCGGCGGTTTCAAGCTCGCCGAGCGACTGGCCGATCTTGCCGATTTCGCTCCGTGGCCCTGTGGCCAGAACTTCGGCCTCACCCGTCCCGCGAACAATCAGCGAGCCGGAATAGACGAAGGGCAAATCATCGCCACCTGGTCGTGCGGTGGTTTCCTTGCTCCCTGGAGCTTCACGCTTACGCACCGGAACGGATTCACCCGTAAGAAGCGATTCATCGGCATGGAGATCCTGCGCCGAAAGAAGCCGTGCATCGGCCGGCACGCGATCACCCTCCGCAAGCATGATCACATCGCCCCGAACGACTTCACGTCCGGCAATCCGCTTGCGCTCTCCGTCGCGAATGACCAGCGCGCGCGGGCTTGTCAGATCACGCAAAGCATCAAGAACGCGCTCTGTGCGGGCTTCCTGAACGACGGTAATCAGCACGGAGAGGCATGCAAAGACGAGCAGGATGATGGCTTCCTTGACGTCCCCGAGCGCCAGATAGACGACACCGCCACCGAGCAGGAGCGCAAGCATGGGCTCACGAATGACATCCAGGATGATTCTGAACGCCGTCCGCTGATTGTGCTTTGGCAGCTCATTCGGGCCTTCTTCGAGCAGCCGCGTTTTCGCTTCGTCTCCGCTGAGGCCCAAGGAGTGGATTGTCTGCTGGGACGCCATCGGCACATTGCCCTTTCCGGGATGGTGCGCGGCGAATGGGTCGGAGCCAGAAAAGACCGCCTGTCCAGACGCATTTGCCGCAGCCATGAAAGTAGTATTTCGCCAGCGTCGCACGGACTGGGATCTGACGTATTGATCCAGATCATCAAACGGATGGCGAAACAAATTCAAATCAAAGATCTGAGTATATTCTGATCCCTCCCGGATCCCTGATCAGGGATTAAACGTCGATTTGAAAAATAAGTTCCATGCGCGAGGAACCCAAAACACCTCGGAACGTTTCTTGTAATAGTACGATTACACGCGAAAAGGAGAAAGCTGTGAAGGGTTTCGTTGACGACATAGAGGATCTCGCCGAAAAGAACGACGATTTCCGGCACGTTCTCTACACCGGCAAACATCTGCAGCTGGTGCTGATGTCGCTCAAGCCGGGCGAGGACATCGGCGATGAAGTGCACAAGGACCGCGACCAGTTCTTCCGGGTCGAAAAGGGCAAGGGCCAGATCATCATCGACGGCACGATGCACAGGATCAAGAGTGACGATGCCATCGTCGTGCCGGCCGGATCGCGGCATAACCTGATCAATACGGGCGACACATCGCTCAAGCTCTACACGCTTTATGGCCCGCCCAACCACCTCGATCAGCTGATCCAGGCAACGAAGGCCGAAGCCATTGCTTCGAAAGAGGTCTTCGCAGGCGTTACAACCGAGTGACCCGGGCGGCGGCACCTGTCGCGTGCCATCCTGGCCAATTCCTGGCCGGGGAGAGGCCCATTACGCCAAATCAGAAGAGCGAAGATGAAACAATCACGATTTCCCTTGTGGTTCGCGATGCTTGTGTTCGCTTTCGCTGCCGCCAAACCTGCAAGCGCCCTGACGTCCATATCTGATGAATCAATGGGGTTTATCGCATTCCTTTCTGTCGGAATGCCAGAATGAGCGTTCGAGGCTCGTCGCAAGGCGACCGTGGTTGCGTTCATGTGCATCAACACCCTCGCAAACGCTTCCGCGCATCAAGTTCAAACCGATGAGGTGGCTGCCATTGTTTTGGCGATTTCTGCGGAGTTGGCGCGCAGGGCCACGCACTTTTCAGGGCTTCCGTAAAGTCGCATTTTTCTGTCGGGTTTATTTCAGTCCGTTGCGTATCTGAATGTCACGAGAAACGGAC
>CBDFGT010000019.1:0-230032 GCA_965247225.1 Rhizobiaceae bacterium | reverse complement strand
GAGGTCAATAACTTTCTGAAATTTTGATCAAAACATCAAATGCAGCGGAAAAAAATTGAATCATACATTCAAAATATCAAGCCACCAAGAACAGATGATCCTATCATCTAGTATGAATGAGAAAACATACTTACAAGTTTCCTTGAAGGAGTTCTTGACGCTATTCAAGTGTCTAGCCTCTAGCTGTATCCACACGGTCTTCAGATGGTTGGATCTCCTCTTCAAAGCTCTTCACCAAGAGAGAAAGAGAAGAATGGAGAGAATTCCCACAAGGCTTGCATGGGCACCTTCAGTTTTGGTCGTCCTCCCCCTATTTATAGACATTTGGTATGAGGTTTTTTCATAAAAACCCTTATCATTATGTCTATATCTACCAACATCCATAAACCTAATGTATGTGACCCTCTAGGTCCATATATCTCACTAGTTAATAACTCTATAGACCAAATAACACCTTATTGGTCAACCTTAATTAATTATCCACATCTACATATTGATTAATTAATCAATGATCGATTTAACCCAATCGATAGGTTGAGTTGCTAGCCCATTGGGTGCCAAGCTACACCACGTATACTAGGAGATATGGAGTATGTAAGAACTCACTTATGGAACCTTCCCGTCATCGATTACCATGTATGTATAATCCTTCATCCACATTAGACTCATGAATGACTTAGGGTATGGTCAACTATCAAACCCTAATCGGTCACTCAAGTTAGTACTGATGCGTGTAGAAATCATCGAGAACTCTTTCTCTGATATTTCTACTACCTTGGCCAAGGATTTCATCACATCTTATTCCTTTGAGTCAATATCCTCAAATACTGAGGGTGGATGATCACATCTTGATCACACAATCATCTTCGTGGATTTCATGTCGTATCTAATATATGAAGTTTTAGATATCTCGTGACTAGGGATTTGTAAGTCATAATCAAAACATGATCATCCATCCACAAGATGTCTTTAATGTCTCAAGTCAAAGGACCACATACACAACCATGACATGAATCAAACTGATTGACAGTTAGGTATAATGCCATTCAGGGATTCATACGGATCAATTCAGTGAACTCTTTCTCCAAAGAGCACCCACTATCTATCCTTAGTGTCTACACACCGATGGCTATATGATTAGCCAT
The DNA here is from genome assembly GCA_965247225.1 of Rhizobiaceae bacterium. GTDB lineage: Bacteria > Pseudomonadota > Alphaproteobacteria > Rhizobiales > Rhizobiaceae > CBDFGT01. The sequence goes on along the minus strand of CBDFGT010000019.1, from coordinate 228,887 downwards.
ACTCATCATATGAGATGGATTACATAGTGCTATTCTTTCCGGATAATTCGATGTCCTTATCGAATATCCTACGAATAGGAATGTTTAGAACATATGTTTAAAGACTAGTGATCACTATATTATGATCTCATCATAATTCACTTAGTCATTTAACATGCTCATGGACTTCATTGCAAACATCACTCAAGAATGATAATGAATAAATTTTATTTCAATGAACATAAATAAGATACATGAAAGTGTGATTGGCTTATAGGCCACATAATATCCATCATGTGAGACCTCTTAGGTCTCCCCTGCTGGCCTATAAATACAAGCAAACTCCTCCTATTGAGGAATCATGTGAAAGGGAGCTTGAGAGAATTTCTAAGAGATGTGTACCAAGAAGATTCTTGGAAGCGTCACTAGGACTTCCCTAATGATAAGAGGGAGAGCTTTGAGAGCCATTTCTTGGATTTTTTTTCTTGTCATCACAGTATTTTATTGTGATGTATCACCTAGTCAAAGGTATTGAAGGAAATCATAAGGATGGTTAGAGTGAACATTTGGTGTGGAGGTGGAGGAAGATGATGGGCATAAGAACATGGCTGTGTGCATAAAGATATGAGAGAGGAGGAGCACGACAATAATTTTTAATTCCATGCACAGTGCACAAGCGCTTCATAGAGATAGTCGTGGATCCAACTATCTCATTGCATATGCCTATGTAATAGTGCATCACATACATGCATAGGCATCGCGGTTTAAGGTAACGTGACCTAAGTGATGGTGGTACAAGTAGTACAACAGTGTGTCAAGAAATTCTTGCAATATGTGACGGATTGTGCAAGTCAACCTCACGAGGACAACAATGACAAGTTGTAGGGGATGGTCAACATGGTGGAGGTGGGGGAGTCTATTCCTCTCAGCAACGGTGCCAGCTCTTTATGGCCCTATCATAGCTGCGAGAGGTGGAGGAGGGATCTTCCTCGGAAGTTGCTACACTCATAATATGAATCCAAAATTTCCCTCCTCTTTCCCTAAATGTTCGTGCCTATTTATAAACCTAGAAGTGAAAGGAAAAATATTAGAAAAAAAGCACAAAAATCATGAAAAATTTTCATTTGAACTAGGCCATTGATGTTGACAAATATTTCATTAGAAGAGTTTTTGACCCTATGTGCAATCAATTCTCATAATGGATGTGGGCTCCCCACCAGGCATGTTATCTTTCGATGTGCTTTGATGCACTTGAAAATTGACTCATGCATCAAGGTAGTAGCCTCCTCCAATGATGTCAAGGGCACTCCATTTGGTGTTGTTGTTGGCATGTCTTTTGGTGGCATCTATGTCGTCTCCACTATTACATAAATCATGGGCACTACAAATAAAGCAAGTGTCAATTCATGGTCGAACCTTAATGATGTTAGTGTCATATTTACCAAAGTTGTTGAAGTTGGTTACACCAATGGTGGAGCAAGCGTATGTGCTCTACCAAAGTATGAAGTCTCAACTCAAAGTGGAACAAAAAAAGCTCATAAACATTATTACTCTATCATTTAAGGACATCATCAAGAAAATGGTGATGGATAGTATGTGGCTTACAAGCTAATCATACTTCCATTTATCTCCTTTTATATTTATCAAAATAAAATTTCTTTATTATTATTATTCTCGTGTGATGTTTGTAATGTAGTCCATGTTTTCATCAATGAATGATACTATGCCTAATTATTAATCAAGTGTATTTATCTCACATTTTTCTACATGATCCTTTGACTTGAGACACTAAAGACATATTGTGGATGGAGGACCATCTTTTGATTATGACATACAAACCGTAACCACAAGATCTTCAAAAGATCAAATATTAATTACCACATGAAGTCCTCGAAGATGATTGCGTGGTCAAAATAGGATCATTCACCCTCAATTTTTGAAGAGATTGACTTAAAGAATGAGATATAATAAAAATATTGGCAAGGTAGTAGAAATATCATAATGTTGTATGTCAAATCTTCACATAGATAAGAGCTTTTTCTCCAAAACCTTAGAGCTGAAGGTGGAGGCAGTCTTTGATGTAGACTGGGCTCCATGTCATGATTCACAAAGATCTATAACAAGTTTTTGCACCTTGCTTGGTGTCACTTGAATCTCTTGGAAATGTAAGAAGCAACTTACTGTCTCACGACCTTCTACCAAAGCAGAATATAAAGCTCTAGTGGACACCACTTTGGAAATTTGTTTGATTCATCACAAACCTCCTCTGTCATAGCCAAGCTATGAGGCAAAGTGCCTCTAATCCTGTACTTGATGAATGCATAAGGCATAGAGTAATCGACTGTCATATTGTGTAGGATAAGGTACTTGAGAGTGTAGTCGAGCTCTTGCCAATCAAGTGGAGATATCTGTAAGCTGATATTCTAACCAAGGCACTACCATCACCATTCCATGCTCTCTTGTCTAAATTGCACGTGAAAAATATTTTTGAGCCTTCACTGCCTCTTCTATCTCACGGAATTGATGGACATGTCGATGAAAACTGTGCAAGATGTGTTTTTTTGTTGTTTCTTTTAGTCGACAGTCTATTTATTTTTCATTGTTGCTCTATTTCTTTTGGTGTTCACCCTCCAGCGACAAGGAGGCATCTTAAGAGTTATTAGCCCAATAACTTAGTCAATATTCGAAATCTACTGAACCCTCTGGGAGGGATGGTAATTCTATTTTTCCCTCTGTGCGTGACTTGCAGCTACAACAATCAAAGGATTGAGGAACTATTTTGATCCTCGGCTCCAGGTCTATCTACCCTTGAGGAAGCTCTTGCAGATGCTCAGCCATAATTTCCTGTCAGGGTCGGCGGCCCGGATGTTCTCCTTTACATCCTCCACAAAATCTCCTTGCAAACACATCGAGTCCTCGTTAAAGAGTCATAAAAAGTCTAGGACGAGCACGAAGAAATATATCTTTTAATCCCCAAACCTGTAGTAGATTCTGGCTCGCAAGCCGGTCAACGAGGTTGAGCAAGATATCCTTGGTGTATTCCGGATGGCCCTGAATGCCCAGAAAATGATCACCCAAGGAGAAGGCCTCCACGCTCGTAAGATCCGATGTAGCGATAATTCTAGCGCCATACGGCAGCTCCCACACCTGACATTCAAGATTTCGTCTGTCCGTTCGTAAAACGTGTCGTGGAGCGGTAGAGAGAGATTAGAATTACCTCATCTCGATGGATTTTGATGATAGAGGCAGACAGAGTGGTTTCCACCAAGCAGTCGTCAGCCAAATTCACCTTTCGGATCCCAATGTTCCACCCTCGAGGGGATCTTCCTACTCTTCCTCCTAGCGCTCTGCACAAAACCAGGAAAGGCAATAATATCCTTCAGCATGAGAGAGAGAGAGAGAGATGTACTTGGTGTCTGAAGCAGACGCCCAGAACTCTCTTCCTCATGGCATGGAGGGTCTGAAGAAGCAAGCAGAGACGGAGGACCCAGAGCTCGTCGCTGTGGGCATCGTGAGGGCTACCACTGTAGGATCCCTTAAACTCTCCTGTGATCTCAAGGAGAAGAAAACTAAAGAAGAAGTGTGTTTCTATTTTTGAAGGAAAGGTACATTTATAGGCCAAAAAAACGAAACCGTCGTTTCCCAAAAACCGTCCCTTTGATTGCCTAGAAAATGCCTTAACGCAGGATTAAAAATAACCTAGCAATCAACCTCTTAATCATGTGTTGGGCAATCTTCCACCATTGCTTACAGGAGAGCACTCTCAAATTTCTCCTCCTTTTCAGCAAGGTAAGACGTCTCATCTTCATCGTCGCTGCTGCGGCAAGCAGCTGCATAATGCCCATAACGATGACAGTTGAAACATTTTACCTTGTCACGATCCTTCTTCTCACGCTCCCCTTCATGTCCACGATGACGCTCTTTGCTCTTGCCTTTCACTGAGGCCAAGAACGCTCAATCTTCCCTTTCTTCTTCATGATCTCGGAGTTTATCTTCATGGATCTTGAGAGAACCAATAGCTTCATCCAAAGTCATTGTGTCTAGATCCCCAAATTGCTCTATGGATGACGTGATAGGGTCATATTTCGCTGGTGTCGCACGTAGTAGCTTAGAGACTATGATGCCTTCTTCTCTCCCAAACTCCGCATGTGCGCTACTAACCTAGTGAGCTTCGCAGCGAAGTCGGCGACAGAATCTTCCTCCCGCATCGTGAGCATCTCATACTCACGCTTGAGCGTTTGGATCTTTGCTTTCTTGACGCATTCCACTCCCACGTTCATTGTGCGTAGAGACTCCCATGTCTCTTTCGCCGTCAATTTGTTATCAAGTTGTGCCAGCACATCCTCCGGCACAGCACTGTAGATTACTACCATGGCTCGGCGATCTAACTTTCTCGACACATTCTCATCTTCAATCACTCCCAGCAAACCATATGCTTCCAATATAACCTCCATCCTCATAGCCCACAGAGGATAGTTAAGCTTGGACAACATAGGGACGGAAGCATTGATCGCCGCCTCACCCATTACCCTCGGCGTTCCGGTGTAGGCGATGTCCACATTCACAGAGGACCTTCCGTCAGCTTGCGATGTCGATTCCCCATACCTCGTCATCTCTGCGCTCCTTAGATCTGTAGATAACTAGCTCTGATACCACTTGTACGATCCCCTAAACTCTCTTGTGATCTCAAGAAGAAGAAAACTAAAGAAGAAGTGTGTTTCTATTTCTGAAGGAAAGGTACATTAATAGGCCAAAAAAACAAAACCGTCGTTTCCCAAAAACCGTCCCTTCGATTGCCCAGAAAACGCCTTAACGCAGGATTAAAAACAACCCAGCAGCCGCTGACCACGAAGCCATGGTATTTGCGCCCATATCATTGCCATATCGGGTTTGAACATGGCGCTGGCTGCCGGTATTTTCTTTGTCAGCCTGCGCGTGATATTTTCGTTGTCGCAATCAGTCACACACAGGTTCAACACGAAAAAATGGGCGGCCACTGGCGCACTTGTTGCACTTGGTGCCTATTTCATGATTTCTGGCGGGGCGGTGTCGGCACAACGGGCCTTTATCATGATGGCGGTCATTCTGGGGGCCGTGCTGGTGGATCGTCCTTCGATAAGCCTGCGCAATGTTGCCCTTTCGGCGTTGATCATTCTGGTTTTCCACCCTGCTTCCGTCATGGGCCCCAGCTTTCAGATGTCCTTTTCTGCTACCCTGGCGCTTGTGGCAGGTTATGGCTGGTGGCGAAAACGTCCGCAAACGGAAAGCCGTTTTTTCCGGCCTTCCGTTCTATCCGGCACTGAACACAGTCTCACGATTTTTCGGCGGAATTGTCCTGACATCGGCAATCGGCGGATTTTCAACGATGATTTTCTCGATTGAGCATTTTCACCGAATTGCCACCTATGGGCTGCCTGCCAATCTGGCGGCCATGCCCGTTGTTTCCTTCATCGTCATGCCTGCAGCCGTTGTTTCCATGGTGGCAATGCCTTTTGGACTTGAATATGCTCCCTTGAAGGTGATGGGATTTGGCATAGACATCACCATCGGTATTGCAGGATATATTCGTGGCTGGGGCGGTGAAATCATGACCGGTCAGCCGTCCGCATGGTTCCTGCCAGTGGCGAGCCTGTTTCTGGTGCTTGCCTGTCTTGCAAGAACGCGGCTTGGTATCATCGCTTTTGTCGCATTTTTGCTGGTTTGCGCTACCGAGTGGAGGAGCGGACCTGCGCGCCTGCCCATATTGCTCGTATCCGAAGATGGAAGACTGGTAGCAGCCTTGCAGGCAGACGGGTTCCATTCCAACCGTGCGCGGCCATCCGGCTTTATCTTCCAGCAATGGCAATATGCCCTTGCAGAAACGAGGCATAGCGGGCCAAACTTCGTTGCGCCCATACCGCTCGAAAAGCCGGACAATGCGCGCTACGTCACGCTGACGCAAGAGCAAGCCACCCTTGCCGGAGCTTCGATCCGGGCTGCGCTGGACGCTGCTGAAAATCATCAATTTGCCTGCGCAGACCGGCAATGGTGTGTGACCAAAGTCCTGAATGCCAGGACGGTCATCACGCTTGATGACACGTCATTTCTGGATCTTGCCTGCGAAATGGCCGATCTGGTGATCACGCCGGTCCGGCTACCCTTTTCGAGATGCCGGAACGGAACGAAACTGATCAGTGGCAGTTTTTTACGCCGTCACGGCGCACTCGCGATCATGCCTGAAATCTTGCCCCTGCGACAGGGCTGGTCAATGACCGGTGCAATGGACGGACAAGAACGCCCCTGGACATTGCACCGGTCCTATGACTGGAAGAGCAACAGCTATGAGGATGTTGACCCGGACATCAATGATAGGAACGGATGAGCCCTACCAGCTTGCCCTGTATCTTGACGCGGTCTGGTCCAAAAATACGGGTTTCATAGGCCGGATTGGCCGCTTCCAGCGCGATGGACGCGCCCTTCTTGCGGAACCGCTTGAGTGTGGCCTCTTCATCATCGACGAGAGCAACAACGATTTCGCCGGGATTGGCCGAACTCGTATTGCGGATAATCACCGTGTCACCGTCAAAAATGCCGGCTTCAATCATCGAATCCCCCTTGACCTCCAGCGCGTAATGTTCGCCTGTTCCAATCATGTCGGCAGGAACGGAAATATCATGCGTAATGTTTTGAATGGCTGAGATCGGAACACCGGCTGCAATGCGGCCCATGACCGGCACGGACACACTGCGACCGTCGTCGTTTGATGCTTTTATGTTTGTGGCAGGCGCGGGCAGAGGCTTGCCAAGACTGCCCTCAATGACACTGGGCGAGAAACCGCGCCGCTGGTTTGGTGCCAGATAGGGTTCGGGCAGCTTGATGACTTCCAGGGCACGGGCACGATTGGGAAGTCTGCGAATGAAACCCCGTTCTTCCAGCGCCGTGATCAGACGATGAATACCGGACTTGGACGCCAGATCCAGTGCGTCCTTCATTTCATCAAAAGATGGGGGGATGCCGGACTCTTTCATGCGTTCATGAATGTACATCAGCAATTCTTGTTGCTTGCGGGTCAGCATGGTGGCGTTTTCCTTGAGATGAATGAAACAAATCCAGAACATACACTATATGTTCCATATGTGTTCTGCAAGCCTCTAAGATACGGTTAAAGACGTCGCCGGACGGCTTTTTTCGTGAAATCCGCATTTTATGCGGTTTTTCGGCAACGTATCGGGGTAAAATCATGCTTTTAGGAGGTGGTGAATGGCTGTCAGTTCCTGAAAAGCGGAAATCGCGGGTTGTTCAAGCGAATCACAGCACAAGGCGATGCTTACGAAAGTGGCAGGCCATCGTGCGGACCAAGCTCCTGTTTCGGTGCGTCACGCCACCAGCGATGGCCTTTGTGGGTATTTTCTTCAGGATTGAGCGGATAGTTGATCTGGTTGTCGGCACGGTTTTTCTCGCCGACGACCAGCAGACGCACGTCCGTTTCGGTATTGTTGAGAAAGCTGTGCGCTATGCCTGTTCCCGGCTGGAAACCGACGCCATCGCCCGGACGAAGTCTGTAGAGATGGCCATTGATCCAGACATCGGGTGTGCCTTCAATCACATAGACAAATTCTTCCTCGGTTTTTTCCGCATGAGGAAAGGATGTCCGGCGACCGGGAGGGAGCAATTCATGATGGATGCCAAGCCGCTGGAACTGAAAATGCGCGGAAAATGCAGAACCTATGCTGAGCAGTTCTGTGCTGTTGGTATAGCTATCCGTATCGGGCCGTTGAATATCCGAATAATGGACAATCAGCGCCTGATGATCTGTTGTTGTCATGGCTCGTTTCCTTTCAGCTTTCTCCTTTGAACTTGCCTCGGACAAGCTTTGATCGCAAGACCCGGAATGGAAACAGGCAGTTGCCGAATGTTCGAGGTCTTGTTATACATCTGTAAAACAACGGGAGCCGGAAACACCATGATCAGCACGGGCATGTATCTGACGAAATTGCTGGAGCTTTATGGTGTGGATACGGTGTTTGGTATTCCGGGCGTTCATACGGTGGAACTTTACAGGGGTCTGGCCGGGCAGGCGATACGTCATGTAACGCCGCGGCATGAACAGGGTGCCGGCTTTATGGCCGATGGTTATGCGCGGGTGTCCGGCAAGCCGGGCGTCTGCTTTATCATTACCGGCCCTGGAATGACCAATATTGTCACGGCCATGGGACAGGCCTATGGCGATTCCATTCCCATGCTGGTGATTTCAACGGTCAACCCTCATGGCCGCATGGGATCAGGGCAGGGCTGGTTGCACGAACTGCCCGACCAGCAAGCACTGATTGCGCAGGTTTCGGCTTTCAGCCATACGGTTCATACGCCGGAGGATCTGGCTCCGACGCTTGCGCGGGCCTTTGCCGTGTTCGACAGCGCCCGTCCGCGTCCGGTGCATATCGAACTGCCGATTGATGTCATGCTGGCTTCCGCCGGTCATCTGCCGCTTCCGCAACGTGTTACCCGCATTGCGCGGCCGGTCGCAAACAAGACAGAAATTGAAGCAGCGGCCTCCTTGCTCAATACCGCGCAGTCTCCGCTGATCCTTGCCGGTGGTGGTGCAAGACAGGCTGCTGCGGCATTGGAAGCCCTGTGCGAGGCACTGGATGCGCCGCTGGTCATGACCATCAACGCCCGTGGTATTCTGGCACCTGACCATCCGCTTGGCGTTTCCGTTTCCGCCTCCATGCGCTCCACACGGGCGCTGATTGCGGGGGCGGATGTGGTGCTGGCTGTCGGTACGGAGTTGGGGCCAACAGATTATGATATGTATGAGGATGGCCTGTTTGAATTTCGCGGGCGGTTGATCCGGATTGACCTTGATCCGCAGCAGATCATGCGCGGGTGGCCTGCCGAAATCGCCATGGCAGGTGATGCGAAAGATTGTGTCGAGCGGCTGCTGCAGGCTGTGCATCCGGCTGTGCGCAACGGGGTTGACCGGGTTGCCAAAGTCTATGGCGAGAATGGCCTTGTCCTGTCGCCAGCCATGCTGGGTGACCTCCTGATCCTCAACCGGGTCCGGGATACGCTGGAGGATGTGGTGATGGCGGGGGATTCCACCCAGCTCGTCTATTCCGGCAATAACGGCTTTGCGGCCATGACACCGGGCGCATGGTTCAATTCTGCTACCGGATATGGCACATTGGGTTATGGGCTGCCTGCCGGCATCGGTGCTGCGCTTGCGGCTCCGGGCAGGCCGGTCGTGATCCTGGCGGGCGATGGCGGCGTGCAATTTTCCATCGCCGAACTGGCATCTGCCATCGAAGCCAAAACCCCGGTGATCCTGTTGCTGCACGATAATGGCGGTTATGGCGAAATCAAATATTACATGCAGTCGCGGAACATTCCGCCGCTCGGTGTTGATCTTTTCACGCCGGACTTTATCGGCATTGGCCGGGCCTATGGCTGGCATGCGGAACGGCTGGACAGGCTGGAGGCGCTGCAACCCTTGTTGCTGGCTGCTGCTGCACGCGAGACCGCAACCATGCTTGTGTTTGGTGATGACCTGCGCAAACAGGCCGAAGACCTGGCACTTTCAGGTCTGTAAGGTTTCAGACCCGTGGAACCGCAGGTTTCAGGAGGATGGCTTCACAGCGCTCGCCTGCGCAAATGGCCGGCGCAAAGGGCGGGCGGATGACCAGACACCCGGCATTGGAAAAAATCTTCATCATGGAGGAATCCTGCTTGGCGAAGGGAGAAGCGGTCAGGCTTCCATCCGGTTCCTGCACCAGCGTGGAACGGATATAATCCTGCCGCTGGTCATTGTCCGGCAAGGCACCGGAAAGGGACACCGTGACAGTCCGGCTTTTCGGGCTCTGGTGCCGCATATGAAACAGCAGCGGCTCCAGAAACAGGATACCGCAGACAAGGCTGGAAACCGGATTTCCGGGCAGGCCCAGAACCCGCATGTTGCCCAGGCGTCCGACCATCAGCGGTTTGCCCGGACGCATGGCTATTTTCCAGAAATCCAGCACCATTCCAAGACCGGTCAGGGTGGACTGGACCAGATCGTGATCCCCCACGGAAGCACCACCAAGCGTGACCAGAATATCGACCCTGGCATCCACTGCCTTTTGAACAGCTTGCGCAATCAGGGTCCGGTCATCACCGACAATACCCAGATCAAGGATCGAGGCACCGGCATTTCTCGCCAGCGCTGCAATGCCGAAGGTGTTGGAGGCAATGATCTGGTCCGGGCCGGGGACAGAACCGGGGAAAACAAGCTCGTCTCCTGTGGCGATAATGGCAATACGCGGCTGGCGATAGACGGACAATGCGGGATGGTTCATCGCTGCTGCCACGGTCAGCTGCCCGAAGTCCAGCACTGTGCCGCGTTTGAGTACCGTTTCACCCAGGCGGAAATCCTGACCGGCAGGGCGTATGTGCCGACCCTTGTCAGGCACGAATGCTGTGCGAATGTGATGGCTATCCATTCGTTCGGCGTCCTCCTGCAACAATACGGTATCAGCACCTTGCGGCACCGGCGCACCGGTGAAAATGCGCACGGCCTGACCGGCTTCAACCGTTCCGGAAAAAGCGTGACCGGCAGCCGATGTGCCGATCACTTCAACGACCGAGCCGATTGTGGCAATGTCGGTATGGCGCAAGGCATAGCCGTCCATGGCGGAGGCATCAAATGGCGGGTGGGTGAGGCGGGCAGCCACATCTTCCGCCAACACGCGGCCAGAAGCAGAATGCAGGTCTGCAGGCTCGGTTTCTGTGATAGCCTTTGTTCCGGCCAGCAATCGCTGCAAAGCGTCTTCCACAGGCATCAAAGCCATGATGATGCCTTGTCCGGGTTGGTGAACGGGCCGGACTTGCCACCGGTCTTCGACAGAAGCCGGATACCGCCGATTTCCATGGTCTTGTCTGTAGCCTTTGCCATATCGTAGATCGTCAGGCAGGCAACGGACACGGCTGTCAGGGCTTCCATCTCCACACCTGTCTTGCCGGTGAGCTTGGCGAGTGCCTCGACCCGAAGCCCGGGCAAGGTTGTCTCTTCGGTGATATCAACCGAGACTTTGGTCAGCATCAGCGGATGGCACAGCGGAATGAGACTGGATGTTTGCTTGGCGGCCATCATGCCCGCGATCCGGGCTGTGCCGATCACATCGCCCTTTTTGGCAGAGGCTTCACGGATGAGCGAAAGGGTGGCCGGGTTCATGCGTACAAAGCCTTCGGCGACGGCCACACGTTCGGTTTCCGGCTTGTCCCCGACATCAACCATACGGGCTTCGCCTTGTGCATTCAGATGTGTCAGCACCGGCCCATCGGGCAGAACAGGCATATCGCTCATTCTGCGGCCATCACTGTGTCCGTTCCGGTCAGCAGCGCCTGTGTTGCCGCCGTGACATCGGCTTTGCGCATCAGGCTTTCGCCGACGAGGAAGGTGGAAATACCCGCAACTTCCAGCCGCCGGCAATCTGCATGGGTGAATATGCCGCTTTCGCCCACCAGCAACCGCTCTGACGGGACCATGCCTGCCAGATTTTCCGAGGTGGCGAGGGAGACCTCAAATGTGCGCAGGTTGCGATTGTTGATACCGACCAGCGGTGATGTCAGCCGCAAGGCGCGTTCCATTTCTGCCGCATCGTGAACTTCAACCAGAACATCCATCCCCAATGAAAAGGCCTCATCCTCCAGTCGCATGGCATCATCATCCGAGAGGCTTGCCATGATCAGAAGGATGGCATCTGCACCCCAGGCACGGGCTTCATGGATCTGGTAGGTCTCGAACATGAAATCCTTGCGCAGGGCAGGCAGGGCGCAGGCGTGCCGGGCGGCCGTCAAAAATTCGGGTGCGCCCTGAAAGCTGGGCATATCCGTCAGAACGGACAGGCAGGCTGCGCCGCCGCGTTCATAGGCCTGTGCCAGGGATGGCGGATCGAAATCCGCCCTGATCAGGCCCCTGGAAGGCGACGCCTTCTTGATTTCGGCAATCAGGCCATAATCACCGGACTGTTTTTTCTGGCGCAATGCAGACAGAAATCCGCGCGGTGCCGATTGGCCTGCCGCCATGGCCTTCAGGTCTGCCAGCGAGATACGCGCCTTGGAAGCTGCGATTTCCTCCCGCTTGTAGGCTTCAATTTTTTTCAGGATATCGGTCATCTTGTCTTGCTCTTTGAACCCCTTGTTGCAGACCAGCATGGTCTCCTCGCCTCGCCATGCGGTCACAAACAGCTTTGAGGGTCCGGGCGGACGGAAAATATAGCGTCAATTGACGGAATTGGAAACAGCAATCAGCCGTTCGAGCGCAGATCCTGCTGCTCCCGTATCCAGCGATCGTGCTGCCAGTTCCATCGCCTCGGCCAGGGTCTTCGCCTTTCCGGCCACAATCAGCGATGCAGCCGCATTGGCAAGGGCAATATCGCGATAGGGGTTTTTGTCCCCGCCCAGAACATCGCTGAGCGCCTTGGCATTGACCGCCGCATCACCACCCTTCAATTGACCGATCCTGGCGACAGGCAAGCCGAAATCGGCAGGAGTCAGGTCGAAAGTCCTGATCGTGCCGTTTTCAAGTGCCGCGACATGGGTGATCCCGGTGGTGGTGATTTCATCCATACCATCGCCATGAACGACCCAGGCGCTGGTGGTGCCCAGATCCCGCAGTACCTCTGCCAGCGGCACGATCCATTGCGGTGCGAATACGCCAAGAAGCTGGCGCCTGACACCTGCTGGATTGCAAAGCGGTCCGAGCATGTTGAAGATTGTGCGTGTTCCCAGTTCAACCCGGCTCGGACCTACATGGCGCATGGCGGGATGATGCGATTGCGCAAACATGAAACCGATACCGGCTTCGGCAATGCATTTTCCAATCGCATCAGGCGTGATGTCCAGTTTGACACCAAGCGCCATCAGGGCATCTGCGGCACCGGATTTGGACGACAGTGCACGGTTGCCATGTTTGGCAACGGTTACGCCTGTTCCGGCAACAATCAGGGCCGCGAGGGTCGAGATATTGTAGGTACCTGTGCCGTCACCGCCTGTGCCGACAATATCCACAGCATCGTCCGGGGCCGAAACCGTCAACATTTTCGACCGCATGGAGCTGACGGCTCCCACGATTTCATCCACCGTCTCGCCACGTACCCGAAGGGCCATCAAAAATCCGCCGATTTGTGACGGGGTGGCTTCACCGGACATGATGATATCAAAAGCCTGACGGGCTGCATCACGCTCAAGGGGCTCGGCATTGGCAAGCCTTGCGATGAAAGGTTTCAGCTCAGACATGGATCCCCCGGTCAGCCTTCAACGCACCATGGCCGAATTGGCAAGGTCACGGTTCATCGAAACGCCATATTCATTTTTCAGCTGCTCGACCATCTGGTCCAGGATGTCATCGCCTGCGGCATTTGCAAGCCCTGTGATCTGCCCTGCCTGGTCTGCCAGAACATCGCCTGTAGCCTCGGTATTGACTTCCGTTACCGACACAATGATCTGGCCATCGCCGTCCACGCCTTCGGCATTGGCAACATATCCCAACGGTCCGTCAAAAGCCCCGGCAATGGCGGCCTTCGAGAGAACGGGATCTTCGGTCGTGCGCTTTATGCCGGACTTTGTTTCTACGACAAGCCCCATATCGGTGGCAAAGTCGGCCAGTTTTTTGCCGCCCCTGATGGCTGTGACGATTTCTGCGGCCTTGGCTGCAAGGGCAGTTTTCTGCTGCTCCAGCGTCCAGTCTGCAACAACCTTGTCCCTGACTTCATCAAGCGTGCGGTCACGTTCCGGTATGATATCGGAGACATCAAACCAGATATAGCCGTCATTGCCGATATTGACCGGATTTGTTTCCACGCCTTCTTCACTCTTGAACACTTCCGACAAAAGCTCAGCCGACTGCGGCAGGCCCTTTATGGCAACGCCAGCCTTGTCGAGCCCCGTTTTGTCTGCGGCATCAATGGTTACAGCCTTCAGCTTGAATTGCGCTGCGGCCTCTGCAAGGGTGGCACCGGATGCACGCGCATCTTCAAACTTGTCATGAACATTGAGCACTTCTTCACTGGCAAGCCCCAGAGCCAGATCCTTGCGGATGGAATCCTTGACCTCGTCAAAGCCCTTTGTGGTTTCCGGGACAATGTTGGAAATGCGCAGGATGACAGGCCCGAAGGAACCTTCGATTGCGCCTGTCGTTCCGCCATTGGCCTTCACGGCAAAGGCGGCATCGGCAATTTTTGTATCCGGCACGGTATTCCTGGAAAAATCGCCCAGAAGCACGTCACTGGCCGTTTTGCCGGCGTCAGTGACCAGTTGTTCAAATGGCGTGCCGGCTGCAAGCTTTGCGGCGGCGGCATCTGCATCGGCTTTGGATGCAAAGGTCAATTGCTCGATTGTGCGTTTTTCCGGGGTGCGATAGGTATTCTTGCGCTTTTCGTATTCTTCTTTCACCGCATCGTCGGTGACAAGTGCCGGGTCAACAATGTCTGATGGTTCAAGCTTCACGTAGGAAAATGTGCGATATTCCGGTGCGCGGTAACGTGCCTTGTTCTTTTCAAACCATACCGCCAAAACGTCGTTTGCAGGTGCCTTCACCGGATCAATATTGGCAAAGGACAGCAAAAGGTAATCAACGGAACGGGTTTCATTCCCGTACTGGGTCAATGCCTTGACCAGGGTTTCCGGGGCCTTGAAACCATCGGCCACAGCATCGACAATCTGGCTGCGTACAGCGGCCTTGCTCTGGCTGTCAATGTAATCACGCTCTGTCAGTCCAGCGTTTTGAAGGCGATTTTGAAACAGGTTGCGATCAAACTGACCGTTGACAGCGCGAAATGCCGGCTCTTCGGATATGATCTGCGCAAGGCGACCTTTCGACAGGCCGAGATTCATGGAATCCGAAAGCTGGTCAAGGGATGCGCCTGCCACCAGCTGGGATATGACCTGCTGGTCCACCCCGAAGGCGCGTGCCTGTTCGCTTGTCAGCTGTGTTCCGAACGAGCGGGACAAAATCGAAACCTGTTGCTCATAGGCCATACGGAATGCACGGCTGTCAATTTTCTGATCACCCACCGTTATCACGGCGTCAGACGTGCCCGTGATCATGGAATGTGACACACCCCATATGGCAAACGAGCCGACAAGAAGGATAAACAAGCCCTTGGCGACCCATGTTTTCGCGCCGTTTCTTAGCATTTCAAGCATTTCGTTTCAGTCCTCGCATGTCAAAAAACAACCCTACAGGGCTATGTCGGCCTGTTTCATAACGGAAACCTGTGGGGAAATGAAGGCTCTGAAATGCATTTCCGCATGATCTGTTTCGATTAATGCGTCATCTGCATTTTGGGCCGGTAAAGGCCGCGTGCTGCCAGATCAAAGCCATTGACCACCTGGGGATGACGCAAAGGCGCTTCGCTGTCATCAACCAGAAGATTCTGCTCCGAAACATAGGCGACATATTCCGTGTCGTCATTTTCGGCGAAAAGATGATAAAAAGGCTGATCCCTGTTCGGGCGGATTTCTGCGGGTATGGAGTTCCACCATTCTTCCGTGTTTGAGAATTCCGGATCAACATCGAAAACGACACCCCGGAAGGGGAAAATCCTGTGCCGTACGACCTGACCAATCTGAAATTTTGCCGACCGTTCTTTCATGTTCATACTCCTTGTCAAACCAGGGCCTTTGGACAATCAGGTTTGAGGCGTGACGCGACACGGATTTTGCTGCTGAACAGGTTAAAACGCAAGTGATGGCCATGTATCACGGGCATTTTCAACATTCAGCGACAAGCTCCGCAGCAATCGAAGTATTGGGTGAAAATGGTCCGTCCGGGCATCGCAAAGTCGTGCAAGAGTTTGCTCGTCCTGCGATTTCACTCCTGAAACTGAACCATTTTCCCGCAAACCACGCTCCAAATCCTGCATGTCAACAGACTCTGATATCTGGTATCCATTCGCAAAACATCAAGGTAGCACCACTGCGGTGGATTTGAAATCAGGATTTATGATCCGGTTTTGGCTGGACGCCAGCGCAGGACCGAGGTCTGGAATGTTGCCAGAATGACCCCGCCCATGACCAGAACAATGCCGGCCAGATGAAAGGACTCAAGGCTTTCACCCAAAAACAGACTGGCAAACAGGATGGAAAAGGGCGGCATGAGATAGAGGAAAACACCGGCCACCGGAGCACCCAGAACCCTGATACCGTGCTGAAAGCAGGAGAAGGCAAGCACAGAGGAGAAGACAACAATTCCTGCAATCTTCAGCCAGTCAGACGCGGTGTCCGGCATGGCACGATCAAGGATGACCTCGCCTGCTGCAAACGGAAACAGGAGCAGGCTGCCGGCCATGGACATCAGACCAAAGACGGCAAGTGTAGACAGTTTGCCCAGTGCCGCATTCTTTTGCAGAACCGAATAGAGGGCCCATGAAATCGCTGCCAGAAGGATGCCGATATCGCCGGGATTCCATCGGAATGATGCCAGCGCCTGCCAGTCACCGCGCAACACAATGACGCTGACGCCGGTAAAGGCCACGCCCATTCCGGCCAGTTCACGCAGACGTGCCGTGCGCTTTCGGATAACACGTTCGATCAGCAGGATAAACAGCGAGGATGTCGTGTAGATCAATGTGGCATTGGAGGCTGTGGTATAGGAGAGCGACCAGTACACACCTGCACCGCAAATCCACATGCCGGAAAAGCCCAGGAGCAGCCACAGCCCGGGCCGTGTGCGAACAAAGGCAATGCAGGCGTTTTTTTCATGCAAAACAAACGGAAGCAGCAGGAGAGATGTTGCAGTCCAGCGCACGAAAGCCAATATAAACGGCGCAACGTCTTGGGCAATGCCGCGGCCAAACACCAGGTTGCTGGCGAAGAACACAGGCGCTGCAAACATGATGATCCAGTCGAGTGGACCCGGTTGCCGGACCGGGCGAGGGGATGTGGTGTTGTGCGTCATGCGATGAGTCTGGACCTGTTGTGAAATTCGGTTTACCTCATGACAGTTATAAAACCAACAGGTGAACATGTGAGCAATCAATGGGGCAGGGATACGGCCAATCTGCAACGCAGCGGCGGCAGAAGCGTTGGAATGGTCATGGCAGTTCTGATGAGCCTGCTTTTGGGTGCAGGCGGCGGGTTTGGCTATGCATGGTGGCGCAATTCCACAGATCCGGTGCAGGCGGCCGCTTCGCAATCAGTGCTATCGGACCTTGAGGCGCAATTGCAGGACGCAAAAACCCGGCTTGCGGCGCAACAGGCCGATGCGTCCCGGCGTGAGGCCGGTTTGACAGCGAGAGTTTCGGGCCTGGAAGACGAAATCGCCATGCTGAAATCCGAAGGATCTCAATCCGCCCGTGCTGTCGCCGATCTGGCAGACGCCAGGACGAAAGTTCAAAATCTTGAAACCGCGCTGACATCCAGCCAGAAAACGGTTTCGGATCTCATGGCACAACTGACGGCAAAACCGGGTGACGATGTGACGGCGGGACTGCAAAAACAGATAGAGGATTTGACCCGCACCAATACCAAACTGGGCGAGGATTTTCTGACATTGCAGGAAGACAGCAAAGAGGCCTTGACCGCAAGGCAAAAGGCCCTGGATGATATGCGTATCAATATGCTGGAACCCTTGCAAAAGCAAAGGGACGAGCTTGCAAACGCAAATTCCGCACTTCTGCGGCAAGTCGAAAAATTGCAGGCCGATCAGGCAAGCCTGTCTGCAGAATTGTCGTCTGTGCGCACGGAACTGGCTGGCCTTAAGGACGGGGCGCAAACTGTTGTCGCGCCTGCGCAACCAGTTCAGGGTGTTACGGAACCGGTGCCTTTGCAAAAGCGCAGTGCCGGGGAGGTCAGGATCGCGCTCGCGGCAACGCCGGGACTGGATGATCTGTCTGCAGCCCAGCGTCTGGATCTGGCGGCGCGGCTGGAAAAGGGCGAATGCGTGACGACGGCATTGCAGGCCGGATTTAAACGTGTGCCGGTTGTGGCACTGAGCCATTTGTTGCGGGCATTGCCCGGCGGGTGTTGAGAGGAGCCATCGCATGAAAGCATACAGGTTTGCCGCATTTTTGATCCTGCTGGGTTGCATGGGCTTTGCCGTGCAGGCGGCAGAGCTGGAAAAGAACATCATGACCGGCGGTCCGAAAGGAACATATATCCAGATCGGGCGCGATATTGCCGGGCTTGCCAAGAGCTGCGGGCAGACCCTCAATGTCGTGGAAAGTGCCGGATCGCTTGAAAACTTTTCCGGCGTCCGCAACCGCAGAAACACCCAGTTTGGTATCGTCCAGAGCGATTTGCTGGAATATCTGAAAACCTTTGAATCCGCAGATGCTGATGTACAGAAAGCGGTTCGGGGTGTGCGGATCATGTTTCCGCTTTACAATGAAGAGGTTCATGTCCTTGCGAGGACAGACATTAACAGCCTGAAAGATCTTTCAGGCAAGAAGATTGCCGTCGGTGTGAAGGACAGCGGCACCTTTCTGACCGCGAGCCTCATTCTCGATATTGTGCAGGTTACAGGTGCCGAAAGGCTGGAACTGGCACCGGATGCTGCCCTGCCGAAACTGCTTTCCGGAGACATTGACGCGCTGTTTTATGTGGCAGGGGCACCAGCCGCCCTGTTCAGCACCGGCACGATTGACGGCACGAAGTTTCACCTGCTGCCGATTACCGATGCGCCCCTTCTGGCAACCTATACGCCTGCCAGGATTGAGGCGGGCACTTACAGTTTCCAGAACCAGCCGGTGGATCTGATTGCAGTCAAGGCAGTGATGATGACGTTTGACTATGATCCGAAAAGGAATGCCTATCACAAGGCAAGCTGTGCGGCGGTTTCGGATATTTCGAGCCTGATCCTGTCCAATCTGCCGACATTGCAGACGACAGGTCACCCGAAGTGGAAAACGGTTGATCTGACTGATTTGCCGCCGGGCTGGCAGGTTGGCAATTGTGTGAAAACAGGAATGGCTGTGGATTACAAGCCGGCCTGCACGGCGCCTGCGACAAAGCCTGACATGCCGGCACAGAACAGCAATGACGACTATCTGAATTTGCTCAAGCAACGCCTGAATAAATAGTTCTATCAAATTGATAAAATAGAAAAACCGGCGAATATTTCATTCGCCGGTTTTTGCTTTCAGAGCTGTTTTCCGGATCAGCCGGAATAGTACATTTCAAACTCCACCGGATGCGGAGTCATTTCAAAGCGCATGACTTCTGTCATTTTCAGTTCGATGAAAGCATCGATCTGGTCATCGTCAAACACGCCGCCCACGGTGAGGAACTTGCGGTCGCGATCAAGGTTTTCCAGCGCTTCCCGCAAGGAGCCGCACACGGTCGGGATCTTTTTCAGTTCCTTTGGCGGCAGGTCGTAGAGATCCTTGTCCATGGCCTTGCCGGGATGGATCTTGTTCTTGATGCCATCGAGTCCGGCCATCAGCATGGCCGCAAAAGCCAGGTACGGATTGGCCATTGGATCCGGGAACCGCACTTCCACACGTTTTGCCTTCGGGTTGGAGCCGAAAGGAATACGGCAGGATGCCGACCGGTTGCGGGCGGAATAGGCCAGAAGCACAGGTGCTTCATAACCCGGAACCAGACGCTTGTAGGAGTTCGTCGACGGATTGGTGAAGGCATTGATGGCCTTGGCATGCTTGATAATGCCACCGATATAGAACAGGCATGTTTCGGACAGGCCCGCATATTCGTCGCCTGCAAAGGTCGGTTTGCCACCCTTCCAGATAGACTGGTGCACATGCATGCCGGAGCCATTGTCACCATAGACAGGCTTTGGCATGAAGGTAGCGGTCTTGCCATAGGCGTTGGCAACCTGATGCACGACATATTTCTGCATCTGGATACGGTCAGCATTGACCACCAGCGTATCAAATTTGGTGCCGAGCTCGTGCTGTGCAGAGGCAACTTCGTGATGGTGCTTTTCCACCTTGATGCCCATTTCCTTCATGACCGTGATCATTTCGGAACGCATATCCTGCAGGGCGTCGACCGGAGGAACCGGGAAATAGCCACCCTTGACGCGCGGACGGTGTGCCAGATTGCCTGTTTCATAATCTGTATCGTCGTTGGACGGCATTTCATTGGAATCAAGCTTGAAACCCGTGTTGAAAGGGTCTGTCTTGAACTTCACGTCATCGAACACGAAAAATTCGGCTTCCGGGCCCACATAGATGGTATCACCGATGCCGGATGCCTTCAGATAGGCTTCCGCACGCTTGGCAATGGAGCGCGGATCGCGGTTGTAGCCTTCGCCTGAAACCGGGTCCAGAATGTCGCAAACCAGCACCATGGTGGACTGCGCGAAAAACGGATCCATATGCGCCGTTTCCGTGTCGGGCATGAGCACCATGTCAGACTCGTTGATGGCCTTCCAGCCCGCGATAGACGAGCCGTCGAACATGACACCGTCTGCGAACATGTCTTCATCGACACAGTCCACATCCATGGTAACATGGTGCCATTTGCCGCGCGGATCGGTGAAGCGAAGATCGACAAACTTCACATCATTTTCGCTGATTTGTTTGAGAATGTCTTTTGCAGTCGTCATTTAAGCTTTTCCCTGTTTTTGATGACGAATAACGAATCCTGTCTCTTGGCCCAGGATTCTAGATAGCATCAATACCAGTTTCGCCGGTACGAATGCGAATCACTTCTTCAACATTGGAGACGAAAATCTTTCCGTCACCAATGCGGCCGGTTTGTGCCGCCTTGCGAATGGCTTCAATGACAGCGTCGGCATTTTCATCCGCCAATACAACCTCAACTTTTACCTTTGGCAAAAAGTCGACAACATATTCCGCGCCACGATACAGTTCCGTATGGCCCTTCTGGCGTCCGAAACCCTTGGCTTCTGTTACTGTGATCCCTTGCAAACCAACTTCCTGAAGGGCTTCTTTGACTTCATCGAGCTTGAATGGTTTGATGATCGCTTCGATCTTTTTCATGAGAAAATATCTCTCCGCTTCTCCCGTTGCATCAGGTTATACCTGCGGGTTCGATTATGCATGTATCATGCCAAATTACAGTGCGTGTCACGGAACATATCCAGCAACCGTGCGCATGGACGATCTTGCGTAATTTGCAGAGAAAAACCAGTGAAATCTGCCTAAAATTAAAACATTTTATTTGGCCCGTCATGAAAGCGCAGAATATCAGCGCGTTGATGATTTCTGAGGCAAGCGTGACACGGTTAAATAATATGCAAATGCGAAAAAAAACAGATCTTTAAAATTTCAAAAATCGATTTGCAAAAAGGTCGGTTTGCGTATCAACTCGGCTATATGGAACAGGTTATAGACGAGCTGCTGCTGACCCCCGATGCCATGGCCAGGGTTGATTCGCTGGCAGGACAATCCGGCATTTCCCTCTTTGGCCTGATGGTCAAGGCCGGTGAGGCTGTGGCCGCAGCCGCCCTCAAGGCATGGCCCGAAACGGTACGTTTTTGTGTGCTGTGCGGGCCGGGCAACAATGGTGGAGACGGATATGTGGCCGCAGCCGCACTATTGCGGGCGGGTGCGAGAACCGTGGTTTTTGAAACGGTGCCTCCTGTTGATGCGACCGGTGATGCTGCAACCGCGCGTCGGTGCTGGCTGGAAACGGCCCGGCATGCCGAAGGCGGCGGCGTGGAGCATTATGGACCTGAACCGGGTGATACGATTATTGACGCGGTTTTTGGTGCCGGTCTCAACCGCGATCTTGAAGCCGGTCTGTGCAACATCTTTGAGCGGATCAATGCACGGGGATTGCCGGTTCTGGCCGTTGATATTCCGTCGGGAATCAATGGCAGGACGGGCAAGGCGCAAGGCGGTGCGCTGCGTGCGGACCGTACTGTGACCTTCATGTGCCGCAAGCCAGGCCATGTCCTGTTGCCGGGCAGGGAGTATTGCGGGTCCGTCGAGGTTTTCGACATCGGTATTCCGGCGCGTCTTGTGCAGGCCGGGGCCGGGAACCTTCATCTCAATACACCGTACCTCTGGCAAAACAGGCTTCCGGCACTTTCGGGTCAATCCCACAAGTTTTCCCGCGGTCATCTGGTGGTTTTTTCCGGCCCGAGAACTGCAACAGGTGCTGCCCGCCTTGCCGCGGCCTCAGGTCTCAGGACCGGGGCGGGTCTGGTGACACTGGCTTTGCCGTCTGATGCCCTTGATACTGTCGCCGCACAGGTCACCGCTGTCATGATCCGGATTGTAGAGGACGCCGGTCAACTGGCCGCCTGGCTGCAGGACAAGCGATTGACCGCGTTTGTTTTAGGCCCGGGATTTGGTACGGGGTCGCGGGCGCGTGATTTTGTCCTGGCGCTCAAGTCCCGTCTTCTCGTGCTGGATGCCGATGGCATAACATCGTTCAGGGACGCACCGCAGCACCTGTTTGCCGCCTTTTCCGGTGGCGAGCCCCATCTGGTCCTGACCCCGCATGAAGGCGAGTTTCAGCGGCTGTTTCCCGATATTGCAGCGGATACCAGCCTGTCAAAACCGGACAGGGCGCTGGCCGCTGCCAGACGCAGCAATGCCATTGTTCTCTGCAAGGGTGCCGATACTGTCGTGGCATCGCCGGACGGGCGTGCTGCCATCAACACCAACGCTCCGCCGTGGCTTGCCACGGCCGGCTCCGGCGATGTACTCGCCGGCATTATCGGTGGATTGCTGGCCCAGAACATGCCGCCATTTGAAGCTGCCTGCGCCGGTGCATGGTTTCATGGAGAGGCAGGAAAGAGGGCAGGGTGCGGATTGACAGCAGAGGATCTGGTCAAGTTTGTGCGCCCGCTTTTATAAAGGCGTTCTCTCATTTGAAGTGCAACAGGTTCCCGTTTGCAGGGTGCCTCGGCGTCAGAGTCATTGCCAACGCCAATGAAGGCCGATAGGGCAAAAAGGAAATTTTGCCTCCAGTCGCAACGGCTTGCGGAACGGACTATTGGCATGACCGGAGCCGACATCGAACAGATTGTCCGAGAAGCTCGCCTCAATGCCAGGCGGGAAACCTGGAACACTTATTGTCAACATAAATTATAAAAGCATTTCAAAGTCTTATGGCGGAAGAGGTGGGATTCGAACCCACGGTACGGTTTCCCGCACGCCGGTTTTCAAGACCGGTTCCTTAAACCACTCGGACACTCTTCCAGCGCCGCCTTAATGCTGCAAGTTGAATGCAAATGCAAGCGGGCGAGCGCAAATTTGGAAAAAAAGCCGGAGCCGGAGGGAAGGGAATACGATAAAGGATCGGGCAGGCTGTTTTGCCTTCGAGCTTCACTGGTCCAGCGCCTATCCCGGCGGAGCCAGATGATGGGCCATCAGATCTTCTTGCGGGACCGGATCGCCAAGCCGGAATGAAAAAGACACAACACGGTTGGACAAAGGTTCGGCCAGACACTCGTATTCAAGCTTAAGCCATTGATTCTCTGTTAAAATGGCTGCACCTTCCGCATCAGGTCTGTTATAATCGCGATCCGTCACATGTCATCAGCCCTTTGGAGTGTGGTGATTACCAACCAGAGCATCATGGCCATTTGATGAAACAGGCAGACATGAACAGAGGGATCAGCGGAGGACAGTATCGAACGATAAACACAGGCGTCATTACCATCAAGTCAAAATCGCATAAGATAGATTATGGAACTAAAGCGTTATGCTTCTATCGCGGAAGCGAACGCTCCCGCGAAATGGATAGTTCTTTCAAACCGTAATTGCCTATCCGGACCTATTGCATCGAACTCAGCCCGAACAAGTTCCCTTCTGTGTCTTCACACAGGGTAACCCAGCCGAACTCGCCAATAGAAAATTTCGGTCGCACGACCTTGCCGCCCGCAGCGGCGATGCGAGATTCCTCTGTCGCGCAATTGTCCACATTGAAATACACAAGGGTGCCGCCCGCGCCTGGTCGGGCATAATTCGATTTTACCAAGGCACCACCGGCACCATAGACACCCATGTCAGCCGGAAAACTCATCATCTGGGTTTCGCCGGTCGGGTCGCCAATCGGCTCCAACGTCTGTTCCAGCACAGTCTGGTAAAAAGCGACAGCTCGCGTCATGTCACTGACATAGATATCAAACCACCCAATTGCATTCCACTTCGCCATATTGAACGCCTTTCTTTAATTAATGAGCGTCCTGTTTAGGCATAGGACTGCCGTCTGTATTGTATAAATCAGACATCAAACCGTTCGACATATTTTGCGGGTGTGTAGCCAAGCATCTTTCGAAAAGAGTTTATGTAGTGCGCCTGGTCAGCGTACAAGTCCAGATAGTGATGCCTGAAAGATTGCTGAATTCGCAAAATCTTAAGCAGGTCATGCGGGGAAAAGCCCGTTGTCTGGCGCAGCGTACGCTGTAATTGGCGCGCAGAGAGACCAGCAGCAGCTGCCATATCTGACACGGTGCGAAGGTCGTCAAGTCGATCCAGTATTTTTGCTGTGACGGGGTTGCCCACCACCAGTTTCGAATCGACAAACCATTGCACGAGGCGGGACATTGGTGCCTGCTTGCCCGTAAAATCGTATCGGGCAAGTTCCCTGCTTATTGCTATCAGCGGCAGCGATCCAGAATAAGCGCTACCGACAAAACGATCGGCAATTTCGTCAGGATCGCCCTGCCAAACCCCAGGCAACAGTTCAATGCCGACATAGTGAAACGAGGTGCCGAGATTGAGAATTTCGAACGTTGTGCGCAATGCAGTGACACCGGCAATATCTTGGTTTTGCTGATTGAAAAGGATATTGACGCAGGCGTCCGGCACAGCATGAAGACAGAAATCATTGGCAAGGATGCGCTCCGTTCTGAGCTCCCAATAGCAATGCACCAGGTCTGATAAACTGTCAGGTGGCTTCACCGCAGTGTAGCTGACGGATCGCTCTGATTTCGCCATGCCATCTTTGATTGGCTCATACATGACTGTTTATTCCCGGCATAAGTTCGATTGCAGATCGCTGTAGGCAGTGAAATTCTGGTTTGGTCACGACAGCGCTGTCGCATAAATCAACAATCCGATCTCAACCCGCTGCCCTGACACTCATTCCGAAACCAAAACCCGATACTGCCATCCGTCACAGGCCGGTTCCACATGGTCCGGCGTTTCACCCATCACAGTGTCATAGTCCAGCGGAATATGCATATGGGTCAGCACTGCGCGTGCCGGAGCCAATAAGCCGATCCATGAAAGAGCCTGCGCCAGCGACAGATGGCTCGGATGATAGCGGTATTGCAGCGCATCGATGACCAGCAGATCGAGCCCGTGCATCTTCATGATGGTTCTTTGCGGAAAATCGCTGACATCGGAACAATAGGCCACATTGCCAATACGAAATCCGAGGGAATGGATGGTGCCATGCTGTTGCAGCAAAGGCATGAATGGGATGTCGCCGCCGGCACCTGAAATCACAATCGGCGTATCGGGTGTTTCGATCAGAACCGGACGAACAATCGGCGGATAATCGCTTCCGGGCGGTGTTTCCATGCAATAGCCAAACCCTGCCCTGATCCGCTCCATTGTAAATGCATCCGCATGAATGGGAATTTGCCGGCGTTGCGTCAGAAAATAGCCGCGCAGATCATCCAGCCCGTGCAGATGGTCGGCATGGGCATGGGTGTAAAGAACCGCATCGATGTGCTCAACCCGCGCTGCAATCATCTGTTCGCGAAAGTCCGGGCCGGTATCAATGACAACGGTGGTCTTGCCGCCATCCCCGGCAATCTGTTCAATCAGGAACGAGGCCCGCAAGCGCCGGTTTTTCGGATTCTGCGGATCACAGGAACCCCATTCGCCATTGATGCGCGGAACGCCGGGAGACGAGCCGCAGCCAAGAATGGTGAAGCGTCTTGTCACCGTCATGGCTCCTGCAACCTTTGCATGCGCGTGAACAGACGGTAGGCGTTCGCGGTGGTTATCGTTTCGATTTCGGCCTCCGACACGCCAATCGTCTCGGCCAGAACCTGTGCCGTATGGCGTACATAGGAGGGTTCGTTGCGTTTGCCACGGCAGGGTTTCGGGGCCAGATAGGGTGCGTCCGTTTCTACCAGCAGCCGGTCGCGCGGAACGGAGCGGGCGATTGTGCGCAGCTCTTCTGATTTCGGAAAGGTCAAAATACCGGAGAAGGAAATATAGCCGCCCAGTTCCACACCGGCACGCGCCAGCCCGGCACCGGAGGAAAAACAATGCAGGATGAAAGGGAAGGCCCCCTTCCCTGTTTCCTCTTCCAGCATGCGCGCCATATCCTCATCGGCACTGCGAGAATGGATGACCAGTGGCAGCTGCGTTATCCGCGATGCTTCAATATGCCTGCGAAACACGGTTTCCTGTGTCTTCGGCGTTGCATGATCATAGTGATAGTCGAGACCGGCCTCGCCGATGGCCACGCATCTGGGGTGTTGAGACAGCGCCACAATGTCGGCAACCGGCACATCCGGCTCGTCCTGGGCATTGTTGGGATGCGTGCCGACGGAACACCAGACATCCGTATAGGCTTCGGCAAGGGCGCGGATCTGGTCAAATTTGCCAACCCTCGTACAGATGGTCACCATCTGGCGCACGCCCGCAGCCCGGGCCCGCGCCAGCAGCGCATCACGCTCCCCGGCAAAATCCTGAAAATCCAGATGGCAATGCGTATCAATCAGCATAGCGCAATCAGGCCCCGGTTGGCGGGTTATAGCGCGGGAAAACTGCCGTCGGCGGATCAACCGGCGTTCCGGACACCAGACGGCCCGCTGCACCCAGTTGTGCGAAACTGCGCTTGTCCTGTGGAACGGCTACCAGATCCAGAAGCCTTGACGCGGATTCCGGCATAAAGGGCTGGCAGAGAATACCCACCTGCCGGATAATTTCCGCCGTCAGGTAAAGCACTGTTCCCATACGGGCAGGATCTGTCTTTTTCAAAGCCCAGGGTTCCTGCGCCGCGAAATAGCGGTTCGTGTCTGAAACAACTGCAAAAATGGATCCCAGCGCCTTGTGGATCAACTGCCTGTCCATGTCAGCACGGGTGGATTCCAGCAGCGCATCGGTTGCCGACAGAATGTCGCTGTCGGCTTCATTCAACGCGCCGCATTCCGGCAGCTTTCCGTCACAGTTTTTCACAATCATCGACAGCGAACGCTGCGCCAGATTGCCGATATCATTGGCCAGATCCGCATTGATGCGGTTGCCGATAACCTCTTCGTTGTAGGAGCCGTCCTGACCGAAATTCACTTCCCGCAGGAAGAAATAGCGGATCTGGTCCAGACCAAAATGCGCGACCAGGTTGACGGGATCCACCACATTGCCGAGCGACTTCGACATTTTTTCCCCCTTGTTGAGGAGAAACCCGTGCGCAAACACCCGTTTTGGCAAGGGAAGCCCGGCAGACAGCAGAAAGGCCGGCCAGTAGACCGCATGAAACCGGATAATATCCTTGCCGATAATATGAATGGCCGGCCAGAATTTCCAGAGCGGATGGTTTTCATCCGGATAGCCGACACCGGTAATATAATTGGTCAGCGCGTCCACCCACACATACATCACATGGGCCGGATCGCCGGGAACCGGAATACCCCAGTCAAATGTGGTGCGCGACATGGACAGGTCGCGCAATCCGGACTTGACAAAGGAGATGATTTCGTTGCGACGCTCGTTGGGGCCGATAAAGTCTGGCTGGTCCTCATAGAGTTTCAAAAGCCTGTCCTGATAGGCGGACAGCCTGAAGAAGTAGCTCGCCTCCTCCACCCATTCGACAGCCGTTCCCTGCGGACCATACCGCTTGCCGTCAGCCCGCACTTCGGTCTCGCTTTCCTGATAATAGGCTTCGTCGCGCACCGAATACCAGCCACTGTAGCTGTCCTTGTAAAGATCACCATTGGCTTCCATCTTCTTCCAGATGGCCTGGACAGACAGCTTGTGGCGTTCCTGTGTTGTGCGGATAAAATCGTCATTCGATGCGTTCAGCAGTTTGGCCATATCCTGAAACGCACGGGAATTCCGGTCTGCCAGTTCCTGCGGTGCAATGCCTTCTGCACGTGCCGTCTGTTGCATCTTCTGGCCATGTTCGTCAGTCCCGGTCAGGAAATAGACGTCACGACCGTCAAGCCTCTGGTAGCGTGCCATCGCATCCGTGGCGATCAACTCATAGGCATGGCCGATATGCGGCTTGCCATTGGGATAGGAAATCGCCGTTGTAATGTAGTAGGGACTGGTATCTCGGTTCTGTTCGGACATGGAATGCTTTTCATCCGTTGATGGGCTGGCCGCTTCTATCGCATGTTTTCACAAAGGAAAACACCCTGATGCAAACAGAATTGCGGCGTGTAACACGGGATCGGGATTGATCCCGCATGCCGCGTCAGATCGCCTCCTTGAGATCCGCCAGTACCGTCAGCAGCACCTGCTTTCGATCCAGATTATAGGCTTGCGCGGTGTTGAGGCGCTCGATACTCTCGACGGACAATCTGGCAAGGCGTTCAGCCCTTGCAAAATGACCGCCAAGGGCCGCCGCCCTGGCGCGGGCTTCCATCTCCCCCGTCAACTGATTGACAAAAAATGTGAAAATCGTCTCTGAGTCCTTTGCCGAAAGGGCATCCGCCAGACGATGCATGTCCTTGCGGGCAGCAGGTCCACTCTTGTGCAGCAGGCCTGAAAACACGGTGATGATTTCGAGTCCGCCATAATTGATCAGTTTCAGCGCCTCCGAAACGCTGCCCTTGGCAGCATTCAGGACAGTCTGACGAATGTCAGGCGACACATCCTGCCCAAGATGGGCCAGAGCGGACGAAAGTGCCGTATCGGACAGAGGTGATAACCGCAAGGACAGGCAACGTGACCGGATGGTCGCAAGCAACTTGCCCGGCGCATGGGACAGAACCAGAAACATGGCGCGCCTTGGTGGCTCTTCCAGAATCTTCAAAATGGCGTTGGCCGCATTGCGGTTCAGATCATCTGCCGGATCAACAATCACAATGCGCCAGTTTCCGGTGCCGGACGTCTGGGAAAAGAATTTCGATCCGCGGCGCACTTCATCAACGGTAATCGCACCCTTTTGCCTGCCCGTCTTTTCATCCACAGGCCGCGTCAAATGCAGAACATTATGGGATGCACCGGCCGCAATCTGGCGAATATGCACCGACTGCGGATCAGGCACCTGCATGGTGTCCGGCGCTTCAAGGGGGTCTGGATGCGACAACACATGGTTTGCAAACCGAAAGGCAAGCGTCGCCTTGCCAATGCCTTCCGGTCCCTCCAGAAGGATCGCATGATGCCCCTTCCCCGACCTGTAGCTTTCGGCGAGAAATGTCTCCGCTTTCTCATGTCCGAAAAGCGCTGTATTTTCCTCAACAGGCATGGCTCCGTCAAGAACGGCTGGTTTGTCGTCACTCATTTGACCACGACCGGTCTCGATGGTTTGCTTTTGTTGCGGATCGGCAGGAGCGGTTCAACAGCATCAAAGGTCCGGACACTGATCTCTTCAATGCTTGCCGAGGCATCAATCACACGACACCGCAACGGATCAGCCGCAGCAATATCAAGAAAGGCTTCGCGCCGCTTTTCATGCAGCTCGAATTCCTCTTTCTCAAACCGGTCAGGTGCGGCATTGGTCGTTTCCACAGCACGGCGTCTGGCCCGCGCCAGACCAATAAAGGCTGGCAGATCAAAAATGATCGTGCAGTCCGGTATGACATCATTGACGGCTACCCGCTCAAGGGTCTGCATGAAGGCAGGTTCCAGATTTCCCGTTACACCCTGATAGACACGTGACGAATCCATGAAGCGGTCACACAAGACCACTGTGCCATTCATCAGCGCCGGGCGGATAACCTCCTCCACATGATCGGACCGGGCCGCTGCAAACAGAACAGCTTCCATACGAATGCCAAATCTTTCCGCAGCGCCCGAAAGGATCACATGACGGATGGCCTCGGCACCAGGCGATCCTCCCGGTTCGCGCGTGACCAGCACATCATGTCCCATAGCGGCCAGACGATCCGCAAGCAAACGTATCTGGGTGGACTTTCCTGTCCCCTCCCCGCCCTCAAATGTGACAAACAAGCCTGTACCGGTCGCCAAAATATCAATCCATATGTTTGATTTCAAAATCCAGAGACACCGACACGATCCTTCAGGATCAAAACAATGCCTGAATGCATTAGGGCGTGTCGTCAGTTACAGATTGGTCGTGGCGCGAGACGCATTTTGTCGCTGAACAGGCGAAAAGCGCAAGTGATACCCAATGTATCACGAGCATTTTTAACGCATTCAGCGGCAAAATTCGCCGCGTCCGGATGATTTGGTGAAAATGGTCCATTTTGGCGTCGCAAAATCTTGAAAGGGGACAGGGCCGCCATGTCCGCCAGGACATGACAAGCTGGCCCTGATTCCGGAAAAGCGCATGTATCTTTCGCTACGGCCTGCGGCCTTGACGGAACATGCGCACCCTTCCTGCGATTTTGCTCCTGAAACTGAACCATTTTCCCTCAAACCACGTTCCAATCTGTAACTGACGACACGCCCTAGCATCCGGCTATCTTACAACCAGAAAAACAAGAGTTCCTTAATGGCATCATATGTCCTGTCCG
Source organism: Rhizobiaceae bacterium (assembly GCA_965247225.1). GTDB lineage: Bacteria > Pseudomonadota > Alphaproteobacteria > Rhizobiales > Rhizobiaceae > CBDFGT01. The sequence goes on along the minus strand of CBDFGT010000019.1, from coordinate 198,412 downwards.
CAAGCGTGCCAACAGCGACAGAATCTGTTGTATATAACGGCACTTCGCGCAAGGGCAGATTACCGGATGTCACAACAAGTTTGCCAACCGGCTGGTCTTTTTCAACAGGCGCGTTGACCGGCCAGCGATAAACGATCCGCGCGGTGATTTTTTCCGGATGATCCCGGGCGATAAAAATTTCGACAGGCTCATGGGAGGCCAGCGGAACAGTCCCTTCCACACCGCCATAAACGGCGGCCTCGCCAATCACCTCACCAGCATTGAAAAGGTTGCGTTTGACAAAGGACTCCAGCCCCCATTCCAATATTCTGCGCGTCTCTTCCACCCGTTCTTTTTCAGAGGCGAAACCACTCAGGGCTGCAATCAGTACCTTGTCGTCACGCGCAACTATCGCGACCATGCCGTAGCCGCCCTCTTCGGAAAAACCTGTCACAAAACCCGTCACACCGATATTGGCCGCGATCAACGGGTTCTTGTTGCGCTGGAGGATTTTGTTCCACTCAAATTCCGGCTGACTATAAAGCGAAAGCCTGTCAGGATATGCCGTCAGGATTTGACGCGCCAGCAAAACAAGATCCCGCACACTGGTTTTTGCTGCAGGATCAGGCAATCCGCTGGCATTGGCAACGACAGTCGATGTCAGCCCCAGTTCGGCTGCCCGCGCATTCAGTGCGGCAGTAAAATCCTGCTCCGTGCCGGAAATACCTTCCGCCAGAACAATACAGGCATCATTTGCCAATTGCACGATCATGCCCTTGAGCAGATCTTCAACACGGATGTTCGATTTCAGGGCAGCAAACATCGTGGATGTGCGTGACAAGGCACCGCCGGTGCGCCAGGCATGCTCTGAAACCGGATATTGCGTATCCAGTGTCAGCGTTCCGGCCTTCAGTCGGGAAAACACATATTCTGCGGTCAGCAGCTTGGCCATGGAGGCGGGTGCAAACCTCGCCTTTTCATCCCTGGCAAACAGAACGGCACCGGATTCAGCTTCAATGAGATAGGCTTGCCTGGCTTTCGTATCGAATGTTGCTGGCGGCTCCTGTGCCAATGCCGGCCCGAGAGAAAACGGTCCCGTTACTGCTGCCAGCAACAGCGCCATACAGATGCACAGGATTTGATGCGCGTTGTAACGGGCGAACACCACGGATCCCCTTTGGAATGTTGATCACCCCTGCTTCATACGGCGCAGGACTGACGATACAATGGTTTCATGGGTCAATTTGTGCGATTTTACAAGAACAGTCTCAAAGGGGTCAGCAGCTTTTTCAATACGCTCTTCAGCATAGGCTGCAACAGTATCGTGTGACGGTTCCAGCATGGCCAGTCCGCCAGGACCGGACGATCAGCCGGGACCGGTCCAAACTCAGGCAGGACGGCAAATATCTGGCCAGCGGCCTGAGGCATCTGCAACCCCTGCACCTGCGCCTTGGGAGGCACCAGCACGAAATCCTGATTTTGCACGGCAGGCATGGAAGCCATGGACTGCGGCACAGGAACCGGATTTTGCAGCGCATTGACCGGCACAGGAACAACATCCGGCAGGGCAGCCACAGGAATGTCTTTGCTGTTGGACGCGACCATGACACCCGTTGCAATCTGTCCGCCGGGATCCATGGAAGGCGAGCGGTCACCCTTGCGCACATAGGATGCCATCAGATAGGGCATGTCATGCCCGTCCATGCGGGCGCGTCCTACATATTGAACCTGAACCTTGGCTGTGCCTTTTTGTTTGACATCCAGAAGTTCCGCCGCCTTGTTGGACAGGTCAATAATCCTGCCACGGTCATAGGGGCCGCGATCATTCACCCGCACGATCACCGAGCTTCCGGTTTCCAGATTGGTGACCCGCGCATAGCTTGGCAACGGAAATGTCGGGTGCGCTGCGGAAATATGCTCCTGGTCATAGACCTCGCCATTGGCCGTCAGGCGACCATGGAAAGCGGATCCATACCACGATGCCAGACCTTTCTTGTTGTAGCTCAAGTCTTCTTTTGGATAATACCACTTGCCCTTGACCATATAGGGCTGGCCAACCTGATAGCGTCCGCCACCCTTTGGTATGTTTCGTCCGCTCGCGACACGGGGACTGGCCTTGACCCCATAGGCGCTCTCCGGAAAATATTCCTTGCTTCTGCCATTCCGTTTTGTTGTGCCTGTCGTCCCGCAGGCCACAAGGCTTGCACCCATGCAAACCAGCATCATCAGGCGCAGGGCCGTCTTCAGCATGTGTGTGGACGAAGGTAAAAGGGTCATCAGTTTCAAGGTCATCTTCCGGTTTGCAATCATCCGTCTGGAAAACGGGAATGAACTGCGCTTCCAGTCTCATGATCGCTATAACAGTGCGTTAATCATGCCAGCCAGATCGATAAAATGCGATGAAAACTGCCTGTGTGCTGGCCGATACCTGAAAACATGGTGAACAACTGGTTAGCGGGCATGGCGCCCCACAGTCCTGACGAGTCGGCTTCACACAAAAGTGATAGCCTGTAAGTTACATTAGAAAAATACAATAAAATATTGAATATATGAAATATAAATATTGTACATGCGTGATGTTCTCCAAATTTCAACCCGTATCATCTGGGCGCAACAAAAAAACACCACAGATATTTTCTCTCAAGATGGAGAAACGCACATGCGCGCATTTATGTTGTCCATATTCCTGCTCATGGTCTTTTTCGCAGGTCAGGCTGCGGCGTCAGATCCGGCAACTGATGCCCGCAAAGTCATCGGAAACCAGATTCTGGCATTCCTGAATGCGGATGCCGATGCTGCCTATGGCTATGCGTCACCGGCCATAAAAGAAAAGTTTCCGGATAAAACCACCTTCTTTGACATGGTCAAACGCACGTACAAACCCGTTTACGAACCGGGAAATTATGCCTTCGGACGCGACAAGGTGGAAGATGACGGAACGACTGTCTTTCAGGAAGTTCTGATTACCGGTCGTGACGGAAAGGACTGGACAGCCATTTACCAGTTGCAAAGGCAAGCCGACAGCACCTACCGGATCAACGGGGTGCAACTCTTTCCCAACAAGACCAGCAATGGCATTTGATGCTTTGCAGCGTTATACCGGAGGCAAGTCACCATTAATCCACATCGCCGTCGTTTCTTCCATAAAAGCGGCAAAATTGCCGTCCTCAATCGCCTTGCGGATACCGGCCATCAGTTCCTGATAATAGGCCAGATTGTGCCAGGACAACAGCATGCCGCCCAGGGATTCGTCCGAGCGCACAAGATGGTGAAGATAGGCCCTTGAATAATCACGCGACGCCGGGCATGCCGATGCCTCGTCGAGCGGACGCAGATCTTCCGCATGCCGGGCATTTTTCAGATTGACCCTGCCGCGGCGGGTAAATGCCAGACCATGACGACCTGACCGGGTCGGCATCACGCAATCGAACATGTCAATGCCACGGGCCACCGATTTTAAAATATCATCCGGTGTGCCAACGCCCATCAGATAGCGCGGCTTTTCTTCAGGCAGCACCGGGCAGGTAATGTCCAGCATGTGCAGCATCACTTCCTGCGGCTCACCAACGGCCAGTCCGCCAATGGCATAGCCCTTGAGATCCAGGGCCTTCAGCGCTTCGGCCGAGCGGATGCGCAATGCGGGATTGTCGCCTCCCTGCACAATGCCGAACATCGCCTTTCCGGGCTGGTTGCCGAAGGCCACCTTGCAGCGTTCAGCCCAGCGGACCGACATTTCCATAGCCCGCTCCATCTCTTTCAGTTCCGCAGGCAGGGCCACACATTCATCCAGTTGCATCTGTATGTCCGACCCCAGAAGGCCCTGAATCTCGATGGAGCGCTCGGGCGACATATGATGCAGGCTGCCGTCGATATGCGACTTGAAGGTCACGCCCTGTTCATTCAGCTTGCGCAGTCCCGAAAGGGACATGACCTGAAAACCGCCGCTGTCCGTCAGGATCGGATGGTCCCAGCCGATGAACTTGTGCAGTCCGCCCAGCCGTGCCATGCGCTCTGCACCCGGACGCAACATCAGATGGTAGGTGTTGCCAAGGATAATGTCCGCACCCAGTGCGCGAACCTGATCGAGATACATGGCCTTGACCGTACCAACCGTGCCGACCGGCATGAAGGCAGGGGTCTGGATCGTACCGCGTGGCATGGAAACTTCTCCGCGCCGCGCCTGACCGCTTGTGGCGGAAACCTTGAACTGAAACTGTTCACTCATCGATGTGTCCTGAAGAGAAGCGATGCATCGCCATAGGAATAGAAGCGATAACCGTTACGGATCGCATGCTGATAGACATTTTTGATGGTATCGATACCGGCAAAGGCCGAAACCAGCATCAGCAATGTCGATCTTGGCAGGTGGAAATTGGTCATCAGAATATCTGCCACCCTGAACCTGTAACCCGGCGTGATGAAAATACCGGTCGAACCCGACCATGGTTGGATCGCACCATCCTCGCTGGCGGCACTCTCCAGAAGGCGCAGCGATGTTGTTCCCACGCATATGATCCGCCCTCCCCGCGCCCTGACGGCATTCAGGGCTTCGGCAGTGTGCGCAGGCACGCTTCCCGTTTCCAGATGCATGACGTGATCATCGGTGTCCTCCACCTTGACCGGCAGAAACGTGCCTGCTCCCACATGCAGGGTCACGAAATGGCGCTCGATACCGGCGGCATCCAGCGATGCAAACAGATCCGGGGTAAAGTGCAATCCTGCTGTCGGGGCGGCCACGGCCCCTTTTTCTTCAGCATAAATGGTTTGATAGTCGCTCTGGTCCTGTGCGTCTTCCGGGCGTTTGGCGGCAATATAGGGCGGCAAAGGGATATGACCGATAACGCTGATCGCCGCATCCAGGTCTCCGCCGGAAAGGGCAAACCGCAGCACAACCGCGCCGTCATCCAGCTTGGCCGCGGCCACCGCTTCCAGACGTTTGAGACCATCCGCAGACATAAACACCAGGCTGTCACCGGCCCTGATCCGCTTGCCGGGCCTTGCAAAGGCATGCCAGCAATCCAGTGCCACGCGCATATGCAGGGTTGCTGAAATTTTCACCGTCTGGCCGTCGCGGTCCCGAAAGCCCTCAAGTTGCGCCGGTATTACCCTTGTATTGTTGAATACCAGGGCGTCACCCGGTTTCAAAAAGCGCGCCAGATCCCGCACCCTTGCCTCCTCGATCTGCGGCTCTCCATCAGGCCGCACGACAAGCAGCCGGGCGCTGTCACGCGGCACAACGGGGCGCAGCGCAATCGTGTCTTCCGGCAGATCAAAATCGAAGAGGTCTACGCGCAATGAGATAAAACCTTTAAAACAGAAATCGCTCCGGTCTTTCCATCGGAGCGATTGTATTCAAAAGATGATACGCGATCAGAGATCGGCAGCAACGCGAATGGAAACAATCGAATCCGGATCCTTCACAGGTTCACCGCGCTTGATCGTATCGACAATCTCCATGCCTTCCATCACCTGGCCCCAGACTGTGTACTGCTTGTTCAGCCACGGGCTGTCGGTAAAGCAGATGAAAAACTGCGAATTGGCAGAGTTCGGGCTCTGGCTGCGGGCCATGGAGCACGTGCCGCGCACGTGACTCATGTTGGAAAATTCTGCCTTCAGGTCCGGCTTGTCGGAACCGCCCATGCCGGCGCGGGCAGGATTGAAATCCTTCGAGCCCTTCTTGCCGAACTTCACGTCGCCGGTCTGCGCCATGAAATCGTCAATCACGCGGTGAAATACAACGCCGTCATAGGCTGTTTCCCGCACCAGTTCCTTGATACGGGCCACATGGCCGGGGGCCAGATCCGGCAGAAGCTGGATCACCACCTTGCCTTTTGTGGTTTCCATAACCAGTGTATTTTCCGGATCTTTCATCTCGGCCATCTGTTTTCTCCTTGATATGCTCATGATCTCTGAAACCCGGAAATTTCCAGGATTTTCTTTTTTCTCCATGCACTTGTCCGAAAACCGGTTCCCACTTTTCGGGTACATGGAGTATATTCAAACGATAGTCTTACTTGCCGACCGTCACTTTGATCATACGGTCAGGATCGGTTACCGCACCATTATTGGCCTGGTCACCGCGTTTGATTTTATCCACAAATTCCATGCCTGAAACGACCTTGCCGACAACCGTATACTTTCCGTTCAGGAAATCACCGGGGGCAAACATGATGAAGAACTGCGAATTGGCGGAATTGGGGTCTTGCGAACGCGCCATACCGACAACACCGCGCTCAAATGGCACATCGGAAAATTCGGCTGGCAAATCCGGCAGGCTTGAGCCGCCGGTTCCGGCAGCAGACGGATCAAAATCCTTTTCCATGTTGCCGAACTGCACATCGCCGGTCTGGGCCATGAACCCATCAATCACACGATGGAAAGCCACATTGTCATATTCGCCCCTTGTTGCCAGTTCCCTGATCCGGGCAACATGCTTTGGGGCAACGTCAGGCATGAGCTGCACAACAACGGGACCATCCTTCAGCTGGATCGTCAAAAATTCATCTGCCGCCCGGGCGAGCGTTGCAAATCCCACAGCTCCCGATGCAAGTGTTGCAAGCGTAATGACCCCGGCAATTGCCATCCTGATGCTTTTCATAAAATGCTCCATTTCTGTCAGGCCTTGGCCTTGCGTTTTTCCATGAGGGCAAGAAGAACAGGTGCCGGCACAAAGGCACTGACATCTCCACCCATGCTGGCGATCTGGCGCACCAATGTGGCCGTAATGGGTCGCGACGCTGATCCGGCGGGCAAAAACACGGTCTGGACATCTGCCGCCATTTGCCGGTTCATGCCGGCCATCTGCATTTCATAATCCAGATCCGTGCCGTCGCGCAGGCCCCTTATCAAAATACTAGCACCATGTTCACGGGCAGCATCCACAACCAGCGTCGAAAAGGCAACGACCGAAACATCCGCGCGACGCTGCGGCAGACTTTCATCCAGAGCCTGAAGGATAAGTTTTGCCCTTTCCTCAAATGAGAAGAGCGGGATTTTGCCGGGATGGATGCCGATAGCGACAATGACTTTGGGTGCCAGATTCAGGGCCTGAATCAGTACATCCAGATGACCGTTGGTCATGGGATCAAAGGAACCTGGATAAAAAGCAGTCGTCATTCTGGCCGCGCCTCGTTTGCCGCCTTTTGTCACGGAACGACCCGGATCGCAAGGGATAGAGTGATGTGATCCACGGTTTCAGGGCGCACGGGATGCGCAACGGAACCAAAACCTTCCCGAAACATTAACGGATCAGAAGAGAAAAAGACAACGGCCATGAACGGAAAATGAACACGGCGTTCAAGCTGCGCTCAGATGACATGTGGTTTATAGCATTGAACAAGACGCCTTCAACAAACCTGCACGGAGCCGACATGCTCATCGTTTTTATCATTCTTGCCATTCTTGCCGCTCTCTGCCTTGCCACAATCGTGGAAGTTCTCAGGGAACGTCTCCAGGAAAATACGATGGTTACTTTGGTAACAGAAAAAACCTTGAAACTTTAGGGCGTGTCGTCAGTTACAGATTGGTCGTGGTTTGAGGGAAAATGGTTCAGTTTCAGGAGCAAAATCGCAGGAAGGGTGCGCATGTTCCGTCAAGGCCGCAGGCCGTAGCGAAAGATACATGCGCTTTTCCGGAATCAGGGCCAGCTTGTCATGTCTTTCAGGACATGGCGGCCCTGTCCCCTTTCAAGATTTTGCGACGCCAAAATGGACCATTTTCACCAAATCCTCCGATTGCTGCGAATTTTGCCACTGAATGCGTTAAAAATGCTCGTGATATATTGGGTATCACTTGCGCTTTTCGCCTGTTCAGCGACAAAATTCGTCTCGCGCCACGACCAATCTGTAACTGACGACACGCCCTAGCACAGGCACATCCGTAACCATCACAATGATTGAAAGGAAATGGCGATGATTATGACAATGGGCATACTGGCCGTCCTGATTTCCGCAATGTTCCTTGCAACGATTGCCGGCACATTCCTGGAAATCCGAAGTGAGGGTCAAAACGACAAGATTGCACAGAAGCGCCGCGCGGTGTTTTGATACCGCAGACTGATACACCCGTTCCCATGCCTTGCGCGGTGGATCAGAGGCAGAAAGCCGGATGAGACAATCATCCGGCTTTCACTGTTTTCAGATATCTGATGGCGTCGTATCATCAGCCGCATCCGTCACGGGCAAAACGTCAACGCCGGTGGAATCATCGGCCGGAACCTCCGCTTCATCCTCCGGTTCGGGTTCACTGATCCGCTCCACGGAAACGACCTTTTCGTCCTTGGCCGTCGAGAAGATCGTAACCCCCTTGGTCGCGCGGCTGGCCACACGGATGCCATTCACCGGCACACGGATCAGCTGGCCACCATCGGAAACCAGCATGATCTGGTCACTTTCATCCACCGGGAAAGCGGCAACCAGAGGACCGATCTCACCGGTTTTGGACGTATCCGTTGCCCGGATGCCCTTGCCCCCGCGACCCGATACACGAAAATCATAGGATGAGGAACGTTTGCCAAAGCCTTTTTCCGAAACGGTCAGAACAAACTGTTCCCGTGCCTTCAGCTCTTCAAAGCGCTCGTTGGCGAGTTCTGCGTCCCCGGCAACCTCTTCGCCAACCAGTTCTACAAGCTCTTCCTCGCCTGAAATGGCGCGGCGTTCCGCCGAGACCCGTTTCAGATAGGCGGCCCGTTCCCAGGCCTCCGCCTCGACATGGTGAACAATAGTCATGGAAATGATCGTGTCGCCACTGCCAAGAGTAATGCCACGCACACCAACCGAATTTCGCCCGGCAAACACACGCACATCATCAACACTGAAGCGGATGCACTGGCCCAGAGCCGTAGTCAACAGAACATCGTCATGCTCAGTGCAGGTTTCCACAGAGAGGATCTCGTCACCCTCGTCTTCCAGTTTCATCGCGATCTTGCCATTGCGGTTGACCTGAACAAAATCCGACAGCTTGTTGCGGCGCACTGTGCCGCGTGTGGTGGAGAACATCACATCGAGATTTTCCCACGATGCTTCGTCCTCGGGCAAAGGCATGATGGTGGTGATTCGTTCGCCCAGCTCCAGCGGCAGCATGTTGATCAGGGCCTTGCCCTTGGATGTCGGTGTGCCGACGGGCAGACGCCAGACCTTTTCCTTGTAGACAATACCGCGCGACGAGAAGAACAGAACCGGTGTATGGGTATTGGCAACGAATAGCCGGGTAACGAAATCCTCGTCACGGGTTGCCATGCCCGAGCGCCCCTTGCCGCCGCGACGTTGCGCACGATAGGTCGCCAGAGGCACCCGCTTGATATAGCCCAGATGCGAAACCGTAACGACCATATCCTCGCGGGCAATGAGGTCTTCGTCGTCCATATCCGGGCCGCCCTCGACAATTTCCGTGCGGCGGGGCGTGCCGAATTCATCGCGAACAGCGACAAGCTCATCTTTCACGATGGTCTGGATGCGCAGGCGCGAACCGAGAATTTCAAGATAATCCTTGATTTCATCGCCAATTTTGCCAAGTTCGTCGCCGATTTCATCGCGGCCCAGCGCAGTCAGACGGGCCAGACGCAATTCAAGAATGGCACGCGCCTGCTCTTCGGACAGGTTATAGGTCAGATCCTCGTTGATGCGGTGACGCGGATCATCAATCAGACGGATCAGCGATTCCACATCATGCGCAGGCCAGCGCCGCTCCATCAACTGTTCCCGCGCTGTCTGAGGGTCCGGTGCATGGCGGATCAGCCGGATGATTTCATCAATATTGGCAACAGCAATGGCAAGACCCACCAGCACATGCGCCCGCTCACGTGCCTTGCGCAAAAGGTATTTCGTACGCCGACTAACAACATCCTCGCGGAAGGAAACAAAGGCCCGCAGCATATCCAGCAGGGTCATCTGCTCCGGCTTGCCGCCATTCAGCGCCACCATGTTGCAGCCAAACGAGGTTTGCAGCGGCGTATAGCGATAGAGCTGGTTGAGGATCACATCCGAATTGGCATCCCGCTTCAGTTCGATGACAACACGATAGCCCTGGCGGTTGGACTCATCGCGAATATCCGAAATGCCCTCTATGCGTTTCTCGCGCACAAGTTCGGCCATTTTTTCAATCATCGTCGACTTGTTCACCTGATAGGGGATCTCGGTGATGATGATCATTTCACGGTCATTGCGCATCGGTTCGATATGCGCCCGACCGCGCATGATCACGGAACCGCGGCCCGTTTCATAGGCCAGCCGAATGCCGGAACGTCCCAGAATCATGGCACCTGTCGGCAGATCCGGTCCCTTGATATGCTCCATGATGCCCGGCAGGTCGATAGCCGGATTGTCTATCAACGCCACGCAGCCGTCGATCACCTCAACCAGATTGTGCGGCGGGATATTGGTAGCCATGCCAACGGCGATACCACCGGCACCATTGACCAGCAAATTGGGAAATTTGGCGGGAACGACAACAGGCTCGCTCAGCGTGCCGTCATAGTTGTCGCGAAAATCGACAGTATCCTTGTCAAGATCATCCAGCAGCGAATGCGCCGCCTTTTGCAAACGGCATTCGGTATACCGTTCGGCCGCCGGAGGATCGCCGTCGACCGAACCGAAATTGCCCTGCCCGTCGATCAGCGGCAGTCGCAGGGACCAGTCCTGCGCCATGCGGGCCAGTGCATCATAAATGGCAGCATTTCCGTGCGGATGGTATTTACCCATCACGTCGCCGGTAACACGGGCGCATTTGACATATTTCTTGTTCCAGTCGATCCCCAGTTCCGACATGCCGTAAAGAATGCGCCGGTGCACCGGCTTCAATCCGTCTCGAACATCGGGAAGTGCGCGGCTGACAATAACGCTCATCGCGTAGTCAAGGTAGGAGCGCTGCATTTCCTCGACAATGGATATAGGCTCGATGCCTGTCGGGTTTTTTCCGCCGGGAGTGGTTTGTTCAGTCAAGGGAGGTCACAATCCTGTTAGAGCGTTGGGCTTGTCTGGGCCTGGAGCCTTTTGGAAAAGCTGTGTATTCTGGAATCACGGAACTTATAGCCCATAGCGTCGGGCGGCGCCAATTTTTCAGACAGGTTTTGAACAGGCTTGTCACGAACCGGATGACAAACCGCATTCTTTGCCGTTCCGTGACGATCCTGCAGCCAGAATACGCTGTTTTTCAGGTGAAAATTACAGTACCACGGGTGAGGGGAAACAATAAAACGGGGAATTGTCGTGGCCAATCTTGAACAGCTGATCAATGCGTTCACAACCCTTATTGTCATCATTGACCCGCCCGGCCTGTCTCCGATTTTTCTGGGCCTGACCGGCGGCATGACCCGCGCCCAGCGCATTCAGGTCGCCATGCGCGGAACGGCCATTGCTCTGGGCATTCTTACCCTCTTTGCCATATCCGGAGCCAGCGTGCTTGGCCTTCTGGGCATTTCCATCGGCGCATTCCGCATTGCAGGCGGATTTTTGCTGTTTTTCATTGCCTTTGAAATGATTTTCGAAAAACGCCAGGAACGCAAGGAAAAGACAACAGAAACCGCCATCACCAGGGATCATATACACAATATTGCCGTGTTTCCGCTGGCACTGCCGCTGATTGCGGGTCCAGGAGCCATTTCGGCAACAATACTCCTCGCCGGTTCGTTCCCGTCACCATTGGAGCGCAGTGCGCTTATTCTGGTCATTGCAGCCTGCATGGGCATCCTCCTGGGTGCACTTGTCATTGCTGACCGGCTGGACAGGTTTCTGGGCATTACAGGACGCGCTATCCTCACCAGGCTTCTGGGCGTGCTGCTTGCAGCCCTTGCTGTTCAATTTGTGGTCGACGGCATCAAATCAACCCTGATGAGCTGATGCCGTCCAAAAAACAAGACGGCCCGCTCGAGAGCAGACGAAAGGCCGGAGCTATTGCCTGAAGCATGCCGCGCAAAAGTGTTCAGCGGTTTTGCGATAACGACATGCGTACAAACTAAAGACTTGAAGCGTGGCAAGCTTCACTGAAAGATCGCAGCACGCTTTAACGGCTGTCCATCAAAACGGAATATCATCATCCATATCGCGCGAAAAATTGCTGGCTGCCGCTGCCGGTGCAGCACGACCTGATGCTCTTGGAGCGGGTGCGGCATAATCATTGCCACCATAGCTGTCACCGCCGAAATCACTGTTGCCGGACCCGCCGCGCGATGCACCCCCACCCTCGCCGCGGCCGTCCAGCATTGTCAGCACGGAATTGAAGCCCTGAAGGACCACTTCCGTGGAATATCTGTCCTGACCGTTCTGGTCCTGCCACTTGCGGGTCTGAAGCGATCCCTCGATATAGACCTTGGCACCCTTTTTCAGATATTGCTCGGCAATCTTGCAAAGCGGCTCGCTGAAAATCACCACACGATGCCACTCGGTCTTTTCCCTGCGTTCACCGGAATTGCGATCACGCCAGCTTTCCGATGTCGCAATGTTCAGATTGGCAATCGGTTTGCCATCCTGCGTGCGCCGAATTTCCGGATCTGCTCCGAGATTCCCGATCAAAATCACCTTGTTTACGCTACCCGCCATGACATACTTCCCGTTTAACTGCGGCAAACCTGACCGCCCATATTTTCAAAAATGATCCTAACGGTTCCGGCCCGTAAAAACCGCTAAAGCTTTTGGTCATCCACAATTGATTTGTTCTTTTTTTGTTCTAATATTGTGGTAAGGCTTTGTCAAGAGAACCAAAAAGACAACGCCATGTTTTTGAGGGCGCAGGTGTATTGCGGCGCAAAGAATTGCGTCCATAATACACGTTTGGCAGCAATCCGGTCTCGACACGGACGGGACAGACACTACATAACTGGGTTTTTAAAGGGTGAAGGTCGGTCAGGTCATATGAGTGAATTGAAAACAATATCCATTCGCGGTGCGCGCGAGCATAATCTCAAGAATATTGATATTGATTTGCCCCGCAACAAGCTGATTGTGATGACAGGCCTTTCCGGGTCCGGCAAATCCTCGCTCGCCTTTGACACGATCTACGCCGAAGGCCAGCGCCGCTATGTGGAAAGCCTCTCGGCCTATGCCCGCCAGTTTCTGGAAATGATGCAAAAGCCGGATGTTGACCAGATTGACGGTCTTTCTCCTGCCATTTCCATCGAACAGAAAACCACGTCGCGCAATCCGCGCTCGACAGTGGGAACTGTCACCGAAATCTACGATTACATGCGCCTGCTTTTTGCCCGCGTCGGCGTGCCTTATTCACCGGCAACCGGCCTGCCGATTGAAAGCCAGACCATCAGCCAGATGGTGGACCGTATCATGGCGCTGGAGGAAGGCACGCGCCTGTTCATTCTGGCACCGATGATCCGCGGGCGCAAAGGCGAATACAAGAAAGAACTCGCCGACCTGATGAAAAAAGGCTTCCAGCGCGTCAAGATTGACGGGCAATTTTATGAAATTGCCGAGGCACCGACCCTCGACAAGAAATACAAGCACGATATTGATGTGGTGGTTGACCGTGTTGTTGTCCGCCGGGATATTGCCGCGCGTCTCGCCGACAGCCTGGAAACATGCCTGAAACTGGCAGACGGGCTGGCCATTGCCGAATATGCCGACAAGCCTTTGCCTGCGGCAGAAACAGCAGAAGGGTCGGCCAACAAATCGGCCAACGAAACCCATGAAAGGGTGATGTTTTCCGAAAAATTTGCCTGCCCGGTCTCCGGTTTCACCATTACGGAAATCGAGCCGCGCCTGTTTTCCTTCAATAATCCTTTCGGTGCCTGCCCAAGCTGCGACGGCCTGGGGTCACAGCAGAAAATCGATCCGGACCTGATCATTCCCGAACAGAATGTGACGCTGCGCGACGGTGCCATTGCGCCCTGGGCCAAGTCCTCCTCTCCCTATTACACCCAGACGCTGGAAGCGCTTTCCAAACATTTCGGCTTTAAACTGGGTCAGAAATGGAGCGAACTGCCGGAAAAAGCCAGAAATGTGATTCTGAACGGGACAGAAGAAAAAGTCGCATTCCATTACGAGGATGGCGCCCGCGCCTACACGACCGAGAAGAATTTTGAAGGCATTATTCCCAATCTCGAACGCCGCTGGAAGGAGACCGATTCCGCCTGGGCGCGTGAGGAAATCGAGCGCTATATGTCGGCGGCCCCCTGCCCGGCCTGCAAAGGTTTTCGCCTGAAGCCTGAAGCGCTTGCCGTCAAGATCGACAGTTTGCACATCGGTCAGGTCACACAGATGTCCATCCGGGTTGCCCGCGACTGGTTTGAAACCTTGCCGCAACATCTGACGGCCAAACAGAATGAAATTGCCGTACGCATCTTGAAAGAAATCCGTGATCGCCTGCGGTTTCTCAATGATGTCGGGCTGGACTATCTCAGCCTGTCGCGCAATTCAGGCACTTTGTCGGGCGGCGAAAGCCAGCGAATCCGGCTGGCCTCCCAGATCGGTTCCGGCCTTACCGGCGTGCTTTATGTGCTCGACGAGCCCTCTATCGGCCTGCATCAGCGCGATAACGAGCGCCTGCTGGTCACGCTCAAGCATCTGCGCGATATCGGCAATACGGTGATTGTGGTCGAACATGATGAGGATGCCATCCTGCAGGCCGATTATGTTGTCGATATCGGTCCGGCGGCCGGCATTCACGGTGGCCAGATTATTGCCAGGGGAACCCCGGAAGACGTCATGGCCAATCCCAATTCGCTGACGGGACGGTATCTTTCGGGGGATCTGGAAGTGGCGGTGCCGACGCAACGACGCAAACCGACGAAAAACAAGGAAATCAAGGTCGTCGGTGCGCGTGGCAACAATCTGAAAAATGTGACCGCAGCCATTCCTCTGGGCGTGTTTACGGCGGTGACCGGCGTGTCCGGCGGTGGTAAATCCACATTCCTGATCGAAACCCTTTACAAGTCGGCAGCCCGGCGCGTCATGGGCGCACGTGAAAACCCTGCAGACCATGACAGGATTGACGGGTTTGAACATATCGACAAGGTGATTGATATCGACCAGTCGCCCATCGGGCGCACCCCGCGCTCCAACCCTGCCACCTACACAGGTGCCTTTACACCTATCCGTGACTGGTTTGCAGGCCTGCCGGAAGCCAGGGCCCGCGGCTACCAGTCCGGGCGCTTCTCTTTCAACGTCAAGGGCGGACGCTGCGAGGCCTGCCAGGGTGACGGGGTTATCAAGATCGAGATGCACTTCCTGCCGGACGTTTATGTCACCTGTGATGTCTGCCACGGAAAGCGCTATAATCGGGAAACACTGGATGTCACATTCAAGAACAGGTCCATTGCCGATGTCCTGGACATGACTGTTGAGGAAGGCTGCGAATTTTTTGCAGCCGTTCCGGCCGTTCGCGACAAGCTGATCTCGCTGCGCGATGTCGGCCTTGGCTATATCAAGGTTGGCCAGCAGGCCAATACGCTGTCCGGCGGGGAAGCCCAGCGCGTCAAGCTGGCAAAGGAACTGTCAAAACGCTCAACCGGCCGCACGCTGTATATTCTTGACGAACCGACCACCGGCCTGCATTTTCATGATGTCGCCAAATTGCTGGAAGTCCTGCATGAACTGGTCAATCAGGGCAATTCTGTCGTGGTCATCGAGCACAATCTGGAAGTCATCAAAACCGCAGACTGGGTGATGGATTTTGGCCCCGAAGGCGGGGACGGCGGCGGCGAGATCATTGCCACCGGCACACCGGAGCAGATTGCCGCCGAGGAGCGCTCCTATACGGGACGGTTCCTGAAAGACCTGTTGCAACGCAGACCATCGAAAAAGGTTCAGGCGGCGGAGTAGAGGGTTCAATGCACAATTCCTGTATGACGCCTCCAACATATTTATGAGGGTGTTCTCACATTTGAAAGTGCAACAGGTTCCCGTTCATGGCGGCCATGCTTTGCTTTGCTTGGCTTGGTGCGGTGCCGCTTTTGTTCTTTGGCGTCCAGGGCTGTCTGCAAATGCAAAGAGACGGCCCTTTCCCTATCGTGATGCGATATAGGCGCGCCATCCGCCAAGATGGGTAATCTCCTGTGCACCTTCCAGTGCCCAGGGTTCGCACAGGAAGCCGGTGACACTTTCACCATCGTCGAGCATGATCTTGCCAACACCCAGAGGTGCCGGAATGCGATTGACAAAATGCCCGAAGGCTGCTGGCGGCAATGACCAGATTTCGACTTCCAGCCCCTCCCCCGCAAAGCCGGTTTTGCGTATCAGACCCGGCTTGGGTGGTATAGTATCCGGAAGAACAAACAGCCGGTAATCCTTGGCCGTGCGGCAGGTTTTGACCAGTCTGCCGCCAGGGGCCGTCAATTCATGGTTCAGCGGCATTCCGGTCAGATGCGCACCGACAACCATGATGGAGACCCAGTCCGATGGCGGTGCCGGCACCTTGCCGGCCTCAGGCAGGCGGGCCGCCTTGTCAACGCCCATTCCGACGGCAAGGGCGCGGTGCAGCCGGTCTGCAAAGGGTGCCAGTGCATCGTCGCTGAAAGCTGGACCAATCAGTGTAACGCCCGAAGGCAGGTGATTCCTGCTGTCGAAACCTGCGGGAACCGCAATGGCTGCGCAGTCGAGCAGGTTGACGAAATTGGTATAGCGTCCGAAATGTCCATTCTTGCGGATCGGATCTGCCAGCATGTCTTCCACCGTATATGTCGTGGGCGATGTTGGCAGCATAAGCATATCCACTTTTTGCCATTCCTTGTCTGTCTTCTGGCGCAGTTCAGCCATCCTGTACTGTCCCTTGAAGGCATCCACGGCTGTCATGCCCAGGGCCCCGCCAATGATGGTGCGCACGGTCGGGTCGAAATCATTGCTGTTGGTGGCAAAAAAGCTCTCAACGGCGGCCATCCGTTCGGCAACCCAGGGGCCGTCATAGAGCAGGCTGGCTGCTTCACGGAAAGGCGCATAGTCAAACTCGACAAGTGTCGCCCCCAGTTCCCGGGCCTTGGATACAGCCTTGTCATAAAGGGCTTCATATTCGCTATTGCCGAAAAATTCGCGTTCCGAGGCACCCGGAATGCCAATCCGCGGGTTTTGTGAAGGCAGGTTGACCCATTTTGCCTTGCGGGAATAGCCGTCGCCTGCATCATGACCTTCGGCGATCTTGCGAATGGCAACACCGTCCCCCACCGTCGCTGCAAATATCGTCACACAATCAACAGACTTGCAGGCAGGTACGACCCCGACATTCGGCAAAAGGCCACAGGATGGCTTGATGCCCACGATATTGTTGAAGGCGGCCGGAACACGGCCGGAACCGGCTGTATCCGTGCCAAGCGCAAATGTCGCCATGCCGGCTGCCACGCTCACCGCAGATCCGGAGCTTGATCCGCCAGAAACATAGGCCGCATCAAAAACGGAGCGCGGCGCTCCGTAAGGTGAGCGTGACCCGTTCAGACCGGTGGCAAACTGGTCAAGATTGGTTTTGCCGATGACAATGGCACCAGCTGCCCGCAAGCGGGCAACAACCGTGGAATCCTTGTCCGGATGATAGGCAAAGCCCGGGCAGGCTGCCGTTGTCGGCAGGCCTGCGACATCAATATTGTCCTTGACCGCAAACGGAATACCCCAAAGCGGCAGACTGTTTGGAACAGGAAAAGCCGACATCAGCGCCCTGGCCGCATTGCGCAGGCTGTCGTCCGGTGTGGCGGTGATAAAAATGGCCGGATCTTTTGAGGATGACCGGCGTACAATCACAGCCTCGGCAACATCCAGAGGCGTTACTGTGCCGCTCTCATAAAGTGCGCGCAGGCTGGTCAGGTCCAATATGGTTGGCAACATGTCATTTTCCCTCATGTATCAATAGTGTCTTGTGCCGTAACCCCGGCCGCTGAACCCGAACATTGCTAGCAATAGGCATGCCAAATGCTGAAGACCCGTGGATTCTAAAGATGTGTTTCGGTTCTCCCTGAATATTGCATACAAAGTACAATACTATGATTATTAAATAGGCATTCCACAAGTTTCACCCGGAAACAAGGCAAAAAAATCCCCGGACAAGCCGGGGATCTGTCTTCTGAACTCTTGAATCAGGATTTACTGAGCCTTGGCGGCCTTCTGGGCATCTTCAAGCTGCTTGCGGCGATCTTCTGCCTTTTTCTGCATTTCTTCCTGGAGAAGACGCTGACGCTCTTCCAGCTTGGACTGCTCAACCGGCGGTCCGTCAAACACTCCTGTGAACCCGCTCAGCGAAATCTTGATCGGGTTTGGTGCCTTCTGAAAATTCACAGAGGTGAACACAACATCAGTCCCCTTTTTCAGGGCTGCGACCATGGCGTCTGTCAAGGGCACTTCAGCAAGGCACTTGTCCGGCATGCAGATGGCGAAATCCAGCTTCTGTCCCTTGCTGTCGTCAATCTGCATGACAACGCCGGGCGGGATCAGGCGGGCTGACGGAACCGAAACCTGCATGAGCTTGCGGTTGATCTTGCCTTCAACGGTGATCAGTCCAACGGCTGTGATCAACTGGCCGCTATTGGCTGTCAAAAGGTTTTGGACGATGCAGACATCGCTGTCTTCCTGCTTTGAGCAGACCTTGAACCACCCTTGCGGCGTAGCGTTTGCTGCAGCTTCCTGAGCCACGGAAAGGCCTGGTGCTGCCGCAACTGCCGTGGACAATGTCAGCGCTGCCAGCGCAATACGGGCACTATTTCTGGATTTGAAGATCATAAAACTGTTCCTGTCTCTCTGGATCCGTCAGTTGACCAGCACTTCGCGCCGGCACCTGTCAATGGGGTCTTTCCCAGATCTCCTGTCGGTGAAATGAGGCAAATGCATGACCCTGCATTTCTGGCTGTTCTGTTACAGCCAAGATGTACAGATATCCAGTGTTCATCGAACTTTTTTCGTGAGAATCTGTCCTTGTGCGCCTGTCCATATTGCCTGCTGTGTCAGCGATCACTTGGCTTTACCAGTCATCGTGCTAGTCTCGGCCAGAATCATCCCTGTTCGATCCAGAAGGAATCAGTTCTGTGAGAATCCCGCTCGCCATCATTCTTCCCTTTATGTTTGCAAGCCTTGCTGTTGCAGAACCGCTTCACGGAATTTCGATGCATGGTGAACCTGCCCTGCCGAAGGATTACAAGCATTTTTCCTATGTCAATCCGGAGGTCAAGAAAGGCGGCTCCATCCATTATGGTGTGGTTGGCACCTTTGACAGTCTCAACCCGTTCATTCTCAATTCCATGCGCACGACTGCTCGCGGCGTCATTGACCAGGAATATGGCAATCTGGTTTTTGAAACCCTGATGCAGCGTTCGCGCGACGAGCCTTTCGCCATGTATGGCCTTCTGGCACAAACCGTGGAATGGGATTCTGACAGGACATACATACAGTTCAACCTCAATCCGGATGCCAAATGGTCGGATGGACAGCCGGTCACGCCGGAGGATGTGATTTTCACCTTTGAACTTCTGCGCGACAAGGGCCGTGCTCCCTATGCCAGCCGCCTGAAAAAGGTGGAGAAAATGGAAAAGATCAGTGAACACAGTGTGAAATTCACCTTCAACAAGGATGCAGACCGGGAATTCCCGCTGGTTCTGGCCCTGTCGCCCGTGTTGCCGAAACACGCCACCAATGTCGACACGTTTGACCAGTCGACACTGACCCCGCTGATGGGGTCCGGCCCCTATCTCATTACGGATATCAAGCCGGGCGAGAAAATCACCTATCAGCGTCGCGACGATTACTGGGGCAAGGATATTCCGGCCAAGGCAGGCTTTGATAATTACGATACGATATCGGTCTCTTACTTCCTGCAGGATACGGCCCTGTTTGAAGCTTTCAAGAAAGGCGATGTTGATGTCTATGCCGAAGGCAATCCGACCAAATGGAAACGCAATTACGATTTTCCGGCTGTCCAGAGCGGTGATGTGGTGAAAACCGAATATCTGCCGAAAACGCCGTCCGGCATGTATGGCTTTGTCTTCAACACCCGCAAGCCGATATTTGCGGATGTGAAATTGCGAAAGGCGATGACAACCGTTTTCGATTTTGAGTGGGTCAACAAAAATCTGCTCGACGGTGCCTATACCCGGACGGAAAGTTTCTGGGGCAATTCCAACCTGTCAAGCTTTGGCGTGCCTGCCGACGCGAAAGAACTGGCGCTGCTGGGTCCGGTGAAGGACAGGATAGAGCCCGACATTCTCAACGGTACCTATAAATTGCCGGTGACCGACGGAACCGGTCAGGACCGCAAGGTTCTGAAACTGGCCGTCGACCAGTTCAGGGATGCAGGCTACACCATCAAGGACGGAAAGATGGTGGACGGCGACGGCAAGCCTCTGGCTTTCGAGGTCATGACGCAAAATGAAGACCAGGAGAAAACCGCCCTCGCCTTCCGGCGTTCGCTTGCCACCATTGGCGTTGCCATGTCCGTGCGTACGGTTGACGATGCGTCCTATCAGCAGCGCAGCCAGACCCGTGACTATGACATGATCATGAAAGGGTTCACATCCTCCCTGTCACCGGGCATTGAACAGGTCGGGCGCTGGGGTTCCTCATCGCGCGACAAGGAAGGAACAGACAATTTTGCAGGCGTTGCGGATCCCGATATCGACATGCTGATCAGTGCCATGCTGAACGCACGCGAACGCGACCAGTTCGAAACCGCTATCCGCGCCTATGACCGGCTGCTTCTCTCGGGCCATTATGTTATCCCGCTCTATAACCTGCCGCAGCAATGGGTTGCTCACCGCAAATATATCGCAGCTCCGGAAGTCCTGCCGCTTTACAGCTACCAGATGTCGACCTGGTGGGATGCGCGGGTACAGGAAGGTCCGTGAACACAGCGTTCACTGACTGAACCGACATAGCCAGGCGGGCCGCATTGATTGTGCGCCATTTTGTTCCTAAATGGGGATATGTTTTGCAAGACACCGGGAGCAAGGCCATGGAGCGTATCAGTATAGATGTTGTGTCGGACGTAGCCTGTCCCTGGTGCTATCTTGGAAAGGCAAGGCTTGAGGCCGCCATTGCCGAGGTTGCGGGTGATATTGTCGTGGATGTGATCTGGCGGCCCTATCAGCTTGATCCGGAACTGCCGCCTGAAGGCGTGGATTATATGGACTATCTCGTTGGCAAATTCGGCAGTGCAGCCCGCGTGCAGGATGCCCAAGCCAGGATTACAGAGCTGGGCCGCGAGATCGGACTTGACTACAATTTTCCGGCCATCAAACGCGGTGTCAACACGCTGGATGCACATCGTCTCCTGCACTGGGCATTGATCGAGGGGCCGGACGTCCAGAACCGTCTGAAGACCTTGCTCCTGAAAGCCAATTTTACCGATGGTCTCGACATTTCCGATCATGCCGTACTTCTGGATCTGGCTGGTGAGGCCGGCCTTGACCGCGCTGTCATGACGCGGCTGTTGGCATCGGATACGGACAAGGATGTGGTTCACGACGAGATCGCCAGCGCCCGGTCCATGGGGGTGAACGGCGTTCCTTTCTTCATTCTCGACAAGAAATATGGTGTCAGCGGTGCACAGACACCGGATGTGCTGACCAGTGCCTTGCGTGACATCATCAAGATGAAATCCGGTGAAGCGGCGGCAGAATAGGTTCACAGTTCAGGAACGGTTCTGTTGTTGCAGAATCGTCCTTATACCAGTCCTGCCAGCTGGGTCATGATGACGGCAGCGCCGCCCAGGCGCTTTTCTGCGGTTGGCAGATCGCGGATGAACACCACCGAATGGTCCTGACGAATTTTTGCCATAGACCCCTGCTTGCCAATAAAGCCAACCAGTGCGCCCGGATTGGGGAATGACTTCTGGCGGAACTGCACGACGACACCTTTCGGTCCGGCTTCGAGCTTTTCCACATTGGCCTTGCGGCACAGTGCCTTCACATAGACAATCTTCAACAGATGCTGAACCTCGACCGGCAATGGCCCGAACCGGTCAATCAGCTCCGCCCCGAAGGCATCAATATCATTGAGTTCGGTGATTTCGCCGAGACGACGGTAGAGTCCCAGACGCAGATGCAGGTCCGGCACATAGGCATCGGGGATCATCACCGGTGTTCCGACCGAAATCTGTGGCGACCAGCCGCTGTCGGACACGATATCGTCGCCTCGCACTTCGGCCACGGCCTCCTCCAGCATCTGCTGGTAGAGTTCAAAGCCGACTTCCTTGATATGGCCGGACTGTTCCTCGCCCAGAAGATTGCCGGCACCGCGAATATCCAGATCGTGGCTGGCAAGCTGGAAGCCTGCGCCCAGCGTGTCAAGTGATTGCAGCACTTTCAGGCGCCGGTCGGCAGTCGCCGTCAGCACCCGGTTGACCGGCAGCGTGAACAGCGCAAAGGCACGAACCTTGGAACGGCCCACGCGACCGCGCAACTGGTAAAGCTGTGCAAGACCGAACATGTCGGCGCGATGCACGACCAGCGTATTGGCGCGCGGCACATCCAGACCGGACTCGACGATGGTGGTGGACAAAAGCACATCATATTGCCCGTCATAATAGGCATTCATAATGTCTTCGAGTTCGGTTGGCGGCATCTGCCCGTGGGCAATCGCCACTTTCAATTCCGGTACGGACGCCTGAAGGAAATCGTGGATTTCCGGCAGGTCGGCCACGCGCGGGCAGACATAAAAACTCTGGCCGCCGCGAAAATGCTCGCGCATCAGGGTCTCGCGGATGACCAGGGCATCAAAGGGCGAAATGAAGGTGCGTACGGCCATGCGGTCCACCGGCGGCGTGGTGATCAGCGACAGTTCACGCACACCGCTCATGGCCAGTTGCAGCGTTCTGGGAATTGGCGTGGCTGACAGTGTCAGCACATGCACATCGGCGCGCAGCTCTTTCAGCCGTTCCTTGTGCTTGACGCCAAAATGCTGTTCCTCATCGATAATCAGCAGGCCGAGATTGGCAAATTTGATCGAACTGCCGAGAAGCGCATGGGTACCGACCACAATATCAGTTTTGCCTTCGGAAATTTCCTTCTTTGTGAGCGCCAGTTCCCTGGCACCCACCAGCCGCGAGGCCTGCTGCAGGCGGATGGGCAGACCCCGGAAACGTTCGCTGAAAGTCTTGAAATGCTGGCGTGCCAGAAGTGTTGTCGGCACAACAACGGCGACCTGCACGCCGTTCATGGCGGCAATGAAGGCTGCCCGCAGCGCCACTTCTGTCTTGCCAAAGCCCACATCGCCGCAGACCAGACGGTCCATCGGCCTGCCTGCGGCCAGATCCTCGCGCACAGCATCAATCGTGGCCAGCTGGTCCTCGGTCTCATCATAGGGGAAACGGGCTGCAAATTCGTCATAAATGCCATCAGGGGTTGCCAGAATCGTGGCATGACGTGTCATGCGTTCGGCTGCAATCCTGATCAGCGTTCCGGCCATATCCAGAAGACGTTTTTTCAGCCTGGCCTTGCGGGCCTGCCAGGCAACACCACCCAGCTTGTCCAGTTGGGCATCAGAGGATTCCGAGCCGTAGCGCGACAGGAGATCGATGTTTTCGACCGGCAGGTAGAGCTTGGCATCGTCGGCATAGCGCAGTTCCAGGCAGGCATGCGGCGCACCGGCCGCCTCGATGGTGCGCAGGCCCACAAAACGACCGATACCGTGCTCGGCGTGCACAACAATGCTGCCTTCTTCGAGACCTGCCACTTCAGCAATAAAATCCGCGCCGCGCTTGCGCCGCCTTGAGCGGCGCACCATACGGTCGCCCAGAATATCCTGTTCGCCGATCACGACCAGATCGTCGGCCTCAAAGCCTGCTTCGATGCCGAGAATGGCGGAAGCGGCCTCACCCTTTTGCAGGGCATGGATGTCAGACAGCGCCTTGATGGGCTTGATCTTTTCCAGACCGTGTTCATTGAGCACCTGCAACAGCCGGTCCAGCGAGCCCTCGGACCAGCCGGTGATCAGAACCTTGCGGCCCTGCGCCCGTTTTTCGGCTATATATTTGACGGCCGCATCAAACACATTCACCTTTTCAACAGCGTCATCCTCACCCGCAGTCTTGGCCCAGCGCGGGCCGGTCTGCGCAGAAAGCGTGATCACGCGGCGGCTGTCGCCGTCCGGCTCCTTGAACGGGGTCAGGCGCACGGCAGACAGGGCAGCCAGCGTGGCTGCCACTTTCTCCGCCTCCAGATAAAGCCGGTCCGGCGGCACGGGCTTGTAGGGTGTACCCTGCCCCATGCCGCCTTTTT
The DNA here is from genome assembly GCA_965247225.1 of Rhizobiaceae bacterium. Lineage (GTDB taxonomy): Bacteria > Pseudomonadota > Alphaproteobacteria > Rhizobiales > Rhizobiaceae > CBDFGT01. The sequence goes on along the minus strand of CBDFGT010000019.1, from coordinate 174,309 downwards.
GCGGGGTTCCGGATTGCACCCGGGCGTCATAATAATCCGCAATCAGCCTGGAGCGCTCCTCGGCGGCCTCCCGCAATGTGTGGTCCGTAACGATCCGAAAATGCGACAGATAGTCAAAGGCCGTATCCAGCTCACCATAAAACAGCGGAAGCCAATGTTCCATTCCGGCATAGCGCCGCCCTTCCGAGACGGCGATGTAGAGTGCATCCTCCTTGGTGGTGGCACCGAACATTGCCAGATAATTGGTCCGGAACCGGCTGATGGTCTCCGGTGTCAGCGACACCTCGCTCATCGGGTTGAGGTCGAGGGATTTGGCCTGCCCGGTTGTGCGCTGGCTGGCAGGATCGAAATAGCGCAGCGATTCCAGAGTATCGCCAAAGAAATCAAGCCGCACCGGCTCGCTGTCACCAGGCACGAAGACATCCAGAATACCGCCACGCACGGCAAACTCGCCAACATCGCGCACAGTTGCCACCCGGTCAAAGCCGTTGCGTTCCAGCCGCGCGGCAATGTCGTTCATCCGGATGACCTGACCCGGACGGGCCGAAAATGTCATGCTGTCAATGATATTGCGCGGTGCCAGCTTCTGCAGCAGGGCATTGACCGTCACAAGGACAATGGCGGCATGCGGCTTTCTCGCATGTACGACCAGGGCAGACAGGGTTGCCAGCCTTCGGGCGGAAATATCGGTGCTGGGCGATACGCGGTCATAGGGCAGACAATCCCATGCAGGCAGGCTCAGGACCGGAATATCGGGTGCCACAAATGACAGCATCTGTTCCAGATCTGCCATATGCTGACCATCCGACATGACATAGGCCACAGGCGCACCGGTGCGGGCCATGTCTGCCAGCAACAGCGGCTCCAGCCCCGGCGGCACATTGGCAATCGTCAGCGGCTGCTGCGTCTGCGCAATTTTGCTGGCATCAAAACCGGCTGTCATCAGATCTTGCCCGCTGTTTTCAGGGTTTCAAAGGTCACGGGATCAAAATCCGGGCGATAGGAGGCAATTTTTGTGAAGAGTGGACCATCAAATTGTGATGGCACGGGCTCGGCACCGATCACCCATCTGATCAGGTCAGCATCCTGCTCGTTCATGATCTCTTCCAGCGCGTCAAGTTCGTTTTCCGGCAGGTCCGCGATTTCCGCATCGGCAAACTGGCCCAGAACCAGATCCATTTCACGGATGCCGCGATGCCAGGCACGAAAAAGAATGCGGCGTCTGCGGGGGGAAAGCTCTGCGCTGGAACGTGTGGTACCGGTCATGGATCTATCCTTTGAGGGAGGCCTTCTATAAACGTTGAATTCCTCCATGTCAGCCTCTGGTTCCTGAATTTGATGACTTGCCAAACAATGATTTTCCAAGGCAATTAAAGCGATGCGTCCGACCCTTCTTGATCCGCTGTTTGCGCCGCTTTCCTCCCTTCCGGGCATTGGTCCAAAACTGGGAGACCTGTTCGCACGCCTGTTTGGCCGCGAGAGCGTTGATGATTGCCGGGTTCTGGATCTGATCCTGCATGTGCCGCATTCGCTGATCGACAGGCGCAAGCAGCCGGGTATCGCACTTTCACCCCAGGGAACCATCGTTACCATCCGGGCGCGGGTAGACCGGCACCAGCCGCCGCCACGCGGCAAAACCAATGTACCGTACCGGGTGTTCCTGCAAGATGATACCGGCGAACTGGCACTGGTTTTCTTCCGGGCCAAGCAGCCATGGCTGGAAAAACTGCTGCCGGTTGATTCGACCGTTATGGTGTCCGGCAAGGTGGACTGGTTCAACGGTCGCCCATCGATGGTTCATCCCGATTATATCGTGCAGGAAACGGATGCAGCCGATCTGCCGCTGGTCGAGCCGGTCTATCCCCTGACGGCGGGTCTTTCGCCCAAAGTTCTGAAAAAAGCGATAGATGGCGCGCTTGGCCGCATGCCGGATCTGCCCGAATGGCTGGATGGACCGCTTGTCACCAGGCAGGGATTTGCAAGCGTGAAGGCGAGTTTCGAGCGGCTGCATGCCCCGCGCGACCAGGCCGATGTTGACCTGCAGAATCCTGCACGGAGGCGTCTGGCCTATGATGAATTTCTGGCCGGGCAATTGTCGCTGTCTCTGGTGCGCCAGAGGCTGCGCAGGACGGCCGGCAACCCGGTTCATGCAACAGGTCTTTTGAGCACAAGGGTGCTGGAAGCCCTGCCCTTTTCGCTGACCGGCAGCCAGACAGCGGCCATTGCCGATATTCTCAAAGATATGGCTGGCAATGACCGGATGTTGCGCCTGTTGCAGGGCGATGTCGGCTCGGGCAAGACGGCTGTTGCGCTGATGGCGATGCTGGCGGCTGTGGAAGGCGGCGGACAGGCTGTGCTGATGGCGCCAACCGAGATTCTCGCCCGCCAGCATTTTGCGACCATCTCGAAAATGGTGGCCAGTGCCGGGGTCTGCATTGATATTCTGACCGGCCGCACCAGGGGCAGCGAACGGCAGGTCATCCTGGAGCGGATTGCCAGTGGCGAGGCGCAGATCATCATCGGAACGCATGCGCTGTTTCAGGATACGGTGCTCTATCACAATATCCTGCTGGCGGTGGTCGACGAGCAGCATCGCTTCGGCGTGCACCAGCGCCTCCGACTGACAGCCAAGGGCAATACACCCCATATGCTGGTGATGACAGCCACCCCCATACCGCGCACGCTGGTACTGGCGGCCTTTGGCGATATGGACGTCTCGAAACTGACGGAAAAGCCGGCGGGGCGCAAGCCGATCCAGACCGTTGTTGTACCGGATGAACGGATTGGAGATATCGTTACCCGGCTCAAAAATGCTGTTGCCGACGGGAAGAAAGCCTACTGGATCTGCCCTCTTGTGGAGGAATCCGAGGAAGTTGACCTGATGTCGGCGGATGAGCGTCACAAAAGCCTGGTCCCGGCGTTCGGAAAAACTGTCGGACTGATCCATGGCCGCATGAGCAGCGCTGAAAAAGACGCTGCCATGCTGGCTTTCAAAAATGGCGAGATCCGGCTTCTGGTGGCAACCACCGTCGTCGAGGTGGGCGTGGATGTGCCGGACGCGACGATCATGGTGATCGAGCATGCCGAGCGCTTCGGACTGGCACAATTGCACCAGTTGCGCGGCCGTGTGGGGCGCGGTGCCGAAGCGTCGTCCTGCATTCTGCTTTACAAAGGCCCGCTCAGCGAAAATGGCAAGGCGCGGCTTGGAATCCTGCGTGATTCGGAAGACGGTTTCCTCCTGGCCGAAGAGGATCTGCGCCTGCGCGGCGAAGGTGAGCTGCTGGGAACACGGCAATCCGGCACGCCCGGATTTCGTCTGGCCAGTCTGGAGGCTCATGGCGATCTGCTGGACATTGCCCGCAAGGACGCCGCTTATATGATCGAGCGTGACCCGGAGCTTGTGTCACCGCGCGGTGAGGCGCTGCGGGTGCTTCTCTATTTCTATCGCCGGGATGAGGCCATCCGGTTTCTGAATGCAGGATAAACCAGATATCAGTCTGTGTGACGGAGGCTTTTATTTTCTGCCGCTGCCACCGGCATATAATCCGGAACCACAATACCGCCGGACACAACAAGTTTGGCGGCATTTTCGACCGACATATCCAGCACCATCAGCTTGGACTTCTCGACAAAGATGATGAAGCCCGCCGTCGGCAAGGGGGACGGCGGCAGAAAAACCGCGACCATCTCCATGCCGCGCTCATTAAATTTCGCAGCAATTTCGCCACTGGCGTCGGTTGCCACAAACACAAGCGACCAGAGACCCGGGCCCGGATATTCAATCATCGCTGCCTTTTTGAACGAGCCGGACTGTTCCTGCAGAACGGAGGTGAAGATCTGCTTCAATCCCTTGTAGAGTCCACGCACCAGCGGCATGCGATGCAGAATGGATTCCCCGAATGCCACAATCGAGCGACCGATCAGATTGGCCCCCAGAAAACCGATGAGCGTGATCGCCACAAGCGCCATCAACAGGCCAAAGCCGGGCACTGGAAACGGCAAATAGGTGTCCGGACTGAACCTTGACGGAAGATACGGTTTCACCCAGCTGTCAGCCCACAGGATGAAAGACCAGGAAATCCATATGGTGATGGCAACAGGCGCGCAGATGACCAGCCCGGTGAGGAAATTGTTGCGCAAGCGATGGGCAATGGACGGGCGTTTTGGCTTTTCGGTCATTGCTGGTGTCCGGTAATCTGACAGGGGCGCACGGGTCAGGGAGATCCCTGCCCGCCTTGTCATGTCAGTCTATCGCCATATTGCTGCGTTGCACAAGATGACTTTATTCAACTGTTACGGATTTGGCCAGATTGCGCGGCTGGTCCACATCCGTACCCATGAATACGGCTGTGTGATAGGCCAAAAGCTGAATGGGCAGTGAAAAGACCATCGGCGCAATGATTCCATCAACATCGGGCAGCACGATTGTGCGCATCGTTGCCAGTTTAGAGGCTGCTGCCCCCTTTTCATCGGTAATGAAAATGATCTTGCCGCCCCGGGCTGCCACTTCCTGCATATTGGAAATGGTTTTCTCGAAAAACCGGTCAAACGGTGCAATCACAATGACCGGCATGTTTTCATCGATCAGGGCAATCGGACCATGTTTCAGCTCGCCTGCGGCATAGCCCTCCGCATGGATGTAGGAAATTTCTTTCAGTTTCAGGGCGCCTTCCAGTGCCAGCGGGAAGCTGGTGCCCCGGCCAAGATAGAGGACATCCTTGTATTTTGACAGATCACGTGACAGGCTTTCCAGGTCCGGCTGGATGCGATTGAGCACATGGCTCATGATGCGCGGCATTTCAACCAGATGACGCACCATTTCCTTTTCTGCCGCCAGGCTGACGGTGCCGCGTGAACGACCGGCAGCAATGGCCAGTGTTGCCAGAACGGTCAGCATGCAGGTGAAGGCTTTTGTGGACGCCACGCCGATTTCCGGACCGGCCATGATCGGAAAGACGGCATCTGCCTCGCGTGCCATGGTCGATTCGCGCACATTGACGACGGTGCCGATTTTGAGCCCATTGCTCTTGCAATATTGCAGGCAGGCCAAAGTATCGGCTGTCTCGCCGGACTGGGAAATGAACAGGGCCGCCGACGTGGGCGAAAGCGGCATTTCACGGTAGCGGAACTCGGACGCGACATCGATTTCGACCGGCAGTCTTGCATAGCGCTCGAACCAGTATTTGCCGACAAGGCCAGCGAGATAGGCTGTGCCGCAGGCCGACATGGCCAGGGACGTCACCTTGGAAAAATCGATTCCTGCCGTTGCAGCCGGTTTGATGCAATGTGTTGAAAAATCGACATACTGTGCCAGCGCATGGGAAATGACTTCCGGCTGCTCGTAGATTTCCTTTTCCATGAAATGGCGGTGGTTGCCCTTGTCGACCATGAAGGATGTTGTGGAGGAAATCTGGCGCTGCCGTACAACAGGATGCCCATCGGCATCCATGATCTGTGCGTCGGACGCTGTAATGATCGCCCAGTCACCATCATGCAGATAGCAGATATCATTGGTAAAGGGGGCGAGCGCTATTGCGTCCGAGCCCAGATACATTTCCCCCTTGCCATAACCGATGGCGAGCGGCGGACCTGAACGGGAGGCCATGATGGTCTCCGGGTCGTTCTCAAAAATCACGGCCAGGGCATAGGCACCCGTCAAACGCTTCAGAACCGTCTGCATGGCCTGTTTCGGTCCAAGGCCGGTGCGCAACGCTTTGGCCAGAAGCTGGGAGACGACTTCCGTATCCGTTTGCGACAGGAAGGTCACGCCGTCGGCCTGCAATTCGTCCCGCAGTTCGGAGAAGTTTTCGATGATGCCATTGTGGACAATGGCAACGCCATCGGAAAAATGCGGATGTGCATTGGCTTCCGTCGGTGCACCATGTGTTGCCCAGCGGGTGTGGGCAATACCGATCAGGCCATGGAGCGGTGTCCTGTCAAGCTTGGCTTCGAGATTGAACAGCTTGCCCTCGGCACGGATACGACCAAACATGCCATCGTGAATGGTGGCAACACCTGCAGAATCATAACCACGATATTCGAGCCGTTTCAGGGCATCAACCAATCGCGTCGAGACTGGCCTGTTCCCGACAATGCCCACAATTCCACACATGCAATGCTCCAGATCTGAAAATGTATTGTGCGCCTTGGTAGCAAATTTTCACAGCAAGGCAATGATACGGGCTGTCACTTTCGATTTCAGACCGTAACGCGACTTCAAACAACAGTTTTTTTCAGAGCTGCCTTGAGCGCGTTGATCCGCTCGCGGATGATGACCGCTCGACCCGGCTTGTTTTCCTGCCTGGCTCGTCCGAAGGCAACAGCATCATCCGGTACATCCTCGGTGACCACACTTCCGGATGCCACATAGGCACCGTTTCCAATGGCAATGGGCGCAACAAGCGCTGAATTGGAACCGATGAAGGCATTCTTGCCGATACGGGTGATGTGTTTGTTCAGCCCGTCATAATTGCAGGTAATGGTGCCTGCGCCGATATTGGTTTCAGCCCCGACAAAGGCATCGCCGATATAGGAGAGATGGTTGACCTTTGCCCCCGCCCCGATTTCCGCCTTCTTGACCTCGCAGAAATTGCCAACCCTGGAATTTTCACCCAGATCAGCCCCCGGTCGCAGCCGGGCAAAGGGGCCAACGGTCGCCCCCGAGCGGACAATGGCCCCTTCCAGATGCGAAAACGCATGGATAACAGCGCCGGATTCCACCGTAACGCCCGGTCCAAACACCACGTTCGGCTCGATTGTCACATCAACACCGATCTTCGTATCATAGGACAGGAATACCGTTTCGGGCGCAATCATTGATACGCCGGAGACCATCATCTCGTGACGACGGCGATGCTGCCACAGGGCTTCGATCTGGGCCAGTTCTGCCCGGTTGTTGCAGCCCGTCAATTCGCTTTCCGGCGCTTCAATTGCCACAGCCTTGCCGCCCTGCGATCTGGCAATTTCCACCACATCCGTCAGATAATATTCACCCTTGGCATTGTCGTTGCCAATCCGGTCGAGAAGATCCAGCGCCTTCTGGCCATTCAGGGCCATCAGGCCGCCATTGCAGAACTGGATCGCGCGCTCGGCCTCTGTTGCGTCCTTGTGTTCGCGGATGGCCGTGAGCTCCTCGCCCTGCATCAGCAGGCGACCATAGCCTGCCGGGTCACGTGTGCGAAAGCCGATCACCACAACATCGCTGCCTGCAGCCAGAGCTGCACGGGATTCCAGCAAAGGGGCGGCGGTAATCAACGGTGTGTCACCAAAAACCACCAGAATGTCGTCATAGCCGCGTTCAATGGCGGCACGTGCGGCCAGAACCGCGTTGCCGGTACCAAGGCGTTCTTTCTGGTAAAAGGCCTCGATTTGCAGATCGCCAACTCTGGCAGAATCTTTGACCTTCTCCGCGTCGCGACCGACAACCAATGCAACAGACAGGATGCCGGCTTCAGCGAGCGCGCCGGTTACATGGGCAATCATTGCACGGTTGGCAACAGGATGCAGCACTTTGGACAGGGAGGATTTCATCCTCGTGCTTTCCCCTGCGGCCAGAACGATTGCCAGACACGTACGTTTCATGCTGTTTCTCCACCCTCACATATTTGCCAGTTTCATAACAGAACAGGCTGTAAATGGAAGTCATGAAACTTTCAGAAGCCCGCGCCTCTGCATTTGCGGAAATGGTTTCAGACGACGCTGTCATCGCGATCCCTGTCAGGATTTTGCAAGTCCGGTGTGATCTGCTGCATCAAAATCTTGTCGATCCGGCGTCCATCCATATCGACGATTTCAAGCCGGTAGCCGAATCGCTCCAGCACATCGCCCTCCTGCGGGGTCTTGCGCAATTGCTGGACCATGTAACCGGCAATGGTTTCAAAATCGCCTTCACCGTCGAAATCATCAAGTCCGAAATACAGCTGGATTTCATGGGCAGGTGTGCGTCCATCAATCAGGAAGCTGCCGTCTTCACGCTCCAGGATGAGCGCATGCTCGACGTCATCATAGTTGGAGGGTATGATTCCGATAATGGCTTCCAGAATATCTGCCGTTGTGACAATGCCTTCGGTGCTTCCGTATTCGTCAACAATGATGGCGAGCTGAATCCTGGATTCCTTGAAGGTTTCCAGCACTTTAAGGCATGAGGTCGTTTCCGGCAGCGTGTGGATGTCCTTGATGAAATCCCGCAATGTGAAAGAGGATTTGGACAGGGCCGCCTCCAGAATGTCTTTTGCCTGCACGGCACCGATCACCGTATCCTCATCGTCCACCACCGGATAGCGGGAGTGGCCTGCCTTGAGAATCTGCGCACGCAGCTCGACGAATGTATCATCAACATGCAGGAACACTACTTCCGTCCGGTGTGTCATGATCGACTTCACCGAGCGGTCCCCAAGTCTGATGATGCGGCGAAGCATGTCATGCTCGGATTTTTCAATCGCACCGCTTTCCGCTCCTTCCGCCAGAACGGCCTGCACCTCGGCTTCTGTCACTTCATCCTTGGTTGCCGACAATATGCCGGTCAGTTTCAGGATCAGATTGGCCGAAGTTTCAAACAGGATGACCAGTGGTGCCGTCAATTTTGACAGAAGCGTCATCGGTCTGGCAACCAGCATCGCCAGACCTTCGGCATTGGCAAGCGCCACCTGCTTGGGAATGAGTTCCCCGATGATGACGGAAAAATAGGTAATCAGACTGACCACCAGTGCAACGGCAATCACATTGCCATTCGGATTGATCCAGGAAAATGTATCGAGAAAAGGAGCCACCTTGTCTGCGATGGCAGCACCGCCATAAGCACCGGCCAAGGTTCCAACCAGTGTGATTCCCACCTGTACAGTGGAAAGAAAATTGCCCGAATCCTCAGACAGTTTCAGAGCGGCTATGGCCCGCCTGTCGCCCTGCTTCGCCTTTTGCCGCAATATGGGCCTGCTGGCGGAAACAATGGCCATTTCCGAAAGTGCAAAAAATGCGTTGATCAACAGAAGAATCAAAATAACAGCTATTTCAGTGGTAATCATGTTTCACCGTGTTGGTACCCCTGTGGGTTTATGATCGCAACACTCCCTTTTCACGAATGACATTGTCACAAAAACCTCCGTTAGCCAAATGCGGATCGCACAAAAAAGCCGGATAGTCGAAAACGGACCCTATGGCGATACAAAAAGGGCACCTTGCGGTGCCCTCTTCGCCGGTCATGCGGATCCATTATTGCGGCAGTTTGTCATCGACGCCTTCAACGTAAAAGTTCATGCCGGCCAGCGTGCCGTCGTCGGCCGTTTCGCCTTCTTTCAGCCAGACCGTGCCGTCCTGCTTGTTGATCGGACCGGTGAATGGCTTCAATTCGCCGGACTTGATTTTTGCTTCGGTTGCCATTGCCATGGCTTTCACATCGTCAGGCATATTGGTGTAGGGTGCCATTGTCAGGATACCGTCTTTCAGGCCATCCCAGCTCATGGTTGATTCCCATTTGCCATCCAGCAGCGCCTGGGTGCGCTTGATGTAATACGGGCCCCATGTGTCAACGATGGCAGACAATTGCGCCTTTGGACCCGCTGCGATCATGTCGGATGCCTGGCCGAAAGCATAGATTCCGCGTTCTTCCGCTACCTGCATTGGTGCCGTCGTATCGGTATGCTGGGTCAGAATATCGACGCCCTGGTCGATCAGGGCCTTGGCAGCGTCCGCTTCCTTGCCCGGATCAAACCATGTGTTCACCCAGATGACTTTCATCTTGAAATCCGGGTTTACAGTCCGTGCGCCCAAAAGGAAGGCATTGATACCGCCAACAACTTCAGGAATCGGGAAGGACGCGATATAGCCTGCAACACCTGTCTTTGACATTTTGCCGGCAATCTGGCCGATAATGTAACGGCCTTCGTAGAAACGGGAATTGTAGGTCGCAACATTGGGTGCTGTCTTGTAGCCGGTTGCGTGCTCGAATTTTACATCCGGGAATTTGGCAGCCACTTTCAGCGTTGGCTCCATATAGCCGAAGGATGTCGTGAAAATCAGCTTGCAGCCGGAGCGCGCCATGCGCTCTATCGCGCGTTCTGCATCCGGGCCTTCGGGAACATTTTCAAGATACGGGGTCTCGACCTTGTCACCAAGAGCCGCTTCCAGCGCCAGGCGGCCTGTTTCATGACCCTGTGTCCAGCCGCCGTCAGTTTTGGATCCGAGATAGATGAAGCAAACCTTTGTCTTGTCTGCAGCATGTGCTGCAACCGTTGCGCCAATCATGGCTGCGGTGGTCGCCAGTGCGAGGAGAAGTTTTTTCATGAGAGCCTCCGGAGGTTGTTTAAGTCAGGGAAAAATCATCGATCAGGCACAAAGGACTTGCCGAGCGAAGCAGGCGTATTGATCAGCGTCATGCGCCGATTTCGGGAAATGAGTATGAGAACGACAACGGTCGCCACATATGGCAATGCCGACAGAAACTGGGACGGAATACCAATGCCATAGGCCTGCGCATGCAATTGCAGGATTGATACGGCTCCAAACAGGTAACCGCCCAGCAAAATCCTCCATGGTCGCCATGACGCAAAGACAACCAGGGCCAGAGCAATCCAGCCGCGCCCTGCCGTCATGTTTTCCACCCATTGCGGTGTGTAGACCAGTGTCAACTGGGCACCGGCCAGCCCCGCGCAGGCACCGCCGAACATCACGGCAAGATAGCGTATGGCAATGACCTTGGTTCCCAGCGCATGGGCTGAAGTGTGGCTGTCACCAACGGCGCGCAACTTCAGACCCGATCTTGTCCTGAAGAGAAACCAGTTGGTTCCTGTCACAAGGGCAATCGTTATATAGAAGATCAGATCCTGGTTGAACAGGAGCCTGCCGACAAAGGGAATGTCCGACAGAAGCGGAACCGGCAGTTGCGCGAGTTTTATGCCGGGCTGGCCAACATAGTTTTCACCGATCATGCCAGACATTCCAAGCCCCAGAATGGTCAGGGCAAGGCCGGTTGCAACCTGGTTTGTCACCAGTGTGAGAACCATGAACCCGAACAGCGATGAAAACAGCACACCGGCACCCATGCCGGCCAGCATACCAAGATAGGCAGACCCGGTGAGCTTGGTGATAACAAAAGCAAAGACGGCACCGACGATCATCATACCTTCAACGCCAAGGTTCAAAACCCCGGAACGTTCGGTGACAAGTTCCCCCAGAGACGCCAGAACGAGCGGGGTTGCTGCGGTAATAATGGTCAGCAGAATGAGTTCAAGCATCGCCATCATGCACCTCCGGTCACTGTTTCAGTGACCTTTCGCCAAACTACCCGTACCCTGTACACGATGAGCGTATCGCAGGACAGGATGAAGAAAAGAAGCAATCCCTGGAATACGCGGGTGACCTTTTCAGAAACGCCGATGGTCAATTGTGCACCTTCTCCGCCAAGATAGGTCAGGGCCAGCACAAAACCGGACGCCACGATACCAAGAGGGTTCAGGCGACCAAGGAAGGCCACGATAATGGCCGTGAACCCATAACCGGGAGAAATGACAGGTTGCAGGTGGCCGATGGCACCGCTGACTTCCGAAATACCGGCAAGACCTGCAAGTGCACCGGAAAGCAGCATGGAAAACCAGATCATTTTTCTGGACGAGAACCCTGCAAACCGACCTGCACGTTCCGATTGTCCCAGAACAATGATCTCGAAGCCTTTCAGGGTATACCGCATCATGAACCAGATGAGGACGGCTGCAACCAGGGCAAAGACAATGCCGTAATGCGCCCGTCCGGAGCCCAGAACTTCCGGCAAAACGGCTTCTGTCACGAAGCTGCGGGTTTCCGGGAAGCCCTGCCCTTCCGGATTGCGCCACGGACCGCGCACCAGCCAGTCGAGAAACAACTGGGCGATATAGACCAGCATCAGGCTTGTCAGGATTTCATTCGTGTTGAAATGCGATTTCAGGAGCGCCGGAATGCCGGCATAGAGCGCACCGCCCAGCATGCCCATCAGCATCATGACCGGCAGCAACAGCATCGAATGCGAGTCGTAAAACACGATCGGCACAATGGAGCCGAAAATGGCCCCGACAATGAACTGGCCCTCGGCACCGATATTCCAGTTGTTCGACCTGTAACAGACAGACAGGCCGACACCGATCAAAATCAGAGGGCCTGCCTTGATGGCAAGTTCATGCAATGACCAGACTTCGGTCAAAGGCGCAATGAAGAACTGGTAAAGTGCGTTGACCGGCTCCTTGCCCAGAAGGACGAACATGATCGCGCCGAAGAAAACCGTCAGACCCAGCGCCAGAAACGGTGACAGAATGGCATAGGATGTGGAAGGCTGCGGGCGTTTTTCCAGCTCAATGCGCATGGACCACCTCTTTTTGTGCCGAATGCATGCCCCCCATCAGCAGTCCTATCTTTTCCCTGTTCAGTTCACCGGCCGGATAGGCATGCGACAATGCCCCGTCCGAAATAACGGCGATTTTCGTTGCCACTTCAAAAATTTCATCCAGATCCTGACTGATGATCACAACAGCCGAGCCGGACTTTGCAAGGTCCACAAGCGCCTGACGGATGCGGCTGGCAGCACCCGCATCCACGCCCCAGGTTGGCTGGTTGACAATCAGCAGAACAGGTTGCCGGTCCAGTTCACGTCCGACAATGAATTTTTGCAGGTTTCCGCCCGACAATGAACCTGCCAGCGGATCTTCGCCGCTTTTGCGCACATCCATGACATCGGAAATCCGTTTCGTAACAGTCTTGATGACGGGCCGAACGATGACACCCAGAAAGCCGCCGCTCAGAAATGTCTGGCGATCCGACTGGCTGCGGGCCAGAACCAGGTTGTCAGACAGTTTCAGGCCGGTCACCGCCGCATGGCCATGCCGTTCTTCCGGAACAAACCCCGCCCCTAGCAACCGCCTCGCATTGATCCCAAGGTTACCCACAGGCTTCTGGCATATTTTCAGTGCAGCATTGTCTGCAACGGGAGTTTCACCGGACAAGACATCAAACAGTTCGCCCTGCCCGTTGCCCGCCACTCCGGCAATAGCCAGAATTTCCCCTTGCCTGACCGTGAAAGAGACTGAATCAATGGCTACGGAAAACGGTGTTCTGGCGGGCGCGCACAGATTGGTGGCCTCCAGCGTAATGGCTCCCGAACCGGAACCGGAAGGATGCGATACGGATGCAACATCGGCTCCCACCATCATGCGGGCCAAAGACCCTGCTGTTTCCTTGCGCGGATCGCATGCACCTGTGACCTTGCCATGACGCAATACAGTTGCCCGGTCACACATGCGCTGAACCTCATCCAGCCGATGGCTGATATACAGGACAGAGCGACCTTCACTTTTCAGCTTTTCCAGTGTTTCAAACAGCCGGTCCGCTTCTTGCGGTGTCAGCACAGATGTTGGCTCATCGAGGATGATCAACTTGGGGTTTTGCAAAAGAACCCGAACAATTTCAATGCGCTGACGTTCGCCAACTGACAGATCGGCAACATGGGCATCAGGATCCAGCGGCAGCCCATAGGCTCTGGAAAGATCGGCAGATTCCTGCGCGATCCTGTCCAGCGGTATGTTTGGATCAAGAGAAAGCGCAATGTTTTCGGCAACCGTCAAGGCTTCAAACAAGGAAAAATGCTGGAATACCATGCCTATACCAAGTTTCCGGGCATGGCCCGGACTGGTAATGCGCACAGGCTCGCCATTCCAGACGATCTGGCCGCCTGTCGGGGCAAGGACACCAAAGAGCATCTTGACGAGTGTGGATTTTCCAGCCCCGTTTTCTCCCAGCAATGCATGGATTTCGCCTGCACGTATATCCAGATCAATCGCATTGCATGCGGCAAAACGGCCAAACATTTTGGTCAGTTTTCGAACAGCCAAAAGCTGCCCGTTCGCGACGGTCGCCGTTTCTGCCACCCAGCGTTATCCCTCTGTCCATGCGCTTCCAAAAGACGGATTATTGGCGTTCTTTCTGGAAAACGTAGCCTGTTCCACTCTTGTCAGCCTTGTCATTTCCGGAGCCCAAAAGCCTTCTTCATGAGCAAAACTGTTTCTTATTGATACCTGTTTTGGTGCTGCGCACAATATCTAAAATGAACATTCCCTCATGTTGCCACACCATAAGCCATTTCATTTTCCGAAATCGGGAAACCATTGCAGCACGGCACCGATACAATACAGATAAAGTCCGGACACTATGACGCCGGCAGACACCCAGACAGGTGTTTGAAAATGCAGCAGCAGCGCATAAATGCCAAGGCCGGCCCAGGCGAGGAAGATCGTCAAATTAAGCTTTCGCAATCGCCTGACCCTGACCGGATGCAGGAAATTGATCGGCAGGAAGGTCAGGATAACCGATATCAAAACAATAATGGACGCCGTAGTTTCGCTCGCATCAATTACAAAGAGTGTGAAGATCACCATATTCCAGACAACGGGAAAGCCGGAAAAGAAGTGTTCCGCGGTTTTCATGCCCGTATCGGCATAATAAATGGCGCTGGAAACAACAATGGCACCGGCTGCCATAAAGGACCATGGTTTCCCGATCATGTCGCTTTGATAGAGCGCGAAGGCAGGCAGCAAAACATAGGTTACATAGTCGATAATATTGTCCAGCGTATCGCCGGACCAATTGGGCAGAACTTCCTTGACGCGCACCTTGCGCGCGATGGGGCCATCGATTCCATCGACAAAAAGCGCCAGCCCCAGCCACCAGAACATGGCCACAAATTCCTTTTCAGCGGCTGCAACAACGCCCAGAAAAGCCAGAAATGAGCCGGAAGCCGTCAGGATATGAACTGAAAAGGCGCGCATTTCAGCGTATGGAACGCGCCTGTAATTGAAAATCTTCATCATCCCCCAACACCGTCATATTGTCGGCAATATCTCACATCGTGTGACTATGTCCAGCTTTGCATTCAAAGTCAGCAAAAACCCTGCCTGCGGCAATAAATCCTCTGATTTTTGTGTGCAATGCGTCCGGTCTGTTCTATCTTATGCGTGTCGCGCAAAAGTGTGCAGCGGTTTTGCGAGAACGACACGCATAAGAACAAAGGCTTAAAGAGTAACAAGCGGATCTTGAACATCGCAACACTCTTTATGCTGTAAAAGTGGCAGCAAACAGGACGGGATGATGGCTGAGTTTGACTTTGCGATTGTGGGCGGAGGTCTTGCCGGTTCGGTGGCCGCGCTGGCCTTGGGCAATCTGGGTTACAAAACGGCCCTGATCGCGCCTGCACCTTCCCGTGAGGATAGCCGAACAACAGCCCTGATGGCACAATCCATCCGGTTTCTGGAAGAACTCGGGGTCTGGCAGGCCGTTCTTCCGCATGCGGCAGCACTATCCACCCTGCAGATTCTTGACGGCACAAACCGCTTGTTCCGTGCACCGCCGGTGCGGTTCCAGTCAAGCGAAATCGGGCTTGAGGCTTTTGGTTACAATATCCCCAATTCTGCGCTTCTGTCAGAATTGCGCGCAGCCGTTCAGGCCCATGCCGGTATCACTGAAATGCATGCCAGTTGCACATCCATTGATCTGTCCGCAACGCCTGTTGTTCTCGGTCTTGATACGGATATGACGGTTACGGCAGGATTTGTGATCGCGGCCGACGGGCGCAATTCTTTTGTGCGCTCCAGCGCCGGCATTGATGTGCGCAGATGGGCCTATCCGCAAACTGCGGTCGTCCTGAACTTTGAACATTCACTTCCGCACGGAAACATGTCGACGGAATTTCATACGCAAACCGGACCTTTTACCCAGGTGCCGCTGCCCGGCAACCGGTCAAGCCTGGTCTGGGTTCAGGATGCCGGTGGCGCAGACAGGCTGGTGTCACTCGGCCCGGAGGCGCTTTCCCGGCAGATTGAACAGTGCATGCAGTCTGTATTGGGCAAGGTGGCCGTGGCGGGTCCGGTTCAGGTCTGGCCGCTTTCCGGCATGGCTGCCAGACAGTTCGGCACTGGCAATGTGGCACTGATCGGTGAGGCGGCCCATGTGTTTCCGCCAATCGGAGCCCAGGGTCTCAATCTCAGCCTGCGCGATATCATGGCCCTTTGTGAACTCGCCGGTCCGAAAGCCGGACATGGGCTTGCGCCCGGGACCGGCGACCGTTTTGACCGCAAAAGACGGCTGGACGTTCACAGCCGTACCGCAAGTGTTGATCTTTTGAACCGGTCCCTGCTTTCAGGGTTCCTGCCGGTACAGATGTTACGGGCCGGCGGCCTGCATTTTCTGGCCAGTGTCAGGCCGTTCAAGAATTTCATCATGCAGGAAGGTATAGAGCCGGGCAGAGCCTTCAGAACCTTTCCGGACATGTTACGGAAACAGATCCGGCGGTAACATGCCGGACGTGATGGCATAGAGCGCCAAAGACACGGTTCCGACAGACAGCACGGTTGTGATCAGGATCGTGGCAGAGGCCCGCTCCTGCCAGACCCCGTATTGCTGGCCCAGTACGAAGACATTGGTGGCCGTTGGCAGCGATGCCAGCAAAACCGCGGTAAAGACCCATACAGGATCGAAATTTCCGAAGGCTGAAAGAACTGTGTACATAACCAGCGGAAGCACAATCAGCTTCACTGGTACGATGTAACCAAGCTCCACCGGAATGCGCTTCAGCGGGCGGATGGCCAGTGTGACGCCCATGGCAAACAATGCACAGGGTGCCGCAGCCTGCGCCAGATAGTCGATCAGGCGCTGGAGGGGAACCGGAGCCTGAAACTGGAAGAAGGCCGCGACAAAACCCGCAGCCGTTGCCAGTATGAACGGATGAAAGCCGATTTTTCGCAGGATATCCAAAGCAATCTGCCATTTGGACTGTCTGGAACCGCCACCCATGGCCATCAGAGCCGGTGTTACCATGAAATGCAGCATGTTTTCAAAGCAGAAAATCAGCGCAACAGGCACAGCCGCTTTCTCTCCGAAGGCCAGAAGGGCCAGTCCGGGCCCCATATAGCCGATATTGCCATAGGCACCGGCCAATGCCTGTATCGCTGATTCCTGCAGCGTTGATTTGCGGATCAAGAGGCCTGTGCAGAAAACCAGGGCAAATATTGAATAGGTGGCCAGAATATTGGCCACAATAAAATCGACCCTTGTCAGCTGTTCAATGGGTGTCTTGCTGACCAGTTTGAAAAACAGCGCGGGGAGTGCAACATACACAACGAAAAAATTGAGCCAGTCCAAAGCCTCCGGCTGTTGCCGGTTGATTTTTGCTGCACAATAGCCCAGAAATATCAAACCGAAAAAGGGAAGAACAAGACCTGTAATCTCAATCATGCCACTATTGTCCGTATTAAATTTACCATAAACTCTATTCCTGCTGAAACGGCATCGGGCAAGCCATTTCTGCAAATAAAATATTGACCAAAAGCGTTGGAGGCAGCATGCGCCTTTTTATCGTTTCAGCCCTGATTTGCGCCCTTCCGTTTTGCGCAATGGCAGAAGATACCGGGATTGAGGCCGTCGACAGGATTGCCTGGCAGCATGCGGGCACAGACACGCCCGGCCTCGGTGTGCTGGTCATGCGCAATGGCCTCATCCTTCACATGAAAGGCTACGGTGTTGCCGATATAGAAACAGGGGATGCGGTAGACGCCGACACGATTTTTGATCTTGCCTCCGTTTCCAAGCAGATGACAGCGATGGCAGCCATGATGCTGATCAAGGAAGGCACCATCCGTCAGGACATGCCGGTGGCGGATTTCCTTCACTCCTTTCGCACACAGCCCGGTTCTTTCCGGCCCGTGACCATTGGTGATCTGATTCACCATGTCGGCGGCTTGCAGGACTATCTCAACAAGGATGCCTTTGCCTATGACGTTGACATGACCAACAGGGACGTGTTGCACTGGGTTGGCCACCAGCCGCTAGAGTGGGCACCTGGCACACGGTTTTCCTATTCCGACAGTGGCTATGTGGCGCTGGCAAGCCTGATTGCCAAAGCGGATGGCAAGAAAAGCCTGAATGCCGTGTTGCAGAAACGCATTTTCGGGCCACTGGGCATGACGGAAACAGGAATCGTCGATCTTCCGGACAGTGAGGTCCAGTCGAAAATCGTGTCAGGCTATTCCGGCAGGAATGGTATCTTCAAGGAGCATACAGAGCCAACGGTGACCGAAGGTGACGGTAATGTTTTCAGCAGCCTGCGTGATCTTGCCCGGTATGAAACGGCCTTGTTCAATCATCGGTTTCTGGACAGGCGTGCAACACAAGAATTGTTTGAAAATGGAACTTTCGATGACGGCACGCCCATAGTCAACGGAATTGCCGGCTATGGGTTTGGCTGGTTTCTGGAACGCCGCAACGGCTCGGACTATGCTTTCCACAGTGGCAACTGGTTTGGGACATCCACCTATTACCAGCGAAACCTGACAACGGGCCTGACGATTGTCCTTTTGGCCAATGGTGAAAATTTTCAAGCTTCCGACGTGGTTGATCAAATTGAAAAAGCTGCGACAGAAACCCGATTGATCAGCCAATCGACATCAGAAACGGGAATGTTTGCTGAAACCAGATCGATACATCCGTAATGAAGCCGAACAGGAAAGCCAGTCCGGTCAGGACGAGCAAGGCACCCATGAGTTTTTCAACTCTGCCGAGGTGATGGCGGAATCGCTGCAGAAACGCCATGAACCGGTTGGAAAAAAGCGCTGCCAGCCAGAACGGCGCGGCAAGACCCAGCGAATAGACCGCCAGCAAAATCGCCCCCTGCCCTGCAGTCTCCCGTGATGCGGCAACGCCCAGGATAGCACCCAGAATGGGACCAATACAGGGTGTCCAGCCAAAGGCAAAGGCGAGGCCCATCACATAGGCCCCGGACAGGGTTGCAGGCTGGCCTCGCGCCTGCAACCGTGCTTCACGGGCGAGCAGACCGATGCGGAACACACCAAGGAAATTCAACCCCATTATGATAATGATGAGACCGCCGATCCTGGCGAGAATCTCCAGATTCTGGCGCAGCAGCACACCGATCGTGGAGGCCCCTGCACCAAGGGCGACAAAGACCGTGGAAAAACCCAGCGTGAAAAACAGGGCAGCCAGCAGAACGGCCCGGCGGGCACTATCCTGGTGTGTCTCAACCCCCTCTCCCCTGAACTGCTCGACAGAAACACCGGCCATATAGCACAGATAGGGCGGAACCAGAGGCAGCACACAGGGGGACAGAAACGACAGGGTGCCGGCAAAGAGCGCGCTCCAGAAGGAAATATCGGCAATGGACAATGTGAAAGTCTCCTACCGGCTCAGACCCGGGGAGCGTCGCGATCTTCCAGATTCGCTCGCTGCGATTCAAGTCTTTGTTTTTGCGCATGTCGCTATCGCAAAACTGCTTACACAGTTTTGCTCGACACATTTCTGGTCATTGCACGGTTCCATAGACCGCAATGCCCTGACTTGCCAGTCGCATTTGCGTGATCGCCCCGTGAAAATGCAAAACATCCGCACCAGACGATTTTTTGGGTTGACCATCGCAGGTGACAGCCGTATGTAGCGACCACTTCCACCGGGGTGTCATGCATCTTTTCCGGCCAGGGAGAGCGTAGCTCAGCCGGTAGAGCAACTGACTTTTAATCAGTAGGTCATGGGTTCGAATCCCATCGCTCTCACCACTTGACGGCATGGGGCAAAAGGGGGTCTTGTCATCAGGCCATCGGACGCTCACGCGGCGGACTGACAACGAAGATCGTAGCCCTCATCGATTCGCTCGCAAATCTTGCCCGCTTCGTTCTGCTTCCCGGACAGCGCCACGACAGCACCCCTGTGATTTTGCAATGTATCGCTGGTGGCATCTTGTCGAGAGCTTCTTTTGCGATCTCAAACAGTTCAGAGGCATCGCAACGCATTATGAAAGACTCATGAAAGATTCGCCGCTTTCACCTTAAAGCGTGTTGCGATCTTCCAGATTCGATTGCCACGCTTCAAGTCTTTAGTTTGTACGCATGTCGTTATCGCAAAACCGCTGCACAGTTTTGCGTGACATGCTTTAATTCGCGCCATCCATCTCGCAATCACATGAATGTCAACGGGCTTGGGTGCCAATCAGCTTCCAACGCTATGCGTTATATCCGTGACAGCAAGCACTTGTTTCCAGAGAGGCTTGTTTTCGATGATGTACAGATGATGACGGGGTATTGCGGCGAGAACTTCCTGCCGCTATTGCATATTGATTTTATGTCTGAATTTTCGTTTCATAAAAACCTATGATGACGCCTTCAGCTGTCGCGCTCTCATGGTCCGGTAGCTGAAAATGAACAGCGCCAGCACAGTCACGGCAAATGGAATTGACACTATGATCTCCGAGGGTATCCAGGAAAACAGGCCCGGCATAATGATCGACAGCGCCTCGAACATGCCGAACAGCAAGGATGCCAGCAAGGCACCAACAGGATTGCGGGCACCGAGCAGAACCGCGCCCAGGGCGATGAAGCCGCGCCCGGCCGTCATGTCACGGGTGAAACCGATATAATTGAACATGGCGAGTTGGGCACCGCCCAATCCAACCAGTGCGCCTGATGCCACCAGCGCCCAGACGCGGATCATTCCGACATCCACGCCTGCCGCTTCCGGTGCCGGTGCATATTCGCCCACGCCCCTCAGCCATAGACCCTGCGGCATGTGATAGAGGAAGAACCAGATGCCGATCACGGTCAGTACAGCCAGCCAACTGAGCATGGAATGGCCTGACAGCAGTCCAGACAGCACGCTTCCGATTACGGGAATTGCAGAGAGGAAGGAAAGATCAAGCGCCGGAATCGATTTGGAAGCAAGGTTGATTGAGGTACCCTTGTCACCGCCAGTGACCAGCGAAAGAACGAAGACCGTTCCGCCTGCTGCCAGAATATTGATGGCAAAACCGGCGAGGATGATGTCGGCCTTGAGCTTCAGGTGAAAAAACGCGATCACGGCACCGAATAAGCTGCCCATCAGTATGGCAGCCAGCACAGCCACATACCAGGGCGCATAGACTGAAACGATCACCGCAGTCAATGCGGCAATCAACATCATGCCCTCGAGCGCGACATTGAGCGCACCTGACAGATCCGAGATCAGCCCACCCAGGGTCGCAAATAGCAGTGGTGTGGTTGCACGGATGACGGTTACGAAAAAGGTATAGGAAATCACCACATGGAAGAGTTCGATCATCCGCTGACCTCGCTGGCCTGGCTCTTGCGGGCAAAGAGCCGTGCGAGTAATTTGCGCCCGCCTATGGAGAAGGATGAGGCGACGAGCAAGATAATGACCGCCTGAACGACCGAAATCACTTCGGTCGGAACGTCGGTCCGGATGCCCATTATCAATGCGCCCTGACGTAGATAGCCATAGAACAACGCCACCACCGGCACGGCAAGCGGTCTGTTTTTGGCGACGATGGCGATCAAAATACCTTCGAAAGCAAGGTTGCCTTCAAACATCACGCCCAGCTTGCCATAGGCCTTACCCTGCACAAACATCGCGCCCAGCAATCCACCCAGTGCACCCGAGGCAGTCATCGCCGATACCATGATGAATGTGGCCTTGATCCCTGCATATTTTGCGAAGCGTGGATTGTGCCCGACCAGACGCAACTTGAGGCCCCAACTGGTACGATAGAGTGCAAACCATGTGGCAATTACCGCCACCGCCGCCAGAATCAGGCCTAAATCGATACGCGTACGGGCAACAAGGGCCGGAAACACCACATTGGCGGGAAAATCGGGTGTCGACAAAAGACCCTGCCCGGCAACCAGCGGCACACGGACCAGATAGGTGACGATATTGATCGCGATATAATTCAGCATCAGCGAGGATACGATTTCATTGGCACCTAGCTTGGCCTTGGCGTAGCCGGGGATAAAACCATAAACCGCGCCACCAGCCATAGCGGCGAGAACGGCAAGCGGCATACCTATGAAAGTTGTCCCCAACGGCGAAAGCGCAACCATTGCCGCGCAGAGACCACCGATATACACTTGACCCTGCACCCCCAGGGCGAATTGGCGGGCCTGAAAGACAAGGCTGAAGGCTAGTCCTGTCACCGTGAGCTTGGCCACATCATCAATCCAAAGACCGATCGTGCGTTTGGAGGTCATGGGGCCGGAAAGCAGGGTGGTGAATGTTTCGAACGGTTTCTGCGAAATGGCAAGCACGATCAGAAAGGCCACGAATAGGGCGATAACCAGCGCCGTCAGCGCCCGCAAGCCCTCGGACCTGACCAATTTGATCCTTTGGGCAGCCAGAGGGCTCATAGCGAACCTGCCTTGATATCATCGTCCGTTTGTCTCTTGAGGCCGAGCATATAGCTGCCGAGCAATTCGGGGGTGACATCTTCGTTATTGTCGAGTGCTGCGACGATCTCGCCGTGATAGAAAACAAGAAAGCGATCCGACAGAGCGCGCAGTTCGGAGAGATCGGTGGAGCTCAGAAGCACAGCGGCTCCCTTGTCACGCGCTTCGGTAATCATTTTCCAGATGAACTGGGTTGCACCCAGATCGACGCCTCGGGTCGGCTGAGAGACCAGCAGCACTTTCGGCTGTTCTGAGAGCTCGCGAGCCACCACAACCTTCTGCATGTTACCGCCAGACAGGGTTCCGGCCGCCGCCTGGGGTCCGGAGACGCGGATCGAGAACTGTTCGATCAGCTTGCGGGCATTGTCGTTGATCGCTTTCAGATTGAGCAGGCCGTTGCGAACGAAACGGCGATCAGTCAACCGCGTTGCCACCATGTTCTCCGCCAGCGAGGCCCCGGTCGCCAGCCCCTCGGCAATCCGGTCCTGCGGGATGCTGGCCAGACCAGCGCCGCGCCGCTCGAGAACGCCCAGTTCCACAATATCTGTTCCATCGATCAATATATTCCCTGATACCGCCGGACGCAGGCCGCCAATGGCTTCCATCAATTCCTGCTGGCCATTGCCCTCGACCCCGGCAAGGCCGACAATTTCACCGGCACGCAGGCGAAAGTTGATATCGACACAGGCAGGCTTGCCATTTTCCTTGACAACATCAAGCGCCGCCGCTTCAAGAACGATTTTGGATTTTTCAGTCGAGACACGATCAACCTTCAAGGCAACTTCGCGGCCGACCATCATCGTAGCCAAAGATTGCTCGGTCACATCTTTCGCCCTGACCTGTCCGACGGTCTTGCCGGCACGCATCACCGTGATCGAATCCGATATTTCCAGCACTTCCGGCAATTTATGGGCAATGAATATCACGGTTCTGCCCTGGGCGACCAGTGCACGAACGGCGGTGAAAAGCTCATCTACCTCTTGCGGAGCCAGAACCGCTGTCGGCTCGTCAAGAATCAGAATCCGCGCATCGCGGTAAAGCGCTTTGAGGATCTCCACGCGCTGTTGCTGGCCGACGGGAATGGAATCGACCGAAGGCAAAGGATCGACCGTCAGACGAAACCGCTCGGACAGTTCGCGAACCTGGCTGATGGCGCGGTCACGATCAAACCGGATGCCCGATTTCGGCTCCGAACCCATGACCACATTTTCATAGACCGAGAACGACGGCACAAGCGAAAAATGCTGGAAAACCATGCCGATGCCTGCCTTGATCGCCGCTTTAGGACTGCCAAAGCTGATCGGCTGGCCATCGAGGATGAGTTCGCCCCTGTCGGGTTGTTCCAGCCCGAAGAGGATCTTCATCAGCGTCGATTTGCCAGCGCCGTTCTCGCCCACAACGGCATGAACTTCGCCGGGCTGGACAATCAGATTGACGCCGTTATTGGCGACGATGCCGCCGGGATAGGTCTTGCCTATCCCGCGTGCTTCCAGCAAGTGCGCCATGGAGTTCCTTTTCGTTTTCACGTGTCAAATCAGGGGCCTGCGGCTTCTGCAGCCGCAGGTAGCCACCATTACTTCATCGAGGTGTCGACAGTGATTTCACCAGAGATAATCTTCTTTTCGAGATCGTCGACTTCCTTGCGCACATCTGCAGGGACCAGCTTTTCATACTGGGCATTCCTGGAAATGCCGACGGCGCCGTCCTTCAGGCCCAACAGCAGGGCGGTACCATAGGGTGCCTTGCCCTCGATGGTCTGTTCAAGTGCGGTATAGAGCGACTGGCCAACCTTCTTTTCCACCGAGGTGAAGATCACATCGGCCTGTGCGGGATCGGTCGGAGCGAAAATCGTCGCCTGATCGCTGTCAACGCCAACGGCAAGCTTCTTGGCGTCACGCACGGCCTGCAACGCGCCGATGCCGGTGCCGCCTGCAATCGGGAAGATCACGTCTGCGCCCTGCCCCATCTGCGCCAGTGCCAGTTCCTTGCCCTTTGCCGGATCGGAAAAGGTGTTTGCAACGGCCTTCAGGATCTTGATATCGGGCTTGGCGGCCTTGGCACCCTGTTCATAACCGACAGCGAAATCGGTCACGGTCTTGAATTCCATGCCGAGGATTTCGCCAAGAGTGCCGGTGGTCGAGACCTTGGCAGAAGCATAACCGGCAAGATAGCCCGCAGACGATGTCAAATACTGGATGCCGAGCACATTGGCGCAGCAATTGGTCGAGAAATCAGGCGCATCGTCGAAGACGATGAATTTCTTTTCCGGGTAATCCTTGGCCATTTCGGCAACAAAGCCGGTCATTTCAAACGTACCGGCAATCAAGACGTCGTAATCGCTATCGGCGGCATCGGCGAGTGCTGGCTGCCAGCGATCCTTCTGGTAGCCGGCTTCGATGATCTTCACTTCCACCGGCAGTTTCTCTTCGGCAAGTTTCATCCCGGAAGCGGCGCTGTCAAAGAAGCTCTTGTCGCCGAGCGTGCCATGAAGGACCAGTGCTACCTTGAGCGGGTTTTCCTTGCTGTAGTCGGCAGCTTCGACCGAGCTTGCAGCACCAGTGGCCAAGGTCATGAAAATCACCGCAGCCGATGTGGATTTCAACGTTTTCAGCAGGCACATATAGATTCTCCTTTGGGGTTTTCTGGAACATGTATTTCTGTCACGTCGGGACATAGGCAACGGATGCGGCATAAAGCGCCGCCAGCCTTTCTCCGTCCACCCTTTCGACAATGGTGTTTTCCGGGGTTCCCAGGCGCCCCGATGGATCTATGATCGTCATGCCGCGAGTGATGCCCGCAGAGAGCGCGGTATCGATCGAGCCTTTGATACTTGCCGTCACGATTTCAGGGTCGACAATGATGGCTGCGGCCAGCGGATCTATGAACATGAGGATATCGCCACGGCCACGGTCCCTGGCATTTGCCCGAAGATGCGAGCACAGAGATGAAGAGAATTCGCGCGCCGCAGAGGGGCCTGCCCTGGCGAAGGCTGCGTCTGTCTCTTGCCCGGTCATGAAATGGGCAATACAACTTTCCCAAGGCACCAGAACGGTCTGGATCTCGGCAGAAAAGACGATGCTTGCGGCTTCGGGATCAGCATAGATGTTGAACTCGGCAGCGGGGGTGACGTTGCCCCTGCCAAGGAGCGTTCCGCCCATGATCACCAGACGACCAATACCGTGCACAATATCAGGTGAAAGCCTGAGGGCCATGGCCATATTGGTCAAGGGGCCGATCATTATAATGTCGATGCGCTCGCCGCTGGCCGCAGCCTCCGTCAAGACCCGGCGAAGGAAATCAACGGCATGGCCATCGCTAGCCTTTGCGATCTCGACCGGACGTGCCGCTCCGCCCAGACCGTCTTCGCCATGGACATTTTTGGCATCAATCACCGGCTGGATCAAAGGCTGATGGCACCCTTCATAGACTGGACAGTCAACGCCCAACGTCGCCAGCACGGCCAGTGTGTTTCGGGTGGCCTCATCCAGCCCGACATTACCGAATACAGTGGTTACGGCAAAAGGAACGACACCATTACCGATCAGCATGACCAGTGCCTGGGCGTCATCGACGCCACCATCCGTATCGACGATCAAACGGTTGCGCACCATCAGGCCACCTTCTTGATGGCATTGGCGCGAGCCCAGAAGGTCTCATAGGCCAAGCTGTACTCGCCTCTGGTCGCTTCCAGCGACTTGCGAACCAGTGTCCTGTTGTCCACAAGTTGCTCGCCTGCAACCCATACATGCCGCACATCGCGACCGCTGCCTGAATAGACAAGCAACGCATAGGGATCGGGGCATTCGGAATAGCCTGCTCCACTGATATCAATGGCGATGATGTCGGCGGCCTTTCCGGCCTCCAACGATCCGGTTTCCTGGTCAAGACCCAGTGCCCGGGCACCGTCGATGGTCGCCATCCGCACCAGATCCCGGCTGGAAATGACCTGGGCAATGCCTTCACGATGGCTGGCTATGAGCCCGGCGACCCGCATTTCCGAAATCATGTCATATGAATTATTGGCCGCGACATTGTCGGTACCGAGCGCCACTGTTACGCCAGCCTTGCGCAGGGAATGAACGGGACAGATGCCCTCGCGCCCCGAGCGCAGGCCCGCACTGGCGCAATGTGCAACTGTGGCTGCAGGTGCTGCCGCAAAAATGGCAATATCGTCTTCGGAAAGATCAAGGCAATGGGCGGCATGGACACGTGACTCGAAAAAACCGTCGCGGGAAAGCGCCTGCGTCGCGGTCAGACCATAGCGCGCCATTGTCTCTTCGTTATCTTCGGGACCGCAGGCCATATGCAGGTGAAGGCCCGCCCCATAGCGGATGGCGATCTCGGTTTCCGCCCTGAGCAGTGCCTCAGAATTGTCAACATAGGGCGCATGTGGGCCGAACCACGGAATGATGCGCCCATCTGCCGAGCGCTGCCGCTCCAGAAACGCAGTGGCCCTGGCAAGTTCCGCCGCACCCTTTTGCGGATCGCCAAGCTGGACAATACCATAGGCTATGACCGCGCGAAGCCCGGACTGGCCTGCTGCCTCGGCAATTTCCTCGGCAAAAAAATACTGGTCGCAAAACGTCGTGGTGCCGGAAAGGGCCATTTCGGCACAGGAGAGCGCCACTGCCGGCCCAACATCCTCTGCAATCATAGCCATCTCGGGTTCGCGTATGGCATGATACCAGCCATCCATCGTCAGCAGGCTCTGGCCTTCGGAGCGGCCGCGAAAAAGTATCATCGCAGAATGGGTGTGGGCATTGATCAGTCCGGGCATGACAATTGAACCCGTCATGTCGCGTGCATTGTCGAACGTGGCGGGGTTTGGGCAGGTTCCTGCCGGGCCCAAAGCCACAATACGCCCCTCGGCAAATACAATCCAGCCCCCGGGGAACATGCTGTTCTGCCCGTCCATCGTCAGGACCAATCCACCAAAAAGCAGCGTAGAAGCCATTTTTCCCGCCTGTAAAGCGATTTACAAACTCACCATGATTGTATTAGACTATAGCTTGATGATGGCTGTCAACTGCCGTTTCAGAGTTGGATGCACAAATATTTTGCTCCTTTGTCTGTCGGCTAAAAACTGGGCAAGAGCTACGCGGAGTCATAATTGAGTGCCAATCCGTTCACTGCTAACAGCGCAATCCGTCTGCGTTGCCAGGAAATCACCGGTCGGCGCGGTGCGATTTTGATCGAAGAGGCAAGTCATTGCCTGGCAAGCTCCAATCATCAGGCGCAATCGAGCGGCGTACTGACACCGGTCGATTGTGACAGGCTGATTGCAGGTCACGAACTGGCTGGTGTTGAGGAGCTGATGCTTCAGCTCCTGCCTTTGGCAAAGCGTTTTGCAAGGCCGGTAATATCGCAATTCCATGTCGGCGTGATCGGTCTGGAGCGCGAAACTGGCAATCTTCTGTTCGGTGGCAATATGGAATTTCCCGGCACCCATATGGGCCTGACAATCCATGGTGAGACATGCCTTGCCGCCCGTGCCTTTAGCCGGGGTACAAGCCTTGCCAGCATCGCCCTCACCGAGGCCCACCCCTGTGGACATTGCCGACAGTTCCTGTCGGAATTCGCCTCGGCACCGGATCTCAGGCTGATTGATCCGCATGGACACGTATTGACGTTGGCCGATCTCCTGCCGTGGCCCTTCGATCCGGCCTATCTGGGTGAACCGGGAGCGCGGGCCGATAAAATTGCATGGCCGGATCTTGCCATCGACGGAAAGAGCGGCTTGTTCGAGCTTTTGCTGGAAACAGGCCGCAAGGCACATGCGCCTTATACGAAAAACCCGGCGGCGGTCGTCTGTGTCATGCGCGACGGTCGCCTCTTTGCCGGTGCTTCCATCGAGAGTGTGGCTTATAATCCGTCCATGGGGCCGCTTCAGGTTGCCATTATCAATATTACGGCATCAGGCTATGATGGCGGCGATGTCGCCGAAATTCATCTGGCGGAACGCCAGGGTGCTGCGACTGTTCATGCCGATCAGGTCCGGCTCATGGGTGCCAGCTACGCTGCCGATGCCACAGTGACAATCCACCATTGGAGATGATTGATGTATGACGCCGCCAAAACCGCCTGGCCGGATATTGCAGAGGCCGCTGTCCATGGCTTGAGCGCCTTTATGGCGATCGGTGCCGTCGAGCAGCACGGTGCCCATCTTCCGCTCCTGACGGACACGATAATGGCCCAGGCCGTGGCAAGAAGGCTGGCTGAGGCCACCAACGGTTTTCTGCTGCCGTCCCTGCCCTTTGGCGAAGCCTGGACTGCGGAAGGCTATCCGGGCACGATCTCGGTAAGACCCGAAACCCTGCGTGACATGGTCCATGATATTGGGAAGAGCCTGAGGAAAAGCGGAATCAGGGCTCTGGTCGTCGTCAATGGCCATTTCGGCAATCGTGAACCGATTGCGCAGGCGGCGCGCCTTCTCAAGGTCGAATTCGGATTCCCGGTACTTTGTCTCGATTATCCGGGCCTTTCGGGTCATGCCGCAGAAATCTGCGACAGCGAACCTGCTGCACCGCATTTTTACCATGCCGACGAGGTGGAAACCTCAATCATGCTTGCGGTTGCACCCGAGAGCGTCGACATGGCGCGGGCTGCGCCCGAATACCCCGTATTCCCGCCGACATTCGGGTCCGAACCGATAGAACTGCATGAATTCAGCAAAAGCGGCGTTTTCGGCGATCCTCGACCGGCTACCGCGGAAAAGGGCGAGGCTCTTTTATCGCGTATTGTCGCCCAAAGCCTTGTTGTTCTCGCCAGTTTCCGTGGACGTCATCACCTTTGAAGGGAGCAGACCTTGTCCCAGCCCGAGACTTCCGCCCTGCCCGACGATCTGTTCATCGACGGGCATGATGAGATTGCCATCCGCCAGGACCTCACGCTTGTGGCGCTTGGCAAACGGCCGGCTGACAGGTTGCTGCGCGTCGGACGGCTTTTCGATGTCCACATGAGGCAATGGCTCCACGATCAGGAGATCGTCATTCGCGGTCGCCGCATTGCCTATGTCGGCCCGGCAGGCTCTTATAGTGGCGATGTCTGTACACGATTCCATGAGCCGGACCTTGCTGCCGTCCCCGGCTTTGGCGAAGTGCACAAGCATATTGAAAGCTCGCATGTGACGCCGGAATGGGAAGCCGCCCTCGTCTTGCCGCGCGGCAATACCTGGACCTGCGAGGCCAGCCACGAATTCTCCAATGTCAACGGCCCACGAAACCTTGAATTCTGGTTTGAAGCCCGCCGTCACGGATCACCGCAGAAGATTTTCCCCCTGCCCGGATCCGCCGTGCCGCCTACGGCTTATGAATGGGGCGGCGGCCATTTCGACCATGTCGACCAGGACGGGTTCCTCAAACGCTCGCTGATGGTGGCCGGACTTGACGAGGTGATGGACTGGCCCTCCGTATGGAACCCGGAAAATCCGTCTTACAAACGGCTTTGGGGCATGATCAGGGCAACCTTCGAAAATCGCTGCGTTGTCGAGGGACATGGTGCGGGTCTTCGGGGACGACCGGAAGTCAATGCCTTTGCCGCCGCAGGTCTTTCCTCCGATCACGAAGCCTGGACGCCCGAAGAGGCCATCGACAAGCTGCGCGCTGGTATATTCATCGAAATCCGCCCGCATTCCATGCCCGATATCATCAAGGGGCTGCTGGCCCTGGGCCTTGAAGACTGGTCTCAGATCGCTTTTGCCACTGACGACCGCTCGTGCTCGGACACCCTGAAACTGGGTGCCACGGACTACAATGTCCGCCTTGCCATAGAAAGCGGGCTGGCACCGGAAATTGCCATCCAGTGCGTCACCATCAACCCTGCCCGCCATATGCGGCTGACGCCCTGGGTCGGCTCGATTGCGCCCGGTCGCTTTGCGGATATCGTGCTGCTTGACGATGTCAGTGCCTTAGGAATTGCCAAGGTCTGGGCAGATGGCAACCAGGTCTCCGAAGGCAAAGTCTACCTTCCCCAGGTACCAAAGATCGACTGGCCGGATTGGGCGACGAGGACCGTCAATATCCAGCGACGAATGACGGCAGATGATTTTGCCATAGTCGCACCGCAAGGCCGCACGACCGTGCAGGCGGCATTGCTTCGACCTTTCCACTGGAGTGACACATTCATCACCATGGAACTTGCGGTGGTAAACGGGAAAGTTGAGCGCGACAGCAATCGAAAGATCACCAAATTCGCCATTGTTGACCGCTTCTCCGGCGAAGGCCGCACCGCAAGCATGTTCTGGCTCGGTACCGGCCCGGCTACGCCCGATTGCGCGCTGGCCTGCTCCATGGGCCATGACAAGCACAATATCTGGGTTGTCGGCTCGTCAGACGATGCGATGGCGAAGGCGGTCAACGCACTGAACGATATCCAGGGAGGATGGGCTCTGGTGGATTGCGGCAAGATTACGGCGACAGTGCGCTATGAGGTCGGCGGCCTGATGACCTGCAGGGCACCGGAGGCACTGCATGAAGAGATGCAGGCTCTCTATCGCGCCGGCGAGACGATTGACTGGATGTATGAGCCGACCTTTTCTCCGCGCTGGTGGCCCGGATTTCCTGAGCGCCTGGCCTTTGCCACGCTGACCTGCGCGCCATGGCGCTGGGTGCTGGTGGCACCGGGCCCGCTTGCGCCCGGGGGCTTTGTCAATGTCCAGACAGGAGAGATCCATCCTGTTGTCTGGTAGCAACTGAAAACCTGTACTCTGTCTCCGGGAGGATACTGTGACAAAGCCGCCATCACTGCAGGATGTCGCCAGGTTGGCCGGCCTTTCGCCGACAACTGTCTCGCGCTATCTCAACGGTTCGCTCGTTCTGCCCAAGGTCACTTCGACCCGGATCGACGAGGCCATCTCGGCCCTGAACTATCGCCCCAATCCCCATGCGCGCAGCCTCAGTCGCGGGCGTTCAGATATGATCGGTCTGTTGATCCCGGACATCGACAATCCTTTTTTTGCAAGATTGGCCGCCGTCGTCGAGCGAGAAGCTGATGCAGCCGGGCTGGCGCTAATGCTGTGCTCGACGCTTAACAGACCGCAGCGGGAACTTGAATATATCGAAAGCCTGCGCCGCAATTTCGTTGATGGCCTGCTGTTTGCCACCAACCATGCCGACAATGGTGATCTTGCTGGCGAGATCAACAGAAACACCAATATCGTACTGGTCGACGAGGATATCGATGGCGTGATCGCGCCAAAAATCTTCGCCGATAACTGGCAGGGCGGTATGCTTGCGGCTTCCCATATTGTCAGCCATGGCCATTCGCGTCTGGCTTTCATCGGTGGACCTGAACCCATCATGAGCACGCGCGAAAGAGCAAATGGTTTTCGCCACGGCGTGTCGAAGGCATCTTCCCGGGCCACCGTCGAGGCCGCGTTTTTCGGTGCCTACACGATCAATTTCGGCCGCGACGCGATCACCTCGCTCCTCGAGACCACGCCCGGAATAACCGCCATTTTCGTGGCCAGCGACGAGATCCTCTATGGTGTTCTCGAAGTGTTGCGCGAGCGTCATATCAGGGTCGGGCATGACCTGTCTCTTGTGACCTTTGATGATGCCGGGCCGCTGGCTCACTTCGATCCGCCTATTACGGCGATCCGCCAGCCGATCAGTGAAATTGGCAGGCAGGCATTCCAGCTTCTGCGCAATCGTCTCGAAGGCATGACAGACAATCCTGTCATCCATGTTCCGGTAGAACTCATTGTCCGCAATTCGGTGCGGCGGATGGACGATTAGCCAAGCTGTCTCCCGGCAACCCAGCCCGCCAGCTGTGCCCAGAAGCGGTCGTAATGGGACCAGCCCACAAATTCGGGCGAACCCCAATGCGGCGAGCAATCCGAGGCGAAGGCGGCGGTTCTGCCCTGACCATATTCGCCCAGAACCAGGAATGGGTTCTGGGCGACAGCAAGGGCCGTCTTTGTACCAGCCTTCGCTTTCAAACGCTGGTAGCCGAGAAAATGTGGCCAGTCCGTCGGCACACCAGACAGTACCGGGTGATCTTCCGCAACCGTCGGATTGATCCCTTCCGGACATTCAATACGATCATCATGGCCCAGCATGTCCACTGGCAAAACATCGGCCAGAATTGTGTTATGATAGCAGGCGTTGCCGCCAAAACCTGAAAAGCTCATGAAGCCGCCGACCATCAACAAGCCGCCGCCCTGAGCAACATATTCGGCGATCACTTTCAGCGTATTGGGCCGGCGGGTCGATCGCTGCAGCGTATCGGGATGCAGCAAAAACGTGTCGGCACCAATATCGGACAGGATCACCGCATCATAGGCGGTGAGGTCACTGACTTCGGTCGGAAACCTCTCGGGAACGAGATGGTTGGGCATATAGGTCACCGCCATGTCATTCTTCTCAAGCGCCTGGATCAGTGGCTTGCCACCCTCTTCATAGGCACCTGTCGTATATACCGAGAAACCCTTGAGATGCAGCCCCAGTGAAGTCCAGGATTCCCCGGCCAGCAAAATTTGCAGTGTCATTTTCCATTCCTGATGTTTTCAATTATGCGATTACCAGACAACCTTGTGCGTCTCGCCGGTCTGAACATTGACGAAACCATCCGGCGCCTTCTCGTGCGGGGCTACCAGCACCCAGCGCCAGGGTGCGCAGGTCAGCGTGGCAAAGATCAGATGTTCGGGAAAGCCGGGCTTCCAGTTCTTGTTGGCCGATGGCTCGTACATCCAGTTGACCTTGTCCGCAGCAACATGAAAGGCCTGCATGTCGGCATCGAGCTCAGCTGCAGGCCGGGCCGTCATCAGCCCCCCGACTTCGAACACAACCTCGCCCGTCACCTTTCCTCCATGGACCAGAACCCAGCCACCCCCGGTTTCGGTGAGCCGGTTGACAGCTGTTGCCATGGCAGCATCCGATGAACCTATGACCCAGACATTGTGGGAATCGTGAGCAACCGAGCAGGCGAGCGCCGTATCGTGGTCGGATGGGCCACAGCCTAACCAGAACATCGAGGCCAGCTTTCCATCGCCGGAATAACGATTGATGACAGAGAATTTGGTGATCTTGCGCGCGCTGTCGCGCTGCACCTCGCCATCGGCCACAGCGAGATCCATGGTGATGAAATCCTCGTTCCAGTGAAAGGGCCTCAGCACCGCCGCCTTCATGCTGTCGCGCCCCGGCAACGCCTTGAGAGCAAAATCACTCGCACAAAGCCTGCGTCCGATATTCATGGTGTTGGTTGCCCATTCCGGCCAGATGATTGCGGGAAGCGGCCCCGTGTAGGTCTTTCTGTCCGAAACCAGCTGCCCGTCGGCATAGACCGCCGCAATCGATATCGTTGCAACGTCATCAAGCAGGACCACATCGGCATAGCGGCCAGGCGTGACCGAACCGACCCATGAATCAATGCGCATGTGCCTGGCAGGATGGATCGTGGCGCACTGGATGGCGATTTCCGGTGCCAGACCATATTCGATGGCTGCGCGAATGTTGTAATCGCTCGCTCCGGTCATCAGCGTGTCGGAGGCGCTGCGATCATCGGTGGTAAAGGCAATATTGGACCAGTCGGCAAGACCGCGCTCCAGCAAACCCGGCAGGACTTCGGGATAGTTGAATGGCCTGATCTCGATGAAAACGCCGCGATTGAGCTTTTCCCATGCCTCGTCAAAGGTCCAGACTTCGTGGTCGGATGACAATCCCGCCGCCGCATAGGCACTGGCATCATGGGCCTCGACCAGACCTGAACCGTGGCCCTCGATCACACCGCGCTGTTCAATTGTTGCCCGTATCATGCCCCAAAGGCGATCATAGGACGGGTTTTCCGGGTTCCATACCGAGGGCCAGTCCATCACTTCGTCAAGGCTGACGACCGAGAGATCGTCCATCAGGAATTTGCGCTGCTCGTCATAACCATAATGGCCCCCCGAGGTTTCCCAGCCCGAAGGCGGCACCGCCGAACCCGGCTGAATGAACACCTTGTGCGGTACGCCGCGTCGTCGCGCCGCCTGCCAGAATTCCGAATTGCGAGCGCCATTGACATTGGCGAATTCGTGGCTCGCCTCGCAGGTCCAGGTATTGCCGCGCGGTAGTACCAGCGCCGCTTCATATTCAGGTGTGAGATGCGTGCTTTCGATATGCTTGTGCACCTCCCCGAAGCCGGGCACGGCCGAAACACCGGGGTAATGCATGTGCCGAGTGACCGTGCCCCGGTAGGTTCCGGCGGGGCCTACGAAGGCAATACGCCTTCCCTTGACGATGATTTCCTGATCTGTTGCCCATGTGCGACTATAGACATTCAGAAGCCGCCCAACCCTGATCGCAAGATCGGCAGGGCGTTTGCCAAGTGCCACCAGCGTCAGATCCTGGCGGATCGTCACATCATCTTCAGCATTGAGAATAAGGTCTGATGGCAGCGGCAAGGTATGTCCTCCTGCGGTCGAAATCACCATACAATATCCAGTAAAAATCTCTTGTAAACCGCTTTATCAAACTTGGTACCTGCGAAACGATTGACTGTAGTGGCATGATAGAGAAGATAGGAAACTGTATGACCTGCGCTGCGGCTTTCAGTAAAAACCGACCACTTCCAGGCGATAATGCGCCATAAGCCCATATATCCAAGAAGAACAGGATCCCGATGCATTTGTATAACAAGACATTGCTGGCCAAGGCCTTCCATGCCCCGGTTCCCGGTGAGATCGATGTTCTTGATGACATTTTGATTTCCATAGGCACGAATGGCGAGATCCTCTCGGTTACTCGTCCGGAGGATCCGGGTTATGCGGAAGAAAAAAGCCGGCTTTCCCAAGCAGGAGATCTGGTGATGCTTGCAGAAGGACAATATCTCCTGCCGGGCTTCGTGGATTGCCATGTCCATGCGCCACAATACCCGCATCTTGGTGCGGCACTGGATGTGCCACTCGAAGTGTGGCTCCACAAATATACATTTCCGCTGGAAGCCCGGTATGGCAATCTGGCCTTTGCCCGACGTACCTATACCCTGCTGGTGGACGACCTTATCGCCAATGGAACGACTACGGCGCTCTATTTCGCCACTATCCACCAGGAGGCAACGAGGATACTGGTAGACATCTGTATTGAAAAAGGTCAGCGCGCACTGATCGGGAAAGTCGTGATGGACGATCCCCAGAGCTGCCCGGACTACTATCGCGACGCTTCGGTAAAGGAAGCACTCTCCGCTACACAGGCGCTGATTGATTACATTAACCATCATCCCGACAATAAAGACGCCAGCGTCAAGCCGGTAGTTACGCCCCGTTTCATCCCTTCCTGCACTGATGCAGCCCTTGAAGGACTCGGAGAGATAGCCCGCGATTGCGGTTGTCATGTCCAGACACATGCCTCGGAAAGTGACTGGGAATACAATTTCGTCCTGTCGCGCCATGGCATGACCGATACAGAAAGCCTAGATCGCTTCGGCCTGCTCGGTCGCCATACAATGCTGGCGCATTCCAATTTTCTGACAGCAATGGACATGGAAAAGATAAAGCTCCGGCAGGCGGCCGTCGCCCACTGCCCGCTGTCGAATTCCTATTTTGCCGGCGCTGTCTTTCCGTTGCGCAAGGCCCTCGAAAAGGGAATCAATGTCGGGCTCGGCACCGATATTTCCGGCGGACCAAGTGCCTCCATGCTGGAAAACGCCCGCGCCGCTATCCTCGTCTCGCGCATGCTGGAAACCGGGGTGGACCCGGAGCTTGCGCCGGAGAAGCGGGCGACAGGCAAGGCAACACGGATCGATTTCCGCCATGCCTTCCACATCGCAACCGCCGGCGGCGCAAAGGCGCTCAACCTGCCGGTCGGCCAGTTTGCTGCGGGCTACAAGTTCGATGCGATCGTCGTGGACACGAAAGCGCCGAAAGGCGGGATGCAGCTTTTCGAGGATATGGATGAGGGCGAGACGATCCTGCAGAAAATTATCTTCACGGCCTCCAAGGCCAATATAGGCAGCGTGTTCATTTCCGGACGCAAGGTCGCATGAGTTTACAAAACCTGCTATCCCGATGCGGTGACGGGGCGCTAAACGAACGAAATGCAGCATTCAATACAGATTCCGCGCAGATGCTTGTCAAGAAGGCAATATCCAGGTCTGATGTTATTCGATGCACGCAGACCGGAGATTCCGAGACCATTGTTCCTGGCGATCCGAGCATTGCCGGATAGTACAGGACGGGGTTGGCTAAGGCTGTGAAATGACTCGTCCAAGGGACTGCTTTCCTGCAAGAAAGGTGGTCATCATCATGGATGAATACTGTCCCAAGTCCATGACCGGAGGTGAAACAAAACATATCAATCTTTGGAAATCAAGGCGCGATACACCGGGTTCGCGGCCCTGAATCCGGGTTGAAATTCAGGCATTGACGATTTCTGCCGGGTATTTCGGGTTTTGTCCGGCTTTGTGTCGTCTGGGCTTGAAGCTTGGCTTGTCCTTATGGCTTCGCACGATATTGATGGAGAAGTGTCGGACGCTGGCCATGTTTGGGAGGCCATGTATGGCCTCTGCGAACTGAAGTGTGGTCATTGCGCATGCGCGGACATAGAAGCAAAACATATCCGCAAATGATGCGTTTTTCTGTTGAATTGATCGCCCGTCATCCAGCATAGTGTTGTTTTTAAACGGCGGTTGCAGCCGCATCACAGGATACAGGAATGCCAGATATTATCATCGAAATAGACGGTCATCCTTTTCCGGCACAGTTTGAAACATCGCTGGTGCCCAAAACTGTGGCAGCCTTTCGTGCGGTTCTGCCTTATGCGCAGAACATCATTCACGTGCGCTGGAGTGGCGAGGCCTGCTGGATTCCGCTGGGTGATACGGATTTCGGGCTCGGGTATGAAAATGCTACCAGCCATCCGGCACCCGGACAGATCATCCTTTATCCCGGTGGTGTCAGCGAAACCGAGATCCTGGTGTCTTACGGGCCTGTAGCGTTTGCCTCCAGGGCCGGACCACTGGCGGGCAACCACTTTCTGACCATTACCGACCATCTGGACACACTGGCGAAGATCGGTCGCGACACTTTGTGGTCCGGCGCAAAGTCCATTCTGTTCCGTCTTGCCTGATTTTTTGCAACGATGCGAGATTGCCGGAAACACGCATGCCATCAGTTGCCCCTTATTATCACCCGGAAGGCTACACCACATCCGGCCAGAAGCTGACAGGGCGCAATGCGGCAGGCAGAATCGTTTCTGCGCGTGCGCGATCCCTGATCGACAATCGCGGCTGGAGCCTGTGCGGCATTAATGCCCCATACAAAAGCCTCTGCCCGAGCCGATTGATGCTGTTTGCGGCATGCTGAACACAGCCAAGGGACCAAAGCATGACGATTCTGTTCACCAATCCGGTTTATCGCTGCTGGCTGTTGTTTTGAGTGCACCCTTGCACTGTTGCTGATTGGCAACAGTGCAAGGGTGCAATCCTGTCATATATGGGAGCAGACACTGCAAAAGCGGGCACAGCAATTTTTTTTCATCAGTATTATGAAATAATTTCAATATTTTACAGAGTTTTATTGAATGAATCCATGTTCCTGGATCATCTGCCTGAAAACAAAAATGTCACATAACCGATAAGAACGGGTGCTACCCGGTGCCTCGTGACTATCCTTTATTTTTCCAACTATCACGAGGAAAACAATGTCTATCAAATCTCTTCTTCTCGGTTCTGCCGCTGCTTTCGCAGCCGTAACCGGTGCCCAGGCTGCTGATGCCATCGTTGCTGCCGAACCTGAGCCAATGGAATATGTTCGCGTTTGCGATGCATTCGGCGGCACAGGCTATTTCTACATTCCCGGTACAGAAACCTGCCTGAAAATCGGCGGTTATGTTCGTTTCCAGGTTGACTACGGTCGCGGTATCGACAACGGCTGGTATGCTTCCACGAAGGCTGACATCAACTTCTCGGCCAAGTCTTCCACAGACTTGGGTGAGCTTGAAGGCTTCATGGAATTCAACCAGGCCAACGGCACAGCAACTGTGAAGGGCTACAATACCAACGCTGCTACAGGCACATTCGGTATCGACTCTGCCTACCTGTCGCTCGGCGGTTTCAAGGCCGGTTACTTTGCTGACTGGTTCGATGCTGGTATCAACGGCGAAGCGGACTCGCTCGGTTCTGTCAAGGGCAATCGCATTCAGTACACATACGAAGGTCCAGTTACTGCTGCTATCGCTGTGAACCAGATCGCTTCCGGCGACCTCGGTGTGCAGGGCAAGCTCGGCGGCAAGGTTGACAACTTCTCTGCCTATGTCATCGGTGCCTATGACTGGAACGTCAACAGCTACGCCGTTGGTGGTGTTGTTTCCGTAGCAAACCTCGGCCCTGGTACATTCCAGCTCGGCGCGACCTATGCTGACAAGACGGGCAACGCATACTTTGCCAACAACTGGGGTGTTGCCGCTTCCTACAAGCTGGCAGCGACTGACACTCTGACCTTCACACCGGCTGTTCAGTACACAGACAGCTTTGCTGCGACAGACGACACAGACTGGAAATTCGGCCTGCTGACACAGTACACAATCACATCAGGTCTGGTTGGTTCGCTGAATGTGGATTACACCACGAAGACCCAGCAGGTTGGCGGTTACGCCCGTCTGCAGCGCTCTTTCTGATCTGGTATATGCAGAATTGAGAAAGCCCGGGTTTTGCCCGGGCTTTTTTTCTGCAACTGCAAGGAAGCGCCTCAAACAACCGGCAGAGCCGGACGGGCGGCAATGGCCTTTTCGATGATGGCGGCGACCCTGCTACGTTCGGCACCAGACAATGGCTGGCGTGGCAACCGTACACGGTCATTGGTGCCAATGGCAAACACTTCAGCCAGCTTGATATTCTGGACAAGGTTTGTCGAGACATCGAGATCCAGCAGAGGCCGGAACCAGCGATAGATTGCCAGTGCCTCGGCATAGCGTCCCTGCTGCGCAAGCCTGTAGATGGCGACAGTTTCTTTCGGGAAGGCCACGACCAGACCGGCAACCCAGCCATGGGCACCCATCATCAGGCTTTCGAGCGCCAGATTGTCAACACCTGTGAACACATCAAAGCGGTCGCCGAAATGGGTCAAAACGTCTGTCACCCTGCGGATGTCATCTGTCGATTCCTTCATGGCAACGACCAGATCATTGCTGGCAAGATGCTCGAACATCGGCAACGTGACATCAACGCCATAGGCCACCGGATTGTTGTAGACCATGACAGGCAATTCGCCGGCAGCGGCAATCGCTTCAATATGTCCGAGCGTTTCCGCCGGCGCAGACTTGTAAGGGACGCCCGGCAGAACCATAAAGCCAGCGGCACCAGCTTTGGCTGCAGCCCTGGCCGCTGTCTGGCCAGCGCGGGTTGCACTTTCGCAGATCGTCATCAAAACCGGCTTGCTGCCTGCAACAGACATGGCTGTTTTCAGGATGTCGAGCTTTTCGCCCGCATCCAGAAACATGGATTCCCCCAGAGAGCCACAAACAATCAGGCCATCGACGCCCGCCTCAACCTGAAGCGCAAAACAGCGCTCCATTTCCTTGTGATCAAGATCACCGCTCTCATTGAATTTCGTTGTTACTGCCGGAAATACACCGCGCCACATGCCACTCTCCTCTTATTGTGATATATCAGATTGATTGCCATTGTATTTATTCCTTGTCAATAACTGATATATCACTTGTGTTGACAAACGCGACCAGATTGGTGTTTGAACATGTTTTATTGCGAAACACCACGGGACAGTAAATGCTGAAGGAGGAAGAGATGGGCGAAAAACCGGGCTCGCAAAGTCATCTGGCATTTCTGGCGCTGGAATCCATGATTGTAACTCTGAAGCTGAAACCCGGTTCCCTTGTTACGGAACGCCAGCTGATAGAGCTGACAGGTCAGGGCAGAACGCCTGTGCGTGAGGCTATTCAAAAGCTCGCCTGGCAAGGGCTGGTTGCCGTGCGCCCCAGGGTCGGGTTGCAGATCACGTCCCTTCATGAAACCGATCATGCCCATGTGATGGCAACGCGACGACAGCTTGAACCTCTGGCCGCAAAGCTTTTGGCAAGACATGCCAATGCGGCAGACAGAAAACGGTTGAGGGAATGCGCCGAAGCGATGACGGCGTGCTCCGCATCGGGCGACATGCCGGGCTTTCTGACCGCTGACAAGGCTTTTGACGAGATTATGGAGGATGCCTGTCCAAACACATTCCTCACAAATGCGCTTGCGCCATTGCAATCCCACTCCCGCAGGATCTGGTTTTCAAAAGCCTCAGCCGACCATATGCACAGGTCTATCGAGTTTCATGTAAAAGTGATCAGGGCTATTCAGGCTGCTGACGAAAACGCTTCGGAAAAAGCAATGATCCAGCTTATGGACTATCTTTCCGGCAATTGACGGAATGAAAGCTTTTCAAGGTCACCAGATATCATCCGACGCCAGATATCATCCGACGAAGGCGCGCTCGATGACGAATTCACCCGGCTTGCTGTTGGACCCTTCTTCCAGCCCAAACTTTTCCAGCAGGTCTTTGGTATCCTTCAGCATGGCTGAAGAGCCGCAAATCATGGCACGGTCAATCTCCGGATTGATCGCCGGCACGCCAAGATCCGAAAACAGCTTGCCGCTTTCCATCAGATCGGTGATTCGCCCCGTAAAAGGATAGTCTTCGCGGGTCACGGTTGCATAATGGCGCAATTTGTTTCCAACGATTTCAGACAGCATTTCGTTATTCTTGATTTCGTTGACGAGATCAAAACCATATTGCAGTTCTGCCACATCGCGGCATGTATGCGTGAGGATGACGTCCTCAAATTTTTCATAGGTTTCAGGGTCGCGGATCAGGCTGGCAAAAGGTGCAATGCCCGTGCCCGTCGAAAACATGTAAAGACGTTTGCCGGGCGTGAGCGCATCCAGAACCAGTGTGCCTGTCGGTTTCTTGCGCATCAAAACCTGATCGCCAACCTTGATCAGCTGCAAATGCCGGGTCAATGGCCCATCCGGAACCTTGATGGAAAAGAACTCCAGTTCCTCATCCCAGGACGGGCTGGCAATCGAATAGGCGCGGTAAAGAGGTTTGCCATCGACGATGAGGCCGATCATGGCAAACTCGCCGGAGCGGAAACGAAATCCTGCGGGGCGTGTCATGCGAAAACGGAAAAGCCGGTCGGTATAATGTTTTACCTCGGTTACAGTTTCTGCAAAAACACCAGCAGGCACGGCAACGGCCTGATCGTCTGATATGGCAAGCGCAGTCATAGATGTGAATCCCTGAATTGATGGATCATGCAGCAGGTCTGGCAGTCCGCCGCCAGCTATAGGATCGTGTCTTGTCAGCCTCCAAGGCTGTTGGCTGATAATGGTTGGCAATACCGGGCAGACGCCCCTCGCCCAGCCTTGCCAGTGCCGTTGCATTGGTGACCGCAAAACTGGTCACTCCGCAGCGTAACATCAAGGGGATCTGGTCAAGGAGAACATCCCCAACGGCCCGTATTTCACCGGAAAAGTGCAGGCGGGTAATCAGAAGTGATGCATGACTGAAAGCCCTGCCATCGTTGAAGGCAGGAAACGCTACTGCGACCAGAGCAATGCGGTCGATGAACGGCTCCAGGACGCTCACATCATCTGCCGGATTGATCACAACACCAAGTCCGCCCTCATTGCTGGCAGCCGCCTTTTCCAGAAAGGCGGCCAGGGGCAAAATGGCCTTTTGTCCCTCCCCTGCCGGGGCATCTTCCGTTACAACGGTCCAGATATCCTCGTCCTGAAAACCTGATCTATTCCAAATGCGGGTCATGGTGTCTTCCGTTTCCTCAAGCCGCTTCGGCCGTGTTTCCGTAAAGTGCTGTCTTGAAAGGCTGCGGCCCAACCCGGCGATAGGTTTCCAGGAAAATTTCCGACGGGTCCGTACGAAGCCCCAGATAGGTCTCGACAATGGTCTCAATGGCGTCCGTCACTTTTTCCGGCTCAAAGCCGCGACCGATAATTTCACCGATCGAAGTGTTTTCATCTGCGGAACCGCCCAGTGTGATCTGGTAGAGTTCCGTGCCCTTTTTCTCGACCCCCAGAAGACCGATATGGCCGACATGGTGATGGCCACAGGCATTGATGCAACCGGAAATCTTGATTTTCAGCTCGCCGATGTCGGCCTGCCTTGCAGCAGAGCCAAAGCGGGTGGAGATTTCCTGTGCCAGGGGAATAGAGCGTGCATTGGC
Organism: Rhizobiaceae bacterium; assembly: GCA_965247225.1. Lineage (GTDB taxonomy): Bacteria > Pseudomonadota > Alphaproteobacteria > Rhizobiales > Rhizobiaceae > CBDFGT01. The sequence goes on along the minus strand of CBDFGT010000019.1, from coordinate 131,927 downwards.
CAGCGCACAATAATCCAGCCCCGGACAGGCAATGATGTCGGTAATCAGGTTGGAATTGGCCGTTGCCAGATTGGCGGTCTGCAGGCTCGAATACAGTTCATAAAGATCGGCCATGGCGACCTGAGGCAGGATCAGGTTCTGCTCATGTGTCACCCGGATCTCGTCAAAGGCGTAGCGTTCGGCAAGATCGGCCACCAGATCCATCTGTGAGTCCGTTGCGTCACCGGGAATGCCGCCGACAGGTTTCAGGGAAATTGTTACCATGCCATAGTCGGGATGCTTGTGCGGCACGACATTCTGCAAAACCCAGCGGGCAAAGTCCGGATCCGCCTTTTTGGCTGTGGCAAGGCCTGCCCACCCTTCGGCACGGTCCGGCAGCACAGGCGGTGCAAAATAGGCGGAGATGGCGGCAATATCGCTGGCAGGCAGGGTCAGGTCCGTACCCTGCAAATGCGCAAACTCCGCTTCGACCTGCCGCGACAGTTCCTCGGCCCCGGTTTCATGCACAAGGATCTTGATACGCGCCTTGTATTTGTTGTCACGACGGCCATGCAGATTGTAAACGCGCATAACAGCCGTAACATAGGTCAGCAGATCGGCCTCCGGCAGGAAATCCTTGATCAGCCTGGCAATCATCGGAGTACGCCCCTGCCCGCCACCGACATAGACGGCAAAGCCCAGTTCACCGGCAGCGTTTTTTTTCAGATGCAGGCCGATATCATGAACCTGAATGGCGGCGCGGTCGCGCTCAGCTCCGGTTACGGCAATCTTGAACTTGCGCGGCAGGAAGGAAAATTCGGGATGAACCGACGACCACTGCCGCAGGATTTCAGCATAGGGCCGCGGATCGGCCACTTCGTCGGCAGCGCCGCCTGCGAAATGATCGGCTGTGACATTGCGGATGCAATTGCCGGATGTCTGGATGGCATGCATTTCCACGGACGCCAGTTCGCTCAAAATATCCGGCGTATCGGCAAGGCTCGGCCAATTGTACTGAATGTTCTGGCGTGTGGTAAAATGGCCGTAGCCACGGTCATATTTTCGGGCAATATGCGCCAGCATCCGCATCTGGCGCGCATTCAGCGTACCATAGGGAATGGCAACCCGCAGCATATAGGCATGTAGCTGCAAATAGACACCGTTCATAAGACGCAGGGGTTTGAAGGCATCCTCTGCCAGTTCGCCGCTCAGGCGACGGGCAACCTGATCGCGGAACTGCTCCACACGGGCAGCCACAAAAGCATGATCAAATTCGTCATAACGATACATTGCCAAATTTCCTTAGTGCAATTCCAGCAGAAGCTTAACCCGGTTTTGCGTCCGCAATTGCGTAAAAACACAGGGACGGAGGATGCGGCTACGCAATGGAAACATTCCTTGATGTTTTTTCAGACGAGGCTGATGGACCAAAACCGGGCGCATAGTCAATGGTCGGGCCTTCGGCGCGGATACGCTCGCGCATCCGCAGGGGGCTGATGCGGCCCTCGACCCGGACAACGTCAACAATGGCTGCATCAACAACCAGATTGGCCTCAAAGGCTTTTTTGCCGATGGCCTCGAGGGCTGCAATATCGTCTTTTCCGGTCACAACACGGGATTCCTGAACGGATAACGACCATGTGTCGTTTGTGGCATACCATACGGCAATGCCATCTGTCAGCCTGTTGGCGGTCAAAACCATCTCTGTCATTCCAAAGCTCCCTGAAGGGTATGGGCATGTTTCATGGTGCCGGCGAGCGGCCTCGAATGTTCAAAATTACCACCGGCAACCGCATCGCCGATAATCACCATGACCGGCCCTGTCAATTCATCCCTGAACTCCAGATCCGGAAGATCCCTGAGTGTGCCGTGCAGGAGAGTGCGGTTCTTGCGGCTGGCATTCTCGATGACGGCAACTGTGGTTTCCGGGGCCAGGCCCGCCTGCATCAGGCGACCGGCAACCGAAGCGGCCACAGACCGGCCCATATACACGGCAATGGTCGCGCCCGAAACAGCAAGCCTTGCCCAGTCCGGCAACACATCGCCGACCAGATCATGGCCCGTGGTGAAGATCAGCGATGAGGCAACGCCGCGCAGGGTCAATGGCAGCTCAAAATCAGCCGCAGCGGCAAAGGCCGAGGTGATGCCCGGAACAATTTCATAGGAAATACCGGCCTCGCGCAGGGCGGCCATTTCTTCGGCTGCGCGGCCATACACCAGCGGATCGCCAGACTTCAACCGCACGACACGCTTGCCTTCGTCACCGAGATTCACCAGCAATGCATTGATTTCACTTTGTGATTTTGAGTGGCAACCTTTGCGCTTTCCAACGGAATAACGATGTGCATCGCGTCTGCCCATATCCACGATTGCCTGCGGAACCAGGGCATCATAGACGATGGCGTCTGCTTCCATCATCACCCGCTGGGCCCGCAGGGTCAAAAGATCTTCGGCACCGGGGCCGGCACCGACCAGCCAGACATGACCTTCCACCCTGTCCATCGCGCGCAACAGCCGTGTGGCTGCACGCCGCGCATCCGACAGGTTTCCTGAGGATACGTGGTCTGCGACATCACTGGAGAAAAACCGGCGCCAGAAAATACGCCGCGCCACGCCGCGCGGCACCAGGCGGTCCACTGCGATGCGATAGGTTTGCGCCAGCCGGGCAAGGCGGCCCAGCGATGGCGGCAGCAGCTGATCCACCTGGGCACGGATCATCTGCGCCAGAACCGGACCGGCACCTTCTGTTCCGATGGCAACGGCCACAGGCGCACGGTTGACGAGGGCTGGCGTATAAAAATCACACATGTCCGGCTGGTCCACGGCATTGGCCGGGATTTTCAGGGAACGGGCGATCCCGACAATGGCAATATCAATATCTGCTTGCCCGGTTGCGGCAAATACCAGCGTCGCGCCCGCCATCACAGCGGCGCTGTCTCCACCTGAAACTGTCTCAATGGCATGCGTGGCAAGGTAATGCGCGAAGTCGTCATGCGGTGCATCCGCCCACCACCCGAATTGTCACCTGCGTGTTGCGCAGCAGCCGCACCTTGGCAAACGCTTCCTCACCATTGCCAAATACCACGGCAACTTTTCCCGCAACACGGAAAAAGGCCGGGAAAACCGAGAGCTGGTCTGGTGACTGATGCATGGACACTACCTGTTAACAGATGTGCACTATGCCCTGCGCAGATGAAAACAGGAAGAAACAGAAATGCAAAACGCAAATTTTTTTGGGTAATTCTGTCCTCAGGATCAATATTTTTTGAGCAAATCAGACCTTCTGCGCCCATTGCTCCCCGGTTTTGCCGGGAATGCCAGGAGAGGATGCAATTTCACCGGGATGAATCGCCAGTAAATCCTTCCTGTTGATTTACAAGCGGTGCGGGGCTGTTTAACCTGTGCGCATCCCTGTTTTGAAGGACAATTCTGATGGATAGAACGGTTTTGGCACAACGCCTGCTCGACGTGATTGAAAACGATATCTTGCCGCTCACGACAAAAGGCGTGGCTGCCGGCAACAAGGTTTTCGGAGCTGCCATCCTGCGCAAGTCCGACCTGTCGCTGGTTCTGGCTGAAACCAACAATGAAACCGAAAATCCGCTCTGGCACGGCGAGGTTCACACGCTGAAACGCTTTTACGAAATGGGCGAAAAGCCGGAAACCGGGGATCTGGTGTTTCTGTCCACCCACGAGCCCTGCTCCATGTGCCTTTCGGCCATTACATGGGCCGGTTTTGACAATTTCTACTATTTTTTCAGCCATGAAGACAGCCGCGACGCCTTTTCCATTCCGCATGACCTGAAGATCCTGAAAGAGGTTTTCACGCTGGAACCGGGCGGCTACAACCGCAACAACGCATTCTGGGATTCTGCATCCATTGCAGGCATGGTGGCTGATGCGCCGGACGCCGAGCGGGCCCGCATGGAAAAACAAACCGCAGAGATCAAGAACCGCTACACCTCCCTTTCGGACCAGTACCAGTCCGGCAAGGGTGCCAATGCCATTCCGCTGAACTGACAGGGTTTGACCCGCATCATGGAACCTTCGCGCGATCTTTCCCGCCTGATCGAGATTATGCAAGCCCTGCGACAGCCGGAGACCGGCTGCCCCTGGGACATTGTCCAGACCTTTGAGACCATCAAGCCCTATACGCTGGAAGAAGCCTATGAAGTGGCGGACGCCATCGAGCGCGGCGATATGGATGATCTCTGCGAGGAACTGGGCGACCTGCTGCTGCAAGTCGTGTTTCACGCCCGCATGGCCGAGGAGGCCGGGGACTTTTCCTTCGGAGACGTTGTTGAGGCCATCACGAAAAAGATGATCCGCCGCCATCCGCATGTGTTTGCGGTTTCAGACGCCGATACGCCGGGTGCGGTCAAAGTGCAGTGGGATCAGATCAAGAGCGCGGAAAAGCGGGAACGGGCCGAACGCCGCGCGGCGCGTGGTTTGACAGCCAACGACAAGACCGGTTTTCTCGACGGCATCCCGCGCAATTTTCCGGCCTTGCAGGAAGCACTGAAACTGCAGGAAAAGGCCGCCAAGGTTGGCTTTGACTGGTCCTCACCGGAACCGGTCCTCGACAAGATCGAGGAGGAGATTGCCGAATTGCGCGAGGCGCTGGCCTCCGGTGACACGGCAAAGGTGGCGGATGAACTGGGCGACCTGATCTTTGCCGTGGTCAATATCGGCCGCCATGTGCATGCCGATCCCGAAATGGCCCTGCGCGGCACCAACACCAAATTCCGCAGACGGTTCAGCCATATCGAAACCTCGTTGCTTGCCCATGGTAAGACGCTGGAAGAGGCAACATTGGAGCGGATGGAGGAATTGTGGGTTGAGGCCAAGGGGATCGAGCGGGGGTGAGTCTCCCTTTCCGCTCCTCCGCCATATAGTTTCAACATGTTGAACAGGCCGCATGACGCCCGAGCAGGTAGGTGCGGCTGGCTCCGGGGCGGCTAAACTTGATGGCTTTCATGAAGGCTGCTTCTGCATCGCTTAGCCTGCCGAGCCTGACCAGAGTTTCCGCACGCACGGTCCAGAAAGGTGCATAACTTTGCGCTCGCGGGGCCAGATCCTCCAGAAGAGACAAGGCGCTTTCATGTCTGTCAGCTTCTGTCAGAGCCGCAGCCATGGCCACAATGGCACCGACTGTTGGCGAAAGGCGCGTGAGCCATTCATAAAGCGCTATCAGCGCGTCGTCGTTTTTGCTGTCCGTTAGGGCGCGTTGCGTATGCAGCGACTGTATTGCGGCCTCGATCTGAAACCGCCCGGGTTGGGTAAAACGGGATGCAAGTGTGAGATGGTGTTCTGCCTCAATGATCTGGTCGCGCGACCAGCGGCGGCTGTCCTGGTCGCGCAAAGGCACGAACCGGCCCGTCGTATCCAGCCGGGCTGCCTTCCGGCTGTCACAATAAAGCATCAAGGCCAAGAGACCTTTAACTTCGGGTTGGTCTGGAAGAAGGTGGTTGAGCACCCGGGCCAGCCAGATCGCCTCTGACGACAGGGTGACGAGCGGCGACCCTTCTGTCAGCAGCTCATCCCAGCCTGTTCCAAAAGCCGCATAAATGGCTTGCAAAACAGCGTCGACACGTGGTGCCAGATCATTTTGCTCCGGGATTTTAAAAGCAATTCCTGCATCGCGGATCTTGGCCTTGGCGCGTACCAGACGTTGTGACATGGTCGAGGGTTCTACAAGAAAACTTGATGCGATACGGGCCGCGTCCATGCCAAGGACAGTCTGTAACATCAATGGTGCCTGCACAGCCTGATCAATGGCAGGATGGGCGCAGACAAACAGCAGCTTCAACAGATCATCGGGAAATGAATCATCCATTCCGGACGCCAGCTTTTCGTCTTCGAGCATCATGAGCAAGGGTTCAGATGCGGATATCACAGCCCGGTGACGGCGATGGTGACCCAGCTCTCGCCGCGCTGTTGTCAATAACCATGCCTCCGGCCGATCCGGAATACCGCGGACCGGCCATGAGGAAAGCGCTTTTTGAAGGGCATCAGCCAGAGCATCTTCCGCCATGGCAATATCGCGACTGGAGCTTGCCAGAATGGAGATCAATTTGCCATAAGACTGACGCGCAGCCAGCTCTGCTGCCTTGCGCGCCGTATCTGCCGTCACTTGCATTCAAGCGCTCATCGGCGGCAGGACCGGCCGCACTTCGACGCTGGCATAGTGTGCCGAGGGTGATCTGGCAGCCCAGTCAAGCGCGAGATCAAGATTTTCCACTTCGATGATGAAATAACCGCCCAGCTGTTCCTTTGTATCGGCGTAGGGACCATCCTGCACATCGCGGACGCTATCGCGGACCTTGACGATTGTCGCTGTGGCCGGCCCCTGAAGCCCGTGCCCATTGATCACAATTCCTGCCTTGTACATGTCCCCGATATAGGCTGACCAAGCCCCCCAATAGGCCTGAGCCTCCGGTGTCTGTGCGTTGCGACGTGCGAAATTCTCTCGTGTGTCATTCAAAACAAGCATGTATTGCATGATGATTTCCTCTCAACATGTTCATTGGCGAGCGCATTATTGCGTCTCGATACAATGAGCCTTCACATCCCCTCATTTCGACATCAGTTTTGTAAAAAAGAAATTTTTTGCAATATGTTTGGAAAAATATCACCAGTCCTGCACATTACCCTTGGGGCCGTTGCCCATCAGGCGGGCGAGTTCGGCGGCCTCCTGTTCGGACAGGCGAATGTCGAGGCTGATGGTTCCGTCTTCCAGATCCTCGCGTTCGATAATGGTGGCATGACTGTAGAGCCAGGGCAGCAACGCGCCCTGGTCGACACCCAGAATGATATGGATCTCGTTGAGCACGCCCGACAGGCGGTTGCCGATCTCTTCCAGCAAGATGTCAACGCCCTCGCCGGTGATAGCGGAAACCGCAATCGTGTTGGGGCTGTGCGGCGCCTTCTGCATCAGCGCATCATGGGCTTGCGGCTCCAGCCGGTCGATCTTGTTCCAGACTTCGATGATCCGGCTGGCACCGTCCTTCTCGTCTATCCCCAGGTCCGCCAGAATGCGCAGCACATCGCCGGACTGGGCGGCATTGTCAGGGTCTGACATGTCGCGCACATGCAGGATCAGGTCTGCCTCCAGCACCTCTTCGAGCGTCGCGCGGAAGGCGGCCACCAGATGGGTTGGCAGATTGGAAATGAAGCCCACAGTGTCTGACATGATGACCATGCGGCCATGCGGCAGTTTCATGCGGCGCAATGTCGGGTCGAGTGTGGCAAACAGCATGTCCTCGGCCAGAACCCCTGCCCCGGTAATGCGATTGAACAGCGTGGATTTGCCGGCATTGGTATAACCAACGAGGGCAACAATCGGATGCGGCACCTTCTTGCGCTTGGCGCGGTGCAATTGCCTTGTGCGCTTGACCTGTTCCAGTTCCCGTTCCAGCTTGATGATGCGATCCTGCAACAGGCGTCTGTCGGCTTCGATCTGGGTTTCACCGGGACCACCCATGAAGCCGCCGCCGCCGCGCTGGCGTTCAAGGTGGGTCCAGGAGCGGACCAGACGGCCTTTTTGATAGTTCAGATGCGCCAGATCAACCTGCAGCATGCCTTCCCTGGTGGAGGCGCGGCGACCGAAAATTTCCAGAATCAAACCGGTGCGGTCAATGACCTTGGCGTTCCATTCTTTTTCGAGATTGCGCTGCTGGATCGGGGTCAGCGGGTGATCAACGATCACCAGACCGGCATCCAGTTCGTCGAGCATATCGCGAATTTCGGCAATCTTGCCGCTGCCCATCAGGGTTCCGGGCTTCGGCTGGCTGACCGGCACAATCAAACCCTGGACCACTTCCAGATCAATGGCACCGGCCAGACCCACGGCCTCTTCCAGCCGTGCCTCGCTGGACCGCACCACGGGAGGCTGTCCCTCGTTGCGACTTGCACCTTGCGTTTTCAGCACAGGCACCAGAACGATGGCCCGCATGTCATCACGATGTTTTTCAACATCAATGATCATGGATTCCGTTTTTGTATCGCGCGTTGTAATGGTTTTCGACCCTGTCAGGAGGCGGATTCTTCAATCTCGAACATCTGCATCGGCTGACCCGGCATGATGGTGGAAATGGCGTGCTTGTAGACCAGTTGTGAATGACCATCCCGGCGCAACAGCACACAGAAATTATCAAATGATGTCACAACACCTGTCAGCTTGACACCGTTGATAAGGAAGATTGTCAGTGAAATTTTTTGTTTGCGGACTGTATTGAGAAATAGATCCTGCAAATTTTGAGAACGTTCCGCCATCGCGCCGCTTCTTTCTTTATTGCCGGCCCTGAACCTGACCGGTTGTTTGTGATATGCTGAATGTCCTGCTTTAACAGCCCCCGACCTTCAGCAGTTATCCTTGCTATCAAATCGCGGTCTTTTCCGCAATGTCGAAAAATACATCGCGGATTTTCTGCGACATGGATCCAGGGTGGCCATTTGCGATCGTTTTTCCATCAATATTGACCACCGGAAAGCAAATGCTCGTGGCAGCCGTGATAAAGACTTCACGCGCGTTCAGCATTTCATCCACCGAAAACCCCTGTTCCTCGACGGAAATTCCAAGCTTTTCGGCAATATCCATCAAGGTTGTGCGGGTGACACCGCGCAGGATGCCGTGTTCGGCCGGCCGTGTTTTCAGCACACCTTTCGCATCAACAATCCAGACATTGGTCGCAGCCCCTTCTTTGACCTTGCCGTCACCATCCACATAGATGGCTTCCTGTGCGCCTGATTCTTTCGCCTTCTGCCGTGCCATCGCATTGGACAGAAGGCCAACAGTCTTGATATCGACACGATCCCAGCGATTCTCCGGAACCGTAATGGCCCGGATACCATTGGCATTTTTCCGGGCAATCGCGCCTGCATCCGTGCTTTTGGCGGTGATCACCAGAGACGACGGCACAGAACTGTCCGGAAATACATGGTCGCGTTTGGCAACACCGCGGGTCACCTGCATGTAAAACATGCCGTTTTTCACGTGATTGCGGCGCAGCACTTCCCGGATCACCTGAACCAGCGCGGCGCGTCCCATAGGCCAGGCCATCTGCAATTCGCATAAGGACCGTTCCAGCCGGTTCAAATGGCGGGTCATATCCACGATATGGCCATGCCGGACCTCGCAGACCTCGTAAACACCATCGGCAAACTGGTAGCCCCGGTCCTCAATGTGAACAGCCGCTTTGGCATGTGGCACATAATTTCCATTCACATAGGCGATTCTGGACATGCAGGGTCAAACTCCAAGGGACTTCAGTTTGCGGTGCAGGGCGGAGCGTTCCATGCCGACAAATTCGGCCGTCCTGGAAATATTGCCGCCAAAGCGGTTGATCTGGGCAATCAGGTAATCGCGCTCGAAGAGTTCGCGTGCCTCGCGCAGCGGCAAGGTCATGATATGCTGGTCACCCTGTGTGGAAACCTTGGGCAGGAGATCGCCGATATCGGTCGGAAGCATTTCCGCCGTAATCGGCGAATCCGGTCCGTCTGTGCGGGCGAGGATCAACAGCCGCTCGATATTGTTGCGCAACTGGCGGATATTGCCCGGCCAGTCATGCGATTGCAAAACCGCCAGCGCGTCATCACCGATCTTGCGTGGCCGGATCCCGGCCTGTTCGGAAATCTGCCGCAGATACATGTCGACCAGAAACGGAATATCCTCACGCCGTTCCGAAAGGGCCGGAACCCGCACCGGAACAACGGCCAGACGGTGATAGAGATCTTCCCTGAACAGGCCTTCGGCAATCATGCTTTCCAGATTATAGGCGGTAGAAGACAGGATGCGCACATCCACCTTCACCCGCTTCGAGCCGCCGACACGCTCAAACTGCTGGTCGACCAGCACACGCAGGATCTTGCTCTGGGTCTCGCGCGGCATTTCACCGACTTCATCGAGATAGAGCACACCCTTGTGGGCCTCCTCCAGTGCACCGGTCCTGCGCGGTTGTCCGGGTCCACCTTCAGTGCCGAACAGGGCCATTTCCATGCGGTCAGGCGTAATCGTGGCGGCATTCAGCGCGACAAACGGTCCTGCGGCCCGGTTTGACTTGCGGTGGATCAGTCTGGCGACCAGTTCCTTGCCAGCGCCGGACGGTCCGAGAATCATGATTCGGCTGTTGGTGGGAGCAACTTTTTCAATGGTCTGGCGCAGCTGCGAAACCGCCACCGAGGTGCCGATCAGGTCTATACTGTCACCGGAGCGCTTTTTCAGCTCGGTGACTTCCTTCCTGAGCTTGGAATTTTCCAGGGCCCGCTCGGCGATCAGGATCAGACGATCCGCCTTGAAAGGTTTCTCGATAAAATCATAGGCTCCGCGCCGGATGGCGGAAACAGCCGTCTCCACATTGCCATGACCGGAAATCATCACAACCGGCAGGTCCGGGTGACGCAACTTGATTTCATCCAGAAGCGCCAGACCATCCAGCTTGCTGCCCTGCATCCAGATATCGAGGAAAATCAGGCGCGGCACGCGGTCACTGATCGCCGCCAGTGCACTGTCACTGTCGAAGGCCGTGCGGGTATCATGTCCTTCATCCGACAGAATTCCGGATACGATATCGCGGATGTCCTGCTCGTCATCCACCACAAGGATGTCAGATGCCATGGTATGTTTCCTTGTTCATGTCACTTGTCGAATGGGTGTCATCATGAAAACGCGGCAGGACCACGCTGATCATTGCGCCATGGCCATTGTCAAAATCTTCAGGCGCATCCTGCAAGACCAGTTGGCCACCATGGTCGTCGATGATCTTTTTGACAATTGCCAGTCCAAGGCCGGTGCCCTTCTCGCGCATGGTCATATAGGGCTCCGTTATCCGGTACCGGTTCTCCGAAGGAAGGCCGATGCCATTGTCGATTATATCGACACGATAGTTGTCGCCCTTTTCATCCATGCTGGCGCGAACCAGAATGCGGCGGCCATCACGCGGCGAGCCTGACGGCACGGCGTCAATCGATTCTGCGGCATTCTTGACGATATTTCCAAAGGCCTGGCCCAGCATGCGGGCATCAAACAGGCCCTCCAGCGGTACATCGCTGAATTCGGAGGTTATGGTAATGTGGCTGCTGCCCATTTCGCGCAGGAACACGGCATCGCGCAAGACATCGCGCAGATCACTCGGGGTTTTGGCCGGCTTCGGCATGCGGGCAAAGGAGGAAAACTCATCCACCATACGTCCTATATCGCCAACCTGACGCACGATCGTATCGGTACACTGGTCAAACACCGCCCTGTCATCCTCGTTGATCTGCTTGCCATAGCGGCGCTTCAGGCGTTCGGCAGACAATTGGATCGGGGTCAGGGGATTCTTGATTTCATGGGCTATGCGACGGGCAACATCGGCCCAGGCTGTGGACCGCTGGGCGACCACCAGATCGGTAATGTCATCGAGCGTGATAACATAGGATTCGGAGGTTTCGCGGGATTCCTCGCGCGTCACCTGCACATTGAGCGTGCGCTCCTTGCCCCCCTTGATCATATTGATCTGCTTGCGGAAATCATTGCGGCCACGGCCTACGGCCTCCGTCAGCAAAGTATCTATTTCCGGAGCAACATCAATGAGGTAACTACCTATCAGGTCTGCTGAGGATTTCATCAGGAAAAATTCTGTCGACGGGTTCACGATGGTGATGCGCCGGTCTTCCTCAACACCGATCACGGCAGCCGTCACGCCGGACAGCACAGCCTCGATAAAGCGGCGGCGATCATCGACCTCGTCCTTGGCCTCCAGAATTTCATCGCGCTGCGAACGGATTTCCGCAATCATCTTGTTGAAGGTGCGTGACAGATTGCCAACATCGCCATCGGCAGCGCGCACGGGAACCACCACATTCAGATCCCCGGTTGCCACGCTGTCAGCAGCGCCGATCAGCAGACGGATCGGCCGGACAATCCGGTCGGCAACGGCAATCGCCGTCCAGATGGCCGACAACAGCACGATGAGCGCAAAGCCCAGATAGAGAACCGCAAAGGCTACCTGCAGGGATGTGCGGCCCGTTTCCATGGATTGATATTCGGCCCGGTTGTCTTCCATCAACCGCATGGCACTCATGACCTGCGGATCCACGGCACGAACCGTGTAGAGATAGACATTGTTGAAATTTTCAAGCTTCATCACGGCTCCAACCAGATTGGTCGGGCCCGGCGGAATCAGCGTCGGTTGCCCTGCCACCGCTGCAGCCAGCGCGTCCTTCGGGACAGGCGGGAAGGCCCCGTTTTCAATCCGGATATCAGCCTGCTCGATGGTCTCGCCAGTGTCGCGCACAAGGGCTGCACCCAGCATGCCGCGTCCCTTGGCCTGGCGGGTCATGAATTCGGCAAATCCGGTCCGGTCGAGACTGAAAAGCGTGCGGTTGCGATCAAGGTCATTGGCCATGGAGGCCGTCTGGCCCTGCAGGTAGCTGGCATTGTCGAGCATATAGGCCTGGGCGACATTGCGCGATGAACTGATAATCGACTGTGTCCTCAGGGAGAACCAGCGGTCCAGACCGACATCCAGCGTGATACTGGCAAAAATTGCCACCAGAATGGCCGGCGTAATCGCCACAATCGAAAACAGCGATACGATGCGCACGTGCAGTCTTGCTGCCGCCCGGCCACGTTTGCGGGCGCGGATCAATCTGCCCAGTTCACGTCCAATCAGCACCATCAGTCCAAGGACAAAAAATGCGTTGATAATGGCTGACGCGATGACCACATTGGCAACTGGCTCAACAGGGGTCAGCCCCAGGAGGATTACAAGGGAAACAACAGCGCTGGCCAATGCGCCACCTGCCAATGCCAGCCCCGGAAAGGCAAAATTTGCCCGCCGGTCCGGTGCCGGGACACCAAGGTCGTCGTCCGCCCCAAAATCCATAGCACTCTTCATGAAATTCTTCACTTGCCCTCGCCCGGATCAGGCATCCGTGTTTCCGGGGCAGCAATCCTGGCAAACCCGGTGCAATTGCGCCCGTCCAGTGGGTTGATTTCGACATTTGCAACTGTTCGCAGCACACTCGAGAGCAAATGTCGAATTCATTCCACTAGAGTGGCATTCAAGCAACGCATTGTGGCGAAAATGCAACGCAGTCTCCATGAAGTCAAGCGGTTCTGGATGAACGGTAGACGGAGACACCGAGTTCACGAATTTTCTTGCGTAACGTATTGCGGTTCAGGCCCAGAAGATCGGCGGCCTTGATCTGGTTTCCGCGTGTGGCCGTCAGTGCTGCCAGGATCAGGGGATATTCCATCTCGGCCAGAACCCGGTCGTAGAGACCGGCAGGCGGCAGGCTGTCGCCAAAACCGGAAAAATATTGCCGCATGTTTTCTTCCACGGCCTGCGATATCGACACGGGTCCGGTCCGTGAGGCATTCTTCTCAAAAGGACTGTCAGCGACATCCGAGCGCAATTCGGCATCAATAATCTCCCGGCTGATCACATCCTGAGGATAGAGTGCTGTCAGGCGACGAACCAGATTTTCCAGCTCGCGCACATTGCCCGGCCAGCTGTGGCTCTTCATGCGTTCCAGCGCTTCGGTCTCAAACCGCTTGGGATCCAGCCCTTCCTTTTCCGTCTGGGCAACAAAATGGCGAACCAGATCGGGAATATCCTCGGCACGGTCGCGCAGCGGCGGCAGGCGAAGCGGTACGACATTCAGGCGGTAATAGAGATCTTCCCGGAACAGGCCCTGATTGATGGAATGTTTCAGATCCTTGTTGGTGGCCGCAACGATGCGCACGTCCGTGCGGATGGGTGTGCGCCCTCCGACCGTGGTATATTCGCCCTGTTGCAAAACACGCAGCAACCGTGTCTGGGCATCCATTGGCATATCGCCGATTTCATCCAGGAACAGCGTGCCGCCTTCGGCCTGCTCAAAGCGGCCGGACGACCGGTTCTGCGCACCGGTAAAGGCACCTTTTTCATGTCCGAACAGCTCCGATTCAATCAGATCACGCGGAATGGCTGCCATATTGATGGCGACAAACGGTCCATTGCGGCGCTTGCCATAATCGTGCAGGGCGCGGGCAACCAGTTCCTTGCCGGTGCCGGATTCGCCGGTAATCATCAGGGTCAAATCTGTCTGCATCAGACGGGCCAGAACCCGATAAATTTCCTGCATGGCCGCCGAGCGCCCCACCAGTGGCATGCCGTCCTGCGGGTCATCCTCAAATTTTGCAGGCTTTTTCTTGGGTTCGGCCAGCGCCCTGCCGATGATGGCAATCAGCTCGGTCAGATCAAAGGGTTTGGGAAGATAATCATAGGCACCTTTTTCAGAGGCCTTGATCGCCGTCATGAATGTATTCTGCGCACTCATGACCAGAACCGGCAGATCCGGTCTTGCCTTCTTGATGCGCGGCAACAGGTCAAAGGCATTTTCATCCGGCATGACCACATCGGTGACAACGAGGTCGCCCTCACCCGCTGAAATCCAGCGCCACAGGGTCGCTGCATTGGACGTGATGCGCACATCATAGCCTGCGCGGCTGAGCGCCTGGTTCAGCACGGTGCGAATGGCTGCATCATCATCGGCTACAAGTATGGTCGCTGCAGTCATTTGCTGGATCCTGTTTTCGCTGTCTCGGGGGAATCTTCATTTGAAAAAAGTTTTGATGCCGGCATCAGCACCCTGAAAACTGTTTTGTTATTCTGGCTGTCGCATTCCACTATGCCGCCATGACCGCCGATAATTTTGGCTACAAGCGCCAGACCAAGGCCGGATCCATTGGTCTTGGTTGAAATAAACGGGTCAAACAGATGCGGTAATATATCTTCCGGTACACCGGGGCCATTGTCGTGCACACAAAATTCCAGCGGCAGCGAAATCTTCTCGCGGCTGCCGGCAATCGAAAGGCGGATACCGGGACGGTACGCGGTTGACAGGGTAATTTCACCGTCCGGCCTGTCACCTATGGCTTCCGCCGCGTTCTTGATCAGGTTCAGGAAAACCTGCACAAGCTGATCGCGATTGGCAAAAACCGCAGGCAGCGACGGATCATAATTTTCAACGAATTTGATCTTGCGGGCAAAGCCCGCCTTGGCAACGGCCTTCACATGATCAAGAACGGAATGGATGTTGATGGGGACACGGTCAATCGGCCGCTCATCCGAGAACACTTCCATGCGATCCACCAAAGACACAATCCGGTCGGTCTCATCGCAGATCAGTCTGGTCAGGGGCCGGTCTTCGTTGGGTACCACGGATTCCAGAAGCTGTGCTGCGCCCCTGATGCCGGACAAGGGATTCTTGATTTCGTGGGCCAGCATGGAGGCGAGGCCGGTTACAGAGCGGGCCGCAGCCCTGTGGGTCAATTGCCTGTCGATCTTGTCGGCCATGGAGCGCTCCTGGAACACGACAACAACCGCACCGGGATCGGAAATCACCGGTGTTACGTAAAGGTCAACCAGCTTGTCAGTTCCAAGGCGCGGTGAACTGAGGTCGACACGATATTCATTGACGGGTGCCTTTCGCTCCCGCACCTGCTCGATCAAGGTCAACAGCGGGCTGCCGAAAGGAATGAAGGCGGCAAGGGACTGGCGTCCCAGATGGGCGGCACTTGCGCCAAAAAACGATTCGGCCTCCCAGTTGGCAAACGCAATCACCCCGGCCGTATTGACCATGATCACAGGATTGCGGATGGCGTTCAGCACGGCCAGTGCGGAAGCGTCGCTGCCGGTCGGGTCCATGGGTTTTGTCGTGAAGCGCGTCATGCGGCGTGATCCCTTTCAACGCGAATGTCTGAAGATTGCATTTCGCTCTCAAGAACGTCGGCAACATGGGATGGATCTGTCGATGTCATCACTGCGGTCATCATGTCTGAAGGCAGATGTGGCGCAAAACGGGCCAGATACCAGCCGACATGTTTGCGGGCATGGCGAATGCCTGTCTTTGCGCCGTAAAAATCCAGCATCATCCAATAATGCTGCCTGGCAATGGCTGCAGCTTCCCTGCGGTCGGGCTCCGGCCGAGCGCCGGCCAGAACACCTGCATGCCAGGGTCGCCCCTGACATCCACGACCGATCATCACGGCATCCGCGCCGGAGCGCCGCAAGATTTCATGGCATTGGTCTGCCGTTTCAACATCACCATTGGCGACCAGCGGAACGGAAATTGCGTCGCGCACAAGGCGAATGGCATCCCAATCTGCCCTGCCTGTATAGAACTGCATGCGTGTGCGGCCATGGATGGTGATCATCTGCACGCCTGCATCCTGGGCACGGCGTGCGATTTCCGGCGCATTGATCGAACCGGAATCCCAGCCAAGCCGCATTTTCAGTGTCACGGGAACGGTCGCAGCCTTGACCGTCGCCTCTATCAGAGACAGCGCCAGGTCCGGATCGCGCATCAGCGCTGACCCTGAATAGCCACCTGTAACCTTCCTGGCAGGGCAGCCCATGTTGATATCAATGATATCCGCACCGTTGTCCTCAGCAATGCGCGTCGCCTCTCCCATCCAGAAGGGTTCGCGACCGGCCAGCTGAACCATGTGCGGATCGAGACCTTCCCCTTTCAGCCGCGACCAGGATTCGGTCACATTGCTTGCCAGTTCGCGGCTTGCCACCATTTCTGTGACCACAAGGCCCGCACCATTGCGCCATGCCAGTTGACGAAACGGCAAATCCGTGACACCCGACATCGGTGCAAGAACCACCCGGTTCCTGATTGTAACAGCACCGAGCTGCAAAGGCGTTGACAATTGGAATTGATTCAAATGATTAACTTTCGTGCATTCTTATAATTTGCACCTTTTTTAGCCACTTACGGGTCGTTTGCCAAGCAGTTTTATCGTGTGGGTAAATTTTTCAGCCTTTTTCTCGAATGTTGCTTGCTCTAATAGCAAAACACGTAGCTTGTATGACAAGGATTGCTGCTGCCAATGACACAGAAACCTCCATTTCAACCTGGAATCGTCATTGTTGCTGCCGGGCGCGGCGAGCGGGCCGGTGCGTCCACGCAGGGCCCGAAGCAATATCGCCGCATTGCGGGCCTGCCCATCATACGCCATACGCTGAACCGGTTTGTGTCCTGGGGCAAAGCCAGCCATATCGTGGTGTGTATTCATCCCGATGACGCTGCCCTTTTTGAGGCCGCCAGTGCAGGGCTCGTCGCGCCAGTTCCTGTCACCACCGTTCATGGCGGAGCCACGCGGCTGGACACTGTGCGCAAGGGGCTGGAAGCGCTAGCCGGTCTGGGTCTTGCCCATGTTTTCATTCATGACGCCGTGCGGCCTTTTTTTGACGCGGATCTGCTCGACCGTATCGAGACCGCGCTGAAGGCCGGAGACCGGGCAGTGCTGCCTGCAACCGCGGTTGCAGACACGCTCAAACGGGTGACTGTCGAGCATCTCGTGCACGAGACTGTATCTCGGGAGCGCCTTTATGCTGCCCAGACACCGCAGGCCTTCTGCTTTGACACAATCCTGCAGGCGCATCGCAGCGCAGACCTCGCCGGCATGGCGGAGTTTACCGATGATGCCGCGATTGCGGAATGGGCGTCCGTTCCTGTGCGGATCGTTGACGGCCTTTCGGACAATTTCAAGATCACCACCAGACGGGATATAGAAATGGCGAATGACAGACTGATGCAATCGCTCCTGCCGGATGTGCGGTGCGGCAACGGATATGATGTGCACCAGCTGGAGGATGGCGACGGTGTGACGCTTTGCGGCGTTTTCATTCCGCACACGAAAAAGCTCAAAGGCCATTCTGATGCCGATGTCGGGCTGCATGCCCTGACCGATGCCTTGCTGGCAACATGCGGTGCCGGGGATATCGGCGATCATTTTCCGCCGTCCGACCCGCAGTGGAAAGGTGCTGCCTCGCGCATTTTTGTAGAACATGCCGCAAGAATAGTGCGCGGCAAGGGTGGCACAATCATGAACACCGATATTTCCCTGATCGCAGAATCACCGCGGGTGGGACCGCACCGGGATGCCATGCGCGCCCGAATGGCTGAAATGCTGGGTATCGACATAAAAAGATGTTCGGTGAAGGCAACGACAAACGAGAAGATCGGCTTTATCGGACGGGAAGAAGGCATTGCGGCCATTGCCACGGCCACGGTGGTTTATCAGGGAGACTGAACATGGAAAATATGGACAATTTTGAACTGGCAAGGCGCATTATTGAAACCTGCACCGCCCGCAAGATTTTTATCGCCACAGCGGAATCCTGCACAGGCGGGCTGGTGGCGGCGGCCATCACCGAAGTACCCGGATCTTCTGCCGTGTTCGATCGCGGATTTGTCTGCTATTCGGATGATGCCAAGACCGAAATTCTGGGTCTTTATCCCATCACCCTGAAACAGCATGGCGCTGTGTCGCGCGAAACCGCGATGGAAATGGCCCATGGTGCGCTTGCCCGCTCCGATGCCGGTCTGGCTGTGGCTGTTACGGGCATTGCAGGACCGGACGGAGGAACGCCAGTCAAGCCTGTGGGACTGGTCCATATTGCCGCCAAGCATTACAATGGAACAATGCTCCACCGCGACATGCACTATGGTGATCTTGGCCGTTCCGGCATCCGGCAGGCTGCTGTGCGAACAGCGCTGGAAATGCTCTGGAAACTTGCCAATCTGGATCCCGCGCACAAGGGATGATATCACCCTTGCGGGTAGAGAGTGTCGGCGCGGGCCTCGAAGGCTTCTGCAAACATGCGGAAGGCACGGTCAAACATGGACCCCATCAGTGCGCCCAGCACACGGCTCCTGAATTCATAATCTATGAAAAAATGCACGGTGCAACCGCCCTGCCCGTCATCCTCGAATGTCCAGCGATTGTCGAGATAGCGAAACGGGCCGTCGATATATTTTACATCGATCATATTGTCCTGCCGGTTCAGCAACACTTGCGTTGTGAAAGTTTCCTTGATGGCCTTGTAGCCAACCGTCATATCCGCGACCAGGAGCTGTTTACCGTCACGCTCCTTGCTGGAGCGCACCACCAGTCCGGTGCATAAAGGCAGAAATTGCGGATATTTTTCAATATCAGCAACCAGATCATACATCCGGGTGGCTGAGTGCCGGTTGGGGCGTCGGGTTTCAAATCTGGGCATTGCATCCGTAATGTCAATTGAGAAGGCGCGGTCAAACTGTCAGACTTCGTCCATGATTTCAATGCCGGAACACAATTTTGGACAGATCTTGCAAAGGCTGCCGCAAGCATACCGGACATTACGACGCAGGCGTCAGTCTCAGCAAGCGGCCTTCGCTGTCGTCCTCGATAATCCAGACGGCTCCATCCGGCGCAACAGCAACATCGCGGATGCGCTGGCCCAGATCCCAGCGGTCCACCTGTGTGGCCCCGCCCTTTGCATCAAAGCCGATCCGTACAAGCCCGGTTCCGGCCAGCGCACCGATGAGGGCGGAGCCTTTCCAGTCTTTAAAAAGGTCTGCATTGTAAAATACCAGTCCGGCAGGGGCGATGATCGGGGTCCAATAGACTTTTGGAGCCTCGAATTCCGGTCTCGTATCATGATCGGGGATCACTGACCCGTTATAATTGTCGCCATTGGAAACAATAGGCCAGCCGTAATTGCGACCGGGCATGATGAGATTCAGCTCATCGCCGCCCCTTGGTCCCATCTCGTGTTCCCAAAGCTTTCCGTCCGGAGCAAAGGCCAGACCATAGGGGTTGCGGTGTCCTGTAGTCCAGATCTGCGCCTGAACCTTGCCCTTGCCTGCAAAGGGATTGTCGGCAGCAGCCGTCCCGTCAAGGTTCAAATGGAGGATTTTGCCGAGGGCCTGATCCGGATCCTGTGCGGTTTTGGGCCGCATGCGATCCCCTGAACTGAGAAACAGCGTTTTTCCGTCCGGCGCAAAGGCTATGATACCGCCCGGTTGCCCGCCAGACCCTTTCGGCTCCTGCCGCCAGATCACCTTGAGGTTTTCAAGCCTGGCAGCGGCATTTCCGTCATCCAGTGTCGCCTTTGCAAGGGCAAGGCTGCTGCCACCCTTTCCCGGCTCCGCATAAGTCAGGTAAATGGATTGGTCCGCCGTAAAATCCGGAGACACGGCAACATCCAGCAAGCCAAGCTGACCGTCATATTCTACCTTCGGAACTCCGGACAGTGCACGCTTTTCGCCTGTCCTGGTGACGATGAACAGGCGTCCGCCCTTTTCCGTTACCAGCATCCTGCCATCAGGAAGAAAGGCGATAGCCCAGGGCGTGTCAAATGTTGCAATCGCTGTTTCAACAAACGGCAACCGGGGTTCCGGCTTGTCGAGACCGGCATTGCCCTGCGCTTTCAATGGCAAAGGGCCCAGCACGCTGAGCGCAAGAACGATTTTCCCCAGATTCTGCTTGAGGTTGCGATCAATGCGTTTTGTCATCTCGCCTGCTCCATTTTCAAACGTCTGCCAGGAACCTTCGGCTGGTCCCAAAATGGTTCCGGTCACACCAAAATTTTTGCTGCCCGCGCGGCCCGCAATTTGGCAAAGTCATCACCTGCATGATGCGACGAGCGGGTCAGCGGGCTTGAGGCGACCATCAAAAAGCCTTTGCTGTAGGCCACGGTTTCATAGGACTTGAATTCTTCGGGTGTGACGAAGGAAATCACCGCATGGTGCTTGCGGGTTGGCTGCAAATATTGGCCAATCGTCAGAAAGTCGACATCGGCGGTGCGCAGGTCATCCATCAGTTGCAGCACTTCGTTGCGCTCCTCACCAAGCCCCACCATAATTCCGGATTTGGTGAACATGGCCGGGTCCAGTTCCTTGACCCGCTGCAACAGCCGGATCGAATGGAAATAGCGCGCACCCGGACGCACCGTCAGATATTTTGACGGCACGGTTTCCATATTGTGGTTGAACACATCGGGCCTTGCCGCCACCACGCGCTCCAGTGCACCCGGTTTGCGCAGGAAATCCGGTGTCAGAATTTCAATCGTTGTCTCCGGTGACGCAGCACGAATAGCCCGGATGACCTGCTCAAAATGTTCCGCACCGCCGTCATCCAGATCATCGCGGTCCACCGAGGTGATCACCACATGGCTCAGGCCCATCTGCTTGACAGCCCTGGCGACATTTTCCGGCTCGGCACGGTCCAGCGCATGCGGCTTTCCGGTTGCCACATTGCAGAAGGCGCAGGCGCGGGTGCAGATCTCGCCCATGATCATGAACGTGGCGTGTTTCTTGTCCCAGCATTCACCGATATTCGGGCAACCCGCCTCTTCGCAAACGGTCACCAGCTTGTGGCTTTTGACGATTTCGCGGGTTTCGGCATAGCCCTTGGATGTGGGTGCCTTGACCCTGATCCAGTCCGGCTTGCGCAGCACGTCTGTGTCCGGCCGGTTGGCCTTTTCCGGGTGGCGGATGCGCTTTGTTTCCGGCGAAATTGTATCGAGTATGGTGACCATGGTTCAAACCTGCATTCGTGCTATCGTGCTGAAACCGTCACTTCCTGACAAGCCGGACGACAAAAATCAAAAGACTGGCCCCGAGAAAGCCGGTTACCAGAAAGGCAAGCCACCCTCCGGTCACAATAATCTGGAATTGGCGCAGAAGTGCATTGGCAACAACGGAACCGACAATGCCCAGAACAATATTCATGAGGATGCCAAACCGCGCATCCATGAACTTGCCTGCGAGCCATCCGGCCAAACCACCGACGATAATGGCACTGAGCCAGCCTATTTCAATCATGTGTCAACCCTCTTTCTTCATCAATGATTTCAGGCAAGAACCCTTGCGACCAACACAACGATGATGGCACCCACTGTGGCATGGATCACCGTTACCAGAAGCGGATTGCCGATCCCGAGATTGATACCAAGATACGAAAACAGGAAACCGCCGACAAAGGCCCCGACCACGCCTGTCAAAAGATAGCGGACCAGACCGCCGCCGCCGACGATGAAACTGGCAAGATAACCGGCAACAAGACCGATAGCCAAAAATATCAAGAGTGACTGTGCGGACATATCATGTCTCCATTTGGGTTAAACCGGGTATTCCCGGCTTTAAAACAGGTATCAGGCAACCATCAGGCGTTCAAAGCCCGACCGTAGGCATCCAGCACACTTTCCTTCATCGTTTCCGAAATGGTTGGATGCGGGAAGATCGTATGCATCAGGTCTTCTTCCGTGGTCTCCAGGTTCATGGCAACCACAAAGCCTTGTATCAGTTCGGTAACTTCCGCGCCAACCAAATGCGCACCGATCAGTTCACCGGTCTTTTTGTCGAAAATCGTCTTGACCATGCCCTGGTCTTCGCCCAGCGCAATCGCCTTGCCATTGGCAACAAACGGGAAGCGGCCAACGCGGATTTCGCGGCCCTCGGCCTTGGCTTTGGCTTCTGTCAGGCCGACAGAGGCGACCTGTGGATTGCAATAGGTGCAGCCTGGAATTTTCATCTTGTCCATCGGATGGACATTCGGCAGTCCAGCGATTTTTTCAACACAAATCACGGCCTCATGTTCGGCCTTGTGGGCCAGCATCGGTGGGCCAGCAACATCGCCGATGGCATAGACGCCCGGCACATTGGTCTTGCCATAGCCGTCGATGACAATGCAGCCACGATCAGTCTTCACACCCAGAACTTCAAGGCCCAGATTCTCGATATTGCCCTGAACACCGACGGCCGAAATCATCCGGTCCGCAGTAATCTTCTCGACAGAGCCGTCTTTCTTCTCAATATGGGCCGTAATGGAATTGGCGGCCTTTTCGACTTTCGTAACCTTTGCTTCGAGAATGATCTTCATGCCCTGCTTGTCGAACTGCTTTTTGGCAAAGGCCGAAATTTCAGCATCCTCAACCGGCATAACCTGGCTCATGACTTCGACCACGGTCACATCCACACCCATGGTGCGATAGAAAGATGCAAACTCAATGCCGATGGCACCCGAGCCCATAACCAGCAGAGACTTTGGCATTGTTTCCGGCTTCATCGCATCAAAATAGGTCCAGATCAGCTTGCCATCCGGCTCTATGCCCGGTAGCGCCCGTGGCCTTGCGCCGGTTGCCACAATAATGTGCTTGGCGGTGTAGGTGCCCTCACCCAGTGTATTTTTGGGGATTGGTCCCTGCGGCTGAACGATAGGTTTGGAGATTTTGCCAACCACGATTTCATTGGGCTTGGTGAGTTTGGCCTCACCCCAGATGATATCGACCTTGTTCTTCTTCATCAGGAAAGCAACGCCGCCATTCATGCGCTCGGCAATGCCACGCGAGCGTTTGACAATGGCTTCCAGATCCGGAGTGATGGTGCCTTCAAGCTTCAAGCCATAGTTTTTGGCATGTTCGGACAGGTGCAACACTTCGGCAGAGCGCAACAGCGCTTTGGTCGGAATACAGCCCCAGTTGGAGCAGATACCCGCCAGATGTTCGCGCTCGACCACCGCAACTTTCAGACCAAGCTGTGCTGCACGAATAGCGGCAATATAGCCTCCTGGGCCGGAACCGATGATGATGACGTCATATGCATTTGCCATGGGCGCGAAAGCTCCTCTCTCTGTCTCATTTCGCATTCAAAACCCTGAAAGGGATCAGGGGCCTGACTGCATTTTCAGGAAAGGCCCTGTTGCGCCTGCCCTCAAGGGAGCGGCTCCACCTCTTCGGTTTTGACCAGCATCCCGTAAATTTCATCTTTCAGTGCCATGCGCTTTTTGCGCATTTCCACCATGTGCGTATCACTGACCGTATCCAGATTGGTTTCTGCACGGTGAATTTCACCGTTCAGGCCATGATATTCATTGAAGATCCGGTGAAAATGACCGTCTATCTCTTTCAGGTGCCGCATTTTGGCAGCAAATTCGGGAAATTCGACAATCAGTTCGTGCGGTGTATTGGACATGTCAGGCTCCTTTGTGTCGGGTCACCTGCCAGTCTATGCGTCTTTCACCGGACCTCCTTGATCCTGATCAACTCCTGAAACTTCAGGAGGTTACATTCCAAGCATCATGCGCACCACCGGCTCAAGCCCGCGCCCGACGGCCCTCGTGTTTTCTGCATCCATATGCACGCCATCGACCGGCGTGGTTACCGCCACAGAGCCCGCATCAAAAAAGCCGCAGCCCATGTCATCGGCCAGATCGGCATAGATCGAGGCGAGCTTGCGGGATTCGTCAATCCGTCCTGCAAATATCGGCCCCAAAACAGGATCGTCAGTCTCACACAGGGCTGGCGGCGAAACGATGAGAATATCCGGCGCGTCGATCTCAAACGGCCAGGTCTGGGTGCGAATGATATTGACCAGCCGCTGGATGCCGCGGGACACGACGACGGCATTGTTGGCAAAGACCGGCTTGATATCGTTGGTACCGAGCATAATGATGACCAGATCCAGCGGCGCATGCGTCTGCAACACGGTGGGCAGGATGCGGGCGCCGTTTCGGTCGGAGTCTGATCCGTAATCGTCATAGACCGCCGTGCGGCCGTTCAGACCTTCCGCAATCACCCGGACACCGTGACCCAGCCCCTTTTGCAGGACCGATGGCCAGCGGTTTTCATAGGCATGGCGACTGCGGTTTTCCGCATCCACGCCCCATGTCAGGCTGTCTCCGTAGCAAAGCACTGTTTTCATCATCTTGCCCGTCATTTGCCTTTTGTCAGATTATCGACCTTGCGCTCCAGCGCGAATATCCGCTCCTCAAAGTCGCCTGTGACAAATTTCGACATCATAGTGTCGGCCGTCAGAGCCTGCCGGATGGTTTTCTGCCCGCTTTCGAGCTTATCGAGCTTTTGCTGCATTTCACCAATTTCGCTGCGCACATCACGGATCTCACCGCGCATTTCGCCCAGCAAAGGAATAATCATGCTCTCTGCTTCACTGGCCATGCGATATCTCCTTAAAAAACATCAAAAGCATCTGCCGCTCATCATATAGTGATCTGACGACACAGATCCAGACAGAGCGGCAGTTTAGGCCAATTTACACCCTTAAACCAGCATCCCCAGAGGGGCCTCAATATAGCGCTTGAAGGCTCCGAGCAGTTCGGCACCCAATGCGCCATCAACGCAGCGATGGTCGGTTGAAAGCGTCACGGACATGACAGTCGCAATCGCCATGGCACCGTTTTTCACCACAACGCGCTCCTCACCGGCCCCCACGGCCAGAATGGTCGCATGTGGCGGGTTGACGACGGCAGAGAAATTCTTGACCCCCATCATGCCCATGTTGGAGACGGCGGTTGTGCCACCCTGATACTCTTCCGGCTTCAGCTTGCGGCTCCTGGCGCGAGCGCCCAGATCCTTCATTTCGTTGGAAATGGCGGAAAGCGTTTTCAGTTCGGCAGAACGGATGATCGGTGTGATCAGGCCACCCGGGATCGACACGGCCACCCCGACATCGGCATGGTGGTGCTTGACCATATTCGTATCTGTCCAGGAAACATTGGCATCCGGCACATCGCGCAGGGCCAGAGCCAGAGCCTTTATGACCATATCATTGACCGAGACCTTGAAGGCAGGCTTGCCGTCAACCGTTGGTGCAGACGCATTGATCTGCGTGCGCAGGGCCAAAAGTGCATCCAGTTCGCAATCGACCGTCACATAGAAATGCGGGATCGTCTGCTTGCTTTCCTGAAGGCGCCTGGCGATGGTCTTGCGCATGCCGTCATGTGGTACCAGATCGTAGGAGCCTTCGGCAAAGTTCTTCAGAACGGCTTCTTCGGACGCGCCCTTGGGCATGGCGACCGGTGCTGGTGCCGTGGCCTGAGCCGCTGCTGCCGGTACAGGCTTTGCGCCACCGGTGGCAACCGTCTTTTCAACATCTGCCTTGACCACACGCCCATGTGGGCCTGTGCCTGCAATGGCGGAGATATCGATACCGGCATCCTTGGCAAGGCGACGGGCCAGAGGCGAGGAGAATGTGCGGGAGCCGCTGGAGACATTTGCAACCGATGACGCCCCCTCACCCGGCGCTTTCGCGCCACCCTCTCCCCCAAGGGGCGAGGGGGTTACTGCGGGTGCGGCAGACTCCTTCTTCTCCCCGGCGGGGAGAAGGTGGTCCGAAGGACCGGATGAGGGGGCCTTGGAAACCGCAGCCACATCTTCGCCGTCTCCGGCAATCACGGCGATAATCGCATTGACCTTGACGCCTTCCGTGCCCGCCTCGACCAGAAGCCTGGCAATGGTGCCTTCATCCACGGATTCGACTTCCATCGTCGCCTTGTCGGTTTCGATTTCGGCCAGAATGTCGCCGGACTTGACCTTGTCGCCGACCTTGACCAGCCATTTGGACAGTTTGCCCTCTTCCATGGTGGGCGACAGGGCTGGCATCGTAATATTGATTGGCATGATCCCGCCCTCCCCTTATTTGTAGCAGACGGTCTTGACCGCCTGAACGACTTCGCCAACATTCGGCAGAGCCAGCTTTTCAAGGTTGGCAGCGTAAGGCATGGGCACATCCTTGCCGGCAATGGTCAGGATTGGCGCATCCAGATAATCAAAGGCCTGCTGCATGACGCGGGCGGCAATTTCTGTACCAACAGACGACTGCGGATAACCTTCCTCGACCGTTACCAGACGGCCGGTCTTCTTGACCGATTCGATGACGGTCGGCAGGTCCATCGGACGGATGGTGCGCAGATCGATGATTTCCACATCAATGCCCAGCGCTTCCAGTTCGGCGGCGGCCTTGACAACATAGGTCATTCCAATGCCGAAGGAAACGATGGTGGCATCCCTGCCGGTACGGTGAATGCGGGCCTTGCCGATCGGCAGGACAAAATCGTCCATCTTCGGCACATCGAAGGACTGGCCGTAGAGGATTTCGTTTTCAAGGAAGATCACCGGATTGGGATCGCGGATCGCAGCCTTCAACAGGCCCTTGGCGTCTGCCGCCGTATAGGGCATGACAACCTTGAGGCCAGGAATATGGCTGTACCAGGCCGCATAACATTGCGAATGCTGTGCACCCACGCGGGCCGCAGCACCCGAGGGACCACGAAACACAATCGGCGCACCCATCTGGCCACCCGACATATAAAGCGTCTTGGCGGCCGAATTGATGATATGGTCAATGGCCTGCATGGCGAAATTGAAGGTCATGAATTCGACAATCGGCTTGAGACCGGTCATGGCCGCCCCCACACCGATCCCTGCAAAGCCATGTTCGGTAATCGGCGTATCGACCACGCGGCGTGACCCGAATTCCTGCAACAACCCTTGTGTGATCTTGTAGGCACCCTGATATTCGGCCACTTCCTCGCCCATGACGAAGACATCGCCGTCGCGGCGCATTTCTTCCGCCATGGCATCGCGCAGCGCTTCACGGACAGTCGTGTGCACCATTTCGGCTCCGGCAGGAATGGCCGGATCGGACGGTGCGGCGGCGGCAACAGGAGCTGCATAAACAGGAGCCTGCGCAGCTGGTGCAGGTGCAGGCGCAGCCTCAACCGGTGCGGAAGCTGCGGCGGCTGGTGCAAGTGTTGCGCCAAGAGCCTCACCATCCTGCAGCAAGATGGCAATCACGGCATTGACCTTCACGCCTTCGGTTCCAGCCTCCACCAGCAATTTGCCGATCACGCCCTCGTCAATGGCTTCCACTTCCATGGTTGCCTTGTCGGTTTCGATTTCCGCCAGCACATCACCGGACTTCACGGCATCGCCTTCGCTTTTCAGCCATTTGGAAAGCTTGCCTTCTTCCATCGTCGGAGACAGTGCAGGCATCAGAATTTCTATTGGCATTGTTCCTCACCCATATTGTAAAAAGGTCGGCCTTTAAAGACCCGAAGCCTTGTCTTGTTTCGTCCGGGCGCGATGAAAATCCCGCGCATTGGCGGTGATTACAGAAGGATATCCGTTGTAGAGCTCGGCGGCATCCGGTTCAGGATCGGCCTGCGCAAAATCAGCGCTGTCGGCCACGATATCGCGGATCTCCTTGTCGATGGCCCTCAGGTCATCGTCCGTGGCCCAGCCCTTTTCGAGCAGACGCGCCTTGACCTGTTCAATCGGGTCGTGTTCGGAGCGCATTTTTGCCACTTCATCCTTGGAGCGATATTTCGCCGGATCGGACATCGAATGGCCGCGATAACGATAGGTCAGCATTTCCAGAATGATCGGCCCCTTGCCCGAACGGCAATGCTCGACCGCCATATCGGCAGCGGCCTTGACGGCGCGGACATCCATTCCGTCCACCTGGTAGCCCTCTATTCCGAATGAAGCCCCTCTCATCGAAAAATCGGTCTGTGCCGAGGCGCGGGAGACCGACGTACCCATGGCATAACGGTTGTTTTCAATGATGTAGATCACCGGCAATTTCCAGAGCGCTGCCATGTTGAAGCTCTCGTAAACCTGGCCCTGATTGGCAGCACCATCACCGAAATAGGTCAGCGAGACATTGTCATTGCCGCGATAGGCGTTTGCAAAGGCCAGCCCTGTTCCCAGCGACACCTGGCCCCCGACGATACCGTGGCCGCCGTAAAAATTCTTTTCCTTGGAAAACATGTGCATGGAGCCGCCCTTGCCACGGGAAAGCCCGGAGCGGCGACCTGTCAATTCCGCCATCACACCACGCGCACTCATGCCGCACGCCAGCATATGACCATGGTCACGATAGCCGGTGATCACCTGATCACCCTCTTTCAGCGCCATCTGCATGCCCACAACAACCGCTTCCTGACCGATATAGAGATGACAGAAACCTCCGATGAAGCCCATACCGTACAGTTGCCCCGCCTTCTCTTCAAAGCGGCGAATGAAAAGCATCTCACGGTAGGCCTTCAATTCACTTTCGCGGGTAAATTCAGCGACTGTACCACCGTTGAAATCTTTCTTCGCAGGTTTGCGTTGCGGTGCCGTTGCGGTCTTGCGCAGAGCCATTCAGTCCTCCCTAGGATGCATGATTTTGGCCACAATAGGGCAAGTGAGCGCGTTCAGCAATACCAATAATGCATAACTCATATTCGAGCTAAGTATCTGAAAATAATATTGTTTATTTACTTAACCGAACTTTGGTTAATATATCAGTCAGTTGAAAATTACAATCTCGTCGCTTCGTGACATATTGAGTGCAGAGCGGGCTTTTTCATCCAGCATATCCTTTTCCATGGAGCCGTCGCTCAGCAATTGCACCTGCTTTTCCATCACTTGCCGCCTTGCAACGAGACCGGCAAGGATCTGTGTACGCTCGACGCGCTGACGCTCGAACTCTTCTGTCGCCTTGAGCCCATAGGCTCCATGAATGGAGTGATAACCGAAATAGGACAGAAATGCGACTGTGATGGCCGGCAGGACCACCCGCCCCAATTTCCGTTTCTTATGATGCCTGGTCCACATAGTGCCTGCCCTGGTACGCATTACAGGGCAATCATAATGCGGAATGATTAACCGATTGTTGACAAAGGGCTAAAAGCGAAAAAACCGCGCTGTTCAGGGCGCGGTTTTCCGGTCATTTCACAAAAGGCATGCGCGAAGATTAACCGCGCAGGATCGAGCGGCCGGCATAGGTTGCCTGGATGCCGAGACCTTCTTCAATGCGGATCAACTGATTGTATTTGGCTAACCGGTCAGAACGGGCCAGCGAACCTGTCTTGATCTGTCCGCAATTGGTGGCAACTGCAAGATCAGCAATGGTTGAATCCTCGGTTTCACCCGAACGGTGCGACATGACGGCGGTGTAGCGTGCCTTGTGGGCTGTTTCGACAGCATCCAGCGTCTCGCTCAATGTTCCGATCTGGTTGACCTTGACCAGGATGGAATTGGCAACACCCATCTTGATACCGTCGCGCAGGCGGGCCGAATTGGTCACAAACAGATCATCGCCCACCAGCTGGCATTTATTGCCGCAAAGTTCTGTCAATGTCTTCCAGCCTTCCCAGTCGTCTTCCGCCATGCCATCCTCAACGGAAATGATCGGATAGGTATTGACAAGGCTGGTCAGATATTCAGCCATTGCGCCAGGCTCCAGCGTGCGGCCCTCGCCTTCCAGAACATATTTGCCGCCCTTGAAAAATTCTGTTGCAGCGCAGTCCATGGCCAGGAACATGTCTTCACCCGGCCGGTAACCGGCCTTTTCAATGGATTTCATGATGAAATCCAGTGCTGCCGGTGCCGACGCCAGACCCGGTGCAAAGCCACCTTCATCACCAACATTGGTATTATGGCCCTGGGCTGCCAGTTCCTTCTTCAATGTATGAAACACTTCCGACCCCATCCGCACGGCATCGCGCAACGTGTCGGCTCCGACCGGCATGATCATGAATTCCTGAAAATCAATCGGATTGTCGGCATGTGCACCACCGTTGATAATGTTCATCATCGGCACAGGCAGAATATGGGCATTCGCGCCGCCGACATAACGGTAGAGGGGGTGACCGGCAGATTCTGCTGCAGCCTTTGCAACAGCCAGGGAAACGCCGAGAATCGCGTTGGCACCCAGACGGGATTTGTTGGGCGTACCATCCAGTTCAATCATCATGCGGTCGATCTGGATCTGGTTTTCAGCGTCCAGCCCGCCAACAACATCAAAGATCTCGGTATTGACGGCCTCAACCGCACGTTCAACACCCTTTCCCATATAGCGCTTGCCACCGTCGCGCAATTCCACAGCCTCGTGTGCACCGGTTGAAGCACCTGATGGAACCGCTGCGCGGCCCATGCACCCATCTTCCAGAATGACATCCACTTCTACAGTGGGATTGCCGCGGCTGTCGAGAATCTCTCGGGCGATGATGTCAACGATTGCTGTCATTAATAGCGTCCTTGCTTGAGGGAAAAAAATAAGTTCGGTTTCTCATACTCGAAGCATATGAAAATACAATGGCAGGCTCCATCAATGTCATTCAATTGATCCCGCGCAAACCCGAAAGGCAAGATCAATCGATACCACAAGACAGACAGCACCAGAAGCCTGCGCGAGAATGGTCCAATCATTCACAAGCCAAGGTGCAGTTCTTGCCTCTTGTCACACCTTTTAATTACTGCAATGCAAATTATACAATCTTAACGCTACGTCAGGATGTATTAACGCCTGAAAGACGTAAAAATTAAAAAAAATACATTTGTCACGCGAAGAGAGTAATTTCATTCCGCATCCGGAATATATCAAAATACTGATATTGTTATCGATTTTTTTGCCATCCACTGCCGGAAGCTTACCACGAAAACATTTTTCATCAGAATTGACCATCAAACATTTACGATTGCATACATAAAATTAACCAATATGAGGCAACCTCATATCATCAGTATTACCTTATGGAGTCTCCCGCATGCGTCTGAATATCGCTCAAAGCCTGGTTGCTTTCGGACTTGTTGTCACTGCGGGACTGGCAGTATCGACAGGAATCCAGCGTTATGCGCTGGAGGAACTGAAAGTCAATGGCCCGGGATACCACCAGATCATCAATGGAAAAGACCTGATTGCCGATATCCTGCCGCCGCCGCTTTATGTTGTCGAAGCTTATGCGCTGGCCATGGAGGCCGCTCTCGATTCATCCCGGATTGATGCCAATATTACCAAGATCAAGGCGCTGGAAGAAAGCTATCATGTGCGTCTGGCCTATTGGAAAGACTCTGAACTGCAGAAAGATCTCAAATCTGCCATTTCCGGTGACCTGGCAACCGGGGCCGACCAATTCTGGTCGCTCATGGACGATACATTCATCCCGGCACTCGATGCCGGCCAGCCTGATGCTGCCAGGGCGGCGCTGATAGAGATCAGAAATGCCTTTCATCTCCATGAGGCATCGGTCAATGCTCTCGTCTCCAGAAGTGATTCCTTCCTGAAAAACGCAGAGATGATGGCGGATGGCACTTACAAGACATTGTCAGCCATGGCGATTGTGGCTGCCATTATGTCTGTACTGCTGTTCATTTCCGGACTTTTCTATATTCGCAAACGTGCTATCGTCCCTCTCGCTGGCATGACCGGATATATGGGCTTGCTGGCAAAGGGGGACTATTCCAGGGAGGTTCCCTATGCTGACCGTGACGACGAAATCGGCATCATGTCACAATCGGTCATGATATTCCGCGAGAACGCCATGGAACGTCAGAGCAACCGTTTGCGGGCAGCAGCAGCCAAAGAGCTTGAGCTGTCGCGCGAACGGGAACTCGCTGAAGAGCGGGCCCTGGCGGATTCCGAACGTGCGTTCGTGATCGAAAATATCAGCCATGGTCTGGCAAGCCTTGCAAAGGGTGACCTGACCCACACCATACGCGAACCTTTCGCCCCGTCCTATGAAGACCTGCGGCACGCATTCAACAATACTGTTGCAAGCCTTGGATCAACGCTTTCCGAGATTATGATGTGCACACATACCGTCGGTCACAGCACATCGGAAATTGCAGCGGCGACAGACAATCTTGCCCGCAGAACCGAGAAACAGGCCGCAAGCCTTGAGGAAACGGTTAGCGCACTCGGCCAGATCACGGCCACGGTCGCACAGTCGTCAGGTCGGGCAAATGACGCCAATTCCATGATGACCGAAACGCGGAAAGGGGCGGAACGTTCTGCAGGCGTTGTGCTGGAAGCCATTGGCGCAATGGAAAAAATCGAGGAATCCTCGAAACATATCCGCCAGATCATTACGGTCATGGAGGAAGTCGCTTTCCAGACAAACCTGCTGGCGCTGAATGCCGGTGTCGAGGCTGCCCGCGCCGGTGAGGCCGGAAAGGGTTTTGCCGTGGTTGCGCAGGAAGTGCGCGAACTTGCCGGCAGGTCTGCAAATGCGGCAAAGGAAATCAAGACACTGATCCAGACTTCGACGGACCAGGTTGCCAGCGGTGTTACCCTTGTCAACAGAACCGGGGCAACACTGGCAGAAATCCAGGAACACGTGCGCGGCGTCAACGACATTATCAGCGCAATTGTCGCGGCATCGCAGGAACAGTCTGTCGCACTGGCCGACGTCAACAAGGCAATCAATGCCATGGATCAGGTAACACAGCAAAATGCCTCGATGAGCGAGGAAACCAGCACGGCATGCCATGGCCTCCGTGATGAGGCGCAAAGGCTGGAACATCTGGTTGCCCGTTTCCAGTTCCAGCATGGTGCACAGGCAGCCGCCACATCTCCTGCCAAGATTGCAGGCATGCAACCGCAGCATCAACCGAAGCCGGTTGCCTCACCTGCCCGGGCTCTGACACAAAAAATTGCAGGTGCTTTCGGCCTGAAAACAGCAACAGCGCATACTCCTTCAGGCGGAGGCCAGTCCTGGGAAGAGTTTTGAGGCATTTGTCAGGATTTCTGCCTGAACATCATCCATGCCAACAGGCCGCAGGATCAGGATCCTGCGGCCTGCCTGCTTTCAAAGCCCGGATTTGGTGACGGTATCAAAGGCCAGCAGCTTTTCCAGAAGACGCGGCATGTCTTTCAGATGCACCATGTTCGGTCCGTCCGATGGCGCATTGTCCGGATCCTCATGCGTCTCGATAAACAGGCCGGCGACACCTACAGCTACGGCCGCACGGGCCAGTGTTTCCACAAATCTGCGTTCTCCGCCGGTTGATCCGCCCTGACCGCCGGGTTGCTGGACGGAATGGGTGGCATCGAAAATCACGGGAGCACCCATGGCCGCCATGATCGGCAGCGCGCGCATGTCGGAAACCAGCGTGTTGTAGCCGAAGGAAGCGCCGCGCTCGCACAGAAGGATATTGCTGTTTCCGGACTGGTTCAGCTTGTCGAGCACATTTTTCATATCCCAGGGGGCCAGAAACTGGCCTTTCTTGACATTGATCACCCGTCCGGTTTTTGCAGCAGCGACAAGAAGATCGGTCTGGCGGCTCAAAAAGGCCGGGATCTGCAGGATGTCAACAACCGGTGATACCAGCGCGCATTGTTCTTCTGTATGAATGTCGCTCAAAACCGGAAAGCCAAATTCCTGTTTGAGGTCCGCAAATACATCCATGGCTCGCTCAAGGCCGATGCCACGCTTGCCGGACAGTGACGTGCGGTTGGCCTTGTCGAAGGATGACTTGTAGACCAGTCCTATGCCCAGCCTGGTGCACAGTTCATGCAATGTACCGGCGATCATGAACGCATGGTCACGGCTTTCCATCTGGCAGGGGCCTGCAATCAGCGAAAAGCGGGCCGCATTGGAAAATGTCACCTTTTTTGCGCCGTCACCGGCAACGACTTCACTGTTTGTAAAACTGCTCATTTCTGTTCTCCAAAGACGAATAGTGCGCCCTGTCCCGGTGCTTCGGGCACCAGCAGGCGATTGTTGTTTTTTTGATAGGCAACAGCGTTGTTCTGCAGGAGGTTTTCCGTCCGGTCCACGTCACTCACGGAAAAAACAACGGCCCTGCCACGCAAACCGCGCGAATGGCAGGCGATCCTCTCACCGTAAAACGCCTCCATTCCAGCAGCATTCAAGACCGATATCTTCGCATTCGCTGTTTCGATTTCCATGCCGAAGGACTGTGCGTTGACCCGTCTGTCTCCGACAACCTCCTGCAAAAGATACTGAAAATCGATCGGGTTCGGTTCAGACAACACCACTTCCGAAATGCCTTTGACGCCATTATCATGCGCTTCCAGTGCAGAGCGATCCGCTGCTGCCACATTGATGCGCTGGCATGTAAAGAAGAACAGATCAGGCGAGCGCAGGTCAGCCGCAAAGGCCAGCCTGAAGGACGCTGTCACCTCGTGTCCGTCGGGAAAGCGCATGGGCCTCGAAAATTCCAGCATCGGGCCGCCGGAAAACCCTGTCGAGACAAAACGGGCATGGTCTGCATCAGCATGGTCCGTGCCCATCACAAGGGCTGAAAACCCCTCCTGCCCGCGCCGGAAGCGAAAGGCCTGATCGCGGGCGGCAAACACATTGCCTTCACGCGCGGAAGCCTCGCACCCCTCGCGGCTGGCTATCCCCAAAGGCTCCAGAAACGTCTTGTCTGCGAAATAGACGCAGGCATTTTCGGTTCCGAACGGATGGACCGCATCGGCTGCGACAAGGAAACCCAATTGCGACAGGCGCTTTCTGGCAATGGCAATATCGCTGGTCGGGAACACAAGATGGTCCAGAAAACGGGGGGTGGTGATTTCAACGGTCATGATATCTCCTTGATGGCGATGACCCTTGCCCGGTTTTCCCTGCAAATTCAAGTGATGTGACCCTAAAGCGTGTTGCGATCTTCCAGATTCGCTTGCCACGCTTCAAGTGTTTGTTTT
Source organism: Rhizobiaceae bacterium (assembly GCA_965247225.1). Taxonomy (GTDB): domain Bacteria; phylum Pseudomonadota; class Alphaproteobacteria; order Rhizobiales; family Rhizobiaceae; genus CBDFGT01. Next base: position 96,911 of record CBDFGT010000019.1, on the reverse strand, counting down.
TACGCATGTCGCTATCGCAAAACCGCTGCACAGTTTTGCGATAGCGACATGCTTAAACCCTGTCTTCTCCGGCATAGAAGCGGAGATAGGCATTGCAAAGACCGGGAACAACCTGATCGATAATCGCAAGCGCGTAAGGCAGAAGGGTTTCAGGGTTTATGTCCGGGTTCGTGGTTTTCTCGCGCATCAGATCAATGAAAGCAGCCCTGTCGGCATAAAGCTCCGGTGCGCGCTCCACCTGTTGCAGAAAATGTTTCAGATAGAGAATTGCAGCACCATAGGTAGCCGCCAGCCTGTCTTTTTCAGACACATCTGCGTGGATGAGGGTGACAAAGCCATAGCAATCCAGAAAGCCCAGCAGGGCTTCGTAATCCATGGCTTTTTCAGGCAATCCGGCCTGATAAAACAGGCGCTTGCGCTGCTCCAGAATGCTGGGGCCACTGGTCCAGTTTGCAGCATTATAGGACACGACAGTGCCGCTGTCAGAGGCAAACTTGCCGGCAAAAGCCATGGCCATGACCACCGTCCAGTCCATATAGTCACCCCGGGTGGGGTGTGACCGGGCGATCAGCCGGAACAGATCCATATAAACGGCAGAGCGGAAGAAACTGTAATACGTGGCATTGTCACCATTGGACAGGCGCAGATAATCGGACATGCGGGTTACGACATCAGGGCTTTCAAGCGCAAACAGTGTGGATTTCACAACGCCTGCCGACTGTGTCCAAAGGTCGATCTGCGGTCTGACAGCAACATGGTCACCGGGCAGCGACGCAAAGTCGACAGCCGCTCCCCTGAGCTCGATCAGGTCGTCATCGCCCAGCAGCAACATGAATTCCGTCGTCACGTCGTCAAAAGTCGTCATGAGGTTTTCCAGTGCCGAGCGCGCATCCGAACACCGGTAAATGACATGCGCCGGACAATCGGCAAGCCAGAGCGCCTTTTGCGGATCGCCGGAATTGTCAGCAATCACGAGACGACCACCGGCTGCTGCCGCATAGGCAATTGCACTTTCAATCGAAGCTCTTGACGTCGTCAATGGCCTGTTGCTGGGGATGCAGATGGTAAAATATGCCAAAGGCCGGGTCCAATCCTTGCGGGAATCACTGTATTCACATTACCAGCAGCGGCAATTACAATACAGATCGCTAAAATACGATCAAAATCTGGAACATAACCTGAGCTTTTGGCGTGTAAAACAGGCGTGGGAAAGCACACGGATACACACATATGGTCCAGATCATTACTGTCACGGCACCCACGGCGGCTTATGTTGCAGCTGCGTATCAGTCGATGATGACCCGTCCGGTCGCAAGAGCTTCTGCCCGCAAGGCTATTGGCGAATTGCAGGTTGAGCCCTCGCAATCCGGTTCCAGTGAAGAGACGACACTGCAGTTTGCATCGGCTCCTCCCCTGGCCTTCATCTGCCATAAAGCCGCACATGAAGGGGGTGGAGAAACGCTGCAAAAAGCCAATCAGGCCTATGAAGATGTGTAAGCGTTTTCTCTGAATGGATCGCTGGTTGCCCGGGCAAGACAAAAATATGTCCAATCGCGACTTTTGACCTTGCCAAACCAAATGGCACTCCGCTAAATGACCGCACCTTGTTGGGAGAATCCGGTTTGATCCGGTGCCGAAGGAGCAACCGCCCCGGAAACTCTCAGGCCAATGGACCATCAAGGGAAACAGGACTCTGGAGAGAAGTGGGAAACCACTCGCCGACGGGATAACAATCTCAGGCAAACGGACAGGGGGGGCTCATACCATGTGTCTTGAAGCATGGAATCTGAGTCGGCGCAGATGCGTCTTTGAAAACCCGGGGGTTCCAGTTGACCGAAATTTCTGAACTGAAACAAACACCATTGCATGGCCTTCATCTGTCGCTGAACGCCCGCATGGTGCCTTTTGCAGGCTATGACATGCCGGTCCAATATGCCGCCGGTGTGCTGAAAGAGCATCTGCACACCCGCAACGCCGCTGGTCTTTTTGATGTTTCCCATATGGGCCAGGTTACCATCCGTCCCAAATCCGGCGCTATTGCCGATGCTGCCCTTGCACTGGAAGCCCTTGTTCCGGTGGATATTCTGGGTCTTGCACCCGGTCGTCAGCGTTACGGCCTGTTGACGGATGCCCGCGGCGGCATTGTGGATGACCTGATGATCACAAATCGCGGCGACCATCTGTTTCTGGTGGTCAATGCCGGCTGCAAGGATTCCGACCTTGCACATCTTAGAGTATACCTGTCTGATAGCTGTGATGTTGCGATGCTGGCAGACCGCGCCCTTATTGCCCTTCAGGGGCCGAAGGCCGAAACGGCTCTGGCCGCACTCAACCCTGACGTTTCAGCCATGCGCTTCATGGATGTTGCTGATATTACATTGCTGGGTGTGGCCTGCATCGTTTCGCGTTCGGGCTATTCCGGCGAGGACGGTTTTGAAATTTCGGTTCCGGCCGATGCCGCAGAAGCCCTTTGCAAGGCGCTTCTGGCACATCCCGATGTTGCCCCGGTCGGCCTTGGTGCGCGCGACAGCCTGCGCCTGGAAGCGGGCCTCTGCCTTTATGGCCAGGATATCGATACGACCACAACACCCGTTGAGGCCGGTCTGGAATGGGCAATACAGAAAGTCCGCCGCTCGGGGGGTGCAAGGGCGGGCGGGTTCCCAGGCGCATCCGTCATTCTCGACCAGATGCAAAATGGCGCATCCCGCCGTCGCGTTGGCCTGAAGCCGGATGGCAAGGCCCCCGGTTCGCGGCGGTGGCGGCATTGTTTGCAGATGAAGGAGGCCAGACACCGGTTGGTTTTGTGTCTTCCGGCGGCTTTGGCCCCTCTGTCGAGGCCCCTGTCGCCATGGGCTATGTTGCCTCAGTGCTGGCTGCGACAGGCACCGCGCTATTTGCCAGAGGTGCGTGGCAAATATCTGCCGGTCACTGTCTGCGCCCTGCCCTTCATCACGCCCGCCTACAAACGCTGAGATAAAAGGAACCTCCCATGCTGAAATTCACACCTGACCACGAATGGCTGAAAATCGAAGGCGATATCGCCACTGTCGGGATTACCAGACATGCATCCGAACAGCTCGGCGATCTGGTTTTCGTACAATTGCCGGATGTCGGCACAAGATTTGAAAAAGGCGGTGATGCGGCTGTCGTTGAATCCGTCAAGGCGGCATCTGATGTCTATTGTCCTATGGATGGAGAAATTGTCGAGATCAACCAGGCCATTGTTGATGATCCGGCACTGGTCGGCTCGGACCCGGAAGGGGTTGCCTGGTTCTTCAGGCTGAAACTGTCCGATCCGTCTGCTGTTGCCGATCTCCTCGATCAGGCAGCCTACGACGCCCTGATTGCCTGACCTCCCTTTTTGCAGGATTGCCAGCGATGACCATGCCTTCCGATTTCACCTTTACAGACTACAAGCCCTATGATTTTGCCAATCGCCGCCATATTGGCCCCTCTCCGGCAGAAATGGCAGAGATGCTCGCCCTTATCGGCTACGAGACGCTGGACGACCTGATCAACGACACCGTGCCTGCCTCCATCCGGCAAAAGATGCCGCTTGCATGGGGAGCGGCCCTGACAGAGCGTGAAGCCCTGGACCGGCTGCGCGATACGGCCAACAAGAACCGCAAACTGGTGTCGCTGATTGGTCAGGGCTATTACGGCACCATCACTCCGCCGGTTATCCAGCGCAATATTCTGGAAAACCCGGCCTGGTATACGGCCTATACGCCCTACCAGCCGGAAATCAGCCAGGGGCGGCTGGAAGCCCTGCTGAATTTCCAGACCATGGTCTGTGACCTTACCGGCCTTGATATTGCCAATGCCTCGCTGCTGGACGAGGCAACGGCGGCAGCCGAGGCCATGGCCATGGCAGAGCGTGTTGCCAAGTCGAAGGCCAGGGCGTTCTTTGTTGATGAAAACTGCCACCCGCAAACCATAGCGCTGATCGAGACCCGCGCAGAGCCTCTGGGCTGGACTGTCATCATCGGCAATCCGGTGACCGATCTGAAAACCGCTGGCTGTGTTCGGGGCGATTTTCCAGTATCCCGGCACTTATGGGCATGTGCATGATTTCACCGGCATCATTGCCGACCTGCATGCCACCGGTGCCATTGCCATCATTGCTGCCGACCCGCTGGCACTGGCGCTTTTGAAATCACCCGGGTGATATGGATGCCGACATCGCCATTGGGTCCACCCAGCGTTTCGGTGTTCCGGTGGGTTATGGTGGTCCGCATGCGGCCTATATGGCCGTCAAGGATGCCTACAAACGCTCCATGCCGGGTCGTCTGGTGGGAGTTTCCATCGACCAGCGCGGCAATCGGGCCTATCGCCTGTCGCTGCAGACCCGCGAGCAGCATATCCGCCGCGAGAAGGCGACATCGAATATCTGCACAGCCCAGGTGCTGCTGGCTGTCATGGCTTCCATGTATGCGGTGTTCCATGGTCCTGAAGGGATCAAGGCCATTTCGCAAAGTGTGCACCAGAAAACCGTGCGTCTGGCGATGGGCCTTGAAAAACTCGGGTACACGGTTGAGCCGGATGTGTTTTTTGACACGATCACCGTCAATGTCGGCAGGTTGCAGGGGATTATTCTCAAGACTGCAGTGTCCGAAGAGGTCAACCTGCGCAAGATCGGCGAGGACCGGATCGGCATTTCCCTCGACGAGCGTTCGCGTCCTGTGACGCTGGAAGCGGTGTGGCGGGCCTTTGGCGGGGATTTCACTGCGGACATGTTCAAGCCGGGCTACCGCCTTCCCAATGCCATGTTGCGCACGAGCCCTTTTCTCACCCATCCGATCTTCCACATGAACCGTGCCGAAAGCGAGATGACCCGCTATATCCGGCGTCTGTCCGACCGTGATCTGGCGCTGGACCGCTCGATGATACCGCTTGGCTCCTGCACGATGAAACTGAATGCAACAGCGGAAATGCTGCCTATCACCTGGCCGGAGTTTGCCGAAATCCATCCCTTTGTGCCGCAGGACCAGGCACTGGGCTACAAGATGATGATTGATGATCTGGCCGAAAAACTCTGCACCATCACCGGCTATGATGCCGTGTCCATGCAACCGAATTCCGGTGCGCAGGGCGAATATGCAGGGCTTTTGACCATCCGTGCCTGGCACCGCTCCAGAGGGGATGTCCATCGCGATGTCTGCCTGATTCCCTCGTCGGCGCACGGCACCAACCCGGCGACCGCACAGCATGATGCCGGCATGCGCATTGTCGTTGTGGCCAAGGTGCGCGAAAACGGCAACATCAACCTCGATGATTTCCTGCGCCAGGGCAGCGGATCGATGCAAATACGCGGCATGATCGCGGCGTTGCATGATCACCTATCCTTCAACGCACGGCGTATTTGAAGCGGCACTGTCAGCAGAAATCTGCGCGATCACCCATCAGCATGGCGGCCAGGTCTATATGGACGGTGCCAATATGAATGCCATGGTCGGCCTGTCACGCCCCGGTGACATTGGTTCGGATGTCAGCCATCTCAACCTGCACAAGACCTTTTGTATTCCGCATGGCGGCGGCGGCCCCGGCATGGGTCCGATTGGCGTCAAGGCGCATCTGGCACCCTTCCTTGCCCGGCCATCCTGAAACAGGCGGTCAGACAGGAGCCGTTTCTGCAGCTCCTTTTGGATCAGCCTCCATCCTGCCGATTTCCTGGTCCTATTGCCTGATGATGGGCGGGGAAGGTCTGACCCAGGCCACCATGGTTGCCATTCTGAACGCCAATTACATCGCAGCCCGGCTGAAGGGTGCCTATGATGTGCTCTATACATCGCGGAGCGGACGTGTGGCCCATGAAATGCATCCTGGACACACGACCGCTGGCCAGCAGCGCCGGGGTTACGGTTGATGATATTGCCAAGCGGCTGATCGATTGCGGTTTCCATGCACCAACCATGAGCTGGCCTGTGGCCGGTACATTGATGATCGAGCCAACGGAATCCGAAACAAGGGCAGAACTTGACCGCTTCTGTGATGCGATGCTGGCCATCCGCCGGGAAGCGCTGGACATTGAGGAAAGGACGGATGGACAGGACCAACAATCCCCTGAAAAACGCCCCTCATACCGTTGAAGATCTGGTGGGGAACTGGGACCGGCCTTACAGCCGCGAACAGGCCTGCTTCCCGCCGGGTGCTTTGCGGGGTCGACAAATACTGGTCACCGGTCAACCGGGTCGACAATATCTATGGTGATCGCAATATTGTCTGCACATGCCCGCCGGTCAGTGCCTATGCAGAGGCTGCGGAGTGATCCAACGCTATTCTTCTGCTGAAATTTCTCATGGAATGAGAGCAATATTGGACCAGAAATCCAGGAACTTTATTGCAAACTGGCGATACCCCTGAATGGAAAGGGGTTTCTCCACGTAGGCATTGGCACCGTTGCCATAGGCATGTTCTATATCGGCTCTGCTGCTGGAAGATGTGAACATGACAACCGGCAGCAGGCGGGTCTCTGCTGTCTGGCGCAGACCGGAAAGCAGTTCAAGTCCGTTTGTTCCATCAAGATTGATATCAAGCAGCACGATACTGAACCTGTCTGACGTCAAAGCCTCCATGGCATGGACTGCGCTTTCCACATGGGTCACAGACACACGTTCGCCAAACTCTCCAAAGGCACGCATCAAAAATCTGGCGTCCAGTTCATCATCATCAACCAGAAGCACACGAAATACATCACCCTTCATTCAAACATTTTCCCGAGCTGCGAAGTGTTTGGGGATCGTGACAACAAACCGGCTTCCATCTGTAAAATCCGTATCCAGCTTCACCAGTCCACCATGGCTTTCGGCGATCTGCTTGCACAGGGCGAGCCCGATGCCAAAGCCTTCATAGGTTTTTTCGTCCTTGTGGAGCCGATGGAACGGATTGAAAATTCGCTGGGCATCTTTTGCATCAATGCCAATACCATTGTCCTCGACGATCAGCACAGTGTGTGCCGGATCATCCTGCGCGTAAACCCTGATCCTGGGACGAATTCCGGGCTTTCTGTATTTTACAGCATTGGAAATCAGATTTTGCAGCAGATGCCGCATGAGTTCCGGATCACCGTCCATCATCGGCAGCTTGCCGACCATAATTTCGGCTTTGGCATTATCAATCATGGTTTCGAGATTTTGAACACAATGCAGAACGCAGGTTGACAGATCAAACCGCTGACGGGTCACAATCTTGTAGGCAATCTGGGAATATTGCAGCAGGCTCCTGATAATCCTGTCCATGCGAATGGCACTGTTGCGGACATGATGTGCATAAACCGGCAGTTCTTCAAAATTGTTCCTGGCAATATCATCGTTCATCATCTCTGCAAACATGGCGATGTGGCGCAGAGGCGCTTTCAGATCATGGGACACAATGGCCGCGAATTGGCCAAGCGCCTCATTTTTGCGCTGCAATTCCGCCGTCTGTGCCGAAATGGAATGGGTATTTCCCCTGAGCGATGTGACATCATATCCTATACAGACCATGCTGGCGGGAAGGCCGTTTTCAAAAAACAGTCGCGTGGCCCAAAAATTGCTGCGAAATGTTCCATCCGGAAAGTCCGTATGGGTTTCATAAACGCGGCAAGGATCGTCCTCGGTCAACGCACTGACCTTCTGGCGAATCAGCCAGCTTTGGGATTCAGACAGAAAATCACACACCAGATGCCCAAGGAGTGTATTCCGGTCCTGACCGAGCAGGTCTGCGAACCTGGCATTGGCTATTTTGATGCGACAGTTGCTGTCCAATATTGCAAAATAGGCAGGCATGCCATCAATGACGGCTTCGAGCTTCCCGTAATCGGATTGCAGTTTTTCCATCCGGATTTGCGAATCCTCGATAAATCCGAAAAGATCCGTGACATTGCGCATGACAGCTGTAACAGCGACCAGACGGTCCTCAATATCTGTTACCGGTATCATTGTGGTTTCAGCACGAATGTGCTTGCCATTGCGCAGGTGCAGTTTGGTAGAGCGCAACGGCACATTCCTGAAGGTCAGCTCGTCGGCACCAAACAAGGCATTTGCGTCCTGTCCGGTTGCAAACAACATGTCCACAGGCTGGCCCAAAGTATCGTCCTGACTGATGTCAAAGAGAACCTCGGCAGCCCTGTTCATCGCCACGACCAGTCTCATGGGCGATAATGTGATCACCGCATCCGGCAAGGCATCGTACAGAGACCGTTCGCTAAGCTGGCGTTCGAGCAGCATTATTATGATCCTTGCGGCATAGATACCGTTACGTCGTCAGTCGTGCGCAAGCCGTATCAAAACAGGTATCACTCAGCACGAACCACCGCATCGCCCCTCGCAGCAAGGGCTGCCAGATCTGCCGGCTTCAATTCGACAGATTCTCCGCAACCGCAGGCCGATGTCTGGTTCGGATTATTGAAAGTAAAGCCGGATCGCAAGGGCGTGGTCTCAAAATCCATGCGCGTTCCAAGAAGATAGAGAACGGCTTCCGGCGCAACCCAGACCTTCGCCTGGCCCAGTTCGACAAGATCGTCCCTGGCTGCCGGTTCGGTCACCAGATCAATGGCATATTCCATGCCGGCACAACCGCCCTTCTTGATCGAAACCCGGATGCCCTTTGCGCCGCCACCGGCATTGTCCACAATAGACAGAACACGCGAAGCCGCGGCTTCCGTCAATGTCATCACTGCAAAACCCATTTTGTCTCTCCTGCCAACCGGGTTCAAGGTCCGGTGTCTAGAATTTCAATGTAATCATGTAACGTAAAGCAATCAATACCAGCCGACAGCCACCTGTGCCTCTTCACTCATGCGGTCGGCAGACCACGGCGGATCAAAGGTCATCGACACTTCCACGCCGGAAACACCCTCGACGGAATCCACCGCCTGCTCCACCCAGCCCGGCATTTCACCTGCCACCGGGCAGCCGGGCGCAGTCAGTGTCATGAGAATCCTGACCATGCGGTCATCTTCAATATCAACCCGGTAAATCAGGCCGAGTTCATAAATATCAGCCGGAATCTCCGGGTCATAGACCGTTTTCAGCGCCGCGATAATATCGTCTGACAGTTTGGCCAGTTCCTCTGCCGGAATGGCCGACTGCACCAGCCCGGTGCGGACATCAATTTTCTCTTCTGTGTCATTCAGGCTCATAACGGGCCTCCCTTAACCGAAAAATGCGACGGCATGATTGAGGGCATCTACCAATGCATCCACTTCACTGCGGGTATTGTACATGCCAAAGGATGCGCGGCATGTGGATGTTACGCCAAAGCGTTTCAACAACGGTTGCGCACAATGGGTTCCGGCCCTGACGGCCACCCCTGCCCTGTCAATGATCATGGACACATCATGGGCGTGGATTCCGTTCAGTTCAAACGAAAAAATCGCACCCTTGCCCGGGGCATTGCCAATCATCCGCAGGGAATTGATTCTCGACAACTGCGCCTGCGCATAGGCGGCAAGATCTGCTTCATGAGCGGCAATGGCATCCCGGCCAATCCTGTCCATGTAATCGAGTGCGACACCCAGACCAATGGCCTGGACGATCGGCGGCGTTCCGGCTTCAAACCTGTGCGGAGGTTCATTGTATGTCACTGCATCCGTTGACACATCGACAATCATCTCACCGCCACCCATGAAGGGCCGCATCTGCTTCAGCCGGTCCGTCTTGCCATAAAGAACACCGATACCCGAAGGGCCGTAGAGCTTGTGACCCGTCATCACATACCAGTCGCAATCCAGATCCCTGACATCAACCGGCAGATGCACCGCGCCCTGGCTGCCATCCACCAGAACCGGAATTCCGCGTTCATGCGCAATCCGGCAGACCTCCCGGACCGGCACAACAGTACCGAGCGCATTGGACATGTGGGTTATCGCCACCAGCCTTGTGCGATCCGTCAGGCTTTTTTCAAAATCGTCGAGGTGAAAAGCGCCATTATCATCGACCGGCACCCAGACCAGATTTGCGCCCTGGCGTTCGCGGATGAAATGCCATGGAACAATATTGGAATGGTGTTCCATGATCGACAGAACGATTTCATCACCCGCGCCGATCTTCGGCATGCCATAGCCATAGGCCACTGTATTGATGGCTTCCGTGGAGGATTTGGTGAAAATGATTTCGTCCACCGAACCGGCATTCAAAAATCGGCGCACAGTTTCGCGCGCACCTTCATAAGCCTCTGTTGCCGCATTGGACAGGTAGTGCAGACCGCGGTGCACATTGGCATATTCATGTGCATAGGTGTTGCTGACAGCATCAATTACCACCTGAGGCTTTTGTGCCGAAGCGCCATTATCAAGATAAACCAGAGGCTTGCCATAGACCGTCCGTGACAGGATCGGGAAATCCCGCCTTATGGCCCCGACATCATAGGCTGGCTGTCCACCGTGATCAGACATGGGCATCGAGCCAGGTTGCAATGACCGATTCCAAAGCCTCAACCAGGGCCCCGTCTTCCATTTCCTCGACGATTTCGGCCACAAAGGCCTGAACCAGCAGACCACGCGCCTTGTTTTCCGGAATACCGCGGGCCTGCAGATAGAACAGATGGTTCCTGTCAATATCGGCAACCGTTGCGCCATGGGCACATTGAACATCGTCTGCAAAAATTTCCAGTTCCGGCTTGGTCGAAAATTCGGCCTCGTCCGACAAAAGCAGCGTGTTGCAGGCCATGCGGGCGTCGGTGTGCTGTGCGTCCGGAGCCACACGGATCTGCCCCTGGAACACACCCTTTGCACGGCCGAAAACAACATTGCGAACAATCTGGGTCGATGTCGTTTCCGGCACATTATGGCCCAGCGTAACGGTGACATCAGTATGGCTGTCGCCAGCCAGAAGGTTGATTGCCCGAAGGGTCAGCTTTGCGCCTTCGCCTGCCGCAACAATGTGGATTTCCTGACGCACCAGTCTGCCACCGGCATTGATCACATAAAGCGTCAGATGGGCATTGGCCGCCAGTGTCACATTGATCTGGCCCAGATGCGTGTCCTCACCGTCCTGCTGCTGCAGGATGATCCATGTCACATCTGCCGCCTCACCGACGGCCACATCGCTGACAGCCGAAACAAGGGCTGGACCATCGCCGGTCACCGCCAGGTGACGTTCGATCACCGTGGCATTGGCATTGGCACCGACAGTCACAGGCAACCGGCTGTGGATCTGGCCGGCTCCATGCAGAAACTGCACCTCCACCGGCCCCTTGACAACGGCATCATCGGCCACGGACAGCACAAAGCCGTCGCGCACCAGAACACCATTGATACGGCCTATGGCATCATCCGCGCCACGCGCCACCAGCTTTTCGGCAGATGACCCATCGACCAGATGCGCCTCGAATGTCCCGACATTCACTTTTGCAATGGAAACAGCGCTTCCGGCAACGCCATTGATCACGGAAAGCACCGTCGAACCGCTGATCAGGGCCGGCACCTTATCGAGCCTTGCAGCATCCACGGGTTTTGGCACGGACTTCAGCAATGCTTTCAGATCCGTATAGTGCCAGGATTCAACCCGGCGTGTCGGCAGGCCATGGGCCTTCAGATCACGGATCAGCAGATCACGCGCCGCCATCACGCCACCACTGCCCGGAAGGGTACCCAAGGCCGAGCGGTAAACATCGATCAGGGCGGTTTCGGACGCCGTCAGTGTCACCGTTTTCTGGATATTCATCTGTTCAATCCCCCGGTTCAAGCGGCAGCGTCAATCACATCGGCGTAGCCATTCTCTTCCAGCTCCATCGCCAGTGACTTGTCGCCGGACCTGATGACCTGGCCCTTGTAAAGAACATGTACGGAATCCGGCACGATATGCTCCAGCAGACGCTGGTAATGGGTGATGACAATGACCGCACGCTCCGGCGAGCGCAGGGCATTCACGCCGTCGGAGACAATTTTCAATGCATCAATATCGAGACCGGAATCGGTTTCGTCCAGCACGCAAAGCTTTGGAGCCAGAAGCGCCATCTGCAGGATTTCCGCACGCTTCTTCTCGCCACCGGAAAAGCCGACATTCAGGGGACGGCGCAGCATGTCCGGATCGATTTTCAGCTTTGCAGCCTCTTCCTTGACACGGCGGATAAAGTCCGGCGTTGTCAGTTCCGGCTCGCCGCGGGCCTTGCGCTGCTCGTTCATCGCCACCTTGAGGAACTGCATCGTGGCCACGCCCGGAATTTCTACCGGATACTGGAAGGCCAGAAAAATGCCCCTGGCGGCACGTTCCGCAGGGTCCAGGTCCAGAATGCTCTCGCCATTGACCAGAATGTCACCCCCTGTCACCTCATAGTCCGGGCGACCTGCCAGAATATAGGACAGGGTCGACTTTCCGGAACCGTTCGGCCCCATGATGGCCGCCACTTCGCCTGCCCTGACGGTCAAATTCAGGCCACGGATGATTTCTGTTTCAGTGCCTGCAATGCGGGCATGGAGATTGTTGATTTCAAGCATGTCGCCTTCTTTCTTTCTGTTCGGACACATGGCCCGTATTGTTTTGCCCCGGCCCCCGCCTGCCCGAAAAGGGCGGCAGGGCCGCTCTAGCGCCGCCACAGGACGTAAAGCATCCGTCCCAGGACAACGACCGCAGCAACGGTACACACAAAGCCGATCACGGCCTGCCAGACCACGCTGCGCCCGGGAAAGTTGTTGTGCAGGAAATCCATCCACATGGGGCCTATGAACAGGACCGCAAGCGCGAGACCACCCATTCCATATTCAAATTCCGCATTTCGGAACTTCAGCAGACGATCACGAAACCTCTCCGTCACCACCCCGCACTCCTTTTCATTTTCAGCATTGGTCCCGCCGGACCTGCCCATCTGAAATTCAATCCTGATCCTGTGTCACCGTATCTCCCCCTGTCCAAGCGCCACAATCCGGGGGCCTGCCGCAAAGGTTCAACCAACACTGCCCTCAAGCGAAATTCCGATCAGCTTTTGTGCTTCCACGGCAAATTCCATCGGCAATTCCTGAATGACTTCCTTGACGAAACCATTGACGATCAGTGCAATGGCCGCTTCCTGGGGAATGCCGCGTTGCAGGCAGTAAAACAACTGGTCCTCGGAGATTTTCGAGGTTGTGGCCTCATGCTCGAACTGGGCGGAGGCATTCCTGGCCTCGATATAGGGCACGGTGTGGGCACCGCATTTATCGCCTATCAGCAGACTGTCGCACTGGGTGTAGTTGCGGGCATTGTCGGCCTTGCGGTGGGCAGAGACCTGGCCGCGATAGGTATTTTGCGAAAAGCCCGCGGAAATTCCCTTGGAAATGATCCGGCTTGATGTGTTCTTGCCCAGATGGATCATCTTGGTGCCGCTGTCGACCTGCTGGTGGCCATTGGAAACCGCGATCGAATAGAACTCGCCGCGCGAACCATCACCGCGCAGGATGCAGGACGGATATTTCCAGGTGATGGCCGAGCCGGTTTCCACCTGGGTCCAGGAGATTTTTGAATTCGCCCACGGCAATCGCCGCGCTTGGTGACGAAATTATAGATCCCGCCCTTGCCGTCCTTGTCGCCCGGATACCAGTTCTGCACGGTCGAATATTTGATTTCGGCATCGTCCATGGCGATCAGCTCCACCACAGCCGCATGCAACTGGTTTTCATCGCGCTGCGGTGCGGTGCAGCCTTCGAGATAGGAGACATAGGCCCCTTCTTCGGCAATGATCAGCGTGCGTTCAAACTGGCCGGTATTCTTTTCGTTGATGCGGAAATAGGTCGACAATTCCATCGGGCAGCGCACGCCCTTTGGCACGTAAACAAATGAGCCGTCGGTAAACACGGCGCAATTGAGCGCGGAATAGTAATTGTCCGAAACCGGAACGACAGAACCCAGATATTTTTGCACCAGTTCGGGATATTCGCGAATGGCCTCCGAGGTCGACATGAAAATCACGCCGGCCTTTTTCAGCTCGTCCTTGAAGGTTGTGACGACCGAAACGGAATCAAATACGGCATCAACCGCGATTTTGGATTTCTGCACGCCGGCCAGCATTTCCTGCTCACGCAGCGGAATGCCCAGTTTTTCATACATTTTCAGGATTTCCGGATCGACATCATCAATCGACTTTGGACCCGACTGGCTTTTCGGCGCGGCATAGAAATAGATTTCCGAGAAATCGATTTTCGGATAGTGGACACGCGCCCATTCCGGCTCTTCCATGGTCTGCCAGCGCTCGTAGGCATCCAGCCGCCATGACAGCATCCATTCAGGCTCGTTCTTCTTTGCCGAAATGAAACGGATAATATCCTCCGACAGACCTTTGGGGGCCTTGTCCATTTCGACAAGGGTTTCAAACCCGTATTTGTACTGGTCAACGTCGATCAGGGCGACCTGATCGATGGTCTCTTGTACGGCAGCCATGTCTGTCTCCAATCTCGCCGGGTCAAGGACCGGCAGCTTGTCGATATCGGGTTTTCACCCTCTACCGGTGATATAGGTGCCAAAGCGGACATTTTCATCCCGTTTGGCAAGTCAAATTACGTCTGTTCTGTGTTTTTTATCCTCTCAGGCCGCTGTCTCCGTCCTTGTGCGACGACTGGCGATTTTTGCAAAAACCTCCAGCGCGTGGTCAATGTCCGAGCGTGCAGTCGATATTCCCAGCGAGACACGCAAGGCACCGAGTCCGGCATCAAAACCCATGGCCGACAGAACATGGCTTTCGCCGACGCTTGACCGGACGAGCAGGCCGAGCCTGCAGACAGGGCCACACCATCCATATCAAAGCCGATCTGTCCGGTTTCTGCCTTCATGCCCGGCAGTGAAAAGAATGTCGTATTGGGCAACCTGTCCTCAGTCCTCGCCATGAATGATCACATCCGCGGCAATGGCCTTCAGTCCGCTTTCAAATGCATTGCGCAGGACGGAAATAGCGTCATTGCGCACATCCATGCCGGTCGTATGGAACAGGGCTGCGGCTCCAAAGCCCGCAAGGGCTGCCGGGTTTTCCGTACCGGAGCGATGTCCCTTTTCCTGACCGCCGCCATGGATCAGCGGCACGGGCATCAGCGTTTCGCCACGGGATACGAGCGCACCGGCCCCTTTCGGTCCACCCATCTTGTGCGAGGACACGATCAGGAAATCAGCGCCCAGTGTCTCCATATCAATGGGAATGCGGCCGGCGGCCTGCACCGCATCGACCACCAGCAATCCGCCTCTGGCCGATGCACGATTTTGCCGCAATATGGGCGACCGGCTGGATGATCGCCGGTCTCGTTATTGGCCAGCATCACGGCTACCATCGGCAGGCCGTGCCGGCAAAATCATGCGCAGCCAGAAGGGCCTCCAGCGCCTCCGGATCAACCAGGCCCTGGCGCGTCACCGGAATTTCCGTCACATCGGATTTGGCAAAACGCCCGCCCTCGCGCACGGCCGGGTGCTCAATGGCCGAGACATAGAGCCTGGAACAGGTGACCGGGGCGCGGCCCATCTTGAAATGCGGCGTCAGCACCAGATTGGCGCCTCGGTGGCACCGCTGGCAAACACAATATTGGCAGGCTTTGCCGACAGAAGTGAGGCCACAGCACGGCGCCGCATTTTCCACCTCCAGCCGCAGGGCACGCCCTTCCCATGTGCACGAAGAGGCATTGCCGGGCATGTCCAGCGCCCGCGAAACGGCTTCCCGCGCCGGTGGCAACAAGGGAGCGGTGGCATTCCAGTCAAGATAGGTCCGGGCCAGGGCCATACGGGTTTCCTCTGCAATTTCCCGGGGTTTGCCACTGCATTTTGCTTGACAGAGACTGTTCCTTGAATTTCGCCAATGCAATGTCTTATGACACAGCATCAGAAGACAAGTGCGGCAACTGTCAGTTTCGAATGGTTCTAAACTACGGTTTAGAAAACTTGACTGACATTTCGTCAAGGACTGTGACTGAACGAAACGAACTTTGTTGTCATACAGATGTTACGGAGCAACAATGCCTGAAATTATTTTCAACGGTCCTGCCGGTCGCCTTGAAGGCCGTTATCAGCCTTCCAAGCAGAAAAGCGCACCGATTGCCATCATCCTGCATCCGCATCCCCAGTTTGGCGGCACGATGAACAACCAGATCGTCTACCAGCTGTTCTACATGTTCCAGAAGCGCGGCTTCACCACGCTGCGCTTCAATTTCCGCTCGATCGGCCGCAGCCAGGGCGAGTTTGACCATGGTGCGGGCGAATTGTCGGATGCCGCCTCGGCGCTGGACTGGGTGCAGAGCCTGCATCCGGATTCCAAAAGCTGCTGGGTGGCCGGTTATTCCTTCGGTGCCTGGATCGGCATGCAGTTGCTGATGCGCCGCCCGGAAATCGAAGGGTTCATTTCGGTTGCACCGCAGCCCAATATTTACGACTTCTCTTTCCTGGCCCCCTGCCCGTCTTCCGGTCTCATCATCCATGGAGACCAGGACAAGGTAACCCCGGAAAAAGATGTCAACGGCCTGGTGGACAAGCTGAAGGCCCAGAAGGGTATTCTCATCACCCACAAGACCATGCCGGGTGCCAACCATTTCTTCAACGGTATGGTGGAGCCGCTGATGGAGGAATGCGAGGATTATCTGGAACGTCGCCTGAACGGCGAACTGACACCGGAACCGGCTGCCAAACGGATACGGTAGGGTCAATTTTGTCGTACCCCTGCGATCGGGCGCTTCAACGCCCTGAAGCGCATCGCGTTGATCCGGATTCAGGCATGCGTGTTGTTTCTTTGTTTTTACGCATGTCGTTATCGCAAGACCGTTGCACAGTTTTGCGTCACATGCAGTAGTCTGAACCGGGACATGAAACGACCGCAACACGCACATATATGTCCCATGAAAGGCATGAGACCATGGACAGGCCCTGGAGCAAACCCGTTTTGATCGCACTGGAACAGCCCGGGCAGTTTACCGCCATTACCACGCCGCAGGAAGCGTCCTGGGCGATGATCGAGGACTGGCCGCTGGAAGATGGCGTCGCCCTCGACAAGGCGCTGCTGGTTTGCGCTGACGTTGCTACCGGCAAGAAGACACCGGAAGATGCCCGCCGGGCATTCCTGTTCGCCGCCGCCGAAGCCGGGCTGGCGGTGAGGGAATAGATCCTGATGTGCACCGCACGTCTGGCAATATCATCGCCCTCCATAAGATCATCGCCCTCCATAAGAAAATTGTTGGGTTTTTGCCGGACAGGGGCGATATCACTGCAGCCCATCATCCAAAAACGAGCTGCATTGCAACACGCCGCCGAGGCTCCAGACCCTTTGCCTGCTCTGCCGCGAGAATGCGCTGCAAACGTTCCGGACATGCGTCGCTTTCGACGATACGGAAACCCAGTGATGAATAGAAAGGCGCGTTGAAGGGCGCAAAGCGATCCGTCGTCAGGGTGGATCCTTCCAGTTTTCTGGTCCGCCCTTCCTCCAGCAGGGTTGTCACTAACATGCGCCCAATGCCCCGTCTTTGCCTTTCTGGATGCACGTCCAGTTCGCCGATATGAAGCATGTTTTCGTCAATATAGGCGCCGCCATAACCAACGGGCACATGCTTTTCGTCGAATGCTGCAAATAGAAGGCGGTCATTGAGACAGTGCAGCAATTCCTCGTCGCTGCTGGCTGCCGCGTCACCGGTCACGGCATCGACCCCGTCACTTCGTGTCTTTTGTAAAATTCAGCACTGGCGTGTTTGCAAAAGCCTGAAACATGTCTTTGGCCGATTTTGTTGACGCGAATATGATAGTCTGTTTTGTTATTCTCAGCTTCCCGGCTTGCCCGTTTTCCTGCCGCGCCGTTCGCGCTTCCGGTCGGACGGATCTTCATAGGAGCCGACGCCGGATTTGGCACGGATCAGCGGTTTTTCGGGCAGGGAGCCGGATGGCAATGGCTTTTCCGTGCGACGCACGGTCATCTCATCCAGGTCATTCTTGCGAAACAGCGGTTTTGCAATGTCTGTCCCAGGGCCCATAGTGTCGAGATCGGGTTTGGCGAAATAGGAGGCCTGCGGCACGCCCTCGTGGTTTGCGCCCCGGCCTGCGGCCCCCGAAGGATCGCGGCCCTGCTCTCTTGCCAGCGGATCGTCCATGGCGGCCAGTTCCACAGCCTTGAGGCGCTTGACCTCGTCGCGCAGCCGGGCAGCTGTTTCAAAGTCCAGATCGGCAGCGGCATCGCGCATCTGCTTTTCAAGGGCTGCCAGATGGGCAGCCAGATTGTTGCCGACCAGATTGGTCTCACCACCCCTGACACCCTTGATACCGATATCGGCGCGAACGTGATCGCGCTCGTAGACCGAATCGAGAATATCGGAAATGCGGGATTTGACGCTTTCCGGGGTAATGCCGTTCAGCGTGTTCCATGCCACCTGCTTTTCGCGGCGACGGGCGGTTTCGTCCATGGCGCGCTGCATGGAGCCGGTGATCTTGTCGGCATAGAGAATGACCTTGCCGTCAACATTGCGGGCCGCGCGGCCAATGGTCTGTACCAGCGATGTCTCCGAGCGCAGAAAACCTTCCTTGTCGGCATCCAGAATGGCGACAAGCGCACATTCGGGAATGTCGAGACCTTCGCGCAGCAGGTTGATCCCGATCAGCACGTCGAATGCCCCCAGCCGCAGGTCGCGGATGATTTCAATGCGCTCCAGCGTGTCAACATCGGAATGCATGTAACGCACGCGGATACCCTGTTCATGCAGATATTCGGTCAGATCCTCCGCCATGCGCTTGGTGAGCACGGTCACCAGCGTGCGATAGCCGGCAGCGGCTGTCGCGCGGATTTCGCCGGTAACATCATCGACCTGCGAGCGGGCCGGGCGCACCTCGACCGGCGGATCAATGAGGCCGGTGGGGCGGATGACCTGTTCGGCAAAAACGCCGCCTGCCTGTTCCATTTCCCAGTTGCCCGGTGTGGCCGAAACGGCAATCGTGTCCGGCCGCATCGCATCCCACTCCTCAAAGCGCAGGGGCCGGTTGTCCATGCAGGACGGCAGGCGGAAGCCATATTCTGCAAGCGTTGCCTTGCGGCGAAAGTCGCCCCGGTACATGCCGCCGATCTGCGAGACGGTCACATGGCTTTCATCGATGAAAATCAGCGCATTGTCCGGCACATATTCAAACAGGGTCGGCGGTGGTTCGCCCGGCTGGCGGCCTGTCAGATAGCGCGAGTAATTCTCGATCCCGGCACAGGCCCCCGTCGCCTCCATCATTTCCACATCATAGCGGGTGCGCTGTTCGAGCCTTTGTGCTTCCAGCAGGCGACCGGCCTTTTCCAGCTCGGCCAGCCGTGCCTTCAGCTCTTCCTTTATCGAGCGGATCGCCTGGTTCAGTGTCGGACGCGGTGTCACATAGTGCGAATTGGCATAGATCTTGACGCTTTTGAGATCACCGGTCTTCTGGCCGGTCAAAGGGTCAAATTCGGTAATTGAATCAATTTCATCACCAAAGAGTGATATGCGCCAGGCCGCATCCTCCAGATGGGCGGGGAAGATTTCGATCGTATCGCCGCGCACCCGGAAGGAACCGCGCTGGAAATCCATCTCGCGGCGCTTGTATTGCTGGGCCACGAGGTCGGCCAGCAATTGCCGCTGGTCAATGCGGTCGCCAACCTCCATCTGGAAGGTCATGGCCGTATAGGTTTCCACCGAGCCGATACCATAGATGCAGGAGACGGAGGCCACGATAATCACATCGTCACGCTCCATCAGCGAGCGCGTGGCCGAGTGGCGCATGCGGTCGATCTGTTCATTGATCGAGGATTCCTTCTCTATAAACGTGTCCGAGCGCGGCACATAGGCTTCCGGCTGGTAATAATCGTAATAGGAAACGAAATATTCCACCGCATTATTGGGGAAGAAATTCTTGAATTCGGAATAGAGCTGGGCAGCCAGCGTCTTGTTGGGTGCAAGGATCACTGCCGGTCGCTGGGTTTCCTCGATTACCTTGGCCATGGTGAAGGTCTTGCCGGAGCCGGTGACGCCGAGCAGAACCTGATTGCGTTCGCCATTTTCCAGCCCCTCGACAAGATCCCTGATCGCGGTCGGCTGATCACCGGCGGGCGCATAGTCCGTCACCATCTCGAACCGGATTCCACCCTCGGATTTTTCAGGGCGCGCCGGACGGTGCGGCATCCACATCTTGCCATCCTTGAAAAGCGGATTGCCGGATTCAATCAGTGCAGACAGCGCTTCCACAGTGGCAGTGACGGCTGTTCCGGCATTCAGGCCGGTACTGTTGGCATCTTCCAGCGACATATCCATACCCGACACGGCGGGCATACCGGCAGCAGCCCGGGTTGAGGGATCCGTCGAGCCACCCATGGAAACGCCTCTGGAGGAGATTTTTGCGGCGATCTCCACCTTCTTGCGGTGTTTGCCAGCCTTGGAGGCCAGCGAGCGGGCGCTTTCCACGCCTTCCATTTCGGCGGCACGCGCCAGTTCCTCGGCCCAGTCAGAGACCGGTCCGGACAGCGGCGTACCCGTCAGGCCTGCCTGGGGTGCCTCTTCAAATCCGTACGGTGCAGGAGATGTTTTCGATAATTTTGCCATGCGGCGAATATGGCGGGAGTCCGGAGAAAAGAAAAGGGGCGCGAGTACAAAAAGGCAACATTCCGTTTGGCTGGCCTGTCATGGCGTTGACGGGACCGGACTATCTGCTGGCTGTTACGAGCCACAGGTTTCGTTCCAGCCGGTCATGCGCCGGTATTGCCTGTCGCAAATCCCGGTAGCGTGCCGGTGTCTCGCCCGTCACATTCTTGAAACCACGGCAGAATGCGCTGAGTTCGCTGTATCCCAGATGCCAGGCAATATCAGGAATGCTCAAACCGGTCTGTTCCAGCAGACTTTTGGCAATTTCCGTGCGGACCAGCATGCGCAACTCGGCAAAATTCAGCCCGTTTTCGGAGAGCTTGCGCTGGAAACTGCGCACACTCATGCCAAAATCACTGGCTGCATCGTCAATATCGATCGGCGCGTGCTTGCAGAGTGCCTCAGTCATCCATGCCTTGATACTGGTGACGATATCCAGATGTTCATTTCTCTTCGACATTGCTTCATGCAGCCGGGCCTCGATTTTCAAATGCCGGGCGTGATCGCTGGTTGGCAACGGTGATTCCAGGTCTCTTGCCGAGAACACGATTCCGTTTTCCCGACGCCCGAAACGCAGCGGGCAGGAAAAATGTGACTGATAAAGCGCCAGATTCGTGCCGTGTCCGTGTGCAAAGTCTACGCTGAGCGGAGCCCAGGCTGGTCCCGCCAGTTCGCGGATCAGCCTGCTGAACACGGCGAGCGTGAAATTGGCATCCTGTACACGGTAACGCACGGAATGGTCGGTAATGGCATAGGTGAAGCGGGCACAGTCATTTTCAGCGGCGAAGGACACGCTGGTATTGCTCTGCAGCGTGGAAAAATACCGGATGAATTTCTCCATCGCCACAGCCAGTGTCGGCGCAGACAGGAACAGGTCCGACACTGGCCCCATGTTTTTGACATCAAAAGACTTTCCAAGCTTCACCCCGAGAACGGGATCATTTTTTAACTCTGACGCCAGCTCCAGGATCGATGTGAATGTGGCAATGGGCATAAATTCGGATGGCGCAAAAAGTGTTTCCCCCGCAATGCCGACACGGGCGGAAATTTCACCCGCGTCCATGCCACGCAGATCGATATTGGCAAGAACACCTTCGATCACCGAGCTTACAATCACGCCAGAGGATTCCACGGCACGCTGCCCCTTTTTGAACATGTTTGAGAATCGGTAGCAGCAAGTTCTGTGCCAGATGAAGGGCAAGCCATCCGGCAGCGCGGATGCACAGGCAGGATTCATTTTGGCACGCAATGTCAATTACATCGCCATAATGATTGACTAGGATCAAGGACATATAAAAAAACGAATATTTACCAGGGAGTTACATCAACAGCGGTAGCAAACGGTGCATGTATTGAACAATACATTCGCTGCAGGAGACTTTTGAATAAAATTGGAAAATCCAAATTATAAAAGGGGCTCACTATGTCTGCAATCGTACAAGGCAGCAATGAACTGAAGAAGGATGCCATAGGTGTTTCGCATGTGGTGTTTTTCGTGGTCGCGGCCGCATCACCGCTCACAGCCGTTGTCGGCTCGTCTCCAGCCGCATTTGCTTTCGGCAATGGTGCAGGTGTACCGGCAACCTATTTGCTGGTTGGCATTCTCTATCTTTTCTTCAGTGTAGGCTTTACCACCATGAACAAATTCGTCGGCAGCGCCGGTGGCTTTTACCCCTACATTGCCTCCGGCCTCGGTCGCCCGACAGGGGTTGCCGGTGCCTTCATCGCTCTTGCAACCTATTATACCATAGCCATTGCCGTTTACGGGCTGTTCGGGTTCTTCCTCAATGACATGGTGAAATCCGCCGGCGGACCGGATGTTGCGTGGTGGATCTTTGCGCTGGGCCTTGTCGCAGTGGTCCATCTCTGCGGCACGCGCAATATCGAGTTTTCCGGAAAGGTTCTGGGCATCTGCATGATTGCCGAGATCATTATCCTCCTGTTCATGGGCGTTGCCGTTCTGCTGTCCGGCGGCGGGCCGGAAGGCATTTCGATTTCCGGTTTCGGTCCCGAGGCCGTTGCGACACCCGGCCTTGGTGTTGCGCTTGTTTTCGTTGTTGCCTCCTTTATCGGCTTTGAGGCAACAGCGATATTCGGCGAGGAAGCGCGCGATCCCAAAAAGACCATTCCCAGGGCAACCTATATTTCCGTGATTATCATTGCCGTGTTCTATGCCTTTGTGACCTGGTGCCTGGCGATGTTCTACGGGCCTTCCAAAGTGGCCGAGGCGGCAGCCGCCAATACGGCAACCCTCTATCTGACGGCTGTCCAGACCTTGCTCGGCAACGGAGCAGGCGTTGTGATGAACCTTTTGCTGGTCACAAGCATGTTTGCCTGCTGCCTGTCCTTTCACAACACGATCAATCGCTACCTCTTCGCCATCGGTCGTGAAAAACTGGCCTGGAGCGGATTTGGCCGCACCCATGACGTCTACAAGTCGCCTTATATGGCAGGAATGGTTCAAACCTGCTTCACCCTGGCTTTGATTGTCCTGTTTGCCGCAACCGGACAGGATCCCTATGCTGTGGTCTTTGCATGGATGGGTGCCTTTGCTTCTGTCGGCATCCTTATGCTTCAGGTTCTGGTCTGCCTGGCCGTGATCGTGTTCTTCACGAAAGATCCGCGCGGTGTTTCAGCCTGGAGCCGCCTTGTTGCACCCCTGATCTCTGTTGCCGGACTGGGCGCATGCCTTGTGATGATGATTGCCAATATCTCGCTGGTCTCGGGTTCGGAGTCCATGTTTGTGCAGATGTTCCCGGTCATGCTCGTTGCGCTTGGGGCTTCAGGCTTCGGTTTTGCCTGCTGGATCAAATCCAGCCGGCCCGCGGTCTACGAAAATCTCGGCAAGGCGTTCGCCTGATACCCGGTTTTCCTGCACCTTGACAGTTCAGGGCCGCGTGCGGTCACGCGGCCCGGCCTCCCCCTTTTGCACCAGAACGCAATCGCTTCCAACCGTATCAGGAGTTACCATGCTTGAAACATGCTGTTCAACCAACACATCCGGTCTTCCGGCGACCGAAATGGTTACCCACCCTCTCCAGCCGCTGACCCCGGATGAAATCCGTACCGCAGCATCTATCGTCATGTCAGATCCGCCCTATGGGACGATGACCCGATTTGAAACCATAGAACTGCTGGAACCGGAAAAGTCCGTCATCCGCAATTTTGCACCGGGGATGCGCATTGCCCGCAAGGCCCGTGTCAACGTGTTCAATGCTGCCGAGGTCAGTGTCACGAAAATGACTGTGTGCCTGGATAGCGAAACCATCCTGTCTTCCACCACCCTGCCCGGCAAACGTCCGATGATCCAGCTGGAACAGTTTCTTGTGGTGGAAGAAATCGTGCGCGCCAATCCGGATTTCATTGCGGCCTGCGCCAGGCGCGGCATTACCGACATGTCGATGGTCTGTGTTGATCCCTGGTCTGCCGGCAATTTCTCGGTTCCGGGGGAAGAGGGCCGCCATCTTTGCCACGTCTTTGTCTGGTTGCGCCTGCGCGAGAACGAAAACTTCTATGCCCATCCGATTGAAGGCCTGAACGCTGCCGTGGATCTGAACACCCGGGAGGTTATCCGGGTTGACGATTACGGCATCACGCCGATTCCGATGATGGAATCCAATTTTGAAAGCCAGTTTTTTGATGCTTTCCAGCCTGCGGCCAAGCCGATTGATGTTGTCCAGCCGGAAGGTGTCAACTTCCGGTTTGATGGCAATGTGCTGACATGGCGCAACTGGTCACTGGTTGTCGGCTTCAACGCACGTGAAGCGCTGACGTTGCATGATCTCAAATTCAATGGCAGACACATTGTGCACCGCGCCTCCATTGCCGAAATGGCGGTGCCTTATGGCAGCCCTGACAATGGCCATGCCCGCAAGCATGTTTTCGACATTGGCGAATATGGGATCGGCAAACTGGCAAACTCGCTGCAACTTGGCTGCGACTGCCTTGGCGTGATCCAATATCTGGATGTCACACTCAACACGATGAGCGGCGAACCCTGGACCATTGAAAAGGCCATCTGCATCCATGAGGAAGATTCCGGCCTGCTGTGGAAGCATATGGACTTCCGCACAGAGCGCACGGAAGTTCGCCGCGGCGCAAAACTGGTGATCTCGACCATTTGCACGGTGGGCAATTATGAATATGGCCTGTACTGGTACCTCTTCCTTGACGGCATGATTGAATTTGAGGTGAAGGCCACCGGCATTATCAATACGGTTGCCTGCCTGCCAGGACAGCCCGGCAAGTATGGCACGGAGGTGCTTCCGGGCCTCGTGGGCCAGATCCACCAGCATCTGCTTTGTGCAAGGCTGGAAATGGCCGTGGATGGAGACGGCAATTCCTTTGTGGAATGCAATACCCACGCAGAACCGCAAGGACCGTCCAACCCCTATGGCAATGCCTTCTTTGAAGAAAAGACCGTGCTGAAGACCGAGTTGCAGGCCGCGCGCCGCGCCAATGCCGATACCCAGCGCTACTGGAAAGTGATCAACCCCAACAAGACCAATATTGTCGGCAGTCCCGTTGGCTACAAGCTCGAAGCCAATCACTGCGTCACGCCGTTTGTGCATCCGGATTCACCATCGGGAAAGCGCGCCGGTTTTGTGCAGAACCATGTCTGGGTCACGGCCTATGATCCGGAAGAGCGTTTCCCGGCCGGTGAATTCATGAACCATTCCGACGGAACCGGCGGCCTGCCCGATTTTATCCAGAAAGACCGGTCCATCGAGAATACCGACATTGTGCTCTGGCATGTGTTCGGGCTGCATCATCCGGTGCGCATGGAGGATTTTCCGGTACAGCCCTGCGTGTTCACCGGTTTCAAGCTGATGCCATCGGGTTTTTTCAATGGCAATCCTGCCATCAACCTGCCGCCGGTGGTCAACAAGGCCAGTTGCAACGCCTGACATGCCAGTGCGTGACCCGCCGCACCATGCCGGTGCTGCGGGTATTCCACGCAGGCCGGAGAAAGCCAGATGAGTGACGGTATCATGATCGTGACCATGAGCGGACTGCTGATGGGACTGGCCAGCAGCCTGCACTGCGCCGGCCAGTGCGGCGGTATTGCCACATCCATGCTGCTGGCCACATCGGGGCCCGGATCCACTCCGGCGGCGCGGGCGGCAACCCTCATCAGCACACAGCTTGGCCGGGCAACGACCTATATGCTTGCCGGCGCTGCTGTCGGGCTTGCCGGCGAAAGCTTTTCCACGCTTCTTTCGCTTGCCGGGGCGCAACCCGTCCTTCGCATCGCCTCAGCCCTGGCGCTGGTCCTGTCGGGCCTGTCCATCGCCGGGCTTCTGCCTGCCGTGGCGGGTTTTGATCGTCCGGTGCAGTCCATGCTCGCCCGGCTGCGCCTGAAGCCCGGAACGGGGTCAGCGCACCCGGTATCCTTCATGCTGGGGATGAGCCTGGGCCTTGCCCCCTGTGCCATGGTCTATAATGGCCTCATGACGGCAATGTTCACGGGTTCCGTCCTTGGCGGAGCCGCGTTTATGGCCGCATTCGGTCTTGCCACAATCCCGTCTGTCGCCCTGACAGCCTTTGGCCTTGCATCTGTCTCCAGCCTTGATCCCGCCGGCAAAAAACGCATCCGCCTTGTGCTGGGCGCAACCCTTGCCATGGCGGGCCTTGCCGGCGGACTTTATCCTGCTGAAACACTTGCAAACCTCTGCCTGCAATAACAGCATCACAGTTTGCCAACACAAGGGCGTAATATTGTGTCAGGAATGCTGCTTTGATTCTGTGCGCAGATCCAGCTCCCAAAGTGCGGTCTGTTTATTTCAATCGTTTGGGACAACAATCTGCCACTGCAGATATGATGCAGACCGAACAACCGTCGTTGCATTGTCGGCCAGCAATTTTAGCAAGACCTTGATTGTACAATCATAACGTGATCACAACAAAACGTCGAACGAATAGAACGCATGTCATAAAAGGATTTCATATATTTCACTGGTGCGCTTCTCCGGTGAAGCGTCGAACCAGATTTTCACAGAACTGGCCCATTGGGAGCAAGTTTTAAAGGATACTTCGCTGGCGCGGCCAGCCCCGCCCTCTTTGTGAGGGTGCGGTCATGGAGAATTTTTCAGAACTTGAGGGGGCGAAGCCGAACAGACGCCGCCCCGAAACCAAAAATTTCTGCCTGCGCCTGACCGACGCAGAAAAGCGGCTGTTGCTGGAACGCGCCGGACGTGTTCCCCTCGGTGCATTCATCCGTAATGTCCTTGTGGACGAGAGGGTCACGAAACGGCGGCAATCCAGAAACCCGCTCACCGATGATACGGCATTGGCGCGTGTTCTAGCCCAATTGGGCCAATCCCGCCTTGCCAACAATCTCAACCAGCTTGCCAAGGCCGTAAATATCGGGGCCTTGCCCGTGACGCCGGAAACCGAAAGCGAGATTGTCTCGGCCTGCGCCGATGTCGCCGCCATGCGGCAAGACCTGATCCGCGCCCTCGGCTTGGTGGGGGACAATCATCCATGATCCTGAATGGGAGCCAGCGGGCGGGCCATGACGATCTGGCCCGCCATTTGATGAAACCGGAAAACGAACATATCGAAGTTCACGAGATACGCGGCTTCGCTTCTGACACTGTGTCCGGTGCGTTTAAAGAAGCCTACGCCATCAGTCGCGGCACGAAGTGCCAGCAATTTCTCTACAGCCTGTCGCTCAATCCACCCCAAGGCGAAAGCGTTCCTGTGAACGTGTTCGAGGATGTCGCCAACCGGATCGAGGAAAAGCTTGGCCTGTCGGGCCAGCCCCGCGTTCTTGTCTTCCACGAGAAGGAAGGACGCCGCCACGCCCATTGTGTGTGGTCCCGCATCAATGCCGACACCATGACGGCTATCAATCTGGCGCAAACGAAACTGAAGCTCATGGATGTCTCCCGCCAGCTTTATATCGAACATGGCTGGAAGATGCCGGAAGGCATGGTGGACAGTGCCTTACGCAATCCGCTGAACTTCAATCAGAAGGAATGGTTTCAGGCGAAGCGAACGGGACAAGACCCCCGCGCCATCAAGGAACTGTTCCAGCAATGCTGGGCCTCGTCGGATTCGGCCAAGGCGTTTCAGCAGGCCATGGAACAGCGCGGCTATTTCCTTGCCCGTGGTGATCGCCGCGCCGTGGTTGCCGTCGATGCCCACGGCGAAGTTTATGCCGTGGCGCGATGGACCAACTTAAAATCAAAGGATGTCGTTCAGCGCATGGGCGATATTGCCGCCTTGCCATCCGTTGAAGAAACACAGGCGAAAACCGCCCGTATGGTGCGCGACAAGCTGAAAGGCTTTGCCGGAACCGTCACGGAAGAATTTACCAAAGCGGCACAGGCGATTGAGGCGAAACGGCTGGCGATGGTGGAACGTCACCGCACGGCGCGGAAGGAACTGCAAACTGCGCAGGATGAACGCTGGACGACGGAAGCCATCGAGCGGCGGGAACGGTTCAACAAAGGCCTTCGCGGCCTGTGGGACCGTGTGACAGGCAAGCATACGAAACTACGGGATCAGAACGAGCGAGAAACTGCCGACGCCGCCCAACGCGATGCACGGGAGAAACAGGCTTTCATAGAACGCCAGCTTGAAGAACGCCAGCGGTTGCAACAGGAGATAAAGGCCGCAAGGCGCATTCATACATACGAGGTCACGCGACTTTATCGTGAATTGTCGGTTTCGGAGGCATTCAGGCAAACCGCAGACAATCATCCTGACTATACGCCTCGCCGCCGACAATCGCGGCATTTGCGGATGTAGGCAGACTTTTACAAAGTCACCGGCTCAAAGAAAGCGTCTTTCCTGCGCGGACGGACACTGACGGATACTTGTACGTCTTGACCAAGGAGCGTCAGGACAGCCATCAACCTGTCCAGAGTGAAGCGGCCAAGATTGACGCGGCGAATTCGGGAAAAATCCGCATGGCTGATGCCCGTGGCTTCTTCCGCACGGCGGGTCGTCCATTGCCGTTCATCCAGTATCTTAATGATCTCTGATGCCATCAGTGCCTTCGCCTGCAAAAGATCGGCGTCGGCCCGTCCAAAATCCTTAAAAGCGTTCCCGCTACCGTGGATCAACTCCATATCGTCCGTGCTCATCTTAAAATCTCCTTCAAGCGCCTGATCCTTTCAAGGACCAAATCTATCTCCTGTTTCGGGGTCTTGATGCCGCTTTTCGATTTCTTTTGAAACGCATGCACAACCCACAACGCGCCCTCGAACTGCACGGTATAAACCGCTCGGTAAGCATCCGTTCGATAACGTAGTGCCACTTCATATACGCCTGAACCAAGACCTTTCAGGGGCTTTGCGTTCGAGGGAAACCCTCCATCCGCTGCAACGGTCAACGCCGCCAGCACTTCGTCCTGTGCGTCTCTTGGAAAATCATCAAAGGCTTTTCGGGCACCATTGATCCAAGAAATCGGGCGTGTTTCGCGTGAAGTAATCATCCACTCCATGGTGGCAAATATACCACCACCTGTCAATGGAAATGATACTCCTGCGGTGAACGAGACAGATTTCGTCTAGGGGAGCAGGATGGTGCAGAAGGAAGACCACACTTAATATACAAGCGTAACAATAGATTACGGCCCGCTTGGAACCACGACGTTCCTGCTTTCGGGGCGAACTGGAGCGATTTCCGCCGCTCGGCCAAAATCCCGATTTTGGTCCGGCGTTTCGGATTGTTCATGGTCTGGCATTTCCTGCGCGACTTCCGGCGGCATTTTGTCGGCCAACCGCTTCTCGAAGTCCGAAAGCTGTTTCTTCGTTACATCGCCTTCATCCAGCTCCTCGCGGATATCGTCGGCCTCTCGCTGGAATTCATGAATTTGATCCCGACGCTCATCCAGATTTTTCATGGATTTCTTGGCTTCAAAGAAGTCCTCACTGCGAGGCAATTTGTCGTTGATCTCGTCGGGGTCGATCTTTTCACGCGAGATTTCGTTTTCGTTCTCGTCGTAAACCCGTAGACCGTCACGGCTTTTGAAGACCTTTCTACCGTCCGGCAGAATGTGGGCTTCATCATACATCCGGTCGATATGCTGTTGAAGGGCTTCGCGCAGTTTCTCATTTTCCATGAGTGCCTTGACGGCGGCTTCGTCATAGGTATCGAGTTTTACCCGAAACGCAGTGATTTCCGTTTCGGTGGCGAGGGCAAGTGTTGCGGCAAGCTCGAACAGGTCATCTTCGGCCCGTTGCTCTTCAAGTTTTTCCTTCTTGTCCCGCTTTTCACGGTCCTCCTTGGTGTCGAGAACGCGCTCTTCCTCGCGGCGTCGGTCCTGCCGCCTGATCTCAAATTCTTCCCGCAATGTCCGGCCATTGGCGAGTTGCATTTATCCTCCGCACTTTTCCTCTGCCAGAACCGCTACAATCGCGGCTGGCGGGTATTTGGGGTTTTCCTTGAACATTGCCTCGATGCGGCCAAAGCTATCCTTGTCCTTGTAGAACCAGTCATAGATGCACGTCATGCCCTCGGTTTTCTTACCGTCCTGCTGTAGTCGGCTGTAAGCCAAGCCCTCCACCACACCCGCAACGTATGTATAGAGGTCTTCTGCCGACATCTTTTCCGCGACAACGCCTGCGGTCATCGCTTCGGCGTGAGCCGAAGTTGATCCTGCGGCCACGAAGAGCAACGCCCCTGATAGATGACGTTTAAGATTATGAAATGCGCCGTTATCCCCGTCCATTATACGTCCGATTTTCGTGCAATTTTCATAAATTCTTTATTTCTGTTATCCTATAGTTGTGGTGAAGAATTACGGACTGATTTATTTGTAAATTTACTGTCGTTTCATGGCCATTTGGGCCGAGGGAAAAAGGGACGTTTTTGCGGCATAGCATTCAGGAATCGGTAATGATTTCGAATGGCGGGCAATATGAGGAAAATCGGATATTTACGGGTTTCAACGGAAGAACAGAGGCCGGACAGGCAGATTGACGGGCTAAAAGCCATCTGTGACGAATTGCACGTCG
The DNA here is from genome assembly GCA_965247225.1 of Rhizobiaceae bacterium. Lineage (GTDB taxonomy): Bacteria > Pseudomonadota > Alphaproteobacteria > Rhizobiales > Rhizobiaceae > CBDFGT01. The sequence continues at coordinate 66,452 of CBDFGT010000019.1, read as the reverse complement.
AAATGCTCTCAGCGGTGAGCAAAATCCGCCCCGTCTATGAAAAGGTCATGCGCCGCCTCAAGGCCGGTGACGTCTTTGTGGTCTGGGACCTTGATCGGGCCTACCGTTCGGCACGGGATGCCCTCAACCAATTCAGCGCCCTGCAACAGCGCGGGGTGCGGTTTCAGGTGATAAACCTCCCCGTGGATGTGAACACCGACTATGGCTATTACTTCTTCACGGTGATGTCGGCGCAATGCGAGCTTGAACGGCGCATGTTGTCGCGCCGGACCAAGGAAGGACTGGCGGCGGCACGGGCGCGGGGCAAGACTCTGGGGCGTCCGCGCAAGCTAAAAGCCTCCCAGATCGAAGATGCACGGCGGCGTCTGCAATCGCCGGAATGCACGATCACGGGCCTTGCGAAGGAATACAAGGTGGGACGGGACACCCTATCCCGCGCGCTCGGACAGAAAGGGCAGATATGACCGATTCCGGTCTGTTCCCTGTTCGATCCGTGCCGGAGGCAGGATTGAACCCGCCCGAAGGGCGGCACACTGATGTTCCCCGCCCGATACGTTCAGACGATCACGGAAGCGGACAAATTGCATAAGCGGCAGCGTTGCAATAGGCGGTTTTTCGCGCATGCGAAAAATGCACCGACGGTGCAAGCTGGTTGGCCGTGCCGTGATAGGCTGATGGCTTGGGCGGATTATATGCAACAGGCTTTTTGCGATGGGGTCACGGGGAGAGCCGCGATCTCGCCCGTGCCGAATTCCACGGACGGAACGGTGGTCGTGGTCGAGGGCGCGAAAGCCATCGTGGGGCTGCAAGGGGCGACGCCTTTGCTCGAATGGGTCAAGGGAAGAACCGAAGTCTTCCCTGTCATGGGTGTCGGGAGCAGGAACGCGCCTGACTGGTGATGCAACGGCCAAACGGTGCAATGGTCTGAAGACGGCTTTATGCCAGATGAGGACCACAGACGGGGATCCAACGGGGCGTAGCGCCCTTGGCAAGGGTATTGCAATGCAAATTTGCGTAGCAGATTTGCATTGCAATACACACCTTGCAAGTGCCCGAAGGGTACGACAGGGCAAGTGCCCGAAGGGTACGACAGGGTCGGTTCATCACAAAGCTCGCGCGAGTAGACGATTTTCTTCATGCGTCTTCCTCTAGGAGAATACCGGCAAACATTATTGGAGCATGATAATTCAGCCTGAGACAAATGTTCAGATGACGCACACTTGGCGTTCGGTCGTCTGGAAAAAGACGAGCACCTCAAGTTTCTGAATTTGAGGTGCTCTGACGCTTGACGAAAAGGCTGAGCAACTTCAGCGCATCGCCACCGGATTTAGGTGTGAACTTCGAGGTTAGAAGACATCACGAAATCCACGTTATGCAGGAAAAGCCCCGTTGCCGTCAGAACCGCTATCGAGCACCAAATACCGGTAAGAGTATTTCTGAAGGAGCGGTACTTCGGCTCTTCCCTGCTTTCTCGGTAGAGAAGATATGCATGAAAGAGCGCCGCGAGGATGAGAAGTCCGTGGCCTATATCGGCGTAGCTTCTTTCTATCATCGTCAATATGCTCACCATCCCTTCACTTATAGCTTCCTCTAAAAGGTGCATCGTGGTCTCCCAAGGTATTGGAGTGATACGATAAATTACGTGAGGCACCAGAAGACTCGTGGTTGCAAGAACCACCAAAATGGGTACGACGATACGCCGAAGCCACTTTCCGCGCTGCATCATTTCAGAAGACTTAACATAGCTGTCATCAACAATTCGCAGATCATTCTTCTCCGAAGGTGTGTTCTGTACCTGTTCCATCTCAAGTCTCCCAGCTTGGCAAGGACTGACAATCAGCCTCGAACTAGATGAATGATACTATGGTAAATAATAAATGTCCACTGACATTTGGACATTTATTTTATAAGTCGTGCCTCATTCCTTTTTTCCTGTTTTCTTAGAGCATCTTTTCTCCGACGTTCGGCAAGTTGTTCCGGCGTAAGATTTTGACGCAACTCTTCGGCTTCGTTGCGGATGAGTTCTCGACGCTTTTGTTTTGCCTCGTCATTTGGCAAAGCGTCTAATGGTATGAATACCGTCCTTGCACCTGATTCTATTGTAGATTTCGGCACCTTAAGAAGAAGAGTAACCACATTTCCATCTTGGGCAGCTGCAACGAAATCTATATTAATTTTTTTCAGGCGGCCCTTGTCATCGTCGCTAAGTTTTTGAACTGAGGCATCGTTTCTCAAAAAATCACGTAAATCATCAATATCATCGGGCATTACTGGTGGAGCATGCCCGATTTTACCTCCTAATTGCAACTTATTAGCGTTTTCACCCGAAGATTTTTCTCGCGAAGGCGAGTTACTTGGCGTTTTCCCAGCCTCGAAATGTCGGTCCGTATCCAAATCGGCCCGATTTTTTCGCCTCTTGCGGTCCTTCACGTCCTTTTGCTCTGTCAGTGGCTCACTACGAGACACCCACAATTTCTCCAAAAGAGCTTGATGTTCGTCGTTCTTGAAGGGGATGGGATTAGAATCGTTTGGCATGCTATTTGAACTTGCTACCATTGCCTTTAGTTCTCTCTTTTTTTGGCTCGCGCTCGTAGATCGGCATATCGAGAATAATTCAGCGCATGAATGAGTGTTCCCATGACGGAACTGCGCGGATCAGAAGCACTGATGTAGTCCTCTTGAGCGTCATCACTCTCTTGTGCAATCCACAGGCGGCCATCGTTCGCGGCACGCCGAACCCGCAGGATTTGCTTAAATGAAGCCTTTATCATGTCGACCGTCTCGGGGTAATCCCGTATCATACTACCGCTTAGCGAAATTGCGTCAGGGCCAATCATATAGGTTACGGTTGCGCAGAGTTGCGCAGCATAAAACGCAAACAGTTCTAATCCTTCATTCGAAATCTCTCCGTTTTTTTCTCGGGGTAGTTTTGTCCGCGCTAGCATCCCCGTAGCACAATCCTTATGAAACAAGCATTCAGTGTTTGGACGCTTGTCACCTTCCATGCGCTGCATGGGCGCGTGTCCCATCTCTGGATGATACTGAAACGGCGGTATCTGCCCCCCTATGACAGTGCCACCGCCGACACCCTTACCAAGAATGAGCGCCACGAGCGTTTTTCGTGCGTAAATGTCAGTGTCATCCTGATCGTTGATATCCGACTTGAAAGGGGCAAGCCGCTTTTGAAATCGCGTATAATATTCGCCTAGGGCGATAGAAGCTGCGTCCGTTATTATAAATGGTTTTGGTTTGCCTGCCCAGTAAGGAGACGCCAGAAAAAGATCGATGAGACTTTTTCCACCAGCGTCAAGGTCAGTCTGAAAATACGCAATTATAGGATTGTCAACTGAAGCGCCAGCTTTCGGTGGTACAAACGGACCAAAACAACTTACGGCAGCTTGATCACAATGCTCAAATTTCTGGGACAATTCATTTACAATGCCTGTCAGCGTTCTTCCGGCAGTATCAATGCGGCCCGCGACTTCAATGTCCGCCTCGTTGATTGCAGGGATCTCGACTTGAAGAGAATATATGTTCATTCCTGCCTTGAGTGGGCGAATATTCGCGATTGCCCAGCGGACTTCTTCACGGCTAATGGAAGCAAAACCGATTCTCTTGTTCCTCATCCTGTTCCTCCCAACGGTCTTGAGCTTACACTGCACTAGCCTAAAATCTGCGCCAAAGCACGTCTCTGGTTTACGCCGACCGTATGCTCTTGAGGGCCGCTCTCGTTTTCCTGTTTGCAAAGGACTGCAAATTTCTCTCCATCCAAAGAATGCGCCGATCCATCTGTTGAAGAACGATTTGTAGTCCCTCCCGCCTGCGCATAGGCGGCAATCCCACGGGACCGCAACAACGGATGATTTCGAGAAGATGGCCGAACATCATCATGTGAATGGCGTCATTCGGGCGTCCCTCGTTCAGGATATCAAAATGAAACCTCCAATGGCTTTCGGCAAAATGATAATCCGGCCCATCCGGCGGTGAATGCAGTCCCCGCTTGGCGGCATCCCGTTTCAAATGAAACCCGATCAGCCTGTACTCAAACTCTTCCTCATCCTCGAAGCCCGTCCCCTGTTTAGGGTCGCCCCCGTTATAGATGTCGGTGAACAGCCCGACCTCGAAAAAGAACTTCCGAAGCTTGCCATAAATCGCGCTGATGGAATTAACGCTCAGGTTGATATGCCGCGCCGCTTGCGCCGCCGTATCGTCCAGCACGAAATGCCATAACACCTTCCTGAACTGATAATCGCTGATCTTGGCGGAAAAGTATAGCGGCCTCGTCCGCCGCTTGCGTTTTGCATTTTCAGTCTTCACCATGACCGAATTTCCCGTTGCATCGCAAAGAGATAACAAAGCCGTTTCGGCATTGCCAGCGGTTTTGCTTGTATAGTTGCGGCGCGGCCCCTCTGGCGCGGCGTTGACCTTCGGGTTATCCCATAAAAAGACGCTTCGGCTTTTCCAGAGCGAAACAGATTTCACGGTTTTTAAAGCCGGAATCCCGTTTCGCAACAAGGAGAAGCGAACATGCTGAAACTTCTATCCGACATCGCCCCGAAAGCCGCCGTTGCGGCGGTCGCATTGTGGGCCGGTGCCAACTACCTCGTCATAGGCCCCGAAGTTGCAACCCGTATCGTTCGCGCCGACCATCTGCCGATGTGCCAGCGCAATTTCAGCGAGATGACGCTGAATGCCGCCAAACGGCAGGCGGAAGAGCTTCCCCCGCCTGCCGTCGATGCGTCGAAGGAAATGGCCGCATCCCAACTGCGGGCCTTGCAGAACAACCCGATGATGCGTGACCTGAACCGTATGGGACTGGGCATGTTCGGGATCGACCAGACGCTCAATATGTCCCTGCGCCAGTATGAAGAGCAAAAACGCGCCGCCGTTGACGCTTACAATCACTCGGTAGAGCGCATCAAGAATGACACCGCCACCACGCTTGGCAAGGCGGGTGATGTCTGCGGATGCGTGGCCGACGCCGCCATTGCCGATACGCGCACCGAGTGGGCGATTTTCTCCGGCACGCTGGGCCTCATCCGTCCGGCTCCCCTCAAGGCGTTCGGTGAACGCATGGCGCAGACTTTTGGCGCGGGCATTTGCTCGGCAAAGGCAGGCGCGTGATGGAACGACCTGTCTTCTATCAGGGCGGCGGGTTTCAGGTGTCCGAAACCCTGCTGCGCACCCCGCGCAAAACCTACGCGCTCGGACAAATCGAATATGTCTCCGTGCAAAGGCCGCTGGTGCTGTTCGTCGGCCTGCCTGCGGCTGGCCTGATTGGTTTTTCCATCGGCTTCTGGCGGTATCTGCTGGCGGTGGAGGCCGTGACGCTCACGGGCCTGTCCGTCGCGGCCATCATCGTATCCTTACGCTTCGGCGTCTTGAGGGTTCACTCGATGGCCCTGCGGGACGATGACGTGGCGACGAACTTCGGCCCCATCGGGCGGCTTCGCGCCGTCCGGTTCGCCGTCGAACAGGCCATGGCCTTCCGCGATCATCGGGAGGATGCCCGATGAGCATTCCTGTCCGCCCCAAAAGCGGCCCCGTCAACGGCAACGCGCTTCTGGCGGCACTGTGCGCCAGTGCGGCGTGGCAATTCTGGCCGTCCGCCTCTGGCGGCTCCATGGCTGTGGCGGGGCTTTGCTCCGCCATGGCGATACCCACGGCGTTGAAAGCGATCATGCTTGGGATGAAAGATTACAAGCTCCGCAAAAATCTGGCGAAGACGGCGGAAGCTTCGACGGATCACGGCACGGGCCGTGAAGCCACGTGGGCCGAACTCGTCGCCCGCACTATGCACGATCCCGCCAGCGGCAATTTCCTCGGCCTCTATGCCGGAAAATATCCGGTCTTCGCGCCCCCGAAAACCCCGTTCTCCCTGATTGAAATTATGCCGCGACCCTGCTGAAAGAACGGCTGACCTCGAAAATGAAGACGCTGGGCGACATCCGTATCGCCCGTTATCTCGGCGGGCACAAACAGGTCGATCCGCTGCACCTGATTTTCCATGAAAAATCCACCGTTCTCGACTCCAAGTTCAAGCAGAAATTATAGGAATTAATTCTCTTGCACTCAGGACGAGTGTTCCTGTATTGTTCTTTCAATGCCTGACCGGACGGGATTGGCAGATGACGCGCAACAAGAAAAGGAAACGGCAGAACAGCAGGACCATGGAAAGCGGCGTTGGAGACATCTTTGCTCACTCTTCCGCCGCCATACCCGACGCCGCCAACGTGCGGCCCGTTGCTGTCCCGCTGTCCGTCGATCTGGACAAATACCGCCGCCACGTCGATCATCTCGACATGACGGAAGAGCGCAAGACGGAACTGCTTTTGTCGCTCTACACCATCATGCGCAGCTTCGTGGATAGGGCTTTTGGGGATGATCCCGTCCAGCAATGCCGCAAGCATGTGGACGAAACACAGGCAAAAGATGAAACGGGGATTCCTCCCGTGATACACTTTGCAGACGATCCCACAGACTCAGACAAAGACCTGTCCGCCACTTTCGAGCATCATGCCGGAAGACGGCGGAAGAGAAAGCGATAGATCATGAAACCATCCCGTATCCAGAAGGCCGTCATCTATTGCCGCGTGTCCGGTGCCAAGCAGGTTCGCGACGGGGATGGCCTTGGCTCACAGGAAACGCGGTGCCGCGAATACGCATCCTATAAAGACTATGATGTGGTTGAGGTCTTCCGCGACGATATCAGCGGCGGCAGTGCGTCACGTCCCGCCATGATCGCCATGCTCAACTTTCTTAAAAAGCATCGCACCCAAGGGTGTGTCGTTATCATCGACGACATCAGCCGCCTTGCCCGTGGGCTGGAGGCGCATTTGCAGCTTCGCACCGCCATCGGCAATGCAGGCGGCAAGCTCGAAAGTCCGTCCATCGAGTTCGGGGAGGATTCCGATTCCATCCTTGTGGAAAACCTTCTGGCGTCTGTATCGCAGCATCAAAGGCAGAAGAACGGCGAGCAAACGAAGAACCGCATGCGTGCCCGCGCAATGGGTGGTTATTGGGTATTTCGCGCTCCAGTCGGCTACCGGATAGAGCGTGTTACCGGACACGGGAAAATGCTGGTGCGCAATGAGCCGCTAGCTTCCATCGTTACGGAAGCTTTGGAAGGCTTTGCGTCGGGGCGTTTTGAAACGCTGTTTGAAGTGAAACGCTTTCTGGAATCCTGCCCCGCATGGCCAAAAGACCGCAAGGGCGAAGTGCATCCCGAACGTGTCATCGAACTGTTCGCCCGCCCGATATACGCGGGCTATATCAGCAATGAGGAATGGGGCCTGAACCTCGTCCCCGCCAAGCATGAGCCGCTAATTAGTCTTGAGACATGGAAGGCCGTGCAGGACCGCCGCAACGGCGTCCTCAAGGCTCCTGCACGCAAAGACCTGCATGAAGACTTCCCATTGCGCGGGTTCGTCACCTGTGGCCATTGCGGTGAGGCTATGACGGCATGCTGGTCAAAGGGGAGAAGTTCCCACTATCCCTATTACCTCTGCGATACCAAGGGATGTGTCGATTACCGGAAATCCATCCGCAAGGAAAAGATCGAAGGCGATTTTGCAAACCTGCTTCTCGATCTGAAACCGTCCGAAGGCATGTTCCATCTCGCGTTCGAGATGTTCCGCGATCTGTGGGACGACAAGGTGGCGAACACGAAGACGCAAGGGGCAACACTGGAAGGCGACATTCGCCTGATAGAACGCAAGGTGGATCAGCTTCTTGACCGCATCGTTGATGCGTCCAGCGATTCCGTGGTTGCTGCCTATGAAAAGAAGATCAAGGACCTTGAGACGCAAAAAGCTTTGCTGAAAGAAAAAGTCTCTTCCTGCGGCAAACCATTGCTCAGTTTCGGCGAAACCTATCGAACCGCATTCGATTTTCTCGCAAACCCTTGTAAACTTTGGAATTCCGAAAAACTGGAAGACCGCCGTGCAGTCCTCAAACTCGTGTTCGCCGAGAGACTACCCTACGTTCGAAACGAGGGCTATCGAACCGCTAAAATATCAATGCCCTTCAAAATGATAGGAAACATCGACATGTCACAAAATGATATGGTGCCCCCGGCAGGATTCGAACCCGCGACCCCCTGATTACAAATCAGGTGCTCTACCAACTGAGCTACAAGGGCAACCGCGGTGGGAGGTATCATATTTCTGTTTCATGTAAAGTCTAAAAATGCATTGGCGGGATTTTTTTTGGTGCGGATTCCAGAAAGTCCGGTTTTGCCGGCATTGCGAAAGCATCGGCGAAGAAGCGGTTTTCTCTGACACCGAATTCCTGTAGCACCATAAGACAACACAGAAAGGCCGCAACAGACCATGAGCGATTCCCGCAGTTTCACATCCCTTGCTTTCGTTTCGTCCCGGACGCCGGAAGCCGAATCCGCGCTGAAGGATCTGGTCGGCCTCTATGGCAACAGTGATCCGAAGGATGCCGATGTGATTGTCGCGCTTGGTGGCGACGGTTTCATGCTGCAGACCCTGCATGCAACGATGAATTCCGGCAAGCTGATTTACGGTATGAACCGCGGCTCCATCGGGTTTTTGATGAACAGATTTGCCACGGCCTTTCTGCGCGAGCGCATTCTGGCGGCCGTGGAAAACACTATCTATCCGCTGGAAATGCACACGACCGATGCCAATAACAGCAAGGACATGCATCTGGCCATCAATGAGGTGGCACTGTTTCGCCAGTCCTACCAGGCCGCCAAATTGCGCGTGGAGGTCGATGGGCGCGTAAGGCTGGAGGAGTTGATCTGTGATGGTATCCTTCTGTCGACGCCTGCAGGTTCCACGGCGTACAATCTTTCGGCCCACGGCCCCATCCTTCCGCTGGAATCGCCCCTTCTGGCGCTTACTCCTGTCAGCCCGTTTCGGCCCCGCCGCTGGCGCGGTGCGCTGCTTCCGGACAGGGTCACGGTCGATATCACCATTCTGGAAGGCGAAAAGCGACCGGTCAATGCGGTGGCGGATCACTATGAGGTCAAGTCCGTCACCCATGTGCGGATTGTCCAGTCCAAAAACATCACGGCCCGCATCCTTTCAGACCCTGACCAATCCTGGTCAGACCGCATCATTGCCGAACAATTTTCCAATTAGGATCATGTGCATGACCCGGCCATTACGATTCTGTCTGCTTTCGGCCTTTCTGATGATTGCATCGGTGGCGAGGAGTGAGGATGTTGACCTGTTGCCGCCGTCAGTCACTTTCGTGGTGAGCACCGGGTTCTGGCAGACGCAGACCGAACTTGCGGGCAGTCATCGCAAGGGCTATTACAAGCTTGTCTCTGTCCGGCAGGCGGATCGCTCGGCAAAGGTCTATCTGCAACAGGTTGCCATGACCGATACCGGACCGCAGGTCGTTTCAACTGTTGGTATCGATGAGCTGAACCGGCTCCATCCCTATGTCACAGACATTCGCGCCGAGGCCTCGAACGGTATGCGCACGGAGCCGGGCCTGTTTGCGACCGTTTATCTGCGCACAGATCCGGACGATGCGGAGAATGACGCCTTTACAGTCATCGTCAACGAGTTCGGTGAGCTGAATACCGGCAGGGCCAGCAACTGATTGCCGGCCCTGCATAATGTTCAGACGTGAAAGTGATCCGGATCAGGCCAGATCATCCACAACCATATCGGCTCCGCCCGTGACGCGATGGGCAAGGGCTGCCTCCATGAATTCCGAAATCTTCCCGTCCAGAACGTCCTGCGGTGCAGTCGATTCCACACCTGTGCGCATGTCCTTGACCAGCTGGTAGGGCTGAAGGACATAGGAGCGGATCTGGTGGCCCCAGCCGATATCGGTCTTGGAAGACGCCTGTGCGTTGGCCACTTCCTCGCGCTTTTTCAGCTCGGCCTCATAGAGCCGGGCGCGCAGCATGTCGTAGGCTTTGGCCTTGTTCTTGTGCTGCGAGCGTTCCTGCTGGCACTGGACCACAATGCCGCTGGGCATATGGGTGATCCGCACGGCAGAATCCGTGGTATTGACGTGCTGTCCGCCCGCACCGGACGACCGGTAGGTATCAATGCGGCAATCGCTTTCATTGATATCGATCTGGATCGATTCATCCACCACAGGGTAAACCCATACAGAAGAGAAGGATGTGTGGCGGCGGGCATTGCTGTCATAGGGCGAAATCCGCACCAGACGGTGGACGCCCGATTCCGTTTTCAGCCAGCCATAGGCATTGTGGCCCTTGACCAGAAGCGTGGCCGACTTGATACCGGCTTCTTCGCCATCATGGATTTCCAGAAGTTCAACCTTGAAACCCTGCCGTTCGGACCAGCGGGTATACATGCGCAGCAGCATGTTGGCCCAGTCCTGACTTTCGGTTCCGCCGGCACCGGAGTGAACTTCCAGATAGGTGTCGTTGCTGTCTGCCTCGCCGGACAGCATGGCTTCGACCTGACGGCGGGCAAACTCTACCCGCAAGCCACGAATAACCTCTTCGGCATCGGCAATCAGGCTGTCATCGCCTTCCTCCTCGCCCAGTGCGATCAGCTCGATACTGTCGGCAAGCTGCTGTTCCAGCTTTTTGACACCGGAAATGCTGTCATCCAGCTGCTGGCGTTCGCGCATCAGTTTTTGCGCTTCCGCCGCATCATTCCAGAGGGTCGGATCCTCTGCCTTGTTGTTCAACCAGTCCAGACGCCTTATGGCCTGATCCCAGTCAAAGATGCCTCCTCAGCAGGGCAACCGCCTGCTTGATTTCATCAACAATATTCTCGATTTCAGTCCGCATGTCTTCGTTCCCACATCACCAATCCTGAAGGCCGTGCATTAGTTTGCAGGCCTCAAGAAGTAAAGCCCTATATATCACGGGTGAGGTATATCAGATCAGAACAGGCCGCCCTGCCCGCTTGTGACCGCATCCTGTGCCTGCGGTGAAGATTGCAGAATTTGCTCCGGAGGCATGTATTCATCCATACCGATTACAGAAAATACATCTGCCGGACCAGTCCCCGGCTTGAAGGCTTCAATAATCGAACCGGGCTGGCCTTCGGCGGCCTGCATACCGGTCTTGCGGTCCACCGGGATCAGTTTCATGCCATTTGGCACGATGAATTTTGTCGGGCGAATGCCCTCATCCGCCTTTTGCATGAATTCATTGAAAATCGGCGCGGCTACAGAACCACCCGTGGCTCCGCGTCCCAAAGGTGCAGGATTATCAAAGCCGATATAGACACCTGTCACCAGATCCGGCGTATAACCCACGAACCATGCGTCCTTTTCGTCATTGGTGGTGCCCGTCTTGCCCGCAACATCACGGTCAAGATTAACCTTGCCTGCAGCCGTACCCCGCAGGATGACACCCTGCATCATCGAAGTGATCTGGTAGGCGGTCATGGGATCGAGAACCTGTTCGCGATTGTCTACCACGGCCGGTTCTTCCTGGTTGTGCCAGCTGTCGGCGTTGCAGGCTTCGCAAATGCGCTCTTCATGTTTGAAAATAGTTTTACCGTAACGGTCCTGAATCCGGTCGATCATGGATGGCTTGATCTGTTTCCCGCCGTTGGCCAGAACGGCATAGGCAGAGACCATCCGCAGAACCGTGGTTTCACCCGATCCCAGTGCCATCGAAAGTACCGGCTGCATCTTGTCATAGATACCAAAACGTTCGGCATATTCGGCAACCGTATTCATGCCCATGTCATTGGCCAGACGAACCGTCATCTGGTTGCGGGATTTTTCGATGCCCAGGCGCAGTGTCGAGGGACCGGCCGAATCACCGCCGTAATTGTCAGGACTCCACACTTTGCCATTCTGAACGAGCTCAAATGGCGCATCAAGGATAACCGATGCCGGCGTGTAGCCATTGTCCAGTGCCGCCGCATAGACAAACGGCTTGAAAGACGAACCGGGCTGGCGCATCGCCTGTGTTGCGCGGTTGAACTCGGACTGGGCGTAGGAGAAACCGCCGACCATGGCCAGGACACGACCGGTATGCGGATCCATCACGACCATGCCGCCCTGCACCTTGGGAGGCTGCTGAAGACGGTATGAGCCGTCCTGGCCTGGCCTGGCTGACACGTAGACAACATCACCGCTCTGCAGAACACCCAGCGGTGACTTGCTGCTCTTCTTGTCCGGCACAGCCGAGCGGAAAGCCCATTTCATATCCTTGGCGTCAATACGCCCCTTGACCCGTTCCTGCGTGATCTTGCCAGCCACATCCCTGGACGGTTGCAGGCCAATATCAACACCGTCGCCATCGACCGCCAGAACAACGGCAAGTTTCCATTCCGGCACATCGGACAGGCCATCGATCTTGCCCAGTTCCGGACCCCAGTCACCGGCCACGGAAATGGTTTTGACCGGCCCGCGATAGCCCCGCAGCTCATCATAGGCCAGCAATCCGTCCTGCAAGGCCTTGCGTGCAAACACCTGCAGCTTTGGGTCAAAGGATGTACGAACAGACAAACCGCCTTCGTATAGTGCATTTTCGCCATAACGCTCGATGAGCTGACGACGGACATCTTCCGCAAAGTAGTCGGATGCGAAAAGGTATGTCCCCTGTTTGCGCGGCGTAACACCTAGCGGCTGAGCTTTTGCGGCTTCACCCTCTTCCTTGGTGACATAACCGTTTTCCACCATGCGATCCACGACCCAGTTGCGCCGTTCCATGGCCGCTTCCGGATGACGGAAAGGATGGTAATTTGATGGCCCCTTTGGCAGGGACGCCAGATAGGCGCATTCAGCAATCGAAAGCTCTGTCACGGACTTGTCGAAATAGGTCAGGGCTGCACCTGCGATACCGTAAGAATTCATCCCGAAAAAGATTTCGTTCAGATAGAGTTCCAGAATGCGGTCCTTGGAATAGGCCTGCTCGATGCGCAGCGAGAGGATAGCCTCCTTCACCTTGCGGTCGATGGTCTGATCACCCGACAGCAGGAAGTTCTTGGCGACCTGCTGGGTAATGGTCGAGGCACCAACCGGGCGGCGACCAGAACCAAAGTTCTGCAAATTTACCAGAACCGCGCGGGCGAGACCCTGAACATCCAGGCCCGGATGCGTATAGAAATTCTTGTCTTCGGCCGACAGAAACGCCGCCTTGACGCGATCAGGTATGGCCTGAATGGGCAAAAACAACCGGCGCTCACGGGCATATTCTGCCATCAGTGATCCATCACCGGCATGCACACGTGTTGTCACAGGCGGTGCATAGCTGTTGAGCACCTCATAATCCGGCAGATCTTTCGACACCTGATTCAAGTACAGCGCAGCAGCAGCAGCAACCCCGAAAAACAGGATCGTCCCCAGTCCGAAAAAATAGCCAATCAATCTGATCATATATTCCAATCCCGGTGCGGTGCGGCATGCACGGTTCCGGATCACCCTTTTGAAAGTGTTTCACCCCTGAGCCTGTCGCGATCAATCTGGTTCAGGCAGACACTTTTTCATTTCGACTTTTCATCTTTACACTTTTTTCGCAACTTGCATTCAAGGTTTCGCAACTTGCATTCAAGGCCGGTTCATATTCCCGCCTCGACCCTTGCACAATACCGAAGCAGCACTATCATGATCTCCAATAAGGTGCAGAATGTGAACAAATTAGGGCCTGGCATGCTTTTATCAACAGTGCCCGTAATGCCGGAGGCTTCGCATGCGCAAAACACCCGCAAGCCACCATCCTGCGACATCAATTTGCCACGGAAGACGGGTTGCCGCGATACTGCCTGACAGCATCGACGATAAGTGACACCGTCTTGTCGCGAAAACCCGGGTCCAGCAACATTTTTTCATCATCCGGATTGGACAGGAATCCGAGTTCCAGCAGCACGGACGGCACATCCGGCGCTTGCAGCACCTGGAAGCCGGCATGGCGATGCGGATTGTTGATCAGGCGAATTTGGCCTTCAAAGGATTTGACAATGTTGCTGGCCAGATTGATGGAAAAAGCCTGTGTTTCGCGGCGGGCAAGATCGATGAGAATGTCCGCAACGTCTGCAGGTTCGTTTTCAATGGGAACACCTGCAATTTCATCCGACTTGTTTTCACGACGCGCCAGATCTGCGGCAAGGCTGTCGGATGCCTTGTCGGAAATGGTATAGACTGTTGCGCCGCGAATGTCCTTTTGCTGCAAGGTATCCGCATGGATGGATATGAACAGGTTGGCATTCTGCTGCCGGGCGATCATCACACGCTCTGACAAGGACAGGAAAACATCGGAATCCCGCGTCAGAATGGCCTTGACACCCGGTTCCAGATTGAGGGCCCTGGCAAGACTTATGGCGTAATCCAGTGTGATTGTCTTTTCCTCGGTCTTGCTGTCCACACCGGAAGCACCTGTATCAATGCCACCATGCCCGGCATCCACGGCAATGATATAGGTCGACGGCGAAGTTTCGATGGCGGCAGCCCCGATCCTGTCGCTGCGGGCAGACTTGCCCGCACCCTGCTGCCAGTTCTGGTTTTTCACCAAAGCTGAAAATTGTTCCTGTTTTGCCATTTCCGCGTCCAGAACAAGGCGGTAGCCGGAATCCTGCTCATTCTTCTGCACTTCGGCGACGGCAAGGCGTGAAGGCCGTTTCAGCGTCAGGACGATGCGCGACTTTCCTGCCGTCATTGTTCCATACCGTATGTCAGAATAGAGCCCGCGCGCCTCAAGCTGGTCTGGCACAAAACCAAAAGATGTTTCATCCAGATCAATGATGATGCGGTCAGGATTGGCAAGATAATGGACGGAGAAAGCGGGCTTTGCTGCAAAGTCTATGACAATTCTGGTCCGCGCATCGTCGCCTGCTATGCGAGCGGCATAGGCCAGCAAGGGTTCGGACGCCGCGACATCGACACGCATGACGGCACAAAACACAAGCACAACACTCGCCAGAAATACCGGAAAACCATGGTAGCGTGATCGTTTTTCCAAGACTTTTTTCAATCGCTGTTCCTTGCAATTTGCCGCTGTTTGACGATGCCTCAAGGATCTGATGCCGGGAAACCCCTTGTTATGCGTTAACCTGATTTGGCATTCTCAGCCAACCGGCGAATCTGCTATATGTCCCAATGGATCGAAATTATGGCCGATTTGGCTTTTCCCTTGCTTTTGAAGGAAAGAATACATAGAAACTCCTTTCAGAATTATTGAGTGGACGGGATAGAATCGTTTTCGGACATGCTGCCAATCAAGTTTTGATAGGCGACGGAACGGGCGATCATCTGCCGTCAAGGCTTAAAATTCCATGGTTTGGTTATTTGTATTCCGGCGGTGGCCGGTCGCGTACCCGGTGGTTGACCACCGATTGCTCGTGGAGAGCAAATTCATCGGACCTTTTTGGTCTTTGGTATTGGCATTCCTGTTTGGCATGAAGACGTTGTCGCAAAGGTTGTTGTCAGAGACTGATCAGCATCGGGACAGACAAGTCCCGGCTGCATTCTGGCTGATGCGCACTCTTGTTGCCCTGGCAGGGACTTGTTTATCCGGCGTTGCGGCTGATTTCAGTATCCCAAAATTCTCAAGGAATATTTGGCCTGCTCTCTCCCGAAGGCGTCGAGGAGTTGAGCTTTTATGGCAGAAAAAATGCTTATTGATGCGTCTCATGCAGAAGAGACGCGCGTTGTTGTTATCCGCGGCAATCGGATAGAAGAATTCGATTTCGAATCCCAGCACAAGAAACAGATACGCGGCAATATCTATCTTGCGAAGGTAACCCGTGTTGAGCCGTCATTGCAGGCGGCCTTTGTGGACTACGGCGGCAACCGCCACGGATTTCTGGCCTTTGCCGAAATCCATCCTGATTACTATCAGATCCCGCTGGCAGACCGCCAGGCCCTTTTGAGGGCAGAAGCAGAAGACCATCGCCGCGACGAGGACATGGAGACTGTAGAAACAGCTTCATCCGGTCCGGTATCAACCGACCTTTCCCTGGAGGAACAGCCGGATGTGGGCGATGCTTTTCCACAGGCAGACGCGCCGGTTGCGGCCAAGGCAAAAAGCCGCCGTCGTGCGCCGCGTGGTAGCCGCACCAGGAGTGATGCTGCTGCAGGGGACGCAGCCCCGGACGGCGATTCTGACGTATCCGACAGTTCGGCTGATGCGGGTGATGAACCGTCCAATGGCTCAATGGCAGCCATGGTGGAAACAGACAGCATTTCAGAACACGTTGATCATGCTGGCTCCCGCCATGACGACGACGATGACGATTTCGTCGGCGATGACAAAGAAGTGATTGAATCAGTCGGTGCCGAAGATGCCATGGAAGAGGTTCCGGATCGCATCATGCGCAAGCCGCGCAAGCAGTACCGCATCCAGGAGGTTATCAAGCGCCGGCAGATCCTGCTGGTGCAGGTTGCCAAGGAGGAGCGCGGCAACAAGGGTGCAGCGCTCACAACATATCTGTCGCTGGCCGGTCGCTATTCGGTTTTGATGCCGAACACGGCACGCGGCGGCGGTATTTCCCGCAAGATCACCAATCTTCAGGACCGCAAGCGCCTGAAAGAAATCGCCCGCGAACTGGAAGTTCCGCAGGGCATGGGTGTTATCCTGCGCACCGCCGGTGCCAACCGCACCAAGGTTGAGGTCAAGCGCGATTTTGAATATCTTTTCCGCCTGTGGGAAAACGTTCGCACATTGACCCTTGCATCAACGGCACCGTGTCTGGTGTATGAAGAAGGCAGCCTGATCAAGCGCTCGATCCGCGATCTTTACAACAAGGATATTTCGGAAATCGTTGTCGCCGGCGAGGCAGGCTATCGTGAAGCCAAGGACTTCATGAAAATGCTGATGCCGAGCCATGCCAAGGTCGTTCAGCCATACCGCGATGTCCATCCGATTTTCTCGCGTTCCGGGATTGAAGCGCAGCTTGACCGCATGTTGCAGCCACAGGTGACGCTGAAATCCGGTGGCTATATCATCATCAACCAGACCGAGGCGCTGGTGGCTGTGGATGTGAACTCGGGACGTTCGACCCGCGAGAACTCGATTGAGGATACGGCGCTGCAAACCAATCTGGAAGCGGCCGAGGAAGTGGCCCGCCAGTTGCGTCTGCGCGATCTGGCCGGTCTGATCGTGATCGATTTCATCGATATGGAAGAAAAGCGCAACAACCGCGCCGTTGAGAAGCGGATGAAGGATTGCCTGAAAAACGACCGGGCCCGCATTCAGGTTGGCCGTATTTCGCATTTCGGTCTTCTGGAAATGTCGCGCCAGCGCATTAGGGCCTCCGTGCTGGAAAGCACGATGCAGGTTTGTCCGCATTGCGTCGGCACGGGTTACATCCGCTCTGCCTCGTCTGTTGCGCTGCATGTCCTGCGTGGCGTGGAAGAATTTCTTCTGAAAAACACGACGCACAATATCACTGTACGTACCACGCCGGAAAACGCACTGTACATTCTCAACCACAAGCGCGGCACCGTGATTGATCTGGAAAACCGCTTTGGTGTTTCCATCATCATTGAAGCCGACGCGCAAGTCGGTGCACAGCATTTTGCGATTGATCGCGGTGAAGCCGTCGAAAACCCCGTCAAGATCGAAGATATCCTGCATTTCGAGCCGGTGATGGAAGAAGACGACGATAGCATCGTCGAGGAAGAAATCGACGAGGATGAAGAAGAGATTACAGAAGCCGTTGCCGAAAAGGTTCAGGGCGATCCGATAAAATCTGATGATCCGGCCAACCGCAAGCGCAAGCGCCGCCGCCGCCGCCGGGGCAACCGTGGTCCGGGCCAGAACGGTGAAACCTCATCGCTTGATGAAAATGGCGCTTCGGATATGGAATCAGATGGCGATGACGATGATGATGCAGACGAAAGCGATGTTACACCAGCCGTCAGCACAACCGAGAGCAGCGAAGACAACCAGAAGCGGAAACGTCGACGGCGTGGAAAGCGCGGAGGCAAACGCAACAGGTTTGATGACGCCGGTGTTACCGACGCAGAAGCAGCCGAAGCCGGCGACGACGACCAGTCTGATGACACGGTTGGCAACAACGCTGATGAACCTGTTGTGGAAGCCCAAACCGTAGCTGGAACTCTGGACGCTGACAGTGTTGAGCCTCAGGCTGCGGTGATTGCCGAAACGCCTGATGCTGTTGAAACAGGGGCTGCAGCGGTTGAGGAGGCAAAGCCTGCCAAGCCGAAACGGACCCGCAAACCCAAGGCCACGGCGACCAAGGCAACAGCCGGGAAACCTGTTTCCGAAGACGTGCTGGTTGAAACCGCAGTGCCGGCAACTGTTGTTGAAACTGTCAGCGAAGCCCCTGCCCCGGAACCGGCCGCAGCCGAACCTGTTGCGGACGAAGCTGGCGCAGTGGAAGCCGTTGCCGAAGAGCCGAAGCCTGTTCTGGCAACCGAGCCGGTTTTGACATCATCGTCATTGACGGACGGTGATGATCCGAAGCCTAAAAAAGGCGGCTGGTGGCAGAAGCGTGGCGGTTTCTTCTGACAGGATCCTGTTTTGAAAAGATTTTGACCCCGGCCGCAATGCCGGGGTTTTGCGTTGGAAACAGCAACCTGAATCACGCATTTTTTTGTTGGGTTCACGCGCGTTTAACCCTATAAAGCGCCACAATCGCCTGTTAACCGGATATTGACGGACGGATGGCAGGAATGTGGCAAAACCGGTTTTGAAAAGGGTCCGATATGGGCGTGAAAATGGGAAACGTTGCGGGTGCGGCACTGGTGGCACTGTGTGCGAGTGTCAGCTTGCCGGTTGCGGCCAATGCGCTGGATGATGCCCAGAAAAAGGAAATGGGAGATTTCATCAAGGAATATCTCATTGCCAATCCTGAAATCATGCTGGATGTCCAACGGGCACTGGAAACCAGGCAGGCAGAAGCCCAGAATGCCAAGGCGACCGCCGCTGTCATTGCCAACAAGCAAGCCATTTTTGACTCGCCAGATGATGTGGTTCTGGGCAACCCCAAGGGCGACGTGACCGTTGTTGAATTTTTCGACTATAACTGCGGCTATTGCAAACGGGCAGTTCACGACATGGTCAACATCATTTCCAGTGATCCCAATGTGCGGTTTGTACTGAAGGAATTCCCTATCCTTGGACCGGATTCTGTGGCTGCCCACAAGGTTGCGTCTGCTTTCAAGGCACTTGCGCCCGAAAAGTATCAGCAATTCCATCTGGCCATACTGGGCAGCAGGGACCATGCAACCGAAGCCTCTGTCATTGCGGTTGCAGAAAGTCTGGGCGTCAAGGAAGCTGATCTGCGTGCCGAAATGAAAGCAAGGCCCAATGATGAAGCCGTGCAGAAAGTCTATGAACTGGCCAACAGTCTTGGTGTGACGGGTACACCCTCTTATGTGGTGGGTAATGAGGCGGTGTTCGGTGCCATCGGGGAAAGCGCCCTCACGGGCAAGATCGCCAATTTTCGCGCCTGTGGCAAAACAGTTTGCTGACGTTTTGAAGACATAGAGCGGTATTCAGGCATGAAGGCGCTGTGGACAACAGCACCCGAAAGCTGAAATCCTTTGCCTTGAAGACCTGTCAGGTTATACGTAAAACGAAAATGATTATGGACTTGATGATGGCCCAGACGGTGTTTGTCCTTAACGGACCCAATTTGAACGCGCTCGGCAAGCGCGAACCGGGTATTTACGGTGGCAAGACACTGGCCGATATTGAGGCTGATTGCCTTGCGAAAGGTGCCGCACTCGGATTTGAGATTGACTTTCGCCAGACCAACCATGAAGGCGTTTTGGTGGACTGGTTCCACGAAGCAGAGGTAAAAGCCGTCGGCATTGCCATCAATCCCGGCGCATACGGCCACACATCGATCGCCATGCATGATGCCATCCGGGCGATTTCTGTACCTGTCGTTGAAGTGCATCTGTCCAATATCCACGCACGAGAAGAATTCCGGCACAAATCCATGATTGCCCCTGCTGCAAAGGGCATGATCTGCGGGTTTGGACCGGCGAGTTACTTGCTGGCGCTCGACGCCTTGAAGTCGATTATCAAATAAAAACAAGCAACAGTTTCCAGTAAACGGGGCGACATACCATGTCTGAGAAAAATAAGGGTATTGATCAGGCGCTGATCCGCGATCTTGCCAACATTCTGAACGAAACAGATCTGACCGAAATTGAAATCGAGCAGAACGACCTTCGTATCCGCGTTTCACGCGCCGGAACACCGCAATATGTGCAGGCGACAGCCCCCGCACCTGTTCAGACGGTCGCACCAGCTGCCGCAGCACCGGTTTCCGATGGTGATGCACCCATCGCACGCAACCCGAAAAACATTGTTTCTGCCCCGATGGTTGGCACCTGCTATCTCTGCCCGGGCCCGGGCACGCCACCATTCGTTGGCGTCGGCTCCATGGTGAAGGAAGGTCAGACCCTTCTGATTATCGAAGCGATGAAGACCATGAACCAGATCCCGGCTCCGCGGGACGGCAAGGTGGTTGAAGTGATTGCCGAAGATGGCCAGCCTGTTGAATATGGCCAGCCGCTGTTCGTCATCGAATAAGGACATCATCATGCTGTCGAAAATCCTGATTGCCAATCGCGGCGAAATTGCGCTTCGTGTGCTGCGCGCCTGCAAAGAGCTCGGCATTGCCACTGTGGCCGTGCATTCGACAGCGGATGCCAATGCCATGCATGTCCGTCTTGCTGATGAGAGCGTGTGCATTGGTCCGCCACCCTCGCGAGACAGCTATCTGAACATCCACCAGATTCTGGCGGCCTGTGAAATTACCGGTGCAGATGCCGTACATCCCGGTTACGGCTTTCTGTCGGAAAATGCCAAATTTGCTGATATTCTGGACGCGCATGGCATTACCTTCATCGGGCCGACTGCAGACCATATCCGCATTATGGGTGACAAGATCACGGCCAAAAAGACGGCTGTAGAACTGGGAATCCCCTGCGTGCCGGGGTCTGACGGCGAAGTCAGGGATGTTGCCGAAGCGCTGAAGGTTGCTGAAGAAACCGGCTATCCTGTGCTGATAAAGGCAACGGCCGGTGGCGGCGGTCGCGGAATGAAGGTGGCCAACAGCCCCGAAGAACTGTCCGAAGCCCTGTCAACGGCGCGGTCGGAAGCCCTGGCAAATTTCGGCAATGATGCCGTTTACATGGAAAAATACCTTGGCAAGCCGCGCCATATCGAAATTCAGGTTGTTGGCGACGGTGAGGGCAATGCCATTCACCTGGGCGAACGTGACTGCTCCTTGCAGCGCCGCCACCAGAAAATCTGGGAAGAAGCCAATTCACCGGCCCTGAACAAGGACCAGCGGATGAAAATCGGCGAAATTTGCGCCGTTGCCATGCGCAAGCTGAAATATCGCGGTGTCGGCACAATCGAGTTTCTCTATGAGAATGGTGCGTTCTATTTCATCGAAATGAACACCCGCCTGCAGGTGGAGCACACGATTACAGAAGCCATTACCGGTATTGATCTGGTCCACGAGCAGATCCGCATTGCCTCCGGCGGAGGTCTTTCCATCAGCCAGGATGATGTGGTGTTTTCCGGGCACGCCATTGAATGCCGCATCAATGCCGAAGATCCGCGCACGTTTGTGCCGTCTCCCGGCACAATCACGCATTTCCATGCGCCTGGCGGTCTGGGTGTTCGTGTGGATTCCGGGGCCTATCAGGGCTACAGGATCCCGCCCTATTATGACAGCCTGATCGGCAAGCTGATTGTGCATGGCCGTACCCGTGTGGAATGCATGATGCGGTTGCGCCGGGTTCTGGACGAGTTTGTCATTGACGGAATCAAGACCACCCTGCCGCTGTTTCAGGATCTGATTTCCAACCAGGACATCGCCAATGGCGACTATGACATTCACTGGCTGGAAAATTACCTCGCAGAAAAATCCGGCGAATAGAGACGACCCGAATGGCCAGAAAACGCAGCAAAGGACCGGACATTACACCGGATCTTTTGCTGCGCGCATATTCTTTCGGCCTGTTTCCCATGTCGGAATCGGCCGACGACCCGGAAATCTTCTGGGTCGAACCGGAGATACGCGGCGTCATTCCGCTGGATCATTTTCATGTCTCGACGAGCCTTGCCAAGACTGTGCGCAAGAAGCCTTTCGACATCAGGATCAACACGGTGTTTGAAGATGTGATACGCGCCTGCGCCGAACCGGTTGAAAACCGGCCGACAACCTGGATCAACGGAACAATTCTGGATCTCTATACGCAATTGCACCGGCGCGGCTATGCCCATTCTGTAGAAGCCTTTGAGGGAGAGGTGCTGGTAGGCGGACTCTACGGGGTTTCACTCGGGGCCGCATTCTTTGGCGAAAGCATGTTTTCACGCCGCACCAATGCCTCCAAGATCTGTCTTGTCCACCTTGTCGAGCGGTTGAGGGATCGACATTTCAAACTGCTGGATACGCAGTTCACCACCGATCACCTCAAAACATTCGGAGCGATTGATGTTCCCAAAATCCAGTACGAAATGATGCTGGCCCAGGCCATTGGCTCAGCCAATCTGCCATTTGCCTGAGGGTATCGAAGCTTATTTTGGCGCTGTCACGCCCGGCGCAGGAATATCAGACCTGGTCTTGCAATCCTCAAGCCACACATCATAAACCGGATGTTCAACAGCATTCAGGCCCGGAGATGCGGCAAACATCCAGCCGGTGAAAATGCGGCGGATCTTGCGATCAAGTGTAATTTCATCGACTTCGACAAAGGTTGTCGTCTGGGCCGCTTCCGTGTCGTCGCGCGTATAGCATACACGCGGTGTCACCTGAAGCGCACCAAACTGGACCGTTTCATTGATATAGACATCAAATTTTGTGGTACGACCGGTGATTTTGTCAATCCCGGAAAACACGGCGACCGGATTTTCAATCCGGGCAGCAGTGGCAGCAGACGGAATGGCGGCAACAATGCCAAATAGACCCATTGCCACTATAAAACTATGCCTGCCCGTCAATACCATTGTTTTTCCGATTCTCATTAAAGCGTGTTGCGGTCTTTCAGTGAAGATTGCCACGCTTTAAATCTTTGTATTGATGCGTATCGTTTACGAAAACCGTTGCACATTTTTGCGCGACACGCATCAAACCCGCATTTCTGTCTTCCTGCATTGCAGGCGAAATGTGGCCTTTCGAGGATACGCGCCGCGGGAATGAAGCTTTTGCGCCTCTCAAGACAACGGTTTCAGGACCGTGGCGTCCAGGCATCGTAATCGCCCGTAACCTTTGGACGAACGCCACCGGAGGCAATGGAGCCCGGCGGGCGATAGGCTTGTGCAGAGCCGGTCAGATTTTGCTTGTGCGGCAATTCCCAGTCACGCGCCTTGTAGGCCTCATCAGCGGGAGACACATCCGTGCGGTGGTGCATCCAGCCGTGCCAGCCCGGCGGAATGGTTGATGGTTCGGCATAGCCCTTGTAGATGACCCAGCGGCGCGGACGGCCATCATAATCCTTGCCACCGGTGTAATAGATATTGCCCATTTCATCCTGCCCCACACGCTTGCCGAAGCGCCATGTATGAAAGCGTGTTCCCATGGTCTGGCCATTCCACCATGTGAAGATCTGCAGGATAAAATTCATCAGTGTTCACCCTTGAAAGAACGCCACCGCGCATCAGCGAAGCGTGTAACATGTCTGCTGGTCTTATGCCGTGCCGCGCCGTTTCTGTCCAGTGATTCCCGAAAATGTGAAAGGTCTTCCGGCAAAAACCCGACAACCGGGCGTGTCAGCCCAGTGGTTTTTCCATGATCAGCGCCGGAATACCGGATTTTCCGTCGCCGCAATTCTCGGTCTTGCCCACCTCGACAAAACCATGCGCGTGATAAAAGGACAGGGCCGCATGGTTTCCCGGTTCGACTTCCAGCCGCATGACACTGGCATCCGGAAAACAGGTTTCCAGCTCGGCAAACATGTCGCGTCCCAGTCCGTTGCGCTGGCAATCCGGATGAACATAAAGCTGGTGCAGGATGGCGGTTCCGGGCAGGTCGGCAGACATGGCGGCATAGCCCATGCCGCCAATATCCGCACCATTGTCGGCGACGACAAATTCGGAATTCTTCTGGGCCAAACGTGATTTCAACGCTGCTACAGAGTGCCAGGAATGGGTCAATTGCGTGACTTTTTCCACACCGTAAAGCGAATCATAGGTGGCATGCCAGGTTTCCACCAGCAGCTTGCGCACCTTTTCCAGATCGCGTTCGGAGGCCGTGCGGACGAAATACATGGTCAATCCTTTGGAATGGAGTCGAGAAAATCTTGGTCAACCCGGTACATGCACTGGTTCCAGTCCATATCAACAAATGCAGTTGATCTTGCAAAATGCCCCGGAAGCACAAACAACGGACGATCCTGCGGAAACAGCTCGCACTCAAAAACTTCGGTCAAGATCCGATGAACGAACTGCGAGCAAACCATTTGTTCAATATCCATCGTTTCCGGACGAATGCCTTTTATGACGGATGAATAGTGGTGATAGACAGTTTTGGGGTCGAGAAAATTTGGATATTCAACACCGGCCTGATCATGGAGAACCCGGAAAAGCCTGTCCAGCTTCAGACCGGCAACACGAGGATCGAGTTCCCTTACGGCAAGATAGTCCGCACGATCCAGAAATTCCGGAAAGGATATTTGCCGCACATGCTTGCCCGGCATGATATCCCACACCTGCCCTCCAAGCCCCATGATGCCAATATGCGACCACATGGAGTGAAGCGGGTTTTCAAAATGACGGGACTGAACCAAAGCAATAAACTGCCCGGCAACGGCTTTCTCCCGACGGACAAGGATTATGCTGCCCGGAGACGGAATATCTATCCCTGCAAACGATCCATTCTCTTGTAAAACCGGAAAATAATGAGCCAAAACCCGTGCGTCGGAAGGTGACTGACGCTTCTCGACACCAAGGTCAAACCAGGATCGCAAATTGACGATTGCGTCTTCCGAAATCATCAAGATCAGCCAGCAAGGTTCATAAATGAACGGGCCACCGGCTTTTTGACAGTCGAGCGTGCTGAATCGGCAATGATGATTTTTACAACCGGAAAGCAATCAGAACTGTTTGAATTTTCTACGACAGGCAATAGCGGCTTTTGCTTGCCGCCTTCGACAAAGTGATCACGATTTGGATGCAATGTCCATGTCGTGTCTGTATGCTGCTCAAGCAAAAAAAGTTCGCCCAAGCTAATGTCATAAACACCGTCGAGCGTAAACGTCGCAGAACCACCGTCTTCACAATCCCAGACTCGCAGAACTGTGTTTCCAAAGGACTTGTATACATCGACAACTTGCCAAAGGCGTTCCATCGGCACCAAACCTTCCAGATGATGCGATACCCTAACGCAACATATGCGTTTGGTCAATTTTCACTCATCAACGATCCCGAGCTTCGCCTTGACCAGACCCTGCAGGGCCTGCGGATTGGCCTTGCCGCCGGTTGCCTTCATGACCTGACCGACGAACCAGCCGGCCAGCGCCGGTTTCAGCCTTGCCTGTTCGGCCTTGTCGGGGTTGGCGGCGATCACATCATCAATCGCCTTTTCAATGGCACCGGTATCGGTGACCTGTTTCATGCCACGGGCTTCAACGATGTCCTCCGGATTGCCCCCTTCGCCGAAGACGATTTCAAACAGATCCTTGGCAATTTTACCCGAAATGGTTTCCGCCTTGATCAGATCGATAATGCCGCCCAGCTGGGCAGGTGAAACCGGTGTTGTTTCAATGGTTTTTCCGGCTTTGTTCAAGGCACCCAGCAAGTCATTGATCACCCAGTTTGCTGCCATTTTTCCATCGCGGCCCTCGGCCACGGCCTCAAAATAGTCTGCAATGGCCTTTTCCGATACCAGCACGGACGCATCATAGACAGACAGGCCCAGCTCGCGCACAAACCGTTCCTTCTTGTCATCCGGCAATTCCGGCAGACTGGCTTTCAGACCGTCAACATAGGCCTGGTCAAATTCCAGCGGCAACAGGTCCGGGTCCGGGAAATAGCGATAGTCATGCGCATCTTCCTTGGAGCGCATGGAGCGGGTTTCACCCTTTGCCGCATCATAAAGGCGGGTTTCCTGATCGATGGAACCGCCATCCTCCAGAATGGCGATCTGGCGACGGGCTTCATAGTCAATCGCCTGACCGACGAAGCGGATGGAATTGACATTCTTGATTTCGCAGCGTGTGCCAAATGCGCCGCCGGGCCTGCGCACGGAAACGTTGACATCGGCGCGCATGGAGCCTTCATCCATATTGCCGTCGCATGTGCCCAGATAGCGCAGGATGGTGCGCAGCTTGGTGAGATAGGCTTTCGCCTCGTCGGCAGAGCGCATGTCCGGCTTGGAAACAATTTCCATCAGCGCAACACCGGAACGGTTCAGATCGACATAGGACATGGTCGGATGCTGGTCGTGCATCGATTTTCCGGCATCCTGTTCCAGATGCAGGCGTTCAATGCCGATTTCCACATCCTCAAACTGGCCCTGGCGATCCGGACCGATGGAGATGATGATCCTGCCCTCGCCGACAACCGGATCCTTGAACTGCGAGATCTGGTAGCCCTGCGGCAGGTCCGGATAGAAATAGTTCTTGCGGTCGAAGATCGAACGGTTGTTGATCCGGGCCTTCAGGCCCAGTCCGGTGCGAACAGCCTGGGCCACACATTCCTCATTGATGACCGGCAGCATGCCGGGCATGGCGGCATCCACCAGCGACACATTGGAATTTGGCGGACGGCCAAATGCGGTGGAGGCCCCGGAAAACAGTTTTGAATTGCTGGTCACCTGTGCATGCACTTCAAGCCCGATGACGATTTCCCAGTCGCCTGTTGCACCGGGGATAAAGCGTTTTGGATCAGGCGTGCGGACGTCAACAATGGTCATGGATCAAGCTCTTCATATCATCAGAATTCAGCGTTGGGGGTACCCCAAATGCAGGCGCGGTGCAAGCTTGTTGAACAGTGCGCCCCTGTCGAAACCGCCGCAAACTTGACGGTTTTGCATCTGGCCTGTAGTCTGCTTCTGTCTGAATGGAGCCTTTATGTTGACGAGCGAGACCCGGTAAAGGCCCTGTTTGCATCTGGAAACATCGTTTTCACATGCGGCGGGCCTGAAAAAAACGCAAGCCCCGCAGGTTATGCATCTGCGGAACCGTTTTTTTGCGCATATCATATATTGCGCCATTCCGGACATTTTCCATGGACATATCACGCGAAGAACAGAGGATTCTTCATTTGCTGGCAAAAGGTGGCTGGATTATCCGCACACGCATGCAAGGCAAGGATACCGACAAGCTTGAATGCTTTACCCGGGACGGCTGGCTGGCACCCGACGTTGACGTGGTGATCTTTCGCAAGCTGAAACAGAAACGGGCCATCGCCTCACGCAGCGGGAAGCCATACC
This sequence comes from Rhizobiaceae bacterium, assembly GCA_965247225.1. Classification (GTDB taxonomy): domain Bacteria; phylum Pseudomonadota; class Alphaproteobacteria; order Rhizobiales; family Rhizobiaceae; genus CBDFGT01. The sequence goes on along the minus strand of CBDFGT010000019.1, from coordinate 39,168 downwards.
GGATTACGGAACGCGGATTGCAACTGGTACGATCCCGGGCTGATAACAGGTGAATCCGAAGCGTATCGTGTTGGTTCGGCTTCATGCGATGCGCTTCAAGTCCCTGTTTTGCTGCATGTCGCGCGAAACGCTGCACGCTTTTGCGCGACATGCCTTGAAACATCCGGGCACAAATGCGTTCGGCTGACGTCTCTCGCCAGAGCAAACCGGGGGATTACAACTGTCCAAAGACTTGCTTTTACAAATTTTCAGTTCTATCCTAAAGACATTGCACAAGAACCAAAACCGACAATATTTCTATTTTTTACAGATGCTTATTGAGGAAACAACAATGACAACTCTGGTTGTATTGGCACTTTTGTACTTGTTGGTGGTCAATTTTATGACCGTGCGGGCTTTTCGGGCTGACAAGGTCGCTGCGGTTTTACAAACCAACAGAATCAGTGAAGTGCAGCTTTTGATCATGTGTCTGATAGGCGGAAGCCTTGGTTCTATTGTTGCCAGCAGGGTCTACCGTCACAAGACCCACAAGCAACCGTTCCGTTTTTACATGTTTTCCATTTTTGCGCTGCAGATTTGTGTCTTGATTGCCATTGTCACCCTGCCGCTCTGGATCGGTACCGTTCAGGGCTGATCTATACGAATTCCATGATGATGGCATCAACGGCGAGGCTCTCGCCCTGTTTCGCATGGATTTTGGAAATCACCAGATCCTTTTCGGCGCGCAGGACATTTTCCATCTTCATGGCCTCGACGATGGCCAGGGTTTCCCCGGCCTTGACCTCCTGCCCGACATCAACGTCGATGGACACGACAAGGCCCGGCATCGGGCATAAAAGCAGGCTGGACGTGTCCGGTGGAATTTTCACCGGCATCAAGCGGTCCAGCATGGCGGTTCGCGGTGTCATCAGCCGCGCCGTCTCTGAAAGACCCTGCCAGTCAATACGGAAGCCGTTGACGACAGGGCGAACCTGCGCCGTAACGGACAAGGAGCCTACGGTTCCGCGCCAGACAGGATCACCGGGTTCCCAGCCGGAGACCACCTTGACACTCTCATGGCCTGCAATGCCCATTTCTGCCTGCAGACCATGATCACAGGTCACAGATATCATTTCGGCCTCAAGGAACTGCGTTCCCAGCTTGACCACCCAATCAGGGCGGAGCCGATCTCCGGCTGGACGCAAACGTCCGGAAATCCTGTTGCGGCGATCATTTTCCACCAGTGACACAGCGGCAACAATGGCTGCCAGGACTGCAGTTTCTGCCACGTCCGGCCGGGCCGGATGGAAGCCATCCACATATTCCTCGGCAATGAACCCTGTAGACAGGTGCCCTGCCCGCCAGCGCGGATGTTTCATCAGCGATGACAGGAACGGCACATTATGGGCAATACCATCAACCACAAATCCGTCCAGGGCATCGCTCATGGCCCCAATGGCCCCGGCGCGCGTAGGTGCCCAGGTGCAGAGCTTGGCAATCATCGGATCGTAGAACATGGAAATCTCCGCGCCCTCAAATACGCCGGTATCATTGCGCAATCTTGCAGAGCCAAACGTGCCTTCCTGAGGCGGACGATAGCGGGTCACACGACCGGTGGACGGCAGGAAATTGCGATAGGGATCTTCTGCGTAAATGCGGCTTTCCACGGCCCAGCCGTCAAGCTTGATATCCTCCTGGGCAAGGCCGAGCCTTTCGCCTGCCGCCACGCGGATCATCTGCTCCACAAGATCAATGCCGGTGATCAGCTCGGTTACCGGATGCTCGACCTGAAGGCGCGTGTTCATTTCCAGAAAGAAGAAATTGCGATCCCTGTCGACGATGAATTCCACCGTTCCTGCACTCTGGTAATCCACGGCCCTGGCAAGGGCTACGGACTGTTCGCCCATGGCCTTGCGGGTGGCAGCATCGAGAAACGGCGACGGAGCCTCCTCAACAACTTTCTGGTTGCGGCGCTGGATCGAACATTCGCGCTCGCCCAGATAGACCGTATGGCCAAAACTGTCGCCCAGAACCTGTATTTCGATATGGCGCGGCTCAACAATATATTTCTCGATGAAGATACGGTCATCACCAAACGAGCTTCTGGCCTCGGACCGGGCACGCTCAAAGCCATCCTGCACTTCGTGCGCATTCCAGGCGATACGCATGCCCTTGCCGCCACCGCCGGCCGAGGCCTTGATCATCACCGGATAACCGATTTCACCTGCGATTTTCAACGCATGTTCGCCATCGGAAATTTCCCCCGGAAAGCCCGGCACGGTGGACACTTTGGCGGCATTGGCAAATTTCTTGGATTCAATCTTGTCACCCATGACCCTGATGGCCCTGGGTTTTGGGCCTATAAAAACAATACCTTCGGCTTCCAGCGCCTCGCAGAAGCTTGCCCGTTCGGAGAGGAAACCATAGCCCGGATGCACGGCCTGTGCACCCGTCTGCTTGGCCGCGGCAATCATTTTCTCGGCAACCAGATAGCTTTGCGAAGCGGCAGCCGGTCCAATATGAACGGCTTCATCGGCCATGGACACATGCAACGCATTCTTGTCGGCATCGGAATAAACGGCAACTGTGGCAATGCCCATGCGGCGCGCAGTCTTGATGACACGGCAGGCGATCTCGCCACGGTTTGCTATCAGAATTTTTGAAAACATGCAGTTCCCTCACCGGCCCAAGGCTCCGGAGATGTTTTAGACACGAAACAATTCCGTGTTCAATCACCTGCTTCCAAGTTTCGGTGGCAATGGGCTAAGACTTTTGTCTGTCAGCGTTGGCGATTGCGCCTGTTTCAGGCCGCGATCGCCGCTGTTGGCTGCGTTTCGTCCGTCTTGCGCTGGTGCCAGAGCACTGTTGCTGCCATGCGCCCGTCATCGTTCAGCAGTGCCTCGACACACTGGTCCCAAGCCGGCTCGTTGCGCGATGTCGCAACACAGTCCGCAATAGCCTTGAGAAGCATGCGCTCCCTGTCAAACAGGGCAATCTCCCCATCCGCACTGCGATTGCGCAGGATACGGCGCAGATACGCCATATCCGTGGCAATGATACCCGGACCGGACTTGCCGCGCCGGGTCGTATAGGCGCAATAGCCGCCCGTGACGGCCAGCCGCAATTGCTCCAGCGCCAGGCAGACAAGATCGGACGGCAGGGTTGGTGATATTTCCAGAACACGCAGCAGCAATTCCAGTTCATTGGAGGTCCGGATGACCCCGTCAAAGGAAAAGCGCCTGCGGAACCAGGCCGCCTTGGTCTGGTCAACGAAGCCGCGCGGCTTGGCAACATTGACGGTATAATCCGCCAGAAGATGCTGGAAATAGGCATCGAAGACCGGCCCCGGACTGGGGCAGGAATTATCAATGGCCAGGAGTGTCATCACGCCCTGATCAGAGGTGATCCCGCCCGGAAAGGTTTCCCGCGACAAAAGCGCAATGTCGCTTTCTGACAGCCGCGCCTTGCTTGCCAGTATCTGTGCCGGATAGGACAACAGAAGTTCAGCCATGTCAAATCTCCCAATGATCGGTCGCATGAGGCAAGCATTAGGTGCAAAATCTTGTATTCCGTATAATTGCAAAGGCTGCATTTGAGCAGACCGGACAACGAACCGTTAGGATTTTTCCAGAACGGTGCCCAAGGCCCGGCCTTTCCCCGGAAAACGGCCTCAACGGGCGCTGATGTTCAGGTGATATTGAACGTCCGTGTCATGCAGCGCAAAGCAGTCAACCATCCCGGCGCTGGCTTCATTTGAGGCCGTTAACACCGCCATTGATGCCATTCCTGCGGTATTTCAGCAGATTTTGTCCAGGCAGCGACCATGGTGCTGCCCTGCCAGCGGCAGCACGGGCGCGGATTATGGCTTTGCTAACCGTGTCATCAAAATCAGGGGCAGCGATGGCATTTTCTGTTGCGGCAATCGCCGCCTGACACATCTGGCGGGAAGATTATGTGCCGGTCTTTGCGGCACGGGCTGCCACGCGCTCGCGCCAGATGATGAACAGGCCGGAGGCGATGATGATGGCAATACCGCCCCATTTGGACAGGGTTGGAAAATCTCCGAACAGAACATAGCCCAGAATTGTGGCCGATATGATCTCAAAATACTGGAAAGGCGCCAGAAGGGACAGGGGGGCCATGCGAAAGGCCCGCACGACGAGAAGATGCGCATAGGCCGAGAGTGAACCGAGAATGAGGAGCAAAGCCATCACGCGACCGTCTGCCGGCCATGAAACCTGAAACTCAACCGCACCTGCACTGCTGCCGACAGCCATGGCACATCCCATCATCAGCGTACCGCCCAGACCGGACAGCATTTGCATCATCAAGGGCGAATCGGCGTTGCCGATGGCCCGGTTGAGGAACAGATAGAGTGTGAAAAGAAAAGCGCAGGCCACCGGCAGCAGCGAGATGATGCCAAACAGGGCATAGCTTGGCTGGATGACAATCATCGCACCGCCAAAGCCCACGGCAATGGCCAGCCATCTGCGCCAGCCGACCTTTTCACCCAGGAACAGCGCCGACATGGCTGTGAGCATGAAAGGCTCGACAAAATAGATGGCAAAGACATCGGCCAGCGGCATATATTTGACCGAGATGAAAAACAGCAATGTCGCTCCGGCGTGCAAGACCCCCCGCAGCAGATTGAGCCAGAGGCGTTTCGGCCTGAATGTTGCCTGCCCGGTGGTGATCAGCAGCAATGGCAGCGTCAGGCACAGTTGCAGAAAGAAACGGTAGAAGGTCACCTGCCCCGGTGCCATGTTTTCAAAGGTAGAGAGATATTTGGCAATGGCGTCCATGCCGGGCAAAACCAGCATGCAGAAAGCCATAATCCCCATACCAAGAACTTTATTTTCTCTTATATGTTCTGCACTTGTAGACATTTTTTAAACTACTTTACAAACAAGAAGCCGCAAACGAATTAATGCATATTGGCGATATGCACAGGACATGCGCCCTGGCCCGGATTCCGGCGATTGTCCGCCGCTGTTTTTCATGGATGATCTTCCTTTCCCCGATGCCGATTGGTCCCACCCGCAAACCCGGCTGTCAAGCGGGAGATCCGAAAAGGGGCTGTACGGCGCGCGCAGAGCCTGCAATCCTGTCCCTGCACTTCCGGATACCTGAATTTGAAGATTCGCGAATTATGTATCTTGAGTTTATGGCAGATGCCATGGCATGGTTCGCGCGTTCGAGGACAGGGAGAAACTTAATGGATGTTCGCGCCGCCGTTGCCACGCAAGCTGGCAAACCACTGGAAATCATGACAGTTCAACTGGAAGGCCCCCGTGAGGGTGAGGTGCTTGTAGAGGTCAAGGCCACAGGCATTTGCCATACAGACGAATTCACACTTTCAGGCGCGGACCCTGAAGGTCTTTTCCCGGCCATTCTCGGCCATGAGGGTGCCGGCATTGTTGTCGACGTCGGCAAAGGCGTAACCTCCTTGAAAAAGGGCGATCATGTTATACCGCTTTACACGCCGGAATGCCGCTCGTGTCCTTCCTGCCTGTCGCGCAAGACCAATCTGTGCACGGCTATTCGCGGAACGCAGGGCCAGGGCCTGATGCCGGACGGCACGAGCCGGTTTTCCATCGGCAAGGACAGGATTTTCCATTATATGGGCTGTTCGACATTTGCCAATTTTACAGTCCTTCCCGAAATTGCGCTGGCCAGGGTCCATCCGGACGCGCCTTTTGACAAGATCTGCTATATCGGCTGCGGCGTGACCACCGGAATTGGTGCTGTCATCAATACCGCAAAGGTGGAAATCGGTTCTACTGCCGTTGTTTTCGGTCTGGGTGGCATTGGCCTTAACGTCATCCAGGGCCTGCGGCTTGCAGGGGCTGACATGATCATCGGTGTCGATATCAACAATTCCAAAAAGGAATGGGGCGAGCGATTTGGCATGACGCATTTTGTCAATCCGAAGGAGATCGACGGCGATATCGTGCCCTATCTCGTCCATATGACCAAGCGCGGGGCTGATCAGATCGGCGGGGCCGATTACACATTTGACTGCACGGGCAATACCACCGTCATGCGCCAGGCCCTTGAAGCCTCGCATCGCGGCTGGGGCAAATCCGTGGTCATCGGCGTTGCCGGTGCCGGAAAGGAAATTTCCACACGACCGTTCCAGCTGGTGACAGGCCGCACATGGATGGGCACAGCTTTTGGCGGCGCACGCGGGCGCACCGATGTGCCAAAAATTGTTGACTGGTATATGGAAGGCAAGATCATGATTGATCCGATGATTACCCACACCATGCCGCTGGACGATATCAACAGGGGGTTTGACCTGATGCATTCCGGCGAGAGCATCCGCTCTGTTGTGATCTATTGATACGCATGGGGATCTGGATCGGCCGGATCTCCGCTTTTTCAGGGAAAAATGCCATGCTGAAGACTGTATGTGCCGCTGCCTGCGTCTGTTTGCTGCCTTTGTCAGCCATGGCAGATCCTGCTGGCCTTTACGACGTCAAGGGAACCAATGTGGATACCGGCGCGGAATATACGGGGTCAGTTGAGGTTTCGCGCACTGGCAGCACCTATGCACTGGCGTGGAAAATCGGTGATTCCGAATTCTATGGCACGGGGATCGGGATGCATCTGGATGGCAGCAACCTGATTGTCGGGCCTGCTACAGAAAACGATATCGGCATATCCATCACGTATTCCATCGACAACACACCGACGCTGGGGCTCTACCTGCAACAGCCTGATGGAACGTTGAACGGTGTATGGACAGAAGCCGGTTCACAGAAGACCTCACCGGAAACCTGGACACGGATAAAGTAGAGATATTTATGACCTGCGTTACAGCATGACGGCGGACTTTGGAGCGGCAGGATTGGATGACAGGAATTCTGTCCAATATGGCCGGATAGAAGCGCAACTTGATTGAGATGTGAGCTTTCAGCATCTTCAAACCGCAGACATGATCCTGGGAGTGTTACATGAAGGCAGCATCGACGGAATGGAAAGAAGCCATAGCGGCAAACGAGGATGCCATTCATGAACGCCAGGCTGCGGAAATCCGCAAAGCCCATGCCGTAAAAAATGAGCGTTACGGCAAGGGCAGATTTCTGCACCGCAAGCCGATTCTTTCGGCGGAGGCCCAATTCCGGGTTCATGACACGCTGCCGGACTTTGCCCGTTTCGGCATTTTTGCAAGTCCGGGCATTTTACCAGCCTTTGTCCGTCTTTCCAACGGAGCTTTTGACATTCAGGCCAACACCAAACCCGACATCAGGGGCTTTGCGTTTCGGGTTACGGGGATTTCAGGTCCATCATCGCTTTCGGGAACAACGGATCACCAGGATTTTCTGCTGATCAATCACGACATTTTTGCGAGCCGGACCAGCGACGACTTCATGGAAATCGTTCGTGTCTCCGCGAAGGGCAAAGAACCGGGATTGTTATGGTTTCTCCTCCGGAGATACGGCCTGAGTGCAGGACTGAAACGACTGAAGCTTCTGATCGCAACTCTCTCCAGGCCATTTCCCGGTTTCAATGCCGAGCGGTTTTCGACGGGAGTTCCCATTGCCGTTGGCCCTTATGCTGCCAAACTGCGCATAACCCCCAATGCCCCAAAGGAACGCGGAACTTCGGACATTGCAGACGATATCGCCCGGCAACTGGCCATGAGCCCGGTTTCCTATGATGTCGCCTTGCAATTCTTTGTCGATGAGACCACCACACCCATTGAAGACCCGACTGTATTATGGCCAGAAAAACAATCTCCTTTTGTTTCTGTTGCAACGCTGACGTTGACAAAGGCCTGCTCCGATCTGGAAACCATGATGTTTGATCCCTGGGGCGGCCTTCTGGACCATCGGCCGTTGGGAGAAATCATGCGTTCAAGGAAGAAAGCGTATTTTACCAGCCAGAAAGCGCGTATGGGATGACATCATGAACCGGAAATTCGCAACACCCATGCCAAGGACATGACAACCGTGGCCATTCCCGTCATTTATGTTGATGCCGATGCCTGTCCGGTAAAGACTGAAATCCTGAAAGTGGCCGAACGCCATGGCTTTCAGGTGACATTCGTTGCCAATTCCGGCCTGCGCCCATCGCGCGATCCCATGGTGCGCAATGTCATCGTTTCCAGCGGATTTGATGCTGCGGACGACTGGATTGCCGAACATGCCGGGGTCAACGACATTGTCATTACGGCAGATGTGCCGCTTGCCGGGCGCTGTGTGGCCAAAGGCTGTCTGGTAAGCGGACCGGGCGGGCGGATTTTCGACATATCCAATATTGGCATGGTCACGGCCATGCGCGATCTGGGCGCGCATTTGCGCGAAACAGGCGAGAGCAAAGGCTATAATGCCGCATTTTCACCGCGTGACAGGTCGCAATTTCTCGAAACACTGGACCGGCTGTGTCGTCGGGCAAAGCAGGCAACGTCATGAAGACCACGGCACAGGTTCGGATCACCCATTTTCATCGCCACATGCCGTTTTACGCCGGACTGGCCATGGCTGCCATCGCCCTGGCTGCCGGGCTCAATGCAGGACTGGATAATTCCATTGTTCTGGCCGATGTAGCGTTCTTTGGAACCTATCTGGTTTTGACGACCATGCGGCTGCCGCGTCTCAGCGCTGATTATCTGCGCAATCATGCAGCCAGCGAGGACGCCTCGGTTCTCGTCATTTTCGGCACAACGCTGGTGGCCATCGGTATTTCCATCGCTGCACTGTTCCATCTGATCAACGGACAGGAATCGCCGACACCACCGGCACTGGCACTGTCGCTTGCCACAGTCGGGCTGGGCTGGCTGTCAGTGCACACGATGGCAGCGCTGCATTATGCACATCTTTATTGGCAACCGGACAAGGGCACAGACGGAAAGCCCGCCGCCAGCGCAAAACGCGGTTTGAGCTTTCCCGGAACGGATGCCCCCGGCGCGCTGGATTTCCTGTATTTTGCCTTTGTTATCGGCATGACGGCACAGACATCCGATATCGCCATTACCAGCACGGCCATGCGGACAGTCAATCTGGCGCATGCGATTGTCTCGTTCTTCTTCAACACGGTTCTTGTGGCCGTCGCTGTGAATGTCGCAGTCACGTTTCATTCAGCCATCCCCTGAAAACCTGTCCCCACGGAGTTTGTTTCATGAAAATCCTGTCCCAGACAACCGCTTTTGGCGGCATGCAAGGCGTATATTCCCATCTGTCGGACGCCTGCCAATGCGAGATGACATTTTCGGTTTTTGTTCCCCCACAGGCGATTCTCGGGCCCTGCCCTGTTGTCTGGTATCTGTCGGGCCTCACCTGCACCCATGCCAATGTCACCGACAAGGGTGAATATCGCCGCATGGCGGCGCAACTGGGTCTGATCATTGTCTGCCTGGACACCAGCCCGCGCGGCAGTGATGTGGCCGATGAACTGACCAACTGGCAGATGGGCAAGGGTGCGGGCTTCTATCTGGATGCCACGCAGGCTCCATGGGCAGAGCATTACCGGATGTATACCTATATTACCAACGAGCTGCCCGCACTGATCGAAGAACAGTTCAAGATCGACCGGGATCGCCAGGGCATTTTTGGTCACTCCATGGGTGGACACGGGGCCATGACCATCGCGCTCAAAAACCCGGACCGCTTCAAAAGCTGCTCGGCCTTTGCGCCGATCGTGCAGCCGTCAACGGCGGAGTGGTCGATCGGGGCATTTGAAAAATACCTGGGAATGGACAAGGCGGCCTGGCGGCCCTATGATGCATGCCTTCTGGTGGAAGACGGTGCCCGGTTTCCGGAATTCCTGATTGACCAGGGAACGGCAGACGGCTTTCTGGAAACCGGTTTGCGGCCCTGGCTTTTTGAAGAGGTTATCAAGGACACAGGGATCAAACTCACGCTTCGCATGCAGGATCGCTATGACCATTCCTATGCCTTCATTTCGACATTCATGGATGACCATCTGAAATGGCACGCCGAGCGGCTGGGCGCATGAGCGGTGCACAAATGCGACGATGCGGATTAAAACCGCCCGAACCGGGAATTCGCACTGGAAATCCGTGCAGTGCATGGTATTTAACACACAAGAAAACCGGACCTTGCACCCGGGCAGAAAGGACAAGCCATGAGCGGTATTGAGAAATTCATCGAAAACGAAGTCAAGACCAACGACGTTGTGCTGTTCATGAAGGGCACTCCGCAGTTTCCGCAATGTGGTTTCTCCGGTCAGGTGGTCCAGATTCTGGATCATCTTGGGGTAGACTACAAGGGTATCAATGTGCTGGCTGACGGTGACCTTCGCGAGGGCATCAAGGCCTATTCCAACTGGCCGACCATTCCGCAGCTCTATATCAAGGGCGAATTTGTAGGCGGTTGCGATATCGTGCGTGAAATGTTCCAGGCGGGTGAACTCCAGGATCATCTTTCGTCTGAAGGTCTCACCGTAAAGGCTTGATTTTAAAATAAACTTATAGCTTGCAAATGGCGGGCCACCGGTCCGCCATTTGCATTTGAGTGATCTGTATTTTCCTGTTGCGCAAACAACACCTGATCCCGGGGATTGCGATGCCGCCTGACATCCATACACATGACAAAAGCACCTATGTCGAGCGCGCCCGGCTTGGCTTCCGGGAGTTTATTGCGCTCACAGCGCTTCTGACCTCCATGGTGGCAATGGCTATTGATATCATGCTGCCGGTTCTGCCCATGATCGGACAGGATCTGGGTGTTGCTGATGTCAACCGCCGCCAGCTGATTATCGTCTCCTTCACACTCGGATTTGCAATCCCGCAGATGATCTTTGGGCCCCTGACAGACCGGTTCGGACGAAAGCCCCTGTTGCTGGCGGGAATTGCAGTGTTCGTGGCCATGTCGATTGTCTGTATACTGACAAGGGATTTCGACGGGTTCCTGATGGCCCGCTTCGTTCAGGGGGCAGGTGCGGCGGCTGTCAACATTGTTGTGCGGGCGATGATTCGTGACTGTTTTTCCGGTGCGGCCATGGGCCGTGTCATGTCCTTTACATTTACGGCCTTTATGATGGTGCCGGTGGTCGCGCCCCTGATCGGCCAGACGGTGGCAACTCTGGCCAACTGGCAATGGATTTTTGTGGGCCTTGCCGTGATTGCAACAGCACTTGGTATCTGGACCGCGATGCGCATGGCCGAAACATTACCCGTTGAGGAGCGCAGGTCGCTTTCGCCTGCCAGCCTGTGGAGCGCGGCTGTTGAAATTGCCACCAACCGGATTGCTGCAGGCTATACGCTTGCGGCAACGCTGACATCGGTTGCACTCTTTGCCTATATTGTTTCGGTCCAGCAGGTTTATGGTGAGCTTTACGGGCTTGGAACCCTGTTTCCGGTCGCTTTTGCCGTCAGCTCTGTCGGCATCGCTCTGGCTTCTGTCATCAACGGCCGGATCGTGATGGTCATCGGGCTGAAGAAGCTGGCGCATCTGACCCTGATCAGCTTTACCATCACCGGCCTGCTTCTGTTTGTCCTCAGCCTGTTCTTCCAGCCGCCGTTCTGGCTGACATTCCTGCTCCTGTCGCTCTCCATGATGGCCTTTGGCGTTCTGCAGGGCAATATCAGTGCCATTACCATGGAGCCTCTGGGCCATGTTGCCGGGATGGCCTCCTCGCTGATCGGCGTGTTCTCGACCACGACCGGCGTTCTGCTTGGTGGTCTGGTTGGTCAGGCCTATAATGGAACCATCATACCGCTCGCCTTTGCATTCGGCTTCAGCGGCCTTGCCTCGACGCTCATTGTTTTCTGGACAGAGCGAGGACAACTCTTCAAGTAGCCAGTCAGAGACAACATTGCCTTGACCGGTCTGGACCGGAGAAAAGACCCGACAATGAACCCCGCAACAAAAGCGCCTTTTCGAATATCAAAGAATGAGTTTATTGGCCTGATCGCTGCCATCTGGGCGCTGAACGCGCTGGCCATTGATATCATGCTGCCCGCCCTGCCCTATATGGGCGAGGCGCTGAGGATCGCGCATGAAAATGACCGGCAACTGGTGATCACCGCCTATTTCCTGGGTTTCGGCATTGCACAGCTTTTCTTTGGTCCTGTCTGTGACCGGTTCGGTCGCCGCTCGCCGCTGATGTTCGGACTGGTGCTGTATGTAGCCGCAACCATTATGGCCATTTTTGCAACCAGCTTTGAAATGCTGCTGGTTTTACGTTCGGTCCAGGGCATTGGTGCTGCGGCCACCCGTATTTCATCGCAATCTGCCATTCGCGACAGGTTTGAGGGGCGCGATATGGCGGAGGTCATGTCGCTGGCCTTTATGGTCTTCATGATCATGCCGATCATTGCACCCGGTGCCGGACAGATCATTCTGTTGACCGGACCCTGGCAGTATATTTTCCTGTTCATGGCTGTGGTTGCAACGGCCATCGGCGCATGGTGTTTTTTCCGCATGGAAGAATCCCTTGCCCCGGCAAACCGTCGGCCATTGACCTTTGATGTGATTACCAGGGGCTTTTACATCGTTTTCAGTGACCGGCAGTCTTTGTTTTACGCCATTGCCAGCACCTTTGTTCTTGGCAGCCTGTTTGGCTTCATCAATACGGCCCAGCAAATCTATGTGGATATCTATGGACTTGGCGCATTGTTCCCTGTGGCCTTTGCAGGTGTTGCGGCCCTGATGTCGCTGTCGTCCTTCCTCAATTCACGGGCTGTCGGCCGGTTTGGCATGCGCCGGCTTTCGCATGGCGCATTGCTGATGTTCATTGTGCTGTCGGGAATATGGCTTGCCTTGTCCTATAGCGGCCATCTGCCATTTGCCGCCTTTTTTGTGATGTTTGCCAGCATCATGTTCATGTTCGGCTGGTGCGGCTCAAACATGAATTCCCTGTCGATGGAGCCGCTTGGTGCTGTGGCCGGCACCGCATCGTCTGTCTTCGGGTTTTTGCAGACATTTGGAGGCGCTGTTATCGGCGCACTGGTCGGACGCAGCTTCAACGGTACGGTAACGCCCGTTGCAACAGGCTTTTTCTGCCTTGGCATTATCGCGCTGGTCTGCGTGTTGATTGCCGAAAAGGGGCGCCTGTTCGGTGTGGGCAAGCAATATGCCGACAGCCCGCCTTCCGGCGATATGCACTGACGCGCCCTTTGGGAGGTCAAACGGAAAAGGCAGAGTTTCAGATTGTGCCTCTTTATACCAAGCGGCACAGATACTGGACCTGGAAAGTTCGTCTCAGCAGGCAAAGAAGGTCCGCTGCAACAGTTCCCAGCAGTCCCTGTCCGTTGCCAGCAGAAGGCCGCCATCGAAATCTGCGGGCCTGTAGGGGCTGCCGTCCAGTTTGGCTGCATAGCCGCCGGCCTCCTGCGTGATCAGGGTTCCGGCCAGATGGTCCCAGGGCATCAGCTTGTTGTACATCAGAAAATGCACATGGCCGCTGGCCATGGTGCGGTATTCATGGGCCGCACAACGATAGGATGTGGCAAACCGCACCCTGTGCAGATTGCTGTAGAATCAGCTGGCGGGTTTCAACCGGAAAATATCCCGGAGACACCATACCATGCATGTTTTCCAGATGATCTGATGATGAGACTGCAAGGCGCGTCGCGCTTCCGTCTGTAAGGCGCAGATAGGCCCCGGCACCTTTTTCGGCGACAAACCAGTCATCGCCCATGGGATCATAAAATGATCCCGGCCACAGTTTCGCCTTTGGAAACGATCGAGACCATGACGCCGAACAATGGCATGCCTGAGGCGAAATTGAAGGTTCCGTCAATCGGATCAACAATGAAGGCCAGGTCGGCATGGCCCAGCTTTTCCAGCAAAGACGGATCGGAGGCGACGGATTCTTCGCCGACAAAAAGGGCACCGGGCAGAATTTGCGAGACTTCCGCCTTGATATAGCGCTCGGCGGCCTCGTCGCCTTCTGTTACCAGATCGGTAGCCTCGGTCTTGACGCGGATATCGCCGATGCCGAGCTTGCGAAACCGCGGCACGATTTCCGTGTGAGCGCCGCACGGCGCATGAGGTCGCAGATGGCATCCATATTTACATTCAATGTCATGGGAGGTTCCTTATGTTTCTGCCAGAATAACGGCGTTCAGGATCTCAATCCAGACATCCTTGCTGGAGGCGGACAGTATTCCCCCGGACAACTGGCCCGGAAGATACGGTGATCCATCAAATTTCGCGCTATAGCCACCGGCTTCGGCGTGGATCAAAATACCAGCCAGATGGTCCCACGGCTTTAACGAATGATGGCCGATAAAATGCACCTTGCCGGTCGACAGCATCCAGTATTCAAAGGCAGAACAATTGTAACCGAACGTCATTCTGGTCTTGGCCAGGTTCCCTGCCAGACGCCTGCGTTCATCATAGGGCAAATCGTGAATGGAAATTGTGCCGACCATTTCACTGAGCGCACGCGGCTCTGCCACCCGGATCGGTGCCGTTTCACCCGACTTGCGGATGATACGTGCGCCGCCGCCCCTGACGGCCAGCAATGTATCGCCATTCAAAGGATCATGAATGATACCGGCAACAGTTTCCCCCCTGATGACCACAGAAAGCATGGAGCCGAACAGCGGATTGCCTGCAGCGAAATTGAACGTTCCATCGACCGGATCGATGACAAAGGCGAGGTCTGCATCCGGCAATGCGTCGATCAATCCGGGGTTTTCACCACATGCCTCCTCGCCGACGATCAGCGCATGCGGAAAACGTTCCAGAAACCGGGTGCCGAGCCATGCCTCGGTTCTCAGGTCTGCTTCCGTCACCAGATCGATGGCAGACTTTTTTTCCTGAATGTCTGTACCGGACAGGGTGCGGAAGCGTGGCACAATTTCTGTCAGGGCTGCGGTCGCAACGCACTCAACCAGAAAATCCATATCTTTGTCGTTCAATATCATGCGGGGAAAATCCTGTTTGCAATAGCGCGTTCTCATGCCATCGAATGATTATGATTGGATGACAGAAAGACCGGCAAAATCAAAAAGTCCGGTGTCGAGCAAATGCGACGGATTGGCATGTCCCAGCGCCCGCAGCATGGCCTCCTTGCGGCCAGGCATGCGGCTCTCAATGTCATTGAGCATCGCTTTCATCATATTGCGCTGGAGGCCATCCTGCGAGCCGCACAGATCGCAAGGGATAATGGGAAACCGCATGGCACTGGCAAATTTTGCCAGATCATCTTCAGCGGCATAGGCCAATGGCCGCAGCACCATCAGGTCTCCTTCATCATTCAGCAGTTTGGCAGGCATGGCGGCGAGCCTGCCGCCATGGAAAAAATTCATGAAGAAGGTTTCGAGAATATCCTCGCGATGGTGGCCCAGAACCAGTGCGTCGCAGCCCTCCTCACGGGCGATCCGATAAAGATTGCCGCGCCGCAGCCGTGAACACAATGCGCAATAGGTCGCCCCTTCCGGCACCTTCTCCTTCACGATGGAATAGGTATCGCGATATTCTATCCGGTGTCTGACACCAATCGATGTCAGATAATCCGGCAGGATGTGTTTGGGGAAATTCGGCTGGCCCTGATCGAGATTGCAGGCAATGAGTTCCAAAGGCAACAGGCCGCGCCATTGCAGATCAAGCAGCAGCGCCAGAAGCCCATAGCTGTCCTTGCCACCGGAAAGGCCGACCAGCCAGCGCTTCTGACCCTTGAGCATGGCAAAATCATCCATCGCCTGGCGGACCTGTCGAAGCAACCGCTTGCGCAGCTTGTTGAAAGAAACAGATGCAGGCATCTGCGCAAAGAGCGGACAGTCGTTCACAGTTTCCAGCGTCTCGTCGCCTGCCGTTTCAGGGCTCATGACCTCGCCCCGGACTTTTTATACAGCGGGAAAAACGACTGCGCCATGAGGCACTCCAGTTCAATCTTCCGGGCGTCTACCAGGATATCACGGCTTTTGAGACAATCATCAATTTCACCGGGGTGGCACATCACAACGCTACCGTCCTTGAGCTTGGGAGCAAGCACCTTCATGGCCCTTGCGAAGTCCTTTCCGTCGTTCCAATTGTAAAATCCGCAAAGCGGACCTGCCACAGTGTATCCGGCATCTGCCATAGATGCATCAAATCCCAAAGCCAGCCCGCAGGCAAACGCCACCTTGGCTTTCATCGACAGGCCCTTCGCAAGAGCCAGTGAGGGCGCGCCACGCAGCCACGGCATTGTGCCCTGCGCGGCGAAAAATGCCGCCTTGTCTTTCAGCCACTGACGTACCGGCGGCAGATAATGCACATGCTGGTGTCCGTCCAGATAATGCGGGGCATGGCCCATGGCCGTGATGAAGGCTTCCAGCTGTGCGTCAAGCTCGGCGTGGATATGACCGGCGATGGCAGACCGGGTATTGACCTGCCGGATCAGCCTTTTCAGTGGCGGCATTTTTCCTGATGGAGCAAGCATGACCGATCCGCTCAGGGGAGCAAAATCCGTCAATGTCATGTGCAGTCCGATGCATGCCTCCGCCTGGCCCGGACAGGTTGTGAGCAAACCTGCCTCATCGTGCCATTCGGGAAATACTGTCATGCAGCCTGTGCCGGAGATACGTCCGGCGGCAATCAATTGCCGGATACCGTGGCTTACCGCCGGCGAAAGGCCGTAATCATCGGCGACCAGCCATACTTTGGATTTTTGCGCCCGGTCCGTCATCATGACCTGTTGTCCGGCGTGTGAACCTTGCGCACCAGATACAGCGGTCGATCCTTCGATTCGCTGATACCTACCCAGAGGTATTCTCCCAGAAGGCCCAGAAGCGCCAGATTGAAACCGCCGAGCATGGTGACGGCAACCATCAGGCTTGGATATCCTGGTACGGCCACACCATAAAACAGAACCTCAAACAGGATCTGGATACCGGACAGCGTACCCAAAAAGCCGACGATAACACCCAGAACAGAGAAAAACCGCAGTGGCAGAACCGAAAAGGATGTAATCCCTTCCAGAGACAGGGCCAGCAGCGCCAGTTTTGTCCAGCGCGACACGGTCGTTCCCGCGCGCTCGTCCGGTGTATAGGCAATGCCCTTCTGGCGAAAACCGGTCCAGGCATAAAGACCCTTGTTGAAACGCCGCTTGTCACGCACTTTTAACAGCGCATCGGCTGCAGACCGGCGCATGATGCGGAAATCGCCGGCATTTTCCGGCACTTCAAAGCGCTGGCGGAAATTGATGAGCCAGTAAAACAGCCGCGACCCCATATCTTTCCTGAAGGATTCCTGCTTGCGGTCATTGCGCACTGTATAGACCACGTCGAGTTTGGGGTTGGACACCAGCTCTTCAATCAGTTCCAGACAGACACTGTAGGGATGCTGCATGTCCGCGTCCATCATCATCACATAATCGCCGGTCGATGCCTCTATGCCTGCAAACAGTGCGATTTCCTTGCCGAAATTGCGGCTGAGTTCGACAATTTTCCACTGGCCTTCGAGATGCGCCGTGTAAAGATCAATACTGTTGTCAGTACTGCCATCATCCACAAGAACGACTTCCAGCGTCAGCCCCCAGCGGGTGCTGATCTCGGACGCAAGTGTCCTGGTAAAGCCGACAAAGATTTCAGCCGTATCGCTTTCGTTCAAAAACGGTACGACGACAGACAAAACAGGCATCAACGTCTCCGGCACACTGTCCGGCACCTGTACCGGACGCATCTTGAAACTGCTCTATAAAGGGCTCCAGGCTTCTTGGCTACCCGTTTCTCCGGTCAGGGTTTCGGCGCGACGGCCAGGATGGTGAAATCCCACTGGCGGGTTTCATCAAAGCCCGGCAGAGAAAAGACCTCTGTGATGACACCTTGGGAAGGCATCAGGCTTTTTGCAACGTCCAGGCAGGCTGTGTCCTGCGTCTGGCATGTCGCAATCATGCCCCGTCTTGCCATGGCCTCCTGTGTCATATAGCCCTTTGAATACACGAGAGAGTTGGCCTGCAGTACGACCGGTCGCCAGGCCGAATAGAAGGCAGAGGAATTCGCCTGAACCAGATCCCCAAAGATCACCGGCGACATGGCACCACCGGTCAGCTTTTCCCAGATCGCGTCCTGCCGCAACACCATCGCCTGCAAGGGAACCTGATAGTGATCGGTCGTTTCCTTGATCTCGATCGTTCGCCAGAAAGGGCCGATGGCAACAATGCTCACCAGAAACAGCGAGGTCGCCAGCAGCACCCGGTTGATATTCTTGCCCAGAAGCGGCTTTGGTACGAGGAGCGCAAGGATGATGGCAAAGGCCGGGTAAAACGGAATGCCCCAGACAGCGCTGATCTCTGCCCGCATGAGGGCTGCAAGGCCGATGGTCAAAACCATCGGGCCGATGGCATAGGCTATCAGTGCCCGGCCCTTTGCGTCACGGGTCAGGGCTTTCAGACCGTCTGCCGGAATACGCGCATATCCATCCCTGCGGTCGCGCATCATCAGGGCAAACAGCATGGAAAGTCCTGCATAAAACAGTGGCGAGACAATCAGCAGGCCGGCGAAATAAAGGAACGTTGCGATACCCGCCCCTGCCCGTTTTTCTGCATATCCAATCGGCAGAAAATCATTGGAAACGAGCCAGACAAGATGCGGCGTCAACACCACACAAAAGACAGCCAGAACAACCAGACCAAATTTCGACAGCAGGACCGGACGGACATCACGATCGATTACGGCATGGACAAACAGCGCCGCGAGCAGGACCGAGGAATGGTATTTGGTCAGCATGGCAATGGCCGCCAGAAGGCCAAGAATGGCAGCGTCTCCGAGTTTGCGGGTTTCAATGCCCCGCAGATAAAAAAGGAAAATACCGGCCCAGACCGGTGTCATGGCCGCATTGGCATTGTAATTGACGCCCAGAAACGAGATCGGCGGCATGACGATGGCAAGGCAAACGACCAGTACGGCAAACCAGGCATTTCCATAGCGCACCGCGATGCGCCAGACGGTCAACAGCACGATACCGGCATTGACAGAGGACAGGAGATAATAGGCCCAGTTGACCCTTGGAAATACCGAGAACCAGGCCGCCGTGACCCAGCCAAAGAATGGCGGATGCTTGAAATAGCCCCATTGCCACAGCATGCCCCAGGCATAGTTTTCGGCCATATCACCATGGTGATCGAGATTGGTGCGCGACAGTGTCGCATGCAACGTCAGGGCCAGGACAAAAAAGGCGACAAGACCCAGAACCAGTTGCGTTTCCTGCTTGCGAGTGCGCATTGAAAAAATCCTGCAATCCTCAACCTATAAAAAAAGCCGCCCCGGGGGACGGCTTCCTTGTTCTTCCAGATTCCGTCGCGATCAACGCGAGTAGAATTCGACAACCAGATGCGGTTCCATGACAACAGGGTATGGAACATCTGTCAGCACCGGAATGCGCACAAATTTTGCCGTCATCTTGTTGTGATCCACTTCCAGATAATCAGGAACGTCACGCTCTGCAAGGGAAATGGCTTCCAGAACCACTGTGAGCTGCCTGGAGCGTTCACGCACTTCAATGACATCACCCGGCTTGCAACGGTAGGAACCGATGTTGACCCTGACGCCGTTGACGGTGACGTGACCGTGGTTGACGAACTGACGGGCAGCAAAGACTGTGGCAACGAACTTTGCACGATACACAATGGCATCGAGACGGGATTCCAGAAGACCGATCAGGTTTTCCGGTGTATCGCCCTTGCGGCGTTCTGCTTCTTCAAAGATGGCACGGAACTGCTTTTCACGGATATCGCCGTAATAGCCCTTCAGCTTCTGCTTGGCCCGCAGCTGCACGCCGAAATCGGAAAGCTTGCCCTTGCGGCGCTGACCATGCTGGCCCGGACCATATTCACGCTTGTTGACCGGGGACTTTGGACGACCCCAGATATTTTCGCCCATGCGGCGGTCAATTTTATACTTGGATGCAGCGCGCTTGCTCATCGTATTTCCTGTTCATAGGGTTTATGCCGGTCCTGAAACAAAACCGGCTGAAGGAAACACACCCTCCTCTGAACCCATTCCTGAGCTCTGACAGACCTCTCACGATACGCTACCGGAAAGATCACGGGACATGTCGACAAATAACACCGGACTTGTGGCCCGGTGTTGGCGGGGGTCTACGCGCAGATTTAAAAAATGTCAACACTTGACTTGAACAAGTTTCTGCCCCTTCCATATGTGCACCAACCAGATCCGGGCCCCTCTGACGCAAACGCCGGAATTTCGTGATGTCGGATCTGTCAATTCAAACCTCTCCGGTGGGGGAACTCGCAGTGGACTTTTTATTTACAGATTTTCTGGGCAAAGCCATCTGGATGTGGCTCATATTTTTTGTCATCGTTATTCTTCTTCTGGCTCTTGATCTGGGCGTGCTTCACAAGAAAAGTGAAGAAATCAGCATCAGTGAAAGTTTCAAGCTCTCGGCTTTCTACATTACGCTCGGCTTGCTGTTTGGCGGCTGGGTCTGGTACCAGTCAGGCTCACAGGCCGGTATTGAATATCTGACAGGCTTTGTTATCGAAAAAAGCCTCGCCATGGACAATATTTTCGTCATTGCGATGATCTTCGGCTATTTCTCTATCCCGCGGCAATTCCAGCACCGTGTGCTTTTGTGGGGTATCCTTGGTGTGGTCGTGCTGCGTGGTATCATGATTGCTGCCGGTGCGGCCGTTGTGGAGAATTACCACTGGGTGCTCTATATCTTCGCAGCCTTCCTGATTTTTACCGGCATTCGCATGTTGATGGCAACCGACCATGGCTATGATGTTGCCAACAATCCGGTGCTCAAGGCCCTGCGCAAACGCTTTGCCATTACAGAGACACTGCATGGCAACAAATTTATGGTTCGCCTGCCTGACCCGAAAACCGGCAAGCTGAAAACCTTCATGACGCCGCTGTTTCTGGCGCTGATCATGGTGGAACTGGCTGATCTGGTGTTTGCGGTCGATTCGATCCCGGCGATCTTTGCCATCACCACAGATCCCTATATTGTCTACACGTCGAATATCTTTGCGATTCTCGGCCTGCGTGCCCTCTATTTTGCGCTTGCTGCCCTCATCCACCGCTTCATCTATCTGAAATATGCGCTGTCGGTGGTCCTGATCTTCATTGGCTCCAAGATCTTCATCGCCGATATGCTGGGCATTGCCAAAATCCCGCCGCTCCTGTCGCTCGGCATTACCTTTGCCATCCTGGCCGCCGGTATTATCGGCTCTCTATGGGCGACCCGCAACGTGGAGCCAAAGGCTTGATCCAACAGCTCAGACCCGGCATTGGCAACAATGCCGGGTTTTCTTTTCCAAGAGAATGGAATCCATGGCAAGGTCCAAACGTCTGTTGAAAGGGGGATGTCTTTGCGGCCAGATCCGCTTCGAGGCACGTGCTCCCGCTGCAAAACCGCATACATGCTCCTGCAGCATGTGCCAGCGCCACACCGGCAGCCTGACCGCCGCCTGGGTTGAATTTCCAGGAGACGCCGTCTCGTGGACCGGCCCTGCAGGCGCACCTGCCCTCTACCGCTCCTCGGAGTTTTCCAGCCGCGCCTTCTGCCAGAACTGCGGCAGCTCTATCGGTGCTGTCGACGATGCGCCCGTCATCGCCCTGCTGGTCGGCACATTCGACAATCCGAAGATCAAGACCTTCACTCCGCAATACCATTCCTACCGCGGCGGACGACCAAAATGGTGGCATGTGGAGATCCGTCAGGATTAACTGCTATTCTGCCGCCGTCTGCCCGGAATGGTCCGGATCAAGCGCATTGGGATCGCCAGGCAGCGTTTGTGCACCCAGATCCGGGAAAGCGACGATGCGCAGCCCGGCAAAATCCGTATGGACAACGATCAAACCCTGCTCTTCGAAATAGCCGAGCAGGCGACGGGCGCGGCGGGCCGAATGGGTTCCATAGGCACGGGCAATCCGCGCATCAGACGGACAGGCTTCGCACGAAAGCGCTGCCTTTGCCATCAAGAGAAAAACGCCCTGCAAGTCATCCGTGACAGACGCGGACAGGTCGAGTGCCAGTTTCCAGTCATCCCTGCCGGCAAGGTCGGCATCAACACCCGAGCGCACAACCGCCACGCGGCGGCGGAACTCCCGCAAGGGCATCGGCGGGCCGGACAGCCGGCGCATGCGGGCGCGCACCAGAAAATCCTGATAGAGCACGGAATCAGACCGGAAGGCTGAGCCTTCCATGTCCAGAATTTCATGCAGCACCTGCCCTATCAGCCCTTCGCGTTCCTGCGGCGTCATGGCGGCCTGGGCTGACCGTGTTTCGTGCTGCGCGGCTTGCGGCGGAGCCGATTTTGCCAGATCTGCCAGAATGTCGCCGGTCGGGCGCGCAGGCTGGGCGACCCGGCGCTGCACCGGCCGGGTAAACTCATCCGGGTCCGGCGTGAAGATCAGTTCCTCGGCATCGACAGGCGCACCGGGCAAAGGCAGGAGCCTCGGACTGACCGAACGGGCGGATGTTTCCACCGGGCCAATCGACAGGCTGAGGGGCTTGCGCGACAAGGCTGGCCCAAGCGCCACAAAGGAGCCGCGCGGCAGATCCCGGAACATTTCCGCCTGCCTGCGGTCCATGCCCAGGAGATCGGCCGCCCGCGCCATGTCAATATCGAGAAATGTCCGGCCCATCAGAAAATTCGAGGCTTCCGCCGCCACATTCTTGGCAAGCTTGGCCAGACGCTGGGTGGCAATCACACCGGCAAGGCCGCGTTTACGCCCACGGCACATCAGATTGGTCATCGCGCCCAGCGACAGTTTACGGGCATCCTCGGCAACATCGCCCGCCACCGACGGGGCAAACAGCTGTGCCTCGTCAACAACCACCAGAACCGGAAACCAGAATTCACGATCGGCATCAAACAGGCCATTCAGAAACTGGCCTGCTGCCCGCATCTGGTTTTCCGCATCCAGCCCTTCCAGCGACAGAACGCAAGACACGCGATGCTGGCGGATGCGCGAGGCGATGCCAACCAGTTCCGCTTCCGAGCGTTCACCTTCAATAACGACGTGACCATATTTGTCGGCCAGCGTGACGAAATCACCTTCAGGATCAATGATCACCTGCTGAACCCATTGTGCACTCTGCTCCAGGAGCCTCCGCAGCAGATGAGACTTGCCCGAGCCGGAATTGCCCTGAACCAGAAGACGGGTTGCCAGAAGCTCCTCAAGATCCAGGGCAGCATTCTTGCCAGCCGGATCTGTGCCCATGTCAATGCCTGCCGTCATTACAGTCCCCGCTTCACAACAGTCTTTCCCTTACCAATCTTTTGGGCACCATGCGCAGGCAGAATTCTGTTACCCACAGGCAAGTGGCATGAACCTGTCCTGTGATCCCCCGTTGCGGCAAGCATGCGACATGGCCCCTGAGGGCGCTGCGATCGAATGCAAATGCCGGACACAAACCACCGGTCACTCGCGAAACTCCGGGACTTCCGGTATCCGGTTGAACGCAATTTTGGCACCGACAAAATCATGGAGGCCTGGACGCGGACCGATGGAGACAGCATCCTTGCCATAACGCTGGTTCAACCGGTCCATAGCATTCAAAAGCAACATATGCCTGCCGTTTTCGCCAGCCTCCGGTGTCCAGCCGAACAGGTCCGGATCACGATCTGCCGGAACGAGGTTCAGGCAGGTGACCGACACTTTTTTAAAACGCGCGGCCCTGGCGCATTCCTGCCACATCTCCTCCACACCCTGCAACATCCGGAAACTGTCGGCCGTCGGCGCGAACCGGCGCTGTGCCTGCGCCCATCCGCCTTTTTCAGGACGCACGGACAGATGAAGCCCGGTGCATTTATAGCCCATGCGCCGCAACCGGCTGCCGCATTTGACGGCCAGCCGTCTGGCAACCGTCAGCGCCTCTTGATGCGGACGCAGGGCCGGTGCCAGAACATGGGAGTGACTGACAGATCCGCGGGTGGTCGGCGTTTCCGTCGGATCTGTGCCGTGCAAGGCATAGAAGAAGTGATCGCCGACAATTCCGCCCCAGAGCTGGCGCAGCCTAGACGGCGGCAAATCCCAAAGCTCTTTTACCGTGGTAATGCCTGCCGCATTCAGCCTTTCTTTCATAGCTCGCCCGATGCCTGCAAAATCATCCATTTCCAGTGCCAGAAGATCGCCGGGTAACTGGTCCATGCGCAGGATCGTCAGGCCAAGCGGTTTTTGCATGTCGGCTGCCGTCTTGGCCAGAAGCCGCGAAGGGGCGATACCTACCGAACATGTCATGGATGTTCCAAGCTTTTCCATCACCACATTTTGAAGGCGCAGTCCCAGTCGGCAGGCATTCTGCTCCAGCATTTCCGGCCCCATGAGACGGCAGGCAACCTCATCGATGGAACAAACCCGGTCGATGGGCAGGACCGTATCAATGGCTGCGATCATACGGTGGTGATAGTGCACATAACGGTCAGGTCTGGCCTCGATGACAAACAGGCCCGGACATTTCTCGCGCGCTTCGCGCACATTTGTACCGGTTTTGACACCAAAGACCTTTGCCTCCTTCGAGGCAGCAATAGCAGACGTATAATCCGATTTGACCGGCACCACGATGACCGGCCTACCGCGCAAGCGCGGGTCATCCTGCTGTTCGACGCTGGCAAAAAAGCTGTTCATGTCGATATAGAGCCATTTCAGGTCTCCACCATCGTTCCAGCGCCCGGCCATGTCCCATTGTGTTTCCATAAATAGAACATAACAGGAACATTGCTGGCAGGTCAAGCCTGCACATGACAAAGCCCACAGCCGGCAAATGCTGTTGCTCACAAAGAAACGGCGGTTGTTTCCTTGGCGGTCCGGATCACAACCATGGTCACAAAGCGGGCAACATTGTTCTGATCGAGGAACAGCCTTTTGCAAAGCGCATCAAATTCCTCCATGTCGCGCAGGCACCACGGCACAGGATGTGTCCTGAAATATGGTTTCCCCGCCATGAGGATCGCGCATGCTGAATTGGGGATATCAGCATGCGCACCGGGGTACCTCCGGAAACCAGAGCATTTTGGATGGGGCGAACCAGTCAAACAGTCTGATTTCCAGAAAGCGATATAGAAACAGGATACAAGGTCAACGCCACTTTTTGGACCTAATTTCTGCATTGCCCCGGACAAATGCCTGGACCAGAAACGAGATCACACTGGACGCGCAGGATGGCGCAGACATTGGCAAGCCAGCGATCCAGCACACTATGGGCAAGGGGAAGGATGCGGAGGGAAGCGCTGCCCTTGACTTCCACCGTCACCATCTGTGCGCTTTCCAGAAAGCTGGCCACTTTCCAAACATGCGTGCGCGACACGCCGAATATTTGCGCAATGCGTGTGTAGGGAATGATGACCGGGCCCCCGTCAGCCAGTTTGCGGGCTTCATCGAGAATAAAAATGAAAATCATCAGACCGCTGTCAAAACCCATGAGCCCACCAATTTCAACATTGCTGGCAAACATCGTCACGCCCAGCGGCAGGGTTTCCAGCGAAACAGACCGGATTTTGGAAATGGTGTCTATGTCAGCGGCCAGAATATTTTCATAAAGGGGATGGTCGTCCAGCATCGCAAGAACACGGACATGGCTCACCCAGGAATCCACATCGTTGCGGATCAGCTTATCGCGCACGATGATCCATTTCTTGCGCCGGTCTGCCGGGTGCGGCTCAAATGCGATGAGCCCGAGATCTTCCATTCTGGATATATAGGACCGCAACCGGCCGCGACTGGCAAACCCGTTTCCGACAACAATGGTTTCAAGATCTGTCAGGGTTACATAGGTGGACGGATCCTGACGATCCTGCCTTGCATGAAGCACAAGCAGAACACCGGAAATCATCGTTTTCGCCATATCGAGGTAAAGGCGGTTCAGACTGATATCAGCTCCGAACAAGCGCAGCAGGGATTCGATATAGGCGAATCGTGCCTCATCCATGGCGGGATGGTCGAGAAAGGCTTGCCGGAATTCGGCAACCTGCTTGTGAAGCGAAGCGGACAAGGGGGAAACCTGTGACAAAAGCTCTATGATCAGTCTGTGGCCGGTCAGGCAACATGGGTGATACCGTTCTGACCTTCATGCAATAGAACACCGGGTTAAAATTCCGTCAAGTCTCCAGACCGAAACCGTGCATCAGGCGGCGTGTGGCAAAATCCGGTTTTCCCGACGTGAACAGGGCCAAATCGCGCTGCCCCGGAGCATTGTCCTGCGCAAGTACCGGTACGAGACTGCGAGCCCTGCGGGCAATGGCCTCGGCAGGGTCGATCCAGTCGACAGGCCAGGGTGCCAGACGCCGGAAAATATTGGCCATGAACGGGTAGTGTGTACAGGCCAGGACCACAATATCGGTTTTGCGGCCATCGCGTTCCAGAAAGCACTGGCTGATCTCGGCCATGATATCAGCGTCCGGAACGGCTTCGCCGCGGATATGGCGTTCCGCCATGCGTGCCAGATTTTCCGATCCCACAAGGCGGACATGGCACTGGCTGGCAAAGGACTGGATCAGTTCGCGGGTATAGGCCCGCTTGACGGTTCCCGGTGTTGCCAGGACCGAGACAAGGCCCGACCGCGTGCGCTCGGCTGCCGGCTTGATGGCCGGAACCGTACCGACAAATGGCATATGCGGGAAATGCACCCGCAGATCTGCCCCCACCAGCGTGAAGGCGGTGTTGCAGGCAATGATGCAGATTTCAGGATCATGCTCGCGCAGCAGCCTGTCGAAAAGCGAAATCACCCGTTCTTTCAGGGCACCTTCCTCCCAGCCGCCATAGGGAAAACCGGAATCATCCGCCACATAGAGAAAATTGCGCTCCGGCATCAGCACCCGCGCCTCGCGCAGGACTGTCAGGCCGCCAATTCCACTGTCGAAAACCAGAACCGGCTTTGCGTCATTCGTCATCGGTCTCGTCTTTGCTAAACAATTCCGGGCTCCGCTGTTCGGGTGATCCTGAACCGCGGGGAAACTTGCGACTGAAGCGGTCCAGCGAGGAGATAACGCCGCGCAGAACACTGATTTCCGACTCAGTGAAAGCTTGCCTGGACAGAACAGCCCGAAGATTATCAACCATTTTGGCCTTTTTGGCGAGCGGGCGGAAATATCCGCGGGCATCAAGGGCCTCCTCAATATGGTCGAAAAAACCGAACAGCTGCTCCTTGGTGGCCGGATGCTGCTCCAGCGCCTGAAAGGGTGTTACCTCCAGCGATTGCAAGCCGCTGTTCATCCATTCATAGGACATCAAAAGCACAGCCTGGGCAAGGTTCAGCGAAGCGAAGGCCGGGTTTACGGGGAAGGTCACAATCTCGTCGGCCAGCGCCACTTCCTCGTTTTTCAGGCCTGTGCGTTCGCGGCCAAACAGGATACCGGTGCCCTGCCCCAGCGCATTTTTTGACCGCAATGTCCGTGCAGCAACCACAGGCGAGCGCACGGGCTTGTAACCGTAGCGTTCCCGCGCCGTTGTGGCATAGACGAAATTCAGATCGGCAATCGCTTCTTGCGTCGTGGCGTAGACCCTTGCCGCATCAATGACATGATCGGCTTTGGATGCGGCAGAGCGGGCCTTGTCTGATGGCCAGCCATCGCGCGGATTGACCAGCCGCAATTCCGACAGGCCAAAATTGGCCATGGCGCGGGCCACCATGCCGATATTTTCACCCAGTTGCGGTTCCACAAGAACAATGACCGGACCCCCGGTCATCATATCATGCTCGCTGTTTGTACCTGCCATATGTGTATTTCCTGCTCAGTCTGGCGCTTCACTGGCACAAAACGGCGTGGAATTAAAGCGGCAGACAAATCTGATTCTTCGGATTGGCCCGTGCGCGACCGGAAACCGGCCCCCGACCGGCCTTCGGGCAGGCTTCAAACCTATCCTCATCCCTTGACGATGTCCGCCATGATGGCCTTGAGAGAATCCGTGGCTTTTTCCGGATCCTCACCTTCAACGACGATATCGTCAATAGCAGCTTTGCCATCTTCGGTGATGACCTCAAAATTCACATTGGTGAGGTCACCGGCGTAAGTCGGATCAAGGCAATATTGATTGTTGAAGGTAACCTGAACCTCGGTTTTGCCATTGCTGCCGGGAACCACCTTATAAACAATATCCTTCAACGGACACCCGTCCTGAGCGTTGGCAATGACATCATAGTCAAATGGTGTGCCAACACCGGTATCCGTATCAAAAACCGGGTGCTTTTCGGCTTCGCGGTACTGCGCCACAAAGCTTTTGGAATAGACTGAATTCAACCTTGTATCGTCAAAATACCAGTCTTGCGTCCGGGAGCCTTCCGCCCATATCTTTTCCGCGATACCCATGATCACCCTGACCGGTTCTGTGACATCTGCCGCCGACGCGCCCACTGGCAGCAAGGCGAGCAAAGTGCCCAAAATCCATTTCCCAAAAATCCTTTTCAATATGTTCTCCATCACTCTTTTTCTGTTTTGGCCTTGTCTCGAGGTGCTGCGTTCAAACATTAAAGTCACAAACAAAAAATGGGCAAGCTGTACTTTGCGTATGGCAACCACAATGCTATAGCGCTTGTGACCTTCCACACAGCAAAGCCTGTTCGCACAGGCCAATCAAGAGGCCCACTTCATGAGCAAAATCAAGGTAGCAAACCCGGTCGCCGATCTCGACGGCGATGAGATGACCCGTATCATCTGGCAGTTGATCAAGGACAAGCTCATTCTTCCCTATCTTGATCTTGATATCGATTATTATGACCTGTCGGTTGAAAACCGCGATGCTACCAACGACAAGGTGACCGTCGACGCTGCCCATGCCATCAAGAAACACGGTGTCGGCATCAAGTGTGCGACGATTACACCGGATGAAGCCCGTGTGGCCGAATTCAAGCTGAAGGAAATGTGGAAATCGCCCAACGGCACGATCCGCAACATCCTGGGTGGCGTGATTTTCCGCGAACCGATTATCTGCAAAAACGTTCCGCGTCTGGTGCCGGGCTGGACCAAGCCTATCGTTGTCGGTCGTCACGCCTTTGGGGACCAGTACAAGGCCACCGATTTCAAATTCCCCGGCAAGGGCAAGCTGACCATCAAGTTCGTTGGTGAAGACGGTTCCGTGATCGAAAAGGAAGTCTACAATGCGCCCGGTGCCGGTGTTGCCCTGGCGATGTACAATCTGGATGAATCGATCCGCGAGTTCGCCCGTGCATCGATGATGTATGGCCTGATGCGCAAATGGCCGGTTTACCTGTCCACCAAGAACACGATTCTCAAGGCCTATGACGGCCGGTTCAAGGATATTTTTGAAGAAATCTATGAAACCGAATTCAAGGATCAATTCAAGGAAATCGGCATTACCTATGAACATCGCCTGATCGATGACATGGTAGCCTCTGCCATGAAATGGTCCGGCGGTTATGTCTGGGCCTGCAAGAACTATGATGGCGACGTGCAATCCGACACGGTTGCCCAAGGGTTCGGCTCGCTTGGCCTGATGACATCCGTTCTTCTGACACCGGACGGCAAGACTGTTGAGGCAGAGGCCGCCCACGGCACAGTGACACGCCACTATCGCCAGCACCAGAAGGGTCAGGAGACCTCGACCAATTCCATCGCATCGATTTTTGCCTGGACCCGTGGCCTTGCCCACCGCGCCAAGCTCGATGACAATGCGGCCCTTGCCAAATTTGCCGATACGCTGGAAAAGGTTTGCGTGCAGTCTGTTGAAGACGGTTACATGACCAAGGATCTGGCGCTGCTGATCGGTCCGGATCAGCCCTGGCTGTCGACGGCAGGCTTCCTCGACAAGATTGACGAGAACCTGCAGAAGGCCATGGCATAAGTCAGACCTGCATTTTGAAAGACAAGGAAACCCGGCCAGGTGCCGGGTTTTTGGTGTTTTGTGCCATATTCTTCGGGCTTTCGGCACATCACAGATTGTCTCCTGCAGGTTATCGGACGCCTATTTTGCATCCGGTGCCGACTCGGACTAGACTGGAATAACGCCAGCCTTATGGTCTTTCCCTTCTATCACACAGGCCGCTTCATGACAGATCCGATGGTTCCGAAGCTTCTGAGCGTTATGAGGGAAGGCTATGGCCTTGAACGGCTCAAAGTCGATGCACAGTCCGGTCTGACGGTTGCTATTGTCGCCTTACCTCTGTCGATTGCCATTGCGGTCGCCTCCGGCGTCACGCCGGACAGGGGCCTTTTTACCGCCATTATCGGCGGTTTTCTCGTGTCACTTCTGGGCGGAAGCCGTGTGCAGATTGGCGGACCCGCCGGTGCCTTCATTGTTCTCGTGCTGTCGACCGTCAACCGGCATGGCATGGACGGTTTGATGCTGGCAACCTTCCTGTCGGGCATCCTGCTCGTGCTGGCAGGCTGGCTGCGGCTGGGAACCTATATCAAACTGATCCCCTATCCGGTTACGGTGGGTTTTACGGCGGGTATCGGCGTGATTATTTTTGCCAGCCAGATCCGCGAGCTTCTGGGGCTGAGTGTGACCGGTGACGAACCGAGCCAGCTTTTTGAAAAATTGTGGTTTCTCAAGGATTTCCTGTTCACGATCAATCCGTCCGCGCTGTTTCTGGCCAGCACGACCATGATCGTGATTATTGCCTTCAGAACATGGCTGCCGCGATGGCCGGGTCTCCTGATTGCGGTGGCGCTGGCCGCCATTTTCACACAACTGCTGCATCTTGATGTCCATACGATTGGCAGCCGGTTTGGCGGAATTCCGGCCGGCCTGAACTGGCCGGTCATGCCGTCCCTGTCCGTGGGCAAAGTCCTTGCCGTGTTGCCGGACGCCCTGGCCATGACCCTGCTCGGCATGATCACATCGCTGCTGTCCGCTGTTGTGGCAGACGGCCTGACCGGCAGACGCCACCGTCCCGGCATGGAACTGGTTGCACAGGGTGTTGCCAATATGGCCTGTGCGCTCTTTGGTGCCGTTCCCGTGACCGGGGCTGTGGCGCGCACCATCACCAATATTCGCTCCGGTGCCACCAGCCCGGTTTCCGGCATGCTGCATGCGCTTTATCTGCTGCTGTTTGTGCTTTTGGCCGCACCCCTGGCAAGCTATATTCCGCTCTCAGCCCTTGCCGGTGTCCTGGCTGTCGTCTCATGGAACATGATGGACAGAACAGCCTTTGCAGCACTGTTCAAATCCTCGCGCGGCGATACGATTGTTCTCCTGACCACGTTCCTGCTGGTGATTTTCAGGGATCTGACCGAGGGCATCATCCTCGGTTTTGCGCTGGGCGCATTCCTGTTCATCGACCGCATGGGCAAGGCGGTTGTTGTGGAATCGGATGCCGAGACCCCGACAGACACAACCGACCCCGACACATTGATCTACCGAATCCACGGTGTGTTTTTCTTCGGTGCCGCCTCCAGCATCGGGGCTGTTCTTGACCGTGTGACCAGTGGCAGAAAAAATTTCATCCTTGATTGCAGTGACGTACCCTTTCTGGATTCCACGGCTGCCAATGTCGTGGAAGGGTCTATCCGCAAAGCCTCCAAACTCGGACTGAAATGCATGATCTGCGGGGCAAGACCGGGTGTCCGGCGGATGCTGGAAACCCATAATGTGTCAGCGCCGAGCGTCGATTTTTTCAAGACCGTGGAAGAGGCTCTTGACAGTGCCAGGAGGGATTGATCAGCGATTGGCAGACCGTGTGGCCAAACGCACTGAACGGCGGGAAAATGGACTATCAACCAGACTGGTCTGTTTGTTTTCGTCTTGCTGAAGGATTGCGAGGAGTCTTTGGGAGGATGTGAACTCGCAAAGCCTGTTGCGGCCCTGCTCTTTCGCAATGTAAAGGGCGCAGTCAGCTGCCGCCATCATGGCGTCAAGCCCCGGACCGGACTCCCCGGAAAAAGCAAGGCCGACACTGACAGAAACGCAGACGTCCCGGCCATTAAACCGCAGGGGTTTTGCCGCAACAAGCGTGCGGATTTCATCGCATTTTGCAACGACCTGCTGGCGTGACTGAACAGGTGTGAAAATTGCAAACTCCTCGCCGCCCAGGCGCCCGAAAACCATATCCTCTGGCAATGTTCGGGATACGCATTGCGTGAATGCCTGCAAGGCATAGTCACCCGCCATATGTCCGTGGTGATCATTGATGCTCTTGAAATGATCCAGATCAAAAATCGCCAGTGCAAACTGGTCATGCGGGTGGGCCAATAATCTTTCAGCACCGGCGACGAAGGCGCGACGATTTTTGATACCAGTCAGCATATCTGTCTCCGCAAGGCGCTGCAATTTTTCATCCGCACGGTCCTTGACCAGGACCAGCATGATCAAGGCGCAGGCTGATTTATGGAGAGTGTTTTCAAGGGCCATCCAGCCGAGCCAGAATGACACAATGCCATTTTCGGTCTCAACGACCGGAAATCTGATACTAAGCCCCAGAAACACAACAAGGGTGACAAAAAAACCGACATAGAGGCTGATACCGATCCAGATCGATTTCAGCTTTTCCTTTTTCGACAATGTGTAGAGTTCATACGCAATCAGGATACTGAGGAGGGAACACAGAAAGAAAATGATGGCAGGACCAATCTTGAGGGGTATTGAGGTTCCGGCAAACGGCAACAGTACCAGCAAGTAGATCAACGGCAGGAGAGCGTATTGCCGGATCAAGGGCTTGCGTCCGGCAAAAGCCTGAAACCCCAACAGGACGTTGACGAAATACGCAATGAACAGCATGCCACCCAATTGGCCCGCAATTTGCGAATCATGGAATACCCGCAGCCCCAAAAGCAGACCGCTG
Organism: Rhizobiaceae bacterium; assembly: GCA_965247225.1. GTDB lineage: Bacteria > Pseudomonadota > Alphaproteobacteria > Rhizobiales > Rhizobiaceae > CBDFGT01. The sequence goes on along the minus strand of CBDFGT010000019.1, from coordinate 6,586 downwards.
GCAAAGTTGCACATCATGCCAATGGACCAAAAGCGCAATTCTGCGCTTGCACCCTTTTGCAAGCCCATGAACAGGAACAACAAGTTTAAAATCAAGTTGATCGCTGTTGCCACGACGGCAAGCGTGCCCAGATCCAGAACCATTCCACAACCCCCATATTCTCCTGCAACCTAACTATGTGCAGAGGATTAAATATCGGGAAAACTTGATGGTTAAATTTTGAATAAAGCTTGAAAGATCCGCATTGTCATTTCAATGACCCGGCGACGGCTTCAATGGCAGATGCTGCCTTTTGACCGTCAGGGCCGCCGGCCTGGGCCATATCCGCCCGCCCGCCACCACCCTTGCCACCAAGGGCGGAACTGGCAATGCGCACCAGATCCACAGCGCTGAACCGGGCTGTCAAATCATCGCTCACAGCGACAACAGCACTGGCCTTGCCATCTTCCGATACACCGACAAAAGCCACGATACCGGAGCCGAGACTGCTTTTGCCTTCATCAGCAAGGCTTTTGAGATCTTTGGGCTCAACGCCTGTCACCACCTTGCCGAGGAACTTGATGCCATTGATGTCCTGGATACCGGATGCGCCGGAAGATCCGCCGCCGCCCAGCGCCAGCTTCTTCCTGGTCTCGGCAAGTTCACGCTCCAGCTTGCGACGCTCGTCCATCAAACCTTCAACGCGGCCCAGCACTTCGGCCGGCTGAACCTTCAAAATGGATGCCAGGGTCTTGATCCGCTCATCCTGCCCGGCCAGATAGTCTCGAGCAGCACGGCCTGTCAGCGCCTCAAGGCGGCGCACACCGGACCCAACCGCACTGTCGGACAGGATGCGCACGAGACCAATGTCACCGGTCTGCGACACATGGGTGCCGCCGCACAGTTCGATGGAATACGGCTTGCCGGCCTTGTCGCCGCGCACTGCATTGCCCATGGAAACGACACGGACCTCATCGCCATATTTTTCGCCAAACAGCGCCATGGCACCTTCGGCGCGGGCATCGTCCAAACTCATCAGCCGCGTGGTCACCGGTGCATTCTGGACGATGATCTCGTTGGCCATTTCCTCAACAGTTTTCAGCTCTTCTGCCGATATAGGCTTTGGATGGGAAACATCGAAACGCAAACGATCCGGCGAGACTAGCGATCCCTTCTGCGCAACATGGGTTCCCAGAACCTCGCGCAGGGCCTCATGCAGCAAATGTGTTGCAGAATGGTTTGAGCGCAACTGTCCGCGACGCGCATGATCCACATTCAGGACAACGGCATCTCCAGCCCTGAGAGTGCCGCTCTCAACCGTGGCAAAATGCACAAACAGACCCTCACCTTTCTTCTGTGTGTCGGTCACCACAAGGCGGGCAAAATCGGTCGAAATGACACCGGCATCTCCCATCTGTCCGCCGGACTCGGCATAGAACGGTGTCTGGTTGACAACGATCCGGACCGTATCGCCCGTATTTGCCGCCTCAACAGGGCTGCCGTCTTTCACGATGGCCTGAACCACGCCCTCTGCAGATTCTGTATCATAGCCGAGAAATTCGGTCGCGCCATGTTTCTCGCGCAATTCAAACCACACAACTTCGGTAGCAGAATCCCCCGAACCGGACCAATGGGCCCGGGCTTCAGCCTTCTGGCGTTCCATGGCCGTGTTGAAAGCCGCCGTATCCACGGAAATCCCCTTCAGGCGAAGCGCATCCTGTGTCAAATCCAGCGGGAAGCCAAAGGTGTCATAAAGCATGAACGCCGTTTCGCCGTTCAGCTGGTCGCCCTCGGACAGACCGGACGAAGCGTCGGACAGAAGCGACAGGCCACGCTCAAGTGTCTTGCGGAAACGGGTTTCTTCCAGTTTGAGAGTTTCCGAAATCAGCGATTCCGCACGGACCAGTTCAGGATAGGCCCGGCCCATTTCAGCTACCAGTGCCGGCAAAAGGCGGTACATCAAAGGATCACGCGCACCCAGCAACTGGGCATGGCGCATGGCGCGGCGCATGATACGGCGCAGGACATAGCCGCGCCCTTCATTCGACGGCAAAACACCATCGGCAATCAGAAAGGCGGAAGACCGCAGGTGATCGGCGATGACCCTGTGGCTGGCGCGACGGTCCCCCTCGGCGGCAACACCCGTTGCCTCGACAGAGGCTGCAATCAGGTTGCGAAACAGGTCAATATCATAATTGTCATGCTTGCCCTGCAACAGGGCTGCCACGCGCTCCAGACCCATGCCGGTATCAATCGACGGGCGCGGCAGTGACTGACGGTTGTCTTTGGCAATCTGTTCAAACTGCATGAAAACCAGATTCCAGATTTCGATAAACCTGTCTCCGTCCTCATCCCTTGAGCCCGGAGGACCACCAAAAATATGCTCGCCGTGATCATAGAAAATTTCCGAGCAAGGGCCGCACGGACCTGTATCACCCATGGCCCAGAAATTGTCACTGGTTGGAATACGGATGATCCGGCGGTCCGAAAGACCGGCAATTTTTTGCCAGAGACCATGCGCCTCATCATCTGTATGATAGACCGTAACCAGAAGACGGCTTTTGTCGATCCCAAACTCTTCGGTGATCAGTTTCCAGGCCAGTTCAATGGCGCGTTCCTTGAAATAATCTCCGAAAGAGAAATTCCCGAGCATTTCAAAGAACGTATGATGGCGAGCCGTATAGCCGACATTGTCAAGATCATTGTGCTTGCCGCCGGCGCGCACGCATTTTTGCGCTGTCGCAGCTGTCTTGTAAGGGCGCTGCTCAAGACCTGTAAAGACATTCTTGAACTGTACCATGCCCGCATTGGTAAACATCAAGGTCGGGTCATTGCGTGGCACCAGCGGACTGGAAGGAACAATTTCATGTCCGTTCTTCCTGAAATACGCGAGGTAAGCAGACCGGATTTCGTTGACGCCACTCATTTTGAGCCCTTCACTGATGCAAATTCATTATTCTGATACGACAGAACAAGGCTTTTATAACCGGCTTTCCAAACTGTCCAGCCAGACAGGCAAAACCGGCCCGTCAAAACGGCAGGCCGGTCCAAAACATACGGGTCCATATCCCGGAGCGCGACGTTCTTACATTTCTGCAGCAGAATCGTCATCGTCAGTTTCCGGCGAACCATTCTGCAGGAAGCGATCCGCGATCAGTCCGGCGTTCTGCCTGATGGCGGTCTCAATCTCACGGGCCAGATCCGCATTTTCCCGCAGGAAGGTCTTGGCATTTTCACGCCCCTGCCCCAGACGCTGGCTGTTATAGGAGAACCAGGCACCGGATTTTTCCACAATACCGGCCTTGACCCCCAGATCGATCAGCTCACCGGTTTTGGACACGCCCCTCACCATACATGATATCAAACTCCACCTGCTTGAAAGGAGGTGCCATCTTGTTCTTGACAACTTTCACACGGGTCTGGTTGCCAACAACCTCATCACGTTCCTTCACTGCACCGATACGGCGGATATCCAGACGGACAGAGGCATAGAATTTGAGGGCATTGCCACCCGTGGTCGTTTCCGGCGAGCCGAACATCACGCCGATCTTCATACGGATCTGGTTGATGAAAATCACCATCGTATTGGAGCGGGAAATCGATGCGGTGAGCTTGCGCAGGGCCTGGCTCATCAGACGCGCCTGGGCACCGGGCAGATTGTCGCCCATCTCCCCTTCAATTTCAGCACGCGGGGTCAACGCCGCCACAGAATCGACAACAAGAACATCAATCGCACCGGAACGCACCAGCGTATCGACGATTTCAAGCGCCTGCTCACCCGTGTCCGGCTGTGAAATGAGAAGGTTTTCCAGATCCACTCCAAGCTTGCGGGCATAGACCGGGTCCAGCGCATGTTCAGCGTCCACAAAGGCGCAAATTCCGCCTTTTTTCTGTGATTCCGCAATGGTTTGCAGTGCCAGCGTTGTCTTTCCGGAGCTTTCCGGGCCATAAATCTCAATGATACGGCCTTTGGGAAGGCCACCGACGCCCAGCGCGATATCCAGCCCGAGAGATCCTGTAGGAATTGTCTCGATTTCCACCACATTCTCATTGGAACCGAGCTTCATGATGGAGCCCTTGCCAAAGGCGCGTTCAATCTGGGCCAGTGCCGCGTCAAGTGCCTTGCTTTTATCCACTGATTTTTCCTCTACAAGCCGCAACGAATTTTGTGCCATATGAATCACCTTTAGGTTATTGAAGCGTCACAGGCAATCAAAGTTGCCGCTGCGGTTTATGTACCCCATATGTTCTCATTTTGCAAGGGCGTTCCAAGTGTCTGTTAAAAAAAGAAATTCATCGCCATGTTCTTTTTTTGTTTTCGTCTGTTTTTCAGGCAGTTGCGAGAGATTTTCCAGGACGGAAACGTTAGGCGCGAACATGGCGATTCGTCTGGAACTGTCACGGTAATGGTGAACCCATGATGAAAAAGCGGATTCTAGTCATGGGTGGTGCCCATGTCGACCGGCGCGGGAAAATTGACGGGGATACGCGGCCCGGAGCCAGCAATCCCGGTCACTGGTTTGAAGAGGCGGGTGGCGGTGCCTTCAATGCAGCACGCAGCCTTGCCAGGCTCGGGCACGATGTCACTCTCGTTTCCACCCGTGGCGGCGATGCGGCCGGTGATCTGGTAGCGCAGGCTGCAGCAACGGCCGGAGTGACGGACAGGCCCATTGTTTTTCTGGATCGCAAGACGCCCGGCTATACCGCCATTCTGGAGCGGGATGGCAACCTGGTGATTGCGCTTGCCGATATGGACCTTTACCGGCTGTTTACCCCGCGCCGCCTGTCTGTTCGCCGTTTGCAGGATGATATCGCGGCTTGCGATCTGGTTTTGTGTGACGGCAACCTTCCGGAAGATACGCTCTGCGCTCTGGGAAACATGACAAAAGGCTTGGGGATTCTCCTGTTTGGCATTGCCATTTCTCCCGCAAAGGTCGTGCGGTTCAGGGATTGCCTGCCACAGCTTGAAGGCCTGTTCATGAATGGTGCGGAAGCCTCGACACTGGCAAAGTCTGCAGGGCCTGAGCCGCATGCATCAGGAACGGCATTGCAGCAGGCCGGATTGCGCTGCGGCGTCATGACAGGCGGAAGTGGCCCGGCGCTTGCCTGGCGGGCAACAGAATGTGTCTCTGTTGTTCCGCCTGCCATTGACATGATCAGCGATGTCACGGGTGCGGGCGATGCGCTGGCTGCCGGTTTTATCCATGCCTGGCTTGGTGCAGCCTCCCTTTCCGACTGTCTGCGCAGCGGTGTGGCGCTTGCCGGGATGACCGTTCGGTCGCGCTTTGCAACGGAAGAAAATCTCACTCTTCCCCTGCTCGAACAATATCTCGCCCTTGTGCCGGAACCCCGAATTCTGCCATGAAGCCTTATCCCTATTTTTTCAGGATCTCCCATGACAAAACCTGCTTCCCATATGCTTCCCGTAGCCTTCAGCAACGAAGTTGCCCAGGCAAAGGAGCGCAACGCGCCGGTCGTTGCGCTGGAATCCACCATTATCACCCATGGCATGCCCTATCCCGGAAACTTGAATATGGCCCGCAGTGTCGAAGCCATTATCCGGGCGCAGGGTGCCGTCCCTGCCACCATCGCTGTCATCGACGGCATTCTTTATATTGGCCTGGAAGATCACCAGCTGGAAACACTGGCCCAGACCCGGGGCGCAATGAAACTTTCGCGCGCAGACCTTGCCTTTGCCATTGCCGAAGGCCGCACAGGTGCCACAACCGTGGCTGCCACCATGATTGCGGCGGCGCGTGCAGGCATCAGGGTTTTTGCAACCGGCGGCATTGGCGGCGTTCACCGCAAGGCCGAAGAAACCTTTGATATTTCTGCTGATCTGGAAGAACTGGCACGCACAGGCGTGATCGTTGTGTGCGCCGGTGCCAAGGCCATTCTCGATATTCCCAAAACCCTTGAGGTTCTGGAAACCCGTGGTGTTCCTGTTGTCACCTACGGGTCCGATATGTTCCCGGCCTTCTGGTCACGCTCATCCGGCCTGCCAAGCCCGCTGACACTCAACAGCCCGGCGGATATTGCCCATTTCCAGAAAACCCGCGAAAAACTGGGCATTGACGGCGGACTTCTCATTGCCAATCCGGTTCCCGAGGCGGATGAAATTCCAAAGGATGAAATGGAAATCTACATCAACAGGGTTTTGCACAATGCCGGGCATGAAGGCATTACCGGCAAGGCCGTGACACCCTATCTGCTGGACAGCCTGTTCCAACTGACAGATGGCCGCAGCCTGACAACCAATATTGCCCTGGTTGAAAACAATGCGCGTCTGGCAGCAGCCATTGCCGTTGCGATGACACAGGCATAAAGCTGTTTCCCGGACAAAAATGCACGGTCTCCTCATGAGGCCGTGCATTTCTCATGTCCGCAAACATGTCTCAGGCGTCCAGCATTTCGCGCACGCCACGGCCAGCTGCTTGAGCGAAAACGGCTTTGGCAGGAAACCGAATTTGGCATCTGCCGGCAGATTTTTGGCAAAGGCATCTTCTGCATAGCCGGAAACAAATATAAACTTCAAGTCCGGATATGTCTTGCGCAATGCGCCAAGCAGGGTCGGGCCGTCCATTTCCGGCATCACAACATCCGAGAC
>CBDFGT010000018.1:0-97322 GCA_965247225.1 Rhizobiaceae bacterium | reverse complement strand
CTTTTGCAGCGCAGATTGCCAATGGTGAAATCTATGGCCGCGGGGCGGTAGACATGAAAGGCGGTATTGCCTGCTTTGTGGCCGCTGTCGCCCGGCATATTGAAAATTTCGGCCAGCCTGAAGGCTCGATCTCCTTTCTGATCACGGGTGACGAAGAAGGTCCGGCCATCAACGGCACCATAAAGGCGCTCAGGCGGGCTGCCGACAGGGGCGAACGCTGGGATGCCTGTCTTGTCGGCGAACCGACAAATCCGGACCGTCTGGGAGAGATGATCAAGATTGGCCGAAGGGGCTCTGTGTCCGGTCGGCTGACCGTTTCCGGCATTCAGGGCCACGCTGCCTATCCGCATCTGGCCGACAATCCGGTGCGGGGCATGCTGGCACTTGCCGACGCCCTGATGTATCCGCCGTTTGACACCGGGACGCCGGATTTTCCGCCCTCCAACCTCGAAGTCACCAGCATCGATGTCGGCAATGCGGCTACCAATGTGATTCCTGCCAGGGCAAGCTGCCTGTTCAATATCCGCTTTAATGATATCTGGACCGCAGAAACCGTGATGGCAGAGATCGGGCGCAGGCTGAACGCCGCCGCCATATCCGAACGCCTGCGTCCCGGTCGTACACCGGTTGCCTACGAGATTGTGTGGAATGAACGTCCGAGCCACGTGTTTTTGACCCGCAATGACAGGCTGATCGCCACGCTTTCGGAAGCCGTGGAGCAGGTCACGGCGCTGAAGCCTGTCCTCTCCACCACGGGCGGCACGTCCGATGCCCGCTATATCAAGGATTATTGCCCGGTGGTCGAATTTGGTCTGGTCGGCAAGACCATGCACATGATCGACGAACGGGTTCCGGTTGATGAACTGGAAATGCTGACGCAGATTTATGAGGCCTTCATTGCCCGCTGGTTTGCAGGGGCCCGGACAGTCTGATGCCCGGCCTGACAGAAATCCTGACCTATATGACCGGGCTTTGGCTTTTGTTCCTGCAGAAGCCGGAAGGATTCCGGTACCTGGATATCAGCCGACGCGGACTTGACCGGTCGTTTCTGGCGATTCCGGTTTGCCTGCCTTTCATGGCGATCAGCTGGGTCTGGTGGCATTCCGTGTTTGTGGAGTCCATGCCACCTGGCAGCGAGTCCGGTATCATCTTCTTCTTCCGCCTGTTCCTGATCGACATGCTGGACTGGATTTTTCCCCTTGTCCTGATGGGGATATTCGCATTTGTCCTGCAGGTGCCGGAAAGTTTCACAAAGATCGTCGTGACCAGCAACTGGATCATGGTGCCTTTCAGCCTGTCGGCGGGCGTGCTGTCGCTGCTTTCAATGGCCCTGCCGTCTGCGGAATCGTTCTGGACCCTGCTATGGCTGGTCCATTTGAGTATCGGGCTGATTGCCCTTTACAGGATCATCCGCATGGTCATGGGCGGACAGATATTGCTGGCCGCAACGGTGACCATTTTGCTCATCATTCCGAGCCTCATTCTGGGCGACATGCTGCAAACCTATCTGGGTGTTGCCATTGGCTGATCCATATGCAGCGAACTTTCCATCACCGGATACTCAACGGACATGAAATAGAGCCCGTGCGGCGGGGCAACCGGTCCGCAGCGCGTGCGGTCCCTGGCCTCCAGCGCGTCTGTTACATCCTGCGGGGACCATTTTCCCAGCCCCACCATCGCCAAAGTGCCTGCAAAAGAGCGGATCTGATTGTGCAGAAAGCTCTGCGCCGAGGCGCGAATTTCAATCTGGTCACCAATACGGGAGACATCCACCCGCTCCATGGTGCGCACAGGATTTTTCGCCTGGCATTTGGCTGAACGGAAGGTTGTGAAATCATGGTGGCCGATCAGACGCCGGGCGGCCTCGTGCATGATCTCGTGGTCCATGTCCTTTGGTATGTACCAGGCACGGGTGAAATCCAGCGCCAGCGGTGCACGACGCGAGCGGATCTTGTAGAGATAGTGCCTGCGGATGGCGGAAAACCGGGCGTCAAAACTTGAATCCACCCTGAATGCCTCGACGATCACCACGCGCTCGTTGTAGTCCACCAGAAACGCATTCAGGGCATTGCGCACAACATCGGCCGGCCAGTCGCGCTCCAGATCAATATGGGCGACCTGACCCAAGGCATGCACGCCGGTATCGGTTCGTCCGGCCCCGAAGACCGTCACAATATCGCCTGAAAATTTCCTGATCGCACGTTCAATGGCAGCCTGCACCGAATGGCCATTGGCCTGTCGCTGCCAGCCGACATAGGGTGTGCCATCATATTCCACCAGCAATCTGAAACGTGCCATTGCTACACCGTTTCCCGGTGTCAGTCCGGATGGCAAAGGCGTGCCGCGCAGGAAATCGGCAATATCCAGCGGCTTGCCGCCCGCCTTTTGCAGGCGTTCCAGCCGGATTGCGCCTTGCCCGCAGGCAACCTTGCCATGATCATCCAGCATTTGCCCCGGCGCACCATGCCCTTCGGCAACACGGGCCTGCAAGACCCTGATCCGCTCTGATTTTCCGGCCATCTGCATTTCAAACCACGCTCCCGGTGCGGGCGAGAAGGCCCGGATATGATTGTGCACATTGGCAGCCGGGGCTGAAAAATCAATCCGGGTTTCAGCTTTCTGAATCTTGGCTGCGTAAACAACCCCCGTTTCCGCCTGTTGTGTCAGCGGCAGGTCGCCTGCCTCCAGCCGCGCCATGGCCTCGGTCATCAGCCTGGCTCCTGCATGCATCAGCGCGTCGTGCAGGGCACCACCCGTCATATCCGGCCCTATGGCAATATGACGTGTCAGGGCCACGGGGCCCGTATCCAGCCCCTTGTCCATTTTCATCACCATCATTCCGGTTTGCGAATCTCCGGCGAGAATGGCCCGCTGGATGGGCGCTGCCCCGCGCCAGCGTGGCAAAAGCGAGGCATGGCCGTTGTAACATCCAAACCGCGTTCCGTCGAGAACAGGTTCAGGCAAAAGCAGCCCATAGGCGACCACAACGGCGACATCGGCTTTCAAGTCCTGAAATTCGGCAACATCCTGCGGGTTCCTGAAATTGAGCGGGGTGCGCACCGGAATGCCCAGCATTTCCGCAGCCTGGTGCACAGGCGATTTTTGCAGGTCCAGCCCGCGCCTTCCACCGGGACGCGGCGGCTGTGAATAGGCTGCAACAATGCGATGGCCAGCCCTTGCCAGGGCCGACAGGGTTGGCACGGAAAATTCCGGCGTACCCATGAAAATGATGGAAAGCGACATAGGGTCTACAGTCTCGTTGCAACAGGGGATGGACAAAACCGGCCGGCCAAACGCCGGCGCGCGCTTTCCCAAAGCCCTTCATGCGTTCCGGGGCACCATTTTGCAAGACCCAAATCACTCGCCCAGATAGCGGGCTTTCTTGATATAGGCATCGCCAATGCACGGCTTTACCATTTTCAGCACAGATCCGGCCTGCACCTTGGTATCAAAGGCACTCCAGGCAACAACCACGGTCAGGCCGGGCGCGAAACCTTCAAACTTGCCGGAGAAATCGTTGAATGCCTCAACTCCGCATTTGGCAGCGGCATTGCGCACCCGGGCTTCGGAGGCGTCCCTGTCCGGCGCATTTTCCCTGAACGAGGCAAGGACCACCCACCAGCCATCGGATTTGAAATCCTGCGCCATGGCAGGGGACAAGAACATATATGTTGCAAGGCAGATGGCTGCGAATGTTGATCCCGGGCGTAGCATGCGTTTCCTCCCGCCATAAAACTGTATTAGATCGCAATCATGCGAAAACCGCAAGTGTGTCAGACCTCAGGGACATTTCGGAGATATCAAGCCCGTGCGGCCTTTGTGAACTTCTTGATCACCATATCCCGCTTCAGCCTGGAAATGTGATCGATAAACAGGACGCCATTGAGGTGATCGATCTCGTGCTGGAGGCAGGTTGCCAGAAGACCCTCGGCCTGTGTCAGCACTTCCCGCCCGTTGCGATCCAGATGACGGACCATAACCTGTGCGGGTCTTTCCACTTCGGCATAATAATCCGGGATCGAAAGACAGCCTTCCTCATAGGTCGAACGCCCCTCTGACGAGGTGAGAATTTCCGGATTGATGAAGACCTGCGGTGCCCTGTCTTCACCGTCCTTTGCCAGATCGATGACCAGAAGACGACGGGGAACACCGATCTGTATGGCGGCCAGGCCAATGCCGGGCGCATCATACATTGTCTCCAGCATATCGTCTGCAAGACGCAGAATGCCGGAATCCAAGGTTTCAACAGGCTTGGAGACCTGTCGAAGGACGGGATCGGGAAGGATGATCAAAGGCTTTATTGTCATGATGCATCCCATAACGCAGGATATGGGCGCTTTCAATCTCCCAATAGCCCCTGTCGGCCCACAAAATACAGGTTTTATCCCTGTCAACCCGGCAAAGCGGCTATAGAGGGCATTCCATCCAACATCGCATACCAAGACCCGGGAAACCGGAGAATCTTTTTTGCACATTAATGTTCCTGCTTTGATCTATGCCGGGTGCACGAATCTGCTAAGACAGGATTATGGAAAATACAGCACATCTCTTTGACACCGTCCTTTTCATGTTCGGGGCATTACCGGTTTCTGTCGGCATGACGCTTCTGGCCGCGGGCGGTACGGGCCTCTTTATGATGATGTTCTGGCTTGTCTCACGCCGTGCCTCTCTTGCAGCCGCCGTGATGGCCGATGAAGCCGCCCGCCAGTCTGCGCTGGCAGAAATGCGCCTGAACGAAATCCTCAGGGCACAGGCCGAAATGCAGGGGCGGATTGCCGGCATGGCAGAGGTATTCGGCACCCGGCAGGCAGAGCTTAACCAGGCCATTGGCCAGCGCCTGGACGGCATGACCCAGCGGATTGGCTCGTCCATGACCGAGCAGACAAAGGCGACCCAGGAAAATCTGCAGCGCCTGCAGGAGCGTCTTGCCGTGATTGATACGGCCCAGAACAACATCCAGTCTCTGGCCAGGGATGTTGTCGGCTTGCAGGCGATTCTCTCCAACAAGCAGACACGCGGCGCGTTTGGCCAGGCGCGCATGGAAACCATTATTGCCGACGGCCTGCCGATGGGTGCCTATGCCTTTCAGCCGACGCTGTCGAATGGGGCAAGGCCGGACTGTACCATCCGCATGCCCAACGGGCAGGCAGCACTGGTTGTGGATGCCAAATTTCCCCTGGAAGCCTGGAATGCCATTCGTGCCGCAACCTCGCCGGATATGACCAAACTGGCAACCCAGCAGTTTCGCCGTGATATCGAGCTTCACATCAAGGATATTTCCGAGAAATACCTGCTGCAGGGAGAAACACAGGATACGGCTTTCATGTTCGTGCCGTCCGAATCAATATTTGCCGAGATTCATGAAAATTTTGAGGGCGTGGTGCAAAAAGCCCATCGCGCCCGCGTCGTCATCGTCTCTCCCTCGCTTCTGATGCTGTCTGTCCAGGTGATCCAGTCCGTTCTCAAGGATGCCAGAATGCGTGAACAGGCGCATCTGATCCAGGGCGAAGTCATTCGCCTGATGGAAGATCTCTCGCGACTGGATGACAGGGTACGCAAGCTGCACGGTCATTTTTCGCTGGCGCAGAAGGATGTAGACCAGATCCTGACATCTTCGGAAAAGCTGACCAGGCGCGGCGCAAAAATTGAGGCCCTGGAATTTGAGGGTTCACTGAACGGTGCCTTTGCAGAGCCCGGATCTGCCTCTGTTGCCCCATCGGCTGAAAGCCGGACGGGTCTTTTGAAACTGCGCGTGGTTGACGACGACTAGGCCACTCTGGCAAGAGGGACGATCATATTTATAAAGGACAGCCTGTCATGATCACCGTTTTTGGCTCTATCAACATGGACCTGATTGCCACCGCAGAGCGGCTCCCCGGGCCGGGTGAAACCGTATCCGGCCAGGACTTTACCACAGCCGCGGGCGGCAAGGGTGCCAATCAGGCACTGGCAGCCCGCAGGGCCGGAGCGGAAGTTCGCATGGCAGGGGCCGTGGGACAGGACGGATTTTCAACACCCGCACTGGCGCTTCTCAAAGAGGCCGGTACAGACCTTTCGCTGGTGAAATCCTGTGACCGGCCCACGGGCACGGCGCTTATCCTTGTCGGCGGGGACGGTGAAAACATGATCGCCGTTGTGCCCGGAGCCAACGCAACACTGACGCCGCAGGATGCCATGGAGGCTGTTGCCGCCATGCGTGCAGGCGACATATTGATGCTGCAGCTGGAAATTCCGGCAGAGGCCGTTGAAACGGCGCTTGCAACAGCGCGCAAGGCCAGGGTGACCTCCATTATCAACCTTGCACCCCTGACCCCAGAGGCTGCACGGCTCGCCGCAATGGCCGATATTGTGATTGCCAATGAGACCGAATTCGAGCTTCTGGCGGGAGAGGCCATCACATCACAGGTGCAGCGCATGGAAGCCATGCAGCGGATATATGCCAAATCGCAACAGACGCTGATTGTTACACTCGGAGCCGAAGGCGTCGTGGCTGTTCGCGGAGGCAAAATGCTCTCGACAAGGGGACTGGTGATTGAACCTGTCGATACGGTGGGCGCGGGTGACACATTCTGCGGATATCTCGCTGCCGGTCTGGATTCCGGGCTGGGCTTTGAAGATGCCCTGCACCGTGCCGCTGTTGCCGGGTCTCTGGCCTGCCTGAAACCCGGTGCGCAACCTTCCATTCCGCTCTTTGCAGATGTGGACCTTCATATTGCGGCTGCAAACGGATCCCCGGATTGATGCAGTCCCTGGGGTCATATCATCCTGCACAGATGTGACAGAACCGGGCTCTGCGTTTCAAAGCCTTGCCAGCCGTTCTGTCAGCAGGTCAAAAAAGCCCTGATCATCAACAAAGCGCATGACAAAGGCATTGTGCGGACGTCTGGTGACCTGCCACCAGTCAACAACGGTCATCCCGACCGTCAGTTCGGACAGGGTTTCAATCTCGACATTGCAGGCCCGCCCCTGAAACAGGTCGGGTTTGAGAAGATAGGCAATGACCGTCGGGTCATGCAGAGGACCACCGTCCGACCCATATTTCTCAACGTCAAACCGTTCAAAAAACTCCAGCATTTCGACAACGAATTTCGAGGCTCCGGTGCCTATTTCAGCAATTTTCTGAACCCTGTGCCTGAAGGTGAGAACTTTGTGGGTCACATCCAGCGGCATCATCACAATGGGCACACCGGATTTCATGACCAGATCGGCAGCTTCGGGATCAACATAGATGTTGAATTCTGCAGCCGGAGTAATATTTCCGCCCTCAAAATAGCCTCCGCCCATCATCACCAGTTCCTTGACCCGTGCAGCAATATCCGGCGCGCGCAAAAATGCTGTGGCAATATTGGTGAGTGGTCCCAATGTGCACAGGGTCACAGTTCCCGCCGGTTCATTGCGCAAAGTCCGGATGATAAAATCCACGGCATGCAGCGGCTGCAGCGGCATGGTCGGCTCGTCAACAACCGGACCGTCAAGACCTGTCTTTCCGTGGACGTGCTCGGCGGTGATCAGCGGTCTTTTCAGTGGTGTGTCGCAACCGGCATAGACCCTGATATCGGGTCTGCCGGACATTTCGCAGATGATCCGGACATTGCGGCTGGTCATGGACAGGGGGACATTTCCGGCAACAGCCGTCAGACCGATGATTTCCAGCTCCTGCGGGCTGCCCAGTGCCAGCATGATGGCCACCGCATCGTCCTGTCCCGGGTCTGTGTCGATAATGATCCTGCGTGGTGATGTCATGTCCCGGTCTGCCTTTGTGAAATTCCTGGAAAATCTTTGCGCTTCAATATGATTTGCCGCAAGAGGCTGCGCAAGCGCCTTGCGCTTGTTGCACACAGTTCCCATATCATGGCAGACCAGTGCTTTTTACAGGCTGGAACGGGTCGCTTGGACACAAGGGCTTTTGAAGAAAATGAGCAGAATAGTACCTTTCGCAAGTTCCCTGTTTTTGGGCTTTGATGCCTTCGAGAAAAATCTCGAACGCATCATCAAGGCCAATGACGGCTACCCACCCTACAATATTGAACGGCTTTTGCCCGACCCGACAAACGCCCTGCCGGAGAGACTGCGCATTACGCTGGCCGTTGCAGGATTTGGCGAGGACGAGCTTGAAATCATCCGCGATGACACACAACTGGTGATCAAGGGCCGCCAGGCCGATCAGGCTCCGCGCGACTATCTGCATCGCGGTATCGCCGCGCGGCAATTCCAGCGCATGTTTCTGCTGGCAGACGGTATGGAAGTTCTGGGCGCGGCATTAAAAAATGGCTTGTTGTCGATTGATCTAATTCGTCCGGAAGCCTCCCGTATAGTAAAGAAAATTAACATTTTTGTTCCAGAGTAAATGCAGTTCAAAAAACTGCATACCCGTCAACAAGATGGAGGAACATGAATGTTTTCAAAGAATGTCACGGCCAGTTTGTCCTTAAGTGAACTGGCGCATCTTGGGGCCGGGAAAGTCGGGTATATCCGGAAAATGCCTGCCGCAGATGTTTCCAGATGCTTTCCGGAAGCTCCGGAAATTGATCCTGGTCTTGACCTTTGGGCATTGTTTGGTGCCGATGGTACACCCATTCTCCTGACGGACAATCGCTCCAGCACATTTTTCAAAGCGGCTGAAGATGATCTGAAAACGGTAAGCCTGCACTGATCAGGCAGATAAAGCGCCAGTCAGAGACATCATGCTCTAAAGCCCATCGCGGCGTCTTTATGGCATTCTGCGAAAGGCAAGATAGGCCGATGACCGGCCTTCGCGTCTGGCCTTGGCCTCATAGCGCGTACCCGGCCAGTTTTCAAACGGTGTCAGCCAGTCGCTGGCATTTTTTGCCATCCACTGGAATCTTCCATGATCCCGGCAATGCGCGAGTGTCCAGTTGACATAGGTATCAATATCCGAGGCAAAACAGAACAGGCCACCCGGCTTCAGAACCCGGTGGAACCGATCCAGGTTGACCTGGCTGACGAACCGTCTTTTCCAGTGCTTTTTCTTGGGCCATGGATCAGGATAGAGCAGATCTATCTGGTCCAGACAGGCGTCAGGAAGCCAGTCGAGCAACTGCGTGGCATCATCGTCATAGAGGCGGATGTTCCTGGCACCGGTTACGGATATCTTTCCCAGAAGCTTCGCCATGGAGTTCACAAAAGGTTCAACGCCGATAAAACCGGTTTGCGGGCGCTCAACGGCACGGTGGATCAGATGTTCTCCGCCGCCAAAGCCGATTTCCAGACGCAGTGACGACACGTCAACAGCAAACAGCGCCCGAATATCTTCGGGCGCCGGTCGTGTCAGATCAATCCGGAGTTCGGCCAGGGATGTTTCCAGCAACTTTACCTGCAGATCGCGCAAGGGTTTGCCCTTGCGCCGACCATAGAAACTTTCCGTTGACCGGGACCGCCGCTCATTCTCCATCCGGCATCAGCCCTTCACGGCATCTTTCAATGCCTTGACCAGATCGAGCCTTTCCCATGAGAACGAGCCATCACGGCCTGCCTTGCGGCCAAAATGACCATAGGCTGACGTTTTGGCATAGATCGGCTTGTTCAGATCAAGATGCTTGCGAATGCCGGTTGGCGACAGGTCCATCACCTCAGCCAGCACGGCTTCAAGCCTGGATTCCTCAATCTTGCCGGTTCCATGCAGATCGACATAGACGGACAGGGGCTGGGCCACACCGATGGCATAGGAGATCTGGATCGTGCAGCGATCCGCAAGATCGGCCGCAACCACATTCTTGGCAAGATACCGGGCGGCATAGGCAGCCGAACGGTCTACCTTTGTTGTATCCTTGCCCGAGAACGCGCCGCCGCCATGCGGGGCAGCGCCGCCATATGTATCGACAATGATCTTGCGGCCTGTCAGACCTGCATCGCCATCAGGGCCGCCAATCACGAATTTGCCTGTTGGATTGATGTACCAGTTGCAATCATCGGCGATTTTGAGATCACCAAGCGCTTCGCGGATATAGGGCTCCACAACCTGACGAACCCTGGCCGAATCCCAGCTTTCATCCAGATGCTGCGTGGACAGTACAATCGAGGCAATGTTACTTGGCTTGCCATCAACATAACGCACAGTCACCTGGCTCTTGGCATCCGGACCCAGGAGGCCGGCATCTCCGTCACCCTTTTTACGGGCAGCCGCCAGAAGTGCCAGAATGCGATGCGAATAATAGAGCGGAGCCGGCATCAGATCCGGTGTTTCGCGGCAGGCATAACCAAACATGATGCCCTGGTCGCCAGCACCTTCGGCACCCTGCTGATCCGCAGAATTGTCAACACCACGGGCAATATCAGCGGACTGCGCATGCAGGAGCACATCGATCCTGACTTTTTTCCAGTGGAAGCGATCCTGCTCGTAACCGATATCCCTGATCGCCTTGCGGGCTGCAGCCTTGAATTTTGCCGGGTTGATAGCCGGGTCGCCATAGGCATCCTTGAGGATATTGCCGTCCTTGTCCTGCTTCAAAAGGCTCGCAGGAAGTCGCACTTCACCTGCAATAACAACCCTGTTGGTTGTCGCCAGCGTTTCGCAGGCGATCCGGACCGTCCAGGGATCAACACCGGTTTTTGCGGCTTCGCGGTAGACCAGATCGACAATTTCATCCGAAATCCGGTCGCAAACCTTGTCCGGATGACCTTCGGCAACTGATTCACTAGTGAAAAGATAATTAGAGCGCATGCGGGCATTCCCCTCAATGAAAATCGACACCTTGTTATTCAGTTCGCGTCAAAAACACAAGCGCACAAAGACATAAATATATCCTTATATCGCTTGCTTGCTTTGCAGCGAACCGCCGTTGTGACTTCTTTGTCGCCCATCGGAGCAAGGAGAGGACGGAGGGATGATATTCCCGCCCGTCAGACGGGCGGGAATATGATTCAGTGGGCTGCCCTGATAAAGGTGCCATTTTGCAGTTCACGCATCGCCTGCATGATTTCCTCGCGCGAATTCATGACAATCGGGCCATGCCAGGCAACGGGTTCCTGAATCGGCTTGCCGGATACAAGCAGAAAACGGATACCGTTTTCACCGGCCTGAACCGTGATCTCATCTCCGCTGTCAAAGACGACAAGGGTGCGATTACCGGACATGTCACGAATGTTCAGTTCTTGGCCGTTGACCTCTTTTTCCACCTTCACACCAATGGGGGCTGACGCATCGCGAAATGTGCCGGAGCCCGCAAAAATATAGGCAAAAGCTGTGCGATATGTATCAACACTGAAGGTCTTGCGCTTGCCGGGCGGTACTGAAATATCCACATAGACCGGCTCGGCAGCAATGCCGTCTACCGGACCCTTCCTGCCCCAGAAATCACCGCACAGCACACGAACGGCCGTGCCGTCATCATCAATAACAACCGGAATATCGCCGGATTTGACATCCTGATAGCGTGGTGCCGTCATTTTCAATGCGGATGGCAGGTTGGCCCAGAGCTGGAAGCCGTGCATCTTGCCGGAAAAATCCCCTTGCGGCATTTCCTGATGCATGATGCCGCTTCCCGCCGTCATCCACTGGATATCACCAGCGCCCAGGACGCCGCGATTGCCAAGACTGTCACCATGCTCCACTGTTCCGGCCAGAACATAGGTGATGGTTTCGATGCCACGATGCGGATGCCACGGAAAGCCCTTGATATAGTCGCGCGGACTGTCATTGCGAAAATCATCCATCATCAGGAAGGGATCTGTGAGGGCGGGATCTCCAAAGCCGAACACGCGGTGCAGCTTGACGCCAGCCCCTTCCATGGCAGGCGTGGCATGACTTGTCTGTTTCACGGGTCTGATCGACATGGCATTCTCCTGATCGGTTGCTATGACCCCAATATAGTCAGATCATCTGTCTTGCAAAGACGGGACAAACCTTACACTGCGTTCACAAAATCGCTTGAGCAAGACGGATACTCTAGGGCGTGTCGTCACAGTGTTCTTGCCAGATTAACGTCATATTAACCCTGTCGGATCATCTTTTGAATTTATCGTTCTGTAGCGTCAGTATTTGAGAAAGTCGGGTGTGGATACATGTGTCGCTGGGCAGCCTATCGCGGAGAGCCGCTCTATCTGGAAGAACTGGTATCTTCACCTGCGCATTCGCTGATTGAACAGTCCCATTGCGCCACACTGGCCATGACCCAGACCAACGGGGACGGTTTTGGCATTGCCTGGTATGGCGACCATGCGGAACCCGGACGCTACCGCGATATTCTGCCCGCATGGTCGGACTGCAATCTCAAGAGCCTTGCAAGACAGATCAAGTCCCCGTTGTTTCTGGCGCATGTTCGTGCGGCAACTACAGGCGGGACAAAGCGGGACAATTGCCACCCTTACAGCTATGGTTCATGGTCTTTCATGGACAACGGACGTATTGCCGATTTTGACCGGCTGCGCCGTCCGCTGGAAGCCATGCTGGATGATCCGCTGTTTTCTGCCCGCCAGGGAACAACGGATTCCGAGCTGCTGTTTCTGCTGGCCCTGCAGTTCGGCCTGGAAAAGGATCCGCTCGGTGCCATGTTTGAAGCCATAGACTATATTGAACGGCTGGCAGCAAGGCTGCATTGCGAGGTTCTGGTGCGCAGCACATCGGCCTTTTCCGACGGGAAAACGCTCTATGCCGTGCGCTACGCGACAGATGCAAGGGCTCCAACCCTCTATGCAGCGCCACTAGGGGCGGGTCCGGGCTATTGCCTCGTTTCAGAACCGCTGAATGATGATATCAACTGCTGGATTGAAATCCCCTCCGGCAGCGCGATCATTTTAAGTGACCGTGGCGTGGAAGCCAGCCAGTTTGGTACGTTGCGTGCCCAGGCGGCCCTGGCAATGGCTATGTGATCTTTTCACAGATCCATCCGGCCAGGGCGTCGGCAACCGCGCCCTTGTCCATCTCCGGCCAAACCTCGGCACCGGCGGCGCTGACCAGTGTGATCTGGTTGCGGTCTCCCCCCATCACACCTGCGCCCGTTCCTGACGGATGCGACACATCATTGGCGACAATGACATCAGCGCCCTTGCTGGCAAGCTTGGCCCGGGCATTGGCCAGAAGATCGCGCGTTTCTGCTGCAAAGCCGACCAGAAAGCCGGGTCTTTTCGGATGGTGGCCCAGTGTTTTGAGAATATCAGGATTCTCCACCAGTTTCAGCGGCGCAGGTGCGGCACCGGGAATCTTCTTGATCTTGTTGTAGGCCTCGACCGCAACCCGCCAGTCAGCAACGGCTGCAACCATAACGGCGATATCTGCCGGCAAGGCGGCAAGGGCAGCGTCCAGCATCTGGGCAGCAGTTTCAACATGCACGGTCCTGACCCCCGGCGGGTCTGCCAATGTCACCGGACCGGACACCAGTGTGACATCCGCCCCCAGTGCCGCCAGCGCACGGGCAATGGCATGGCCCTGTTTGCCGGAAGACCGGTTGGCAATATAGCGCACCGGATCAACAGGCTCGTGCGTTGGCCCGGACGTGACCAGCGCTGTCTTGCCGCGCAATGGCTTTGCAGCGGGGTGCAGCAATGCCTCGATGGCTTCCACTATTTCCAGCGGCTCTGCCATGCGTCCTGTTCCGGCCTCACCGGATTCCGCCATTTCCCCGGATTTTGGACCGATGAAATGGATACCGTCCGAAAGCAGGGTCTCATGGTTTCGCCGGGTTGCCTTGTGCATCCACATGGCCGGGTTCATGGCCGGTGCAAGGAGAACAGGACGGGTTGTTGCCAGAAGAATGGCAGAGGCCAGATCATTGGCAAGGCCATTTGCCATTTTGGCCATCACATCGGCGGTGGCAGGCGCTACGACCACCATATCGCAATCCCGGGCCAGACGGATATGGCCAACATCCTGTTCGTCTTCCCGGGAAAACAATTCCGTATAGACTTTATCTGCACACAAGGCACCGACAGCAAGCGGGGTAACAAATTCCTCCGCCGCCTTTGTCATGACAGGCCGGACCTGCGCTCCCCGTTCGCGCAGCCGGCGGATCAGATCAAGGCTTTTATAGGCAGCAATGCCACCGGAAATCACCAGAAGAATGCGTTTGCCGGACAATACCATGATGAACCATCAGAAGAGGGGAATGAAGGGACGACAGAACCGCAATCTATGTGAGTCAAGCGGGGGTTTCAATTGTTGATAAAACGCAAGAAGCGGGCATAGCCCGCTCCCGGAATTCAAATCGCCGGATTTCGATCTTATTCGGCTTCAGCGTCGGCAGCCAGTGCCTTGACCAGGTCAACCAGCTTGCGACGAACCTTGGCATCGGAAATTTTCACAAAAGCGCGGTTCAATTGCAAACCTTCCGAGGAAGACAGGAAGTCAACGACATAGTTCGAGGAATGGGCTTCCGCCATTCCGGACTGTGTGTTGGCATTGTCACCCGGTGCATCCTCGAAGAAAAAAGCCACCGGAACATTCAGGATGTTGGAAATATTCTGCAGGCGACTTGCACCCACGCGGTTTGTGCCTTTTTCATATTTCTGAATCTGCTGGAAAGTAATTCCAAGTGCTTCGCCCAGCTTTTCCTGACTCATACCCAGCATGGTGCGGCGCAGTCTGATGCGGCTGCCAACATGAATATCAATCGGGTTCGGCTTTTTCTTTACTTCCAACATGGTTCTATCCTTACGAAATCCGCATACGGTTATTGAATATCATCTGTCTGAGAGCGCCAGAGTCATTTCCGACGCAGGTCGGTTTTGAGCTAGACAAAACATACTTGATGAAGACTACTCGACGCCACTATGCATTTTTAGGGGTTTTTGGTCAATTCTTATTCAAAATAAAACTAACGCGAGTGAAAATTGCAATCATAAATGCGAGTCCCAAAATCAACCCAAAGTTAAGCCTTCGTCCGGACCTGTTTTGTATTGATGCAGTTTTTCCCGGAATGGCTGCATCCAGGCTGCCAACAGCCTGTAAATCGAGACCAGAAATAATTCTGCCTTTTTCATCAACAACAGCCGAAATTCCGGAATTTGCCACCCTTATCATGGGTTTTCCGGTTTCTACAGCCAGAATCCGTGCTTGCTGGAAATGCTGGAAAGGGCCAGGCGTTGCTCCAAACCAGCTGTCATTGGTGATATTGACGAGTACATCGGCGGCGGCATCTCCGGGTTCGATTTCGTCCGGAAAAATAGCCTCATAGCAAATCAGCGGATAGAAAACAGGCAGGCCCGGAATTGCAATCAGGTTGTGCGAGGGGCCTGCAGAAAAGCCGCCAGGCATGGCTGCAATCGCATTCAGTCCGAGGGCATCGAAGATCTTCTCAAACGGCAGATATTCACCGAAAGGAACAAGATGCACCTTGTCGGCAGCGGCGGTTACCTGGCCGTTATCATCAAAGGCATAAACCGAATTATAATAGCGAGGGGCGGTGCCCGCACCGCCGTCCTCTTCGCGCACGGCACCGGCCAGCAGCACTTGCCCTTCCTGCAGCGTATCGGCAATGCGGCCATAGGAATCCTGATGGTCGCTGAGGATGAAGGGAATGGCCGTTTCCGGCCAAATGATCACATCCGGCCGTGTCCTGCCGTCTGCCGGAGGCGCTGCGGTCAGGCCCAGATGCTTTTCAAAAATATCGCCGCGTTGCTGATCGGACAGCGTATCGGACAACGGAATGCCGGGCTGTACCAGCCGGACGATTTTGGGTTCAGGGTCGGGTGCAGGCCCCTGTTGCGACAGGCTCCAGGCACCGTAGCCAAGATGGGCGGCAAACAGGACGACGGCCAGACCTGTGCCGGGAACCCTGCCACGCCGTGTTGCCAGAAGGGCCGGTGCTGCAAAAACAAACACCGCCAGCACGTTCATGCTCAAAAGACCCACAATATGTACCGACTGCATCATCAGCGGGAACGGCATGATGGCATAGCCCACGGAATTCCAGGGAAATCCGGTAAAGGCGACACTGCGCAGCCACTCTGCCAGACCAAACGCAAAGGCAAGCGCTGCAATGCGGCCCATGCCCTCCGACCAGAGCAGGCGGGCAATCATGGCGGCAAGGCCGTAATATACCGCCAGAAAAGCAGGGAGCCCCAGAACCGCCAGTGGCATGGCCCAGACATAGATCCCGCCTTCAACCAGCAAGGCATTGCCAAGCCACCAGAGGCTTGCAACAAAATACCCGAGACCAAACAGCCAGCCAATGGCAAAGGCAGGAAACAACCTTCCGATAAAACCGCGATCAGGATTGCCGCTGGCACCATCCAGCAACCAGACAAGAACGGGAAAAGACAGAAACTGGACAGCAAAAAAATTTAAGGGTGCAAGCGCAAGTGCGCCAACCGCCCCGCATACGATTGCTATCGCGGCTCGCGGCATGCCTGAACTCAGCATAACCCTTCCAGCAAGTCGCTCCATGCATCCACCTTGTCTGCCGAGGCTTTATCACCCCGAATCATTTGCCAGTCCACCGATACCGCAAATGTCTTCTGTCAGTATTTTGGTGCCTTGGCAAAACTGCGCCGGGTTTCATTCTGTCTGTCGCGCCGGCGGGTCTTCCGGCTGGGCGTCAGACATTTCCGTTCTCATGGCAGCCAACCGTTCGCTTTCGCCTTTGGACTGCGGACGGCGGCGCGGGGCAATACGTTTGCGGGTAATGCGCACGCGCTTGATCCGGCGCGGATCAGCATCCAGAATATGAAACTCAAAGCCTGGAAGGGCCTGAACAACCTCTCCCCTGACCGGGATCCGCCCAAGGGCGGCAAAAACCAGACCGCCCAGCGTATCAACATCATCCATCTGGTCGCGGACATCAAAATCAGAGCCGATGACTTCAGCCAGTTCTTCCAGCTCAACGCGGGCATCGGCAACAAAGACATCTTCGGATGTCTTTTGCACCATGGCCTCATCGTCATCATGCTCATCCTCGATATCGCCGACGACCATTTCAACAATGTCTTCCAGGGAGGCAAGGCCGTCTGTACCGCCATATTCATCAATGACCAGGGCCATCTGGGTGCGGGCGGCCTGCATGCGCTCCATCAGATCGGAGGCAAGCATGGACGGCGGCACGAAAAGCACTTCACGGATGATATTGGCGTCAGCGACGGTTTTCTTTAAATCCACGCGCGAGAGATCAAAATCGAGCTTCGGCTGGCGGGCTTCCTTTTCCGCTTTTTCAGGCGGCGACGATGCTGCTTTAGCTCCGGTACGGCGCTTGTTGCGCGCCTGTTTTGTAACATAGGACAGAAGGTCGCGAATATGCACCATACCGCGCGGATCATCCAGCGTGTCGCAATAGACCGGCATGCGCGAACGGCCGGATTCTTCAAACAGGATCATCAGTTCGCCGATGGTCATGCTTTGCTCTACAGCCTCGATATCGACACGCGGCACCATCACATCCTCAACACGGACTTCGCGAAACAGCAGGATATTTTGCAGCATGGCACGCTCTTCTGGCGAGAAGGCCGTGTTGCTGGCGTCATCTGTCAAAAGCGCGTCGGTAATATCCTTGCGAAGGTTTTCTCCCTGCGAACGCCACAAGCGCGTTGCGCGGGACCAAAAGGAACCACGGCCCTTGCCCGGGGCCTCAGGCCGCTGCAGACTGCTTCCGGATTCGCCGCCGTCTGCCGGGGATTCATCCGCAATGGCCAATCCGTCAATCTTATCTGAAAAATCACTCATTGTTCCAAACTGTCAAGTCGATCAAATATCCGCTTCCGCGTAGGGATCAGATAGGCCAAGATGAGCCAGAATGCTACTCTCCAGCCCTTCCATTTTTTCTGCATCGTGATCTTCTATATGATCATAGCCGAAAAGATGCAAAAAACCATGGACCAGCAGATGGGTCAGGTGGTCCTGAAACGGCTTTTTCATGTCCATGGCTTCACGCTCCAGTGTCTCGCGCGCCAGAATGATGTCGCCCAGCATGGGACCGGGCTTTTCGCCCGGGGAAAGGGGACAGGCCGGAAAGGAAAGAACATTGGTGGGTTTGTCCATACCACGCCATTCAGCGTTGATGGCCTGAATGGCTTCATCGCCGGTAAACAGCAGCGAGACTTCAACCGGAAAACGGCCAAACTTCTGCTTTTCCTTGTCCCGCAACCAGAGTGCTGCCGTTTCCAGCACATGCGATGCCTGATCCAGCAACTGTGCTTCCTCACCCCAGCCTTCTGATTCTATCGCAATCAACAGGTCGAGGCGCGGTTTTGACGGGCCTCTACTCACCCTTCCACCTGCCCGGCATCGTCTTTCTTCGTATATTGGGCATCGTAGGCGCGTACGATGCGACCGACCAGAGGATGGCGGACCACATCGACATCCTTGAAACGCACGACCGCAACGCCTTCGACACCTTTAAGGATTTCCAGCGCCTCGACAAGACCGGACGTGACGCCGCGCGGCAGATCGATCTGGCTCGGATCGCCTGTGACAATCATGCGGGCATTTTCGCCCAGGCGGGTCAAAAACATTTTCATCTGCATGGATGTTGTATTTTGCGCCTCGTCGAGAATGACAACCGCATTGGAAAGCGTGCGTCCGCGCATGAAGGCCAGAGGTGCAATTTCAATCACGCCTGCCGTAATGGCGCGCTCGACCTTGTCGCCCGGCATCATATCATAGAGCGCATCATAGAGCGGCCGCAGATAGGGATCGACCTTTTCTTTCATGTCGCCGGGCAGGAAGCCCAGACGTTCGCCGGCCTCGACAGCCGGACGTGACAGGATGATCTTGTCGACGGCACCACGTTCCAGAAGGGCTGCCGCATAGGCAACAGCCAGATAGGTCTTTCCTGTTCCGGCAGGTCCGACACCAAACACCAGTTCCGATCGCTCCAGCGCCCGCATATAGGCATCCTGCGTCGGTGTGCGGGCGATAATGGTTTTCTTGCGGGTGGAAATGGAACTCATCGACAATTTGGATTTCTTCTCCATTGTCGGCAAGGTCAGCTGATCGTCCGCCGCAACCGCCATACGGATGGCACCCTCGACATCGGACAGTTCCACAGAACCGCCGCTTTGCAGCCGGGCATACAGAAAATCCAGCGCCCGGCGCGCCTGATTGGTTGCCTGCACTTCGCCGGTAATGGAAACCGAGTTTCCGCGTGGCTGGGCTTTCAGCTGCAATTTTTCTTCGATGAGCTTCAAGTTCTGGTCGAACTGGCCAAAAAGCTCGCTGGCAAACCTGTTATTCTCGAATGTCAGCACGAAATGGTTGGTGTCTGTTGCAGACGGCGTTGACGGGCGCGGGCGGGTAGTCAACAGTTCGTGTGTGTTCAAGCGGTCAGGCTCCTCTTGGTTCATGCGTGAGAGATATCCACCAGGTCTGCAAACAGGCTGTTGGTTCCCGCACCAGTGATTCGCACTTTAACAATCTCACCGATTTGCGAAGCTTTTGCATCAACATTCACAGGCTGAAGCCACGGCGAGCGGCCAACCAGCTGACCTTCTTCCCGACCGGGCTTTTCCAGCAACAGGTCGATGGTCTTGCCAATGCAGTTTTGATTGAATTGCTGCTGCTGGCGGAATAACAGCGCCTGCAACCGTTCCAGCCTTTCAGCCTTCACATCTTCGGCGACCTGGTTGCCAAGTTCGGCACCGGGGGTTCCCGGACGGGTCGAATATTTGAACGAATAGGCCTGTGCATACCGGACCGCTTCGACAATATCGAGAGTGGCCTGAAAATCCTCTTCGGTCTCGCCGGGAAAACCAACGATGAAATCACCCGACATGGCAATATCCGGCCGTGCGGCACGGATACGCCCGATCAGGGCCAGATAGTCCTTTGCCGTATGCTTGCGGTTCATGGCCTTCAAAATCCGGTCTGATCCCGACTGGACCGGCAGATGCAGATAGGGCATCAGCTTGTCCATCGTTGCATGGGCATCAATCAGGCGGTCATCCATATCGCGGGGGTGGCTGGTCGTATAGCGCAGGCGGGCAATGCCTTCCAGCTTCGACATGTGCTGTAAAAGATCGGCAAGGCCCAGCACATTGCCTGCACTGTCCACGCCGTGCCAGGCATTCACATTCTGGCCCAGCAGGGTCAGCTCGCAGACTCCACCCTCGACAAGCTGGCGCGCCTCGGTCAGGATCTGCTCCAGCGGGCGGGAAACCTCTGACCCGCGGGTATAGGGAACAACACAGAACGTGCAGAATTTGTCGCAGCCTTCCTGAACCGTCAGAAAGGCGGAAACGCCGCGCTTGCGGGTTACCGCCTTTGCCGCTGCCGGCAGATGCTCGAACTTGTCTTCCACCGAATATTCGGTTTCCACAACGCGCTCGCCGGATTTTGCCCGTCGCAACGCTTCCGGCAGGCGGTGGTAGGTTGTCGGGCCTATGACCAGATCAACGGCAGGCTCGCGGCGCAAGATTTCGTCGCCCTCGGCCTGTGCCACACATCCGGCCACCCCGATGAGCAGTTCACGCCCGTCCCTGGCATGACGTTTTTTCATTTCTCGCAGACGCCCGAGAGCAGAATAGACCTTTTCGGCAGCTTTTTCGCGGATATGGCAGGTGTTGAGAAGAACCAGATCGGCCTCTTCCAGAACCTGGGTTGCCTCATATCCATCTTTCGCCAGCGCATCGGTCATCCGGTCGCTGTCATAGACATTCATCTGGCAGCCGTAGGTTTTGACAAAAACCTTGCGTGCTGGCGCTTCTGCCTGTGGTGTCGCCTGCTGCGGCGCTGCCCGGGTGCGAATGGCTGTCTGTTCGTTCATGATCCATGTCTTAAAGGGTTTTTGAGCGGAGGAAAAGAAAATCTTCCGTCATCTGTTACTATGGTGTTTCCCGGCCTCGCAATGCTGATGTGAGCATGGACCGGATTTTGTCCTCCATGCTGCGGGCAAGCTGTTTCCGGCTGGAGTTTTCGTTAAAATCAACGCTTTCCCCAAAGGTGACGGTCACATCTATGGCACCTTCCCGCAAAACACCCAGAAGATGGGAGAGAAGCGGAACATCACCGGGCCAGGCCACAATCGGGCGGTGAAAATGGCCCATCGCCATGCCATGCACGCCGGTATAGGCAATGGAGACAGGCTGGACATGGACCTGCCTGCCGGGGGATCCTGCGGTGGCGACCGATGCTGCGCCAAAAAGCGAAGTCTTGAATTGCAAAAGCGCGTTGCCGTCCGAAGTTGTGCCTTCCGGAAACAGGACCACGATATCACCGGACCCAAGGCGTGCCGCAATGTCGTTGACCTGCGCCCCGGCCTTTCGCTTTTCTTCACGCTCCACAAAAATTGTCCGTTGCAGTCTGGCCAGCCAGCCGAAAACCGGCCAGTCGCGCATGTCGGATTTGGCAATGAACACCACTTCGGCAAGCGCTCCCATGACCAGAATATCGCACCATGAAGCGTGATTTGCAGCCAGAAGCAAGGGACGACGCGGGTCAACAGAGCCCTTGACATGCAATCTTATGCCGATGAGAAAACAGGCACCGCGGTGCCAGATGTGCGGTATAGTTCGCGCCAGCGGCAAGTCCAGCCAAAGGGCGAGCAGATGAACCGGTGCCAGAACCAGTGTCATCACCACGGCGCTGAAAAGGATGAAGAAAATCCGCAGGGAAGCCATCAATGCGCATCCCTAAACAACTGCGAGCGGTAAGGTCACTTGTCCTCCCGTTTCAGCGGTACGCCATAGAGTTCCAGCCGGTGATCCACAAGCCGGAACCCGTGTTCGCGGGCGATGCGTTCCTGGAGGGCTTCTATTTCGGTGGAATGAAATTCGATGACAACACCGGTTTTCAGATCAATCAGATGATCGTGATGTTCTTCCGGCACCGTTTCATAGCGTGAGCGACCATCGCGAAAATCGTGACGCTCGATGATACCGGCATCCTCAAACAGCTTGACCGTGCGATAGACCGTTGAGATGGAGATTTTGGCATCAACCTTGACAGACCTGTTGTAAAGCTCCTCGACATCGGGATGATCGGCAGAAGATTCCAGAATACGGGCAATGACCCGGCGCTGGTCTGTCATGCGCATGCCGCGTTCCGCGCACAGGTCTTCCAGAGATTTCACAAGATCAGCCATTCGCGCCCGCATATTCCAGATATTGCAAAGAGTATGCGTGCCGATCTAGCGAAGATCAAGACGCATGACAAGCGCTGTCGATTTTCGGCCATCGGCATGTGTGTAATAGGATTTACGTTCGCCGGCCCTGGCAAAGCCGAGTTTGTGGTAAAGCGCAACAGCGGGGATATTGTTTTCGTCCACCTCCAGAAACAGCGTTTTGCCACCACGCCGCCGCACTTCCTGAATGGCCGCCAGCATCAGGCGCCAGCCCAGCGATTGGCGGGTCATCCTGGTCTCAACAGCAATGGTGAGAATTTCGGCATCGCCGGCGGCTTCGCGTGCCAGCACAAATCCGCCGGGACGGCCGCGCACAGGTTGACCGTCGTGACGGGCGATAAAGCCAAAGACAGAAGGCTGGCTGATGAGGCTGTGAATTTCCCCGTCATTCCAGGCTTTGGCAAAACGGCTGGCATGCAGTTCTGACACGGCATGACAATCGGATGTCTGCATGGGGAAAACATCAAAGTTCAGTCGCCTGGTAAAATAGTGTTCGAGCATGGCAGCAACCGCGTTGTCATCTATGGGTAACGGCAAAGCCTGTTTGCGGCTTTGCGTCTGCACCGCGCAAATATAACGGACTTGCCTTGTCCGAAACCGGGTTGGCGCGTGCGCCAAGCAAAGCGACGACCCCGATCGGGAAGCTGTCAGCAGGACCGGCACCCGCGCCGGACAGCAGGCCCGCACCGGAACCGGTGATGACAGCGCCCGTTTCTGCAGCCAAAGCTGCAGCCTGCGCAATGGCCATGACCTCCGGTTCGTTGCCCAATGCACCACCGGGGCCGAAGAGCTGGCAATAGACAGAATCGCGCCTGGCATCCATGGCGACCAGCAGCGGGCCATGTCTTGCATCTGCCCTTGAGACTTCGGCAAGAACCGACAGGGTGGAAATACCCACAACCGGAACCTCAAGCGCCAGCGCCAATCCCCTTGCGGCTGAAACACCAACCCGAATGCCGGTAAACGAACCGGGGCCGATGGTCACAGCGATGCGGTCCATATCCTTGAGAGACAAAGCCGCCGCATTGCAGACGTGGGATACCATGGCCATCAGCCGTTCGGCATGGCCCTTGCCGATGGTTTCGGTCGTTTGCGCAAGGATGCGTGCCGTTCCGGAATCGCAGATGGCAACAGAACAATCCGCACCCGCTGTATCTATGGCAAGTATGAGCATGACAATGGCCTTACCGCAGGGGCCTTGACGCAGGACCGACAGGTTCGCTTTCACAACCTTCCGGATCAGACGGCTTCGACTTCCTGAACTTCGGGAATGAAATGGCGCAAAAGGTTCTGGACGCCATGTTTCAGCGTTGCCGTCGACGACGGGCACCCGGCACAGGAGCCCTTCATGTTCAGGAACACCTTGCCATCCCTGAAACCCCGGAATGTGATATCGCCGCCATCCTGGGCAACAGCCGGACGAACACGGGTTTCCAGCAGTTCCTTGATAGTTTTGACAATGTTTTCGTCGCCTGCTGCGAAAAATTCGCTCTCGCTGCCATCATCATTGGCCAGCGCTGCAGAGCCCATGACCGGCGCACCAGACATGAAATGTTCCATGATCGAGCCCAGAATGGCCGGCTTGAGGTGCTGCCATTCCTGATCAGATTTTGTAACTGTCACAAAATCATAACCAAAGAATACACCCGTGACGCCCGGAACAGCAAACAGCCGGGATGCCAGAGGCGAGGATGCCGCATCTTCACCGGAACGGAAATCGGCCGTACCACTCTCCATAACCACCTTGCCCGGAAGAAACTTCAGGGTGGATGGATTCGGTGTTGCTTCTGTCTGGATAAACATGGGTTATCTCCGCTTCCGGTTTCGGGCCAGGAACAAGTTTAGAACGTTTCAAAAGAACATAAGCTTTTCAAAACCGGGGTTCAAGTCTCCGGTTCACATGTTTGGCAGAAAACGACAGGGATGCGTTCAGCAAAGCGCATCGATTTCTTCATTTGTCAGATTGTCGGGCAGAACTGTGACCGGGATCGGAAAGGCAGCCGCGCGTCCGGCAATGGAGGAAACGAGCGGTCCTGGTCCATCTTTTGCAGAGCCGGCGGCCAGAACCAGAATGGCGATATCGCGGTCTTCCTCGATCAGCGCATGGATTTCCTCAGTGGCGATCCCTTCACGGATCACCAGTTCCGGGTCAATACCAATGGTTTCCCGGACTGTTTCGGCTGATTTTGCCAAGGTTGCCTCGGCCTCTTCCCGCGCTTCAGCCCGCATGATTTCCTCCACGCCCAGCCATTGCTGAAAATCAGCCCTGGGCATGACATAGAGCAGAACCAGGCCACCGTTGGAATTTTTGGCACGCCGCCCGGCATAGTGAACAGCACGGGAGCATTCCGGAGTATTGTCGATCACGGCCATGAATTTTCGGCGATGACCTTCGAGCCGGGAGAGACGTCTTGAAACCATTTGGAAGACCCTGTGATGTTACGGAAGACATGAAGCTTGCAAACTGGCAATCTCAGGACACAAACCCGACAATATCGTAAACATCCTTCATTGTCACTTCGGCCCGCGCCCGCGCCCGCGCACCACCATCGCGCAGCACACTGTCGATATAGGCCGGATCAGCCATAAGCCTGCGCATCTCGTCCGAGATGGGAGACAGGACTGTTACGGCAAGATCGGCAAGTGCCGGCTTGAACGCGGAAAACTGCTGGCCGCCAAATTCGGCCAGAACCGTTTCCTTGGTTGAACCGGCAAGCGCTGCATAGACACCAACCAGATTGTCGGCCTCAGGCCTGCCGGCCAGACCGGCCATTTCGCTTGGCAAACCATCGGAATCGGTTTTGGCCTTGCGGATTTTGCGGCCAATCGTCCCGGCATCGTCGGTGAAATTGATGCGTGAAAGATCGGACGGATCGGACTTTGACATTTTCTTCGTACCGTCACGCAGGGACATGACGCGCGGTGCCGGGCCGCCGATCAGCGGTTCCACCAGCGGGAAATAGGCATGGACCGGCTCTTCCCCCACCACCACATCCACACCCTTGCCGGAGCGGCGGATATGTTCCATGAAATCGATATTGAATTTCTGGGCTATATCGCGGGTGAGTTCCAGATGCTGTTTCTGGTCATCGCCGACAGGAACATGGGTTGCACGATATACCATGATATCGGCAGCCATGAGGCTTGGATAGGCATAAAGCCCAAGGGAGGCATTCTCGCGGTCCTTGCCGGCCTTGTCCTTGAACTGGGTCATGCGGTTCATCCAGCCGATTCGGGCAACGCAATTGAAAATCCAGGCAAGTTCGGCATGTTGCGGCACGGCGGACTGATTGAAAACAATATGCCTGGCAGGATCAATGCCGGAGGCAATGAAGGCGGCGGTGATTTCGCGGATCTGGCCTTTCATGTCCTCATGCACCAGCTGGGCTGTCAGCGCATGCATGTCCACAACGCAATAGATGCAGTCATTTGTTTCCTGCAGCGCAACGAACTTGCGGATGGCCCCCAGATAATTGCCCAGATGCAGGTTGCCTGTTGGCTGGACACCGGAAAAAACAAGCGGTTTGAAAGCGTTCATGCATGGCCTCTCTCAAAGACCAGCGGTGGAAGGCTGATCTGGAAAACTCTAGGATCTGCTCTATGCACCGCAGAGGGTTTGCGATCAAGAGGTGAAAGCAACCATGCTGCGCGGCATTCTCCGGCTCACGAAACAGGGTCGGATCTATGCAGGTGTATCAGTTGCGCTCGATCAGATCCCATTTGTTGCCGAACGGATC
The DNA here is from genome assembly GCA_965247225.1 of Rhizobiaceae bacterium. Taxonomy (GTDB): domain Bacteria; phylum Pseudomonadota; class Alphaproteobacteria; order Rhizobiales; family Rhizobiaceae; genus CBDFGT01. The sequence continues at coordinate 71,584 of CBDFGT010000018.1, read as the reverse complement.
TTCAAAGACGGCAACCGTGCCATAGGGTTCGCGGCGCGGCAGTTCCAGAAAGGACACGCCCTTTTTCTTCATGCGGAGGTAGTCAGCGGCAAAATCATCTGTTCCGAGGAAAAAGCCCACCCTTCCGCCCGTCTGGTTACCGACGGCGGCATGCTGTTTTTTACCCGCAGCCTTTGCCAGAAGCAAACTCGCGCCCTGTCCGCCCCTTGGCCTTACAACGACCCAGCGTTTGGCATCGTCGAGGCGACGGTCTTCCAGTTTTTCAAAGTCCAGACTGTCGACAAAAAATGTCAGCGCCTTGTCATAGTCATCAACAAGCAAGGCTACCAGACCAAGACTGTGGCGCGGTTCACGGGTCATGCGGTCCCTGTCCTGTTTCTGCCGCTGGTGCCTCATCGGCAGGCTTTCGGCTGATATTGCGCCTGAGCATGGAAATATCAACACCGCCCAGAGCAAAGGCAGAGGTGAAGTAAAGCCCCATGGCCAGCAAGATCAACAACAGGAGGGCTTGAACCTGGGTCCAGAGCGAGGTTTCCGGCAAAAACCGGGAGGCCAATGCGCCCGATGCATAATGCAGGCCTGCAACCATGATGCCGGTTGCTATCGCCAGTTTGAGGGTGCGGATGAGCAGCGCCCTTTCCCAGACCCAATGACCGCGGCGCACGAGGGTGGCAAACAGCAACGTGACATTGAGCCAGGAAGCTGCAGCCTCGGCTGCGGCAATGCCGCGCTCCTCTATGAAGGGAAAAAGCGTAATGGCCAGAGCCGTGTTCAGGCCAACCGAAATCAGCGCGAAATTCATCGGTGACCTTGTATCTTCGCGGGCATAAAAGCCCGGCTGCAGGGCCTTGATCATGACAAATGCCGGAAGGCCCAGTCCATAAATCGCCAGGGTGCCTGCAACGGTGACCGTTGTATCCGTATTGAATGCACCGCGCTCATAGAGCACACGGACAATTTCAGGCGACAGGATCCAAAGTGCGGCTGCGGCAGGCATCACCAGAAACAGGACGAACTCCATCGAGCGGTTCTGCAAATTGGCCGCTTCTTTTTCATGTCCGCCCTTGAGTGCGCGCGACAGCTCGGGCAGGAGCACAACAGCAACCGCAATACCGATGACACCCAGCGGCAATTGATAGACACGGTCGGCATATTGCAGGGCGGAAATGGCACCCTCCTTGCCGGAGGCAACTGCCTGCCCGATAATGGCATTGATCTGGGTAATCCCCCCGGTGGCCGCAGCAGGCAGGGCCAGCCACAGGAGGCGTTTCACATTGGGCGTGATATGCGGCATGCGAAAGCCGATGGACATGCCGGCATAGCGCACGCCGATATAAAGCACCACCATCTGCAGGATTCCTGCCACGAGGACAGAAATTGACAGGAGCCAGGCGGTTTCCACCTGCGGTGTCTGAAAATACAGCGAATAGCCAAGGGCGCTGATCATGGCCACACTGAGAAAGACCGGCGCTATGGCGGCGGCAAAATAGTGTTGCAACGAATTGAGCATGCCCGACAGCATCGCTGTCAGAGACATGCACATGAGATAGGGAAACATGACCATGGCCAGACGGATGGTCAGGTCGCGTTTTGCTGCATCATCAGCAAATCCGGGAGCGATAACCCAGTCTACCAGAAGTGGCATGGCCAGTTCCATGACAATGGTGATAATCAGCAGAACGGAGAAAAGGACACCAAAAACCTCCTCGGAAAACCGCTTTGCACCGTCCACTCCGTTGGCTTCAATTTCCTTGGCAAACAAGGGAACGAATGCCGTGTTGAACGCGCCTTCGGCAAAGAGACGCCGGAACAGGTTTGGAAACCGGAAGGCCGCGTAGAAGGCATCGGCCATCGGGCCGGTGCCAAGGGCAGCGGCCATCAATGTTTCCCGGGCAAAACCAATAACACGGCTGCCAAACGTTGAACCGGCAACTGTTGCAAACTTCTTGAACAGGCTCATGGTGCAGGCTTTGCTTTCTTGACCGCGACACCACGCAAGGTTTGCGGTGCGATGATACCGGACGGCATCCGGGATTTTGCTTCATCCTCCACTTCACTCATGACGGCTTTGAGGCGTGCTGCAATATTGCCATGCCGGTTCTCATTGGTGATTTTTTCACCGAACAGATCCGTCACATAGAATGTATCAATCACTTTCTCGCCGAACGTGGTGATACGGGCAGAGGCAATATCCAGAGACAGGTCAGACATCATGGAGGTAATCTCCGACAGGATACCCGGACGATCCAGGCATTCCACCTCGATAACCGTATATTTGTTGGACAAACTGTTGGAAATCGAAACAGAAGGCTCAAGCACAAATGTCTTGTTTTTCTTGCGGGATCTGGCCCGTGTTGCGATAACTTCCGGAAGGCGTTTCTTTCCTGCCAGAACATTTTCGATCAGTCTGCCAATGGTTGCGGCGCGGCGCAACTCATCCTCATCATCGGAAAATTCCCGGTTGATGACAATGGTATCCAGGGCGCGGCCATTGGAAGTGGTAAAAATCTGTGCGTCGACAATATTGGCACCGGCCGCCGCGCAGGCCCCGGCGATGACGGCGAGAAGACGCGGATGATCCGGCGACAGGACCGTGATTTCGGTAATGGCGTGGAAGGAATGGGTTTTGACCATGGTGGCCAGCGCCTGTCCGGCCCTGTCTGTTTCACGGATGAACCGGGTATGGCGGACCTGGTCTTCCAGTGACACCGTCAGGAGGTATGGCTCGTAATGCAATTTTGTATAGGCCTTGCGGTCTTTCTGCGACCAGTCCGACAGGGAGTCACTGAGCATGATACGGGCATTGGCAGCGCGTTCCTTGCGGGAAACCTCCGAGAAGCCGCCTGAAATTTTCAGCTCGGTTTCGTAATAAAGCGTGCGGAAAAGCTGACCCTTCCAGCCATTCCATACACCGGGACCAACGGCACGGACATCACAGACCGTCAGGATCAGCAGCATTTTCAGCCGTTCCAGCGTCTGCACCTTCTCGCTGAAATCCGTGATGGTCTTGTGATCGTGCAAATCACGGGTCTGGGCGACCATGGACAGTGTCAGATGCTCCTGAATGAGCCAGGCAACTGTTTCTGTCTGCTTGGGAGAAAGGCCAAAACGCGGACACAGCTTGCGGGCAACCCTTGCGCCGGCGGTGGAATGATCCTCCGGGCGTCCCTTGGCAATATCATGCAGGAGAACAGCAACATAAAGCGATTCACGATCTTCTATGCCCGGCATGATCTTGGCCGCCAGCGGATGGCTTTCAGCTTCCTTGCCTTTTTCAACACTGGACAAAACAGCCAGTGTCCGCAGCAAATGTTCATCCACCGTGTAATGATGGTACATATTGAACTGCATCATCGAGACGATTTTGCCAAACTCCGGGATGAAACGCCCCAGCACGCCTGCCTCGTTCATGCGACGCAGGATGACGGCCGGGTCGCGTTTCGATGTGAGGATTGCCAGAAACAGACGGTTTGCTTCCTCATTCTCGCGGATCTCCGCATTGATGAGCCCCAGCGAGCGGGTGATGCGGGTCAGGGCATCGGGGTGAAATTCCAGGCCATTGATATCCGCGACATGGAAAAACCGGATGAGATTGACCGGATCCTTTTTGAAAATATCGGGATTGGCGAGCGCAATGCGTCCACGGTCCTCGACAAATTCCACGGACCCCGGAATTTTCCGGATACGGTTGGTAAAGCGGCTGAAGGCCGCCGAAAATCCCGGCGCATCCTTTGCCTGCTGATCTTCAAGTGCCGCGCACAGGATGCGGGTCAGATCGCCGACATTTTTGGCCATCAGGAAATAATGCTTCATAAAGCGCTCGACGGCAGAAAGTCCGGGCCGGTCATGATAGCCCAGATATTGGGCGATTTCGCGCTGGATGTCGAAGGACAATCGTTCTTCGGCCTTGCCCGTCAGAAAATGCATGTGGCAGCGCACGGCCCACAAAAAATCGTCCGCACGCTGGAACAATTGCCATTCCTGCCTGGAAATCACGCCCAGCTTGACCAGATCCACAGCCTCACGCACATGGTAATAATATTTGGAGATCCAGAACAAAGTGTGCAGGTCTCGCAGTCCGCCTTTGCCTTCCTTGACATTGGGTTCGACAAGATAGCGTGTGTCGCCGGATTTGCGGTGCCGTTCGTCGCGTTCAGCGAGTTTGGCGGCGATAAATTCGGGGCCGGTACTGGTAACGATTTCCTTCTCGAAGCGGGCTTCAAGTTCGCTCACAAGCGGTTCATGGCCACAGATATAACGGGTTTCCAGAATGGCCGTGCGGATGGTCATGTCCGAGCGGGACAATTTGATGCATTCTTCCACGGTGCGACTGGCATGGCCGACCTTGAAACCCATATCCCACAGCAAATACAGGATGAATTCGACCACCCTTGTGGTCCTTTCCGCCTGTGCACCCGGCAGGATAAACAGGAGATCAATATCAGAGCCCGGGGCCAGTGTGCCGCGACCATAGCCGCCGACGGCGGCTACTGCCATTTTCTGCGATGCGCCCGGAAATGCATGCTGAACAGCAAAATCGTATATGCAGGAAATGATCAGATCCTGCAGACCGGAAATCCGGTACGCGCATTTCAGACCGCTGCCATCGGTACGCAGGAGGTTGCGGGCATTTTCACGCCCCTCTGCACTGGCTTCCTTCAAAACTGCCAGCAATTCCGCCCTGGCTTCCGGTGCGTTCGCCCCGAGACGCATGGCTATACCGGTGCAGGCTGCCCGCAAGGCGGTCGCATCAACCATCCCTGCCGGAGACACTGTTTCTGAATTCAGGATATCCGGAATTGACATTGTCGCAGCATCATCCTGTTTTTTCTGCGCAAATGCAGGCGCATGCTTGATTGCAGCCATGTTGTATCCTGTTTATTTTCCGCAGAACAGAGCGTCCCGCCGACCCTGTATCCTACAGGCTAGTGCTTTCCCAAATCTTTCTTGCCGTGGTCTTTTTTCCCAAGGTCTTTTTTCAAGGCATAAAGTGTATCAAGGGCCTGGCGCGGTGTCATGTCATCCAGATCCAGCCCGCGCAGGGTTTCCTCAACCCTGGAATTCTCCCGCTGTCCCGTCGTTTCAGACTGGCGTACCGCCACCTGAAACAGTGGCAGATCGTCAATCAGCCGGCTGGCCGGATTCTTGCGACCGGAATCCTCCAGCATGGCCAGAACATCCCTGGCACGGGCAACGACCGGTTGCGGCAGACCCGCAAGACGCGCCACCTGAATGCCATAGGAACGGTCAGCCGATCCCGGTCCCACCTCATGCAAAAAGATCACATCACCATCCCATTCCTTGACCCGCATTGTGGCATTGGAAAGACGGTCCAGCTTTTCCGACAACATGGTCAGTTCATGGAAATGGGTTGCAAACAGGCCGCGGCACCTGTTGACCCCGTGCAGGTGTTCCACGGATGCCCAGGCAATCGACAGACCGTCAAATGTGGCGGTTCCCCTGCCGATTTCATCGAGAATCACCAGAGACCGCTCCGTTGCCTGATTGAGGATCGCGGCCGTCTCCACCATTTCCACCATGAAGGTGGAGCGGCCTCGCGCCAGATCATCCGATGCGCCGACGCGGGAAAACAGCCGGTCAACAATGCCGATATGGGCGGAGCCTGCCGGAACGAAAGACCCCGTCTGCGCCATGATGGCAATCAGCGCATTCTGGCGCAGAAATGTGGACTTGCCGCCCATATTGGGGCCGGTCAGGAGCCAGATGGCACCATTCTTCTGACTTCCCTGCGGCGACAGGTCACAATCATTGGAAACAAACGGGCCGGAGGACTGGCGCCGCAGGGCCTGTTCAACAACGGGATGCCTGCCGGCCACGATGGCAAACATGGTGGACAGGTCGACCTGCGGGCGGCAATAGCCCTGCTCTTCGGCCAGAATTGCCAGGCCGCAGGTAACGTCGATGACCGCCAGCGCAATGGCTGCCGCCTTGATGGCTTCTGCCTCGGCCACAACAGCCAGAACCATGGCGTCAAAGGCTTCAAGTTCTATTGTCAGCGCCTGATCGGCAGCATTGGCAATACGGCTTTCCAGATCCGCCAGCTCTGTTGTGGTAAACCGCATGGCATTGGCCATGGTCTGGCGATGGATATACCGGGCGCGGGCTTGCGGCGTATCGATCATCGGACCGGCATTATTGGCCGTCACTTCAATAAAATAGCCCAGAACATTGTTGTGCTTGATCTTCAGCGACCTGATGCCGGTTTCATCGGCATAGGTCAGTTGCAGGCCTGCAATCACCCTTCTGGACTGGTCGCGCAGTGCCCGCACCCCGTCGAGTTCAGCATTGTTGCCTGCCCGCAAAAAGCCGCCGTCGCGCTTGAGCAATGGCAGTTCATCATCAAGCCTTTCTTTCAGCATATTGCCAAGTGCCGGCGGCAATGCGGCCAGTGCCACACGTGCCTCTTCCAGTTCTTCCGAAAGCCGGGCATTGCGCAAGAGTGCCTCAATGCCTGCGGCCACCTCAAGACCCTGACGGATGGAACCCAGATCCCTGGGACCGCCGCGCTGCAAGGCCAGCCGCGACAGGGCACGCGGCATATCCGGCGCGCGCCTGAGCCTTTCGCGCATGTCATCCACCACGCCCGGTTGCGCCATCAGCAGCGCAATGGAATCCAGTCGCCTGTTGATGGGGTCAGGATCGGTGAGCGGTGACATCAACCGCTCGGCCAGAAGCCGCGCACCGCCACCGGTAACCGTGCGATCCATGGCCCGCAGCAAGGAGCCGTTGCGATCGCCCGAAAGGGTTCTGACAAGCTCCAGATTGGCGCGCGTTGCCGGATCAATGAAGAGCGTGGACGCCGAGCTTTCCCGTTCGGGACGGCCCAGGGGCGGACGCCCGGCCAGTTGGGTCTTTTCGATATAGGCAAGGGCGGCACCGGCCGCTGCCAGTTCGGCGCGGGAAAACGTGCCAAAGCCATCCAGCGTACGCACGCCGAAATAGCGGGCAATGCGGCTTTCGGCCGCCGCACTGTCAAACAGCACGGCAGGCTGGGGAACGGCAACGCGACCAAGGACATCAAAAACCGGTTTCAGGTCCGGATCATGAAAAACGGTATCTGCCAGAACCAGTTCACGCGGATCGACGCGCAGGATATCGGCCAGAAGACGCGGGGCTTCGGTTTCGGCCACGCGGAAAATGCCGGTGGAAATATCAATCCAGGACAGGGCCATGAGGCCGTCCTGCGCGCCCTTGACGCGGGCCAGCGCCATCAGGTAATTGCTGTCCGTGGGCGACAGAAGCTTTTCTTCCGTCAAGGTTCCGGGCGTGACAAGGCGCACCACATCGCGCCGGACCACCGATTTCGAGCCGCGCTTTTTGGCCTCTGCCGGATCTTCCATCTGTTCACAGACAGCAACGCGATAGCCGAAGCTGATGAGCTTCTGCAGATAATCGTCTGCGGCATGGACCGGCACGCCGCACATGGGAATATCCTGACCCAGATGCTGCCCGCGTTTGGTGAGCGTGATGCCAAGGGCGCGGGACGCTTCCAGCGCATCATCGAAAAACAGCTCGTAGAAATCGCCCATGCGATAAAACAGCAGGCAATCGGGATTGTTTGCCTTGATTTCAATGAACTGTTCCATCATCGGCGTCGCGGTCGCACGGCTTTCCGGCGTCGAAAGCTCCGCCGATGTCAGAACCTGCTGTTCATGCAATGCAGATGTGTTCACGAAAAATATTGCCTGATGGAATGAAAAATCGAGGACACACTAAAAGCATGACGGTATAGTTGCTGACAACAGCAAAGGAAGACAAAAGCAAAACTGCCCACAAATGGTTGATGACCCCAAATTGCCTTCAGGCACAGAATGTCAGGACCATGATTGCTGTGACGGATCCTCAAAATAGCGGTCCAGCGCGGTGATGCTTTTTGAAAGCGCATCGCACATCCAGAGTATCAGCTGGCAAAGCGCCCGGCATCGGCCCCATAGTAATTCAGGTAGCGCCCCGAAATATTGCTGATGGGAAGAATGACCAGAACATCTGTGGTGTTGAAGGCATGGTCCACAACACAACCGTCGCCGATCATGGCACCAAGCCGAAGGTAACCCTTGATCAGGGGTGGCATACCGGCCAGAGCCCGGCGTACATCAACGGCTTCCGACGGCATGAGATCGAGGGTGCGGTAGACATCCGGATTGGCCGAAACAGCCCATTCGCCGCTTGCAAGGGCATTTTGATGCAGAAAGGACAGGGCCATGGCGTGCTCGGCCGGTATGATGCCTGAAAACGAGCCACAGCCAAACATGGCGTCAATATTGTGCCTGAGCGCATAGGCCCAGTTTCCCTGCCAGAGAAGCTCGACAGTGCGCTTGCTACGATATTGCGGAAGCACGCAGGACCGGCCCAGCTCCATGAACCGCTTTTCGGGATGACGCTGGAGCAACTCGCCGACCTGAAATTCGGATGCAGAATAAAAGCCTGAATGCTGTCTGGCGATATCCTGCCGCAACAGTCTGTAGGTGCCGACAATCTGGTCTTCCACATCACCGGCAATCGCGGTATCCAGAACCAGCAGGTGGTCACAGATGGCATCATAGCTGTCGCTTTCGAGCCCCAGCAGATGGGAATCGCAAGAGACCCTGGCTTTCATCTCCTCAACAAACACGCGGTATCGAACAGAAAGTGCCGCATCCACTTCCGATGACGTTCGTGCCAGGCGTGTTTCCAGATATCCGATCCGTCCCAGAATGTCGCCTCTTGCTTTTATCACAGAAGGCCGGTCTATCAACGAAACCGCAGGATGGGAAGCAATGTTTCTGTCGATACTATCGAGGGTCATGGCGTTAACATCCCTGATTGACTTTCGCGCCATTAAACATGTTTTTGCGACAAGATGGTGACACGCGCCGGACAGCTTTTGCGACACATCCCGCAGGTTCAGCGATCCTGCTGCCTGATTTGCAGCGGCAATTCCGAAATCAGCCGGAGCAGAGACCGGGGATCAATCGGCTTTTCCAGAATTTCATCGGCACCGCTCAGCAATAGCGTGCGGGTCATTTCAAAACCCTTTTCCGCAGTCAGGACCATAACCGGCAGGCGCGGCAGGTTTCTTGCCTGCTCATTATGGCGCAAACTCGCGATGAAGGTTTCACCGGTGCCACCGGGCATGGAGACATCCGTCAACAAAAGATCAGGACGCCTGGCTGTCTTGTCGAGCAGAATGCGCGACAGCGTGGTGAAATCGGAAACATGCCGGACCCTATGGCCCGCCTTGCCCAGCAGAGCCCTGATCAGCATCGCATTGACCGGATCATCCTCTGCAAAAACGATGTTCAGCCCTTGCGCAGTGTCCGCCTCTGCCTGCGGCAGGTCCAGGACCTGCTGGACGAATACCTGGCGGTTGTCGTTGAGGGCGTCGCGGGTTTCAATGCCTTTCATGCGACCGCACAGGACATCAACCAGTGTCTGTTCGCGCAGCGGGCGGATGAGCCAGCTGTCAAAACTGCCGCCCAGGACCAGATCCGTGCGCAGGTCTGGCCGGGATTCCGGGCTGACCAGCAGAATTTTGCGAGCGCCCATGGCCAGAACGTCTGCCCTTTGAGAAAAATGCAAATCAAACAGGGCGCGACTGCGATGATCGACAATGATATCTGTCAACGGTCTGCCCGAAGCGATACACGCCTGCAAATGTGCCTCTGCCAGTTCCTGGCTGCCGGCCAGAAGGCAGGTGCCGCCCAGTGCCTGAATTGTCCGCGACAAGGCGTTGGCCGCAGGGCCGGATGGAGCAAACACCAGTGCACGGGTTGCCTTCAGGGCAGAGCTGCGAACATTAAGGTGTCCAGTATCCCCCGCTGTTTCCACGGGGAAGCGTATGGTGAAAATGCTGCCGGTGCCGCTTTGACTGGTGACTGTCAGTGCCCCGCCGAACGCATGGCAGATGCGGGCCGAAATGGACAGGCCAAGGCCGGTGCCGGAAGATTTCATTTCATCGCTTCCAAACTGCTCGAACGCCTCAAAGACCCTTGCACATTCGGTTTCGGTCATGCCGGGCCCCGTATCCGAAACGCTGATTTGCAGATCATTCCTGTGCATGGTGGCTTCAACCAGAATGCCGCCGGTGTCCGTGAATTTCACGGCATTGCCAATCACATTGAACAGAACCTGGCGAAGGCGGGCCGCATCCACTCCTATCCTTGCCGGAACTTCGGGTGAAACCAGCGAGCCGATTTCAATGCCTTTGTCATGGGCGCGATGGCTGAGCATCTCGACGACATTCTCGATCAGGCTGCGCAGGTTTTCCTGACGCTGACGCAACTCGAAGCGGCCGGCCTCGATGGACGCATAGTCCAGCAGGTCATCCACCAGTTGCACAAGCGCATCGCCGGACTGGCGGATACCGGAAAGATAGTTTGTCTGTTCCGGTGTGAGACCGGTCTGGGCCAGCAGGTGGCTCATGCCCAGAATGCCTGACAATGGTGTGCGAACCTCATGGCTGACCGTTGCCAGCAAACGGGACTTGGCACCGGAAACCTGCTCGGCGCGCTGCAGGGCCTGCGCATTTTCGCGGATGGCCTTGCGCTCCTGTGTAACATCGCGGCCGATGGATTGCACAACCAGCTGACCGGAGGCGGAATCCCGAATGACAACATCATGCCAATCAAAAATCCGCAAACCCTGCATGGTGTGTATTTCCACATCACACTGGCGCCGGTGCCCTGTTGGCACAAAGGACAAACCGGCCGCATTGCCGGTTTTGCCGACCGGGTTTGCGATACCTGTGAGTTCGCGAAAGACCTTGTTGGCATGCACGATGGTTCCATCCATCGTTCGCCCAAGGACAATATCGCCCAGCGAATCATGGATGGATGACAGAAGTGTCAGGCTCTCATTGTGCTCCCAGGACCGGTCGTTGAAGGATTCCGCCTCTTCCCGGACCGGAAGCTCCAGTCTTTTGGCTTTCACAGCCGAGCGCTTGTGCCAGCCCTGGCGCAGCAGCAGCACGGCACTCATCAGGCCGATCGCTGCCATCATGACGGACAGGATGTAAAAGCCGCTTTCAAAACCCGAGGCCAATGCAAGCGCAGAGACAAGGAAGGCAATGCCTGCCAGTGTCTGTCCGATAGCCCGGGTTTTCTCGTCAACAGTGCCCAAAGGCATGTCATCGTTGGGTTCCAGAGAATGCGGATCTTCGAGAAGGGCCCATGCAGTTTCTGTCTTGCCGGACATCCTGTTTTCACTTCGGTCCTGCGCAAAGGCTGCAGCCAGCTGATCTTGCAATTTGATAGGTTCGCTCATGAAAGCCTGAATAACATATGAGTGTTTTCATCGGCTTCACGGGAGTATTCAAATTTTATGGATCATCGGACTTTTTCACGAACAGCTCGTCAATGGCAATGGCCACAGCACCCATTGTGATGAAACTGTCGGCAAGATTAAAGACTGCAAAGGACCAGGACCGGGTGTGAAACAGAATGAAGTCGATCACATGCCCGTATAAAAAACGGTCGAGAAGATTGCCAACTGCGCCGGAAATGATCAGCGCATAGCCAAGATGCGCCAAACCGCGGCCTGGGGGTGTGCGACGCCAGATCCAGAGAATGAAGGCAACGATGACAAGCCGCATGCCGACGATGAACCAGCCATCCATCCCTTGCAACATGGAGAAGGCAACGCCTGTATTATAGGTGCGATACAGAGCCAGAAACGGAACCACCGGTACCATTTCCTGCAATGGCAGCAGGTGATCCACCGCAATTTTGCTCGCCTGATCCAGAACCACGGCAATGAAGACAAACAGAAGGATGGGGAGGGGACGCGCCAGCACAGCGCCACGCCCGCTCATGGCTGCTGTTCCAGCGACAGGAGATGGCGGCGGCTTTCATAGAGCATGATGGCGGTGGCAACAGCCAGATTGAGCGAATCGGCCCTTCCCTGTTGCGGTATGCGCGCCAGAACATCGGCCCTTGACGCCAGGTCCGGTGGCAGGCCACGGCTTTCGTTCCCCATCAGCAGGATGGTTGCCTTGCCCTGATAATCAATGGTGCGATAATCAACGCTGCCTTCCAGATGCGTGCCCACCATCCGGGCACCGGACGCTGCATACCAGGCCAGAAATTCAGCCGTACTGGCGCGGGCCAGCGGTATGGCAAAGACCGAACCCATTGTGGCACGTACCGTTTCCAGAGAAAACGGATCTGTTGTCTCACCGACAAGGATAACACCCGACGCGCCGACGGCATCTGCCGTGCGGATGATTGTGCCCAGATTGCCCGGATCGCGAACCCTGTCCAGGGCCAGCCAGGTTTCATGCTGTCCGGGATGAATGTCATGGAGCGGCATCCAGCGGGTTTCAAAAATACCGACAACCATTTGCGGGTTGTCCTTGCGGGTCACTGCGGCCAGAACCTTGTCATTGACTTCAAGAACCTGTGCACCGGCAGCCAGGGATCTGGCCGCCACATCGGCCACGAGCGGCCTGGTTTTGGTGTCCATGGCATAAATGAGCGTCCGGATGGACCATCCCAGATCCAGCGCATCAATGACCAGCTTCAGGCCTTCCGTCATGAATGTTCCGGTCCCGTCACGGGCCTTCTTTTGCGAAAGCGCCTTGATATCCTTGATGACCGGATTGGAGACGCTGGTGATTTCCTTCACCTGCCCGATGCGGCCTGATGGCATGGTCATTTTGGCACCCATCTTGAAAAAAGCGAGGTGGAGAGGGCACGACCGGCAGTCTTGCCGTCATTGCCGCTTTCACGAATGATCAGTTCGCCGGATTCCACAACGCCGCCGGCACCTTTCATCGTGTCGCGCATCAATTCATGGATCGAATAGAAACTTGCCCGAATGGAATAGGCGGTCAAGACCAGGCCGAAAGCTTGGGGTGACAGAAGGTTGCGGCCAATATCCAGCATCAGCGGCAGATGATCAAACAGATGCCAGACTTCACCATTCGGGCCACGTCCGAATTTTGGCGGGTCGGCAAGGATGATATCATAAGTGTTACCGCGCCGTTCCTCCCGCAGGATGAACTTCATCGCATCATCACAGATCCAGCGGATCGGAGCCGTGTCCAGCCGCGCCAGCATCTGGTTTTCACGCCCCCAGCCAATGGCTTTCCTGGACGCATCCACATGGGTGACTTCCGCACCGGCCGCTGCCGCTATCAGCGATGCAACACCTGTGTAACCAAACAGGTTGAGCACTTTCAACGGTCTTCCCGCAGTTTCAACAGCCTGCTTCATCCACATCCAGTGGGCAATCTGCTCGGGAAAAACGCCGACATGGCGAAAGGATGTGAACCGGCCAAAAAACGCTGTACCCAGCAATTGCATCGGCCAGGTTTCGCCGCGCACCGCTTTTGGAAAGCGCCAGCGCCCCATGCCATCCTCGTCTGTATCCCCGGTGAAGATGGCATCCGCCTCGTCCCACAGGGAGGATGGCAGGGCCGGCTGCCACAGGGCCTGGGCTTCCGGGCGCACAATCCGGCATGACCCGTATTGCTCCAGCTTGACCCCGTTACCACTGTCCACCAGCCAGTATTGACCGGAGGCGGCTGTTTCCAGAATCACAGGAATGCGCTCATCCGGCTTGTCGCCGGCTCGTGATTGCAAGGGTCGGGCAGCCATGGGCTCATCCGTCCGCGATGCTGAACGGTCCGCTCCCGGCCTTTTGGCTGCGGACCGGGTTTCAGGCCCTTGCTGGCGACCGCTGTCCTGGAGTTTGGGGAGCTTCCGGGAGGAAGACCGCTGAACTTTGTCTTTCAACTGACGCTTCCGTTTATCAAGGGGTCAAAAACATGGAGATAATTCATTTCGGGCCGCCATGGCAAGAACGAACGTGCCATCTGCCGGGCAATCGCACGAAAAAGTGGATCACATGTGACAGGTGCTGAATCTAACTGTTTCCAATCAGAATACCGGCCGCCAGAACCAGACTTCCACCCAAAACCACCTGGAAGGCTGCCCTGAGAAAAGGGGTTTCCATATATTTGTTCTGAATGAAGGCAATGGCCCACAACTCCACGAACACCACCATACCGGCCACAATTGTTGCCGTCCAGAAATGCGGTATGAGATAGGGAAGCGCATGACCAAGGCCCCCCAGCGCCGTCATGATACCGGAGGCCAGACCACGCTTGACCGGAGATCCGCGCCCGGACAATTTGCCGTCATCATGGGCAGCCTCGGTAAAGCCCATGGAAATTCCGGCCCCGACAGAGGCTGAAAGCCCGACAAGAAATGTCTGCCAGGTGTCCTGCGTGGCAAAGGCTGCGGCAAAAATCGGTGCCAGTGTCGAAACCGATCCATCCATCAGCCCGGCGAGCCCCGGCTGGACATAGGTCAGCACAAACTGCCGGTGCTCACTGACTTTTTCCTCTGCCTTCACATCGTCCGGTGTGTGCTTGTGTTCCAGCATGCGGGCAATATCGGAATGGCCCTGTTCGGCCAGCGCCAGATCGCCCAGGAGTTTGCGCGTATCGGCATCCTCCGTCCGCTTGACGGCTTCCATATAAAACCGGTAGGCCTGCTCTTCCATAAGTTCGGCCTGGGCGCGGATCGCATCAATCGACTGCGTTCCCATCAGCCAGTCCGGGTTGCGTTCCGGAAAACCCTGAATATGTTCGCGGCGCACCAGCGGTATCCGGTCGCCGAACTTGACCTTGTGCATATCAATCAGAAGCTGGCGGTGGGTGTTTTCCACCTCCGCCATATCCTCGAAAACCTTGGCAGATTGCGGAAACTGCGCCCGCAGCCCGTCCGCATAGGCCAGATAGATGCGCGCATCATCCTCTTCGGACGCAATGGCTACGGCCAGTATCTCCTGGGACGAGAGCGTGTTGAACGCACGCCTGGAAGAATGGAAGAAACGGGAAAGCATGGGGAAACCTTTTTAGAATAATTCTAATCTACAGGACTTGCTTCGCCGCGTCAACGCCATGGCCTGTCAATTTTTCATCTCGACCGGCCTGCAAGGGTGCGCTGTTCAGCGCAAGCACCACCTGGGCAGTATCAGATCAGAAAGCCAAAGACGGACGGACCCTGAACCGCGCCGTTCCGGCATCCCCATCATAGGCATTCGCCAATGTTTCTGCCTGTTGCGCCAGCGCTTTCACCCCGTCCAGAATCCGCAGAACCTCGTCATCGCTGTGCAGGTAACTGAGATTGAGACGCACCCAGCCGGGCTTTTCCGTTTCATGGCCCGCGTCCAGCCGGTCGAACAGGGCATTGGAGGCCGCCTCATCCAGTCCGAGCAACCTGTGGGCATAGGGTCCGGCGCAGGCACAGCCGCCGCGGGCCTGAATACCCAGATGATCGCTCAGCATGCGCGTGAACAGCTGATGGTGCACCCGGTCTTTCGCCTTGCCCCGGATGCGGAAGGCAAAGACCGGAAGGGCTTTTGTATCCGCCTTCTGACCCAGCAGCTCGATTTCGGGCACATCCTTCCAGGCGGCCAGCGCCTGCTGCCGCAGCGCCCCGTCACGCTGCAAGATCCAGGCTGATCCAACGGCGTCCTTGACCAGCATCACCAATGCGGCGCGAATATCACCGACAACATTGGGCGTGCCTGCCTCCTCGCGCGCTTCCACGCGCCTGGCATAGCTGTGCCGCCATGGAGAGACAAAGGAAACGGTGCCACCGCCCGGCAAGGTAGGGGTCTGGCGGCTCAAAATCGTATCACGCACAATCATCACGCCGGATGCGCCCGGACCACCGGGAAACTTGTGCGCCGAAAACACAATGGCGTCCCTGGCACAATTGCCGGAAGGCTGCATGTCCATGGGAAGATAGGGGCCGCCGCCGGCATAGTCCCAGATGGCAAAAGCACCCTGCGCCTTCAGGAGCCTTGTCACCGGGTCCGGGTCGGTGAGAATGCCGGTGACATTGGAGGCCGCCGAGAAACTGCCGATCATCAGGTCTGCGCCCCGGCGTTCCAGCAGCAGCTCTTGCAGCGCATCGCAATCGACACCGCCATCAGGAGCCTCCGGCACCTCGGTAACGGTTGCGCCACTTTCGCGCCATGGCAGGATATTGGAATGGTGCTCATAGGGGCCGATCAGCACCTCCACCCGCTCCCCGGCCCGCACCCGCGCCGCCACATCCAGAAGGCCGACAATGCGGTTCAGGCCGCTTGTCGCCCCTGATCCTGTGAAGATCACATGGCAATCCGGCCCTGCACGGGTCAGTTCGGCAATCACCGCCCTTGCTTCTGTGCGCATGCGGGTCATGGTCTCGCCGCAATGGGAGGCTTCCGTATGGCTGTTGGCATAGAAGGGCAGTACTTCTGTCATGACGAAGTCTTCGACCTGGCGCAGGGCGCGACCGGAGGCCACATAATCGGCATAAAGCAGCGGTTTTGGCCCGAAGGGAGTTTCGATTGCCATATCCCTGCCGATCAGTCCTGCCTGCAGCGCCGCAATCCCGCCTTGCCGTATCGAATCGCGAAATTGCATCCATCTGGACATGCCGTGTTCCCCTGTCTTTGATCTTGACAGAAACTGACACACAATGAACGGGAATTCCGCACCTGTTTCCTTGTAAAATCTGTCAGAAAAGTGCATTTTGATAGAATGAACAGTGTCAAACTCGATCAAATCAACCTTTCTATTCTGAAGGCGCTTCAGGATGACCCGTTGCAGTCGCAGCGCGATCTGGCCGAAAAGGTTGGCCTGTCACAAAATGCCTGCTGGCGGCGGCTGAAACTGCTGCAAGATTCCGGCCTTATCGAAGGGCAGCGCCTGAAGCTCAACCGGGCGGGGCTTGGTCTCAATCTGGTGGTTTTTACCATGATCCGCACCCGCAGCCATTCGGCAGACTGGCTGAAACGCTTTCGCAGCCATGTGGCCTCCATCCCGGAAATTTCCGATTTCTACCGCATTGGCGGGGATTATGACTATCTCCTGAAAATCATCACCGCGGATATGGCGAGTTTTGATCGTGTCTATCAAAGGCTGATCGAAAAACTGGAGCTGGATACGGTCACCTCCTGTTTCGTGATGGAAGCGATAGAGGAAGACCGGCCCTTGCATCTGAAAGGGTGAGGCTGACATTTCAGCCATTGAAACAGGCCAGCACCAATGCCAGATTGTTGACAAGGAATTGGGAGCAGGCAGCAGATGACTTTTGCAGTTCAACAGTCGCAGACATTTCTCGACAGGCTGGGACATTTTCTGGCCCGGCGGCTGACCACGCCATCGTCCGGCTATGAGCCCTATACGCCCTCCGACCCGCAGACGCTGGCCCGCACGCTTCAGCCTGGCGATATAGTGCTGATCGAGAGCAACCAGAAAATATCGGCGGCCATCAAATATCTGACCCAGTCGACATGGTCGCATGCCGCCTTCTTCGCCGGTGACGCCCTGCCCCTGTCGCTGGATGATGCGGCAAAGCCTGCGCGTGATCGTCCGCAACTGATCGAGGTCAATCTCGGTGAGGGCTGCGTGGCCGTTCCGCTTTCCAAATACAGCAGTTACAATACACGCATCTGCCGTCCGGTGGGCCTGACACCCGAGGATCGCGACACGCTTGTCAGTTTCATGATCTCGCGGCTCGGGCTGAAATATGATATGAAGAACATCTTCGACATGCTGCGCTATTTCTTCCCCACGCCCATTGTTCCGGTGCGCTGGCGGCGCAAGATGATCGCCTTTGGATCGGGTGATCCTACACGGGCCATCTGCTCGACGCTGATTGCCGAGGCTTTTGAACAGATCCGCTATCCCATTCTGCCGGAGATCACCCGTGCGCCGGGAAGACCCGCCGCACAGTCGGCCTATTCACGCTCCGAAATCCTGCATATCCGCCACCATTCGCTGTTCACACCGCGCGATTTCGATCTCTCGCCGTTTTTTGAAGTGATCAAGCCGACACTGGAATATGGTTTCGATTACAAGCAATTGCAGTGGGCGCAGACCGGACAGGCGTCCGAAGGGTCATCTGCCGGATCGTGACGGGTCAGGACAGCGTGGCACCAACGCTGGCAAGCACGACCAGCAGCACGCCGCCCATCTGCATCACGGTCATCGCCTGCCCCAGAACCAGATAGCCTGCCAATGCACCAAGGCCCGGCTCCAGGCTCATGAGAATACCGAATGTCGCGGTTTTCAGCCGCCGCAGGGCGCTCATCTCCAGCGCATAGGGCAAAAGCGGGACGAGAAAGGCGAGGCCGACAATCGGCAGCATGCCTTTCAGATTGACGGCGGACGCGCCATCAGCCAGGCCAAAGGGGGTGGAGACCAGACCTGCGACGGCAAGCGACATGGCAAGGCCCTGCATGCCTTCAAACACGGAGCCGATTTTCTTGGTCAGGAGAATATAGGCGGCCCAGCCGCAGGCCGAGGCGGCGGCAAACAGCAGGCCTTCGGTATTTCCCACCCATTGCGTACCATCATAGGCAAGGCAGAGCACACCCAGACCGGCAATAACCGGAAAGAGGATGCGCCAGCTCAGCCCATAGGCAAATGTTGCCACCAGAAGCGGTCCCAGAAAATCCACCGCCACCAGCAGGCCCAGCGGAATGCGCCGCACGGCCTCAAAAAAGCACAGGGTCATGAGGGCCGTGGTGAGGCCGAGCAGCAGGGCTGTGCGCCATTGCAGGCGGCTGAAGCGCAAAACCGGAGGGCGCACCACCAGCATCAGAACGGTTCCGGCCACGATCAGGCGCAGCCAGGTGGTACCGGCGGCACCATAGGCAATGATGGAGGGGGCTGAAAGAGCCGCGCCGAACTGGATGCAGGCCATGGCAATGATGCACATGGCCACGCCAGCAGGCACCTGATATTTGATCGCGTTTGCATCCATCTTGCGCTGCATTTCCTTACAAAAAAACCCGGACTTCGGCAGTCCGGGCTGGATGTTCAAACTGGCAAACCGCTATTCCTGCAGGTTGATCTGCTCCGTCGAGCCGCCCTGGCAGGTGTAGCAGCAATCGCTGCATTTCTGGCCCTGATCGGGACCGACACCCCAATAGGTGCTCTTGTCGCCGGAAATCCAGGCACCATAGCAGATGCTTTCACCTTCTTCACAGGCCAGGGAGATATTTTTGGTTTCGCCGTCATCCAGCATGTAGACCTGATTGTTGCCCGGCCAGACATGGTCGCGGTCCTGGCTGTAAAGCTCGACTTCCACCGCGTTTGGATGGTCATTGCGCATGACAAAGGTCACGTCTTCTGCGCCGGCAACCGTTACCCCGGTAAAAAACACAAATGCTGACATGAGACCGACAGCGAATGTGCGGAAAAATGCACGATTTTGGACCATGGAACTCCCTCCTTTTGCCCCTGTTTACAGACGGAGTGGTACCACGGGTGCTGATGAAAACAAACGGAAATCCGGGACATTCCTTGCCGTCCTGTGAGGAATACAAAGGAATCCTCACTTTTGGTGCCGCATCTTAAAGCCGCTTGTAAAAAACCGTCGTATCGCACAGGCGGCCATCGGGAAAAAGCGCATAGCCGGGGATGATCCCGGCCTTTTCCCAGCCGATTTTCGGATACATTGATTCGGCATCCGACCCGGTTGCCGTGTCGAGCACCAGCAGGGTCTTTCCGGCCTTGCGGGCTGTGGCCTCGGCCTGCGCCATCAATTGCCTTGCCACGCCTTTTTTGCGGGCGTGGCTTGCCACCATCAGCTTTTTCAGATCACCCCGGTGCGGCTGGTTGGGCGGCATGCCGGTGACCACCTGCACCGTGCCGACCAGCCGGTCATCGTCAAAGGCTGCCAGATGCTGCACGTCGCCCCGTCCAATTGTTTCGGCCACGGCGCTCCAGAAGGTTACGGCGTCACCGGTTACAAACGGCTCCA
The DNA here is from genome assembly GCA_965247225.1 of Rhizobiaceae bacterium. GTDB lineage: Bacteria > Pseudomonadota > Alphaproteobacteria > Rhizobiales > Rhizobiaceae > CBDFGT01. The sequence continues at coordinate 51,815 of CBDFGT010000018.1, read as the reverse complement.
TATAGCCTATCGAGGCACCGCCGGTCACGCAATCCACCATGATGGCGCAAAGACCGTCCATATGGGCCAGGGTTTCTGCTGCATCCAGCGATCGTATTTCGATCATCGTCCTCTGCCCGGAAGTTCCGTTAACATGTCACCATGCCATGGCGTCACGGCACTTTCCCACCCAAATGGTTCCATTTTCCATTCATTTTGTCAAATACCGGCTTTGCGTTGCGCCGGTGCGCTGCTATATGCGCGGCATGAGCACACATCCTTCCAATACGCCTTTGAGCAACATCCGCAATTTTTCCATTGTCGCCCATATCGACCATGGCAAGTCCACTTTGGCTGACCGGTTGATCCAGACCTGCGGCGGCCTTGCCGAGCGCGAAATGTCCGAGCAGGTGCTCGACAATATGGACATTGAAAAAGAGCGTGGCATTACCATCAAGGCGCAGACCGTGCGTCTGCATTACAATGCCAATAATGGTGAGAAATACGTCCTCAACCTGATCGACACACCCGGCCATGTCGACTTTGCCTATGAAGTCTCGCGCTCGCTTTCGGCCTGCGAAGGGTCTCTTCTGGTGGTGGATGCCTCCCAGGGCGTGGAAGCGCAGACTTTGGCCAATGTCTATCAGGCCATCGACAACAATCACGAGATTGTCACGGTCCTCAACAAGATCGATCTGCCTGCTGCCGAGCCGGAGCGTATCCGCACGCAGATCGAGGAAGTCATCGGCATTGATGCCTCACAGGCGGTGATGATTTCGGCCAAGACCGGCCTTGGCATTCCCGATGTCCTGGAAGCCATTGTCCATCAGTTACCTGCTCCCAAATCGGAAGGCGGGCCGGATGCACCGCTGAAGGCGCTGCTGGTGGACAGCTGGTATGATACCTATCTGGGCGTTATCGTTCTGGTACGCATTCTCGATGGCAACCTGAAAAAGGGCCAGACCATCCGCATGATGGGAACAGATGCCAAATATCAGGTCGAGCGCGTGGGTGTCATCACCCCGAAAATGCTCACCGTGGATGAACTCGGCCCCGGCGAGATCGGTTTCTTCACCGGCTCGATCAAGGAAGTGGCCGATACCCGCGTTGGCGACACGATCACCGAAGACAAGCGACCCACAGCAAAAGCCCTGCCCGGCTTCAAACCCGCGCAACCTGTGGTGTTCTGCGGTCTTTTCCCGGTTGATGCCGATGATTTTGAAGATCTGCGCGCCGCTATGGGCAAGCTGCGTCTCAATGATGCGTCCTTCTCGTTTGAAATGGAATCCTCGGCCGCCCTGGGCTTCGGTTTCCGCTGCGGCTTCCTTGGTCTCCTGCATCTGGAAATCATCCAGGAACGTCTGGAGCGTGAATTCGATCTCGATCTCATCGCAACGGCACCGTCTGTTGTCTACAAGCTGTTCATGACCGATGGCACCGAGCGCGAGCTGCACAATCCTGCCGACATGCCGGATGTGATGAAAATTGCTGAAATCCATGAACCGTGGATCAGGGCGACCATTCTCACTCCGGATGATTATCTGGGCGGCATTTTGAAACTGTGCCAGGATCGCCGTGGCATCCAGACCGAGCTGACCTATGTGGGCAAGCGTGCCATGCTGACCTATGACCTGCCGCTCAATGAAGTCGTGTTCGATTTCTATGACCGGCTGAAGAGCATTTCCAAGGGCTATGCCTCGTTTGACTACCATCTGACCGATCACAAGGAAGGCAATCTTGTGAAAATGTCGATCCTGGTCAATGGCGAGCCTGTGGATGCGCTTTCCATGATGGTGCATCGCATGGCCGCCGACAAGCGGGGCCGCGACATGTGCGAGAAGCTGAAAGAGCTGATCCCCAAGCACATGTTCAAGATTCCGATCCAGGCAGCCATCGGTGGCAATGTGATTGCGCGCGAGACCATTTCGGCCCTGCGCAAGGATGTGACCGCCAAGTGCTATGGTGGCGATGCCTCGCGCAAGCGCAAGCTGCTCGACAAGCAGAAGGCCGGCAAAAAGCGCATGCGGCAGTTCGGCAAGGTCGATATTCCGCAGGAAGCCTTTATCGCCGCGCTCAAGATGGGCGACGAATAACACCAGATTTCACCGGCCGTTGTTGTGTCACTCACATTGCGATGATCAATTCGATCCCGCGACGCTCAAACTCTTTCGCATCGGCGTCGGAAATGCCATCGTCCGTAATGAAGGACTGGATCACGTCCAGTGAGCCGAGGCGGGTGAAGGATGATTTGCCGATTTTTGTGGAATCAGCCACCAGATAAACATGCGCGGCGGCCTTGATCATCGCTTCTTTCAGTTGAAGATCGGCAAAACTCGGATATGTGAGCCCTGCGTCAAGGGCTACGCCTGCTGTCGCCAGAAACAGCTTTGCAGCAAAGATATTACGGAAATATTCGACCGATTTGTCCCCGGACAGGGACAGCGTGGGAGATTTGAATTGCCCGCCCGGCATATGCAAGGCGAAAGTTGGAATCGATCCCAGAATAATGGCGATATTCAGGGCGTTCGTAATGACTGTCAGATTTTTATGGTTCTGAAGTCTCATGGCAATTTCTGTCGTCGTCGTCCCTGCATCCAGAACAAGCGTTTCACCATCCCGCACGAGGCTTGCAGCCATGGCACCGATACGACGCTTTCTGTCCATATTGTCCTGATGGTGGAGCGTGAGCGGATCCGATTGAATCGCGGTACGGCTCAGGAATGCACCGCCATGTTCGCGTATAATGAATCTTTCATTTTCAAGCTTTTCCAGATCCTGACGAATTGTGGCATCCGACACCTTGAACGCTTCTGCAAGTTCGCGGACACGCGCAGAGCCTTCTTCTTGTATCCACTCCAGAATTCGCCTTCTGCGGGGCTCCGAGAGCAGTCCCGCCATTGGCTCGCTTCTGTCAAATTCGGATTTCAATTCCATTTGCAAAACTTACCCAATTCAAAAAATATGCAAGCAATTCGCAACAACTGCAGGAGTCCACACTCGCATATGCCAAGAAAAGAGGTGCGATGCAACATTACCCGGCGCGCTGCTGAAGGATGACCCGTGCCTGCAGCTTTTGTTGTACCTGATCAATGACCACAGCGCCAATAATAACCAGGCCCTTGATAACCGTCTGCCAGAACGAGGAAACACCCATCATGATAAGGCCGTCGGCGAGAATTCCAATGACGAAGGCACCGATCAGCGTACCGGCTACGCGGCCGCGGCCGCCAGACATGGACGTTCCGCCCAGCACAGCTGCAGCGATAGCATTCAGCTCGAACGTTTCTCCCGTTGCCGGGTGTGCTGCCTGAAGCTGGGAGGCAATGATCAGGCCGACCAACGCTGCGCAAATTCCCGAAAACAGGTATACGAAAATCTTGATGTGTTCGACATTGACGCCAGACAGGGCAGCACCACGCTCATTGCCCCCGACAGCATAAATGTAGCGCCCCAGCGGCGTGCGCGTGGCAATGTAGGATGCCAGAATGGCGACGACTGCAAGAATCCAGATCGAGACTGGAATATTGAGAAAATTGCCCGCTCCGATGAAGGGAAAACTGGCCGTTCCCCATTCCGCCTTTCCGGTCAGGTTGGGAAAGGTGCTGCCATTCGACAACAACAGCGCCGCGCCGCGCGCGACGTAGAGCGTTCCCAGTGTCGCGATAAAGGGTGCCACGTTGAGCTTTGTAATCAGCAGGCCGTTGATGACGCCTATCAATCCGCCGACAACAAGGACGATCAGGCAGATTTCATAGGTATTGAAGACCATCGTCAAACCAATGCCCAGATCCAGCCCGTTCAGCATCAAGTAGCCCGTGACCATCGCGCACAGGCCGACGATCGAACCTACCGAAAGGTCAATACCGCCGGTAATGATGACGAATGTCATACCGATGGCCAGAAACGCATTGAGGGCGACGTGTTTGGAAACAATCAGAACATTTTCGGGCGAAAGGAAATTGGGGGCCGCCAGGGAAAAGAACCCGAAAACAAGAAAAAGCGCAACAAGCGTGCGCAGCTTCAGCAGGAGGAGCAGGAGGGTTGTCGCGCTTGCGATGCGGGGGGAATGGATCGTCGTGATCATGATGCTGTAACCTCGAACTGATTGGGCGATGCTGCCGCGATGACGTCGGCGGGGTTGGCACCGGCAAGAAAACTGCCGGCAAGCCTGCCATTCGCCATAACAAGAATTCTGTCGGAAAGGGCGAGGACTTCCTCAAGGTCAGATGTCACGAAGAGAATGCCCAGTCCCTCTGCCGAGAGTTTGCGCATGGTCCTGAAAATCTCCGCCTTGGCACCGATATCAATGCCGCGGGAGGGCTCATCCATCAAAAGGATTTTCGGACGGGTCATCAGCGCCTTGCCAATGACGACCTTTTGCTGATTGCCGCCTGAAAGGCTGGAGACCGGGTTTTCGATGTTTGCGATCTTGATGGTCAACCTTTTGACAAATTCTGCGGCGCGGGCTGCCTCCCGTCCAAGATTCAGGTGAAACCCGCGTGTGAACGCGCGAAGTGAAGACAGGGTGAGGTTTTCGCGGATCGACATGATCTGCACAAGACCATCGCGCTTGCGGTCCTCGGGAATGAGGGCAAGACCCTTGCGGATGCGGCCTGATACGGTGCGCTCCGTTACCAGTTCGCCCTCGATATACATCTGGCCACGCGATTGAGGGTGCTGTGCCATAATGCACTCCAGCATTTCACTGCGACCGGCCCCCATCAGTCCGTAAAGACCGACGATCTCACCGGCGTTCACTGTCAGGGACATATGATCGACCGTCAGGCCGCCCCCGGCATTTGGCAGACAGATATTCTCGATCCTGAACACCTCCTTGCCGATCGCATGGCCTTCACCGCGCGGAAATTCCTTGGAAGCGCTGCCAATCATATTGGTGACAATCCAGGAAATCGTGACGCCCTGCATCGGGCGAGAACCCGTAATGACACCATCACGCAAAACGGTGATATAGTCGCCGATCCGGATAAGCTCCTCAAGACGGTGAGAAATGTACACGATACCCACACCCTGCCGTTTCAGGTCACCGATCGCCTTGAAAAGCACTTCGACCTCTGCCGAAGACAAGGCGGATGTGGGCTCGTCGAGGATCAGAATTTTGGCGTTGTTTGCCAAAGCTTTAGCAATTTCAATGATTTGCTGCTGGCCGATCCGAAGATTTCCGAGCGGCGTTTCAGGATCGATGTCCTGCTCAAGCCTCTGCATCAGCTTGCGGGCGATATCGCCCTGCGCCTCGCGGTCAATGTGAACCCCGAACGCTGTCATTTCATGGCCGATGAAGATGTTTTCCGTCACCGTCAGGTTCGGGAACAGGTTCAATTCCTGAAAGACGATACCGATACCGTGGCGGGCAGCATCAGAGCGGTCCGCGAAAACAACCTTCTCTCCAAAGAGTTCTATCGCGCCGCCATTGAGCTGTTCTACACCGGCTATGATTTTCATCAGTGTCGACTTGCCGGCACCATTTTCGCCAACCAGAACATTGACGGCACCCATGCGCAAATCGAAATCGACGTTTTTCAAAGCCTGCGTGCCCGGATAAAATTTCGATCCGCCACGGATGGAAAGCCCTACAGGATGCGCCGCCGTCATGGTGTCACATCCGCAGTTACGGGAACAATCATCGGCAATTCGGTTGCCGAGCGCATTGCAACCGCGCCCAGGAAGTTGATCGTCCTGCCTGTCAGGGTGTCGAAATTATCCGGCAGCCGTTTCAGGGCCGCGTCGTTCAGGGCACGTCCAAGCTTTGCAAATTCTATCTGGTCGCGAAAGGCTGAAAAGTCATAGACAGGGGCAATGTCTCTGAGGGCTGTACCTTTTACGACCGGACCAATTTGCAACCCGGCATCTGCCTTGCCATCACCATCTGTATCAAGACTGGCGACACCGGCCTTTGAACGGCGGTCTATATCGAGAATTTTGGCTGTACCCCTGACAGAAAAATTCCAGGATCCGCCGGCTCCGCCAACCCTGAGGCCATATGTCTTGCCTGCATCATCCAGATTGGCGGCTATCGCTGTTTTCAGGGTGTTAAAGTCTACGGCCTTTTCGTTCAGCAGGGCAACAAGCTTCGTTTCAAAACTATCGTTGACCAGTGCTGCAATACGATCATCATCGCCCGCCTGACCGGTGACCGCCGCTTCTTGTCTCAACTCACTTGTCTTGATGAGCTTGCAGCCCGACAACGGCAGGAGCGCCGTCAGGACGATAGTCAATAACATACTGATTTTCATCATAATACCGGGACATTGGAAGATGGATCAAACCAGACCCCCTTATGGGGGGTCCGGATCATTGCTGTCGCCTTAAATCAGGGCTTCAGGGCGAATGTCTCAAGCTTGGCGGCATTGTCCGCATTGATCAGGACGCAGTCCATCAGCTGCTTTTCTTCAACACCGGTCGAGCCGGTCTTGATGAACTTGTCAGCCTGCTCTACGGCAAGCTGCGCCTGCTGGTATGCCGGCTGCAGGACGGTTGCCTTGATGCCACCCTTGAGGATCGAATCGCGAACATCGTTGGAGCCGTCGAAACCGACAACAATGACATCCTTGCGGCCGGCGGCCTCCAGGGCTGCATAGGCCCCCATTGCCATCGTATCGTTGCCGGAAATGACCCCCTTGATATCGGGATGTGCCTGCAGCATGGATTCCATGACCGTATAGGCTTCCGTCTGGGACCAGTTGGCTGTCTGCTGCGCAACCATTTTCATGTCGCTGTACTGGTCAATGACGTCATGATAGCCCTTGGAACGGATACCGGCGTTTGTATCGGATTCCTTGCCGATGAGTTCGGCATAGTTACCCTTTTCACCCATCAGCTTGACGAATTCCTCACCACCGAGTTGCGCACCCTGGTAGTTGTTGGAAACGATCTGCGAGACGGCAACGCCCGTTGCCGTGATTTCGCGGTCGATCAGGAATGAAGGGATGCCCTTGTCCTTGGCCTTCTGGACAGCAGCGACAGATGCGTCAGCACCGGCGTTGTCAAGGATGATGGCCTTTACGCCCGCAGCAATTGCGGAATCGAAAAGTTCATTCTGCTTGTTGGCATCGTCATCATGAACAAGAACCATGGTTTCGTAGCCAAGCTCTTTGGCCTTGGCAGCGGCACCGTCAGCCTCTGCCTTGAAGAACGGGTTGTCATGGCTTGGAGTGATGATGGCGATGGTGTCGGCCGCAAAGACCGTGCCGGAAACTGCGCCTGCAACGCTTACCGCAAATACGGTTGCGAGCAAATACTTGCTGAATTTCATTGAAACCTCCCATTTGAAGAAACCCGACCTCTCTCAGGTTCCCGCCGCCAATTATCGAATAGTTTTGAATAATGTCAAATACTTTTGTTTTTGCGAGTGCTAACAGTATTGCGACGCAACAAACAGTTCGGCTTCCTTTGAAAAAAATAGCTAAGTATCTGTTAAAATTAGATTTCTGTACTTATTTGTTGATCATGTTTCGATTTCTATACGTGATGGCTGGACAAAAAAACAAAAATGATCGAAAATAAACAAAAATGACCTTTGGGGCGAATTGCCGCCCCAATATGATTTGGGGAGGATGGGAATGAGCAGGTTTATCCGCAAGAAAATCGCGCTTGGTGTTGTGATCGGAAGTCGTGCCTTCTTCAACGGTGCGCCCTGCAAGGCTGCCCGTGATGAAGTTCTTGCGCATCTTGAGGCCCTGGGCATCACAGCGCATATCCTTCCCTATGATGCGACCGTCAATGGTGCGGTGCAGTCCGTGCCTGACGCTGATCTTTATGCCAGCTTTTTCCGCTCTGTGCGGGACGATATAGACGGACTCGTAATCTGCCTGCCGAATTTCGGTGATGAAATTGCGATTGCCGAACTGGTTAACCGTGCCGGGCTCAATGTGCCAATCCTTCTGCAGGCGAGCAATGACGAGGTCGACAAGGTTTCGGTGCATGAGCGCCGGGATGCATTTTGTGGCAAGCTGTCCGTGTCGAACAATTTCTATCAGTATGGCGTGCCCTTTACGGAAACGACAAGCCACACCTGCGACATCTCAAGCCTTGAGTTCAGGAACGATCTGGAACGCTTTTCGCGCATCTGTCGTACGGTCCGCGGCTTGCGCGGTGCGCGGCTCGGCTCCATCGGCGCACGCACGGGCGCGTTCCAGACCATGCGCTATTCCGAAAAGCTGTTGCAGGCATCCGGTATCACGGTTGTAACCGTTGATCTGTCGGAAATGATGGGGATGGCGGAGCGGATTCCCGCGAGTGATCCTGCCCTGGTCGAAAAACTTGAGCGCATCAAAAGCTACGGCACCATTGCAGCCCATATCAAGGGGGAGCAGATTTTGCGCCAGGCAAGGTGGACATTGGCTGTCAATCGATGGATCGACGAAAATGGTTGCGATGCCTCGGCCATTCAGTGCTGGCGTTCCCTGCAGGACAATTTCGGCTGTGCAACCTGTCTGACCATGTCGATGATGGGTGAGGAGCTGATGCCTTCGGCTTGTGAAGTTGACATCATGGGCGCTGTTTCGATGTATGCCCTTTCGCTCGCCTCCGGGGCTCCATCCGCCATTCTGGACTGGAACAATAATTACGGACAGGAAGCCGACAAATGCGTCTGCACCCATTGCGGCAACTATCCCAAAAGCTTTTTCGGCGCTACTCCCGAAATCGGGGAGCTGGATGTGCTGGGTGAGACAATCGGTCGGGAAAAATGTTTCGGAGCCGTCAAGGGCAAAGTGCGTGCCGGTGACATGACCTATTTCCGTCTGTCGACGGATGACCGGGCCGGGACCATCAAATGCTATCTGGGGGAAGGGGAGTTTACCGACGATCCGTTCCCGATGGATGGTGGTATTGCCGTGTCCAGGGTCAAAAACCTGCGCGGGCTGATGCGCTTCATCTCGCAGAACGGATTTGAGCATCACGTGGCGATGGTCAGGGGGCATCATGCTGACGTCATCAATGAAGCGGTTCATCGCTATCTCAAATGGCCGCATTATCACCACAACGCAACGCCTGAAGCGAGCCTCACCTTCCCCGCCCGTTTCTGAAAGGGCATGAAATGACACTGACAAATGACAAAATCACCAGGATCAGGGAAAAGGCGCTGTGGATGCGCCGGACCGCGTTCCGTATGGTTCACGCGGCACAGCTTGGCCATCCCGGTGGTGATTTTTCTGCGACAGATATCATCGCAACGCTATATTTTGGCGTCATGAATTACGATTGCGCCAAACCGGAAATGGCTGAAAGAGACCGTTTCATCATGTCCAAGGGACATGCGACAGGTGCGCTTTATACGGCCTTGTGTGCCGCAGGCTATTTCCGGGAGGACTGGCTTGCCACCTATATGCAGCCCGACTCAAAATTGAACGGCCATCCAAACCGCAATTACGTGCCTGGCGTTGAAACGAATACCGGTCCCCTTGGTCACGGGATGCCCGTGGCTGTTGGCATAGCCATTGCCGGAACGCTTGCGAAGCTGCCATACCGCACTTTTGTCCTGACGGGTGACGGCGAATTGCAGGAAGGTTCCAACTGGGAAGCCGCGATGACTGCAGGAAATCGCAAACTGGCAAACCTGACACTGATCGTCGACCGCAACCGGCTTCAGCAGGGTATGGGAACGGAAGAAACCAACGGCCTCGATCCGCTTGATGACAAGTTCCGCGCATTTGGCTGGGATGTCGTCATGGTTGACGGTCATGATGTCGAGTCCCTCTTGCAGGTTCTGACCTCGCCGCCACACTTGCGTGGGAAGCCGCTGTGCGTGATTGCCAATACCGTCAAGGGCAAGGGCGTTTCCTTCATGGAAAACAAGGCGGTCTGGCACCATGGTGTGCCTGACGGCGAACAGTTCGGGATCGCGATGAAGGAACTCGTATAATGTCAGCTGTCACAAGCATCCAAACCGGTTATTCCGATTGCCGCAATGCCTGGGCAGAAGCGCTTGAAACCCTGGCACAGCAAGACGAGCGGATCGTTGCCGTCGTCAATGATTCTGTCGGCTCTTCCAAACTCGGCGGCTTCCAGAAGAAGTTTCCAGACCGCCTGATCAATGTCGGCATTGCCGAGCAGAATATGGTGGGCGTCAGTGCAGGTCTTGCAAATGGCGGCCGGATTCCCTTCGTATCAGCCGCGTCCTGCTTCCTGACAGCCCGCGCTCTTGAACAGATCAAGGCCGATGTTTCCTATGCCGGTTTCAATGTCAAGCTTGTCGGGCAGTCGTCGGGTGTCGCTTATGGAGAGCTTGGACCGACGCACCATTCCATAGAAGATTTCGCCTGGCTTCGGTTGTTCAGCAACTTGACAGTCATCGCCCCTGCTGACCCCTGGGAAACAGCAGAGGCGGTCAAATGGGCTGCTGCCCATGAAGGCCCGGTCTATCTGCGCCTCAGCCGCATGCCGGTCCCCGGTCTCGATATGTCCGGACGAACATTCAAGGCCGGACAGGCGGAACTGGTCCGCGAAGGGCATGATGTCGCCATCATCGCATGCGGGACATTGGTGCATCTCGCTGCAGCTGCAGCCGACCTTTTGAAGGCAGAGGGCATTTCCGCTCGCGTTCTCAACATGTCGACGATCAATCCGCTGGACGAGGCTGCCGTTTCAGCCGCAGCCGGTCTTGGAGCGATCGTCACAGCAGAAGAAGCCAATCTTCGCGGCGGGCTGGGTGGTGCGGTTGCCGAATTCACCGCAACACACAACCCGGTTCCCGTGGAGCGGATTGGCTTTCCGGGATTTTGCCCTACGGGATCCGTCGAGTGGCTCTTTGACCGCTTTGGCCTGAGCGTGGAAGGAATCGCTGCGGCCACACGCAGGGCCGTCAGCCGAAAACGCAAGTAAAAAACGCATGGGGTCTTACGACCGGTCCGGGAACGCTCATCAGGAAAGTTCCTCAAAGATGACACTGAAACGGCAGGTCATGCCAGATCTCGATGACAGGAAGCTGTTGCGCAGATTTTCACTGGTGCAAGGTCTTCCGTCATTCCCACTCGATGGTGCCAGGCGGCTTGGATGTCACATCGTAGACCACGCGGTTGATGCCGCGAACCTCGTTGATAATGCGGGTTGCCGCACGACCAAGGAAGTTCATGTCATAGTGATAGAAATCCGCAGTCATGCCATCGACCGATGTCACCGCGCGCAAGGCGCAGACGAATTCATAGGTACGCCCGTCGCCCATGACCCCGACAGTCTGGACCGGCAGCAGCACGGCAAAAGCCTGCCAGATTGTGTCATAGAGACCGGCCTTGCGAATTTCATCGAGATAGATCGCGTCCGCCTCGCGCAGGATTTCCAGCTTTTCGCGGGTAATGCCGCCCGGACAGCGAATGGCCAGGCCCGGACCCGGGAACGGGTGGCGCCCGATGAAACTCTCCGGCAGGCCCAGTTCACGGCCCAGAACCCGCACTTCATCCTTGAACAACTCACGCAAGGGCTCGACAAGCTGCATGTTCATGCGGGCCGGCAGACCGCCGACATTGTGATGGCTCTTGATGGTGACAGACGGGCCGCCGGTAAAGGACACGCTTTCAATCACATCCGGATAGAGCGTTCCCTGCGCCAGAAACTCTGCGCCTCCCAGCTTTCTGGCTTCGGCCTCAAATACCTCAATGAACAGGCGACCGATGGTCTTGCGCTTGGTTTCCGGGTCTGCCTCGCCTTCCAGCGCGTTTATGAACAGATCGGATGCATCCACATGGACGAGATTGAGATTGTAATGTTGGCGGAACATGGCGACCACATCGGCAGCCTCGTTCTTGCGCATCAATCCGTGGTCCACCAGAACGCAGGTCAGCTTTTCGCCGATGGCTTCATGGATCAACAAGGCGGCTACCGAGGAATCAACCCCGCCGGACAGGGCACAGAGCACCCGCTTGTCACCCACTTGCGCACGAATGGCCTCGACAGCCTTGGCGCGATAGGCATGCATGGTCCAGTCGCCGGTCAGGCCTGCAATCCTGTGCACGAAATTGGCCAGAAGCCTGCCGCCATCGGGCGTATGCACCACTTCAGGATGGAACATGGTTGTATAATATTTCCTGGCTTCATTCACGCAGATGGCAAAAGGCGCATTCTGCGATGTCCCGACAATCTCAAAGCCCTCCGGAGCCACTGTCACGCGGTCGCCATGGCTCATCCAAACGGGATATTTGTGGCCCACTTCCCAGATTCCATCAAACAACGGGCTGCTTTTGAGAATATGTACATCGGCACGACCGAATTCGCGGGCGTGGCCGCCTTCGACTTTACCGCCGAGCTGAACGCTCAGCGTCTGCTGGCCATAGCAGATGGCAAGGATGGGAAGGCCGGAGTCAAACACCGCCTGCGGCGCACGCGGGCTGCCAGTCTCCAGAACAGAGGCAGGACCACCGGAAAAGATGATCGCCTTGGGTTTCAGCCGGTGAAAGCCCTCTTCAGCCGATTGAAACGGAACGATTTCGCAGTAAACGCCGGTTTCACGCACGCGCCGGGCAATCAGCTGCGTGACTTGGCTGCCAAAATCGATAATGAGAACGGTATCGGGGTGCGCTATCTGGGTCATGCCGAGCCTTTAATGAAAAACGGCCCCGCTTGCAACAGGCAAAGCCCTCAAAAAACAATGGCTCAAACCACAATCGATCCATCCCGAAGCCCGGCTTCGAGCGCATCAACGACGGATGAGAGTCTTGCATCAATCACATGCAGATATTCTGTCCAGTCGCTGACCTGTTTCAGCTCCGCCTTGCCATCGGAAATGCCGCGCAATCCGACAAGCGGAATGCCAAAAGCCATTGAGGCCCGCAACGCGGCATAGGTTTCCATATCGACCATATCAGCGTCAATCGTGTCATAGGCAGCGCCGGAAACGATGTTACCCCCGGTGGAAAGGCGGGCCTGTTTGACACCCGGGATCCGCAGCGGCATGCCGATTGTTACCGGCAGGTCCAGAAAGGGTGTGGCCCCTTTTTCAAAGCCCAGCGGTGAGGCATCCATATCGCGATAGCTGATGGATGTGGCCTGATAGACCTCCGTCTGTTCAAGGTTTGCAGACCCTGCCGAACCCAGACAGACAACCAGTGCCGGCAATTGGCCGGACGCTTTCAGCAAGCCAAGCGTCCGGGTCAGGGTCACTGCGGCCTCCACAGGCCCCACGCCGGTCAGCAATGGCTGGAAGCGCTTGCGCAGGTGCGAACCATATTCGGCATCCACGGCCATGACATAGAGAACCGGTATGGAGCCGATCATCTTGATTGCAAAATTCATTCTTCAATACCCTCGCGCCCGCGAACCACCATCAATGTTGCCGTCATGGAAGCGATCAGCTTTGCGGCCCCTTCGCCAGTGGCATAGGCGCGCCCGTCGGCAACAATAATATTGCTTCCCGGCCTGGTGATATCGCCGCGAAACAAAAACCGCTCTCCCCGACCTGGCGACAGAAGATTGACCTTGAACTCAATGGTCAGGACAGTTGCATCCGGGTCAATCAGCGTATAGGCCGAATAGGTACAGGCCGTACTCAGCACGGCTGAAATAACACCGGCATGCAGGATACCATGCTGTTGTGTCAGTTTTTCATCAAAGGGCAGCTCGATTTCCACCGTGCCATGGGCAATTCTCGACAGCTCCGCACTCATCGTGCGCTTGGCACCCTGTCTGGCAAAGCTCCGGGCTATGCGTTTGCGGAAATCATGGCTTTCCATGTCTATCATTCCCAAATCCTTTTCGCGACAGCAAAAATGGCATGGACCGGGCACCGGTACAAGGTCAGGCCATCAAACGGGATTGAGGACGATCAGGGAACCGTTCAAAATTGTGGCAAATGTGACCCAGAGAAGGTAGGGCACAAACAGCACGGCAGACAGGCGGTCTTTTCTCCATGTGCTGACAATGAACAGTGCAATGCAAATCCACAGGCCAAAAATCACGCAAAGGGCAGCAACCATCAGGTTCAGCCCGAAAAACAGCGGCGACCAGGCAAAATTGAGTGCCATCTGGGCAAACCAGAGCCGCAGCGCAGGCGTCGAGCCCTGCGCCAGCCAGGTGCGGGCACCAACAAACCCGATAATGCCATAGAGCACAGTCCAGACAGGGCCGAAAATCCAGTTTGGCGGATTGAATGGCGGTTTGACCAGTTGAGCATACCAGACGCCCGGAATATTCATGAGCCCGATCACAATACCGATGGCTACAACGGTCATCATGAAAGCGGCATGGATGGTGATTTTTGTGTTCATGTTCTCAATACGTGGCAGGCAGCAAACCGGATCATATAACCAGGGCCAGAACGTGATTGTCCCAGGCCAGATCCGACCGGGCAGATCCAAAAAGCCCGGTTTCCGTTGTTTCCACAAAGCCCTTGCCCTGTGGTGCCAGTCCGCAAACACCTTGCAGCCTGTCGGTCCTGACCAGGGCTTTTGTCGCGGCGTCAAACGTCAGGACAACTCCGCCCTTGGGAGAGGAGACCGCAATCGTTCCGGCCGTATTATTGGCCGCAACGGAGCCCACATAGTGTGACAGTGACTGAAGATCAGGCTCGGCAAGTGCAAGAAAATCCATATCTTCACCACGCCGCAAACGCCCGACCAGCGGCACGGATGCGTTCCTGGGGCCTTCAAACTGGCATCCAAACCATACCGAACCGTCCCCGGCCAGATCCAGATGCCGGGTCGAGATCTGCCGCCACTGGTCCGGCAGGCTGTGCTTTTCCATCAGGGAACCCTGCGCGGCGTCAATGAACACCATGGAAGGTTCCATGTGGTCGAGATTGAGCTTGTCGCGGCCATGATCGGGATGGGTTTTGATACCACCATTGGCCACGACCAGCACACGGCCGTTCTCCATGACGGCCATGTCGTGCGGATCTATGCCGAAAGACGGAAATTCGCCGATGCGCCGGTAACCCGCGCCAACATCGTAGACACCGATCATGCCGGCAAAATTGTCGTAATCATTCTCGGCGGCATAGAGCAGCCTGCCATCCTGCGAAAAACAGCCATGACCGAAGAAATGCCGCCCGGCAACCGACGTGATTGTCGTGATAGCTGTGCCATTTTTGGGGTCAAACACCAGTGCAAAGGTACCGGGCCTGCGTGCAAAGGCGACGCTGATCCCGGTTTTCGGGCATTGGGTCACATCATGGCCGCGGTCGACAAGCGCTATACGATCAATGACCGTGCCATTTCCGGCAACTGTTGCCACCCCGTATGATCCATCGGCGGCCATAAAAGCCGAACTATAGACGCTGTCGCTGCGCTCAAGGGCAAGGGCCGCGCCCGCACCCAGCGTGGAAAACCAGGCCAGTCCGGCGGCTTTCAGGAAATCGCGGCGGTCCAGTACGACCCTTGATCCCACGTCAGTCTCCATCGGAAAAAGAAAATCCTGCGCCGAGGCCCACGGCCTTGCCATAGTCCGTATCCAGCAGTTTGATCTGCTCTTTCAGCGTCAGGATCAGGAAAACCAGCTTGCCTTTCTGGTCTTCGTCGGCAAGCGCCTCATCCAGAGGCAGGTCCATGGCAACGGCTGCCTTGATAGCCGAGGTAAAGTTGAAATCGACATTGCCGCCAATCGGTTTTGCATCGCCCTGCAACAGGTCTTTCATGCCGGATTCAGACCAGATCCGCAAAAGCCCTTCCAGATTGGCAGCGATCGATGGCATTGTGTTATACGACCGGTAATAAAGCGCCTTGCGCGTCATCGGCAATTTGTCGCCACCTTCATAGAAGGCGGAAATCCGCTGCTCCTTGATAGTCTCAAGGCCGTGCACCAGAAAACCCAGCACGGTAAACAAGGCTTCCTTGTCATCGTGGAAAAGCGGATTGTCAGGGCCGGGTTTGCGGAAACTGGCCTGCACACCATCCGGTTTGGCCCATGCACCGGAAATGTCTGCGGCAAGACTGTCAAGGTTTTTGGAAATGGTGAGCCCGAACTGGCAGCGATATTCACCTTTCTTCGTAGACAGGTCTTCAAAGTCGAGACCATTCAGCACATATTCGAGGGCCAGAATGCCCTGAACCGCAACGCTTCTGTCCTTCATGCCTTTCGGGTCAAGTGCCGCAGGGTCTTTTTTCATCAGGGCCATACGCACCTGTCGCAGGCCCATGCCCTTCCTGTCCGGATAAAACAGGATACGTTCAAACCGGTTTTCCTCAATGACCGGACCGATCTTGATCGGTTCGACAATGGACCATGTTGCAACAACACCGTCAAAAGCCATCTGGGCATCCCCGAGTTTTTCCTCGGACGGTTCCTGGCACAGGGTTTCCATTGCCCCCTGCATCTGCCCTGTGGCCAGCCTGAAATCCTGGTAGCCGGGAAGAATGGCCTTGTCGACCACATTGCCGAGAATGTCCTGGACCGTTGGTACGGGCACCTGTGCTGTTTCTGCCGCGCATAATGTCCGGGCAGGTGCAACAAGGGCAAGGCCAAGCAAGAGAGACGATAAAAACCGCATTAAAGGGACTCCAAAAACCGAATAAGAGAATTTCGGTCCTCTTGTTGCATATTTACAAACCGATTTCTTGCTTTTTTTGCTTCGCCACCGTGCCAGGCAATGGCCTCGCCCAGGCTGCGTGCCCGCCCGTCATGGAGATAGAAACCATGTCCGCTGACGGTTTCTGTGAGGCCGATACCCCACAAAGGCGGTGTGCGCCATTCCGATCCCGATGCCGTGCCCACCGGCTGTCCGTCCGCAAGGTCTGGTCCCATATCATGCAGCAGAAAATCGGAATAGGGCCATATCAGCTGGAAAGCGCGGGCGGGATTGGCAGCGTCGCGTCCGGTTACAAATTTTGGTGTGTGGCAAGTGCTGCATCCCGTCTCGTAAAACAGTTGCTTGCCTTTCAGTGTTTCGGAAAAGCTCGCCCTGCGTCGCGCAGGCACGGCCAGATTTTGCGCATAAAGAGTGACGAGGTCCAAAACCGGGTCCGGTGCTTCCTGTGCACCCAGTCCGGGCTGAACGCCGGTTGCCTGCGCAAGACACCCGCTTTGTTCAGGCGTACAGTCCCCATAGGGATCAGGTCTGGCGGAGGTGGAAATGCCGATATCATCGGAAAAAGCCGCCGCCGTTTGTTGTCGCACCGTGGCGTTTTGCGCCTTCCAGCCAAACCGGCCCGGAACCAGGGCTCCGTCTTCATCCTTTACAAGCGAGAGCCTGCCGCTGATGCCGTCGCGATTACGGTCATCCGGATCGGCCAAACGCTGCAGATCCGCAGGGTGGATAGCCTCTATCAACCCCAGACCAATCATCGGCTGGGCAATACGTCCCGAAAGGCTTGTCGTCGTCCCCAGTGGACCATAGGCCAGACCGGCAACGCTGATCGTCGGCTTGCGGAGGCTTATGGTTTCGCCTCCCGCCAGCAGAACGCTGCTGTCCGTGTAGGCAACAACGGCATGGCCCTCGGCTGCAAGACCGGAAATGGCCCTGTCCTGCAACTGGTGACCGTAGACAGCGTCAGGGAAATTCAGCACATCATGATCGGAAAGGGCGCGTCTTTCATCTGCCGTGACGGCCGGTCTTGCAAGGCGAACCAGAAACGAGGTTGCATCCCCCGTCTCATCCGGCGGGTGTCCGCGTCCGTCCCGGATATGGCAGCTTTCACAGGAGCGGGCGTTGAAAAGCGGGCCAAGACCGTCTGAGGCCCGGGTGGAGGACGGAGACGAGACCCAGAGCTTGCGAAACAGGGCGTTGCCAAGCAGGAACCCGTCGCGGTCCTTTTGGCCCAGATTGTCGGAAACATGCGAAAAAGCCTTGTCATTGACCGCATCGACCGAAGTCGAGGCCCCGGCCTGCAGCGCTTCAAATGGTTCGGCTTTGGAAAAATCCGTAGCGGGCGCCGTCATGGCTGCAACCCGTGCTGCATCGGCCTTGCCCAGGTCCGGCCTTGAATACAGATCTCCGGCTGTTGCACCTGCCGTCAAGCCAAGAAGCAACACAAGGGCAGGTCCACAAGGACCGGAGCAAGGGTTCAGCGCACGCATGATGGTCTATTTGAACACGGCATCAGGGCTGTCAAGACTGTCGGACCCTTCCACCGAAACGTTGGTAACATCAAGGGCCGTGACAATGCGCTGGATGGATTTGGTCTGGTCAACCAGCCCGCCGATAACCGCCTGAACAATGGCATTGCCTTCTGTATTGCCTTCGGCAATCATCTGGTCATAGGCTTCAACGGTTTCACCCCTTTTGACCATGGCCTTGGCCGCCGCCAGGGTGGTTTCAAGCTTTTGGGTCATCTCTGCATCAAGCTTTGGATCGGCGTCCTTCACCAGCATTTGCAGCGACGGGCCGTTCATGACCGTGCCGTCCAGCCGGGTATAGGAGCCGGTATAGGCAGTCACCAGACCGACAATGTCATAATAGTGGGAATTATAGGTATTGTCCGAAAAGCAATCCTGCTCCTCTTCCGGATCGTGCAGCAGAAGGCCGAGCTTCATGCGTTCACCGGCCAGTTCGCCATAGGAGAGGGAACCCATGCCTGTCAGCAGTGCAGCAATTCCGGCCCTGGGGTCGCCGGTCAGAACCCTGGCAGCTTCACCGCCCGGTTGCCATTTTTCCACAATACCCGAAAGATCGGAGACCAGAAGGGTCGACGCGGATTTCAGATAATCGGCGCGGCGGTCGCAATGGCCATTGGTGCAGTTTTTCTGGTCATAATCCGTATAGGGCCTGTCACCGGCGCCTGGCCCCGTTCCATTCAGATCCTGCCCCCAGAGCAGAAATTCAATGGCATGGTAACCGGTCGCCACATTGGCATCGATCCCGCCGGCCTCATGCAGGGAGCCGGACAGAAGCTCCGGTGTAATCCTTCCCGCATCGACCGGTTTTCCGTTGATGGTGATCGACCTATTGGCAACAACATTGGCAACATAGAGCGTATTTTCATCGCTTTCCGTACCATAGCCGGCATCGACATAGTCAATCATGCCTTCGTCGAGCGGCCAGGCATTGACCTTTCCCTCGAATGCATCAACAGCCGGATTTCCAAAGCGGAAAGGTTCAGTCTGCATGTAGAAGGGGCGTGAGGCAATCCAGGCCGCGCGGGCCGCCTTCAGGCTTTCCTCGCCCGGCCTGGCAAGAAGTTCGTCAATGGCCTTGTCGAGGGTCTTTGCCGCCGTCAGTGCATCGGAATATTTTGCCAGTGCCAGCTGCGCATAATAGGCGGTTACCTGCGCCGGATCGGTCTTCGCCAGAACCATGGAATGACCGGAGGCGAGGACGCAAACACCTGTGGCGAGCAATTTTGAAATGAAGGATCTGGACACTATGGCAACCTCACAGGAAACGGAATATGCCACGTACATGGCTGAAAATTAAACTGGTGTCAAATAGTCCAGTTTAAATTTTTGACGACACGGACCATTTTCCGGAAAGACCATCCCTGTGGCAGCGCAGGCGTCAA
This sequence comes from Rhizobiaceae bacterium, assembly GCA_965247225.1. Classification (GTDB taxonomy): domain Bacteria; phylum Pseudomonadota; class Alphaproteobacteria; order Rhizobiales; family Rhizobiaceae; genus CBDFGT01. The sequence continues at coordinate 32,460 of CBDFGT010000018.1, read as the reverse complement.
GCCCTGCAATACAGGGCTTCAACCGCTATATCCTCCAGAATTTTGATGCAGCAGAGTGTCGCGGGGTCTATTTCTTCTGCATCAGACAGAAGAAAAATCCGTCCGTATCCGTTGAGGCCGGGGTCAGCGTTACAGATTTTGCATTCTGTGAGCGCGGCCTGGCAGCAGCCTCGCCAAACAGGCTGTTCCAGCGCGGCAAAACCGGCAGCATTTCAAATTCGGGATGCGTGTCGAGGAAGGCGGCAATCTGGCCATCATTTTCCTGTGGCAGGATGGAGCAGGTCACATAGACCAGTTGTCCGCCGGGGCGCACAAAACGGGCAGCCTCACTCAGGGCTTCCCTTTGCTGCCCCAGGCGCTCTTCCAGATTACGCCCGGTGAGTCGCCACTTTGTATCCGGGCGCCGCCGCCATGTGCCTGTTCCGGTGCAGGGCGCATCCACCAGAACCTTGTCAAATTTGCCAGGGAATGTCTCCAGTGTCTTGCGGTTGTCCTGTACCTGCACATTGCGGGTGCCAGCCCGTTTCAGGCGCTCGATAATCGGGGCCAGACGTTTGCGGTCGGTATCAAAGGCGTGGATCTGGCCCTTGTTGTGCATGGCAGCGGCCATGGCCAGTGTTTTGCCGCCGCCGCCGGCACAATAGTCGAGGATCTGTTCACCGTCGGACGCCATGACAAGATCGGCAACAATCTGCGATCCTTCGTCCTGCACTTCAAACCAGCCTTTTTCAAAGGAAATCTCTGCCGTAACATTCGGCAGGCGCGACGGACCTTCGCCGGAGGGAATGCGGATACCGTCGCGGGCGATGGCTGTCGGCTGCGGGAAGGAGCGTTCCAGCGCCCTGATAACCTTGTCGCGCCCGGCTTTCAGACGGTTGGCCCGCAGATCCAGTGTTGGCCTTTCGGTCAGTCCCCTTGCCTCGGAAAGCCAGGTCTCGCCGAAATTTTCGACGAACAGCGGCTCTACCCAGTCAGGAATATCGCCCTGAATGTGCAGTGGAGCACTGTCGAGCGTTTTTGAGCGAAAGGCCGCAACGGCGTGTTGCGAAAGGCCTGGCGGTGCAAAACGGTCCCCGTGCAGTTCGGCAGCCAGGTCTTCCGGTGTCAACCGCCATTGGCGAAACAGAACAGCATGGCCAAGAGCCGCGGGCGTATCATCATCCATCAGGTAGCTGTGCGACAGTTTCATCCGCAAGGCATCATAGACAATGTTGCCGATCGCTGCCCTGTCACCGGACCCGGCAAAACGATGCGACAGGCCCCAGTCCTTCAGGGCATCTGCCACAGGCCGTTTGCGGGCCTCTATATCGGATAAAACTTCGATTGCCCCGGCAAGCCGTCCGCCCAGTCGCATATGCTCTTACTCCTGATGATCAAGTGTCTGTTGCCATTCAGGTCTCGCGCCACGCTCCAAACCCTCAATGCCAAAAGATCCTGGCGCGTGGTAGCGTTCATTGGCCCCAAGAGCAAGGCAGGCAGGCCGCAGACTGCCATCACTTGATGATTTCATAGCAGACTTTGCCGGTGCCGGAGCGCACCATGCCAATATTCTGGGCTGCAGCCCTGGAGAGATCCAGCACGCGACCCCGAATGAACGGGCCACGGTCATTGATACGGACCACAACACTTTTGCCGTTGTTGCGGTTTGTAACGAGAAGTCTGGTTCCGAATTTCAACGATTTATGCGCAGCCGTCAGAAGACCCGGATTCATGCGTTCACCGGAGGCGGTTCTGGAATGCAGCGCATACCAGGAAGCACCACCACAGCCATTGGATGCAGCCTGAGACGGCATTGGCATTACAAGCACACTACCAACAGCAATGACAGCAGCGAGAGATTTCAAAAAAACAGGAAAAACAGTCAAAAGAGGGTACCACTTCGCACGGGTTTGCTTCATTTTTGGTCGGAAGCCGCCGATATATGATGAAAAGTGGCGAAAACGTGCTGCAACCGATCACGGAATATTACAGACTGATACATAGCCGGCGAAGCAAATACACAGTCTCAGGTTGCAATACTTTGTTAACGTTTAAATTCTGTCTTTGGAATCAAGGTGCAATGCCAGTGCACAGAGAGAAACCGCTGCAGGCGAATCGGGCAAATCCGTTTTCACGAAAATACGCAAAAAAATTCCTGAAAAGAGCGGTTTCTGGTCTGAAATGGCTTAGCTGGAATCATGGTTTCAACCATAAAGGGTTTAAAATGACAAGCCTATGCTTTCCAGCTATTGGACGTCCACAATTGCGCCAGGGAAATCCGGTAGTCCGGATAGGCAAACGCGAAACCCAGATCACGCATTTTGCGATTGGAAACCCGCTTGTTCTCGCCGTAAAAGGACCGTGCCATCGGCGAAAGCTCTGCTGTTTCAAAAGCCGTCTCCTGCGGGGGCTCCACTCCCATCAGCCGCGCAGCTTCTGTGACAACATCCTGGGGCGGGCAGGGCTCATGGTCCGTAATGTTAAACAGGCCGCCATGATTTCCTTTCATCAGGAAAACGCTGGCAGCGGCAATATCTTCCACACGGATACGGTTGAAAACCTGGTCTTTTTTCACAAGTCTGCGTGCTGTACCCTGCGCAAGATTGACAAATGTATTGCGCCCGGGACCATAAATGCCCGACAGGCGCAAAATTGCCACGGGAATATTGGTCGTCTGCCCGATGGCAAGCCATGCCTGTTCCGCTGCTACCCGCTCAACGGAGCGCTGTGATACCGGTTTGCATTCCGATGTTTCATCCACCCAAGCCCCGTTATGGTCGCCATAAACACCCACAGTTGACAGATAACCGGCCCAGACGAGAGCGGGAAACAGCGCCCGGATATTATCGCCCCCCAGCCGCACAAGCGGATCGCCATCCTTGCCCGGCGCAATCGACTGAACCAGATGGGTGACGGTTTTCATTTCCGCACGCAGCGCTTCGGAGAGGTCCGGGCCGTCAAAGACAAAGCCGCGCAGGCCAAGGCTTTCAAGGGATGCGATATTGCTTCCGGAGCGGGTTGTCCCTGCAACATGGCAGCCATCGTTCACCAGAGCCTTGCCAATCGCCCGGCCTGAATAGCCTGCACCAAAAATCATATATGTCATCGCATCATCCTTGCAGTCTCCCATTCGGCCAGTACATCTGCATCACGCTCCTGTGGGCGGCCTCCGGCAAAAAGCTGAAATTGCCCCGGCCTCATCAGCCTTGACAACGCCCAGACCGCCATGCCGCGCACGACAGGAGAGGCATCATCCGCAAGCGGCAGGATTGCATCAATCAGGGCAGCATCACCGGAATTGCCGGCGGCAATCAGACAGTTGCGGACAAACCGGTCCCGCCCGATGCGCTTGACGGGCGAGCCCGAAAAGAAAGCGCGAAAGGCACTGTCGGAAAGGGCCAGCAGACGGGACAGAGAGGGGGATTTCAAGTCGTCGCGGGCTGCCAGTTTCATCTCGCGGGCTGCCGACGCAAACTTGTTCCAGGGGCATGCAGCCAGGCAGTCATCGCAACCGTAGATGCGGTTGCCAAATGCCGCGCGCAGATGCGGTGCAATGACACCCTTGTGCTCAATGGTAAGGTAGGAAATGCAAAGGCGGGCATCCAGTTGATAGGGTGCCGGAAAGGCCTGTGTCGGGCAGGCATCGAGGCAGGCGTTGCAAGAGCCGCAATGATCGTGTTCGGGCGGATCGATCGTGAGATTCGCCGTTGTAAAAAGGCTTCCCAGAAACAGCCAGGATCCAAGATCCCGGGACACCAGATTGGTGTGCTTGCCCTGCCAGCCAAGGCCAGCCGCCTGTGCCAGCGGTTTTTCCATCACTGGCGCCGTATCGACAAACACTTTCACATCCTGACCGCAACGCGCTGCAAAACGGGTAGCGAGCTCCTTCAGCTTGCCCCTGATCACATCATGATAGTCGCGGTTGCGCGCATAAACAGAAATGGAGCCGCAGTCCGGTTTTTTCAGCGTCTCCAGCGGGTCGTCGTCTGGCCCGTAATTCATGCCCAGCATGACAATGGACCGCACCTCGGGCCAGAGGACAGAAGGGTTGGCCCGGCGGTCCTGCGTTTCGGCCATCCAGCCCATGTCACCGTGATAGTTTGAGTCCACAAAAGCCTTCAAGCGTCCGGGTGCAAGCGGTATGGCGTCTGGCAAGGTCACCCGGCAGATGTCAAAACCGAGGCGGGCAGCATGGTCCCTGATAAAGTCGGTCAACGCTTTTTGCGTCCTGTCCGCCTTTGCGCCTGCCATGGCTTCGCTCCTGGCCTCGGCCATGGGTCATCCCTCAAAAATCCAGATCAGCATAATGCGATGCAGGCGTCACGCCGCGAATACGCTCCAGCAGCAGGGGCCGGAAGGATGGCCGCGATTTGATCCTCTGGTACCATTCCTTCACATGGGGTGCGGAGGCCCAGTCTATTTCGCCAAGATAATCGAGCACAGAAAGAGACGCAGCTGCGGAAAGGTCGGCATAGCTCAGCCTGTCTCCGGCCAGACAGGGCCGCGAACCGGCAAGCCATGCCAGATACTTCAGATGCTGGCGAATATTCGCACGCGATGTCCGCAGGATTTTGGAATCCGGTGCGCCGCCACCCTGATCCGGTGTCATCAACAGTTTGAACACCAGTTCACGCACCAGGGGCCGTGTCACATCTGCGTCGAATTTCTGCAAGAACCATTCTGTCAGGCGGCGGATTTCGGCGCGCTGAAACGGGTCTTCTGCCAGCAGCCGGCGCTCGCGTTTCAAGACACCATTGGTTTCATCCAGATATTCCGAAATAATGGTCGCACCACACAGGGCGCGCAAACTGTCATCCACATAGACAGGCAATGTGCCTGCCGGATTGAGCGCCAGAAACGCGCGCCGTTTTTCCCAGGTCTGCTCCTCGATGAGATCCGTCTGATAGCCGTACTCGGAGAGGATCAGCCGCACAAAACGCGAGGCAGATGACATGGGGTGATGGTAGAGTGTTGGCATTGAAACCCGGAGTAAAACGCGACAGAAAACGTGATGAAGCAAAGTGTGACTCTGGTCACGACTCTTGCAAAAGAGCTATAAGTGCTTGCCTGCCGCAATACAAGCGAATCAACGGGCATCCGTTTAATCGAGGAACATCCATGGCCGACCAATCTATTGTCAGTGCTCTTATACTTGGCCTCATCGAAGGCCTGACCGAATTTATTCCTGTATCCTCCACAGCCCATGTTCTGCTGGCAGGTCACTTTCTCGGGTTCAAATCACCGGGAAACACCTTTGCAGTGCTGATCCAGCTGGGTGCGATTCTGGCTATCCTGCTGGTTTATTTCCAGCGTCTTTTGAAAATCGCCATGGATTTGCCAACCAGCGCCAAGGCCCGCTCATTCGTGCTGGCGGTGCTGATTGCCTTTCTGCCGGCGGTCATTATCGGTGCCATTGCCCATGATTTTATCAAGGAGGTTCTTTTTGAGACGCCGATGCTGATCTGCATCGTGCTGATTCTTGGCGGTATCGTACTTCTGGCAGTTGACCGCATGGCGCTGAAACCAAAATATTTCGATGTGATGGATTATCCACCGTCGCTTGCTTTCAAGATCGGCCTGTTCCAGTGCCTTGCGATGATCCCTGGCATGTCGCGCTCGGGATCAACCATTGTCGGTTCGCTGTTGATGGGAACAGACAAGAGGTCGGCGGCAGAATTTTCCTTCTTTCTCGCCATGCCGACCATGGCAGGTGCCTTCGCGCTTGATCTTTACAAGAACAGGGATGCACTGAGCTTTGATGATGTTTCCCTGATTGCCGTTGGCTTCCTTGCAGCTTTCGTCACAGGCCTTTTCGTGGTGCGCTCGCTTCTGGATTTTGTCTCGAAAAACGGCTTCGCGCCCTTTGCCTGGTGGCGCATTGCTGTCGGCCTTGCCGGTCTGGTGGGCCTCTATTTCATTCCATGATACAAAAATCCAGCCCGGAAACGGGCTGGATTTCATTGCAAAGCTGCAGATTCAAGGCTTGTGCGGCACAATAGACCCGGTACTGCAAGGATCAACGCCATAGGCTGATGTGCAGCCCTTGCTGTTGGCAGCCACGGTGCTTGGAGCACTGAATGAAGCGGCCAGAATGATCAGCGCAGAAAGGGTAAAACCGATTGCTATAGGTTTGGCGATGGTCACAGTAATTCTATCCCTGAAAGGCATATGTTCTGGGCAAGAACAATATTCGTGTTGATGGCGGTGTTTAGGAGTGGCAGCGAAATATAGCAATAGCGGTTTTTGCTAAATTCCCCGTTAACACCGAGATGAAACATTTGGAGTTCATTCGCAGCGCTTATATGTAAAAATACCGGCATCATCCGACACCACTATCTTCCAATGTGACCTTGCCCCCGTTTAACACCGCCAAGGGAGGTGTTAAACGGGGGCAAGGTCATCACGCGCCGGATTTCAAAAACGCGCGTCTTAGCTGGCTTATTTCCGTTTTCGACAATGCGCCGCTCAGCAGTACAAAAATGGGATACAAGACTAGACCTGCCAGTATCAGCAATATGGTTTGCAAGGGATCGCCTTGCGGTGCCGTCCAAATGGTCATTGCAACAAAAATGACCATCGCCATGGCCATAGACGCGCCTGCTAGACGAATAAGATAAGAGATCTTGAAGGCCGATAGCCATTCGCCCTCCAGTCCCCGCGTTATGGAGTACAGGATCAACAGGTAACTGAGGAGCGTCGTTGCTGCTGCCACGGCAATATCCGGAATGAAGCGGAGAAGCACAATGTTTAAGCCGACATTCATAACCATGGCCACGAGGTTGGCCTTCAGGATCTGTCGTGTGTTGAGCAGCACAGAACTGACAGTGGTATAGATCAGGAACAGACCGTAGAAGATCGTTCCCGCAGCGATAAGCGGGAGCGCGTATCTTGCCTCCTCGGCAGCAGCGGGAGTTGTATAAAGGGTCAATACATCGCAGCCTACGACCACAACGCCGGCGAGAAACGGTAGAGCCAAGAGCAGGAAAATGCGGATGGTCTGCGCGACCAGATGTGTTGCCTCGGCTTTTTGGTCAAGATCTAAAAGACGCGATAATCTCGGAAGCAAAACAATTGTGATCGCCTTGACAAGAAACAACGGAACAGAGGCCAGCGTATAGGCCGCAGCGTAGTAGGCAACATCTTCTACTGTCAGTACCAGTCCGATAATATACCGGTCGCTGAAAGCCAGCACGGTGTCGACAATGTAGGACAGGACAAGTGGTCCCCCGAGGAGTATGTCGGAACGAAGCGAAGAGACCGTCGGCAGTCCCAGTCTCACACCGGCCTCTGAAATGATCTTTACATAGCAGAATATAACCATAGTGGCGATCGAAACCAATTGCGCTATCAGGAGAGTTTGCAAGCCGATTTCGCGCCATTGCCAGAAACTGAAAAAAACGATCAAGACGTAAATGAGTGGCTGCGCCGTCATGGCGATGTTAAAAGCAACAATCCGGTGGGTTGCACGCAGGTAGTCTCCGCCCTGGCTTTGCAGTCCTTGAAGCAGCAGGAAGGCACAAACGAAAAAGACCTCGAAAACTGCAATCCCAGTCCATCGGGTTGTTCCAAGCCACACTGCAAAAAGTATCGCCACGACCGACAGGGTGACAATCTGGTTTGCCCAGAACTGGGGATAAAAAAGTGCCGCACGCTCTGTAGGTGTATCGGCGCTGGGGAGATAACGTTTCGCGCCGAACCCGATCCCTAAAGACAATACTCCGCTCAATAGCCCTGCCACGGACATGATCAGAACATAGGCCCCGTAGGTACGTGCCCCGGAAAACTTGAATACAAGGGGAGTCACGAGAATACCTGAGGCAAACGTCAGGGCCTGCGCAAAGAGAGTGACAAGCGTCTGTCGTGAAAAGGAGGCGCGCCCGTTTTGCAGCTCCGTCCTGTCCTCACCAGACACTTCGGCCACCGTCAATAACGACATTCTGGCCGTTCATATATGCGGAGGCGTCGGAACACAGGAACTGGACCGCAGCATGGTACTCGTCCTGCGCCGCCATACGGCCCATGGGTATGAGGGAGGTTAGTTTCTGTACGAATTCGTCGCCTTGGCCCGCATACACCCCGCCAGGAGAAAGCGAGTTCGCCCTGACACCCGCGCCGGTCCAGTAGGTCGCCAGGTAACGGGTGAGGCCCACGAGCCCCGCCTTTATGACTGAATAGGTAACGGGTTTTACGGGTTGCTGGTCATCAGGCAAGCCATTCTTGCGATAAAGCCGCTGATCGGGAGCAATGACTGCGAGATCAGAAGCAATGTTGAGTATCACACCGCCTTTGCCGTCAACGACCATTCCTGCGCCGAAAACCTTGCAGCAAAGGAAAGCCCCCGTCAGACCGACGGCAATCTGCATATCCCAGTTGTCACGCGGGAAATTCTCCAGCCGGGAGGATTCAACCACGCTTGAGCCGGATGTGACTTTGGGGTCGATCGCGGCATTGTTCACAAGAATGTCTATCCGCTGACCTGCGGCTTCAAGCTCGGCTGCAACGCCGGAAATCGAGACCTCCTTGGTCACGTCCATGACATGTGTGGAGCAACATCCGGCTCCATAGGCCAGCTCAAGCCGTGACCTGGCACTTGTCAGGCTCTCGCCGTTCAGATCCGTCAGGACGACATGTGCCCCTGACTGGATAAGTGCGCTGGCGTGTTCGAAGCCAAGCAGGCCGGCAGCTCCCGTTACAAGGGCATTACGCTTCGTAAGGTCAAATTTTTTGGTCAGCGATGTCAATCTGCACCTCCTTCATCTGTCTGGAGATTACTTTCTTGCGGATGTCAGGAGCATGACTTCCTTAGAAAAACGCACCAGCTTGCTTTTTCGCTTCCAACCATACGGCGTCAGGTTTCGGACGAGAACTGGCACGAGCGCAAGAGATGGTGTATTCCAAACGAACGGCAGTTGAATAAACTCTTCGGTGTGAACCTCGCGCAAACCGTTGATAATGTGAATATCGGAGAGGGAAGGGACTGTGAAGGGGGTCCGATGCGTATAGTCCTCGTGGAAACAAAGCACATTGTGAACCCATGATGGAGTCATGGTGATAACAAGCCCGCCCGGCTTCAAAACCCGCCTGATTTCCGCGACAATCTTCTCCGGATAATAGAAATGTTCAACGACAGATTTTGAGTAAACGATATCGAAAAAATCGTCTTCATAAGGAAGACGTTCCTCCAGATCGCCGACCCTGATGTCCGCCTTCGGGCATATTTTCTTCGCTGTATCAGCTTGGTCGATACCAAAGCCTTCGAGGCCGTGCTCAATGAAACCCTTTAGAAATTCGCCGCGACCGCAACCGAGGTCTAGAAGCCTCTTGCCGGGTTGCATGCTGAAACGCTTTACGAGATAGGCGGTCAGTTGGAACGGATACTGCGTATAGGGTGCTTTGGCATAAGTTTGTTCGAGGTAATCGTTCTTCGGTGTTTCCAGCGTCGTATTGGGCATGAGTCGTTCCATCTTCATCGCACTTGCAGAATGAACTGCCCCGGGTTTGCCGGAAGCTGTTTGATTTAGGTTATGCGGCTGGTGCAAGTTCGTCCAGACCGATGAAGTATTTTTCTTGGTGTCACCGAAATTGAACACCTAGGCACATGCCTGCCATCGCGTGCGGATCGGATGTTGAATTCCTGCTGCCGCAAGGCTCTGACGCGATTGGCACAAAGCGCATGACGGGCGTGGCCGGTTATCGTTTCCACAAAAGTATAATGAAGCTTAAACCCCCTGCAATTCCGGTCACTATGCCTATGGGCAGATCTTCCGGTGACAGGATGATGCGGGACAGGATATCGGCCCAGATCAGGGCAATCGCACCAAAGGCTGCCGACAGCGGGATGACCCTGACATTGTCGCTGCCGCCGAGCATGCGCACAAAATGCGGAATGATCAGGCCAACAAACCCGATGGCACCGGAAAACGCCACCATAACCCCTGTCAGAAGCGAGGTTGCGACAAACAGCTTGATGCGAAGGCTGGTAACCGGAATGCCCAGCGCAAGTGCCGTTTCATCGCCCATCGACAATCCGTTGATTTCACGGGCCCTGAGCCAGAGATAGGCCAGACCGGCTGCCAGCGTGAGGGCCGGATAAAGAAGATGTGACCATTGGGCAAGGCCCAAACCGCCCAGCAACCAGAAGATGACGGTATTGGCAGCCCTTGGATCTCCCAGGAAAATCAGGAGATTGCTGCTGGCAGACACCACAAGCGCCACGGCAATGCCAGACAGCACCAGCCGGTCGGCAGAATGGGACCGTGTTGCCCGGGCAACGGCAGTGACCAGAAACATCGCTGATAACGCACCCAGAAATGCAAACAGCGGTACGGTCAAAAGACCGAAAATCAGGCCCGTGTGCAGGAGTGCCAGAATGGCACCGAAAGATGCACCGGAGGACACACCCAGAAGATGCGGGTCAGCCAGTGAATTGCGGGTCACAGATTGCAGTACCGCACCGCACACGGCCAGTCCCGCACCCACCAGCCCGGCCAGCAGGACGCGGGGAAAGCGCACATTCCAGATAATGGCATCGCGCCCGGCGGACCAGTCTACGGCAAACAGGCCGGGACGGATCTTGTTGCCAACCACTTGCCAGACGGTGGCAAAGGGAATGGCGGCGGTTCCAAGCGAAACGCCTGCCGTGACGGACAGAACGATGAGGGTCAGGATCAGGCCTGAGGCAAGGGCAAGGGGAAAACCTGTCCGGGTCATGACATCATTTCTGTTTGGGATGTGGCGGAAGCGGAAAACCGGCAGGTCCGGCCGGAGCAGGGGCCGGACCTTTTTCAGTCAAGGCCGGCAGGTCTACATGTTGCGGGGTTTAAACGCTTCGGCCAGCCGCCTGATGGCGGCAACATTGCGCGGCCCCGGCGTGGCCTCGACATAATCGAGAACCACAAAGCGGTCATTCCTGACAGCATCCAGATTGGCAAAGGCCGGATTGCCCTTCATGAAGGCTATTTTCTGTTCGGCAGTCACCTCGCCATAATTGACGATCACGATCACTTGCGGGTTCTTCTCGATCACGCTTTCCCATGCCACCTCGGTCCAGCTTTTCGCCACGTCGTCCATGACATTGGTGCCGCCTGCAGCTTCAATCATCGCAGTTGGAATCCCGTACCGGCCCGATGTGAAGGGGGACTGTTCGCCGGAATCATAGACAAAAACCCGCGTTGGCGCGGCCTGGGCCGGGATTGTTGCCTTGATTGCGGCAAGCTCGGCCCTGTAGCCTTCCACCAGGGCAGTGGCCCGGTCCTCGACCCCGAAGATCCGGCCGAGATTCAGCAGGTCCACAAACATGTCATCCATGGCCGGCTTGTTCTTGTTCATGATGTGGATGCAGGATTCGGTCAGTTCATAGACCTTGATCCCGAAAGGGGCGAGCGTGTCCGGTGTCACATCGCCGCCGACTTTCATGCCATAGTTCCAGCCTGCAAAGAAGAAATCCGCATCTGCATTCAGCAATGTTTCCTTTGAGGGATATTTGGCAGAAAGCTCCGGCAGGGCTTTCACACCCTCGCGCAGTTTCGCATCCAGGGTTTTCCACCCCGAAATGCCGGTATAGCCGACCATATGGTCCTGCAATTTCAGCGCGAGCATCATTTCGGTGAGGTTGACATCGTTCGATATGGCACGCCTGGGCGCGGCATCAAAGGTCACATCGCGGTTGCAGCTTTTCACCGTGACCGGATAGGCGAAGGCCTGACCGGACAAAAGCAGGAGTGCGAGAGCGGGAACGAAGGTGAGAATTCCGGTTTTCATGATTGTATCCGTCAGATGTTGAGATTGAAGACAAAGCGGCTGTTGTTGCCGGCAAGGCCAGCATGGGCAAAGGAATGGGACTGAACGGAAACGCCGAATGCCGACGCAATGGCCGCTTCGCTCATCACCTCTTGCGGCCTGCCAAAGCCCGTCATCATCCCGCCTTCAAGAATGGCCACATGGGTTGCAAAATCACCGGCCAGATTGATGTCATGCAGCGAGGTGATGATGGTCAGGCCCAGCCCTTTCAGCAGGGACAGGATTTCCAGCTGATGACGGATATCCAGATGGTTGGTCGGCTCGTCCAGTATGATCAGCTCCGGTTCCTGCGCCAGTGCCCGCGCCACCAGAACGCGCTGTTTTTCACCGCCCGACAGTGTTGAAAACGGACGGCTTGCCATGGATTGCAGCGACAGATGTTCCAGCGCATGCAAGACTTCCGAGCGGTCCTTGTCTGTCCAGCCGGAAAATCCGGTGCGCCGCGGGATACGCCCCATCATCACGATATCGTGCACACAGAACGGAAAATCCGCAGGCATTTCCTGGAGGACGACAGCCACTTTTCGTGCCGTCTCCCGCGGGTTCAGCGTCCAGATATCCTGTCCGTCAAGCAAGACCTGCCCCCGGGAAGGTTTCAGTGCACGATAGAGGCATCGCAGCAAGGTGGACTTGCCTGCGCCATTGGGCCCTATGATTGCCAGCCTGTCCCCGCTGCCGATGGAAAAATGCATGTCCCTGATCAGCATCAGATCCTTGTCAGGTCCATAGGACAGGTTCCGGATATCCAGCCTTGCGCCGCTTTGGTCACAGGTCATGGCGTGCCTCCATGAGTCCGGCATGGGACAATGGCGGGATTCTTGCCAGGGTCTTGCCCGCAAGACCGGGAGGCCGCTCACCGGAGCGGGTCATGCCATCCGGTATGCCGCGATAGAGTGCGGCAAAACCTGCCAGACTTTCGCCAACGTCTTCAGCGGACAGGTCACCAAACAGGTACCAGGTCTTGCCTTCGGCCTGAAAGGCAACGGTGCAGGGCCTTGCGCAACCGGCAAGGCAAGCCATGCCGGCAAGCCGGTAGACATCAGCCAACGGCGAACCATCAGGCAGGACCGCACGCCCAAGGGCTGCCAGAATATCGCGCCCCGGCCTGCAACTCTTTTCTGCATCACTGCAATCGATGCAGACGGTTATGAGATGATCATCCGTTTCGTGCGCCATGGCAGTCTCCCGGAGAAAAAACCGGAAATACCATGGCACCATTTTGAGAGGGCAGAATTGCCCCGCAGAAAAGCCTGATAAAGTCCATCGGAACACCCCGTCCGTTAAAGTTGCTGTTCATGATGGCAGGTCTCCTGGCTTGCGGGTCGTCATGCTGTTGCGCCTTCCCGGCCGGTCAGCCAGTGGCATGTTGCAATCGCACTCTTCGCTCACAGTTGCGGGGGCAGCCACGGTTTAGGCCCCTGTTGGGTCGTCCTCACCGTGTTCCCTTTTAAGCCGTCGCCCATCGTCATTGGCAACGACACCATCATTTTCATGATGTGCCACAGCCGCAAAACGATGGCAAGCGCATTTGCAAAAACGCCATACCCGTCATCAATGACGTAAGTTATGTAATAACATAACATAATGTGTGGAGGACTGCAACGGTTTAATCGGCTGGTTCAAAAAAATTCCGGAGCTGTTGATTGTTGATTGACAAAAACGTCGGTGCATGAAAAAAATATCACAACAAGATAAAAATATCTTGCAATGCGAAAACATAATGCATTGCAGCAAGCGGGAGGAACGATGGCAGTTGCCGCAGGATACCGTGATGATGATTCCAGCATGGCAACCAGGGCCGCCTGGCTGCACTATGCGGGTGGTCTCACGCAGGCTGAAGTGGCGAGGCGGCTGGGCCTGACATCTCTAAAGGCGCACAGGCTGATCATGAAGGCCAATCAGGACGGATTGGTCAAGGTTTTTATTGACGGTGAGGTTTCGGAATGCGTTGAGCTTGAACAAAAACTCTCAAACCGGTTTGATCTCGGCTATTGCGAAGTGGTTCCCGATTTTGATCAGGAATCCCTGCCCCTTAAAGCGCTTGGAATTTCCGGAGCCCAGTTCCTGAAGAGAGAAATTGAACGTGACGAAACTTTGCTGATCGGTGTTGGTCATGGCCGTACCCTTGCAGCTTCGGTGGAATATCTGCCGCGCACAACGGCCGCCGGTGCCCGGTTTGTGTCGCTTCTCGGGGGGCTGACGCGCAAGTTTTCCGCCAATCCGCATGATGTTATCCATCGTCTGGCCGAGCGGACCGGGGCTGAGGCCTATGTTATGCCGGTACCGTTTTTCGCCAATACGGTCGAGGATCGTGACGTGCTGTTCGGGCAGCGCGGTGTGCGCGATGTGTTTGATCTGGCGCGCAGTGCCGACCTCCTGTTCGTTGGCATTGGCACGGCAGAGCGTGAGGCATCGCTTGTTGCAACCGGCATGATCGAGCGCAGCGAGATTGAGGAAATCAAACAGGCGGGGGGTGTTGGCGAAATGCTGGGACATTTTTTCGACGCGCGTGGTCGCGCCCTCAAGACAACCCTGTCCGACCGGACATTCACCCTGGGTCACGAAGATCTCAAGCGCAGTCGCATTGTTGCCGTGGCCGGTGGCCGGGTCAAGGTGCCTGCAATACGTTCAATCCTTGAAAGCCGTTATCTGAACGGCCTGATCACGGATGAGCGCACGGCAAGAGAGCTGTGCGTTGTTTAGGCCGCAATCGGTCTGGTGACTGTCGGAGGACGGTTTTCCAGTGTTGCGGGAGGAGAAACTGCTGGTCGGGTAGCCGGCAAAAAGCTGTTATTGGCTTCGTGTACTACCCTTGGAGGAGGAAAGAAATGTACGAGAAAGAAAAAGATCTTGTCAGCGCGTTTCTGCGTGGGCAGGTAGATCGTCGCGGTCTCCTGAAAGGTCTGGGTGCCATGGGCGTCGCAGCCGGTGCGGGCGGCACGTTGTTCAACATGATGGCAACCAATGCCCATGCTGCAGATTTTGACTGGAAAAAACATTCAGGCAAGAAACTGAAACTGTTGCTCAACAAGCATCCCTATGCAGATGCCATGATTGCAAACCTGGAAAATTTCAAGACACTCACAGGCATTGAAATTACCTATGACGTCTTCCCTGAAGATGTCTATTTCGACAAGGTCACGGCTGCCCTGTCATCCGGCTCGACCGAATATGATGCCTTCATGACAGGTGCCTATATGACATGGACCTATGGTCCTGCCGGCTGGTGCACAGACCTGAACGAATGGATCAAGGATCCGGAAAAAACCAATCCGAACTATGCGTGGGATGATTTCCTGCCCGGCGTGAAGGGTTCTTGCGCCTGGAACGGAACACCGGGTGGTGCGCTGGGTTCAGACGATGCCAAACAATGGTGCATTCCATGGGGCTATGAACAGAACAATCTCACCTACAATGCCGACATGCTCAAGCAGATTGGTGCATCCGTTCCCAAAAACATTGATGAAATGATGGAGGTTGCCGCAAAGGTGACCAAGGATATTTCCGGTGTTTACGGTGTTGGTGTTCGTGGATCGCGCTCCTGGGCAACCATCCATCCCGGGTTCCTGTCGGGTTACGCCAATTTTGGCCAGAAAGACCTGAATGTCTCTGCTGACGGCAAGCTGTCGGCAGCAATGGGCACGGCAGAATCCAAGGCCTATCATGCAAAGTTCGTCAAGATGATCCAGGACAGCGGACCGAAGGACTGGTCAACCTATACATGGTACCAGGTTGGAACCGATCTGGGTGCCGGCGCATCGGCCATGATTTTTGATGCCGATATTCTGGGCTATTTCATGAATGGTGGCGATAACAAAATGGCAGGCAAACTTGCCTATTCACCATTCGCTGCCAACCCGGATGCACCGGCACCAACGCCGAATATCTGGATCTGGTCGCTGGCGATGTCCAGTTATTCGGTCGACAAGGATGCAACCTGGTACTTCATGCAATGGGCATCCGGTGCCGAACACGCCATCTTCGGCGCAACCAAGATGGATTTTGTCAATCCGGTCCGCAAGTCGGTCTGGGCGGATGAAATCTTCCGCGAGCGCCTCAACAAGAGCTATCCGGGCTATGTTGAAATGCATGATGTTTCAGCACCGGGTGCCAGCATCAAGTTTACACCGCAGCCATTGTTCTTTGATGTGACGACAGAATGGGCAGCCACGTTGCAGAAAATGGTGGCCAAGGAAGTGCCGGTTGACGAGGGTATCGATCAGCTGGTGGAGAGCATCAACAAGCAGCTTGTGGAAGCTGGACTGGGTTGATCCCGTCCGGGACAGATGTGTGAGGGCCGGGTGGACCTGGCCCTTGCGCAAGCACACTGCCATGCGCTCCAGCCATCCGGGACAGGCCTGTCAGGGAAAGGCCGGAGCGCAGATTTTCATACATGATGCCAAGGGAGCTTGTCATGGCTTCAATGACCAACGGGCGCAAAACTGCCTCGCGTTTTCGTATTTCCAGGCGCATGCTGCCCTATGTGCTGTCCTTGCCCGCCTTGCTTGTTTGTATCGGTATCCTGATTCCCTTCCTGACGGCGGTGTTCTATTCATTGCACCGGTTCCGCCTCAGCCAGCCGTGGGCGAAGAAATTCAACTGGGGCATGAACTATGTCGACTTCATGTTCGATCCCGGCTTCTGGAAAACCCTGCAGGTTTCGCTCATTTATGCCGCAACGACCGTAACTGTGGAATTGCTGCTGGGGCTTGGTATTGCCCTGCTTCTGCAAAGACGTTCCGCCATCAACAATTTCATTTCCATCATGCTGCTATTGCCTTTGATGACAGCACCTGCACTTGCGGCGCTGATGTGGAAGCTGATGACCAACCCTGGTTTTGGCATTCTGAGCTATCTTGCAGGCCTTGTCGGCCTTTCGGATTTTCGCTGGGCGTCTTCGCCCTCCACCGCCCTGTTTACGGTGGTTCTGGTGGATGTCTGGGTCTATACACCCTTCATCATGATCCTTCTTCTGGCCGGCTTGCGCTCGCTGCCCACCCAGCCTTTTGAAGCTGCCGCCATCGACGGTGTTCCACGCTCTTTCGTGTTCTGGCGCATCACCCTGCCCATGCTCACGCCCTATATTCTCACGGCAACATTGTTCCGCCTGCTGGATTCCATACAGCAGTTCGATATCATCTATGCCATGACACAGGGCGGCCCGGGCGATACGCTGACGGTTTTTCAGGTGGAGGCCTATCTCAACTATTTCCAGTCCACCAATGTCGGCCGGTCCTCGGCGCTGATGGTGATCCTCTGGGCGATAACCTATTTTCTGTCCAATCTTTTCATCAAAAACTGGTTGCGGCTGCGCGAACGCGCCCGTGGCGAAGCCTGAAAACACGAGGCCCCAATGGAAACCACATCTCCTCTTGAAAAATGCCTTCGCGCAATTGCCCTGAGCATCATCGTGATCTTCTTCATGTTCCCGATCTTCTGGATTTTTCTCATGTCTTTTCAGACAAACGAGACCATCCTGCGCATACCGCCGTCTGTTTTCTTTGCACCGACACTGGAAAATTACGTCGCCCTGATCACCGGCAAGCTCACCTCCGCTGCCGGTACACTCGATATTGCCTTCATGCGCAATCTTGGCAATTCCGTTTTCCTGTCAACTGTCTCCGTCATCGTGTCGCTCATTCTGGGTGTGCCTGCTGCCTATGCATTTGCGCGTTTTCGTTTCCGTGGATCGGAAGATATTGCCTTCACACTTCTTTCCTTCCGGTTTGCCCCGCCGCTTCTGGTCCTGTTGCCACTGACCATCTATTTCCAGTCCATGGGCCTCTCCAATACCTATTTTGGACTTGTCTGGGTCTACCAGCTGATCTGCCTGCCCCTCATCCTCTGGATCGTGCGCGGCTATTTTGAGGATATTTCGGTTGATGTGGAATATGCCTATCGCATTGCCGGTCACTCCTGGTTTGCAACCTTTCGCAAGATAGCCCTTCCGCTTGCCGGTCCGGGCATTGCCGCTGCCGGGCTTCTGTCCTTCATCTTTGCGTGGAACAATTTCGTCTTTGCGCTGGTTCTGGCTTCAGCCGACAAACAGCCTGTCACTGTGGGTGCGCTGGCCTTTGTTACGGCATCCGGTATTCAGTATGGACAGATTGCGGCGGCCATTGTCCTCTCGATCACGCCAACATTGCTGATTGCCCTTTATGCCCAGCGCTATCTTGTTGAAGGCCTGTCTCTTGGTGCCGTGAAAGGCTGATATCATGACAACCCTGCAATTGAAAAACATCGTCAAGCGATACAAGAACCAGGCGGTTCTGGACAACCTGTCACTGGATGTTGCCGATGGTGAAACGCTGGTTCTCTTTGGTCCTTCCGGTGCCGGCAAGACAGTGCTCCTTCGGCTGGTGGCCGGCGTCATCGAACCGGAAGAGGGCCAAATCCTGATAGGGGGTGACAACATGGCGGATGTCGATGCCGAACATCGCGGCGTGGGCATGGCTTTCCAGAATTTTGCCCTGTTTCCTCATATGAGCGCATTTGACAACATTGCCAGTCCGCTCACGGCGGCACGCGCGTCAGCGTCCTCTATCAAAGACGGGGTTGGCAAGATCGCCCGGCTCCTCAAGATCGATCATGTCCTGACACATCATCCCAAGGCGCTTTCAAACGGACAGAAGCAACGTACGGCCCTTGCCCGCGCCCTGGTTGGCTCCCCACCGCTTTTGCTGCTGGATGATCCGTTGCGCAATGTTGATGCCAAGCTCCGCTTTGAAATGCGGCTGGAATTGCCACGGTTGCTTGCGGCCCAAAAGGCGACGGTCGTTTATGTCACCCAGGACTACAAGGAGGCGATGGCCCTGGGGGACCGAATTGCCGTCATGGAAAAAGGCAGGATCGAGCAATTGGGAACGCCGGAAGAAATTTACCTCGCACCAGCCTCGGTTGCCATTGCCCGCCTGTTTGGTGATCCGGTGATCAATCTTCTCAATGTCACGCCGGAAACGGTCGCGGATGACATGTCTGTCACCCTGTCCGGTGTTCGTATCCCGCTGCCAGACCTGCGGGGGGATCTTTCCGGCAAGGCCTGCATTCTTGGTCTGCGCCCTGAAAGCCTGCATTTCGGTGATCCCTCGCAGCCGGGTGCCATTCCCGTGACGGTATCAGCCGAGACACCGCTCAACGAGAAGACGGTGACTTTGGTGACCACCATGACGGGCGAGGAGATTCTGGTCTCGCGTCCGGCAGGCACACCCGGTCCTGTGTCAGGATCCGCCCATATTCATTTTGATGCGTCTTCGGCGCTGCTGTTTGACCGTGCTACCGGCAAGTTGCTGGTTACGGCCTATCAGCCCCAACAGGTCCGCGGAGTAGCTGCATGAGTGAAACTGCCTTGTCTATCAGCGGCGTTGACAAATTCTATGGTCCCATCGATCACGGGGTCCATGCCGTCAAGAAACTGTCGATCGAAATTGCAGCCGGAGAGATTATAGCCCTTCTGGGATCGTCCGGATGTGGCAAAACCTCCATCCTGCGCATGATTGCAGGGTTTGAACCCGTATCCCGCGGCACAATCTCCCTGAAGGGACAACCCGTGCATATGTTGCCGCCCGTCAAGCGCAATGTGGCCATGGCGTTCGAGGGGTATTCGCTCTATCCGCCGTTGACGGTACGGGAAAACATTGCCTTTGCCCTCAAGGCTGCAAAATTGTCGGCAGAAACAGTGGATGCCAAAGTCAACGAAATTGCAAAATTGCTTGAAATTGAAGACATTCTGGGGCGTTATCCAAGTTCGATTTCCGGTGGGCAGCAGCAGCGTGCGTCGCTGGGGCGTGCGCTGGTGCGAGATGCCAGGCTACACTTGCTGGACGAACCGATGGGCCAGCTTGAGCCACAATTGCGCACGATCCTTCGCGGTCGCATCAAACATTTTATCAAGGAACGAGGGTTGACGGCCATCCTGGTGACCCACGACCAGACAGAGGCCAATGCTCTTGCGGACCGCATTGCAGTGATGGAAGGAGGCGTATTGCAACAATATGATACGCCGTCGATGATCAAGGAGAGGCCGGCCAATCTTTTCACCGGAACGTTTGTCGGCGAGCCACCGATGAATGTGTTTCCGGCCAGTCTGGCGGTCGAGGGCAGCAGGCTCCTGCTCAAACTCGCTGATGGTATGGTGCTGGATTATCCGGCGTCGGACTTTTCCGATACAGTGCTGCAACGGTTGTCGCAAAACCGTGATGTCACCATCGGAATCCGCCCCTATGCGGTTCAGAGACATGACAACGGTGTTCCAGCCCGTGTCTCGGCCAATCAATGGCTGGGCGACCAGACGCATATTGCAGCCGATTTTGCCGGAAACACGATTGTTCTGGTCGAGCATGATCGTGTTCATTTGCAGAATGGTCAGCAGATCGCCATCCGGCTCGATGCCGCCAGCCTGCATGTCTTTGACACGCAAAGCGGCAAGGCCCTGACGCATGGACGGGAGCTTGCCTGATGCGCGATATCCTGATTGGCATAGATGCCGGAACATCGGTGATCAAGTCCGTGGCCTTTGATCTGGCCGGAATACAGATTGCCGTGGCCGCCGTGCCAAACATCTACAAGCTCCTGCCGGGGGGCGGATCAGAACAGGATATGGCCCTGACATGGGAAAATACGGCAGCCACATTGCGCATGCTGGCGCAGAAGGTCGAAAACCTCGCCTCACGCACGATTGGTATTTCTGTAACCGCACAAGGAGACGGAAACTGGCTGATTGACAAGGCCGGGGAACCTGTAGGACACGGCTGGCTCTGGCTCGATGCCCGCGCAGGAGATCTGGTCTCGGCAATGCGTGGAAAGGGCAGCGATGCGCTACGCTATTCAAGGACAGGGACAGGGCTGGCCGCCTGTCAGCAGGGCTCACAATTGCGCTATATGCAGGATCAGTCCGCGCCGGAACTCCGCCACGCAACCACCGCCTTCCATTGCAAGGACTGGCTCTATTTCAGACTGACGGGTATACGCGCAACCGATCCGTCAGAGGCCGTTTTTACATTTGGCGATATTCGCACGCGATCCTATTGCAATGATGTGATAGAAGCGCTGGGGCTGACAGCCCGGAAACATCTGCTTCCGGCCATTGTGGACGGGGCGAACCTGTATCATCCGCTCTCGTCGATAGCAGCACAGGAAACCGGCCTTTTGGCCGGTACTCCTGTCGTACTGGGCTATGTGGATGTGGTTTGCACGGCGCTGGGTGCCGGACTTTACGAGCCGGGCAGCAATGCCGGATGTACCATCCTCGGTTCAACCGGCATGCACATGCGGCTGGCCAGGTCTGTTTCCGATGTGCACCTCAATCCCGAATTGACAGGCTACACGATGTGCCTGCCTGTGCCTGGCCATTACGCGCAGATGCAATCCAATATGGCTGCGACACTGAATATTGACTGGATCCTGTCGATGGCAGGACAGCTCCTTGAAAGTCAGGGTATCAAGCTGCAGAAATCGGACCTGATTGAACTGTCTGAAACCTGGCTTGCCCGGTCCCGGCCCGGTACATTGCTGTATCATCCCTATATTTCGGAGGCTGGCGAACGCGGACCTTTTGTGGATGCAACCGCCCGGGCATCCTTCATTGGACTGTCGATGGCTACCGGTTTTGGCGATATGGTGCGGGCCGTCTATGATGGCCTCGCACTGTCAGCCCGCGATTGTTATGCGGCCATGGGTACGCTGCCGGACCGTGTACGACTGACCGGCGGCGCTGCACGGTCACAATCCCTTCGCAAGATTCTGGGGGGTGCGCTCGGGGCCTCCATCCAGACCAGCGGGCGTGAGGAAGCAGGGGCCGCAGGAACTGCGATGATTGCCGCCGTTGCGCTGAAGATTTATCCGTCCATGGCAGAGTGTGTTCACCACTGGGTTTCGCCTTTCCAGCGACCGCCGGAAGAACCCGACAGGGATCTGGTATTGGCCAGCAACAAGATTTTTCCGGTTTACAAACAGTCGCGTCAGGCCCTGCAACCGGTCTGGCATTCCATGACCCGCAATCAGGATCAAGAACAATGAAGAAAATAGCCATCATCGGAGACAGGTTCATGCTGCCACAGATATTCCACGACAAGATCGTGGATGCCTGCGGCGCAGAACATGAAATCCGGATGCTGGAACAGCCGTGGCCGGATGAGCCGATGGAGCATGGCTATGCCCGGGCGGGCATGGACGGGTTGAAGGAATATATGGGGGATCCGGATGATATTGTCGATTTCATCGGGGATGCAGAACTGCTTGTTACCCAGCTCGCACCGATGTCCAGAGCCATGCTGGAGCGCCTGCCGGCCCTGAAATTCATTGCTGTATCGCGCGGCGGTCCGGTGAATATCGATATGAGTGCCGCCCGCGATTGCGGTGTGCTGGTGGTCAATACACCAGGGCGCAATGCAAGCGCGGTGGCAGAATTTACCATTGGAGCCATTCTTGCCGAAACCCGGCTGATAAGGGTGGGGCATGAAGCGTTGCGGTCAGGCGAATGGCGCGGTGACCTCTACAGGGCCGACCGCACGGGCCGCGAATTGTCGGAAATGACAGTCGGTATTATCGGCTATGGCAATATCGGCACCAAGGTTGTGAAGCTTCTGAAGGCCTTTGGCTGCAAGATCCTTGTATCTGATCCTTATGTGCAACTGTCTGTGGACGATATCAATTCCGGTGTGGAGCAGGTGTCTCTCGATACACTTCTGTCAACCAGTGATGTCATCACGCTGCATGCACGGGTCACCGGGGAGACGAAAGGCTTCATCGATGCTGCCGCCTTTGCCAAAATGCAGCCCGGTACGCTATTCCTCAACACGGCGCGGGGCCCCATGGTGGATTACGACGCGCTGTATGATGCCCTGGTCAGCGGCCATCTGGGTGGTGCCATGCTGGAGACATTTGCGATCGAACCGGTGCCTGCCGACTGGCCGTTATTGCAACTGCCAAATGTAACATTGACCCCCCACATCGCGGGGGCGTCGGTTCGGACCGTTACCTTTGCTGCGGAAATGGCCGCCGAAGAAGTGCGACGGTATCTGGCCGGCCTGCCGCCCGTCAATCCGTGCTGAAAGGCAAGATCATGGAGGAGATCACGATCCGGAAATCGATCATTGCGCATTGCCGCCAGATGAATGCCAGCGGATTGAACCAGGGAACGTCCGGAAACATCAGTGTCCGTTTTGGCAATGTGATGCTGATCACCCCTTCCGCCATTCCCTATGACGACATGGAACCCGAGATGATAGCCGCCATGCCCATTGACGGCGATTATGGTGCGTTTGACGGCCCCTGCAAGCCCTCCAGCGAGTGGCGTTTTCATCTGGATATTCTCAAGGCCAGGCCCGAAACCCGCGCTGTTGTCCATACGCATTCGGCCTTTTGTACAATCCTGGCAATCGCCCGCAGATCCATTCCCGCGTGTCATTACATGGTGGCCGCCTTTGGCGGTGACGACGTGCGGCTGGCAGATTATGCCCGTTACGGGACAGAGGCCCTGTCGGTCCATATCCTGAAGGCCCTGAAACAGGACCGGCATGCCTGCCTTATCGCCAACCATGGCATGCTGGCACTGGGCGACAGTCTCGACAAGGCGATGTGGCGTGCCGTAGAGCTCGAAACCCTTGCAAAACAATATTATCATGCCTTGCTCATTGGCGGGCCGGTTCTCCTGTCGCAGGAACAGATCAACGAGACCCTGGCCGGCTTTTCATCCTATGGTTTGCAATCGGCAGGTTCGCGGAGTGACTGATATGAAGGATGACAACGAAACCTTTGATCTTTTCATCGTAGGTGGTGGCGTCAATGGCGCAGGCATTGCCCGTGACGCAACAGGCCGCGGCCTGAAAGTCATGCTGTGCGAAAAAGGCGATCTGGCCGAGGGAACCTCGTCACGGTCCGGCAAGCTGGTGCATGGCGGGTTGCGCTATCTGGAATATTACGAGTTCCGGCTGGTGCGTGAGGCCCTGATCGAACGGGAAGTGCTGCTAAAGGCGGCACCGCATATCATCTGGCCCATGCGGTTTGTTCTTCCGCACAATCCTCAGGACCGGCCAGCCTGGCTCGTGCGACTGGGCCTCTTTCTCTACGATCATCTCGGCGGACGTAAAATGCTTCCCGGAACCCGCACGCTTGATTTGAGAACCGCGCCGGAAGGCGTTCCGCTCAAGGATGCCTATCGGAAGGCTTTTGAATATTCCGATTGCTGGGTTGATGATGCGCGTCTGGTCATCCTCAACGCGCTTGATGCGCAGGCGCGTGGCGCAACAATTTTGACCCGTACCGCCTGTTCGTCGGCCCGTCGCGTCGACGATGTCTGGAACATTGACATTACCAGCACACGCACCGGAGAAAAACGGCAGGTCAGGGCGCGTGCCCTGGTCAATACGGCAGGTCCATGGGTCAATGAGATTATCGGGAATGTTGCAGGGCTCAATTCCAGCCGGTCGGTGCGCCTGGTCAAGGGAAGCCATATTGTCGTGCCCAAATTCTGGAAGGGCAATCAGGCCTATCTGGTGCAAAACCCCGACAAGAGGGTGATATTTATCAACCCCTATGAAGACAATCTGGCCCTGATCGGGACAACGGATATTCCGTATGAAGGGCGGCCCGAAGATGTGGCTCCCGATGTTGGCGAAATCGACTATCTGCTGCGATCGGTAAACCGCTATTTTCGCCAGCAATTGCAGGCGAGTGACATTGTCCATTCCTTTTCCGGTGTGCGGCCACTCTATGATGACAATGCCGACAATCCCTCGGCTGTGACGCGGGACTATATCTTCGAGGTCGATGCACCGGACGGCAGGGCACCCATGATTTCCGTGTTTGGCGGCAAGATCACGACGTTTCGCAAACTGTCAGAACATGCCCTCGACCGGCTTTCGACATTTTTCCCGAAGATGGGCGCAGCCTGGACAGCCAGATCCTGCCTGCCGGGCGGCAATATGCCCGGTGCGGATTTTGACCTCTGCCTCAGGACATTGAGCGAGAATTTTTCCTGGTTGCCGGTGTCACTGGCAAAGCACTATGCAAGGCTGTATGGTACGCGGGCAAACCAGATCCTGGCACAGGCGCAGTCATTGGCAGACCTCGGACAACAGTTTGGGCAGGATTTCTATGAACGCGAAGCCCGTTTTCTGATGGACCAGGAATGGGCGATGACAGAAGACGATATTTTGAGCCGCCGTACCAAACATGGATTGCACATGAATATGGCAGAGAAACTGGCCTTTTCGCAATGGTTGGCGCAAATGCCCCCGAAAACGCCAAAACCGGAAAATGCAGCATAATGGGCAGCATAATGGAAAGCGCAGAAATGCAGGATCTGGTTGATCTTTCAGCCAGGCTTGGAGCGGATCCGCTGCTGGTCCAGGGAGCGGGGGGCAATACTTCTGTCAAGGAAGCCGGGACACTGTGGATAAAGGCATCCGGCCTGTGGCTGAAAAATGCCCGCAATGGCAATATGCTGGTTCCCGTGAGGCTGGATCCCTTGCTCTCAGCCCTGGAAGCAGGTGATCCGGCCTGTGAAAAAGCTGCCGATTTTGTGGATCAGGTCCGAAACCTCTCCGGCCTGCGTCCGTCGATTGAAACAACTGTTCATGCCCTGATGCCTCAAAAGGTTGTCGTGCATGTTCACTGCGTTGAAACCATCGCTGTTGCCGTTCAGGTCAATGCCAAGGCCATTCTTTCAAGCCGGTTGTCAGCGTTTCAACATGAATTTGTTCCCTATGCACGACCTGGATTGCCATTGGCGCACGCTATCAGCGCAGTGATGCGTGAGGGTGTCAATGTTCTCGTACTGGGCAATCACGGGCTGGTTATTGCAGCAGAAACAGTGGCTGAAGCGGAAACCCTGCTGACCTCTGTAGTGAGGAGCCTGCAGGCGGGCTATCGTTCGGCAGGGCGTCCGGATTTGGATGCCTTGCAGCGCCTGGCCCATAACAGCAGCTATTGCCTGCCGGACAACCCGGCCCTGCATGCTGTGGCAACCGATCTCGTATCTTGCAAGCTGGCGGCAGGGGGCAGCCTTTATCCGGACCATGTGGTGTTTCTCGGCAAGGGCGCGCATATCGTTGCACCCGGTCAAACGGCGCTGCAGGTGGAGGAGCGTCTGCGGGCATCCTTGAGCCAGCCGGTTCCACTCCTGCTTTTTCCGGGCAAGGGCGTTCTGGTGTCCAGAACCATTTCCGAAGGTGCCCTGGCAATGGCCGCATGCCTGGCTGATGTGACCGCCCGTGTGCCGGAGACAGCCAAGATCCGCTATCTGAGCGAGGACGAGAATACGGAACTGAGCAACTGGGATGCGGAAAAATATCGACAGGCCCTGAACCGGTCGACAGGACAGGCCTTGCAATGACCGGAACAGGACCGCTCCATATCGGCATTGATATTGGTACATCCGGTGTAAGGGCTGTTGCCATGACAGCGGATTTCCGGATTCACGCACAAGCACAGTCCAGATTGTCCGCCCATTCTGCAAACTATCGCGATACAGCGGCCTGGAGGGCTGCATTTGATGCGGTTTTGGATGATATTTTGCAACAGGTTGACCGGACATGCGTTGTTGCCATAGCAATTGACGGAACATCCGGTACGGTTCTGGCTGTTGATGCCAGGGGTGTACCGCAGGCCGATCCCTTGATGTATAATGATCCGGTGACGGATGATGATATCTTGCAGCGCATTGCCCGCCATGCGCCCGAAACCAGTGCAGCGCATGGTGCAACATCGGGTCTTGCAAAGGCCCTGTATTTCCAGAGGATCACGAAAGCGACCCATATCCTGCACCAGGCAGACTGGCTGGCAGGTCATCTGACGGGCCGTTATGATCTGACCGACGAAAACAATGCTTTGAAAACCGGTTATGATCCTGTTGCGCGCCATTGGCCGGACTGGATCACAGAGACAGGCGCAGAACTGGCACGCCTGCCAAAGGTTTTGCCGGCGGGTGCGCCCATGGCCCGGGTTTCGGCGGCCGCCGCTGCGACCTATGGCCTGCCGCGCGACTGTCAGGTCATTGCCGGAACAACCGATGGATGCGCGTCTTTTCTGGCGACAGGTGCCAGCAACTGCGGTGATGCCGTTACTGCGCTCGGCAGCACGTTGACGATCAAGATTTTGGCAGACAGGCCGCTTTTTGCACCCGAATATGGCCTCTACAGCCACCGTATTGGTGAAATGTGGCTGGCCGGCGGCGCATCCAACACCGGGGGCACTGTGCTTGCGGCATTTTTTTCTGATGACCAGATTGCTACACTCACGCCAAAAATGGACCCGGAAATGCAAACGGGTCTGGATTTCTATCCCCTGCTGAAACCTGGCGAACGGTTTCCGATCAACGATCCGAAATTTTTGCCACGCATGGAACCACGCCCGCACGATCCCGGCCTGTTCTTGCAGGCCCTGTTTGAAGGGATTGCGGGGGTGGAAGCCCTTGCTTACCAGAGATTGGCAGAGTTGGGCGCGCCGCGCCTGACCTCTGTCCGCTCGGTGGGTGGCGGAGCGAAAAATGCGGTCTGGTCCACTATCCGCGCAAAGCGTCTCGGCGTTCCATTCCTGCCGGTTGAAAGTGAGGAAGCGGCTGCGGGTTCTGCACGACTGGCCATCACGGGGGCAGCCAAAGTACAGACAGGAATGCCTGAGAGGCTGACCGCACTCCGGGAAATTTCTGACAGGTTCGACGCATTTCTGGTTGACCAGTTTGGAGTTCTGCGCGACGGCAAGGGCCCCTATCCGCAGGCGGTGGCAAGCCTTCAAAGCCTCAAGGAACAGGGCAAGACCATTATCATCCTTTCAAACTCCGGCAAGCGCGCGCAGGACAATGACAGGCGTCTGGAAAAACTGGGCTTTGACCGCAGTTCATGGGATGCGTTTCTGACATCCGGCGAAGTGGCTTACCACCTCATGCAGTCAGGCGGTATTGTACCACCGGCTGCGCGAAGGGTGCTGCTGATCAGCCGGGACGGAGACATCTCGGCGATCGGGGGGCTGGGCCTTGTTCAGGTGGAGCGCGGCGAGGATGCTGATATCATTCTGATCTCTGCCAGCGAAGGGGACATTTTTCCTCTCTCTTATTATGAGGCCCTTCTGGCACCGGCGGCAAGACGCAACATACCGTGCCTGTGCACGAATCCGGACATGATCATGCTGACGCAAACCGGACAGGCCTTTGGTGCAGGCCGTATTGCCCAGCTTTATCTGTCCCTGGGTGGTCAAGTCCGCTGGATCGGCAAACCGCATGCCGACATCTATGAAACGGCGCTGCAACGCTTGCCTGGTGTGGCAAGGGACCGGATACTTTGTATCGGCGACAGCGTTGAGCATGATATTGCCGGGGCCAAGGCTGCCGGGCTGAAAAGCCTTCTGGTAACCACCGGCATTCTGGAACACATGGAGGATGTCCAGCGCCACGCGCTCTATTGCGAACATCAGGCCGTTCCCGATTTTATTTTACCAAGCTTTGTCTGGTAGGAAGGATTTTTATGGCTTTCACCCTGTCTTTGAACACCAATCCGCTGGTCAACCGTTTTGCCGAGGCGGACGATCTGATGGGTACGATTGCCGACCGTATCCGGATCGGTCATGTGCAATTGACCCATGAATTCATCAATCCCGGATGGCCTGCCGCGACGATTGCGCGCCATGTTCGCGCATTCCGGAAAGCCTCTGATTCCACTGGTGTGAAAATTACCTCGGGCATGACCGGTCCCTACGGTCGTCTCAATCATTTCGGACACCCCGATGCCGATGTCCGCCGGTATTACATCAACTGGTTCAAGACTTTCGCCGATATTTCGGCGGATCTCGGTGCCAGCAGTCTCGGCACGCAATTCGCCATCATGACCCACAAGGACTATGACGATCCGGTGCGTCGTGAGGAATTGTTGGAAATTGCTATCGATTGCTGGCGCGAGGTGGCAGATCATGCACGTGATGCAGGCCTTTCCTTTCTGTTCTGGGAGCCGATGTCGGTCGGTCGCGAATTTGGTCATACCATCGCGGAATGCCGCAGGCTGCATATGCGCCTGGAACAGGCCGGTCTTGCCCTCCCGTTTCAGATGATGGTCGATATTGACCATGGTGATGTCACCTCGCCTGATCCGGATGATATTGACCCCTATGCCTGGGCTTCCGCTTTCCCGCAGTGGTCGCCGATTATACACGTCAAACAATCGACCATGAACAAGGGAGGGCACTGGCCCTTTACGGCACAGTACAATGAGAACGGACGGATCACCCCGCAAAAACTGCTGGATGCCGTGCGCCTCGGTGGCGGCAGAGACAATGAGATCTGTCTGGAATTGTCGTTTCGTGAGCGCGAGCCGACCGATCATCTGGTTGTCGACATGCTTGCCGAATCTGTTGCCTGCTGGGCACCCTTCATATACACCGGATTTAACCGGTAATGACCGCTGAAAGATCAAAAACTAAGGAATATATGATGTCTGCGCCGCAATATTGGATTGGCACCAGCTGGAAAATGAACAAAACACTTGCCGAAGCCATGGAGTTTGCACAGGGCCTGAAATCCGGCGAGACGGTGGCGGACCCCCGCATCCAGCGGTTTGTCATTCCGCCTTTTACAGCCGTGCGGGAGGTCAAGACAGCTCTTGCCGGAACGCGCGTCAAGGTTGGTGCGCAAAACATGCATTGGGACGAATCCGGTGCCTGGACAGGAGAAGTATCACCGGTGATGCTGAAGGACTGCAACCTCGATATTGTCGAACTGGGGCATAGCGAAAGGCGGGAATTCTTTAATGAAACAGACCGCACTGTGGGCTGGAAAGTCGCCGCTGCCGTGCGCCATGGTTTGATTCCGCTGATCTGTATCGGCGAAACCTTGCAGCAGCGTGAAGCCGGTGATGCGGATCGTGTTTTGAAGATACAGGTTGAGGGCGCACTGGAATTTCTGTCAGATGCCGAAAAAGACCACCCAATCCTCCTGGCTTATGAACCTGTGTGGGCTATCGGGGCCAGGGGCATTCCTGCCACATCAGACTATGCGGATGCGCGCCATGAAATCATCGGCGGTATTGCCCGCAGCAGATTGGGAAGATCCGTTCCTGTGCTCTATGGTGGCAGTGTCAATCCGCAAAATTGCGCTGAACTGATTGCCAGGCCTCATGTTGACGGCCTGTTCATTGGCCGCTCCGCCTGGAATGTCGATGGCTATATCGATATTCTCAGGCGTTGCTCGGAAGCCCTCGGATGATCAGTGATATTTGCTGTCGAGGGCATTGATGGCCGCAACATTGGCAGCAGAGGATCCGTTTTCGTCAAAGCTGTTGCGCAGGAATGCGTCCGCAATGGTCTTGGCAACCTCCGCTCCGATCACCCGTGCACCCATTGTAATGATCTGCGCGTTGTTGGAGAGGGCGGCGCGTTCCGCTGAATAGGTGTCATGTGTCAGGGCAGCGCGGATGCCGGGCACCTTGTTGGCGGATATGCACACACCAATTCCGGTACCGCAGACCAGAATGCCGCGCTCGAACTGGCCGGACAAAATGGCCCGGGCGACACGTTCTGAAGTGGCCGCATAAAATTCCGCACTGCCATCTTCAGGCTTGCTGAGGTCGCCGACCTCAAAACCGGCCTTCCTAGCGAAATATTCAACGAGAATCCTGGCCAGTGGCTCACCCGCACTGTCACCTGCAATTGCAATTTTCATAATAGTCCTGACCTCCTGCCACAGCACCTGTAAAGACCATCAGACATATGATCGCAACACGATCACATTGGACTTCCTGCCACATCTGAAATTCGGCACTGATCTTTAAGAATGAGCTTAACTGCCATACTTTTATCGATAAAATGGTTCTTGGTATAGATAAGATGCGTCAGGCAAAGTCAAGGGAAAATCAAGCTATTCGATCTTGAGCACAAGTGTCTGCACGCACAATTTCCTGTTTGCCCCAACCCCTTTTCCGATAACACAATAGCTACCGGGTTGTCCTGGCATGCATCCTTGCATTGTGGTTGAGAGAGCGGTTCAGGGTAAAATGGAATCGTTCTAGTGGAATGAATTTGACATTTGAGTTGAGAGGTCGCCGCTACCGGGACTCAAATGTCAAATTCATTCCACTAGAATCATAGTCTTGCTAGTGGTTTTTATGATTTCGACATTTGCTCTCGAGTGTGCTGCGAACGGATGCAAATGTCGAAATCAAACCACTAGTAATAATCCGGAATGCCCGGCATGGTTTTGAATCCGTCAAGTGTGCGGAATGCGCGAACCCAGCGCCTCAATGCGGGAAATTCATCATGATCTATGCCAAAATCGCGTGACAGCGCAAAGGCTGGGAACAGGGCCAGATCCGCCAATGTCGGACGGGATCCTGCAAACCACTCCGAACCGTCGACCTGGCGCAAACACATATGATCATCCATGATTCGAAAGGCGGATTTTGCCGCGCGCGCCAGGGCCTCGCCGTCACCCGGCTGGCTGAAGATTGCGGCATGACGGGCCAAGACGGCTACGGTCAGTTGCGTTGCGGAAAACACCAGCCATTGTGCAACAAGGGCAAAACCCGCAGCCGATTCGGGCAGCCAGGTCCGGTCTGCATCACAGGTACGGGAAAGGTGCATCAAAATGGCCTCTGTGCCAAACAGTGTCAGCCCGCCATCGACAAGTGTCGGAAGTTCACCGGTTGGATTGAGCGATATCAACGGCTCCCGGAGCGTTTCCTGCGCCGGATAAAGATTGACCGCAACAGGCTTCCAGTCCAGCCTCAAAAAGGACAGGAGCAACCGGACGCGATAGCAGCGCTCGTCCATTTCATAGGTGTAAAGTGTGATATCCGGCATCAGAATTCCCCGAAAAGAGCATGGTTTTCGATATGATGGCGCAGGGCAATGCTGTAGCGGATATAGTGTTTTACCGTTGCGGCATCCGCGTCCGGACGCAAAAGTGCCAGATGCAGGCCGGTTCGTTTTTCTGTCATGATCTGAACACCCGCATAGAGCCGGTCCTCGCCAAAGCCTATTTCCCACAGGCCAGGACGGACAATTTCAACAGCCGGCGAAAAACCCTGAAAGATAAAATGGCGGATATGGTCTGCGATTTTGTCCGGCGGACAATCGACGAACAGGCTGTGCACGGCCGTGCAAGCATCCATGGCTGAAAGCGCGGTCTCCTCCTGTCCCGGCTCACCGATGTCCGGCCCGTGCCAGATCATTCCGGCAGCTTCCAGCGTGCGTGAGGTTGCAACCTTGATGGTTTTGGGAACGTCGAGATCGGGATGTGCCGGAATATGGCGGCATTGCCCGGCCTCGTCATATTGCCAGCCGTGATAGAGACAGGCGATATGGTCGCCACGCACGAAGCCGAAGCTCAGGCGCATGCCGCGATGCGGGCACCGGTCCTCCCAGATATGGGCGCGGCCACGACTGTCGCGCCAGACCACATATTCCTTGCCGTTGACAAGTGTGCCGGATGATGTTCCGGTTTCCACGGAGCGGGACAGACCGACGGGGGTCCAGACGGGAAGCATATTCAACGGACATCCTTTCCTGTGCCGGAATCGTCACATCGTTTCGAGAACGGAAAACATCGGTTACAATGCAATCCTGCGGGCCAAGACTGCAAGCCATTTCAAAGGCATCGACAAGATCATTGTCGCCGTTTACCTCGACCACATATTCATGGTCGGATCCGGCCCGGATATGCAGGCCGATATCGAGGCGACCGGCGCGATGCTGCGCAAATTC
>CBDFGT010000017.1:0-270951 GCA_965247225.1 Rhizobiaceae bacterium | reverse complement strand
CGGTCCACCCCTGCCGCCGATGGGTCGGCTGCAGCGCATGGCAAAACGTGGTGAGAGGCAGACAGAAAATCTGGTCTCCGTAGATCTGCTGGATGGCCGACGGGTGATCACCAATCTCGAATTTCCTGCGCCACCCGGCGGGTTTCGCAGCCCGGCTTTCATCATCTTCCTGATTGCAGGGGCCATCGGCCTTGCCGCCTACCCTGTTGTGCGCCATTTTACCCGTCGGCTGGAAACCCTGCGCAAAGGGGTGGAAACCTGGGGCAAGGGTGAACTGGAAACCCGTGTTGCAGAAGAGGGACAGGATGAAATTTCCAGTGTGGCGCGCACCTTCAACCAGGCGGCCGCACAAATCGAGCGACTGATCGCCGGGCACCGTTCGCTTCTGGCCAATGCCAGTCACGAGTTGCGTTCGCCGCTGGCGCGATTGCGTATGGCAACCGAACTGTACGAGACGGCGCAGACGGACACAATCAAATCCGAAATCATCCGCAATCTGGCAGAACTGGATATGCTGGTCGAAGAAATCCTGCTGGCCAGCCGTCTGGACAGTGTCAGCGGGCTGGAACGGAGCGAGGATGTTGCCATTCTGGCCGTTGCCGCCGAGGAAGCCTCTGCCGAAGGGATAGACGCTGAAGGCGAAGAGGTGACCGTGCGCGGTGATCCGCGGCTGTTGCGGCGTCTGGTGCGCAATCTCGTCCAGAACGCCATGCGTCACGGGCAGGCACCGGTCTGTGTGTCTGTGGCCCGCACGCCGGACAATCTCATGCGCCTGACGGTGCGCGATCACGGTGCCGGTCTGCCTGAAACCGAATGGACCCGTGTGTTTGAACCGTTCTACCGCCCGTCCGGCCGCAGCGAAACGGCCGGCGGCTGGGGTCTTGGCCTGTCCCTCGTGCGCCAGATCGCCGACCACCACGGCGGCAGGGTCTATTACCAGGCCCCCGAGGGCGGCGGCGCAAGTTTTGTGGTGGATTTGCCTGCGGTTTAAAGGGCGTTTTCCCGAAAATCCGGACATTAAAAAACCCGGTCAAGGCCGGGTTCTTTAATCTGTTGGTGCGGTCAAGAAGACCGGACCGTGACCCTTAACCTATTGTTTCTATGTAAAATAAAGTACCACGAACAGGAAAGTTCGGTGCATAAGTATCAATAGGTTACATTGGATGTGTACCATCGGCGAATCATTTTTTTCTATAGAAATGCCATCTTGTCGATAGCGACAGGATGGCCAATTAGACTCCAAGGCCCACTCGTGTAGACAACATCCAGTTATCCTTAATACCGGTAACGGCTTCATCGATTAAAAGTTACGGCAAGTGCGATCAAAGTCGACTGAATTATCGGAAGCCCCCATATATTTCATCTGGATTTTTTTAATAGAGACTGCAATCTGAAATAGAATCATGATTAACTAGTATTTATTCAAGAGGATTATCAGATGACATCTGAAGTTTGCATGATGAATAGACTTGCCGTAGTGCTCGGGTCACGTCCCATCCCGTGGTGTAGGTTGCATAGGCCTTTCGCCGCTTGTGCGCGCCCTCATCCAGCGCTGCAGGACAAGCGGCGTTAGGGCGGTGGTCACCGGTTTTCTGTCAGAGTTTGGTTGCAAAACCCGAACCGACAAGGAAACAACCGATGACCACAGACATTATGGACCTCCACGCCCTTCTGGAACAGACCGGCGACAGCAATTTTTTGAAAGAGATGATCGCCTTTGCAGCAAACCGGTTGATGGCGCTGGAAGTGGGTAGCCTGGCCGGTGCGGCCCATGGCGAGAAGAGCCCGGCGAGGCTTGCCCAACGCAACGGGTATCGGGACCGGGATTGGGAGACGCGGGCCGGAACCGTGGAGCTTCGCATCCCCAAACTGCGCAAGGGCAGCTATTTCCCAAGCTTTCTGGAGCCGCGCCGGATGGCGGAGAAGGCGCTGGTCGCCGTTATTCAGGAGGCCTATGTGCAGGGCATTTCGACGCGCTCGGTCGATGATCTGGTCAAGGCGATGGGCGGTAGCGGTATTTCCAAGAGTCAGGTCTCGCGGCTCTGCGAGGATATTGATGGCCGGGTGAACACCTTTCTCGACAGGCCAATTGAGGGAAACTGGCCCTATCTGTGGATTGATGCCACCTATGTGAAGGTGCGGCAGGAAGGCCGGATTGTCCCGGTTGCCGCCATTCTGGCCATCGGCGTCAATGCCGACGGGCGGCGCGAGGTTCTGGGGCTGGATATTGGCGCTTCGGAAGCGGCGACCTTCTGGACAGAGTTTCTGCGCAAGCTTGCACGCCGGGGCCTGCGCGGTGTCAAGCTGGTGATTTCGGATGCGCATGAGGGGATCCGGGCTGCCGTTGAACGGGTCTTTAGCGCCACATGGCAGCGCTGCTGCGTGCATTTTATGCGCAATGCGCTGGCCCATGCAGGCAAAAGCGGCCGCCGGGTTGTCTCGGCCTATATCGCCACGGCATTCGCGCAGGACGATGCAAAGGAGGCGAAAACACAATGGCGCAGGGTGGCAGACCAGATGCGCAGCTCCGTGCCCAAACTGGCAAAGCTGATGGATGATGCTGAAGAGGATGTCCTGGCCTATATGAGCTTTCCAAAGGAGCACCGGGCCAAGCTGCGCTCGAACAATCCGATTGAACGGCTAAACGGCGAGATCAAGCGGCGAACCGATGTCGTCGGTATATTCCCCAACGAGGCCGCCATCATCCGCCTTGTGGGCGCTTTGCTGCTGGAGCAGAACGACGAATGGGCTGTGCAACGGGCAAGATATATGACACTTGAAACCATGGCTCCATTGAGCAATAATCCCGTCACCAGCTTGCCAGCCGTGGCAAACTGACACAACCGGCAATGCCGGGAAACCGCGTGAACACGATGCAACCTACACCACGCCTCGGGACATGACCAGTGCTCGCAGCAGATTCCGCTACGACCGTTTCGAAATGGACCGATGGTCGGCGGGAGGACAGATATTTCAAGGGCGCAAACAAAGTGTTTCAGCTATCGAACACTCACCCTATTGGCCTCATGATCTTTGATTCTGCTGACATATTAAGTGTGCCGTGGGAGTTGGTCGTCAAGTCATTCCGCGCTCATTTGGCGGATAAATCATTCAATACAGTAGATGACTATGCAAAAGAGTTGTTCTCCTTCTTGGAGGCTTCCCATGACTATTTCCCCATTGATATACAACAGTCTGCCGCTGTCTCAGCAGTTTTCCAAATTGTCGTGACGTGGATACACGTGTGCACAGAAGACAAGAGCGATGAAGATAGGCCAAAAGCTATCGCCGAAATGTTCGCAAACGTGAAATCTGAATTGGATCCACAGGATCTTCCCGACAGTGTTTCCGAGGCGGATGCAAAAAAGATCATTTCTGATTTCGATGCAGAAGTATCTTCTCAACTGGAAAGGCTCTTGGGAGAACTGGCAATTGATATCCCGCGAAACATCGTCGACATCGCGAAATCGGCACTGGGTTTAGCACTCTGTAAGGCAGACACCTATCTGTCGACAACGGGCCTTGTTTTTGCAGGGTTCGGCGATCACGAAATTTACCCTGCAAGTGTTCAATATAATTCTTATGGCCTACTTGGTGGAAAATCGATTTACAAAAAAATTGGTGCTGAAGCCATCGACCATAATAATGCTGCATGGCTTTCGGGCTTCGCACAAACCTCGATGATTGACACTTTCAAGACTGGGTTAAGCTTCGATGTGTATAGATCACTTTTAATGGCAGTGGACCATTGTCTGACTGATTTTGGTCAAAATGTTATTGCAAACTCAGGAGGAGATATATCGAAGTTAGCAAATTTCGACAAGCTGGTGGCTGATACAACGGCTGAAATCAGTGATAAGGTAATGGACGAGGCTAGACGCGAACACGCCTTCCCTTTAAGAAATGTACTTCGATTTCTTCCGGTAGATGAAATGGCTGAATTGGCTGAAACGTTAATAACTCTTCAATCATTGAAGGAGAAGGTAACGAAGCCGTCTGAGACTGTTGGCGGACCTATAGATGTCGCTGTCATCACTAAGCATGAGGGTTTGGTCTGGATCAAACGGAAGCATTTTTTTAACTCCGAGCTCAATTCTAGGTACGCAATCCGCCAAGCGAATCAGATAACGAGGAAACCATGAGTAAGAACGTACTAACAAGCCCTAGAACACTTCGTCAAACTATTGAAAACGTTACAGGTTCCGAGAATCGGAAAATGCCAACGTCGGACGTTCGGCTGATTGAGGAAAGCAAACTTAAGTATCGCAATTTTGTTGATACGGTAGACAGGGCAAGCGATCGGGATATGGAGCGTTCACTTTCCCGTTCTTGATTCCGGCGTACGCCGAACCGATAGCGATAAATCTCAGATAGGCATGTCTTGAATGAGTTCCCTCCAGAATATGTGACTGGAATTTAAAAGCTCCAGTTTGAGCTATATGTAAGATTTTTTCGGAAATAAGTTTTTGGCGCGACACAAAATTGACGTACCTTAAGGCTTGCAGGTGGGCAATACACGCTATTTGACCGAATACTCGCATTCGGGAGATCTGCCGAGTCAAACTGTTCCACGGCTAATTTTACGTGGTACACATTCAAAAACCAAGCTATTGATTACAAAAAAACCCGGCCTAAGCCGGGTTTTTTTTGGTGCGGTCAAGAAGACTCGAACTTCCACGGGTTGCCCCACAGCGACCTCAACGCTGCGCGTCTACCAATTCCGCCATGACCGCATCCCGGTAGAGCTGATTGTCTCAGCCGGGCTGCATGTAGCAAAAGCCTTCCGGGTGCACAAGAGTGGTATGGCAGTTTTTTGACTGTAACCGGAACTATTTGGAAAAGGGCGAAAATATCCTATATTCCGCCTGTTGCCTGTGGTCGCAGGCCTTGTTTGGCAAAGCAGAGTTCATGGACGCAATCACATCCCCGCCTTTTCCTCCGCACCGCAATGCACTGGGCAAGACCCTGTTTGCCAGCCCCGGCTCGCCGCCGGTGCGCTGGCGCATTGCCGATTCGCTTGTGGACTATGATGTGGCGGTTGCCACCATGGAAGCAGAGGTTCTGGCCATTTCCGAAGGCCGGGCCGACGAACTGGTGTGGCTGGTGGAGCATCCGCCGCTCTATACGGCAGGCACCAGCGCCCATGCGCGTGATCTGATAGAGCCGGACCGCTTTCCGGTTCATGCCACCGGGCGCGGCGGCGAATATACCTATCACGGCCCCGGACAACGGGTTGTCTATGTGATGCTGGACCTGAAACGCCGCAAGCCGGATGTCCGGGCCTTTGTTGCCGCGCTGGAAGAGGTGATCATTGCCACGCTTGCAGCGATGAATATAAAGGGAGAGCGCCGGGAAGACCGCGTCGGGGTCTGGGTGCAACGTGCGGAGCGCCCTCGCCTGCCCGACGGCGCAATGGCTGAAGACAAGATTGCAGCGCTCGGCATCAGGCTGCGCAAATGGGTGAGCTTTCATGGCCTCTCCATCAATGTTGATCCCGATCTGTCGCATTTTTCCGGCATTGTTCCTTGCGGGATCCAGACCTATGGCGTGACCAGCCTTGAAGATCTCGGGCAACTGGTTTTGATGAGCGATGTCGACATGCGGCTGCGCGAAGCTTTTGAACAGGTGTTCGGACCAACGGTTGCGGACTGTCCCTGACAGCCCTCTAAAGCCCATCGCGGCGAACCGGATTCATGCGACAGGCTTTATCTTTTTGTTTATGCGTGTCTTTTTCGCAAAACCGCTGCACACTTTTGCGCGACACGCAATAGGAATACCTGACTGTAAAAACCGGTTAAAGGCCGGTTTTAATACCAGCTCTCGATGACAGGAACCGATTGCGTGCGGCTCGCCCATCTCCTTTAACGACAGTAAACTGTATTATACAATCTTTAACATATTTTATTTATTTTTAATATTCATCATTGCCTCCGGGGCATGAGGCCATGCCGGTTGCGACATTCCTGTGGCACGGGCAGCCGAGAAATCCGCCTTTGGTATATCTGGCAGAATTGGGAACGGCGCATGACAAAACAGTTTGCCAATATGAAGCTGACGACCAAGCTTTCCTTGATCATTGTTCTGGCCAATATTGCCGGACTTGCTGTCATGGCGACCTATACATGGAACAACCAGACACGATCCTCCCTGCACAACGCCATTGCCAACTGGAAAAGCAATGCCGAGCAGTTTGCCTCTGTCGCGGGCGGCGGGGTCAAATGGGGCAAGGCCGATGTCGTGCGCGATGCCTATGCCATGTACCGGAACGATCCGTCCTTGCATCTTGTCCAGTTTTCAGCCGCAAACCTTGACCGAAAGGTGGTTGACACATGGACCCTGGATGCGGCTCCAGCCGCATATTCCGATGCTGAACTGGCCGAACTGATATCGGCGCAGCCTGACTCAACTGTCGTCAGCGAGCTGCATGCCGCCGACGACCTTGTGGCCATTGTCGCGCCCCTGCCCAAAGACAAGGCAGGAAAGCCCACGGGCACGGTCACGACGGTCTGGTCAACAGACGCGATCTATAGCGAAGCCTACAGGAGCACCGGGCTTCTGATCGGCATACAGGCGGGGGTGATCCTTGCCGGGCTGGCAGCGTTTTTTGTCGCCATGCGCAATCTCGTCGGCAGGCCCTTGCGGCAGATCAGCGCCCGGATCGGAACCCTGCAATCGGGCGATCTGGATTCCCCCATCCCGTTTTTGCACAAGGGCGACGAGATGGGCGTTGTTGCACAATCCCTTGATGTGTTTCGCCGTGCCACGCTCGAAAAGCAGGAGCAGGATCGTCAAACAGAGGAGCAACGGGCCGCCCTTGGCCTTGAGCGCACGCGCAATGCGCAAGCCATGCAATCAGTGACCGATGCACAGACGCATGTCGTATCCACGCTGGCGGTGGCGCTTGAGAAGCTGGCCGGTGGCGATTTTACCGTGCACCTGCCGGATCTGGGTGCCGATTTCCGCAGTATCGAGGCCAATTTCAACCGTATGGTGGATGCCGTTTCAGAAACATTAAGTGATATTTCACGATCTTCCCGTCAGGTGGAAAATGGCTCCCACGAACTTGCAGGTGCCATGAACCAGCTCTCCAAAAGGACCGAAGAGCAGGCAGCAACGCTTGAGCAGACGGCAGCAGCCCTGGATGAATTGACAGCCTCTGTCCAGAAATCCTCCGCCGTCACAGCCAATGCCGGCGTTCTGATCGGTGAAACGCGGTCCAGGGCCAATGCTTCCAACACCGTGGTGCGTGAAGCTATTGGTGCCATGGGCAAGATTGAGAATTCGTCCACGCAGATCGGCCAAATTATCGGTGTCATTGATGAAATTGCCTTCCAGACCAATCTTCTGGCGCTCAATGCCGGAGTCGAGGCTGCACGTGCCGGAGACGCAGGCAAAGGCTTTGCCGTTGTTGCGCAGGAAGTGCGGGCGCTGGCACAGCGTTCGGCACAGGCAGCCAAGGAAATCAAGGGGCTGATTGAGTCTTCCAACACGGAAGTTGCCGCCGGTGTGGCCCTTGTGAACAGTACGGGTGATGCCCTCAAGACCATAGGTGAACAGTTTGAGGAGATCAACTCCAGCATCATGACCATTGTCAGCGCCTATCGCGACCAGGCAACAAGCCTTGCCGAGGTTAATACGGCCATCACACGTATGGACAAGGTCACCCAGCAAAATGCCTCAATGGCGGAAGAAGCCAATGCTTCCTGCCAGGATCTGAACCAGCAGGGCATTCATCTGAAAAGTGCCGTTGAACGATTTTCACTGGATGGACGTGGCGATGCAGACCCTGCTGGCGCTTACGCTCCGTTGCGGTACACGGCATGATCCCGGTCAAGACCTGTGCCGGAATACGAGGTTTATACAGTGCAGTGCAGTCACAAAATAAGCCAACCCGAGGAAACAGCATGATCAAGCGTAACGTTTTTATTCTTCTTTCCACCCTTTCCCTTTGCACCTTCGCACAGGCAGAAGAAGCCTATGTGGCGCCGGTGACAGAATTCATGAACACGGACATCAAGTCCTGGGTCAACGACCCCGTCATCATTTCGGCTGTCAAGGCCCAGAACGCAGCCAATGCCGGTCTGGCGCAGGGTGATATCGACGCACTGGACCAGGCATGGCGTGCCGAGGTGGATTCCTCCGAAAAGCCGATGATTAACGCTATTCTCGCCAATCCGGTTTCTGCCTTCCTGAAAGAAAAGCAGGGCGCTTCCAATGGCGTCATCGCCGAAGTGTTCGTCATGGATGCCAAGGGACTGAATGTCGGCCAGAGCGATGCAACATCGGATTACTGGCAGGGTGACGAGGACAAGTTCCAGAAGAGTTTCGGTGCCGGCAAGGATGTTCTGTTTGTGGACGCCGCCGAAAAGGACGAATCAACACAGGCATTGCAGTCACAGGCGAGCCTGACCATTTCCGACGAGGCCGGAATTCCGATAGGAGCCATTACCGTCGGTGTAAACCTCGACGCGCTGTAACAGCATGTTCCATTGAGCGACAGACAAACGGACCCGCAGGGTCCGTTTGTTATTTTACAGTGTGTTACATGAATTTTCTCAAAAGATCTTTTCGGATTTCATGACTGTGATGACGCGGAGAATCAGTCGCCAAACCCAAAGCGGCAACGGACCCATGATTTTTCGCAATTTGAAAGCCGCAAAAAAAATCTTTCTGTTTTTTATCCTGCCCGTCGCTCATCAGGGGGTTCAACACACCCACGAAACGGCGCAACCTGCTGATTTTTCGGCATTCAGGCGTTCTCCCCGTTTTCCACACCCCAAACACACAATATCTAGCGTCCGTCATTCTGCTGCAAACCACCTCTTGACGGAATCACTGCATATCCCGTTAATAGGAACTCGTTGCGGCGGCGGCGTGATCAAAGAGTTTCGGGGCTGATCAAATCATAAAATTGCAGACATGATGTCTGGGTAGTGCGGGTTTCAATGGCCTCACTGTCGCGACAGCTTATTGTCGCATTTTTTCGCCAAAGCGACCTGTGGATAGTGGCATGAAAGCTGCGTTAAGACTATATTTAGGTTTTGCAGTCAGCCTTGCCACAATATATAGGGTCTCACATCGTTGAGTCTCCATACAGACGAAGCAAGCAAAACTGGCTGCGCGATCCCAAGGCGCTTTGCCGGAAGAACTATTATTGTCTCGCGGCAGCGGCGCTGCAGGGGCCAGAACAAGGAACGACGACATGCGCATCGAACGACGTTTTACCAAAGCCGGGCAGTCAGCCTATGCCGACATCGCCTTTCGCAAGGCACTGAGTGAAATTCGCAATCCGGATGGTTCCATCGTGTTCCGTCTGGCTGATATTGATGTTCCGTCGCAGTTCAGCCAGGTGGCGACCGATGTTCTGGCGCAAAAATATTTCCGCAAGGCCGGTGTACCTGCGCGTCTGAAGAAGATCGAGGAAAATGCTGTTCCGTCCTGGCTGTGGCGTTCGGAGCCTGACCATGACGCGCTTGCAAGCCTGCCGAAGGAGGAGCGTTATGGCTCTGAAACGGATGCGCGTCAGGTGTTTGACCGTTTGGCCGGAACATGGACCTACTGGGGCTGGAAGGGCGGGTATTTTGCCTCCGAAGAGGATGCTGCCGCCTTCATGTCCGAACTGGCATATATGCTGGCCACTCAGCGCGTTGCCCCCAATTCTCCGCAATGGTTCAATACCGGCCTGCACTGGGCCTATGGCATTGACGGACCGGGCCAGGGTCATTTTTATGTGGATCCGTTTACCGCAAAAGCTGACCAAATCGAAATCGGCCTATGAACATCCGCAGCCGCATGCCTGCTTCATCCAGTCGGTCGAGGACGATCTGGTCAATGAAGGCGGCATTATGGACCTGTGGGTGCGTGAAGCCCGGCTGTTCAAATATGGGTCCGGCACAGGGTCCAACTTTTCCGACCTGCGCGGATCGGGCGAGAAACTGTCGGGCGGCGGCAAATCCTCCGGACTGATGAGCTTTCTGAAAATCGGTGACCGGGCAGCCGGTGCCATCAAGTCTGGTGGCACAACCCGTCGCGCGGCCAAGATGGTGGTGGTGGATGCCGACCATCCCGACATTGAGGAATATATCAACTGGAAGGTGCGCGAGGAGCAGAAAGTGGCCTCGCTGGTCACCGGCTCCAAGATTGTTGCAAAACACCTGAAAGAAATCCTGCGCGCCTGCATCAATTGCAAGGCCGACAATGATGGCTGCTTTGACCCGGCCCAGAACCCTGCCCTCAAGCGCGAAATCCGTGCGGCCAAGAAAAGCATGGTTCCGGAAAATCTGGTCAAGCGGGTTATCCCAGTTTGCCCGCCAGGGCTATACGGACCTGGATTTCAAGACCTATGACACCGACTGGGATTCCGAGGCCTATCTGACCGTTTCCGGGCAGAATTCCAACAATTCCGTTTCACTCAAGGATGATTTCCTGCGCGCCGTGGAAACCGACGGCAACTGGAACCTCACCGCCCGCAAGGATGGCAAGGTGGTCAAGACGCTGAAAGCGCGCGACCTGTGGGAACAGATTTCCTATGCCGCCTGGGCGTCTGCCGATCCGGGCCTGCATTTCAACACGACCATGAATGACTGGCACACGTCACCTGCAGCCGGTCCATCCGCGCGTCGAACCCGTGCTCGGAATATATGTTCCTGGATGATACGGCCTGCAACCTCGCCTCGATGAACCTGCTGCAATTCAAGGATGCAGCCACCAAGCGCATCAATATTGCCGATTACGAACATGCCGTGCGCCTGTGGACCATCGTTCTGGAAATCTCGGTGATGATGGCGCAGTTCCCTTCGCGCCGGATTGCCGAACTCTCCTATGAATACCGCACGCTGGGTCTGGGCTATGCCAATATCGGCGGCTTCCTGATGTCGTCGGGCATTCCTTATGATTCGACAGAAGGTCGCGCCATTTGCGGTGCGCTGTCTGCCATCATGACCGGTGTTTCCTATGCCACATCGGCGGAAATGGCCGCCAGGCTCGGTCCCTTCCCCGGCTTTGCGCCGAACCGCGACTCGATGCTGCGGGTGATCCGCAACCATCGCCGCGCGGCCCATGGCGAGACGACCGGCTATGAGGGCCTGTCGGTCAATCCGGTTGCGCTCATCCATTCCGAATGCCCGGATGCCGATCTGGTAGCCCATGCCACGGCTGCCTGGGACAAGGCGCTGGAACTGGGCGAGAAACACGGCTACCGCAATGCGCAGGTTTCCGTTGTTGCCCCCACCGGCACGATCGGTCTGGTGATGGATTGCGATACGACCGGTATCGAGCCTGACTTTGCGCTGGTGAAATTCAAGAAACTGGCCGGCGGCGGCTATTTCAAGATCATCAACGGTGCCGTGCCGGAAGCGCTGCGGGCGCTGGGCTACAGCGAGAGCCAGATCGCCGAAATCGAAGTCTATGCTGTGGGCCATGGCAATATGAACCAGGCTCCCGGCATCAACCCCGGCTCGCTGAAGGCCAAGGGCTTCCCCGATGACAAGATCGAGACGCTGAACGCAGCCATGAAGGCGGCCTTTGACATCAAGTTCGTGTTCAACCAGTGGTCTCTGGGTGCCGATTTCCTGAAGAACACCCTGAAGGTGAGCGACGAGCAGCTGGCCTCCTCCGACTTTAACCTGCTGGACTATCTGGGCTTCTCGAAGAAGGACATTGAGGCTGCCAATATCCATGTGTGCGGTGCCATGACGCTGGAAGGCGCACCCGGCCTGAAGCGCGAGCATCTGCCGGTGTTTGATTGCGCCAATCCGTGCGGCAAGATCGGCAAGCGGTATCTCTCTGTCGAAAGCCATATCCGCATGATGGCGGCGGCCCAGCCGTTTATCTCCGGTGCGATTTCCAAGACCATCAACATGCCGAACGAGGCAACGGTGGAAGATTGCAAGAGCGCCTATATGCTCTCCTGGAAACTGGCGCTGAAGGCCAATGCGCTTTACCGCGATGGTTCCAAGCTGTCGCAGCCGCTCAATGCCTCGCTGATCGAGGACGAGGATGATGATGACCAGATGGACGATTTCATTGCAGCCCCTGCTGCCGCCCAGACAGTGACCGTGACCGAGCGGATTGTCGAGCGGGTGATCGAGCGTGTCGTGCGCGAACAGGAAAAGCTGCCAACCCGGCGCAAGGGCTATACCCAGAAGGCCAAGATCGGCGGCAATACCGTCTTCCTGCGCACCGGCGAATATGATGATGGTCGCCTTGGCGAAATCTTCATCGACATGAACAAGGAAGGCGCAACGCTGCGCGGTCTTCTCAACAATTTCGCCATCGCCATCTCGCTCGGCCTGCAATATGGCGTGCCGCTGGAAGAATATGTGCATGCGTTCACGCATACCAAATTCGAGCCTGCCGGCATGGTGCAGGGCAATGATGCCATCCGTTCGGCAACCTCGAT
Source organism: Rhizobiaceae bacterium (assembly GCA_965247225.1). Lineage (GTDB taxonomy): Bacteria > Pseudomonadota > Alphaproteobacteria > Rhizobiales > Rhizobiaceae > CBDFGT01. The sequence goes on along the minus strand of CBDFGT010000017.1, from coordinate 258,551 downwards.
TCTGGATTATATTTTCCGCGAACTGGCCGTGTCCTATCTCAACCGCCATGATCTGGCGCATGTGGATACGTCGGATTTTGCCAATACCACGCTTGGCAAGGGCATTCATGAAGGCCGCGCCGAGGCTGTGTCCAAGGGCCTGACGCGCGGCTACAAGCCAACGCTGGTCTCTTCCGGCGAGCCCAAGGGTTCGGCCTCTGTCCAGCCGCTGAAATCCGGCGGTGCGACCGTGACCTCGATGGTGTCGTCGATGACGGCCACTGCCCGCAAGTTCGAGATCGCCACATCGGAGGCCACGGCCTTCAAGCGCGACTATGAGGAACGGGCTGCAGAACTGGCGGAAGTGGTGGAAACAGAAAGCCTCTTTACCGATACAGCCCAGGGCGAGGCCGATGCGGCAAAGGCAGCCAGACAGATGGAAAGCGACCGGCGGCAGAAATCCATCCTGCAGGGCTATACCGGCAATATGTGCTCGGAATGCTCCAACTTCACCATGGTGCGTAACGGCACCTGCGAGAAGTGCGATACATGCGGAAGCACGAGCGGTTGCAGCTGATAGGTAGCGGATGGTTTGAATGAATACGGCCCGGGAAAAATCCCGGGCCAAGTAAATTGGCGAACAAAACGGGATCAGATATAAGGAGATCTTTATGTCGAGTTCGCCAGAAACAACAAAGCCGAGCCCGCCAAGGCCCGGCTTTGCAAACCGCAAAGAACTGTTGCTCTTGCGGGGCTAAGAGAACTGCTTCCCAAAGCCTGTAGCATGGGTACTATAAGGGGAGTCTGCGATCGGAGTCGAGTGAGCGACATTCAAAAGCATGTATAAGGAATTAAAACATGGCTAAAGATAGTAAGACTTTCGAAGCGGGCCGCGATGCAAAAACAGGTCAATTTATCCCTATTTCTGTCGCCGAGCGCCGCCCTAGAACAACAGTGATAGAGCGGGTGCCGAAGCCCGGCTATGGCGATACGAAAGGGACGCAGAAGCCTCATAAATAATGCCAATGAGCTTTTAAACCAGATACTCATGTTGAGCTAGCCTGGGAGAGCTTGGCACTCGAACCATCCCGCGCTCTGCTCGATGGTTCGAGGCCTTTTTGTATACGCAGAACAAGTGCCTTACCTTCAGGGAAAGAGATTGCAGCCCCTTACACAGCAAGGGCGTTTGTGATGAAAGGTGCGGTATAGCACCAAGCTCTCATGTTGAGGTGGCGGATGCAGCGCAGCGCAATCCGCCCTCGAAACATCCAGTTCTTGCAAACCGCAACCAAACTCATACTATCGCAAATACACAAAGCAACGCACTACTGGATTTCCGTAGGTTTCCATGCTAATATTTGAATGGGATGATGCGAAGGCGGTCGGCAACATTGTCAAGCACGGTATTGGTTTTGATGCAGCAAAGGCGGTGTTTCGCGATCCCTTCGCCGTCGAATTTGAAGACAGAACTGCTGATTACGGTGAGATCCGCCTGAAAATTATCGGCATGGCCGGTGGCCATCTTCTAAGTGTGATTTACACGGAACGACAAGAGCGCATCAGGATGATTTCGGCCAGAAAAGCCTACAGAACGGAACGTCAGGCCTATGAAGACAACCGCTGAACCAAGCCCGCTTGACACGATGAGCGACGATGAAACCCATGCCAATGCGCTTGCTGACCCTGACAATCTGCCGTGGTCGCAAGCCGATTTCCAGACCGCGCGACGCACGCCGCAGGTCAAAATCATCCGCCGGGCGCTGGAGCTGACACAGGAAGAATTTGCCAGCCGCTACCAGATTCCGCTTGGTACGCTTCGCGACTGGGAACAGGGCCGCACCGAACCGGACCAGACGGCCAAATCCTATCTGCGGGTGATTGCATCCGACCCTGACGGTACGGCGAAGGTGTTTGCAGCCAAGGGCGCGGCATAGCGGTTTTTGGGATGACCGGCCCGGACACTTCGAGGCCCGCGTCGCCTCTGGCTCGCGCGGGCACCTCAGTGTGAGGGTGAGGAGAACCGCCACCCCCATTCGAGAGTTCAGGGTCAGCCGCGAAATCCCCCAAACCCTCATGTTGAGGTGGCGGGTGAAGCGACGCGCAATCCGCACTCGAAACATCCCGATCCATCCACTAGAGCATTTCCGTCCTATTCTGAATCGGGAGGGATTCCAAAATCACTTTTGTTCTGATTCATTGATGCTGGCTGGAAGGAGGCCAGCATCTGATGACCGCACCTTTGTCCAATGATCTTCGTGAACGTGTTGTTGCGGCGGTATTGAGCGGTGAACGCAGTCGGGCCGTGGCTGCGCGTTTCTCGGTCGCCGTCTCTTCGGTGGTGAAGTGGTCGCAGCGCTATCGCGCGACCGGATCGGTTCGCCCTGGCAAGATGGGAGGCCATCGCAAGCGCCTTCTGGAACCCCATCGCGGCTTCCTTGTCGAGCGGCTTGATCAGAACCCGCATCTGACGCTGCATGGTCTGAAGGCCGAACTGGCCTTGCGCGGCATTACCGTCTCACACAATACAATTTGGGAATTCATACGCAGCGAGGGTCTGCGCTTTAAAAAAAACACTATTCGCCCTTGAGCAGACCCGTGCCGACGTCGCCCGCAGGCGACGGCGATGGAAGACATTGCAGCAGCATCTCGATCCTGAACGCCTTGTCTTCATTGATGAGACCTGGATCAAGACCAACATGACGCCCATCCGGGGCTGGGGACCAAAAGGCAAGCGCCTGCGGGCCTTTACACCACACGGCCACGGGCGCACGCTGACATTCCTCGGCGCGTTGAGGAGCGATGGCATGACGGCCCCGTGTGCCTTCGACGGACCGATCAATGGCCAGTGCTTTCTTGCCTGTGTCGAGCAGCAACTGGTTCCCGTTCTCAAGCCGGGCGATATCGTCATCATGGATAATCCCGGAAGTCACAAGTCACCGGCCATCCGCAAGAGCATCAAAGCCGCCGGTGCACGGCTCTGGTTTCTGCCGCCTTACTCGCCAGATCTCAATCCGATCGAACAGGCCTTTTCCAAGATCAAACACTGGATGCGCCACGCGCAGAAGAGAACCGTCAAGGACACATGGCAGCACATCGGCAGACTGGTCGAAACAATCCAACCAGACGAATGCGCCAACTATCTCACCAACGCAGGATATGCTTCCGTTAAAACATGAAATGCTCTAAAAAACAACCCTTGACGACTCACACATCAGCCAGCACACAGGGCGCATGAAAGCATCTGACGCAGAGATCCTCATCATCCCCGGCTATACCAATTCCGGTCCCGCCCACTGGCAGAGCCGTTGGGAAGAAAAGCTGTCGACCGCACGGCGCGTGGAGCAGCAGGAATGGCACAAGCCGGTGCGCGAAGACTGGGTTGCGCGCATTATCAAAGAGGTGAATGCGGCGCAAAAGCCGGTGGTGCTGGTGGCCCATTCGCTGGGCGTGGCCGCGGCCATCCATGCGATTCCGCATTTTCAACGGCCCGTTGCCGGTGCCTTTCTGGTGGCACCGCCCGATGTGGCCAATGCGACAATCCGCCCGCAGCATTTGCAGACCTTCGGCCCCTACCCGCGCAACCCGCTGCCATTCCCCTCCATGGTCATTGCCAGCAAGAATGACCCCTTCATGACGTTCGACACCGCAGAGGCACTGGCCGCTTCCTGGGGGGCCACATTTATCGATGCCGGTGAATCCGGCCATATCAATGCCGATTCCGGCCATGGCCCGTGGCCGGAGGGCACGATGGTCTTTGCCAGGTTTCTGAGCCGGCTCAAACCATAAAAAACCGCCCGTTTTGCCGGACGGTTCTGAAATAGCGGCTCTTTTTATGAAACTGCGGTCTCAGCCCTGAAGCTGGTCAACCGCCACGGACAGAAGTTCACTCATCTTGGCGCGAATCTCGGCTTCGGTTTTGGAAATACCGGCGGCTTCCAGATCTGTCCTGACCTTGCGCACGACATCGTCGTCGCCAGCCTCCTCAAAGTCCGCCATGATCACTTCCGATGCATAGGCAGCAGCATCAGCCTTGCCCAGGAGTTCGGCTGCCCAAAGGCCAAGGAGCTTGTTGCGGCGGGCTTCAGCCTTGAATTTCAGTTCTGCATCATGGGCAAACTTGCTTTCAAATGCCTTTTCCCGATCATTGATACCGCTCATTGTCTGGTCTCCCGAATTGTATTTTCCGAATGTGGACCCTGATATGGGGTTGAAAATCCATAAATCAAATGACGAGCAAAAGTGCAATGCGACTTTTTTGAAATCCGGCCGGATTGGCCGTACAGACAGCAGGGACAATGGCAAAAAGGCTCGCAGATGCGAGCCTTTCAGGACCGGTTGGCAGGTGCCGGATCAGGCAGCTTTCATTTCCTCAACCACAGAGACCATCAGTTCCTGCATGCGGCTTTCCAATTCCGTTTCGCGTACGTTGAACCCTGCAGCGTTGAGATCATCGCGCAAGCGGTTGACAATATTGGCGTGAACAGGATTTTCAACAGCTGCCATCATCACATCCGTACTGTAGGAATCGGCATCCGGCTTGCCCAGAACATCCGCCGCCCAGAGGGCCATCAGCTTGTTGCGGCGCACTTCGGCGCGAAACTTCAAGTCTTCATTACGGGCAAATTTTGCTTCAAAGGCCCGTGCACGCTCCCAAAATGCTTTCATGTCGATGATCCCCCGTTATTGGCCGGTTTTTCCGGCTTGCCCCTTGACTTTGAAGGGTATGCAGCAGTCATAACAAACAAAAATTGAAAACCCCAAAAACAAACCGGTAAAATTGATTCCAGTTTTAGGGAGACCCGGTTCGCGGGTCTCCGGATGGCAAATGGAATTTAACGGTGCCATCTTGTGGGAAGTCCTTATAGCGGATTGTGGAATGCATTCTTTTCCGATAAGGACCAAGAGAGATTGACCATGCGCTGCTCCCGTTCCGGCGCCAACAACGAGAAAATATTATGAACCGTCGCCGCCGTATTTACGAAGGCAAGGCCAAGATCCTTTATGAAGGACCAGAGCCTGGCACCTTGATCCAGTTCTTCAAGGATGACACCACAGCCTTTGATGCCCAGAAAAAAGAGGTCATTGACGGCAAGGGTGTGCTGAACAACCGGATTTCGGAATATGTGTTTACCCATCTCAACAAGATCGGTATTCCGACCCATTTCATCCGTCGCCTGAACATGCGCGAACAGCTGATCAAGGAAGTGGAAATCATTCCGCTTGAGATTGTTGTGCGCAATGTTGCTGCCGGCTCCCTCGTCAAGAAGCTCGGAATTGAAGAAGGCGTGATCCTGCCCCGCTCGATCATCGAATTTTACTACAAGTCCGATGCACTGCACGACCCCATGGTTTCGGAAGAGCATATCACGGCGTTTGGCTGGGCCAGTCCGCAGGAACTGGATGATATCATGGCGCTGGCCATCCGTATCAACGACTTCCTTTCCGGCCTGTTTCTCGGCGTCGGTATCCAGCTCGTGGACTTCAAGATCGAATGTGGCCGTCTTTACGAAGGTGACATGATGCGGATCGTTCTGGCGGATGAAATTTCACCCGACAGCTGCCGTCTCTGGGATGTCGAAACAAAACAGAAGATGGACAAGGACCGTTTTCGTCAGGATCTGGGCGGACTTCTGGAAGCCTATCAGGAAGTGGCGCGGCGTCTTGGCATTATCAACGAGAACGAGCCGCCGCGCGGCACCGGTCCCGTTCTGGTCAAGTAAGGTTTGAGGAAGAGTGATGTGATCAAGGCACGCGTTACAGTCACGCTGAAAAATGGCGTTTTGGACCCGCAGGGCAAAGCGATCGAGGGCGCACTTGCCGCTCTCGATTTTTCCGGTGTCGGACAGGTGCGCCAGGGCAAGGTTTTTGATCTTGCACTGGACACTGACGACCGTACACGAGCCGAAGCCGATATCAGGGCCATGTGCGAAAAACTGCTGGCAAACACGGTTATCGAGAACTATAGTATCGCCCTATCCTGAATGTTGAGGGCGGCGGCATGGCTGACATTACCAATGAGCTGATGTACGAGCTTTTGAAGCGTGTTCACTCTGAAATTTCTTCGATCAAAGTCGAAATGTCAGGAATGAAAACCGAAATATCGAACATTCGCAGCCTTTTGTCAGCCATGCAGATGGATGTTAACCACCTCTATGTGCGCGTTGACAGGATTGACGGTCGCATCGACCGCATTGAAAACCGCCTTGAGCTGCGTGAGCTGGCAGAGGCCCAAGCAAGGTTTGAACCACACCCATGAAATCTGCTGTAGTACAACTTCCAGGCCTGAACCGTGACCGCGACATGATTGCGGCGCTGACCAAAATCTCCGGTCATGCTCCGGTGACTGTGTGGCAGACCGAAACCGAATTGCCGGATGTGGATCTGATCGTCATTCCGGGCGGTTTTTCCTATGGTGATTATTTGCGCTGCGGCGCGATTGCCGCGCGTATGCCGGTCATGCAGGCTATCAGGGCCAAGGCAGACCAGGGCGTGAAGGTTCTGGGCGTGTGCAATGGTTTCCAGATCCTGGTGGAAGCGGGCATGCTTCCCGGAGCCCTGATGCGCAATGCCTCCCTGAAATTTGTCTGCAAGGAGATCAGGCTGGAAGTGGTGAATGCGGAAACGGATTTCACCCGTGCCTATTCCAAGGGACAGATCATCCGCTGCCCTGTTGCCCATCATGATGGAAACTATTTTGCCGATGCGGACACGCTGGCGGCCCTTGAAGGCAATGGCCAGGTGCTTTTCCGCTATGCCGAAGGCACAAATCCGAACGGCTCACTCCATGACATTGCCGGTATCATCAATGTCAAGGGCAATGTGCTCGGCATGATGCCGCATCCGGAAAATCTGATCGAGGCAGCCCATGGCGGTAGCGACGGGCGTGGTCTCTTTGCCTCGGCACTGGATGTGATTGCCGCCTGATTGGGCTGTTGCCATACAATATCACACGACTGGCGGGATGATCATAATGTCTGTTTTCAAAATTCTCGCAGGTATCGGCATGCTGACCCTGGGGCTTTGCGCCTGCCAGTCACGTCCTGCGCCACCTTCTGGACCAGACCGCAGTGCGCTTTCCACTATGGAGCGGGTGGCGCTTTCGGCAAACCAGTGCTGGTTCAAATCCAGGGATCCGGCCTTTGCCGAATACAAGCTCGCTCCGGAACTCAACTCTTTCTCGGGAAGACCGAGAATCCTGCTTGTCAAGGCCCACTCCCCTGAATCCCGCCCCTTGGCTGTCATCCAGGCCGAGGGCAATCCGGCCCGTCTGGAAGCTTTTGGTCCGCTTCTGGGAAGTGCGCTGGCACCCCGCATTCAGGCGGACAGCCAACGCTGGGCGGCGGGTGGTCGTGGCTGTCAGGCAACCATGCCGCAATAATATGCAAAGGATACGGCTTCCATTCCATTTCCGGGTTGAAATTCTGTCAGTTTCCGCCATGGTGATTCATGCCCTGCGTCGTCCACAGCCGGTGCATTGCCCATTGTGTGAAAGTCATAGCGAAGTCCCTCAAGCAGATGAACATATTGCCGGAGAATTGGAAAGTTTGGATGGGGCTGGCCTTTGCGGGTTTGGCTTTTTCTTCGCATTCTGCCCTGGCCGGGGATTTTACGCCCGACGAACTGCGCTTTGGTGGATCTCTGCATTACGAAAATCTGTCCCATTATGAGCCCGGCCTGTTTTTCACAGGAACGCTTTTCTTTGATCCCCTCGAGCAGAAGAATGCGTCCGGCTGGGTGGATTTCCTGCTGCGTCCCCGGATCTATGCCGGAGGAACAGGCAGTTTCATCGGCTCCACAAGCCAGGCTTTTGTTGGTCTGGACTGGAAGATATATCCCGTGGATAATGTCTTCATTGATATAGGATTCGGTCCGACCATCCATAACGGACGCCTGAGCGACGACGGAAGCGGTTCAACCTTGCCAAAGCTTGGCAGCCGTATCCTGCTGCACCATTATTATGCTGTCGGCTTTGATATTGATGAGCACTGGAGCCTGATGGGAACCTATGATCATTCGTCGCATGCCAACCTGTGCAATAATTGCAACAATGAGGGCGTGACCCATCTTGGTGTTTCCCTCGGATACCGGTTCTGATCCATTGGCCTGTGCAGGAAGCATTTTCCTGTCGCATCTTGTGCCAGATGACGCTATATGCCGGGTACAGCGCGTTTTCACCGACCGGATCCTGATATGACCATTTCCAATACTCGTCCCATTACGTCAGAGCTTGTTGCATCACACGGCCTGAAGCCTGATGAATATGCCCGCATTCTGGAATTGATCGGGCGCGAACCGACATTTACGGAACTGGGCATTTTTTCGGCGATGTGGAACGAGCATTGCTCCTACAAGTCCTCGAAGAAATGGCTGAAGACCTTGCCGACCAAGGGGCCTCGCGTGCTTCAGGGACCGGGTGAAAATGCCGGTGTCGTGGATATTGATGACGGCGATTGCGTTGTTTTCAAAATGGAAAGCCACAATCACCCTTCCTATATCGAGCCTTACCAGGGGGCTGCCACTGGTGTTGGCGGCATCTTGCGCGATGTGTTCACCATGGGTGCGCGGCCGATTGCGGCGATGAATGCGCTGCGGTTTGGTGCGCCCGACCATGCCAAGACCCGGCATCTGGTATCCGGTGTGGTTGCCGGTGTCGGCGGCTATGGAAATGCCTTCGGTGTACCGACTGTCGGTGGCGAAGTGGAATTTGATGGCCGCTACAACGGCAATATTCTGGTGAACGCCTTTGCAGCAGGTCTTGCCAAATCCGATGCGATTTTCCTGTCCGAAGCCAGGGGTGTCGGTCTGCCGGTCGTCTATCTTGGTGCCAAGACCGGGCGTGACGGTGTGGGCGGCGCGACGATGGCATCCGCCGAGTTTGACGAGAGCATCGAGGAAAAGCGGCCAACAGTTCAGGTCGGAGACCCGTTCACGGAAAAGTGCCTGCTGGAAGCCTGCCTTGAGCTGATGAAGACCGGGGCGGTCATTGCCATTCAGGATATGGGTGCCGCCGGGCTGACCTGTTCTGCTGTTGAAATGGGAGCCAAGGGCGATCTGGGCATTGAACTGAACCTTGATCAGGTTCCCGTGCGCGAAGACCGGATGACGGCCTATGAAATGATGCTGTCTGAAAGCCAGGAGCGCATGCTCATGGTTCTGGAACCCGCCAGGGAAGACGTGGCCAAGGCCATTTTCGTCAAATGGGGTCTGGATTTTGCCATTGTCGGCAAGACCACGGATGATCTGCGATTCCGTGTCCTGCACCAGGGCGAGGAAGTGGCCAATCTGCCGATCAAGGATCTGGGCGATCAGGCTCCGGAATATGACCGGCCATGGACACCGGCAAGGATCAAGCCTGCGCTGGCCGAAAATGATATCCCCGAGGCCGATCTGGCGGATGCGCTTCTGGCGCTGGTGGGCTCTGCCAACAATTCCTCGCGCCGCTGGGTCTATGAGCAATATGATACGCTGATCCAGGGCAATTCCCTGCAATTGCCCGGCGGTGATGCAGGCGTTGTGCGCGTGGAAGGCCATGCCACAAAAGCATTGGCATTTTCCTCGGATGTCACACCGCGCTATGTCGAGGCCGATGCCTTTGAAGGTGGCAAGCAGGCGGTGGCCGAATGCTGGCGCAATATTACCGCCACGGGTGCGCTGCCGCTGGCGGCCACAGACAACCTGAATTTCGGCAATCCCGAAAAGCCGGAGATCATGAGCCAGCTGGTTCATGCCATCAAGGGCATCGGCGAGGCCTGTACGGTTCTGGAATTCCCCATCGTTTCGGGCAATGTGTCCCTCTATAACGAAACCAATGGTCAGGCGATTTTTCCGACACCGACCATTGGTGGTGTCGGTCTTCTGTCCGACTGGTCGAAAATGGCGCGTATCCGCTTTGCAGCCCAGGGTGAAGCCATTCTTCTGGCCGGTGCTCCTGCAACATGGGGTACGCATCTGGGACAATCCGTTTATCTGCGCGATGTTCATGGCCGCACGGATGGCACTGCCCCGCATGTGGACCTTGCCCACGAAAAGAAAACGGGCGATTTTGTGCGCGGCCTGATTGTTGATGGTCTGGCAACTGCCGTGCATGATTGCTCGTCGGGCGGGCTGGCTCTGGCTGTTGCCGAAATGGCGATGGCGTCCGGCATCGGCGCAACCGTCCACGCGCTTGATGACGTCAACCCGGTCCCGGTTTTCTATGGCGAAGACCAGGGCCGCTATGTGCTGACGGTTTGCGAGAACAATGTTGAGGCCGTTCAGGACCGCGCCCGGACCGCCGGTGTATTCTGTCCGTGGATTGGCCGCACCGGCGGCTCACATGTGAAGCTGGGACAATCCCGCCCGCTGGCAATTGCGCAATTGCGCCATGCCCATGAATCATGGTTCCCTGACTTCATGAATGGCACGGCACCCGCAGCCCAAGCTGCCGGGTGAATGAAGGAGACTGACCGATGGCGATGAAACCTGGCGATATTGAAGACATGATCAAGGCCGGAATTCCCGGCGCACAGGTCACCATCCGTGATCTGGCCGGAGACGGGGATCATTATGCCGCAGAGGTGGTCGCCGAAGCCTTTCGCGGCAAGACACGGGTGCAGCAGCACCAGATGGTCTACAAGGCCCTGCAGGGCAATATGGGCGGCGTGCTGCACGCGCTTGCCTTGCAGACCAGCGTACCGGAGTGATCTGCCAGGATAACGGTTTCAGGGGGCTGATAACGGCATGACAAAGAGCATTGTTGATACGCTGGTTTCCACAGTGGTGCGGCAAGTTGTGACCGGCCTCACAAAAGAATTGTCCGACACGATCGGCGATACGATTGCGGAATCACTCGGGGCCAGGAAAACCCGCAAGCGGGCCTCAACATCCACCTCTGTCCGCAAGAAAAGCACCACCAAGCGGACACCAACCGCCAAAAAAACATCGACAGCCAAAAAGACAGTCCGCAAAAAGCCATCCGTGCGCAAGGCAACCAGGCGGACAACACGGTAGAGCATTTCCTTATTTGACCCGAGTCAAAAACGCTACCGGCCATGAATTTGGTTGCGAATTTAGTAATTAAAACTTTTATTATCCTGTATTTCGTGTATTTTCTTCCTATTACTTTCGATAACCGAGGGGATCATATGGGCAAGCACATTATCCTTATTCACGGACGGGATATCAAACCTGCAGAAGCACCTATGCGAACGCTGGCCAAGACGGCCATTTTACGAGGGCTGCAAAGAGCCAGATCGACCAAGGGTTATGATGCCCTGCAAGGCGGTCGGGTCAAATTCACCTTTGTTTATTACGGCGATATTTCCAATCAGATTCTCGCCGCGAAAAGTTCGGCAGTCAGAGATAAATTGAAAGATCGTGATCCGAACCATGGCAACCAGCCTTGCTTTCCGTTTAAACATATAGAATCCGCATATAAATTGACCGACCAATACCGCAGCTTTTCGCAAGCGGAATACAACACAATCCTCAGCAAGGCGAAGGACTTCCGTTTTCTGGATGATGCCGCCGATGCCGTAAGCCTGTTTGGATCGTTGTTGACCGGTGGCATTCTCAATACGATCTCCATCAATGCAGCTACCGCAGACATGGGCAAATACCTCACATCCCATATGATCGGGTCGCAAATACGAGAACGTCTGGACGAAATCCTTCGCCAAGCCCTCTTGGATGGTGACGATGTCTGCCTTTTGTCTCACAGCATGGGCTGTATGGTTGCTTATGACGTCATGTGGAAATACGCGCACATGAGCGAATATTCTGATCTGCGCGCCCAAAAGAAATCCGTCGCGCTTTGGCTCACGTTTGGCAATCCACTGGGAGAAACAGGCGTTCGCCGTAATCTCCTTGATGGTACCTATTCCGAGGCAGAGGACAAATATCCAAACGGTCAAATCCGTAGATGGACGAATGTCTACGCTCAGGATGATTTCGTGTCACACATCGAAAAGGTGGCACCTGCCTACAAGGACATGAAAGACCAGAATGGCAAGAAACTGCCTATCAAAGACATCAGGATTTATAATTGCTGGGTCTACAAAGACAGCAAGACCAACAAACTCGTTTCCAATCCGCATGACATGTATGGTTATCTGATGAACCAGTCTCTTGGGAAGGAACTTGATGGCTGGCTGCTGCAATCATAAAGCAGCGGTTCAATGCCATCACCTTATTCCGGCATTTTCTACAGCGGAATATTATCGTGCTTTTTCCAGGGGTTGGTGAGATCTTTGTTTTCCAGCAATTTAAGGGCGCGGGAAATGCGCTTGCGGGTTGAATGCGGCATGATGACCTCATCAATATAACCGCGTTCTGCTGCCACGAAAGGCGAGAGAAACCGCTCCTCATACATGCTGGTGTGTTCGGCAATTTTTGCCGGATCGGCAATATCCTTGCGGAAAATAATTTCCACCGCACCTTTTGCGCCCATGACCGCGATTTCGGCTGTCGGCCAGGCATAGTTGAAATCGCCGCGCAGATGCTTGGACGCCATCACATCGTAAGCGCCGCCATAGGCTTTGCGGGTGATGAGGGTGACCTTCGGCACCGTGGCCTCGGCAAAGGCAAACAGCAGCTTGGCACCATGCTTGATCAGGCCGCCATATTCCTGTGCCGTGCCGGGCAGAAAGCCCGGAACATCGACGAAAGTGACCAGCGGAATATTGAAGCAATCGCAAAAACGCACGAAACGGGCGGCCTTGCGTGATGCATCGCTGTCCAGAACACCAGCCAGAACCATAGGCTGATTGGCGACAAAGCCAACCGGCTTGCCTTCTATGCGGCCAAATCCGCAAACGATATTTTTCGCAAATTCCGCCTGAATTCAAAGAAGTCCGCCTCATCAACAGTTTTGCATATCAGTTCCCTCATGTCATAAGGCTTGTTGCTGGAAGATGGAATGAGCGTATCGAGCGACATGTCGACATCTGTCACGGACTGGTGACAGGCGATCTGCGGCAGGGGTGCGGTATTGGAAGAAGGCAGGAAATCGATCAGGCGGCGCACCTGCAACAGGGCCTCAACATCATTGTGACAGGCACCGTCGGCAATGGAGGATCTGGTGGTGTGAACGAGCGCACCACCGAGTTCTTCTGCTGTGACTGTCTCGTTGGTGACGGTCTTGACCACATCCGGCCCGGTGACAAACATGTAGGATGTATCGCGCACCATGAAAATAAAATCGGTCATGGCCGGAGAATAGACATCGCCTCCGGCGCATGGTCCCATGATGATGGAGATCTGCGGAATCACGCCCGAGGCCAGGACATTGCGCTGAAACACTTCGGCATAGCCGCCAAGCGCTGCTACCCCTTCCTGGATTCGGGCACCGCCTGCATCATAGATACCGATGATTGGCGCACGGTTTTTCAGCGCCATATCCTGAATTTTCATGATTTTCTGGGCGTGGGTTTCTGACAATGAACCACCGAAGACGGTAAAATCCTTGGCGAAGATGAAGACCGCACGGCCATTGACAGTACCCCAGCCGGTCACCACACCATCACCGGCTATCTTTTGCGTCTCCATACCGAAATCCGTCGAGCGGTGCTGGACGAACATGTCGAATTCCTCAAACGAGCCTTCATCGAGAAAGATATCGATGCGTTCGCGGGCCGTCAGCTTGCCGCGGGCATGCTGCGCATCAATGCGGGCCTGGCCACCGCCCAGACGTGCATTTTCACGGCGCTCCTCCAGTTGCTGCAAAATGGTCTTCATCTGTCCCCCAATATCATGCTCTAAAGCGTGTTGCGATCTTCCAGATTCGATTGCCACGCTTCAAGTCTTTGTTTTTACGCATGTCGTTATCGCAAAAATGCTTTAACATGACGACAGGGCGGATTGAAGAGCGTCGTCATGAAACCTTCGTTCTACAGATGCCGCTATTGCGGTATGGCGCAATCATTTTCAAGGGTCACAACACAGGGTTCGTCACCTGTAGAAGCCGCAGGCGTGGCCGGTTCCGTTGCCGGGGACGATGCTTTGGAAGCGGGGATCACGATTTTGGAAACGGCACCGTTTTCCAGATTGGACATGGCAGGAACAGTGACTGTTCCTGCGGCAGGTTCGGCCTTTGCCGCTGCCGGGACTTTTGCAGGTACCGGGTCTTTTGCAGGTTTTGGCGCAATCGTTGTCATGATCCGGGGGGCGGTCCTTGCAGGCAGGACAGGACCAATAAAATCCGGGTTGACTGTTGCAACAGCGGGAGCAACCGCTGGACCAACAGGCTTTGATTTTTGGACGGCAGGTGCCGGCTTTGCAAGGAGCGGATCTGCCGTCCCCGGAGGAAGCGTGTCCTCAGGCTCTATCCTTGTCGTTGCATTCAGCAGTGCATCCGGCTGATCAATGGCAATCTGTGTGGATGTCTTGCGCGGCATGGCAATCGCCACATCCTGCGGCTGCGGACTTGCAAGATTATAGGTGAAGCGCAAACGCTCGGTGATGGCACCTGCAATCTGGTCGTTCAGCGACTTGCCACGCGGCACGATAGCGTAGGCCTGAAGGTCACGGGATGCAACCACACGGCCATCACGCGCATCTGACAAAATTGTATTGAGCACAACAGTGTAGACCGGCATCTTTGCGCCCTGCTGAAGGCCGATATTGGACACACGCACCGTCAGGTAAACCGGATCTGTGGCAACAGTGCGATACGTGGACGCAATGGAGGCCGCAAGCTGGGTCTGCACATTGCCCAGAATCGCAACCGGCAGCCCCTGATCTGCCGTTACATATGCAAATTTGACATTGGCCAGTCCGGGATTTTCAACCCGCTGTCTTGGCCGCAAGGCGGCGCAGGACACAACTGCCGTGGACAGAAGCACAACAGCCAGGATTTTGATGCCGAAACGAATCATTTTGAGGTTCTCGAATGTCAGGTGACCTGCATTCGACAATCTCTTTTTATGGTTAGCGGGAGGTTAACATGCGGCTTGTTGTGGCAATTATGACAGCAATGCCTTGTAAAGCGCGGCAGACGCCGCAAATTCGGCATGGCGCTTTGCGTTGCGCAGTTCGGCCTCATCATCCGTTCCCCATTTGCTGATCTGCCAGTCCTCATCCAGATGGGCGAGCGACCAGACATCCCCGGCAGACAGATGATTTTCCGCAAAAGCCAGGGTCAGGATGGCCGAGCCTGACAGCGTGGTGATGGTGTGAAGGCAGGCAAGCTGCACCGCATCGTCAAACTTCGCCATGCATGCGGCAAAGGCATCAAGGGCCGGTTGCGGCTGGGCGCTGTGCACAACGCCCTCGACCAGAACGAAGCGTGCACCGATCTTTCCGGCGACCCAGTCCATCACCGGATCCCAGCGTGTGTGCTGCAGGCTGACGAGATCCTCCGGGCCATCGGCGCGGTAGCACAGGTGATCAGAGCCGGCAAACCGGACAATATCCTCCTGCACTGCCGCCAGATTGCCGGAAAGGCCATCGATGGCGGTATTGACCAGACGTGTGCAGGGCATGAGCACGGGATTGATCACCTCAACCTGCGCATCCCATTCGCCTGCCAGCAACAGGGCAGCAGCCTCTGTCCTGACGCAAAGCGTGTGGCGCGTCGGGGTCTTGACCGGCTTGCCATCCAGCAGCAGCATATAACCGCCCTCGCCTGCCGATACAGAGACCTGCGTGTAAAACCGCTTCGGCATCGGTTTGTGCATCTGGATCTGTGCGCGGCGCACGGGATCAGGGTCGCTCAGCATTTCGGAAAAATCGGTCAGGATGTCACGCATCTTGCAACTCTCTGTTGATCAGCTCAAGCAATTGGGCAGGCTTGTCGGCTACGGCATGGGCACCCTGGGCCCAAAGGTCTGCAACGCCACCATAACCCCAGGAAACACCGAGGGCCACAGCGCCTGCCGCGCGGGCCATCTGCATGTCATAGATCGCGTCACCGATCACAATCGTATCCTTCGGATCAATGCCTGCATGCGCACAGCATTCCGTCACCATGGCCGGATGCGGTTTTGACGGGCAGTCATCCGCCGTGCGGGACACGCAGAAAGCCTCCTGCAAACCATGGGTCTTGCAGATCATGTTCAGACCCCGGCGTGATTTTCCTGTCACCGCGCCCAGTAGAATGTCGTCACGCGCCACCAGCCGTTGCAGCACTGCCTGAATGCCGTCAAACATCGGCTCCTGAAAGCCCGGTTCTTCCCGCACAGGGCTGAACAGTTGCTTGTAATGCGCGGCCATGGCAAAATCGAGATCGTCGGCATGCTGCTGGCCGCGCAGGCGGGCAATGGCAATATCCAGCGTCAGGCCGATGATGGAACGTGTTGCGGCAGGCGTTGGCGGCGCAAGCTGAAACGCGACAAAAGTCCGGTGCATGACTTCGTGGATCAGATGGGCGCTATCGACCAATGTTCCATCGCAATCGAACAGAACCAGCTTCATTCGCCGTCATCCCGTTCGCCATTGGCCATGTCAAAGCCGATCAGGTTCCAGCTCTGCTGCATGTGCGGCGGCAAGGGTGCCGTGACACGCAAGCGACCGCCTGACGGATGCGGGATATCGATATGGCGGGCATGCAGATGCAGCTTGTCCTGCATGCCGCCGGGGAAGCGCCAGTTCTGGTCCGCCTCAAAATATTTGGGATCGCCCAGAATGGGATGTTCCATATAGGCGGCGTGAACACGCAATTGATGGGTCCGCCCGGTATAGGGCTCCATCTCCAGCCAGGAGAGATCCTGGCCTGCCTGTTCCAGCACACGGTAATAGGAAATGGCATGATCCGCCCCCTCCTCGCCATGCTTGCAGACACGCATACGGTCGCCGTCCTCTGTCTGCTCCTTGACCAGCCAGGTGGAAATCTTGCCTTCTTTCAGGCGTGGCACACCACGCACCAGCGCCCAGTAGGTTTTTTTGGTGTCACGCTCGCGGAAGGCCGACGTCAGTTTCTGCGCGGCCCCCCTTGTGCGGGCAACCACCAGAACACCGGATGTATCGCGGTCCAGCCGGTGGACAAGGCGCGGCTTCTCGCCCTTCGGGCTTGTCCAGGCTTCCAGCATCTTGTCGAGATGGCGCACCAGGCCGGAACCGCCCTGAACGGCCAGACCCGGCGGCTTGTTGAGCACGAACATCTTGTCATCTTCATGCAGGAGCATGCGCGAGAGCAGTTCATGGTCGGAGGTGTTTTTCAGATCCTTCGGCGCAATCGGTCCCTTGAGTTTTGGATCAACATCCATGGGCGGAATGCGGACAATCTGGCCCCTCTGAACACGGGCATCCGGTTTCACCCGACCGCCATCGACGCGAACCTGGCCGGAGCGCAGCAGCTTTTGCAGCGGGCCGAAGCCTAGTCCGGGATAATGGACCTTGAACCAGCGGTCGAGGCGCATGCCTGCCTCATCTTCCGTCACTTCAATATGCTCGATGCCTGCCATTTTTCTTGTTCTTTCTTGTCGCCTGAATGGCAGGCTTTAAACGAAACTGCGCACAAGTGCCAGTCCGGCATACACGGCTATCAGGGAAAGAATGATGCTGGCACCCACATAAATGCCTGCCGTTACGAGTTCGCCGCGCTCAAACAGATAAATCGCATCCAGAGAGAAAGCCGAGAATGTCGTAAACCCGCCCAGAAAGCCTGTCACCAGCAGCAGGCGCATTTCCGGCGAGGCATCAAGTTTGCGCACAATCAGCTCTATCAAAACGCCAATGGCAAAAGAACCGACAATATTGACGGTCAGGGTTCCCCACGGGAAATCCGGTCCAAACTGCCTTAGCGTTGCCAGTCCCACGAGATAACGGCAAACCGAACCGACAGCGCCGCCAAGGGCTACAAGAAAAATATTGATCATGACCCGTTTTAGCGCCGAAAGGGGGCAAAGGAAAGATGCAGACGGAAAATCTGCAGACTGTCGGTGACAAATACGCCCATCTGCAAGGCGATACGAGATTTCGCCAGGACAGCACATTCAGAAAACCATCAGGATGTCTGACCCGCAGCCATTGCCAGAAACGCATCGGCAAATGTGTCCAGACCTTTCCAGTCGGTGAACTCGTGGTCGGATGAAGGGTCTAGCGGACCTTTTTCATCGACAACCATACGCTTCATCATCCAGCGCTTGAAAAAATCATACTGGGTAAATTTCAGTGCCCCCGCCGCATTGTGGATCATGCGCGGTGCCCATCCGGTCTTTGCCCACAGACCTTCGGGGAAGCCTTGCGCTTCGGCGGCTTCTTCGGCCCGGTCACTGCGGATCATCAGACTGACGGACACGAAGGCATTGGGCACGGAGTCCAGCCATTCCAGTTGCTCGATGAGGAAAACCATGAACGGTTGCGGATATTGTGCCGCATGGACGGGAGCACACAGGATAGCTGCATCAGGCCTTTCCAGAGAAAAATCCGCCTTGTCGGCCACATTCAGCAGCGCGACATGATGGCCGCGGTTTTCGATCCGGCCCGCCAGATATTCCGCAATCTTGCGGGTCTGCCCCTCCACTGTTGCATAGGCTATGAGAATATTCATGGTGCCATCTCCCTTTGAAATGATGGCACCATACGCCTCATGGCCCATTCCCCATTGACAGGGATCAAGGAACCACAAAAATCAGTTCTCACCGCGTTCCTTGCGCAGCTTTGACCAGTAA
The DNA here is from genome assembly GCA_965247225.1 of Rhizobiaceae bacterium. GTDB lineage: Bacteria > Pseudomonadota > Alphaproteobacteria > Rhizobiales > Rhizobiaceae > CBDFGT01. Next base: position 239,985 of record CBDFGT010000017.1, on the reverse strand, counting down.
TCGAGCCGTTTTTTGATATCGCGTTCAAAACCACGCTCCACAGGCTCATAGAACTGCTGGCGTCCGAGCTTTTCGGGAAAATAATTCTGCCCGGAGAATGCATCCGGCTCGTCATGATCGTAGCGGTAGCCCTCGCTATACCCCTCATCCTTCATCATTTTGGTCGGGGCATTGAGAATGTGCCTGGGCGGCAGCAGCGAGCCAAATTGCTTGGCGGCAATCGTGGCGGCCTTGAAGGCGGTGTAGACAGCATTGGATTTGGGTGCCGTGGCCAGATAGATGCAGGCCTGGGCAAAAGCCAGCTCACCTTCCGGTGATCCCAGATAATCATAGGCATCCTTGGCGGCATTGGCGATGACCAGCGCCTGCGGATCGGCAAGACCGATATCTTCCACCGCCATGCGCACCAGGCGGCGACCGAGATAGAGCGGATCTTCACCGGCATCAAACATGCGGGCGAGATAATACAGGGCCGCATCGGGATCGGACCCGCGCACGGATTTGTGCAGGGCGGAAATGAGATTGTAATGGCCATCCTGCCCCTTGTCATAGACGGGCGCACGACGCTGCACGATGCGGGTCAGGCCCTCGGTATCAAACCGTTCTCCCGGCCTTGCTGCCCGCCAGACCTCTTCGGCGAGCGTCAGGGCCGCGCGACCATCACCGTCAGCCATGCGCACCAGGCTGGCACGGGCGGAAGGATCAAGCGGCAGCGGCTTTTCCTCTGTTGTTTCCGCGCGTTTCAGCAGCTCTTCAAGACTGTCCTCATCATGGGCCCTGAAGGTTAGAACCCGTGCACGCGACAAAAGCGCGGCGTTCAGTTCAAAGCTTGGATTTTCCGTCGTTGCCCCGACCAGAATAACCGTGCCATCTTCAATCACGGGCAGGAAACTGTCCTGCTGGGCGCGGTTGAAACGGTGAATTTCATCGACAAACAACAGGGTCTGCCGCCCCTGGCTGCGGCGCATGCGGGCAGTTTCAAACACTTTTTTCAAATCGGCAACGCCGGAAAAAATCGCCGAAACCTGCTCGAAGGCGAGGCCGGTTTCGCCGGACAGAAGGCGGGCAACCGTTGTCTTGCCCGTGCCGGGCGGACCCCAGAAAATCATCGAGCCCATTGTACCGGACGCAATCATCCGGCGCAGCACGCCATCCTCTCCGGTCAGGTGTCCCTGCCCGGTGACCTCGCCCAAAGTTTTGGGGCGCAACCTGTCTGCCAATGGCCTTCTGGCAGCAAGCTCTTCAGTCACCGTGCCGGAAAACAAATCGCTCATCGGAAAATCTGCCGGATTCGTTCTCCATTGCGAATGATTTCAACCCGCCAAACCGATGGATCGTCATCGATCATGTTTTCCAGATCACGGGTTGAGTCAACCGGTGTATCATTGATCGCTGCAATGATATCGCGAGGTTCAAAGCCCAGACGGGCCGCAATGGCATTGCCCTTCAGAGCGGTGATCACAACGCCTGAGCTTTCGGTCGGCATGCGCAGTTCCTCTGCCAGCTTCGGAGAGAGGTTTGCAACCGTACTGCCTGAAAACGGATTGCGCCCGGCAATGGTGCGTTCATCGCGCGGTGTGGTTTCCGGGGCCGCATCCAGTTGCAACGAGGCTTCGCGCGTGGTGCCGTTGTCATTGAGTGTGAGGGTGACCTTTGCACCCATTCCGGCGGTCAGCAGGCGATAGCCGAGCGCATCTGGATGTTCAACCGGGTGACCGTCGACCGCCAGCACGATTTCGCCCGGCTTGAGGCCGGCCTTGTCGGCGGGACCGCCTTCCACAATCTTGGTGACCAGGGCACCGCGCACCTTGTCAGTGCCCAGAGCCTCCGCTACTTCCGAGGTGACAGGATCAAAGGTTGCGCCGATATAGGGGCGCTCCAGCGTTCGCCCGGCTTCGGCGGCCTGCAGAAACACTTTGACCAGATTGACCGGAATGGCAAAGCCGACACCGTTTGAACCGCCGCCCTTGGAAAAGATGGCGGAATTGATACCAATCAGCCGACCATTCATATCCAGCAGCGCACCGCCGGAATTGCCGGGATTGATGGAGGCATCAGTCTGGATGAAAAAGCCGAAATCCGACACGCCGACCTTGTTGCGCGCCAGACCGGACACAATGCCGGACGTCACCGTTTGACCTATGCCAAATGGATTGCCGATGGCCAGAACCAGATCGCCGACTTCCACCGCATCGGAATCCCCCAGCGGCAGGGCGTCAAGCTCCGCCTTGCCCCTGATTTTCAGGACCGCCAGATCCACCCGCTCGTCTTTCAGCACCACAGTGCATTCAAACTCGCGGCCATCGGCCAGCGCGATCTTGATATCGTCTGCCCCCTCGATCACATGATTGTTGGTGATGATGGTGCCGTCCCTGCCGACAATGACACCGGAACCGAGGGAGGACTGTTTTTCCGTGCGGTTCGGCATCTGCTGGCCGAAAAACTGGCTGAAAAACGGATCGTCATCAAACAGCGTGCGCTGCTGCACCATGCGCTCGGCATAGACATTGACCACAGTACCGGCGGTCTGCCTGACCAGTGGCGCAAAAGACAGCTGCATCTGGCTATCGGATTGCGGAAGCGTCCTGGTCTCCTGTGCCTGAACGGCAGGAACGAGAAGGATCAGGACGGCAAACAGCACCGCGTTTGCGCTCTTAACCCAATTGTGCATGTGATTCCCTTTCGCAAAGGCTGGACTTTCAAAATAATGGCACAAGCGTAAAAATGAAAGTGGGCGGAAACGGGGACGGGAAAGCTTTCCCGCTTTTCAGCCGTTTACCCTGTCGCTGTCTTCGCCAGGGTGGAGACAACACCCTGCTGCTACAACTACACACAAAACCCCCGAAATATTGCTTTCGGGGGTTTGTCAAAAGCGTAAGACGGCAGGATCAGCCCTTGTCGCCCAGATCCCGGATAGCGCCGCGGGCTGCCGATGTTGCAAAGGCGGCATAGGCTTTCAGTGCCGTTGTAACCTTGCGCTTGCGGATTTCGGTTGGCTTCCAGCCGAATGCCTGCTGTTCTGCCCTGCGGGCGGCAAGCGTGGCGTCATCGACCGCCAGATGGATGGTGCGATTTGGAATATCAATCTCGATGCGATCACCTTCGCGCACCAGACCAATCAGGCCGCCTTCGGCAGCTTCCGGCGAGACATGACCGATCGACAGGCCGGAAGTACCGCCGGAGAACCGTCCGTCCGTGATCAGCGCACAGGCTTTGCCCAGCCCCCTGGACTTGAGATAGGAGGTTGGATAGAGCATTTCCTGCATGCCCGGCCCGCCGCGCGGACCCTCATAGCGGATGACCACAACGTCGCCTGCCCTGATTTCATTGGACAGGATGGCGCGAACCGACGCATCCTGACTTTCAAAGACCCGGGCCGGGCCGGAGAATTTCAAAATGTGCTCGTCAACACCGGCTGTTTTGACGATACAGCCGTCGAGCGCCAGATTGCCCTTCAGAACGGCAAGACCGCCATCCCTGGAGAACGGATGTTTTGCCGAGCGGATGACGCCGTTTTCACGGTCAAGATCAAGCCCGGCCCAGCGGCGGCTCTGGCTGAAGGCTGTCTGTGTGGGCACACCGCCGGGGGCTGCCAGGAAAAATTCCCGCGCCACATTGCTGGTGGAGGTGGTGATATCCCAACGCTCAATGGCTTCGCCAATGGTCGGTGCATGCACGGTCGGCAGATCACTGTTGAGCAGGCCCGCACGGTTCAATTCGCCCAGAATGGCCATGATGCCGCCGGCACGGTGCACATCTTCCATATGCACATCGGATTTGGCCGGTGCCACCTTGCACAGGCAGGGAACCTTGCGCGACAGGCGGTCGATATCATCCATGGTGAAATCGATTTCGCCTTCATGGGCAGCGGCCAGAATGTGCAGAACCGTATTGGTGGAACCGCCCATCGCAATATCCAGCGCCATGGCATTTTCAAACGCGCCCCTTGAGGCAACATTGCGCGGCAGGACCGACATGTCGTCCTGCTCGTAATGGCGTCTGGTAATGTCGACAATCAGGTGACCGGCCTCGACAAACAGGCGCCGGCGATCCGAATGGGTGGCCAGCGTCGAGCCATTGCCCGGAAGCGACAGGCCGAGCGCCTCGGTCAGACAGTTCATGGAATTGGCGGTGAACATGCCGGAGCACGAGCCGCAAGTCGGGCAAGCCGAACGCTCGATGGTTTGCACATCCTCATCGCTCATCTTGTCGTCCGCTGCGGCGACCATGGCATCGACCAGATCCAGCGCATGTTCCTTGCCGCCCAGAATGACCTTGCCTGCTTCCATCGGCCCGCCGGACACGAACACGGAAGGAATATTGAGACGCAGCGAGGCCATCAGCATGCCGGGTGTGATCTTGTCGCAATTGGAAATGCACACCATGGCATCGGCGCAATGGGCATTGACCATGTATTCGACACTGTCGGCAATCAGCTCGCGCGATGGCAGCGAATAGAGCATGCCGTCATGGCCCATGGCGATCCCGTCATCCACGGCAATCGTGTTGAATTCCTTGGCAACACCACCGGCAGCCTCGATCTCCCGCGCTACCAGCTGGCCCAGATCCTTGAGGTGGACATGGCCCGGCACGAACTGGGTGAAGGAATTGACAACCGCAATGATCGGCTTGCCGAAATCACCGTCCTTCATGCCTGTCGCGCGCCATAGGCCGCGGGCTCCGGCCATATTGCGGCCATGGGTCGTGGTGCGTGAACGATAGGCTGGCATGGGATATTTCCTCGCATTGTCTTTGTCGGGTGTGAACCTCGGGGCCATGGCACCCGATCCGCCGCTTTGACCCGGTTTTTAAAGGATATGGGGAGGCCTGTCACTATCACAAGGGACAAAAGCGGTACGGTTTGAACTGTCTTTCCGGAATAAAAAGTGAACGAATTTATTGATTTATTACCGTTAACCTTTGAATACCTTCTCCCTATGATATTGCAGGAACTGTGAATGCGGGCGTTCATCAGGGCGAGATGGCACAAGTAAGCGCCTTTCTGGATTCATGAGGCGAGTAATGGTATCCGGGACAGCATTGCCCGCGATCAGCAGACTGTAGTCATTATCGACAGAAATTAACCCCCGATCAAACATCCAGTGAACCGTACCGGATAATGCAAGACCATTACGAACACTGTCGGGTCCGCCACTCGCCACTGGCTTAATATGGGCGGCCTGCACCTCTGACCGACCACCGCCGTTAATCAGCTTGATCCCGGTGACAGCGCAGGTATCATGGTAGGCGGATTTAATCGCTGCCGAGAATGCGCGATCTCGAAAAGGCCTAGCAAGAACCTGAGTGACAATCCGTCGATCTATCTCATCAGCTTCATAAGGCATCTGCGGATTTTCATCGAAGCCGATGGCGGTCTCATCCACAGGGTCCGGCGCAAGGCGTTCCCTATTTTTTCTGCCTAGGACATAGGCGAAACCTGCCTGAAGGATCAGGTCATATTCGGAGTCTGAAATATTGCGGACTGCACGGCCAAACGCACCTTTATTCGTTGAGCCGTCCTCCTTCCGCAGACCTCTTTCGTAATAGTGGCCGTTTGCCTCTTTGAACGGAACGGCGTGATCGAACGGTAGAAAATCTTCAATCAATGCATAGAAGTGATCAGGTATTGAGGAATCTGGGATAATTGTAGCAATGCGAGCCGTGGCGAAATAGGCCTGTCGACCTCCCGTTTTCATCAAATCGGAACTTGGCCGCCTTGGCTCATAATAGATAATCCAATCCCCAACAGCAGCATCAATTTGGCGAAGATAGGTCTTGGGAAAATGATACCTCTGCTCAGGCAGATCATCATATATAGAATAGGCCTTCGTTGTAATCACAGCTTTCACTAAGATGCGCCTCATCGTTTAGATACAAATTTACCAGGAAAACAACTCTTTGCTAGCAGGCAATCTAAGAAAATATCATCCAGCAACATGAATTTAGTGCTTACAAATTCCTGAAACGGCTGTTTGGCGAGATCGACCGAAAAAACATTCCTGCCAGGTTTATATGGCTCGGCGAGGAGCAGGATGGCATTTCAGTTGCAGGGAATGTCAGCTGGTATGATTCGCGCCGCAATCATCCATCAAGAAGCGAATTCAGACTTTACTATCCCGGAAATGACGTCACGCGCCTGATGTATGCCGGAGATACATTCTTTATTGCCGTACTTCGCGACGGCAGCGTCATGATCATCATAACGCCTGCCGGAAGCACCATTCAAAACCAGTTGCTGTGGCTGTTCGGTCTTGAGGAGCAGCCGGAACTGGAATTCAGCGTCAAGACAATTTCCGGAACCGGTACAAAGCTCGATTTTACAGTCCGCTACATTCTCGATGAGATCGGCATAGAGCCTGAGGACAGCGCAACCGGCGAGCTGGATGCATTGATCGCGGGGTTCGGGATGCATTTCCCGACAACGCGGGCATTCTCAATGCTGGCAAGAACATCCTTGCCGGACGTCAATGCCAGGGACGATGCCGACGCAGCTTTGATGACATGGCTGGATCGCGAGGAATTGCTGTTTCGCCGACTTGAGCGTCATATTGTTGCGGCAAGACTGCAAACAGGATTTACATTGCCCGATGATACAGCAGATGTTGACGGGTTTTTGTCGTTTTCACTTAGTGTGCAGAACCGAAGAAAATCCCGTGCAGGACAATCACTGGAAAACCACCTCGAAGCGTTGTTCAGCCTGCATGGAATTCACTATTCCCGTGGCGCAGAAACCGAGAACCGGCACAAGCCAGACTTTCTTTTCCCCGGTCATTCTCACTACCACGATATGGATTTTCCCAAATCCGGGCTGACAATGCTGGCGTCAAAGTCAACGCTGAAAGACCGCTGGAGACAGGTTCTGACCGAGGCAAACCGCATACCCGACAAGCACTTGCTGACGCTGGAACCGGGCATTTCCGAAAACCAGACAGACCAGATGAAGGATGCCCGGTTGCAACTCATACTGCCGCAAGGGCTTCACAGTTCCTACAGACCGGCCCAGCGCTCCTGGATCATGTCCCTGACGGATTTCATAGATATCGTGAAACTCAAGCAGGGTCAGACTTTATGAGCCACCACTGACAAAGTCATGTCATGCCCTGCCATGTGCGTCGCGCAAAATATACAGCAGTCTTGCGAAAAAAGCGCATCAACAAAGAAGGAAACCCGTCGCGTGAACCGGATTCACGCGACGGGTTTTAGCGTTTCAATAGAATTCTTCGTAGTACTCAAAGCCATCTTCGGGACGAAAGACGGTGCCGCAATCATCTGCTTTTCTATTATATATAACAATCGTACCCGTGGCAGAATGCCAGTAGGCGAAGCCGTCTTGTGTAGGCTTGAGCGTATCAGTCATATTCAGAATGTCTAATATGAATCCGGCAAATCCATATTTGTTATATATTGTAGGTCCAGGATATACAAGTTCTGCAATCTTCTTTCCTTTGATGAACTCTCCCTTATGATTTTTAAAGGCGTGATCCGCAATTTCTTTTGCTATCTCTTCCGTTTGCCGTCGTTCGTATGGGCACGCTGCCTGTGCGGGCAGCGCGATGGTGAAAGTCATCACAGTCAGCAGGCTTGCAGACAGGATACGCCTTGTGATGGATTGTGCACGGGTATAGATTGAACAGTTCATGTCATTTGCTCCTTTTTGGGTTTGTTTGTGAGATCCCGGGGGTGCGGGTCGTTTGTCGTCAGTATGGGCTTCCGTTGATGATCGCCAAAAGGACGATCAAGCATTGCAGGCGAGCCAGAAAACTGTTGTGATTTCGGGATTTTGGGTCAGGATGTCGCTCAGAAGCTTGCCTTCGCCCAATGCTTCCAAAAGCGGCGTACCCTTGGAAAAAGCGAACAGGCCGGTGTCATTTCTCCATTCGTATTCAAGATCCCAGACATTGTAATCAGGGATCGAATCTCCACTGGAATAGAAATCCACGAGCTGCTCTTGATCCTGCTTTTCCACCTCAGATTTCCAAAAGCCTGGAATATTCTGGCATTGGCCGTCCAGATAACGCAGCTTTCCCAGCAGGACATAGGCTGTTTTATTGGCGAGACTGTCGCCTTGGACACAGTAGAAGGTGATGTCACGCTGCAGCTTGAAGGTCTTGCCCGTGCTTTCAGCATGGCAAGAGAAGATTACTGTCTCGGTCATGGTAATGCCCTTCGTGTTTGAAAACAGGGGGAATACAGGGTGCCCTTTCGGCACCCTGCACCAGGTTGCAACGTCAGCCGTTGACAACGCTGTTCAGCATGCCGAGGCCTGTCTTGGCACCCTTGAGGATGTCGCCAATGCTGAGGCCGAAGAAGGCTGGATTGACACCTGCTGCCTGAGCGGCTGCGATACGGTTTTCACGGTCAACGCCGCGGGTCTGAACTGGAAGTTTCATAGTCTGTCCTTTCGTTGCTATGGGGACCATTCCCCGGTTTTGCGCCCCGGTCATCCGGGTGCGCCTCTGCGCAGCTGGTCAATAGGCATGCCAGCTGCGAAGCTTGCCCACTGTGACCGGCATGACGTCGCTGACATCTACCGTGTAGCGGTAGAGCTTGCGGGCGGCCGTCAGCCGTTCCTTGGGATTGAAGAATTCGAGAATGACATCCCAGCAATCGGAATCCGGTCTTGAGACAGGGCTCGGTTCGGCGGAGATGCGGTTCAGGAACAGGTTTTCCGACATGGCATCATCGAAGACCTCGTTGAGTTGATAGGCATTGGTTGCCGCATAGTTCAGTGCGCGTTCCGGCGAGGCGGCACCGCGGTTGCGCAATTCGTAATAGATGCGGTTGAGGAAGGCTTCGATCTTTGGCTCCAGCGCCTTTGACCTTGTGTCGGAGGCTGCCTTTGCCTTGCTGTCGCTCCCGGCTGCTTCAACAGAGGCTTTGGCCAGTGCCTTGCTTTTCCAGTTGAACATGCCACGCAGAATGGGCGAGATCGAAGGCACAACCTGCCCGTTGAACAGCCGGGTCTCACCGGTAATGGTGCCGGCAATCGAGATGCGCTCGATGCCATTGCGTTCCTGATCGTGCAGGAACTGCACCAAGCGGCCAAAGCCATAGGCGGCAAACTGGTCATCCGGCACCAATGCGTAAATCGGAATGCCGTCGATCTTCAATGTCCAGATCAGGGCTGCCGCCTGGTCCACATTCTGTTTGTCGAACAGGTGCCTGGCAATTTCCAGCGGGTCATAGGGATGGCTGCCGCTGCCACCCATGACTTGCGTGAAATAATCCAGCCGCTGTTCGGTGCCGAAATCATAACCCAGCTGACCGATGGCAAATACCTTTTCAGCACCCAGCATGGCGCGTGGTGTTTCAATAGCCTGGGGCGCGATTTCGGGCTTGCCCCGCGCCACATTTTCGGGCTTGACATGCACAAAGGCACGGGCCTGTGTCTGGTCGATGACAGGCAGGGCAATCGTACCTGCCGCGGCGACCAGATCGCCTTCTGCTGCGGGCGCTACTTCAGTCTGAACGGAGAGATTCGCCGTTGACGCGACCGGCATGACCGGGTCGGAATTGTCAGAGATTTCCATATTGATGTACCTTTGTTCTGGAGGTGTCGGGAAAGCCGCTAGGCCCGGATAGCGTTCAAGGAGCAGTTCCAGGACCCTATCGATGTTCAGGCAACCAGCCATGTGATGGCCGGTATCGTCGCCGCGGCTGTTTGGGCGAGGAATGGCAGAATTTTCCAGTATCAAGCGGATCGCGTCAGCGTTTGCGCGGGTGCAGCCTGTTGCCCGGTCAATCGCCCTTGCCAGCAAGGCGGCGATACCGGCGACCAGCGGTGCTGCAAAACTGGTGCCGGAAATATGGCCCAGCGATGCATCTTTCAGCGCGGCAGCAACGCTGACACCCGGGGCAAGAATGGTTTTCCGGCTCAGCCTTGCGCCATGATTGTTAAAGGGTGCAGGATTTCCCAGCGCATCATGGGCACCGACAGCCAGCACGCCATCCAGTGACGCCGGAACGGAATTCCGGGCTGTCCCATCATTGCCGATGGCAGCGATGACCAGTACATTTCGCTCAATGCAGCCGGCTATGCTGTCACGCAGTTGCTGTGTGCCATATCCATGGACAGAGGCAGAGCTGCCACTGATATTGATGATCGTACTGCCAGCATCACAGGCTTCTTTGATAGCGGTTGCCAGCCTGATTTCGGAGCAGCCGCACAATTTGCCGCCGATTTCGGAAAAAACCGGGAAACACCGCAATGTCGCGCCCGGTGCCGCCCCCATTTCCTTCCCGACAATCTGGCTGGCAACGGCAGTACCATGATGGGTGATCGCAGAGGCAGGGATCGGCTCCTGCCTTATCACGGCTGATTGCAGCAAGGGATGGGCCCGATCAACCGCGCCATCAATGATCGCAACCTCAATGCCGGTGCCCCATTCGCCAAGCCTTTGCAAGCGCAGCAGACTGGCTGGCGTAAATGATGGGGTGCTGTGCTGGATTTCTTGCATCGCCGTGTCTCCTCTGCCGACAAGAGAGCACAGAGAAAAACACAATCAAAGAGCGACTATGTCGCCTTTAATTCAACCTAAAAATGATTATGGTTGCAAACTGTAGAGTAGCCTCAGAATTCCTGACCAGGTGCAAAATGACCGATTTTCCTGTTGAACTGTTTATCATTCCCCGTGCTGGCGACCCAGAATTTGAAAGACTTGTTACCTTTGTCGAAGCCAATCATGATGAAATCCTGGCCTTCTTTCCCTGGTTCACTGCGGAAATGCTGGAATCCTTCGGTGCAAGGGAGGCCATTCTGTTTCTGGCAGACAATGCATCGAAAAGGCTGACGCTTGCCCAGATCTTTGAAAACCTGCCATCTTCGGCGCGATTCGAGCGCAGTGTCTGGCAGAATTCTACAGACTGCCAATATGTGGAAATGCAATCCGCCACCGGATTTTTCGATGTCTTGCGGCGTTTTTACATCGCCAATTCAACAGTGAAGTGCCCCTGGGGGTGGGGTTGAGAAGACGTCTTGCGGGGTTTTGTATCCGAGTATTTTTCTGGGTCTGGAGTTGAGCAATGTCTCGACCTTGTCAACCTCTTCCCTGGTTATCCCGTCGAGCCGCATATGTTTGGGAAAATACTGCCGGATCAATCCGTTGGTGTGTTCGTTCAGTCCGCGCTGCCACGAATGATAGGGTTTGGCAAAGTAGAAATCTGCCCCAAGCGCACTGCTGATTTCGGCATGACTGGCAAATTCCTTGCCGTTGTCGGCGGTGATCGTCAGTACCGTGTCGGCATGGACTGACAGTCGCCGGATCAGCGCGTGGCCAACCTCCTCAGCACTTCGGTTGGCAACGGGTTCGATGATCGTGTATTTGGACATCCTGTCGACCGCCGTCACCAGCACACCTTTGTGATGCGCTCCGATGACCGTATCGATCTCCCAATCGCCGATGCGCGTCTTTTCATCCACCACGGACGGACGTTGCTCAATATCAACGCGACCGGGAATGCATCCGCGCCCGGCGGTTATTCCTTTGCGTTTGTTATATTTTTTGCCATTGTGGCGCAGATGTTTCCATAAATGCCCGCCCTGCCGCTTGTCACGCCAGACATGTTGATAAATCCGCTCGTGACTGATGGAAACAACAGTATCGGGCTGCGTCGCCAACCAGCCGCTGATCTGCTGCGGGCTCCATTGCATCTGCGACAGCTTGCCCTCAATCAGGCATATCACCTCGGGCAACATCTTTTTCGCGCGGCGACTGGCCGCAGAGCGACGCTCCCGCGCCTTCGTATCCGCCTGTTTCTTGCGATATCCGCGCTGTCCATGGTTGCGTCCGATCTCACGGCGGATCGTCGAGACCGAACGACCCAAAAGCCGCGCAATCGCGTGTTGGCTGTCGCCTCTTTTCAACAGCACCTCGATCTGGCATCGTTCATCGGGGGTCAGGTGGGTATAGCCTTTGGGCATCCTATGCTTCCTGTTGCTAGCAAGAAGCATTTCTCTTACCTGATCCCCACCCCCCGGAGCACTTCACTGTTGAATTGGCGCATTTCAAAGACGCTGACACAGTCTTTTTCCAATGTGGAGATCGCCTTCAATACCGGCACCAGCATTCGCTGTGTGCAGCGCATCCGCAAGAAACTCCTGTCTTCACAGCTTTCGCACGCAAATGTGCAAAGTCGTGTTACAGACTTGTTATAGATTTTGCGCACAACTGGTCCATATTACCGTCATGTCCGTAACCGGGACAAAGGTATTCTTGAAGGAGCTGGACCATGGCGCTTTACCGCATTCCCAAAATTGCATCGTCGGAGATCACTCCGAAAAGCTTTTACATCAACCGCAGAACACTTCTGGGGGCAGCGGCCGGCCTTCTGGTGCCGGGTGTGTCTTGCGCGCTTGCAGCGCCGCTTTCCGCTACCAAAAGCACGAAATATGTGGTCGATGACACGCTGACCCCGCAAAAGGATGTCACCACCTACAATAATTTCTATGAATTCGGCACCGGCAAGGCCGATCCAGCGGCCAATTCCGGTGACTTCAAGGCGCGACCATGGACCATCAAGGTTGACGGGCTGGTTGGCAAACCGGCCGAATTTGACATTGATGACCTGATCAAAATGATGCCGCTGGAAGAACGTGTCTACCGGATGCGCTGCGTCGAGGCCTGGTCGATGGTCATCCCGTGGACGGGTTTCCAGCTGTCGGAGCTTCTGAAAAAGGTGGAACCTACCAGTGCAGCCAAATATGTGGCCTTTGAAACCATTGTGCGCCCTGAGGAAATGCCCGGTCAGACCGGCTATTTCCAGCCGCTGGAATGGCCCTATGTCGAAGGCCTGCGAATGGACGAGGCCATGCATCCGCTCACGATCCTTGCCGTTGGCCTATATGGCGAAACGCTGCCCAATCAGAATGGCGCGCCGGTGCGGCTGGTGACTCCATGGAAATACGGTTTCAAGGGCATCAAGTCGATTGTCAAGATCACGCTTGCCGATACGCAGCCGAAGAACACGTGGAATGTGATGGCACCGCAAGAATATGGTTTCTATGCCAATGTGAACCCGGCTGTGGACCATCCGCGCTGGAGCCAGGCAACAGAGGCCCGCATTGGCGAGGGGGGACTGTTTTCCAGCGGTGCGCGTGTGCCTACCCTGCCCTTCAACGGCTATGGTGAAGAGGTTGCAAGCCTTTATGCAGGGCAAGATCTGACGGTGGATTTCTGATGCTGTCCTTCATCCCTGCCCTGCCAAAGGCCTATCACAAGCCATCCGTCTGGGCGCTTTATGCCATCGGCTTCTTGCCCGCCGCCTGGTATCTCTATCTTGGCACCCTGAATGCGCTGGGTGCCAATCCGGTCAAAACCTTTCTCCAGATTCTGGGCCTCTGGGCCTTGCGGTTCCTGCTTTTGTCGCTGGTGGTGACGCCGCTGCGCGATCTTGCAGACATTTCATGGCTGCGCTACCCGCCGGGCGCTTGGCCTTCTGGCCTTTTACTATGTGATGATGCATTTTACCGTCTATCTGACGCTCGACCGGCAGATGGACATCGGGTCCGTGGTGCAGGATGTGCTGCGCCGGCCATTTATCACGCTGGGCATGGCCGCCATTGTTTTCCTGATCCCGCTCGCGCTGACATCCAACACCTGGTCGATCAAAAAGCTGGGCCCCAACTGGAACAGGCTGCACAGGCTCAGCTACCTGATCGTAGCCCTTGCCGCAATCCACTATTACCTGTCGTTCAAGGTGACGACCGTGGAAATCGGCTTCTATCTCGTTGTGACCGCCGTGCTGCTGGCCTATCGGCTGGTGCGTCCGCGGATTATGGAAGCCAAAAGACAAAGGCGCAAGGCAGCGGGTGCGATGGTGCGGTAGCCGATCACATAAATGTGTATCACAACAAAAGGGCCCGGATGATTGCGCATCCGGGCCTTTGCTTTTGAACATATGTTCTGATCTTATGCCGCCGCGGCTTCGGCTGCCAGACGCGCCTTGTCGCCTGCGCCCTTGGCATCCACATCACGGTCAACGAATTCAACAACAGCCAGAGCCGCATTGTCGCCCTGGCGGAAGCCAGCCTTCATGATGCGGATATAGCCGCCTGTGCGTGTTGCATAGCGTGTTGCAATCGCATCGAACAGCTTGGCAACCACAGCCACGTCGCGGATCTGCGAAATGGCCTGGCGGCGGGCATGAAGATCGCCGCGCTTGCCCAGCGTGACCAGCTTTTCCACGATCGGGCGGATTTCCTTGGCCTTGGGCAACGTTGTTACGATCTGCTCATGCAGTGATAAGCGAGGCAGCCATGTTGGCAAACATTGCCTTGCGGTGGCTGGCAGTCCTGTTGAGCTTGCGGCCGGCTTTCTGCGATGGCGCATTGCTATTCTCCTTCACATGCAGGATGCCTTGGGTCCTGCGTTAACTGTTAATATTGGTCTTCGTAGCGCTTGGCGAGATCTTCGATGTTCTCCGGTGGCCATGCAGGCACTTCCATGCCGAGATGCAGCCCCATGGAAGCGAGAACTTCCTTGATTTCGTTCAGCGACTTGCGGCCGAAGTTCGGGGTGCGCAGCATCTCGGCTTCGGTCTTCTGAATGAGGTCGCCGATATAGACGATGTTGTCGTTCTTCAGGCAGTTGGCCGAACGGACCGAAAGTTCGAGTTCGTCGACCTTCTTGAGGAGCGCCGGGTTGAAGGCGAGTTCGGTGATGGCCTTTCTTCCTGCGACTTCCTTCTGCGGCTCGTCGAAGTTGACGAACACACGACAGCTGGTCCTGAAGGATGCGGGCGGCAAAGCCACGCGTCTCGCCGGTGACGGAACCGTTGGTCTCGATCTGTCATGGTCAGCTTGTCGTAGTCGAGAACCTGGCCTTCACGGGTGTTTTCCACCTTGTAGGACACTTTCTTGACCGGCGAGAACAGGCTGTCGACCGGGATGAGGCCGATCGGCGCGTCTTCCGCACGGTTACGCTCGGCGGGACATAGCCCTTGCCGTTGTTGACCGTGAATTCCATGCGGATTTCCGCGCCCTCGTCGAGCGTGCAGATCACATGGTCGGGATTGAGGATCTCGATATCGCCGACCGTCTGGATGTCGCCGGCCGTCACGACGCCCGGGCCCTGCTTGCGCACGACCATGCGCTTGGGGCCTTCGCCGTCCATCTTGATGGCGATTTCCTTGATGTTGAGCACGATGTCGGTGACGTCTTCCCGAACGCCCGGAATCGAGGAGAATTCGTGCAGCACGCCGTCGATCTGCACTGCGGTCACGGCAGCGCCCGCAAGCGACGACAGCAGAACGCGGCGCAGCGCGTTGCCGAGCGTCAGGCCAAAGCCGCGCTCGAGCGGCTCGGCGACACGGTCACCTTCGATCGGCCGCCCGACGTTGAACTCCACCTTGTTCGGCTTGATCAAGTTCCTGCCAGTTTTTCTGGATCATGTGTTCTTGCCTTCCAAAATGCCACCATCCAATCGTGATCAACCGAGCGATCTGGAAGTGCCGATCAGTCCGCGGCAGCAAGGCCCAACAATCGCGGCCGGCCCGACGAGTCAAGATCAGACGCGGCGCGCTTGCGCGGACGGCAGCCATTGTGCGGGATCGGCGTCACGTCGCGGATCGAGGTGATCGGTGAAGCCGGCAGCCTGCAGAGCGCGAAGCGCCGATTCACGACCCGAACCGGGGCCGCAAACTTCGACTTCCAGCGTGCTTCATGCCGTGTTCCTGCGCCTTCTTGGCAGCATCTTCGGCAGCAACCTGGGCGGCAAAGGGGGTCGACTTGCGCGAACCCTTGAAACCCTTGGTGCCAGCAGAGGACCAGGCAATGGTGTTGCCCTGTGCGTCGGTGATGGTGATCATCGTGTTGTTGAACGACGAATTGACGTGGGCGACGCCCGACGAAATGTTCTTGCGCTCGCGACGGCGAACACGCGGCTTCCTTGGCCATGGTATTCCTTTCCTGTGATCTCAACACCGCCGTAATACCAGCGGCTCCACCGGCAAAGGATTTCATCATGCCCTGCCAACCGATCTTGTCACCCGCGAATGTTCACGAAACCGTCAACCCCGGGCCTCTCCAAACTCCCCGCGTGTCTGAACCTGCCTCTATTCGAATTCCACGCAAAAGCGGAAATTACTTCTTCTTGCCGGCAATCGCCTTTGCCGGACCCTTGCGGGTGCGGGCATTGGTGTGGGTGCGCTGGCCGCGAACCGGCAGCCGCGACGATGGCGCAGGCCACGGTAGCAGCCGAGATCCATCAGACGCTTGATGTTCATCGAATTTTCACGACGAAGGTCACCTTCGACCTGATAATCACGGTCGATCGTTTCGCGGATCTGCAGGACTTCCTGCATCGGTCAGCTGATGAACGCGACGCTCAGCCGGAATACCGACCTTCTCGACTATTTCCTGTGCGAATTTCGCACCGATCCCGTGAATATACTGAAGCGCGATTACAACGCGCTTCGAGGTCGGGATGTTGACGCCAGCGATACGTGCCACGCCTGTTCTCCTTCGCGTTCCACTGTCATCCGAGCAGGCTTGCTTCGTTTTACGGTCACCCTCAAAGGCGAACCGCATGTTGATCATCTGCCGTTCGCCAAACGTCAAAAAGACCGCCGGATGCGGACTTCACACTGAAATCCGCGCCGATCGCCTGGCATTTTCGCGAGTTGGCGCGGTCCTAACGGAATCGGTCTTTTGGAAAAGCAACCTTTTTGCCGCCGCTATTATTTTCCCAAAGCCTCAAGCGGCTTCCGCAGGCCTTCTTGGCAATTGCGGCAGCGGTAACATCATCGATATCGGCCATGCCATCGACTACAGAAAGCCTGCCCTTGGCATAATAATAGCCGATCAGCGGCGCGGTCTTCCTTGCGGCCCCGGGGGCCTAATAGGCCTGAAGGCGGGTGCGGACCGTTTCGGCATTGTCGTCCGGGCGCCGCTTGATGGGTTGATCCGCATTTGTCGCAAACGCCTTGCACTTTCGGCTTCGGATTCACATCAGTGATAGCCTGCTCCGCAATTTGCGCAGGTATAGCGACCGGAAACACGGGCTGCGTCATTCGAACTTCATCATTCACACGCGCGTTTCAATCACGTCCGTTATCGACAGGCCCTTGGCTGCCAGCATCGATTCGGTGGCATCCGCCTGAACGACCGTGCGCGGAAAGCCATCGAGAATGAAACCATTGGCTTGCAGTCCGGCTGATCGATCCGTTCGGAGACAATGGCAATAACGATATCATCCGAGACCAGCTTGCCGCATC
Source organism: Rhizobiaceae bacterium (assembly GCA_965247225.1). GTDB lineage: Bacteria > Pseudomonadota > Alphaproteobacteria > Rhizobiales > Rhizobiaceae > CBDFGT01. The sequence continues at coordinate 222,774 of CBDFGT010000017.1, read as the reverse complement.
CATCACAGCCTTGGCCAGCTTGCCGACTTTCGGCGTCTGCGGTAACCGCCGCACGCAGCATGTCGCCGGTCGAGAGCTGCGGTATGCCGTGAGTCTCAACCATCCGCTGGGCCTGGGTCCCCTTCCCTGCGCCCGGCGGCCCTAAAAGTATTAATCTCATTGTCCCCTCTTCCCTCCGCGCAACTTTGATTTTTTGATCAGGCCCTCATACTGCTGGGCAATCAGATGGCCCTGTATCTGTGCTACAGTATCCAGGGTGACGCTGACAACAATCAAAAGCGATGTACCACCAAGGTAGAATGGCACGCCGGTCTGCGCGATCAGGATTTCAGGAAGGATGCAGACGAGGATCAGTAGATCGCGCCGAGTACAGTGATGCGCGTCAGCACATAATCGATATATTCGGCGGTGCGCTCGCCCGGACGGATACCCGGAATGAAGCCACCGTGCTTCTTCAGATTGTCAGCCGTATCTTTCGGATTGAACACGATCGCTGTGTAGAAAAAGGCGAAGAAGCCGATCAGGCTGGCAGATAGAACACCATATAGAGCGGCTGGCCATGGCCCAGCGCTGCAATGATGGTTGTTGCCCATTCCGGCATATTGGAAGAATTGAAAAACCGCCAATGTTGCAGGCAGCAGCAGAAGCGACGATGCGAAGATCGGCAGGAATGACGCCGGAGGTGTTCAGCTTGAGCGGCAGATGCGAGGAATCGCCCTGGAACATCTTGTTGCCGACCTGGCGCTTTGGATACTGGATCAGGAGCCGACGCTGGGCGCGTTCGACAAAACACGATCAGCGCGATCACGGCGACAGCCATGACGATCACAGCCAGGATAACGCCTGTTGAAAGCGCACCCGTGCGTCCCAGTTCGAGCGTTCCGGCCAGGGCATGCGGCAGATTGGCGACGATGCCGGCGAAGATGATCAGCGAAATACCATTGCCGATACCGCGCGACGTGATCTGCTCGCCGAGCCACATCAGGAACATGGTGCCGCCCAGAAGCGTGATCACCGTGGAAATACGGAAGAACATCCCGGGGTCCATAACGACATTGGCACTCGATTCCAGCCCGACAGAAATACCGTAGGCCTGAAGCGTACCCAGGATAACCGTTCCGTAGCGCGTGTACTGATTGATGACCTTGCGGCCCTGCTCACCTTCCTTCTTGAGGCTTTCAAGCGAAGGGACAACCGAGGTCATCAGCTGCACGATGATGGAAGCCGAAATATAGGGCATGATGCCCAGTACGAAAATCGCCATGCGCGAGACAGCGCCGCCGGAGAACATGTTGAAAAGTCCGAGAATGCCACCCTGCTGGCTTTTAAACGCCTGCGCAAAGGCCTCAGGGTTCAGACCAGGAAGCGGAATATAGGTTCCGAGCCGATAGACAAGAAGCGCGCCCAGTGTGAACCACAAGCGCTTCTTGAGATCCTCTGCCTTGGCAAAAGACGCAAAATTGAGATTGGAGGCCAGTTGTTCCGCTGCAGACGCCATGAAATTCTCCGCATTACCATTACCTCTGGCGCGAAGACCCGGCCATATCCGGTAACAGCAAATCTGTTATCACATCCCGTCAAGACGGAATTGCCGACGGGTTTGGTACTTTTATGGTCACACCTGCCTGCAGGCGGACCCATGAAAAGCATTGCTCCCATATGGGAGCAAAATCGCCCGGTGTGAAGCACCCCGGGCGATCAACTTTCATCACTTATTCAGCATCAGCTTCCGCAGCAGCCAGAAGCTTGATGGTGCTGCCCGACTTGGCAATCTTTTCAACTGCAGGCCTGGATGCACCGTGAAATTCAAGTGTTACTTTCGATGTCAGTTCGCCATCGGACATAACCCTTACGCCATCCCTGGCGCGACGGATAACACCGGCGGCCACCAGGGCAGCCGCATCGATCACCCCGGAAGCGTCAAGCTTGCCGGCATCAATGGCATCCTGAATACGACCGAGGGCAACCACAACAAATTCACCCTTGAAAATGTTGTTGAAGCCGCGCTTTGGCAGACGACGGTAGATTGGCATCTGACCGCCTTCAAAACCGTTGATCGCGACGCCTGAACGGGCTTTCTGACCCTTCACACCGCGACCGGCCGTCTTGCCGGAACCCGAACCAATACCACGACCAAGACGCTTCCTGGCGTGTGTAGAGCCTTCGTTGTCTTTGATTTCATTCAGTTTCATTTTGCTCTCCCGCCGTTTCAGTTCTCGTCAACGACGCGAACGAGGTGGCCGACTGCGCGGATCATGCCGCGCACTGCTGGCGTATCTTCCAGAGTGCGCTGACGGTGCATCTTGTTCAGGCCAAGACCGATCAGCGTCTGGCGCTGAACGTCCGGACGGCGGATCGGGGAACCGATCTGCTCGACAGTGACGGTCTTTTTGGCCTCAACGGCTGCTGTTGCAGGTTTCTTCGCCATGTTGCGTTCTCCCCTTATTCTTCAGCAGAGTTGCCGGAAGACGTACGACGGGCCTGCAGTGTGGCAAATTTCATGCCGCGCTGAGCCGCTATGTCTTTCGGATGAACCTGGCTCTTGAGCGCGTCAAATGTCGCGCGAACCATGTTGTATGGATTGGAGGAACCCGTCGACTTTGCAACAACGTCGTGCATGCCGAGTGTTTCAAAAACCGCACGCATCGGACCACCGGCGATGATACCTGTACCGGCCTTGGCAGAGCGCAAAAGCACCTTGCCGGCGCCGTGGCGACCATGAACGTCATGATGCAGTGTACGTCCTGAACGCAGCGGTACGAAAATCATGTCGCGCTTTGCGCTTTCGGTTGCCTTGCGGATGGCCTCCGGCACTTCCCGTGCCTTGCCATGGCCGAAGCCAACGCGACCTTTCTGGTCACCAACAACAACGAGAGCAGCAAAGCCGAAACGACGGCCGCCCTTCACTACCTTGGCAACGCGATTGATAGCTACGAGCTTGTCAACGAATTCGCTGTCGCGCTCTTCACGGTTCTGGCGATCTTCGCGAGAAGCCCGTTTTTCCTGTGCCATTGTCCTTTTCCTTTGTTTTTTTCCGGGTGCAACGGTCAACGTTAAAGATCGCAGAGACCCGTTTTCGGGTTCTTTGCGATCCGGTGAAGCGGGCTCCAGGCCCGGCAAGTATCCGGGCCAGAAGCCCGGATACCTGTTCTTAAAATTCCAGGCCACCTTCGCGCGCTGCATCTGCCAGAGCCTTGATACGGCCGTGGAAAATGTAGGCACCGCGATCAAAAACAACGGTTGTCACACCGGCTTTGGAAGCGCGCTCGGCGATGAGCTTGCCAACGGCTGCGGCTGCATCCGTGTCAGCGCCGGTCTTCAGCGCTGCCCGCAGGCCCGCATCCAGTGTCGAGGCAGCTGCAAGTGTAACACCTGCAACATCATCAATAACCTGGGCATAAATGTTCTTCGACGAGCGATGAACGGAAAGCCGCGGCCGGCCATTGGCCACGGACTTGATTTGACGGCGCACACGACTGGCGCGACGCACGAGTGCTTCTTTGCTGCTTGCCATTTCGTGTGATCCTTACTTCTTCTTGCCTTCTTTGCGGACAATCCGCTCTTCAGCATACTTGACACCCTTGCCCTTGTAAGGCTCGGGACCGCGATATTCGCGGATCTCGGCGGCAACCTGACCAACCTGCTGCTTGTTGATGCCACTGATGAGAATTTCAGTCGGCTTCGGGCAAGCGATCGTGATGCCTTCCGGGGTCTGGTACACAACGTCGTGGCTGAAACCGAGTGCCAGTTGCAGGTTCTTGCCCTGCAGGGCAGCACGATAACCAACGCCGTTGATTTCGAGCTTGCGTGTGTAACCGTCCTTGACACCCTTGAAGATGTTTTCGATCATGGTGCGGGACATGCCCCACTTTGAACGCGCATCTTTCGTAGGTGCAGCAGGGGTTACCACTACCGCGTTATTTTCCAACTTCACGAGCACTTCGTCATTTGCAACGAAGAACAGCTCGCCCTTAGGGCCTTTTGCAGTTACGGTCTGGCCATCCACTGTGGCCGTCACTCCTGCAGGGACCGGAACGGGTTTTTTACCGATACGAGACATATTCTTTAACCTGTCTGTTCGTTCTGGGAGTCCTGCCCTGTCTTAGAAGACGGAGCAGAGTACCTCGCCACCAACATTCTGTTCACGAGCCTGATGATCGGCCATCACACCTTTCGGAGTCGAAAGGATAGTGATGCCGAGACCGTTCGCGACCTGCGGAATGGACTTGACCGAGACATAAACCCGGCGGCCCGGCTTGGAGACACGTGCGATCTTGCGGATCACAGATGCACCTTCATAATATTTCAGCTCGATGCTGATTTCAGACTTGCCGTTTTCAAACTCCACTTCGGAGTAGCCACGGATATAGCCTTCAGCCTGGAGCACATCCAGAACTCTGGCGCGCAAACGCGAAGCAGGTGTCGAAACCGACGACTTGCGACGAGCAGCACCATTACGGATACGTGTGAGCATATCGCCCAGCGGATCACTCATTGTCATTTGCCCGTCTCCTTACCAGCTCGACTTGACAATACCCGGCACCTTGCCGAAATTGCCGAGATCACGCAACGCGATACGCGACATGCGCAGTTTGCGGTAATATGCACGAGGACGACCGGTGACTTCGCAACGGTTGCGCACACGGGTCTTTGAACCGTCGCGTGGCAGGGATGCCAGCTTCAGTGTTGCCTTGAAACGCTCCTCGATCGGGAGCGTCTTGTCCTGGATTATCGCCTTGAGGGACGCACGCTTTGGTGCTTCCTGCGAAACCAGCTTCCGGCGGCGCTTGTTCTTTTCAACTGCGCTCGTTTTCGCCATAGTCGTTTTCCTTCTTTACGCTTGTCGTTACGATTACGTGCGGAACGGGAAGTTGAACTCTTTCAGGAGAGCCCGTGCTTCGTCGTCCGAAGTAGCCGTCGTGCAAACGATGACGTCCATGCCCCACATCTGATCAACCTTGTCATAGTTGATTTCAGGGAACACAATGTGCTCCTTGATGCCCATGGCGAAATTGCCACGGCCGTCAAAGCTTTTAGGATTCAGGCCGCGAAAGTCGCGAACGCGCGGCAGCGCAATATTCACGAGACGGTCCAGAAATTCATACATGCGGGCACCACGGAGCGTAACCTTGGCACCAATTGGCATATTTTCGCGAACCTTGAAGCCGGCAATGGAATTGCGGGCACGGGTTACAACAGGCTTCTGACCGGCAATCGCTGCGAGATCGGCTGCGGCAATCGCCGGCTTCTTCGAATCCGCTGTTGCTTCGCCAACACCCATGTTGATCACGATCTTGTCGAGACGCGGGATCTGCATGACGTTGGAATAGGAAAACTGTTCCTGCATCACCTTGCGAATGCGGTCTTCATATTCTTTCTTGAGCCGTGGCTCGTATTTTGCCTCAGCCATCGATCGTTACTCCCGAGCGCTTTGCCACGCGAACCTTCTTGTCACCTTCCATCCTGAAGCCAACGCGCGTTGGCTTGCCGTCCTTTGGATCGGCAATGGCAATGTTCGACAAATGAAGCGGGGCTTCCTTGTTGATAATGCCGGCTTCCTGAGTCTGCGTCTGGCGCTGGTGGCGCTTTACGAGATTCACGCCGCGAACAACCGCGCGGTCTTCCTTCGGCATTACCTGAATGACTTCGCCGGTACGACCCTTGTCCTTACCGGTCAATACGACAACCTTGTCGCCTTTACGAATTTTTTGCATCGCTTGCGCCCCTTACAATACTTCTGGAGCCAGCGAGATGATCTTCATGTGGTTCTTGGCGCGAAGTTCGCGCGGAACCGGTCCGAAGATACGTGTGCCGATAGGCTCTTTCTTGTTGTCGATGAGAACAGCCGCATTGTTATCAAAACGGATAACGCTGCCGTCTGCACGACGAATGTCCTTGGCCGTACGCACTACAACCGCCTTCATTACATCGCCTTTTTTGACGCGGCCGCGCGGAATGGCTTCCTTGATCGACACTACAATAATGTCGCCAATGGAAGCATATTTACGCTTCGAACCGCCCAGCACCTTGATGCACATGACACGACGTGCGCCGGAATTATCCGCCACGTCGAGGTTAGTTTGCATCTGAATCATGTCAGGTCGCCTTCTTATTGTTACCAAACTGGTTGGGCTTTGCCCCCTGGATTGGCTTATTGAATTATATGAGCAAAGGACGCCCAACGAATTGAGCGTCCCCTGCCCTTCAAGTCCGTGCTTCATACAGATATTTTCAGCCTATGCAAGGTCTGAAAGCATCCATACAGCAATAATCACTGGGCAGAAATCACCGTCCAGCATTTATCCTTTGAAATCGGTGCGCATTCCTGGATAGAAACAACGTCGCCGACCTTATACTGGTTCGTTTCGTCATGCGCCTTGTACTTCTTGGAACGGCGAACCGTCTTTTGAAGAAGCGGGTGGGCAAAACGGCGCTCGACGCGAACAACAACGGTTTTCTCGTTCTTGTCGCTGACGACGGTGCCCTGCAGAATGCGTTTAGGCATGATTTACTGTCCTTCAGGCTTTGGCTTCAGCCGCCTTTTGGCGGGCAATTGTTTTGATGCGTGCGATGTCACGACGGACTTCCTGTACACGCGAAGATTTTTCGAGCTGGCCAGTCGCCTTCTGGAAGCGCAGGTTGAACTGCTCTTTCTTCAGCCTGGCAAGCTCGTCGTTGAGTTGATCGGCGCTCAGCACGCGAACATCATTGGCTTTCATCAGGGTCTCTCCTTACTCTGCAATGCGCTGAATGAAGCGAGTCTTGACAGAGAGCTTTGCGGCACCAAGGGTCAGAGCCTCACGGGCCAGCTCCTCGGAAACGCCGTCGATCTCGAACATGATACGGCCGGGCTTGACCTTGCAGGCCCAGAATTCAACAGAACCCTTGCCTTTACCCATACGCACTTCTGTTGGCTTTTTTGTTACCGGAACATCCGGGAACACACGGATCCACACACGACCTGCACGCTTCATGGCGCGGGTAATGGCGCGACGGGCCGCTTCAATCTGGCGGGCATTCACACGATCCGGTTCCTGGGCCTTCAGGCCGAATTCGCCGAATGCAAGATCGGAGCCGCCCTTGGCCACACCCTTGATGCGGCCTTTGAACTGCTTGCGATACTTTGTACGCTTTGGTTGCAACATTTGTCTATTCTCCGAACTGGCTGCTACGCCTTATCAAGCGTTGTCACGGCGGCGATTGTTGGATGCGCTGCCCTGGGCATCACTCTCAGCTGCACGGCGCTCAGAGGCCATAGGATCGTGCTCAAGGATTTCGCCCTTGAAGATCCACACCTTGATGCCGCAAATACCGAAAGCGGTTGACGCTTCAGCCACACCGTAGTCAATGTCTGCACGCAGCGTGTGCAAAGGCACGCGGCCTTCACGATACCATTCTGTACGTGCGATTTCAGCGCCGCCAAGACGACCGGCGCATGTGATCTTGATGCCTTCCGCACCCAGACGCATCGCAGACTGAACCGCCCGCTTCATGGCACGACGAAATGCGATACGGCGTTCCAGCTGCTGGGCAATACCCTGTGCAACGAGGGTCGAATCCACTTCAGGCTTGCGCAACTCAACAATGTTGAGATGCGTTTCAGAGCTCGTCATCTCGGAGATCTTCTTGCGAAGCTTCTCGATGTCTGCACCCTTCTTGCCAATGATCAGGCCAGGCCGCGCGGAGTGGATCGTTACGCGGCACTTCTTGTGCGGGCGCTCGATGATCACCTTTGCAATACCAGCCTGTTTCAGCTCTTCCATAATGAAGGCACGGATCTTCAGGTCTTCGTGCAACAGCTGGCCGTATTCGGCATTGTCGGCGAACCAGCGGCTGTCCCATGTACGGTTGATGCCGAGGCGAAAACCGACCGGATTAATCTTCTGACCCATTATGCGGCCTCCACTTTGGTCTCAACTTCACGAACAACAATCGTCAAGTGCGAGAATGGCTTTTCGATACGCGATGCGCGGCCGCGGCCACGTGCATGAAAACGCTTCATGACGATAGACTTGCCGACATAGGCTTCTGCAACAATCAAGGCATCAACATCCAGGTCATGGTTGTTTTCTGCGTTGGCGATTGCCGATTCCAGCGTCTTTCTCACGGTGCCCGCAATACGCTTGCGAGAAAATTCCAGTTCAGCGAGCGCCCGGTCCCAACCTTTTTGCCGCGAATCATCGCTGCAACCAGGTTGAGCTTCTGTGGGCTGACACGGATGGTGCGCGCGATTGCCTGCGCTTCGTTATCCGCCAACCGGCGTTCGGCTTTTGCCTTGCCCATTGTTACTTCCTCTTCGCCTTCTTGTCCGCACCATGACCATAATAGGTCCGGGTCGGAGAGAATTCACCGAACTTGTGGCCAACCATGTCTTCAGACACATTAACCGGGATATGCTTGCTACCGTTGTAGACGCCGAAGGTGAGACCGACGAACTGCGGAAGAATGGTGGAGCGACGGCTCCACATCTTGATCACTTCGCTACGGCCGCCTTCACGAACCTTCTCTGCTTTCTTGAGAAGATAGCCGTCAACAAACGGACCTTTCCATACTGAACGAGCCACTTGAGACTTCCTCTCTTACTTCTTGCGCTGATGACGTGAGCGCATGATGAACTTGTCGGTTGACTTGTTATTGCGCGTACGCTTGCCCTTTGTAGGCTTGCCCCAGGGGGTAACCGGGTGACGACCACCCGAGGTACGGCCTTCACCACCACCGTGTGGATGGTCAACCGGGTTCATGACAACGCCGCGAACATGCGGACGCTTGCCGCGCCATACAGAACGCCCTGCCTTGCCGTCATTGATATTGCCATGGTCCGGGTTGGATACGGCACCGATCGTTGCAAGGCAGGAGCCATGCACGAGGCGCTGTTCACCCGAATTCAGGCGAAGGATCGCCATGCCTGTATCGCGACCCACCAGCTGGACATACGTACCGGCCGAACGGGCCATCTGCCCGCCCTTGCCCGGCTTCATTTCCACATTGTGGATGATGGAGCCGACAGGGATGTACTGCAGGGGCATCGTGTTGCCCGGCTTCACGTCAACAGCCTTGTCAGACGCGATGACCTTGTCACCGGCTGCCAGACGCTGAGGCGCAATGATATATGCCTGTGTACCATCCGTGTAGTCGATCAGCGCGATGAAGGCCGTGCGGTTTCGGATCGTATTCCAGACGTGCGACTGTGCCTTCAATATCGAACTTGCGACGCTTGAAGTCCACGAGACGATAGGTACGCTTGTGACCACCGCCCTGGTAACGGACTGTGATGCGACCTGTGTTGTTACGACCGCCCTTAGAGCTCAGACCTTCTGTCAGTGCCTTGACCGGTTTGCCCTTGTGCAGGCCGGACCGGTCGACAATGACCAGCTGACGCTGGCTCGGGGTTGTCGGATTGAAACTTTTCAATGCCATTTTCTTGTTCCCTTTTGGGCCTCTGCCCGCCCTTTGCTAAACCGGGCTAAAACTCAGAGTCCTGTAGAAACATCAATCGACTGACCGTCAACGAGTGTGACGATTGCCTTCTTGACGTCCTTCTGACGACCAGCGATACCACGAAAACGCCTTGTCTTGCCCTTGCGGAGCAGCGTGTTCACAGCCTTGACCTTCACACCAAAAAGCGCTTCCACGGCTGCCTTTATGGCAGGCTTTGTAGCGTCTCTGGCGACGTTAAAAACGACCTGGTTCTGCTCAGACAGCAGCGTCGACTTTTCTGTGATCGAAGGTGATCTGATCACATCATAGTGGCGAAGATCTATCATTTGAACCGCTCCTCAAGTGCTTCTACTGCAGCCTTGGAAAGCACGAGCTTGCCGCGACGCAGAATGTCATACACATTGATGCCCTGCACCGGCAGAACATCGATGTGTGGAATGTTTTGCGCGGCCAGCTTGAAATTGCTATCGAGCTCGGCACCGCCGATGAACAGGGCATTTGTCAGGCCAAGATTGGCCAGAGTGCCTGTCAGCACCTTTGTCTTTGCTTCCGCAGCCACCAGGCTATCAACGATAATCAGGCTTTCGTCGCGGAATTTTGCAGAAAGGGCATGTTTCAGGGCCAGGGCACGAACCTTCTTTGGAAGATCGATGGCGTGGCTGCGAACAACCGGACCATGGGCCTTGCCACCGCCGCGGAACTGCGGTGCACGGGCGGAATGGTGACGGGCGCGGCCTGTTCCCTTCTGCTTGTACATCTTGGCACCGGTGCGCGAAACTTCTGCACGGGTCTTTGTCTTGTGTGTACCAGCCTGGCGCTTTGCCAACTGGTAGCGCACCATACGGGCGATAATATCTTCGCGGGGTTCAAGGCCGAAAATCGCATCGGACAGCGAAACGCTGCCGGCTTCTTTTCCCTCGAGAGTGGTGACGTTGAAATCCATCATTCTGCTCCCTGGTTCGATGCTGCACGAACACCGGCAGGAAGCGGTGCGTCGGCTGGAGTGCCTGACTTGATGGCGTCACGGACAACAATCCACGATCCCTTGGAACCCCGGTACTGCCCCCTTTACAAGGATCAGACCACGGTTTTCATCAGTGGAGACAACCTCCAGGTTCTGTGTGGTAATGCGTGTCTGACCCATGTGGCCAGCCATGCGCTTACCCTTCCAGACACGGCCCGGATCCTGGTTGGAACCCGTTGAACCATGTGAACGGTGTGATACGGAAACGCCGTGCGTTGCACGCAGACCGCCGAAGTTGTGGCGCTTCATCGCACCGGCAAAACCCTTGCCCTGCGATGTCCCGGTCACGTCCACCAGCTGGCCGGTCACGAAGTGACTTGCCGTCAGTTCAGCCCCGACATCGATAAGGTTGTCAGCCGTTACGCGGAACTCAACAACTTTTGCCTTTGGCTCCACGCTTGCGGCAGCAAAGTGCCCGCGCAGTGCCTTGGTCGTGTTCTTTACCTTCGAAAGGCCTGCACCCAGCTGTACCGCCGTGTAACCGTTCGATTCATCTGTGCGCTGGGCTACCACCTGGCAGTTTTCCATCCGCAATACTGTTACCGGGATATGCTCACCCGCGTCATTGTAGACGCGTGTCATTCCCACTTTCTGTGCAATCACACCTGAACGCATTGGTTCAATCCTTTTAGAGTTCCCTCACGGGAGCACTTGCCTTCAACTTAAAAACCAGCAGGCCTTAAAGTTTGATTTCCACGTCAACACCGGCTGCCAGATCGAGCTTCATCAGCGCGTCTACAGTTTGCGGTGTTGGATCAACGATATCGAGAAGACGCTTATGGGTGCGCATCTCAAACTGTTCACGGCTCTTCTTGTCAACGTGCGGAGACCGGTTGACCGTGAACTTTTCGATACGGGTCGGAAGAGGCACGGGCCCGCGAACGCTTGCACCTGTACGCTTTGCTGTCGACACGATTTCACGGGTCGATGCATCGAGAATACGGTGATCAAACGCCTTCAATCGGATGCGGATATTCTGGCCGGTCATTCGACTTGTCCTTGCTCATGTTACTTTGTGCACATCATCTGACCTGCACTCTGAACTTCAATTCCGGCGAGGCCGTCCGGGAGAACATTTCTGTCTACCCCGAACGGCCCTGCCCGTTCAATTCCTCAACGATGGCCGCCCTGACACCGGCACCGCCCATGGTTTTGTCCCGCCGGCAGCTTTCGGTGTCGTGGCAGTCATTGCTGTTACTCAACGATGCTCGCCACGATACCGGCACCGACGGTGCGGCCACCTTCGCGGATCGCAAACCGCAGCTTTTCTTCCATCGCGATCGGCACGATCAGCTCAACAGCAACGGTGACGTTGTCGCCGGGCATCACCATTTCCGTGCCTTCCGGCAGCGAAACAATACCGGTCACATCCGTCGTGCGGAAGTAGAACTGCGGACGGTAGTTCGTGAAGAACGGTGTATGACGGCCGCCTTCTTCCTTCGTCAGGATGTAGGCTTCCGCCATGAACTTCTTGTGTGGCTTCACAGAACCGGGCTTGCAGAGAATCTGGCCGCGCTGCACGCCGTCACGGGTCACGCCGCGCAGGAGCGCACCGATATTGTCGCCGGCCTGGCCCTGATCGAGCAGCTTGCGGAACATTTCAACGCCGGTGCAGGTCGACTTTGTTGTCGCCGTGATACCAACGATTTCCACTTCCTCGCCCACCTTGACGATACCGCGCTCCACGCGACCGGTCACAACCGTACCACGGCCGGAGATCGAGAACACGTCTTCGATCGGCATCAAGAATGGCTGGTCGATCGGACGCTCCGGTGTCGGGATATAGGCATCAACAGCCGCCATCAGTTCACGCACTGCGTCTTCACCGATCTTCTTGTCGCTGTCTTCGAGCGCTGCAAGGGCGGAACCCTTGACAATCGGAATATCGTCGCCCGGGAAATCATACGAGGACAGAAGTTCACGCACTTCCAGTTCAACCAGTTCCAGAAGTTCGGCGTCGTCAACCTGGTCAACCTTGTTCAGGAACACAACGATGGCAGGAACGCCAACCTGGCGGGCCAGAAGAATGTGTTCGCGGGTCTGCGGCATCGGGCCATCAGCCGCCGAGCACACCAGGATCGCGCCGTCCATCTGGGCCGCACCGGTGATCATGTTCTTCACATAGTCAGCGTGACCGGGGCAATCAACGTGGGCATAGTGCCGGTTGGCTGTTTCATATTCAACGTGGGCTGTCGAAATGGTGATGCCGCGCGCCTTTTCCTCAGGAGCCGCATCAATCTGGTCGTAGGCGCGGTATTCACCAAAATACTTGGTGATGGCCGCCGTCAAAGACGTCTTGCCATGGTCAACGTGACCAATCGTGCCGATGTTTACCGTGAGGCTTGTTGCGCTCAAACTTGCTTTTTGCCATTTTCGGCTCTCCGTTATCTTGACCCGGTTTCGGGTAATTCCTGTTTTACTTGCAAAGACTTGGGTAACCGGATCACTTCTGACCCGAATACTTTGCCTGGATTTCAGTCGCGACGTTCGAAGGAACGGCAGCATAATGATCGAATGTCATTGTGTACTGTGCACGGCCCTGCGACATGGAACGCAGATTGTCCACATACTTGAACATGTTGGCGAGCGGAACGTTTGCGTTCAGAACCACAGCAACACCACGCGCTTCCTGACCCTGGATCTGGCCACGACGTGAGTTCAAGTCACCGATAACGTCACCGACGTAATCTTCAGGCGTTACCACTTCCACCTTCATGATAGGCTCAAGAAGCTGTGCACCAGCCTTCTTGGCCGCTTCACGGAAGCAGGCGCGGGATGCAATTTCAAAGGCCAGAACAGACGAGTCAACGTCATGGAATGCACCGTCGATCAGCGTTGCCTTGACACCCAGCATCGGGAAGCCAGCCAGAGGACCGGAAGACAGAACGCTTTCGATACCCTTCTGAACGCCCGGAATGTATTCCTTGGGAACAGCGCCGCCAACGATCTTGGATTCGAACTTGAAGTCTTCACCGTCCGGATTGGGTTCAAATACGATCTTCACGCGCGCGAACTGGCCGGTACCGCCAGACTGCTTCTTGTGGGTGTAATCCTCTTCGTGAACCCGCGTGATGGTTTCGCGGTAGGCAACCTGCGGTGCGCCGACCGTTGCCTCAACCTTGAATTCACGACGCATACGGTCAACCAGAATGTCGAGATGAAGTTCGCCCATGCCAGCGATAATGGTCTGGCCGGATTCTTCATCTGTCTTGACGCGGAACGACGGATCTTCAGCAGCCAGACGGTTGAGCGCGAGGCCCATCTTTTCCTGGTCGCCCTTGGTTTTCGGCTCAATCGCGATCTGGATCACCGGTTCAGGGAATTCCATGCGCTCAAGAATAACCTGCTTCAAAGGATCGCAGAGCGTATCCCCTGTTGTTGTTTCCTTGAGGCCGGCCAGGGCAACGATGTCACCTGCAAAGGCTTCTTCGATGTCTTCGCGCGAATTGGAATGCATCTGCAGCATACGGCCAACGCGCTCACGCTTTTCCTTGACCGTATTCATGACCGATGTGCCCTTTTCGAGCTTTCCGGAATAGATACGGGCAAAGGTCAGAGAACCGACAAACGGGTCGTTCATGATCTTGAAGGCCAGCATCGACAAAGGTTCGTCATCGGAGGCCAGACGCACTGTCTCGGCTTCTGTCTTGACATCGATACCCTTGATCGAAGGAATATCGATCGGGGACGGAAGATATTCGACAACGGCGTCGAGCAGAGGCTGAACACCCTTGTTCTTGAAGGCTGTGCCGCAGAACATCGGGAAGAATTTCACGTCGATCGTGCCGCGACGCACCAGTTCACGGATCTTGTCATTGTCCGGCATAATGCCGTTCAAATAATTTTCCATGGCTTCTTCGTCAATGTCGACAACCGTTTCGATCATCTTTTCACGATATTCCTGGGCCTGGTCCTTCAGGTCATCCGGAATTTCAACGACATCCCACTGCGCGCCGAGCGATTCATCGCGCCAGATCAGGGCGTTCATCTCCACGAGATCGATAACACCCTTGAATTCTGTTTCGGCACCGATCGGCAACTGCATGCAGACCGCGGTCGCGCCGAGACGGGACTTGATCATCGCCAGCGAACGGAAGAAGTCAGCGCCGGTCTTGTCCATCTTGTTGCAGAAGATCAGACGCGGAACATTATACTTGTCAGCCTGGCGCCAGACAGTTTCTGTCTGGGGCTCAACACCGGCGTTTGCATCCAGAAGCGCAATCGCACCATCGAGAACACGCAGCGAACGCTCAACTTCAATCGTGAAGTCCACGTGGCCGGGCGTGTCAATGATGTTGAAACGGCGCATCTTGCCGTCGCGGCCCTTCCAGTAGGTTGTTGTCGCAGCAGACGTGATGGTGATACCACGTTCCTGTTCCTGCTCCATCCAGTCCATGGTGGCAGCGCCATCGTGAACTTCACCAATCTTGTGGGACTTGCCTGTGTAATACAGAATGCGCTCTGTCGTCGTGGTCTTGCCAGCGTCGATATGCGCCATAATTCCGAAATTACGGTAGTCTTCGATTTTATATTCGCGAGCCATAGTGACTGCCTTTTTAAAAAATAACGTTGATTACCAGCGATAATGCGAGAATGCACGGTTGGCATCAGCCATCTTGTGCGTGTCTTCACGCTTCTTTACGGCAGAACCACGGTTGTTTGCAGCATCCATCAGCTCACCCGACAGACGATCAACCATTGTTGTTTCGTTGCGCTTGCGGGCGGCGGCAATCAGCCAGCGAATGGCCAGTGCCTGGCGGCGCTCCGGGCGCACATCAACAGGAACCTGGTATGTCGCACCACCCACGCGGCGTGAACGCACCTCAACATGCGGCGCCACATTTTCCAAAGCCTGATGGAAAATGGTGATCGGCTCCTGCTTCGACTTGCCCTGAACGGAATCAAAGGCACCGTAAACAATAGTTTCAGCAACTGACTTTTTGCCATGAAGCATGATTGCGTTCATGAACTTCGTGACAACAAGATCACCAAACTTTGGATCCGGATTGATTTCACGCTTTTCTGCACTGTGACGACGGGACATATCAATTGTCTCTCAACTGTTTATTTGCACTGACCGGCGCGTCCAAAAATAGCGCCGGATGCTCGAATGCGATCTTACTTCGGACGCTTTGCACCATATTTGGAGCGGCGCTGCTTGCGGTTCTTGACACCCTGCGTATCGAGAACACCGCGGATGATGTGGTAACGCACACCCGGCAAATCCTTGACACGACCACCGCGGATCATCACGACAGAGTGTTCCTGAAGGTTGTGGCCCTCACCCGGAATGTAACCGATGACTTCAAAGCCATTGGTCAAACGGATCTTGGCAACCTTGCGGAGAGCCGAGTTCGGCTTCTTGGGGGTTGTTGTATAGACGCGGGTGCAAACACCGCGCTTCTGTGGGTTCTCCTGCAAAGCGGGAACCTTGTTGCGCTTTACGTTCGCCTGACGTGGCTTGCGGATCAGCTGGTTTACGGTAGGCATATAACCATCCCTTGCAATAATTGGTCTCGTTACCCTTCCGGGCGGAACTTTGCCACTAGCGGCGGTACAACACGGTACTATAAATGCGCAAATCAGGGCCCTCCCACTTCCATGAGGAGGCCCGCAAAATGCAGAGGACACATAAGCGTCATGCGCGCAGTATCTGGTCGTCTCGTGTTACGTCGAACCTTGTTTGAGGCGAACTCCAGAACATGTCGTTCCGAACCAGCCAGCCTCACATCGGCTCTGATGTGGCGGGGTGTAATGGCTTCGTCCCGTCCCGTCAAGACCAAAACCGAAAAATTCTTGAACGAAACCCGGTTTTGCGGGGCTTTGGACGGGTTTTGCCGTCATGCCTTCATCCTTCAGACGGAGCATGGCTGTCACAAACACATTTCAGTTTGCGTTTTGAGCCAGTTTCCTTTTTTAATGCAGCCGCTTCACGCTTTCAATATGCATTTCTTGCCGAATTGCCATCTTGCACCCTCTGATTCTGTCCAGAATCGCTCCTCGACCAATAGCTTCAAGGATAAAGCCATGCAGACTGCGCCTGACAATGACAATCTGAACGACGAACCGATGGTTTTTATCATTATCGGCAAGGGCTATGAACGCGAAGGCGATGATGGTGTTGACCTTCACGTGATGCTGCGCGCGCCCGATGATGATACTGCCGTGCGCGAAGCGCTGAATGCGCTTTCGGAAGAAGGGTTTCTGGAAGCCGATCTGGACCAGATCGGAACTTTGACCGAAGTGCCGACTGACGAACCCCATGCCTCTGCCTACAAGGGGGCGCTGACCGGTGAAGTCGCCATCATCCGGTTCGGGTGATGGAGGAGCGGACACCTTGCGCCTTGCAGACCTTGCAGGACTTGGTCTCAAACAAAAACCGCCGGAGTTGCTTCCGGCGGTTTTTTCTTTTCAGCAATGCTGTCGTCTCATTTTCTATGCGTGTCGTTATGCCGAAACCGCTACACACTTTCGGACGACACGCATGACTTATTCGGCAGCGTCGACAGTTGCCATGTCGGTCAACATCGGTGTGGCGATATCCGCACCGGTTGTCTTGCGGCGTTCGTCGAGGATCAGATCGTCACGCGCCGTTGCGATACGACGGATCTGGGTCATGGTGCCACCGGTACCGGCCGGGATCAGACGACCGACGATCACGTTTTCCTTCAGACCCTGCAGACCATCGGTCTTGCCGGCAATCGCTGCCTCTGTCAGCACCTTGGTTGTTTCCTGGAAGGATGCAGCCGAGATGAAGGACGGTGTCTGCAACGACGCCTTGGTGATACCCAACAGCACAGGTTCGCCATAAGCCGGTTTTTTGCCCTGTTCGATCAGCTGATCGTTGACATCTTCCAGCTCGATCCGGTCGACATTGTCACCAACGATGTAGGAGGAATCGCCTGCATCGGTGATTTCCACCTTCTGCAACATCTGGCGGACAATCACTTCGATATGCTTGTCGTTGATCACAACGCCCTGCAGACGGTAGACTTCCTGGATTTCATTGACGAGGTAGGAAGCAAGTGCTTCCACGCCCTTGATGGCCAGAATGTCATGCGGTGCAGGATTACCGTCGAGGATGTAATCACCCTTTTCGATATAGTCGCCGTCCTGGAGGTGGAAAGGCTTGCCCTTCGGAATCAGGTATTCGACGGGCTCTACGCCATCTTCGGCAGGCTCGATGATGACGCGACGCTTGTTCTTGTAGTCGCGACCGAAGCGTATGGTCCCATCGATTTCGGCAATGATCGCATGATCCTTCGGACGGCGGGCTTCAAACAGTTCGGCCACGCGCGGCAGACCACCGGTGATGTCCTTTGTCTTGGCGCTTTCCAGCGGAACACGGGCCAGAACGTCGCCCTGCGAGATCTTCGAGCCTGGCTCAACCGACAGTATCGCATCCACCGACAGCATGAAGCGGGCTTCGCCACCACGCGACAGTTTCAGGATCGCGCCACTCTTGTCCTTGATGACAATCGCAGGCTTCAGGTCTATACCGCGCGGGGTCGAGCGCCAGTCAATAACCTGACGCTTGGTGATACCGGTGGATTCGTCGGTTGTTTCGATAACCGAGATCCCATCGACAACATCTTCAAATTCCACGATGCCTTCAACTTCTGTCAGCATCGGGCGTGTGTATGGATCCCATTCTGCCAGACGCTGACCACGACGCACCTTGTCATTGTCATCGACCAGGATCTTGGAACCGTAGGCCACACGCTGCGAGGACCGCTCGATGCCGCGCTCGTCGAGAATCTGGATCGCCATGTTACGACCCATGGCAATGAGATTGCCTTCCGAATTGCGCAGGATATTGCGGTTCTTCAACTGAACCGTACCTTCGTAGGATGCTTCCAGGAAGGACTGGTCAACCACGGTTGCCGTGCCACCCAGGTGGAAGGTGCGCATGGTCAGCTGTGTACCGGGTTCCCCGATGGACTGGGCAGCGATAACGCCGACGGCTTCACCAATATTGACAGGTGTGCCGCGTGCAAGGTCGCGACCATAGCAGACGCCGCAAACGCCGGTCTGGATTTCGCAGGTCAGGGCCGAACGGATGCGAACGGACTGGATGCCGCATTTTTCGATTTCCATGACATCGGCTTCGGTGATCATGCGGCCTGCATCCACGATGCGGTCGCCTGTCAGCGGATGATCGATGTCATCAAGCGCTGTCCGGCCCAGAATACGTGCGCCGATGGAGGCAACAACCTGACCGGCATCAATGATGGCGGTCATTGTCAGGCCCTTGTCGGTGCCGCAATCATTGTGCGTGACAATGCAATCCTGCGCGACGTCGACAAGACGGCGTGTCAGGTAACCGGAGTTGGCGGTCTTCAGGGCTGTATCTGCCAGACCCTTGCGGGCACCGTGGGTCGAGTTGAAATACTCGTTCACGGTCAGACCTTCCTTGAAGTTGGAAATGATCGGCGTCTCGATGATTTCGCCCGATGGCTTGGCCATCAGACCACGCATGCCACCCAGCTGGCGCATCTGGTTCGGAGAACCGCGGGCACCGGAGTGGGACATCATGTAAATCGCGTTCATAGGCTTCTGGCGACCGGTTGCCGGATCGAACTCGACAGCCTTGATGCGGGCCATCATGTCTTCGGCGACCTTTTCCGTGGCCTTGCCCCAGGCATCAACGACCTTGTTGTACTTTTCGCCCTGGGTGATCAGGCCGTCATTGTACTGCTGTTCATATTCCTTGACCAGGGATTCCGTATCGCCAACGATCTTCGCCTTGGTGGCCGGAATGACCATGTCATCCTTGCCGAAGGAAATGCCCGCACGGCAGGCATGGGCAAAGCCGAGCTGCATGATGCGGTCGCAGAAAATGACCGTGTCCTTCTGGCCGCAATGGCGGTAGACGGTGTCGATCATCCTGGAGATGTTCTTCTTCGTCAGTTCCTGGTTGCAGACATCAAACGGAACATTGACGTTCTTCGGCAGAAGTTCACCAATGAGCATGCGGCCCGGCGTTGTTTCGTAAATCTTTGAAACAGGTTTGCCTTCGGCATCCACTGTCTTGAAGCGACCACGAATCTTGGCATGCAGGGTTACGGTCCTGGAATCCAGCGCATGGTGCAGTTCTCCGATATCGGAGAAGGCCATGCCCTCGCCCGGCTCGTTCTGGTTCATGATCGACAGGTAGTAGAGACCGAGAACCATGTCCTGTGACGGAACGATGATCGGCGCGCCGTTGGCCGGATGCAGGATGTTGTTGGTCGACATCATCAGCACACGGGCTTCCAGCTGGGCCTCCAGCGAGAGCGGAACGTGAACAGCCATCTGGTCGCCGTCAAAGTCGGCGTTGAACGCTGTACAGACAAGCGGATGCAGCTGGATTGCCTTGCCTTCGACCAGAATGGGTTCAAAAGCCTGGATACCCAGACGGTGCAGTGTCGGTGCGCGGTTCAGGAGAACCGGATGTTCGCGGATAACCTCGTCGAGAATATCCCAGACTTCCGGCTTTTCCTTTTCCACCAGCTTCTTGGCCTGCTTGACCGTCGAGGAGTAACCCTTGGCGTCCAGACGGGCATAGATGAACGGCTTGAACAGTTCGAGGGCCATTTTCTTTGGCAGGCCGCACTGGTGCAGCTTCAGTTCCGGGCCGGTGACGATAACCGAACGGCCGGAATAATCGACGCGCTTGCCGAGCAGGTTCTGGCGGAAGCGGCCCTGCTTGCCCTTGAGCATGTCGGACAGCGATTTCAGCGGACGCTTGTTGGCACCGGTGATAACGCGACCGCGACGACCGTTGTCGAAAAGCGCATCCACGGATTCCTGCAGCATGCGCTTTTCATTGCGGATGATGATGCCAGGAGCACGCAGCTCGATCAGGCGCTTCAGACGGTTGTTACGGTTGATGACGCGGCGATAGAGATCGTTCAGATCAGATGTGGCAAAACGACCGCCGTCCAGCGGCACCAGCGGACGCAGGTCCGGCGGGATCACAGGAACGATCTTCATGATCATCCATTCCGGACGGTTGCCGGATTCCATGAAGTTCTCGACGATCTTGAGGCGCTTCATGTATTTCTTCTGCTTCAGGTCCGACGTCGTCGACGCCAGATCCGTGCGCAGGTCACCGGCGATCTTTTCCAGATCCATGGCAGCCAGAAGCTCGAAAATCGCCTCGGCACCGATCATCGCCGTGAACTGGTCTTCACCGAATTCATCCACGGCAATCATGTATTCTTCTTCTGACAGAAGCTGGTTTTCCTTCAGCGATGTCAGGCCCGGCTCTGTGACGATGTAGTTTTCAAAGTAGAGAACGCGCTCGACATCCTTCAGGGTCATGTCCAGCAAGGTGGCGATACGGCTTGGCAGAGACTTCAGGAACCAGATATGGGCAACAGGAGCAGCCAGTTCGATATGGCCCATGCGTTCGCGCCGAACGCGCGACAACGTGACTTCAACGCCGCACTTTTCGCAGATAATGCCCTTGTATTTCATGCGCTTGTACTTGCCGCACAGGCATTCGTAATCCTTGATAGGACCAAAGATGCGGGCGCAGAACAGGCCGTCGCGTTCAGGCTTGAAGGTACGATAGTTGATTGTCTCCGGCTTTTTGATTTCACCGTAAGACCAGGAGAGAATCTTCTCCGGGGAAGCAATCGAAATCCGGATGGAATCGAAGGCCTGTGCAGGGACCGCTGGATTGAAAAGATTCATGACCTCTTGGTTCATGCCTGTCTCCTTTTGTGGGCTTCAAGCCCTCATTTTGCATCTGGAACCGGAGTAATACCCGGGATCCGGCCCGATGCCCAAAACGTTTTTAACCGCAAAATGCGGCAACAATATCTGTCCTCATCCGAACAGGAGAGAACTGAAACGTGAAGACGGCCTGCGCCGGATACCAGCGCAGGCCCTGTTTCCTTATTCAGCAGCGTCCGGCATCAGCGCCAGGCCGTTGGGAACATCGTGCTTGGAATTTTCCAGCTCGACACTCAGACCCAGCGAACGCATTTCCTTGACGAGAACGTTGAAGCTTTCCGGAATACCGGCTTCAAACGTATCATCACCGCGCACGATGGCTTCATAGACCTTTGTACGGCCTGCAACGTCATCGGATTTCACCGTCAACATTTCCTGCAGAGTATAGGCTGCACCGTAGGCTTCCAGCGCCCAGACTTCCATTTCCCCGAAGCGCTGTCCGCCAAACTGCGCCTTGCCGCCGAGCGGCTGCTGGGTGACCAGCGAGTAAGGACCAATCGAACGCGCATGGATCTTGTCGTCGACCAGGTGGTTCAGCTTGAGCATATAGATGTAGCCAACAGTCACCTGACGGTCGAACTGTTCGCCGGTGCGGCCATCATAGAGTGTCGACTGGCCGGATTCTTTCAGACCTGCCTTCACCAGCATTTCATTGACATCCTTTTCGACGGCACCGTCAAAAACAGGGGTCGCAATGGAAACGCCGCGACGGCTTTGCTCTGCCATTTTCAGGACAGATGCATCATCATATTGCTCAATCGCCTCACCCTTGGCACCCGAACCCAGAATATCCGTGATCGTGGCGCGCAGAGGCGTCATGTCGCCGGTTTCCTGGTAGCTGTCGAGAAGCGCACCGATCTGCTTGCCCATGCCGGCACATGCCCAGCCCAGATGTGTTTCCAGAATCTGGCCGACATTCATGCGCGACGGCACGCCGAGCGGGTTCAGCACCACGTCCACATGTGTACCGTCTTCCAGGAACGGCATGTCTTCGATAGGCACGATGCGGGACACCACACCCTTGTTGCCGTGACGTCCGGCCATCTTGTCGCCCGGCTGGATCTTGCGCTTTACAGCCACAAACACCTTGACCATTTTCATGACGCCAGGAGGCATTTCGTCGCCGCGCTGTACCTTTTCCACCTTGTCCATGAAACGACGTTCCAGGAGACCCTTGGATTCGTCGTACTGGCCGCGCAGGGCTTCGATTTCGCCCTGAAGCTTCTCGTCCTCAACAGCAAACATCCACCACTGCGACCGCGGATATTCGCTGATCACGGCATGATCCAGCTCGGTGCCCTTCTTGAAGCCCTTGGGCCCGGAAACGGCAACATGGCCTTTCAGCATTTCGATCAGACGACCATAGACGTTGCGGTCCAGAATAGCCTGCTCGTCATCGCGGTCCTTGGCAAGACGTTCGATTTCCTCGCGTTCGATCGCCATGGCACGTTCGTCTTTTTCCACGCCATGGCGGTTAAAGACACGCACTTCGACAACCGTGCCGAAAGCACCCGGCGGCATACGCATGGATGTGTCGCGAACGTCAGATGCCTTTTCGCCGAAAATGGCGCGCAGCAGCTTTTCTTCCGGTGTCATAGGGCTTTCGCCCTTTGGTGTGATCTTGCCGACCAGAATGTCGCCAGGCGTTACTTCCGCACCGATATAGACAATGCCTGCCTCGTCGAGATTGCGCAGGGCTTCTTCCGAAACGTTGGGAATATCCCGCGTAATTTCTTCCGGACCCAGCTTTGTGTCACGGGCCATCACTTCGTATTCTTCGATGTGGATGGATGTGAACACGTCG
Organism: Rhizobiaceae bacterium; assembly: GCA_965247225.1. Classification (GTDB taxonomy): domain Bacteria; phylum Pseudomonadota; class Alphaproteobacteria; order Rhizobiales; family Rhizobiaceae; genus CBDFGT01. The sequence continues at coordinate 199,786 of CBDFGT010000017.1, read as the reverse complement.
TCGCGCACGATACGCTCGGACAGAAGGATCGAATCTTCGTAATTGTAGCCGTTCCACGGCATGAAGGCGACGAGCGCATTGCGGCCCAGCGCCAGATCACCCAGATCTGTCGACGGACCATCGGCAATGATGTCACCCTTGTTCAGCTTGTCGCCGACATTGACCAGCGGACGCTGGTTGATACAGGTGGACTGGTTGGAACGCTGGAACTTCTGCAGTCGATAGATATCAACACCGGATTTCGACGGATCGAGATCTTCTGTCGCGCGGATAACGATACGGGTCGCATCCACCAGATCCACCACGCCGCCACGGCGGGCTGCAATGGCAGCGCCGGAATCGCGGGCCACAACCGGCTCCATGCCTGTGCCAACGAACGGCGCTTCGGCACGCACCAGGGGCACGGCCTGACGCTGCATGTTGGACCCCATGAGCGCACGGTTGGCGTCATCGTTTTCCAGGAACGGAATGAGCGCTGCAGCCACAGAAACGAGCTGCTTTGGCGAAACGTCCATCAGGTTGATCGTATCGCGCGGTGCCAGCATAACGTCACCGGCATGACGGCAGACAACAAACTCTTCTGCAAAAGTCTGGTCGTCGTTCATGACGGCATTGGCCTGGGCCACGTAATATTTGGCTTCTTCCATCGCCGACAGGTAGATCACGTCATTTGTGAGCTTTCCGTCGATAATCTTGCGATACGGGCTTTCGATAAAGCCGTATTTGTTGACACGGGCGAATGTTGCCAGCGAGTTGATCAGACCGATATTCGGGCCTTCCGGTGTCTCGATCGGGCAGATACGGCCATAGTGTGTCGGATGCACGTCGCGGACTTCAAAGCCTGCACGTTCGCGTGTCAGACCGCCCGGTCCAAGCGCCGAAAGACGACGCTTGTGGGTGATTTCCGACAGCGGATTGACCTGGTCCATAAACTGCGACAGCTGCGAGGAACCGAAGAATTCCCGCACCGCGGCAGCAGCAGGCTTGGCATTGATCAGATCCTGCGGCATGACCGTGTCGATTTCGATTGACGACATGCGTTCCTTGATGGCGCGTTCCATGCGCAGCAGACCCAGACGATACTGGTTCTCCATCAATTCACCGACAGAACGGACACGACGGTTGCCGAGGTTGTCAATATCGTCGATTTCGCCCTTGCCGTCACGCAGGTCCACCAGCATGCGCACAACGGCCAGAATGTCTTCCTTGCGCAGAACCCGAACGGTATCGGCAGCATCGAGATCCAGGCGCATGTTCATCTTCACGCGGCCAACGGCCGAGAGATCATAACGCTCTGAATCGAAGAACAGCGAGTTGAACATGGCCTCGGCGGAATCCATGGTCGGCGGCTCGCCCGGACGCATGACACGATAGATATCGAACAGGGCTTCCTGACGATTTTCATTCTTGTCAGCAACCAGTGTGTTACGGATATAGGCCCCGACATTGATATGGTCGATATCGAGAACAGGGATTTCTTCAAAACCGGTATTCAGGATGATCGGCAATGTCTTTTCGTCGATTTCATCACCCGCTTCGAGGAAGATTTCACCGGTCTGCATGTTGACCAGATCTTCGGCCAGGAAGTTGCCGTAGAGATCGTCGTCGGACGCCTTGATAGCCTTCAGACCCTTGTCTTTCAGTTGCTTCAACAGGCGCGGTGTCAGTTTCTTGCCGCTCTCGACAACAACTTCGCCCGTGTCGGCATCAATCATGTCCGAAAGGGCCTTCATGCCCTTGAGGGCATCCGGCTGGAACGGAATGCGCCAGCCCTTGCCGTCGCGCTGGTAAAGCGACTTGGAATAGAAGGTTTCCAGAATCTCTTCGCCATCCATGCCAAGCGCCATCAGCAGCGATGTCACCGGCAATTTGCGGCGGCGGTCGATGCGGGCGTGGACAATGTCCTTGGCGTCGAATTCGATATCAAGCCAGGAACCGCGATACGGGATAACACGGGCAGCAAACAAGAGCTTGCCGGAGGAATGGCTCTTGCCCTTGTCGTGATCGAAGAACACGCCTGGAGAACGGTGCATCTGGGAAACGATAACACGCTCTGTACCATTGACAATGAACGTACCATTGTTGGTCATGAGCGGCATGTCGCCCATGTAAACGTTCTGCTCCTTGATGTCCTTGATGGACTTGGAACCTGTATCTTCATCAATATCAAACACGATGAGGCGCAGCGTCACCTTGAGCGGCGCTGCGTAGGTCAGATCGCGCTGACGGCACTCTTCCGTGTCAAATTTTGGCTGTTCAAATTCGTAGGACACAAATTCGAGCATGGATGCGCCGGAAAAATCCGTAATCGGGAACACGGATCTGAACACGGACTGCAGCCCTTCATCCGGGCGTCCGCCTTGCGGTTCGTCAACCATGAGGAACTGGTCATATGAAGCCTTTTGAACCTCAATCAGGTTGGGCATCTCTGCGACTTCTGGAATTTTTCCAAAAAACTTGCGCACGCGCCTGCGACCGTTGAAGGAAAGGGTCTGAGCCATCTTCGCTCCTTGTCAATACATCCGGGCCTGCAACAGACGGTGACCGCTGGCCAGTCGACACCGTCATAAAAATGAATTTCTTCAAAAACTCATTACCCAAAGGTCTTCGTCCAGACCTTTGGGTAATGAGATTTACAAAATGCCTGCGGGAGGTGGCAAGACCACCCCCCGACCGGCATTCAGAATTACTTGACGTCAACCTTGGCGCCAGCGTCTTCCATCTTCTTCTTGATGTCAGCAGCTTCAGCCTTGGAAACGCCTTCCTTGATAGCCTTTGGAGCGGCTTCAACGAGATCCTTGGCTTCCTTCAGGCCGAGGCCTGTGATGGCGCGGACTTCCTTGATAACGTTGATCTTGTTTGCACCAACATCAACGAGAATTGCGTCGAATTCCGTCTTTTCTTCTTCAACAACTGCCGCAGCAGCGCCACCGCCTGCAGCAGCAACAGCGACAGGAGCCGCTGCAGAAACGCCCCACTTTTCTTCCAGCATCTTGGAAAGCTCAGCAGCTTCCAGAACGGTGAGGGAGGACAGGTCTTCTACGATTTTGGCGAGATCAGCCATTTTTCTATTCCTTTATGTTCGGTTCGAACTGGTTTGTTTATAAATGCAGCGAAAAACCACCTTATGCGGCTTCTTCGTCCTTCTTGGCGTAAGCGGCAAACACACGGGCGAGCTGGGCTGCCGGTGCTGCAACAACTGCTGCGATGCGTGTAGCCGGTGTCTGGATCATGCCCAGCAGCTTTGCACGCAACTCGTCCAGGGATGGCAAGGTCGCAAGCGACTTGACAGCTTCTGCATCGAGCGCAGTCGAACCCATGGCACCTCCCAGAACAACGAGCTTCTCGTTGGTCCTGGCAAATTCCATGGCCACTTTCGGAGCAACAATCGGATCAACGCTGTAAGCGATGAGCGTCTGTCCTGTGAAGAGATCTGCGATCGCTTCTGACTCCGTTCCCTGAAGGGCAATTTTGGCCAGGCGGTTTTTCGCGACCTTGACGGTTCCGCCAGCTGCACGCATTTTTGACCGAAGGTCGTTCATTTGCGCAACCGTGATACCGGCATAGCGGGCCACAACAATTGAGCCGGAGGCCTTGAAGACCTCGTTCAATTCTGTGACGAATTCGCGTTTTTCCGCTCTTTCCACTGCCTATCTCCAGTTGACCGGACCGAAAATACGGTCCCGGTCGGGTTACCTATGCCACGAGGGATCAACATATGCAGATCCCAAGCAACGCTTGAGGATCCTGTCCCCCCGCGCTTCGCCGGCGAGCCGGCGGGCAACAAGGCAACCTAGGTTCGAACCAAACATGTCGGCATTTTCATGCCGGTCAAATCCGGGTCTTACCCGTCTCATGCAGGCATCAGTGATTAAGGAAAACCACCTGCAATCTCGGACAGGAATGCCGGAGTTTCCTCCGGGTATTACCGGCCCTCTTTCAAGGACCGGGAATTTCTTGAAAATCTGGCGAATGCCAGATCAGGCGGCGGCGATGGTTGATGCATCAACCTTCACACCCGGGCCCATTGTCGAGGAAATTGCAACTTTCTTGACATAGTTGCCTTTCGCCCCTGCCGGCTTTGCCTTGATAACGGCATCGGCAAAGGCACGGATATTTTCTTCCAGCGCGACAGCATCAAACGACGCCTTGCCAATGCCCGCATGCACGATACCGGCCTTTTCAACGCGGAATTCAACAGCACCACCCTTGGAAGCCTTGACTGCGCCTGCAACATCCATGGTTACGGTGCCGACCTTCGGGTTGGGCATCATGCCACGGGGGCCGAGAACCTTGCCGAGACGGCCAACCAGCGGCATCATGTCCGGTGTCGCGATGCAACGGTCAAATTCAATCTTGCCGCCCTGAACGATATCGACGAGGTCTTCCGCACCGACAACATCCGCACCGGCTGCGCGGGCTTCATCAGCCTTGGCACCACGGGCGAAAACGCCGACGCGAACCGTACGGCCTGTGCCGTTTGGCAGGTTGACAACGCCGCGAACCATCTGGTCAGCATGGCGGGGATCGACACCGAGGTTCATCGACACTTCAATCGTTTCGTCAAACTTGGCGACGGCACGAACCTTCACCATCGATACAGCTTCCGAAAGGCCGTAGAACTTGTTGGGATCCACACCTTCACGGGTTTTCTGAACGCGCTTTGCAATTTTTGCCATCGTATCAGCCCTCAACCGTCAGGCCCATGGCGCGGGCAGAACCCTCGATCATGGCCATTGCACCCGCGATGTCTGCAGCGTTGAGATCTTTCATCTTCGCTTCAGCAATCGAACGAACCTGATCCCTGGTGATCGAGCCGGCCTTGGTCTTGCCCGGCAGCTTTGAACCCGAAGTGATCTTGGCTTCCTTTTTCAGGAAGTAGGTGACAGGAGGCTTCTTCATGATGAACGTGAAGGACTTGTCCTGATAGTAGGTAATGACGACCGGAATCGGCATTCCCTTTTCCATTTCCTGCGTGGCGGCATTGAACGCCTTGCAGAATTCCATGATGTTTACGCCACGCTGACCAAGAGCAGGGCCGATTGGCGGGGACGGATTGGCCGAACCTGCCTTGACCTGCAGCTTGAGTTGGCCTGCAACTTTTTTAGCCATAACTCTGCCTCTTTCCAATGACCGGACATCCGGTCGTTTCGATGCCAGTGCCTGTATCCAGACATCCGGCGGCTGCGGTTGCGTGGTACGGTTTCCGGGTGCCGGCTTAAAGCACCCTCCCCTTCCACGCGCTTCAGGGAGACAATGTCACCCTTGCAAAGATCAGACCTTTTCGACCTGACCATATTCGAGTTCGACCGGGGTTGCCCGACCAAAAATTGACACTTCGACCTTCAGGCGCGAACGCTCTTCATCCACATCCTGAACGGTACCGTTGAAGGATGCGAACGGACCATCGGAAACGCGAACGTTTTCACCAATCTCAAAGGATACAGAAGCCTTTGGACGATCAACACCATCCTGGATCTGTCCGAGAATGCGATCCGCTTCGGAATCCGGAATCGGAACCGGCTTGTTGTCGGAGCCCAGAAACCCGGTAACCTTGGGTGTATTCTTGATCAGGTGATAGGCTTCATCCGTCAGATTGGCGCGAACCATAACATAACCAGGAAAGAACTTGCGCTCGCTGTCAACCTTGCGGCCGCGACGAACCTCCACAAACTTCTCGGTTGGAACAATGATCTTCTCGAACAGATGGGTCAGACCCTTCTGCCTTGCCTTCTCTTCAATGGATTCAGCCACTTTCTTTTCAAAATTTGAATAAGCGTGGACGATATACCAACGTGATGCCATTATGAATGCCCGCCCTTAATTGCCAATGTTCAGCAAAAGACTGATCAGCCAGCCTATGAGCTGATCTGCGCCGAAGAAAAACAGGGCAGCAAGAATTGCCATGACAAACACCATGATTGTCGAAATCATGGTTTCACGGCGAGAGGGCCAAGTCACTTTTGACGTTTCTGCACGGACCTGCTGAAGAAACGTAAACGGATTAGATTTCGATGCCATTAAATGCCCACGCAATTACGGCGCGTAAAGCTGAACAATTCAGCTCCGCACACCGCGTGTCTGTTTGAACCCCTACATAAACACCGATTCCCTTTTTAACAAGAGGGAAACCGACATTTCTCTAAACTACTTGTCACCATCCCTTCATGATCTGCCGCTGCGTCAAACCGCGCTGATCAATTGATCCAGGTGAATGGCAGGGGCAGCAGGGCTCGAACCTACGACCTGCGGTTTTGGAGACCGCCGCTCTACCAACTGAGCTATACCCCTTTACAGGCGATGTCCTCGCTTGCGCCGTTCTTCTGCATGATCCTTCAACAGGATGCAAGACTGTTTTTTGAAAAAAATTCCGTTTTTCTAGAGGCTCACATATTTGCGCCAGTCATGTTCTTCCCTGAAACCAAGCACTTCGCGGATTTTGCGGTTTGACAACAGCCCCTCAAACTCACCGATTTCGCGCGTGAACGGGACATCGGGATAAAAACGCCCTGCCAGCTCCCGGCTTGGCGTATTGGCTGAAACCGTATCATTGGCCGCATTGAACACCTGATAACCCAGCCCGTCCTTCTCTATGCAGAGATGAACAATCTGGCCGAGATCGCGGGCATCGATATAGCTCCAGGCAATGCGTTTGCGGATCGAAGGATCGGCAAAAAAGCGCGGGAATTCGGCATATTCATGCGGCTCGATGACATTGCCGATGCGCAGCGCATAGATATCGGCTTTATATCGCTCTGCAAAAGCACGGGCCGTCTTCTCATTGACCACCTTGGACAGGCCGTAACTGTCCACCGGATTGACATCATAGTCCTCATCCAGCGGGAACTGGTGAAAATCGCGGTGTCCGTCGGCAAAGCAGATGCCATAGGTGGTTTCGCTGGAGGCGACGATGACCTTGCGCACACCCATTTTCATGGCCGCCTCTATGACATTATACGTGCCCATCGTATTGATGCGGAAGGTCTCGTTGTCAGGCTTGATGAGGATGCGCGGAATGGCCGCCAGATGCACCACGGCATCAAAGGGCTGAACGCCATGCCCTCTCTCCAGATCCGGGAAATCCCGGTGATGATGCATGACCGAGAACATCTGGCCGCTGTCGGTGATATCGGCCATGATATTGGTCACGCCTGGACTGTCGAGCGGCACCAGATCGACATTGTGAACCTCATAGCCCGCACCCGCCAGCCATGCGGCCACATGCCGTCCGGCCTTGCCCGCACCACCTGTCAACAGAATCCGTTTTTTCATTGTCTCTCTCCATCCCGATTTGAACTGCTATACAGGCATGAACCGCCCAACAAAAAGCCCCGCTGTTGCCAGCGGGGCCTCAAAATCACGTCAAGACTAAATTACTCAACGATGCTCGCCACGATACCGGCACCGACGGTGCGGCCACCTTCGCGGATCGCAAACCGCAGCTTTTCTTCCATCGCGATCGGCACGATCAGCTCAACAGCAACGGTGACGTTGTCGCCGGGCATCACCATTTCCGTGCCTTCCGGCAGCGAAACAATACCGGTCACATCCGTCGTGCGGAAGTAGAACTGCGGACGGTAGTTCGTGAAGAACGGTGTATGACGGCCGCCTTCTTCCTTCGTCAGGATGTAGGCTTCCGCCATGAACTTCTTGTGTGGCTTCACAGAACCGGGCTTGCAGAGAATCTGGCCGCGCTGCACGCCGTCACGGGTCACGCCGCGCAGGAGCGCACCGATATTGTCGCCGGCCTGGCCCTGATCGAGCAGCTTGCGGAACATTTCAACGCCAGTGCAGGTCGACTTTGTTGTCGCCGTGATACCAACGATTTCAACTTCCTCACCCACCTTGACGATACCGCGCTCCACGCGACCGGTCACAACCGTACCACGGCCGGAGATCGAGAACACGTCTTCGATCGGCATCAGGAATGGCTGGTCGATCGGACGCTCCGGTGTCGGGATATAGGCATCAACAGCCGCCATCAGTTCACGCACTGCGTCTTCACCGATCTTCTTGTCGCTGTCTTCGAGCGCTGCAAGGGCGGAACCCTTGACAATCGGAATATCGTCGCCCGGGAAATCATACGAGGACAGAAGTTCACGCACTTCCAGTTCAACCAGTTCCAGAAGTTCGGCGTCGTCCACCTGGTCAACCTTGTTCAGGAACACAACGATGGCAGGAACGCCAACCTGGCGGGCCAGAAGAATGTGTTCGCGGGTCTGCGGCATCGGGCCATCAGCCGCCGAGCACACCAGGATCGCGCCGTCCATCTGGGCCGCACCGGTGATCATGTTCTTCACATAGTCAGCGTGACCGGGGCAATCAACGTGGGCATAGTGCCGGTTGGCTGTTTCATATTCAACGTGGGCTGTCGAAATGGTGATGCCGCGCGCCTTTTCCTCAGGAGCCGCATCAATCTGGTCGTAGGCGCGGTATTCACCAAAATACTTGGTGATGGCCGCCGTCAAAGACGTCTTGCCATGGTCAACGTGACCAATCGTGCCGATGTTTACGTGAGGCTTGTTGCGCTCAAACTTGCTTTTTGCCATATCAACAGTTCCTTGACACCATAGTTAAACGACCCGCATCGAGCCGGTTTGGTGCTGCCGTTTAAGGCTTTCGGACGCCGAGTGCAAGACTTAAATGCGAGAAGGGTCAAGAGTTTTCCGACAGGACGTGTTTTTGCGGTGCGCATTGGCTTATGACCTGCGCTCAAACGACGCGCCGGCATGCATGCTCAAAAATTGAATGTCCTGTGCAAGCGCTTGCTGGAGCGGGTAGCGGGAATCGAACCCGCGTATTCAGCTTGGAAGGCTGCTGCTCTACCATTGAGCTATACCCGCTTGAAGCTTGACGTGGGTCATCGATCCTGCGGCAGAATGGTGGAAGGAGTTGGATTTGAACCAACGTAGGCTGAGCCAACGGATTTACAGTCCGTCCCCTTTAACCACTCGGGCATCCTTCCATTTCTGTCCGGATCAAGCGACCAGGCATTTTCAGATCACAGGCGTGTGTCACCCCTGAAGTCTGTGCGGCGGTATATGACTGCCCGCTTTCCTCCTGTCAACACGAAATCCTGACAAAAAACAGGAAAAAATTGTCGAGCCCAACCGGAAATGGCGACAATAGGTTATGAGGGAGGCTATGCGGGCGGCAAACCTGTGGCTATAAGGCGGCATGAGCAAAGAAAAATTTCCCGACACCTCATCCAAAGACTCCCACTATGCGACGCTGCGTCGCCAGCATCGCGATGCCAAACGCGAGAGCGGGGAGATTCCGACGCCACAACCGCCAAAACGCCGGTCCGTCGACAAGGACTGGAAGCCACCGGCCATCGCGCCGGATCAGGTTTTCCTGTACGGCCTGCACACCGTGCGGGCAGCACTGGAAAACAGGGATCGCAAGATTATCAAGCTTTCACTCACCCAAAATGCACTTGTGCGGATGGAAATCGGCCCGGTTTCAGAGCTGAAATTCCCGGTGGAAATCGTGTCGCCGCAGGATATCGACAGGCATCTGGGTCCGGATGCCATCCATCAGGGTGTGATGCTGGAAACCCGCCCCCTGCCCGTGCGCCGTCTTGATGCGCTGAAAGACAGCCCGCTGGTTCTGGTGCTCGATCAGGTGACCGATCCGCACAATGTCGGTGCCATCATGCGCTCGGCCGTGGCCTTCAATGCCGGTGCGGTGATTACCACGATGCGTCACAGCCCGACAGAATCAGGCGTTCTGGCCAAATCTGCCTCCGGTGCGCTGGAAATGCTCCCCTATATCCAGATCACCAATCTGTCCGATGCGCTGGGCGAGTTGCATGCCCTGGGGTTTTTCTCTGTCGGGCTTGATTCGGAAGGGCCGCAGCCGCTGGAGGGAAGCTTTTCCGGCCAAAAACTGGCGCTTGTTCTGGGGGCTGAAGGCAAGGGCCTGCGGCAGAAGACTCGCGAAACCGTGCATGCGCTGGCGCGGCTTGATATGCCGGGAGCCATCAAATCGCTGAATGTTTCCAATGCAGCAGCCATTTCCCTGTATGCCGCGCAACAATATCTGAAGGTCTGAAGCCTGCCTGCGACCTGTCGCATTCAACAGGATCCTGACAGCCCAAGACTGTTATTCACGCCTTTTTCAGAAATTCGGTGCGCAGGACAAGACCCTTGATCCTGGCATGGCGGCAATCCACCTCATCGGGATTGTCTGTCAGGTGAATGCCCCTGATCATGGTTCCGCGCTTGAGCGTTTCGGAGGAGCCCTTCACTTTCAGATCCTTGATCAGGGTGACATTGTCCCCTTCTGCCAGAATCGTGCCGTTGCTGTCGCGTACGTCCATTTTGTTACTCCGCATGTGCCTGTATATTTATCCGCGGCCTTTATGCCAGAGCGCCCGGCAAGTCCAGTGGCCTGTCCAATGTTCCCGCAAACAGGTTCGGCAGGTTTTTGTTATTTGCACGGCCCCGCTGTAGCAACTTTTGTTTTATGTACCGGCTTGTTAGAGCGTCAAGCAGCAACTTTTCTTTCATGTCCCTTCTTCCGGAAAGCAGATTTCGTCATGTCCCTTCCCTCCTTTCTTCACATTGACAAAAACACCCGGCATGTTTCGCTCGATGCCGGCAATCCTGAATTTTACCGGAATCCGAATCTGGCCTATGCGGCGCTGCATGAGACATGTCCGACGTTTTACTGGGAAGAACAGGGGCGCTGGTTTTTCTGTGGCTATGACCGGGTCAACAGCCTTTTGCGCGACCGGCGTTTCGGCAGGCAAATCCTGCATATGGCCACACGGGAGGATCTGGGCCTTGAGCCGCCGAAAGACCATCTGAAGGATTTCGACCTCGCCGAAAAATGGTCGCTTCTGGAACTGGAGCCACCGGAACATACGCGATTGCGCGCGCTGGTCAGCCGGTCTTTCGTCTCCCGGCAGATCGAAAAGCTGCGCCCGGAGATAGAGGCGCTCTGTCACGGGCTGATCGACGGATTTGAAAAGGACGGCCATGTGGAACTGCTCGGTGCCTATGCCGAAATCATCCCCGTGTATTTCATCACCCGCATGCTCGGCATTCCCGCCACCATGTCGCAGCCATTGCTCGACTGGTCGCATGCCTATGTGCGCCTGTATATGTTCAACCGGACCGAGGCCGATGAGCATGCAGCCAACAGGGCTGCGGCAGAATTTGCTGCCTATGTGAAAACTGTGATCGCCGAAAAACGGCTGAAACCGGACGATGACCTGATCACCCACATGATCACCTCGGACCGCAATGGCCAGTTTTTGACCGATGACGAGCTGGTTTCCACCATTATCGTTCTACTGAACGCGGGCCATGAGGCAACTGTTCACCAGATCGGCAATTCGGTCAATACGATTTTTGCCCATGGTGCCGATCCCTCCATGCTGTTTTGCAATGCTGCCGCTACCGAACGCAGCATCGAGGAATGCCTGCGGATCTGCGCCCCGGTGCATATTTTCTCGCGCTATGTGCTGGAAGATATTTCTTTCGACGGTATTGATTTCAAGTTTGGCGATACGGTCAGCCTTATCCTTGCTGCCGCCAATCTTGACCCGCTGAAATTTCCTGATCCCATGCGTTTCAAGCCCGACCGGGATGAAGGTGTCAACCTGTCGTTTGGCGCGGGAATTCACTTCTGCATCGGTGCACCGCTCGCCCGGCTGGAAATGCATGTGGCGCTGCCGATCCTGTTTGCCCGCCTGCCCGGCCTCAGGCTGGCTGCAAAGCCTGTGGTCAAGGATGTCTATCACTTCCACGGGCTGGAGAAGCTGGAACTGGAATGGTAACACTGATTGAAAACCAAAGCGAAAAGAACTAGGTTAACTTCTAAATTTGATGAGGTTTTCACAATGCTGGTTGTTCAACTTTCGGACGCGGAAAAGCAGTTCTCAAGCATCATGGAAAAAGTTCGTGAAGGCGAAACAATTTTGCTGAACGAAGGCGATCAGACGTTTGCACGGATATCGCCAGAGATTATACGGACAGCGGCAGAGATGACGCAGGCATTGAACGAATTCAAAGAAGCAAGAAAGGTTTTTGCGGGCGTTAAACTCTCGGATCTCATTGATGCGCGGCATGAGGATCATCCGTATTGACAGAAATCGTCATTGACGCATCTATTTCGGCAGCATGGCTGTTACCAGATGAAAACAGCGTCATTGCAGCCATGGCCTTTGATCTGGTTTTCATGAACAGGGCTTATGTTCCCGGAATCTGGAGTTTCGAAATCTGTAATATCATTGTGATCAACGAACGTCGTGGCAGGCTAACTCGTGCGCAATGTGATCATGCATTTCACATGCTTGGCGGATTGACAATCATTCGTGATACAGAAACGCCGGAAGCGGAAACGTTGCGTCTTGCCCGCAAATATTCCCTGACATTTTATGATGCAGCCTATCTCGAACTGGCTCTTCGCCGGAAAATTCCACTTGCGACGCTGGACAAACGTCTTGCAGCAGCCGCTTCAGACTGTAGTGCGCTTTTTCTGCAACAAGGTGCGATTTGACGATACAATACCAGATAGACCCATTTCCAGATAATGACGCGATGAATATTCTTTGGTCTGAAGCATGGGGCAAAAAGGGATATAATAATTTTGAACCCATCCTTGCCAGAAGTCTGGTCCATGTGGGTGCATATGATGAAAACAGGCTCGCCGGCTTTGTGAATGTCGCGACTGACGGCGGCATTCATGCCTTTCTCATTGATACGACGGTGGCGACCAGCCACGCGCGGCGCGGCATCGGGACGGAACTGGTGAAGTGGGCCGTAACTCTTGCCACGGAGCGCGGGGCTGAATGGATCCATGTCGATTACGAGCCCCATCTCGAAAGCTTCTATCAGCGCTGCGGGTTCAGACCCACGCAGGCCGGACTGATCGACCTGCGGTCGCTAGAGACTACACCTTGATCACATAGTCTTTGACTGTGGTTTCAAGCACTTCCCATGTTCCGTTAAAGCCGGATCTGATGACCATGCTTGTGCCTGCCGGAAGGTCAAACACCTCTCCCGTATCGGAGGTGACGATGGAATGGCCCTCCAGAATGTGGAAATATTCCCATTCCTCGTAAGCAATGCGCCATTTGCCCGGCGTTGATTCCCAGATACCGGCATAGAGCCCGTCGCGCTCCTCGACATTCCAGGTGCGAAACTGCGGATTGCCCGCAATCAGCCTGTCAGAGGCCGGTTTCCCGGCCTCCGGTTCTGCTGTTGAACGGTCAAATGTGAAGGCCCGAGCCCTCATGATATCGCTCATGCCTTCGCCAATGCCTGCTCAAGGTCGGCAATAATATCAGCGACATCCTCGATACCGACAGAGATGCGCACGACATCCGGTCCGGCACCGGCAGCGATTTTCTGTTCATCGGTCAGCTGGCTGTGGGTGGTGGAGGCCGGATGAATGACCAGCGAGCGCGTATCGCCGATATTGGCCAGATGCGAAAACAGTTTCAGGCTTTCCACCAGGGTTTTCCCGGCTTCATAGCCACCCTTGACGCCGAAAGTGAAAACGGCACCTGCCCCTTTTGGTGAATATTTCTGCTGAAGCGCATGGTTTGGATCATCTTCCAGACCGGCATAGTTCACCCAGGCGACTTTCGGCGAAGCTTTCAGCCATCTGGCAACAGCCAGCGCATTGTCGCAATGGCGCTGCATGCGCAGCGGAAGCGTTTCAATGCCCGTTTGCAGGAGGAAGGCATTGAAGGGCGAAATGGCCGGACCAAAATCGCGCAGGCCCAGCACACGGCAGGCTATGGCGAAAGCGAAATTGCCGAAGGTCGCATGCAGGACCATGCCATTATATTCCGGGCGCGGCTCGGACAGCATCGGATATTTGCCGGATTTTGACCAGTCAAACGTTCCACCGTCGACGATGACGCCGCCCATGGAATTGCCATGGCCGCCCATGAATTTGGTCAGCGAATGGATGACGATATCGGCACCATGTTCGAGCGGACGGATGAGGTAGGGCGTGGCCATGGTGTTGTCGACGATCAGCGGCAGGCCATGTTTCTGGGCAATGGCAGCAACAGCTTCGATATCCACGAAGGTTCCGCCCGGATTGGCGAGGCTTTCGATAAATATTGCACGGGTGCGCTCATCAATCTGCGATTCTATGGCACCGGCGTCGGAGACATCCGCCCATCGCACCTGCCAGTCAAAACTCTGGAATGCATGGCCAAACTGGTTGATCGAGCCGCCATAAAGGCGCCTGGCTGCAATGAAATTATCGCCTGCGCGCATGATCGTGTGAAAAACCAGCAATTGCGCGGCATGGCCGGAGGCTACAGCGAGAGCCGCAGTGCCGCCTTCAAGGGCTGCGACGCGCTCTTCCAGCACACCCTGTGTCGGGTTCATGATGCGGGTATAGATATTGCCAAAGGCCTGAAGGCCAAACAATGAGGCGGCATGGTCCGTGTCATTGAAAACGTAAGCCGTGGTCTGGTAGATCGGCGTGGCGCGTGCACCTGTTGTCGGGTCCGGCCTGGCTCCGGCATGAATGGCAAGCGTGTTGAAACCGGGGTTCTGTGTGGTCATGTGTGGTGTCCTCCTTGATGTGCGACGATCATAGTGTTTTTGCATGGCTTGTTAACTGCCGTTTTATTCCATGTTCGAGGTTTGGCTGAAACAGTTTTTCCTGAAACACGGATTTTTTGAAAGTCTCAACCGATCAGCCGTGGATATTCCATCGCCGGGCAACGGTCCATCACCACAGTGATGCCTGCCGCCTCTGCCTTTGCAGCGGCCCTGTCATCCCGTACGGTCAACTGCCCCCACAGGACTTCGGGCCTCTGTGGCAATGCCAATATTTCGTCCACAACAGATTCCAGCTGGTCTGCGGCCCTGAACACATCCACCATGTCGATTTTCTCCGGAATATCGGCAAGGCGCGCATAGACCAACTGGCCGAGGATTTCCTTGCCCGCCTGCCCCGGATTGACCGGAATGACATGATAGCCCTTTTGCAGCAGAAAATGCATCACCCCATGGCTCGGCCTTGCCGCATTGGGAGAAGCGCCCAGAAGCGCAACGGTTTTGACTGTTTGCAGAATATGGCGAATCTCGCTGTCTGCATCACGTTCATGGATCATATCATTTTATCCGTTTGTTGACATACGGGACGTATTGCGGCGCAGAAATGCCATTGTTCTGTGCGCTGCTCAATATACAAACCGTTTCAGAGGGAGACTATCCATGCGCCTCGTCCTTGCCACTCTTGCTTTCGGCCTTGCGGTATCACCGGCCCTCGCCATTTCAAGGCATCAGGCTCGGTCGCTGACCTGCCAGAAAATTCAGTCGATCATCCGCGATGAGGGCGCATCCATCATGCGCTATCCCTCGGCCCGCAACAAGACCCTTGTCCTTTACGACCGCTATGTCAGCAGCAGCCGCTCTTGCAGCACCAGCGAAATCGCGGTTCCCACCAGCATTCCGTCCAGGGACAGCGACCATTGTCCTGTCCTGCATTGTCAGCCCGTGTCGCAGGCTTGCGAAGACCCGCTCTATCGCTCGCCTGAATGTCTCTTGCGCTGAATTGCTGCCCTCCACCGGGACACTTTACAATTATTCTTACAGATCATTACTCTTCCTGTCCAAAACCAAAATGTGCCCAAAAGCGACATTTTAATTCATTTGTACGCATTTATTCACTTTATATTCCAGTCCATATTCACGTTTTCTAATGTGCGAAAAATCGCACTTTCCATCTTGGGTTGAATTTCATTTCCGGATGAAAATGTGAGCGAAAGTGCCGCCTCATTGCCCCGTCCAATCCGGATGCCGTTTTTCCAGAAATGCGCCAATGCCCTCTTCGGCATCTTTCGTGGCCATATTGTCGACCATGACACCGGCTGCATAGGCATAGGCATCCTCCAGGGACATGTCGGCCTGTGCGTAGAAAGCCTTTTTGCCGATTTTCAATGTCAGAGGGGATTTCGATGCAATGATACGGGCATATTTCTGCACGACCTGACCCAGATACTGTTTGGGGACAATGCGGTTTACAATCCCAAAATCCCTGGCGGTGGAGGCATCTATCACTTCGCCTGTCAGCAGCATTTCCATCGCCTGCTTGCGGTTTGCCGCCCTTGACAGGGCCACCATCGGCGTTGAACAAAACAGACCGATATTCACGCCAGGCGTGCAGAATGTTGCCGTGTCCGTGCAGATGGCCAGATCGCAAGTGGCCACAAGCTGGCAGCCCGCCGCTGTTGCCAGACCATCCACTTCTGCAATGACCGGCTTTGGCAAGGCCGTGATGGCCAGCATGAGATCAGCACACAGGCGCATGGTTTTCTGAAAGAATGCCCTTCCCTTGTCCGCATCCTGCCTTCGGGCGGTCATTTCCTTCAGGTCGTGCCCTGCTGAAAATATTTTCAGGTCGGATGCCAGCACGATCACCCGCACAGCCGGATCCGCGCCCGCCCCGGCGATAGCCTCGAGAAGCGCTTCCAGCATCAGGACCGACAGCGCATTGGCCGGAGGATTGTTCAGCGTCAGGCGCAGGATACCGTCATTCACTTCCGCATGTAGCGGCTGATTTTTTTCAACCTTATGCAAGGAAACGACTTCAGCCATGTTTCACACTCCTCCATTATCTGATTAAGCTCCTTTTATGCCTGCCGCCCCGTTCACACAAGCCAGGTTCATGCCAGCGCGGTGCGGTCAATGCCTTGAGGGATTTCCATTGCAGCCGGTTATGACACCAAACGAAATTGACGGGCTTCTTGAACGGGAATATCCGCAGTTTCATGCGGCGGGCAAAATGTTTGAGACGATCCATGTCGGCCCCGGCACCGCGACATTGCGTTTCACGCCCTCGCATGCCCACCTGAGAGCAGGCGGAACCATCTCCGGACCCAGCCTTTTTGCCCTTGCCGATGTCGGGGCCTATATCACCCTGCTGGCGCATATCGGCCCCGTTGTCGGTTGTGTGACCGCCAATCTCAATATCCACTTTCTCAACCGTGCAGACCAGGTGCCACTCGATGGAATCGGCAAAATTCTCAAGCTGGGCCGCAAACTGGCGATCCTTGATGTCACCATTGAGCGTCCGGATACGGGGCAAATCATTGCCAAGGCCACCACAACCTTCGCGATTCCGTCACAAAATATACGGTAACATAATACCACACTGCTAATGCATTGAATCTGCTATGCTATTTTTACAGTCGCCATTTTTGCGCTGATTGACCTTTATCCAAGGCTTGTCTATAAGCCCGGCAGATTGATTTTCATCCGAAATTCTGTCCGGTTGAACCGCGCACTGGCGCAGTTTAACACAAGCAACAAAAAACGCCTCGCCTGCCGGGGATTTTACAAGAGAGACTTTGACCATGGGTACCTTCTCACAGAAGCCTGCAGAGGTAGAGAAGAAGTGGATTATCATCGACGCCGAAGGGCTTGTTGTTGGTCGTCTTGCTTCTATCATTGCCAACCGCCTGCGCGGCAAGCATAAGCCAACTTTCACTCCACATGTTGATGATGGCGACAATGTCATCGTTATCAATGCGGAAAAGGTTGCACTGACCGGCAACAAATATGCCGACAAGACCTACTATTGGCACACTGGTTATCCAGGTGGCATCAAGGAACGTACTGCCCGCCAGATCATCGAAGGCCGCTTTCCAGAGCGCGTTATCGAAAAGGCTGTTGAGCGCATGGTTCCGCGTGGCCCGCTTGGCCGTCGCCAGATGAAGAACCTGCGCGTTTATGCAGGCTCCAACCATCCACATGAAGCCCAGCAGCCAGTCGCTTTTGACGTTGCTTCGCTCAATTCCAAGAACACAAGGAGCGCCTGATAATGGCTGACCTCTCATCGCTCAAGGATCTCGCTGGCACCAGCGCTGCTCCCTCTGCTCCGGTTCACGTCCGCAAGGTCGATGCCCAGGGCCGTTCCTATGCCACAGGCAAGCGCAAGAATGCTGTTGCCCGCGTCTGGGTCAAGCCAGGCACAGGCAAGATCACTGTCAACGGTCGCGCATTTGCAACATATTTCGCCCGTCCGGTTCTGCAGATGGTTCTGCAGCAGCCTCTGGTGGCCGCAGCCCGCGCCAGCCAGTTTGACATTGATGCAACCGTTGCAGGCGGCGGTCTTTCCGGCCAGGCCGGTGCTGTGCGTCACGGCATTTCCAAGGCGCTCACCTACTTTGAACCAGGCTTGCGCGCTGTTTTGAAGAAGGGTGGCTTCCTGACCCGCGACAGCCGTGTGGTTGAACGTAAAAAATACGGCAAGGCAAAAGCCCGTCGTTCTTTCCAGTTCTCCAAACGCTAAAGCGTTATGGGGGCGCAGTTCTCCAAGCGTTAATCGCATCCGGTTTCTGGATTTTGGAAAAGGCGTGGCGAAAGCTCCGCCTTTTTTGTTTTGGTGTCGCTCTTGCCAAATCTGCCGGTATCAACACAATTGCCGCAAAATCAGGAGTTCCCCGAATGCCCCTGCCCCAACCGCCCTGTTACATTGTTGCCTTCTCGTCGCAACGCACCGACGGCGACCATGGCTATGGTGCCATGGCAGACCGGATGGTGGAACTGGCCCGGCAGCAGGAAGGATTTCTGCATGTGGAAAGTGCCCGCGGTGCAGACGGTTTTGGTATTACCAATTCCTACTGGCGCGACGAGCAGAGTATTTTAGCCTGGAAGGCTGTGGTCGATCACTTGGCGGCCCAGAAAATCGGTCGCGAACGCTGGTATGCGCATTATGATGTGCGTGTCGGCAAAATTGAACGTGCCTATTCTTTTGAAAAGCAGATCGTCTAACTGCGAGCAGCTTTCTCTACAATTGCAGAATCCATATCGATCACCTTTAGCAACAAGCGGTCGGTCATGCCCGGTTTGCGCCTGCCCTGCTCCCAATTGTTGATTGTGGCTGCAGGAATGCCAAAACGCCGCTCAAAATCCTTCGTGGATTTTGACACTTTCTTGCGGATCTGCTTGACGCGCATCGCCGGCATTGGATCAACATCGACACTTTCGAGTTCAGTGTCCCCGCGTTTCCAGGCAGCAACCTCCTCAAGGCTTTCCAGCAAGCTTTCCGCAAAACTCAGTTCTTTGTCAGTCATCCAATACTCCCTTGAGCAAGCGCAATATGGCTTTTCGCTGTTGTGTACTCATGTCTTCCTGAACATTCTTCGCATAGGCAAACAACATGATCGCCATGTCTTCGTTGATTTCCAGATAGTATATGACGCGCCCGCCACCGCTTTTGCCTTTATTGCCAAAACCGAACCGCATTTTGCGAATTCCACCCAGACCGGGCACGAGAGCGCCCGAAAAAGGACTTGTTGCTATTGCTTCTTCCAGAAGGCCAAGCTCAACCGCCGTCCAGCCTATCTGCTTGACGCTTTTCAGATACAGCTTTGTCCGAACAAATCTCATGTCTTAAAATACGCCATTGGCGTAATTTTTCAAGAATAAAAGTACGCTACCTGAAAACTTGTATTGTGATGCTCTTTGCGAGCGAGGCTCGTTCGGCTAGGCTCGCAGTCAAACACCATCTGCGCAGGATATGCCCCATGGCCAAGACCATTGATCACGCCTTTACCGCACCATCGCTGACCTCTGCGGCCACAGACCCGACCTATGCCGGTGCGCTATCCTTCATGCGGCGCAGATACACAAAAGACCTTTCCGGCGTTGACACCGTTATCTGGGGCATTCCCTTTGATGCGGCGACCTCCAATCGTCCAGGTGCGCGGTTCGGACCGCAGGCGATCCGGCGGGCCTCGGCCATCTTTGACAATGATCCGCAATATCCGTTCGGGCGCGACCTGTTCGAGCACATGGCCACCATCGACTACGGTGACTGTCTGCTCGATTATGGTGACCATTCCAAAACGCCCGGCACTATCGAACAGGAAGCCCGCACAATTCTTGCCAGCGGTGCCTATCTCCTGACGCTGGGCGGTGACCATTACATCACCTGGCCCCTGCTGAAAGCCCATGCAGAAAGGCACGGGCCGCTGGCAATGATCCAGTTTGATGCGCATCAGGACACATGGTTTGACAGTGAAAGCCGGATTGACCATGGCTCGTTTGTGGGCCGGGCAGCGCGTGCCGGGATCATCGATGTGAGCCGATCCATCCAGATCGGCATCCGCACGCAGGCCCCGGAGGATTGCGGCATTCGCATTGTGCACGGTCACGTGGTGGAAGACATGAGCGCCGGGCAGATTGCCGAAACCATCCTTGCCCATGTCGGCGATGCGCCCTGCTACATGACCTTTGATATTGACTGCCTCGATACGGCCTTTGCGCCCGGCACGGGAACGCCGGTTTCCGGCGGCCCCTCGAGCGCCAAAATCCTGTCCGTCCTGCAAAAGCTTGGCAGTCTCGATCTTCGCGGCTCCGATGTTGTTGAGGTTGCGCCTGCCTATGATCATGCCGACAACACCGCCATTGCCGCTTCCACCATCGCCATGTATATGCTGGGGCTTCGATCAGACCGGATTTTGAAGGACCGTCAAGAAACGGAATCATCGCGTTGATAAAGTGATTCAACGACCTGCCGTACTGATTCCGAAAACGGATGCAACGGATTGATGTAAAAGGATAGAGCATGAAAGCGAAGATCTTCATTGACGGCGAACACGGCACAACGGGCCTGCAAATCCGCACGCGCATGTCCCATCGCCGCGATGTGGAGCTGCTTTCCATTCCCGAGGCCGAGCGGCGCAACGCGGCCCTGCGCGAAGACCTTCTCAACAGCGCCGATATCGCTATCCTGTGCCTGCCGGACGATGCAGCCATTGAAGCGGTATCCATGCTGGCCGGCAATAACAACGTGCGGATTATCGATACGTCCACGGCCCACCGGGTGAACCCGGAATGGGCCTATGGCTTTGCGGAAATGGACAAGGCGCAAACGGGCAAGATTGCCGCTGCCCGCTATTGTGCCAACCCCGGCTGCTACCCGACCGGGGCGATCGGGCTCATCCGTCCGCTTGTGGCCGCCGGATTGATTGCGAAGGATCACTCCGTCACCGTCAACGCTGTCTCCGGCTATACCGGCGGCGGCAAGCAGATGATTGCCCAGTTTGAAGATCCGGCCCATCCGGACCCGATCAGTGCGCCGAACTTTCTCTATGCCCTGCCGCTGAAGCACAAGCATGTGCCGGAAATGACCGTTCACGGCCTGTTGAACCGTGCGCCGCTGTTTTCGCCTTCTGTGGGCAAATTCCCGCAGGGCATGATTGTGCAGGTTCCGCTGCATCTGGCCGATCTGGCAGAAGGTGCGAGCCTTGCCACAATCCACGCGGCACTTGCCGACCATTATGCCGGCCAGGATATTGTAGAAGTCATGCCGCTGGATACTGTCAAGCTGCCACGCATCGACGCTACGGAAATGGCCGGCCAGGACAGGATGAAGCTGTTCGTCTTCGGCCATGAAGGCGGTGAACATGTCAATCTGGTCGCCCTGCTCGACAATCTCGGCAAGGGTGCGTCCGGTGCTGCCGTGCAGAACATGGATCTGATGCTGAAGGGCCGGGCTTGACACATACCCTGCCCCCGCATCTGGCTTCGCTCTGGTCTATCACCGATGCCGCGCCAGAACCGAATGGGCAGGACCAATTTAAAAACCCGCTGGCATTGCGACACCTTTTGTGAGGCTTTTACACCCGTTTCAGCCGTACTGATCTGCCGTATTGTCGCTTTCTTTCGGGTATTCTCCCCAAAAGCCGCGGACATGCGCCACTGCAAAGCCAAGCACAACCAGCGCACCGCCCTGGTGGGCAAGGGCTGCATGCAGGGGTACCTGCCAGAGCAGGGTGAGAATGCCCAGGACGGCCTGACAGCAGACCAGCACAAACAGCACAATGGAGCGATTGGCATGCGTCGTTCCTGCACCATGCCGCAGGCTGGCGATCATGTGCATGGCTGTCATTGCCAGGATGACATAGGCACCCGTGCGATGAACAAACTGCACGGTCTTGTGATTTTCAAAAAAATTCACCCAGAGCGGTTTCTGGATCAGAAGGTCGCCCGGAATAAGGGCTCCGTCCATCAAGGGCCAGGTATTGTAGCTGAGGCCCGCATCGAGACCGGCAACAAGTGCACCCAGAAAAATCTGCAAAAGCACCAGACCGGCAATGATAACGGCCATTTTGACAGAACTGTCCGTCGGTGCCTCATCCCCTGCATGCGGGCTCAAACCGCGCATGATCCACACGCAGGATGCAAAAATAATACAGGCAAGGGTCAGATGCGTCGCCAGACGGTACTGGCTGACATCCACCCGCACTGACAGGCCCGATGACACCATCCACCAGCCGACAAAGCCCTGAACGCCCCCCAGCACCAGGAGACCGACCAGCGGCATCTGCAGGCGCTTTTCGATGCGCCCGGTGACAAAGAAAAACAGCAGTGGCAACCCGAAAACCAGACCGACGCCGCGGGCCAGAAGACGATGGGCCCATTCCCACCAGAAGATAAACTTGAAGCCCTCGACCGTCATATCCGGATTGAGTACCTGAAACTGCGGAATCTGCTGGTAAAGCTGAAATTCCTCGTCCCATTCCTGCGCATTGAGCGGCGGTATGACGCCGTGAATGGGCTTCCATTCGGTAATCGACAGGCCGGAATTGGTCAGGCGGGTCGCCCCGCCGACAAGAACCAGCGCAAACAACATCAGGATCACAATACCCAGCCATATGCGCAATGCCTTGCGATTGCGGCTTTCCTGATCCAGATTTTCCCTGAAATCGGCCCTTCCGGCTGAATTGATCACAGACATTTGGTCGCTCCTTCGTTTCAGGCGTTGATTTGCATCAGTCCGGGGTGCAAAACAAGGGCCTGTTATTTGCGGCAAGCCGTCGCGGGGGGCAATCCCCCCGAAAGTTTCAAGGGATCATCATGCCAGTTCGCCTGCGGAAATTCATCGGAACGATCCTGATCATCATCCTGGTTCTGGCCTATGCGCTGATTGCAACGGCTGTAGCCTCGGCCACGCTTGGCGCATCGCCCTGGTATGTGCACCTGCTCTATTTCTTCCTTACCGGCCTGCTGTGGATTTTGCCGGCCATGCTGATTATCAAATGGATGGAAAAACCAGCCAAACAGAAGTGAGAGACCATGGAATTTGCCGTTATCGCCGATATTCATGGCAACCATCTCGCCCTTGAGGCGGTTCTGGCCGACATTGACACCAAAGGAATCAGGCAGATTATCAATCTGGGGGACAGTTTCAGTGGCCCCCTGCAGGCAGACAAGACAGCAGACCTGCTGTTTCAGCGGCGAATTCTGTCCGTTCGCGGCAATCATGACCGCTATCTGACCGAACGTGAAACCCATGGCGAAAGCTCCTGGGAAACGCCGGTTCTCTCCCAGATGTCTTCCTCGATCCTCAACTGGATAGATGCCCTTCCCTTCAGCGCCGTGTTTGAGGACTGTGCCTATCTTTGCCACGCCTCGCCGCACAGCGATGTGCAGGACTGGATTGAGCATTATGAAAACGGGCGTCCTGTCGGGCCCAAAAACATGCAGCACATTGAAGCCCTTGCGGAAGGGCTGGATTTTCCGGTGCTGCTGTGCGGCCACAGCCATGTTGCAAGGCTCGTCCAGCTGGCAGACGGCCGGCTGATTGTCAATCCCGGTTCTGTTGGCTGCCCGGCCTTTCTCGACGACAGGCCAGGACATGGCTACAAGCTTGAAAACAATCATGCACTTGCTTCCTATGCGACTGTCAGGCATGGCAGGAACGGCTTTGCTGTTTCGTTTCACAAATTGGCCTATGACAATGTTTCAATGGCGAAACTCGCATCCGGGCGTGGCTATCAAGACTGGGCCGACGCCTTGTCCAGCGGGCGTATACGCCAGGAATTGTCAATCTGAACGCCATGTTGCCCGGTTAATGGTGCGATAACCACATTTTCAGGAAACAGGTTGAGTCCGGAAATTCCGTCTGTTGTCTTTTCTATTCTTTATCACTTTATTGCAATGTTCAGTGCAGAATACTCCTTTAACCAGCGTCTCAATGCACGCCTCAGCACAATTGATGAAATTGAATCCAATGCGCCCGGACAGTTTTGATAGAAGGTCTGCTGCGGCATCGTCTGTGGACGGAAACATCGAGGTTTCTGTCAGCAGTTGCTTTGGCACCCTGCGTCAGGACTGGCTCAGGCTGCAGGATGATCCTTCGATTTCCCTGCATCAAAGCCTTGAATGGTGTACAGCCTGGCATCGCACGCACCGCAATCCGGTTGTTCTTGTCACAGGCGTACAGGACGGAAAGACTGAATTTATTCTGCCGCTTGAAATCGTCAAAACCCGCTTCGGCCGGTTGGCGCGTTTCATTGCAGCGCCCTACAGCAATGTGAATACCGGATTGTTCTCGTGCGCGTTCCGGCAAAGTGCGGACGCTGCCATCATGGCCAGCGTCACGACGCAGATCACCAGACACCTGCAGGGCAAGGCCGATCTCGTGGCCCTTTCAAACGTTCCCCCCGTCTGGAGAGACGAAACCAGTCCTTTGATATTCCTGCCATCCGTCGAGAACCAGAACCGGTCGTTCCAGCTGCCACTTTTGAGAACCTTCGAGGAAACGCTCGGCCAGATCAATGCCAAGAGACGCCGCAAGAAATACCGGACGTCTCTCAAGCGGCTTGAGGCGCTCGGCGGATACGAGCACATCATCGCCAACACGGTTGACGAGCGCCGTCTTCTGATGGATCTGTACTTTGAACAAAAGGCCATCCGGTTCAGGAATCAGGGCCTGCCGGATGTTTTCAAGGCGCTGGAAACCAAAGCTTTTTTCCATGAACTGACACGGACAGAAGCAACAGGACATGACTTTGCCCTGCAATTGCATGCCCTGCGGATCACGGGAAGCGACAAGGGCCAGATCGCGGCCATTGCCGGGCTTTCACGCAAGGGCGATCATGTGATTTGCCAGTTCAGTTCCATTGATGAAAGCATAGCCGCGGATGCCAGCCCGGGTGAATTTCTCTTTCATCTGATGGTGGAATATTGCAATCATCAGGGTGTGGCGCTGTTTGACTTCGGCATCGGCGAGCAAAGCTACAAAAGCAGCTGGTGCCCGGTCAAAACCGTACAGCGCGACTATCTGATCCCCCTGTCGCTGACCGGACGTCTTGCGGCCCATTCTCTGGCCTGGGTCACGTTTGCCAAGTCCTCCATCAAGGCGAGCCCGCGTTTCTATGCGTTTGTTCAAAGGCTCAGGTCAAAACGCAGCTACGCGCAGACGGAAAAGCCTGCCCCGGAGACGGATTGAGCCGGGCCTCATATTTTTACGGCGACAGATTGACCGGTGGTCACGCTGATTTCCTGCGCAAGGCCGGGCGGTCCTGCCCGGTCGGTTCTGTCAGGAGAATGACCTCTTCGTAGCCTGCCGCCCTGAACGCCTCCATGATGTCTGCCATGTCGAAATCGTCCACATCCGGAACCGTCAGCACGACTTCCGTCGCCAGGCTGCGCGACATGCGCGGCAGATCGGCAATTTTGGGCTGTCCTGTTTCCATCAGCACAATATCATAGGCACCGGACAGGGATTCCGCGATAATGGCCAGACGATCCATTCCCCGCATGGCCTGCGCAAGATCCGCATTGCCCGCAGGAATAATATGAACATTGGACAGGCGATCGGCATGAATGCAATTGGCAATGGTTGCCTGCCCGGCCAACAGATCGGTGATCCCCGGCAGGTTGCCCGATTCCGCCATAAGGCGGGTTGGCCAGCCGGTTTCGGTCATATCCAGCAGAATCACGCTACGGTTCATGTCTGAAATCGCCCGCGCCAGCATGACTGCGGCGGTCGAGCCATTGTCCCCCGTTGGCGAAACACAGATGACAAGCGGAACAGAACTGTCCACCAGATGGCTGGCAACAGTCTCAACCGAGAACGGATTGGCATCAGGGTCAGCAAGATCAGCAGGCAAGGCGACAGCGTCCGTCACGGTTACAGCAGGAGAATGGACGGTTGAAGCCAGATCCTCCCCTGCCAAGGGCGTATCCATGACGGGTGCAGTCTTCTCTTCTGAAGGCTGCCTTTGTATTTTTACGTCCTGCTGTTGGCCTGCGACGCTATCCACGCTGTTGGCCGTCGGCCTGAGCGCACGGCCGCTGAACAATTCCGACAGCATGATGCCAATGGATGTCAGCAGGAATGTCGCAAGGGCTGCAACAATGGTGATCGGGATTTTCTTCGGGAAGACCGGCTCAACGGGCTCGATGGCCTGTGAAATGACACGTGCATCGGCAGGTGTGGCATTTTCACCGGAGCGGGAGGCGGCAGAACGGTAACGGGCAAGATAGCTTTCCAGCAGATCACGCTGTGCAGCGGCTTCACGTTCCAGAGCTTTCAGGCCAACTTCCTCTTCCCCGACACGGGCCGATTCCGCCTTGAGCGTATTGAGCTGCTGCTCCAGCTGGCGTTCCTTTGAGCGACCAATCTCCGCCTCGCTTTCAAGGCTTGCCAGAATCTTTTGGGTTTCTATGGTCAATTGCTGGCGGATACCGTTCAGTTGCGCGCGCAGACCTTTCAATGTGGGATGATTTTCAAGCAGGGTTATGGACAGGTCGGACAGCCGTCCCTGAACCGTCAGTTCTGTCTCCTTCA
Organism: Rhizobiaceae bacterium; assembly: GCA_965247225.1. Taxonomy (GTDB): domain Bacteria; phylum Pseudomonadota; class Alphaproteobacteria; order Rhizobiales; family Rhizobiaceae; genus CBDFGT01. The sequence continues at coordinate 173,218 of CBDFGT010000017.1, read as the reverse complement.
GGCGCTGAATGGTTGGCGAGGCGATCACCTCTGTCAATGCATCGGCGCTGCCACCATTGCGGATGGCAGCACGAACGCTTTCAGCGCGGGCCTCGGATGCGGCGCGTTCGGATCTGACCTTTACAAGCTCGGCCGATATATCGGTGAGCTGACGGTCGGCAAAGGAACTGTCCTGGCCCGTTGGCAGGAGATCCTGTGATGCCCGATAGGTCGCAACCTTTTCCTCGGCCACGCGCACTTTTTCACGCAGGTCAGCAATTTCAGGCTCCAGCCATCGACTGGCCTGTGAGTTGGAATCCAGCTTTGCACCGCTTTGAAGGGCCAGATAGGCATCGGCGAGACGGTTTGGAATTTCAGCTGCCAGTTTCGGATCTTCCGATGTAAACTGAATGGCGATGACGCGCGACCCGTCCATCTGGAACACAGAGAGCTTTTTGTTGAACGCATCAATAACATCATCTTCAGGTGCCTGGCCTTTTGCCTGGCCGCCAAGACCCAGCAACCGGTAGAAGAAGCCGGATTTGCTGCTCTGGAATTCCGAAAGATTATAGAGCTTCATGTCGCGGGCGACCTTTTTGATCAGGTCGACGGATGTCAGCAGTTGCACCTGGCTTGCAATACCCAATGTATCCAGCACAGGGTCGACACTGGGCGTCTCACTTTTTGATCCACTGGCCGTATCGCGCAGTTCAATCAGCACACGGGCTTCGCTGCGATAGTCCGGGGTCAAAAGGCTCGTGCCGAGGAATGCTGCAACGGCCACACCACAGGTCAATGCGGCAACAAGGCTCTTGCGCACCCAGATCGCCCGGAACATCTGACCTATGTCGATATCGACATCCTGATGATTGTTGACTAGGCCCGACATGCGGCAACTCCAGTTTTAAGAGATTCAGGTCACACATTTACAATCGGCTTGAATGGGCTCACAAAATGTCGAACCGCAACCACTGGCAAACATCCGGCACTGACAGGATTTTGAACATGTGATGTCAGGGCGCAAACAGGCCACAACCCAATGTCAAATTCATTCCACCAGTTGTTCCAACCTAAACAAACATAGTAACGCAATGGTTAATTGCGCTCTTTTACAAATACCTGAAATGGAATTCTGAAAGTCTGTTTTTGGCAAGGATTTCGACAATATTTTATCGAACTGTTAACCTTAACAGTTCGATAATGGCGGGTAGATGAAGTTTCATTCCGGAGCGCTGCCGCGTATGCCCCAAACAAAATTTTCCTGTTTGTCTTTGCTGACACTGGTCGTTGCGACATCAGTTCTGTCATCCTGCACAACATATGCCCCGCCGCCACAGGCTTTCAGCGAAGCAACGATACAGCCCTACCGCGTGGATTCGGGCGATCGTCTGCGAATTGCAGTTTTTGACCAGCCCGGCCTGACCAGCACCTATGCTGTAGACCAGGCGGGTTATATTTCCTTTCCGCTGATTGGCTCCGTGGCTGCGCGCGGGCGTACGATGCAGGAGCTTGAGGGTATTATTGCCAAAAAATTGCAACAGGGTTATTTGCGCGATCCCGACGTTTCCATCGAGGCGGACCGGTATCGGGCCATCTATCTGATGGGTGAAGTGGGACAGGCCGGACAATACAGCTATGTCCCCGGCATGACGATCCAGAACGGCATTGCCCTTGCCGGTGGCTTTTCTCCGCGCGCCAACCAGACCAATGTGGATGTAACGCGCAAGGTTAATGGCGAGGTTGTGACAGGCCGTGTACCCATTTCCGACCCGATGATGGCCGGAGATACCGTCTATGTCCGCGAACGGTTGTTCTGACGCTCATGTATTCAGACAGGAAACTCCGGATCATTCACTGCTTTCGCAACCCCATAGGCGGTATTTTCCGCCATGTGCGCGATCTTGTGGAGCACCAATACAATGCCGGTCACGAAGTCGGCATTCTGTGCGACAGCTCCACTGGTGGTGCTTACGAAGACAGGCTCTTTGAAAGCCTCATGCCCTTTTTGTCGCTGGGGCTCACACGCATTCCCATCTCGCGCCATATCGGTATTGGCGACCTGATTGCGTTCTGGAAATGTTACAAGCAAATCAGCAATTTGAAGCCGGATGTCCTGCATGGGCACGGTGCCAAGGGTGGTGCCATGTCCCGCATTATCGGTTCAGCCTTGCGGGCAAACAGGTATCGCATAGCCCGTCTCTATTCGCCGCATGGTGGCAGCCTGCATTTTGCACCCACCAACCTGAAAGGCCATCTGGTTTTCAGGCTGGAACGCATTCTGGAAAGGGGTACGGACAGTCTCGTTTTCGTATGCAAATATGAGCAACGGGTTTACCATGAGAAAGTCGGAAAGCCGCGAACACATTTTGAAATGATCTATAATGGTATTGGCGAGCGCGAATTTGATATCGTGCCGGTGCGTACCGATGCTGTGAACTTCCTGTTTATCGGCATGATGCGCGATCTCAAGGGACCGGATGTCTTTATCGATGCCTTTGCCAAAACCGAGCGACGTCTGGGGCGCACGCTCACAGCCATTATGATCGGCGATGGTCCTGATATGGAAAAATATCAGGAGAAAATCACTTTTCTGGGGCTTGGACGCCGCATCAGCATGAATCCGGCCATGAGCGCGCGCACTGCCTTTTCCTTCATGCCCAGCGTTGTGGTTCCCTCCCGTGCCGAAGCCATGCCCTATATCGTGCTGGAGGCGCTGGCTGCGGGGCGCACAGTCATCGCTTCACGTGTCGGTGGAATTCCTGAAATTCTGGGAGAAAAAAGCCGGGCGCTGGTCATCCCCGGTGACGCCGACGATCTGGCGCGTGTCATGGCCGAATCCCTTACGGAAAAGGACTGGGGCAAGACTGTGATGCCTGATCCGGAGACGTTCAGGGAGACGTTTTCTTCTGCAAGGATGAGCCAAAAAATCACCCGTCTCTATCAGCGTATTCTGGACGGAACGCTGTCAGAAACATCCGTAACGTAAACCTTTCTTAGCGCATTTCTGTTACCACGAAACTATTGACACGCGGGAATGGACATGACCCAAAAATCAAATTCAGAATCCATTGATATTGACGGGCTTCGCAAGCAGGTTTCTACCGGCGTCAACAGGCGCGTCGAGGGGGGTGGAGAACCATCCCCCAAAAAGGACGGCCCCGGCCTTAACAAGGTTGCGCATCTGACTGCCGTGCATTTCAGCACGCAGAGTTTTTCCGGCGCCATGTTTCGCGGCTATTGCCGTGTGGCAGAGTTCGTTGCGCTTCTGGGCTTTGGCACATTGATGTGCACGGTTGTGATGTCGGCCCCTGTCGTCGCTCCATTTCTGTTCGCCATGATCCTGATCTTTTCGGCGCTTTTGACCGTTACCGTGCTGCAATTTGCAGATGCCTATTCCATACCGGTGCTGCGCAGCCGACGCCGCGAAATTCCGCGTGTCTGGATCGCCTGGACCCTCAGCTTCCTGCCGGTTCCCTTCATGATGCCGCTGGCGCTGCAACCGGGCCTGTCCACCACCGGCCTGTTTGCGGCCTGGTATGTCGGCGGCATTGCGTTTCTGGCAATGGAACGGCTGGTGCTGGCCATGGCACTGCGGCGCTGGGCGCGCAATGGCGTTCTGGAGCGCCGCGCGGTTATCGTTGGCGGCGGACAGCCGGTGAAAGATCTGATCCGCGATCTGGAAATGCAGCCCGACAATGATATCCGCATCTGCGGTATATTTGATGATCGCGATGCTGCACGCTCGCCTGCAATTATTGCCGGCTATCCCAAGCTGGGCACCGTGGATGAACTGGTGGAATTTGCCCGCATTGCCCATATTGATCTCCTGATCATCGCCCTGCCCCTTTCTGCCGAAGCCCGGATCATGGCAATGCTCAAGACGCTCTGGGTGCTGCCGCTTGATATTCGCATTGCCGCCCATGCCGATGGCCTGAAATTTCGTCCCCGCACGGTTGCCCGCGCCGCCGCGCCAGACATGGTAAACGTGTTCGACAAGCCGATCCGCGACTGGGACGGTGTTGCCAAACGGATTTTCGACCTGTTCTTCACGATATTTGCCCTGAGCCTGCTCTGGCCGGTCTTCATAGCCTCGGCCATTGCCGTCAAGGCAACGTCAAAGGGGCCTGTGTTTTTCGTGCAGAAGCGCCACGGCCTCAACAATGAAGTCATCAATGTTTTCAAATTCCGTTCCATGTATACCAATCTGGCTGACCAGACGGCCAGACAGGCCGTTACCAAGGGTGATCCGCGTGTGACACCCGTTGGCCGGTTCTTGCGCAAATCCTCCATTGACGAGCTTCCGCAGCTGTTTAACGTGCTTATGGGTACGCTGTCGCTGGTGGGTCCGCGTCCGCATGCGGTTCTGGCGCAAACGGCCGACCGCAAATATGTGGAAGTGGTCGACACCTATTTTGCCCGTCATCGCGTGAAGCCCGGGGTCACCGGCTGGGCGCAGATCAATGGCTGGCGTGGCGAAATTGACAATGACGAGAAAATCCAGGCCCGCACGGCCTGCGATCTCTACTATATCGAAAACTGGTCGCTGCTTCTGGATCTGAAGATCCTGTTCCTGACACCGGTCCGCCTGCTCAACACGGACAATGCCTATTGAGCACGATGGACACCCACCATCCGGCCGTCTTGCGCCCGCAAATGGCATTGCTGGCCCTTGCGGGCTCTGCCTGTGTGACTGTGGGTGTCTTTCTCTCGGGCTTTGTGATTTCAGAACCGGCCCCCTATGAGCTGTTCATGGCGGGCATGGTCGGCGTCTGGTTTCTGCTGGGCCTGAAAATATCACGCAAGACCTTTCCGCTGTTTGGCCTTTTGATCACCTTCAATGTCGGCGGGCTTCTGTCGCTGACCGTCATGAAGGAACTGAACGAAGGGCCCATGTATATTGCGGTGTCGATTTTTCTGGCGCTGACGGCCATCTTCTATGCGGCCATTGTGGAAGAACGCCACCAGCGGCTGGCGCTGATCTTTGACGCATGGACTGCTGCAGCCACCATTACCTCGATCCTCGGAATTCTGGGCTATTTTCACGCCTTTCCCGGCGCGGAGGTTTTCACCCTCTATGACCGCGCCAAGGGCGCGTTTCAGGATCCGAACGTCTTTGGCCCCTATCTCGTGCCGCCGTCCATGTTCATGATCCATGGGATCCTGACCGGGCGTGCCAGGCATATGCCGTTGCGGATTGCCATACTGGGCATTCTCACACTGGGCGTTCTCCTGTCCTTCTCGCGTGCGGCATGGGGGCTCTATGTGCTTTGTGCCATTCTTGTGATCATGCTGATGCTTCTGAAAGACCGCAGCGGCACATTCCGGCTCAAGGTTCTGCTCATTGCCATGAGCGGCTTTATCGCCATTGTTGTCACCATTGTCGTAGCCCTGCAGATCAAACAGGTTTCCGACATGCTGATCAGCCGTTCGGCGCTGGTGCAGCAATATGACGGCGACCGCGAGGGACGCTTTGCCCGCCATGCCTTCGGCTTCCTGCTGTCGATGGAAAAGCCGCTGGGCATTGGTCCTCTCGTCTTCAGCAAGCTGTATTTCAAGGAAGACGAACACAATATCTGGCTGAAAAGCCTGACATCCTACGGCTGGCTCGGGCTGGTGGCCTATGTTTCTCTTGCCCTTTCCACCATTGCCGTCGGCTTCCGGCTGCTGTTGCGGGAACGCCCGTGGCAGCCCTACCTGATGATTGCCTGGACCGGTGTCGTCGGCCATATCGCCATTGCCAATGTGATCGACATTGACCACTGGCGGCATATGTATCTGCTCTATGGAATTGTGTGGGGATGCCATGCCCTGGAACATCATTACCAGAAGGCATTGCGACAGGTCTGAACCGCAAGGGTTGGACAGTTCATAAATGGTCTTCGTTTCGTTGAGAAAAATACGTTAAGGGTGATGTTTCTATTTTGAGCATAATTTTCTTCCTAAAAATACTTCTTCGCAAAAGCCCTGCCCGAAGCCGTTTTTAGATATTCCTCAAATCTATCGGCTTTATCATGATCTGAGAATGCAAGGTAACCAACGAGTTTCCAAGGTATAAACTTCCTGGTGTGCGTTGATTCTCCTCGGTTATGTTCACCATAACGTTTCTTGATATCAATCGTGCAGCCTACATAATATCTATCGGGCTGGACTTCACTTTGCAGCATATAGACATATTTCATTCTGTCCGCCTTCGCCCTTCGGGCTGCGTCGTGACATCCGCTTCGTACGCTCCGGCGTTGATTGTGTTACAACCAATCACGCCGTAGCTAGATTTTGCCTTTGGCAAAATCAGCGAAGGCGGATGGTCGGAACGGCAGGATTTGAACCTGCGACCCCTTGACCCCCAGTCAAGTGCGCTACCGGGCTGCGCTACGCCCCGACGCTGTAAAACAGCTTGCACCGGGTAGCTTTTCTGGCATCGAAGCGCAAGAGAAAATGCATGTTGCCCGCACAAAAATGCTGTCTGTCCCTTCTCGTGTGATATTGCCATGCGCATGACACCGGATTGATGCAGCCGCATTCCTGTCTCATTATCAGCAAAAAGCCTGTCTAAAGACCCGATGCAATATGGGCGATGCGAGGCCGCGCAGAAGCCTGTGCCCGAGCCAATGCCTGAACCGGAGCCCTGATTTTTTCCAGTGTTGCGACAAAGATGTCCGTCATAGAAGGTTTGTTAACCAAGATTGTTCATTCTCCGGTTATCGAATGACAGTTCCTGCCGACAGCCGGAGCGGGCCATGCAGGCCAAACTGCCTGATGACGACTTTGTGGCGTAACCTTTCAACGAGTAAGCGTATGGCGTATGTGAGTGATGAGTACCGGGGCTTTGTGTCCTTTGGCGGTCCTGTATCGCCGGTCAGGCGCCCAAAATACGGTCGCGGCCCGTTACTGACCCTTTGCGCAGCCCTGTTTGCCGCCGCCTGGGTTGTCGCTGCGGCTGCAACCATGCTGTCGTTTTTCTCGCCTCTGGGTGGTCGCCATGCGGATTTTTCAAACCGCCTTCCTTCGCCGACATTGCTGTCTGTGACGGCAAAGACACCGATATCAGACTTTCAGAAGAAACCCGCCATCACGCCGGCAGACCTTGCCCGGTGGCATGCCAAACACTCCGTTGTAAAGATTGCGAAAAACGCACCGCTTCTCGACACGTCAGGCCGGATCACGCCCGAATTTGCCGAGCTTTCCCCTTCAGAGGGCAAGGGCGATCGCCTGAAGCCGCTGGTCGCTTCGGCGTCGGCATCCGCGCTGAAAACCGGGCTTGTGGCCATGGCAACCGTATCAACGGGTGCGCTGCACATTGCCGTTGTCAAACCCAAGACTCCTGAAACTGTTGAAGTTGCCTCTGCGAATGTTGATCCGGACGCTGTTGACGCCTTCAATCTGGTGATGAAACCCTCTGCTGCCCGGCCCGGAGACCCGGGCTATACGGTGCCTCTGCCCATGGCCCGCCCTGCCCGGCCAAAGCCTGTGGCTCCGGCGGCTGTGGCAGCCCTTGCCTATGCGCCAACGCAAGACGATAGCATCGATGTGTCTCCCCGTCCGCAAACCAAGATCAAGCTGCCACCACGCGGTTCACGCACAGCCATTTTCGACATTTCGGCCGGTGTGGTCTACCTGCCGAACGGCGAACGGCTGGAAGCCCATTCCGGCATTGGAAAGATGCGTGACAATCCGAAATATGCCCATGTACGCATGCGCGGGCCGACACCGCCGAGCACATATCGCCTGTCCATGCGGGAAACCCTGTTTCACGGTGTTGCCGCCATCCGCATGACACCTATTGATGGTATCAATCCGCACGGTCGCGACGGCATTCTGGCCCACAGCTATCTCCTGCGCACACGCGGAGATTCGCACGGCTGCGTGGCATTTGCCGATTACAAACGGTTTTTGGCCGCCTACCAGCGGGGTGATGTAACCCATATGATTGTTGTGCCAGAATGGACAGGATCACACCGGGATCTGGCAAAGCTGTAGAGCGTGTCAGCGCACCTGATCCAGCAGGCGTTTGCATTCGAGAAGGTCATAGAGTGCTTCCTGGAGAAGCGAGCGATCTTCCTTGCCGATGCCTATGGACCCGATGCTGACTTCGGACGGATCATCCGGACTGCCTACCATGCCGAAGAAACGGCGGATCGCAGGGGTCTTCGGGCGACCGACAATCTGGTCATCATCAAAGACCACGGTCTTGTGCTGCACGGCAGCCTCGGTATTGGCAGCGGCCAGGGCTTCCACCGTTGCCAGATCACCATCAGCCAGTGCCGTTACAAATTTGTTGCCGTTGGTCTTGAGGAGTTTTTGAACACCCTTGATCGTGTAGCCATGATCATAGAGCAGATGGCGGATACCCTTGAGCAAATCCACATCTTCAGGCCGGTAATAGCGACGACCGCCGCCACGCTTGAGCGGTTTTATCTGAATGAAGCGGGTTTCCCAGAAACGCAACACATGCTGTGGAAGGTCAAGATCATCCGCAACCTCGCTGATCGTGCGAAATGCATCCGGACTCTTATCCATCTGTGCAATCCCCTGAACCAATATGACGCCGACTATGACCTGAATACAATACCGGCGTTTCCTGTGTCTCAACGCCACCCTGCCAGCAAAACTGACGGGCCTTTCATTCTACGGGCCCTGTCAGGCAGAAACCGTCTTCTGCCTGGATTTACGGGACAAATGCGATTTCAAAACACGCTGCTTCAACACATTGGACGCCTTGAACGTCATCACACGGCGCGGAGAGATAGGAACCTCTTCGCCGGTCTTTGGGTTGCGCCCTATACGTTCATTCTTGTCGCGAACCTGGAAAGTTGCAAAAGAGGAGAGCTTGACACTTTCCCCGCGAACGATGGCGTTACAAATCTCGTCAATCACCATTTCAACGAGTTCGGCAGATTCCGTTCTGGAAAGGCCTACTTTACGGAAAACAGTCTCAGCCAAATCTGCGCGTGTTACAGTTTTTGCACTCATTTTCCCCGCCGATCACAGTATCAACACTAGGGCGTGTCGTCAGTTATAGATTGGTCGTGGCGCGAGACGAATTTTGTCGCTGAACAGACGAAAAGCGCAAGTGATACCCAATGTATCACGAGCATTTTTAACGCATTCAGCGGCAAAATTCGCCGCGTCCGGAGGATTTGGTGAAAATGGTCCATTTTGGCGTCGCAAAATCTTGAAAGGGGTAGGCCCTTCCTGCGATTTTGCTCCTGAAACTGAACCATTTTCCCTCAAACCACGTTCCAATCTATAACTGACGACACGCCCTAACAAATATTCTTAAAGGACAAAGATATTGAGCTTATGTCTGGTGGTCAAGCGCAGAAAGGTCAAGAACGTATTCTACCATCGCAAAAGTACGGAACCCCATGTAAATCCACCACCCATAGCCTCCAGCATGACCAGATCTCCGGGCTTGATACGACCGTCCGAGGCTGCAACAGACAGCGCCAGCGGGATCGAGGCAGCCGATGTATTGCCGTGCAGGTCCACCGTCACGACAACCTTTTCCATCGGGATACCAGCCTTCCTTGCGGCACCATCAATGATTCGCAGATTGGCCTGATGCGGAACGAGCCAGTCGAGATCGTCCGGGCTCAGACCGGTCGCCTCAAAAGCATCGGTGATAACGCCCGTGATCATGCCAACAGCATATTTGAAGACTTCACGCCCTTCCATGCGCAGATGTCCCACAGTGCCGGTCGTGGAAGGCCCGCCATCCACGAACAGCTTGTCCTTGTGGCGACCGTCAGATCGCAGATGCGATGTCAGGATGCCACGATCTGTTGCAGCGCCCGTGCCTTCCGACGCTTCCAGAACCAGCGCACCGGCACCATCCCCGAACAGCACACAGGTTGTCCGGTCATTCCAGTCCAGAATACGCGAGAATGTTTCAGCCCCGATCACCAGAACACGTTTGGCCATGCCGCCGCGAATATAGAGATCCGCCGTGGCAACGGCATAGACAAAACCCGAACAGACCGCCTGAACATCAAAGGCAAAACCATTGTTCATGCCCAAACGGTTTTGAATATTGACCGATGTTGCCGGAAAGGTGTTGTCCGGTGTGGATGTGGCAACAATGACAAGATCAATATCCTGCGGCCCAAGGCCCGCATTGTCCAGTGCCGCGCGGGCAGCCGCTTCGCCGAGCGATGCCGTTGTTTCGTCATCACCGGCAATATAGCGCTGACGGATTCCTGTGCGCTGAACAATCCACTCGTCGGTTGTGTCAACCAGCGTTTCCATTTCCTGATTGGTCACAACACGTTTTGGAAGTGCTGCACCATATCCGCGAACTGCCGAGCGAATCATTCCTGCCCTGTCCTGTCTTTTTTCATGCAGCACCCTGCCCTGGCAGGGTCAGGCGCTTGGCATGGTATTTTTTCAAGTCATTTTCAATTTTGTCATTCAGTCCGTTGCGGGCCATGTTGTAGCCAACATCAATAGCTGCTGCAAAACCTTCCGCATCTGTGCCGCCATGGCTTTTGATGACAACGCCGTTAAGCCCCAGAAACACACCGCCATTGACCTTGCGCGGATCCATTTTCTCGCGAACACGGTCAAAGGCGCCCTTGGCCAGAAGATAACCCAGCCTTGCAGCCCACGTGCGCGACATGGCTGCCCGCAGATATTCGGCAATCTGACGCGCCGTGCCTTCCGCGGTTTTCAGGGCAATATTGCCGGAAAATCCTTCGGTGACGACAACATCAACCGTGCCCCGGCCAATATCATCACCTTCGACAAACCCGTAATAGGCAATGGTATCGAGATTGGCCTCGCGGATCATGCGTCCGGCCTCCCTGACCTCTTCCTGGCCCTTGACTTCCTCCACACCGACATTCAGCAGTCCCAGGCTCGGACGATCAAGCTGAAACAACGCACGCGCCATGGCACCGCCCATCAGGGCAAAATCCAGAAGCTGCTGAGAATCGGCACCGATGGTCGCTCCCACATCCAGCACAATGCTTTCGCCCTTGAGCGTTGGCCATACAGCAGCAATGGCAGGTCTTTCGATATGCGCCAGTGTCCTCAGGCAGAACTTTGCCATTGCCATCAGTGCGCCGGTATTGCCCGCCGACACGGTTGCTGCCGCCTCACCACTCTTGACCGCTTCGATTGCCTTCCACATGGACGAATGATAGCGCCCGCGCCGCAGCGCCTGGCTTGGCTTCTCATCCATCCGCACAGCAATCTCGCATGCCCGGAACTCGCACCGGTCCTTGACGGCTTCATATTTGTTGAAAACCGGCAGGCATTCTCCGGGAATACCAAAAATGACGAACCTCAGGTCCGGGTGGCGCTCCAGTGCGATTGCGGCCCCCGGAATAACGACAGAAGGGCCAAAATCGCCACCCATTGCATCAAGCGATATAGTGATCACGCGTCCCTGATCCTTTTTTCCTGCAGACGCAGGTTTTTTTGGCCAAAATACTTATTTTCGATGGGGTTACAACTAAATAATGACGGCCATGCGAATGGCCTTGCCGAATACGGCCTTTTCTCAATCCTTTTTCCAGTCTTTCAACCTGGCAAAGGGCGAGGGCTTTACATCCGTTTCCTCCGTGCTCTCGATGTGATCTTCAAAAACGGCCCCTGGCACCCGCGGATAGGGCTCGATGGCAAGAGCGGCAAATTCCGCCACAATGGCACCGGCATCGACAGCATCTCCGGAGAATGTTTCCGGCATATCCGGCGCACCCGGGTCCAGAACAAACTCGACAGCCGGATCAAGCATTTTTTTTGCCAGTCTGGACGTTTCGGGCAGGAATACCTGATCAATACTCTCCTCGATTTGCGAGGTGACCGGCTCAAGGGTAACACTGCAGGCCTGGGTGAGATTTGCCCGAACCTGCCCCTTCAGGCGCACGCCATCACGCTTCCAGCGTGATACCTGTATTTCAGCCGTCAGGGATTCAACGGACAGCACATCCCACAGGTCTGCGAGGCCCTTTCGCTCCTCCTCATTGGCACAGATGTGAACCTGGACGGGGTTGGCCGAAATATGGCCTACCTTGACAAGGCAGGAAAAGGGCGGAGGCGCAATCTGCGCAATCGGATCGTTCATCACAGGCTCCTTATCAAGACAGCGGCGCAGGCAGGAGAAGATCAGCAGCCCCTTCAGCCATCGTCTCTTCCGGCACGTTCTTAAGCCCTGATTCTGCCAGAATCAAATACACGGCAAGGTTTGACATATCCGGTGCTGTTTCCCCTGCATCCGGATAGATATTGCGCACCAGCGCTGCCGCCAGCTTCTGGCTGTCAGACATGTCCAATGCAGCAGAATAGGATTCCAGCCGTCCATAAAACATGCCTGCCAGCTTTTTCATCCGCTTTGGAACGCTCAGATCCCCTACCCCCAGCTCCCGGATGGAATGATCCACGTCCTCGAAAAAGGCATCGACAATTTCCTGAGCAATTTCGCGGGCACTGATGGCAGCATTTCCCGTGCGCCGAAAATACAGGATCAGAACAGCCGAGAGCATCTCGAACCGGCCCATTACGGTATCAGGCACAGCATAATCAAGATACAGGGCCGGGTGCCTGGCAGCAGCGGTCAAAAGGGCATATTGCCTTTCAACAATGGCTTTATTGTTGTTTTTTTTCCTGAAAAGATGAAATATCATAAAAATGCCTGACTATGGCCGCTCTGATCATCCCTGCAGGGTGATCGGCTTGTTGCATGATTGTTAAAGGTGGTTTACCGAAGCATTCAGGAATTGCAATGGCGTTTGTGCCATCGGCATGTTTACCAACATCAAGGGAGATGTCGTTGACACGGCGGACTTTCAAGACCGGAACGAAATTTGTTTTCAGCACCGCTATGGCTGTTTTTCTGGCAAGTGCCGCACTGACCAGTTGCACCACCGGTACCGTGATGCAGAGCGGCTTTGTGGCGGACGACGAAACACTGGCTTTGGCACCTGTTGGATCCTCACGTGAACAGGTTCTTCTTTCGCTTGGCTCACCCTCCGCCACAGCCACGTTTGACAACGAGGTTTTCTATTATATTTCCCAAAAGCGCAGCCGCCCTGTGGCTTTCATGAAACCGAAGCTGATCGAGCAAACCGTGATGGCGGTGTATTTTGACAAGGACGGTGTCGTTGCTGATATCAAGCGCTATGGCCTGAAAGAAGGCAAGGTGTTTGACATGATTGCGCGGACCACGCCGACAGGCGGACGTGAACTGACCTTCCTGCAGCAATTGCTGCAAGGTGGCACGGGTATCGGCAAATCGGCTATCCAGAGCGCATTTGGTGGCACGACCTGATACGGCCATCACAGATCCTGTATACCAAACCCGCCGGCATGGTTTCCGGCGGGTTTTTCATTTGATCCAGCTTCCGTGTCAATGCGCCAGAATGGCCAGCAGCAACAGCGCCACGATATTGGTGATCTTGATGGCCGGATTGACGGCTGGTCCGGCTGTATCCTTGTAGGGGTCACCCACCGTATCCCCGGTTACAGATGCCTTGTGGGCATCCGAACCCTTCATATGCTTCACACCGTCCTTGTCGGTAAAGCCATCCTCGAAACTCTTCTTGGCATTGTCCCAGGCACCGCCGCCGGATGTCATGGAAATGGCCACGAACAGGCCGTTGACGATGACGCCCAGAAGCGACGCACCAAGGGCTGCAAAGGCTGATGCCTTGGAGCCGGAAATCAGCAGAACACCGAAATAGACCACCAGCGGGGCCAGAACCGGCAGCAGGGACGGAACAATCATCTCCCGGATCGCCGCCCTGGTCAGCATATCCACGGCGCGGCCATAATCCGGCTTTTCCGTGCCGGCCATAATACCCGGTTTTTCCCTGAACTGGCGACGGACTTCCTCCACCACAGAGCCCGCGGCCCTGCCCACGGCTGTCATGGCGATACCGCCAAACAGGTAGGGGATAAGGCCGCCGAAGATCAGACCGGCCACCACGTAAGGGTTGGACAGATCAAAAGAGATGCTGCCCATATTGGCAAAATACGGGAATTTGTCGCCATTGGCGGCAAAATATTGCAGATCGTTTGAATAGGCAGCAAACAGCACCAATGCACCAAGACCTGCAGACCCGATGGCATAGCCCTTTGTCACAGCCTTTGTGGTGTTGCCGACAGCATCCAGGGCATCTGTTGACTTGCGCACTTCCGGCGGCAGATGCGCCATTTCGGCGATACCACCGGCATTGTCGGTCACAGGGCCGAAGGCGTCGAGCGCCACAATCATGCCGGCAATGCCGAGCATGGCGGTCACCGCAATACCTGTGCCGAACAGGCCGCCCAGCTGGTAGGTTGACAGGATACCGCCAACAATGACAATCGCCGGCAGGGCTGTGGATTCCATGGAAACCGCAAGCCCCTGGATCACGTTGGTGCCGTGGCCGGTGACGGAGGCCTGCGCAATGGAATTGACCGGACGCTTGTTGGTGCCGGTATAATATTCCGTGATCACCACAATCAGGGCGGTCACCACAAGACCGATCAGACCGCAGATAAACAGGTTGGTTCCGGTAATGTCGATACCGGCCACAGTGCCGATGCTGCCCCAGCCGATGGTGAGCGATGTTGCGCCGCCAAGGCCGATGACGGACAGAACACCCGTGACAATCAGGCCGCGATAGAGCGCACCCATGATATTGCCGTCAGGCCCGAGCTTGACGAAGAATGCACCGATAATCGAGGTGATGATCGATGCGCCGCAGATGGCCAGCGGATAGACCATTACACTGTCAAAGAACTGCGAACCGGCAAAGAAGATCGAACCCAGTACCATGGTGGCCACAACGGACACGGCATAGGTTTCAAACAGGTCCGCCGCCATCCCGGCGCAATCGCCGACATTGTCGCCGACATTATCGGCAATGGTGGCGGGATTGCGCGGATCATCTTCCGGAATTCCGGCCTCAACCTTGCCGACCAGATCGCCGCCGACATCTGCACCCTTGGTGAAGATCCCGCCGCCAAGACGGGCAAAAATGGAGATCAGGGACGCACCGAAGCCCAGCGAGACAAGCGCATCAATCACTTCACGCGGCATGACACCGTTGACCGGCGCAAGACCGAACGGCCCGGTGAGAATGTAGTAATAGAGCGAAACGCCCAGAAGGGCCAGACCGGCCACCAGCATGCCGGTGATGGCACCGGACTTGAAAGCAATATCAAGACCTGCCGACAGGCTGGACGCGGACGCCTGGGCTGTGCGCACATTGGCGCGAACCGAGACATGCATGCCGATAAAACCGGCGGCACCGGACAGGACCGCACCGATCAGAAATCCGAATGCCGATGTTGCCGAGAGCAACACCCAGGCACCGACAAACACGATGACGCCCACAACAGCGATGGTTTTGTACTGCCGGGTCAAATAGGCTTGCGCCCCTTCCCGGATAAAGCCTGCAATCTCCTGCATACGGGCATTGCCCTGATCAGCCGCCATGACTGATCGTGTTGCCCAGATGGCATAGACCACCGAAAGCAACCCGCATGCGATAACGCCAAACAAGATGGTCATTCCGCTCATTCCTCCCATTGAGCCGCAAGCTCTCTCCCTCCTGCGGCAACTCCCAGACGCCCGTTACAGAATCCCTTGCGGAAACTTTCGCGGCGCATGCGGGTAGATTGTGGGCAATATCCATGGGCCGTCAAGCCCCGGCCACGGGAAAAGTGAACGGACAAACGCTCAGGCCGCTTTTTTGTGGAAGCGAGCAAAGCCACATTGTCAGCGGGCGCGAACTGCCTGTTTTTTGACAAGAATTCCCAGCATGATCAGACAGAACAGGGTCACCGGCCAGATCAGAAGGTTCATGGCGTTCCAGCCAAATGCATTGAACACCTTGCCGGAGGCAAAGGAGGCGCAGGCCACTGTGCTGAACAGGATAATATCGTGAAATCCCTGCACCTTGTCGGCCTCTTCCGGGCGATAGCTGGAGGCGATGATGGATGTGGCGCCGATAAAGCCAAAATTCCAGCCTATACCCAGCAGGATCAGCGCACCCCAGAAATTCCAGAGTTCAATACCGGCATGGGCAACAACCGCACACGCCATCAGGATGAAAAGGCCGGCTGCGACAATCTTTTCCGCACCAAAGCGCGTCACCAGCCTGCCGGTAAAGAAACTCGGCGCAAACATGGCCAGCACATGCCACTGGATGCCCAAAGTTGACAGGTCACTGGAAAAGCCGCACCCCACCACCATGGCCAGCGGTGCACCGGTCATCATGAAGGTCATCAGTGCATAAGTGGAAATACCACAGACCATGCCTGTAATGAAACGCTGCGTGGTGACGATCTCGCGTAACGGTCTGGGAACCCGTTTTTCTCCTGACGGGCTTGAAGACACAAGTTCCGGAAGTTTCAGCGCCGACAGCACGATCATGGCAAAAATGGCCAAGGGAACAAAGGACAGGAAAGCACCTGCAAACATGACCGGCTCAAACAGATCCTTGGTCAGGATGGCGATTTGCGGCCCCAGAATGGCAGATACGATACCACCCGCCAGAATCCAGGATATGGCAGCGGGCTTGAAAAACGAGGGGGATGCATCGGCGGCGGCAAACCGGATCTTCTGGGCAAAGCCGCCAGAAATACCCACGATGGCAACCCCTGCCGTAAACAGCCAGAATTGCGCACGAAACAGGCCGATTGCGGCCAGTATGCCACCCAAAGCCGCAAGCAGGGCACCCACCATGAAGCTGTTGCGGCGGCCAAGGGCCTTTGAAACGGCAGCAATGACAATGGCTCCAATGGCTGTACCAATGTTGAATCCGGTCAGCGGGGCTGTTGCCAGCGACTTGTCATCGCCCAGCAACTGGTAGCCTGCCAGTGCACCCACAGCAAAACTGACCGGGGCTGCGGAACCCACTATGGCCTGTGCCATGGTCAAAAGCAAAACATTGCGCTTCGCGAGACGAAGTTCTAAATCCAGTCCTGTCTCTTCTGCCATGGCCTTTGGCTGTCCTTGCTTCACACCTGAATGCTATTTCTTCTGGTCGGGACGCACAATTTTGGCAATGCGATCCAGCACGGCATTGACCAGCTTCGGCTCTTCGTCACCAAAGAAGGCCAGTGCAATTTCCATATATTCCGTAACAATCACGGCCACAGGCACATCCCTGCGTTCGGTGAGCTCAAAAGCTCCGGCGCGCAAAATGGCCCGCAAGGTCGTATCCAGACGTGACAGCGGCCAGTCTTCCAGCAGGGAAGAGCGGACCAGCGGATCAAGCTTTTCCTGATCGCGCACCACACCTGCAACAATGGAACGGAACCACGATGCGTCCGCCTTGAGATATTGCTCGCCGTCCACTTCCTGGCCCAAACGATGGGTCTCATATTCCGCCACGACTTCCAGAACGCCTGTACCGCCCACGTCCATCTGATACAACGCCTGAACTGCCGCCAATCGTGCAGCGCCGCGCTGGTTTGCCGTCTTTATCCCTGTCTCGCTGATGTCTTTCGTCATTATTCGCCGCCGAGTTTTGCTTTAAGCGCTATCATTGTCAAAGGGATACGGGCAGCAAAACCGCCCCTGTCCCTTTCCGGTTTCTTCGCCTGCGCCCAGGCCTGTCCTTCATTGTCCAGTGTGCGAATGCCATTTGGAATTGCACCTGCTTCCTGCAGGACCGATCTGGCACCGTCCAGCAAGCCATCGGCCATATCATCGCAAGACAGGGCTTCACTGCTCAACACATGCGACTGTGAACTTTTGGACATGGACCATCCTGACCTGTGCGAAGGATTCCTGATGTTTTGATGTGCGGGGGTCAAATCACGCCCATGCCGGAATGGCAAGCACTATTCCTGCAAGTCTGCCCTGATTTTGCTGTCACACCCTGCATTTTCCCATTGCAAGGGTCAGATACGCAGCGTTATTTCTGTTTCGTTTTCCCTGCGCCAATCATGGATGTCCCATGCTTTGCCCGCGTATTGAGACTGAACGCCTGATCCTGCGTGCCCTGGCGCTTGATGACTTCGACCGCATTGCCGCAATTTGGCAGAACGAGGCGATGGTGCGTTATATTTCCGGCAAGCCCGTCACGCGCCAAGCAAGCTGGTCGAGATTGATCAGGACAGAAGGCCACTGGCGGCTTCCCGGATTTGGCTTCCGGGGTCTTGAGGAAAAGGCTTGCGGTCAGTTGATCGGTGAAGCAGGCTTCAAGGACATGCATCGTGCATTTGAACCCTCCATTGAAGGAACCCTCGAAACTGGCCGGGGCATGCTTCCGGAACAGGATGGAAAGGGCTATGCCCGGGAAGCGGTGTCTGCCGCCATGGACTGGGCCGCCAAAGCCCACCCTGCCCTCAGCTACAGCAGCATCATCTGCCCCATGAATGGTCCAAGCCTGCGCCTTGCGGAAAAATTCGGGTTCAAAGAGGTTGCGCGGACGGATTATAAAGGCCCTGTCATCATGTTGCGCAAATCTGCCGTGTTTTCAAAAATACATACAAGAAACATTCAGTTACAAAACAGTCAACAATGAAACATCGAGAAATACAATACAGATTGAAAACGAGCAAGAACAAACATATATTTATTATGCAAGCAGGGAAAATACTTCTACTGCAATATATACAAACATTATGGAGATGAAAATGAACAATACATCAAAAGTTCTCGCCTTTACAGCAGCTGCAGCCATGTCTTTTGCAGGCATTTCTCATGCAAGCAATGCTCCGGCCCGCGTTTCCGTAACGCTGGTACAGTCGGTAGATGACACGGCATTCAAAAGCAGCCTTGAAAGCCTGAGCCATGACGAAATCGCCTCCGCACAGTCTTCCCTCAAGTCCGATCCCAGCCTGGTTGACGCCCTGAAGGAAAAGAACGTGGAGCTGAACAACGTTGTGAAGATTCAAAAGTTCTCTGACGGTTCGGCTTCGGTCTATGTACGGTGATTGCGGCGTTCGATACGTGGACTTCCACAAACAGGAAGCTCCCCGCAGGCCGGGGAGCTTCAAAAACACGACAGAAACCTGAAAGTCTGGCCGCATATCGGGCCATCCTTTCATATTGCCAAATGCAACCGACCCGAGGGATTACTGCCTGTCGAGCCCCGGATCTCTCGAGATCTTGGCGTTGATTTCCGCTATGACATTTTCAAAATCTTCCGCATGGGAAAAATCACGATAGACCGAGGCGTAGCGCACGAAGGCTACATCATCGAGTGTTTTCAGGGATTCCAGCACCTGCAGGCCAATTTCTTCCGATGAAATTTCGTTCTCACCCGAACTTTCCAGCCTTCGCACAATTCCGGAAACCGCCCGCTCGATGCGGTCGCGATCCACCGGACGCTTGCGCAGCGCAATCTCGAAGGATCGCATCAGTTTTTCCCGGTCAAAGGGAGCCTTGCGTCCGGTTTTTTTGGCAACCATCAATTCGCGCAGCTGCACGCGCTCAAAAGTCGTGAACCGACCTCCGCAATCAGGGCATATCCGACGTCTGCGGATGGTGGTGTAATCCTCCGCAGGACGTGAATCTTTCACTTGCGTATCTTCCGAACCGCAAAAAGGGCAGCGCATCGCGTCTCCTTGTCGACCAATCCATTTACGCGCGTCGCGATCTTGAACATTCGCTTTCCATGCTTCAAGCCTTTGCTTTACGCATGTCGTTATCGCAAAACCGCTGCACATTTTTGCGCGACATGCGTTATGGCAGATAGGGATACATCGGGAAGCGCCCTGTCAAGGCCATGACCTTGTCACGGACACCGGCTTCCACAACCGTATTGCCCTCGTCGGAATTGGCAATCCTCAATCCGTCCAGAACCTCGACAATCAGATGGCCGATTTCGCGGAAATCCGCCTCCCTGAAGCCGCGTGTTGTGCCGGCCGGTGTGCCAAGGCGGATACCGGAGGTGACGAACGGCTTTTCAGGATCAAACGGAATGCCGTTCTTGTTGCAGGTGATATAGGCCCTGCCAAGCGCTGTTTCGGCCCGCTTGCCTGTGGCATTTTTCTTGCGCAGATCCACCAGCATCAGGTGATTGTCCGTGCCGCCCGAGACGATATCCAGACCACCGGAGACCAGCGTTTCCGAAAGGGCCCTGGCATTCTTGACGATCTGGGCTGCATAATCCTGAAATTCAGGCTGCAGGGCTTCCCCGAAAGCCACGGCCTTTGCGGCAATCACATGCATCAGAGGGCCACCCTGAAGACCGGGGAACACCGCGGAATTGAACTTTTTGGCCAGATCGCCATCATTGGTCAGGATCATGCCGCCGCGCGGGCCGCGCAGCGACTTGTGGGTTGTTGTCGTGGCAACATGGCAATGCGGGAATGGCGAGGGATGCTGGTTACCTGCAACAAGACCGGCAATATGGGCCATATCAACCATCAGCCAGGCACCGACATCATCGGCGATTTCACGGAACCGCTTCCAGTCCCAGATGCGGGAATAGGCGGTGCCACCGGCAATGATCAGCTTTGGCTTGTGCTTGCGTGCATCTTCGGCAACCTTGTCCATGTCCAGCAGGTTATCGCCTTCACGCACGCCGTAGGAGACAACATTGAACCACTTGCCGGACATATTGACCGGCGAACCATGCGTCAGGTGACCACCGGAATTCAGATCCAGCCCCATGAAAGTGTCGCCGGGCTGCAACAGTGCCAGAAACACGGCCTGGTTCATCTGGCTGCCGGAATTGGGCTGAACATTGGCATATTCCACGCCAAACAGCTTCCTGGCGCGTTCAATGGCCAGTTCTTCGGCAATATCCACAAACTGGCAACCACCATAATAGCGCTTGCCGGGATAGCCCTCCGCATATTTGTTGGTCATGATCGACCCCTGGGCTTCCAGAACAGCGCGCGACACGATGTTTTCGGACGCGATCAGCTCGATCTCATGACGCTGACGACCCAGCTCCTTTTCGATGGCACCGAAAATATCCGGATCGGTATCGGCCAGAGAACGGCTGAAAAAGGCGTTGGTGGAATGGGATATATTGGACATGGGAAGCTCCTGTCTTGTCGATGATGCGGTCATACAGGCAGGGCTTTTGAAGAGCAATATGCGGGCGCGACATTTGCAATGCCATGCGCGATGACAAATTGGCACAAGGAAAAAGCCGCGCCGGTTTCAACCCGGTCGCGGCCTTGAATCCATGAGGATCTGTCCCTTGTTCAATGCGGCATCGGCACGTCGGCTGCGACCTGCTCAACGGCAAATTCCGTCTTCAGCGCCAGTTCCATATTGCCATCCAGCTGGTAGATGTCATCCCTGAACTGCACAACATGGTCGGTTGCCGACCAGGCCGTTATATATTTGAAATAGACCGGAACCGGTTTCGCCAGCCGGATAGGCGTATTGACCCCCGTCTTGATGGTAGCTTCAATCTGCTGGCGGCTCCAGC
Organism: Rhizobiaceae bacterium; assembly: GCA_965247225.1. GTDB lineage: Bacteria > Pseudomonadota > Alphaproteobacteria > Rhizobiales > Rhizobiaceae > CBDFGT01. The sequence goes on along the minus strand of CBDFGT010000017.1, from coordinate 151,910 downwards.
CTGGCGTATCTTTCAGCAGCCAGGTGGTCAGGTCGCGGACATTCTGCACACGCACACAGCCCGACGATTCAAACCGGGCCAGCTTGTTGAACAGGCCTTGCGTCGGCGTGTCGTGCATATAGCTGCCGAACTCGTTCAGGAAGTTGATCTTGGTAGAGGCCATGGCATTGATCTTGCCGGGATCCTGGCGGAATGTCAGGTTTGGAGCCTTTTCCGCGTTCCAGTCAATGGTTTCCGGGGCCACTTCATTGCCCTTGGAATCCAGCAGACGAATGGCATTTTTTTCGAGATAGGTCGGATCCTTGCGCATCAGGGGCACAATATCCTTTTCCACGATCGAGCGCGGTGCGGTCCAGTATGGATTGAGCGTCACATCATAGATCTCGGAGTTGAGAATCGGCGACGGGCGCGACAGGCGACCGACAATGGCGGTATGGCGCTGCACGACACGGTCATTTTCCACAGCCTCGATATAGGCTGCCGGAATATTGACCATGACATAGCGTTGTCCCAGATCGGCGTTCATGGCCTGAATGCGGATCAGGTTTGTATTCAGCTGGGTCAGGCGCACATCGGCAGGCACATTCAGGGCCTTGAGTGTAAATTCGCCGACAACACCATCGTCCGGCAGGCCGTGACGGGCCTGAAACCGCTTCATGGCACCATCGACATAGGAATCAAACGAGTCCGAAATCCCGGCCGCCTGCGGAAGGTCACCGGTGATCATCAGGCGACGGCGCAGAACCTGCACGGAGGGATCAACCACGCCCAGTTGCAATTTCACCGTTGGATTGACCTGAGGCCAGCCACCATTGGCGACGATTTGCTGGTACTCGGAAATCGCCTGCTGAATGTTGGCAACCGCTCCGGCACCGAAAATAGGATTGTTGGAGGTGACGGCCGCTTCCGGGCGCGAAGCCTTTGCATCAAACTGGTCATCCCAAGTGCCGCGGCGGGGCGCATTGATGAGTTCATCGACAGCAGATTGCGCAAAGGCATGGCCCGCAACAAGAGATGCACCGACGGTTGCAACCGTCATCATGAATCCGCGGCGAGACTGATGAACGAGGCCTGATTTTTTTTCCAACATATTCCCTACCAATATTCGACGTACACCATGACGTCGCAATAGCATTGCATGGTTAACAAAGCGACACTGAAGGTGCAGTCTGCGGGGGATCGCATGTCAAAGGTGTCGACATATCCATATTGACCTGCACCATGAACTTGCCCAAATATGGCATTGCAATATGGCCAATTCGTGTCTCTTTACCTTCATGACAATTTCGTGAACGGCAGATCTGCCAGAATCAGGAGACAGACCGGCATGGATCAGGTTCTGAAACGGGTCAAAAACGCCGTTAAACCGGATGCGCAGGGACACATCCGGTTATCAGGCTTCTCCGGGAAGTCTCGACTGGAGAAATTCAGCCCCTTATACCAGATCTCGATACCAGATCTCGATGACAGGAAGCTGTTTCTGTCATCGGGATCTGCTATTACAGACGGTACATGATCTGGTCGTTCCAGAAACGGTCCAGGCGCTGCAGCAGCCTGTTCAGGTTATTGAACTCTTCTGTACCGATGCCGCCGACCTTCTGGATAGAGCCTGTGTGGCGCTGGTAAAGCTTTGCCACTGTTTCTGCGATTTCCTGACCTTCCTTCGTCAGGCTGATGCGGACCGAGCGACGGTCCACCCGTGAACGGGCATGATTGATAAATCCGAGATCAACCAGCTTCTTGACATTGTAGGAAACGTTCGAGCCGAGATAGTAACCGCGCGAGCGCAGTTCACCGGCGGTCAGTTCGGAATTGCCGATGTTGAAAAGCAGGAGCGCCTGGACTGCGTTGACATCGGAGCGGCCCTGGCGGTCGAACTCATCCTTGACAACATCCAGAAGACGACGGTGCAGACGTTCAACAAGGTGCACTGATTCCATGTACAATGCATGGATTGTTTCATCGAGAACGACTTCCTGAACCGGGGTCTGGACTTTAAGTTTCATGTTCATGTTACTGCCTCACTGTTTTGTTTAGCGGTGTTGTTTTCCCCGCCTTGAGTGAGACCCTATCGAATACATCTAAAATTCTACTTAAACTGCAGGCTTAACAGGGCCTTACCAGCCATGCATAGCTGTATCAGGGTGAATCAATACTTACCTGCGCTTTGGCCTGCTTTGGGAACTGCGCTGCCTTTACCGGCCTTCCAGCGCCTTGCGGGCTTTTTCCTGCCACCACAAAACCAGGCGGAAGGCGACATACAAAGCGGCTATTGCCAGATGGGACACAAGGCGCAGATCCTGAAGACCAAAGATCTGTGACCACCACAGATACATTGTGGTTTCCGTCGCAGCGGCCAATACCCAGATCACACTCCCCCAGGACACTGTCAGCCACAATCCGAGGGCTGCAACGGGATAAAGCACAGCCAGACTTGACGCGGCGGCCTTCCATGGCGTGGTCATGACATCAAAGCGCATCGCTCCGTTGCCGAAATAGCCGATTAACATAGCCCAGTATTCAAGGGCATAATACAGACAGGCCATCGCCACAACCCGCAGGAAAAACGGAAAGGCGCGACTTGCCAGGCTTTGGCGGAATGTGGGCAAAGAATCATCGTTCATGGGTCTATCATTACCGCGAGCAGCGTGTTGCGAACAGTCCAATGCGACAGAATGCAGTTTGGCATTGGCAAAAGCCCATGATATCAGAGCATTATGTCTATGACTGGAACCCATTCTGTTGGCTCAAGCGGCGGGAAATGGTGTGTCGGGGCGCGTGTCGTAGCAGGACGCATACGGCCAGGCCACCCGGCGCAACAGTGACCCCGCTTCAGCCAACCCTTCGGGAGACAAGGAATTTTCACGATCATCCTCGGCTTTTGTCTCGACCATACGTCTTTGTATGTCCATTCGCCAAAAGCCTTGATCCTCGTAAAAAATTCCTTGTCGCAGAATGATTCCGGTGAGAGACATCATGCTCCAAGCGGAAAATTCAGGTTGCGAGGCAATTATGGCGGACAAGACGCATCTGGTAGACAGGATCACCGGCCACAGGCGGATGCGCCGCAACCGCAAGGCCGAGTGGACCCGCAGGCTTGTGCGCGAAAACCACCTGAGCGTGGATGATCTGATCTGGCCTGTCTTCCTGGTGCAGGGCACCGGTATCAGCGACCCCATAGCTGCCATGCCCGGGGTGAACCGCATGAGCGTGGATGTGGCCGTCGAAGCGGCCAGAAAGGCTGCAGATCTGGGCATCCCGGCGCTCGCAACGTTCCCCAATATTGCAATGGATCTGCGCGATGAAACGGGGTCCAACAGTCTGGCTGCCAACAATCTCATCAACCAGGCAACGCAGGCCATCAAGCGCGCCGTACCGGATATCGGCATTATCACCGATGTGGCGCTGGACCCGTTTACCAGCCATGGCCATGACGGCATTTTACGCAATGGCGAGATCGTCAATGACGAAACCGTAGAGCAGGTTGTCCGCGCCGCCATTCTTCAGGCAGAGGCTGGGTCCGATATTATTGCGCCGTCGGACATGATGGACGGGCGCATCGGTGCCATCCGTCAGGGGCTGGATGCCCACGGGCACCAGAATGTCGGCATCATGAGCTATGCCACGAAATTTGCCTCTGCCTGTTATGGTCCGTACCGCGAGGCCATTTCCACGGGCGGACTTTTGAAGGGCGACAAGAAGACCTATTACATCGATCCGGCCAATGGCACGGAAGCCTTGCGGGATGCAGCGCTCGATGTCGAGGAAGGTGCTGATATGCTGATGGTCAAGCCCGGCCTGCCCTATCTCGATATTTGCTGGCGGATGAAACAGGAATTCGGCCTTCCGGTCTTTGCCTATCAGGTGTCCGGCGAATATGCGATGATCAAGGCGGCTGCCGCCAATGGCTGGATTGACGGGGAAAAGGTGATGCTGGAAACATTGCTGGCGTTCAAGCGTGCCGGTTGCGATGGTATCCTCTCCTACTTTGCCATGGATGTTGCCGGACTGCTTTACAAGCAGGGTTCGTGATTTTGGCTGTCTCCATTTGAAATTCCGGACAGGCATCCCCACATGATCTGTCAAGGAACAAGGAGACTGCCATGAATTCGACACCCGAACTTTCATCTACCACAGAAGGCTGGCGCGCCTATGACGGCGTGCTTTCGCGACGTGTCCTGGCGTTTGTGGCAGATTACCTCATCGTGCTGTTGCTGTGTATTCCGGCCGCAGTCCTTTTGACATTGTTTTCGATTGTAACGCTCGGGCTGGGGTTTTTTCTGTTTCCGGCATTGTTCTTCATCGTCGCCGGGCTGTATTTCGGCCTGTCGCTGGGCGGGCGGGCGCAATCGACACCCGGCATGCGTATGGCTGGCATTGCCGTGCGCCGCGTGGATGGCAGACCGATGGATTTCATGACGGCAATCGTACATGTTGTGCTGTTCTGGATCCTGAACTCGGTGCTGTCGCCGCTGATCCTGCTGGCAGGCCTGTTTATCGAGCGCAGTCGCCTTGTACACGATCTGCTGATTGGAACGGAAGCTGTTCGCACGGACCGGTAACCTGTTCGCATAATTGGGGATACCGGGTCTGAAACCAGAACGGACCCGGACCTGACAGTTGACCAAATGCATTTCGCTGTCATGATGGGGTCGACCGGACCAGATCGGACACATGAATTGCATCACATGAATACACAGGCACCTCCATCACCGCAATTCTACCTGACAGCACCGGCAGCGTGTCCGTATTTGCCGGGACAGCAGGAGAGAAAAGTCTTTACGCATCTGGTGGGCAGCCGCGCACCGGAGGTCAACGACCTTCTGACCCAGGGCGGGTTTCGCCGGTCGCAGAATATTGCCTACCGGCCGGCCTGCGAAACCTGCAAGGCCTGTGTTTCCGTTAGGGTTCTGGCACAGGAATTCACACCGACCCGATCGATGAAACGGGTACTGGCCGCCAACGAAGATCTTGTATCGACAGAATATACAGCCGAGCCCTCCAGCGAGCAGTTTGCCTTGTTCCGCCGCTATCTGGATGACCGCCATGACCACGGCGGCATGTCGGACATGACCGTTCTCGATTATGCAATGATGGTGGAAGACACGCATGTCAACACCAAGGTGATCGAGTATCGCATCCGCACCGACGGTGACGGGATCAACGAAAAGCCTGTGGGCCAGCTTGTAGCGGTGGCATTGACAGACATCATGTCCGACGGTTCGTCCATGGTCTATTCCTATTTCGACACGTCGCTGTCGAAACGCTCCCTTGGCACCTACATGGTTCTGGACCATATTCTCAAGACACGCGCCCGCGGCCTGCCTCATGTCTATCTTGGCTACTGGGTTTCAGGCTCCCGCAAGATGGAATACAAGACCCGATACCTGCCACAGGAACATCTGCTGCATCAGGGCTGGACCCGTTTTGACGGTGCCTATGCTGACAAGCCCATCGCCTACTGAGTCTCTGGCAGTCGGAACCGCTGCTTGCAGGCTGCGCCCTTTGATGTTATAACGTGGTTACAACATCAGGAGCACACCATGAACGTCACCTTTCGCAAAACCATGACCCTTACCATCCGCAAGATCGGCAATTCCGAGGGTATCATCATTCCCAGGGAAGTTCTGGACCAGATGGGCCTGAAAGCCGGCGACACTGTCGACATGGTGGCGGAAGGCAACAGCATACAATTGACGCCGGAGAGGGCTGATATTTCCCGCCAGCTTGAAGCAGCAAGGCTTGGCATGGAAAAATACAAAGTCGCATTGCGGGAACTCGCCAAATGATCGAATGGCTTTCGCGTGAGGCGATTGATATCATCCATCACGAGCAATTGCTCGAGCATGGTGGCCTGCCGGGCATCAAGGATGAAAACGCGCTTGAAGCCGCGCTGGCACGCCCCTTGAACAAGATGGCCTATGGCGAGCCTGATATTTTTGAACTGGCCGCAGCCTATCTGTACGACATTATCAGAAATCATCCGTTTTCAGATGGCAACAAGCGCACCGGCTATCTGGCGGCGTTCACATTTCTGTATGTCAATGGCTATCTGATTGAAACAGATCAAGCCAATATCATTGCATTCGTTCTCGGCGTTGCCGCAGGCGAGATTGACGAGGACGGTGCCACACGGTTTTCTGCGCGATTTCACAGTACCGCTGGCCGGATGACGGCGTACTGCCGGGTTCAAGCGGCCTGATGGTTCTAGGCTTTCCCGGCTTTCGCCGAAGCATCCGCTCCACAGCATTCCGCGTGGAGATATATCCTACCCGCCGAACTTGCCGGTGCGCGGGAAGCCCTTTGGCACCGCCCTGCCCGCCGTTGCGCGGTCGGCAATCCATTCCAGAAGCTCATCCTTCGAGCGCACGAATGTGCGGCCGGCGCTGTCATCCCAGGTCAGGCCATCGGCGATCGCAAAACAGCGCATGTCGATCATGCCGCCATCCTTGTAGCGTTGCAGGCGCACGCCCTTGCCACGGGTCATTTCCGGGATCTGATCCAGCGGGAAAACCAGCATCTTGCGGTTTTCACCCACCACGGCCACATGATCACCCCTGACGGTGACAACCAGCCGTGTCTCATCCGGCATGGCCACATTCATGATCTGCTTGCCCTTGCGGGTGTTGGCGATCATTTCACTCTCGGCAATGATGAAGCCGTTACCGGCATGCGAGGCGATAATCACCTTGCGCGACGGATCATGGACAAAGGCCGTCAAAATATCCTGATCATTTTCCATGTCGACCATCAAGCGCAACGGCTCACCATGGCCGCGACCGCCCGGCAGCTTGTCAGCCCCCAGCGTATAGGCCTTGCCACCGGTGGTGATCAGCAGCAGACGGTCGGTGGTCTGGGCCGGGAATGCCACGCGCAGGCCATCGCCCTCCTTGAACTGCAAGGTGGATGTATCGGCAATATGCCCCTTCAGGGCGCGGATCCAGCCCTTTTCAGAAATGACAATCGTCACCGGTTCCTTTTCGATCATCGCATGCTGGATGGCTTCCAGATCGGCCTCAGGCGCCGAGGCAAACTGTGTGCGCCGCCTGCCCAGTTCGGTGGCCTTGGAAAATTTCTTGCGGACCCTCGGTAATTTCCCAGGCAATGGTGGCCCACTGCTTGTCCGGTGAGGCCAGCAGCGCCTCGATGCCTGCCTTTTCTTCTGACAGCGCGTCAAACTCCGTACGAATTTCAAACTCTTCCAGTTTGCGCAGATTGCGCAGGCGCATGTTGAGGATGGATTCGACCTGAAGGTCGGTCAGCGACCAGCGGGCGACCATGACCGGCTTTGGCTCATCTTCCTCACGGATAATGCGGATCACCTCGTCCAGATTGAGATAGGCGATCAAGAGGCCGCCCAGAATTTCCAGCCGCTTGTCAATGGCCGCCAGACGGAAGCGCGAGCGCCGCACCAGCACATCCTTGCGGTGATCGAGCCATTCTTTCAGCACTTCGTTGAGAGCCATGACTGCGCGGCACGCGCCCCATGGACAGGACATTCATGTTCAGCGGGAACCGGCTTTCCAGCTCGGTCAGCCTGAAACATGGATTCCATCAGGATGGTCGGATCGACGGAACGGTTCTTCGGCACCAGGATCAGGCGCACGTCTTCGGCCGATTCATCGCGCACATCTTCCAGCAGCGGCAATTTGCGGGCGATGAGCAGTTCGGCGATCTTTTCCACCAGACGGGATTTCTGCACCTGAAACGGCACTTGCGTGACGACGATCTGGTAGCCGCCGCGACCCGTATCCTCGGTTTTCCACTGGGCCCGCACCCGGAAGCCACCGCGGCCTGTCCTGTAGGCATCGATGATGGACGCCTTGTCATCAATGATCACGCCGCCGGTGGGGAAATCCGGCCCCTGAATGAACTCGACCAGTGTTTCGACCGACGCATCCGGCTCCCTGATCAGATGCAGGGCCGCGTCGCAAATCTCGTGGGGCATTGTGTGGCGGGATGGACGTTGCCATGCCGACAGCGATGCCCGAGGAACCATTGGCGAGAAGATTGGGAAAGGCACCGGGCATGACCACCGGTTCCTCATCTTCCTCATTATAGGTCGGGCGGAAATCCACCGCATCCTGGTCAATCCCCTCCAGAAGCAGGGTTGCCACATCTGTCATGCGGGCTTCGGTATAGCGATAGGCGGCGGCACTGTCGCCATCGATATTGCCGAAATTGCCCTGCCCGTCGACAATCGGATTAGCGCTGCCGAAAAATCCTGCGCCAGACGCACCAGCGCATCATAGACAGACTGGTCGCCATGCGGATGGAATTTGCCGATCACATCGCCGACAATGCGGGCGCATTTCTTGAACGAGGAATTGGCGCGGATGCCCATCTCGCTCATGGCGTGAACAATGCGGCGATGAACCGGCTTCAGCCCATCGCGCACATCCGGCAAGGCCCGGTGCATGATGGTGGACAAGGCATAAGCCAGGTAGCGCTCTTCCAGCGCCGCCTTCAAATCCACTGACTGAATATTGTCGCCATCTTCCGGCGGCGGTAAGATACTTTGTCCCATAGGCGCTTCCTACCGGCAATCCCGATTCGCGGCAAGATTTGATGTGGCACGGGCCTGTGGATGAACAGTATTCGCGCAAACAGGGATGTCTTTTACAAAGACTGTTTCCGGGGTAACTTTATATTAGCCACAATCCGGGTTAAGCTGGATTGTGTCAGAGATTTTTCATAACGGGTGCGTAAAGCGGAGCAGACCTAAAAAATTGCCGCACCCATTCCGCACCCAATAGTCAACCCAAGAGGACATAACCATGATCTCCGCTTCCAAGACCCGCCTGCTTTTGGCCGGGGGCCGCATTTTTCACATTTGCCGGCAGTGCATTCGCACTGGACGGTGCCGATGTTCTTGCCAAACTGAATGCAGCCTATGCGCAATCCGATGCATCCCTGTCGGCAAAAGAGATCAAGGTTGACGGGAATACGATTGTTTTGTCCGGCGCTGTCTTCAAGTCGAAAAACGGTCCGGCCGAAGGCGTTGCCGTTGGCGATATCACCATGGCGGGTGTCGAGGAAGGCGATGACGGCACCTACAATGTCGAAACCGTAACCTTCCCGGATGTGGATTTTACCGACAAGGAAGACAAGGTTACAGTCAAGGATATCGCCATCAACGGGCTTTATATTCCGTCTGACCCGGCAGCAGCAAGGTCTGGACGGAAGCCTGCTGTATGATTCGGCCCATACAGGACCAATTTCTGTCACCGTAAAGGGCAAGGAAGTCTTCAAGGTTGATTCCACTGAAAGCACGCTGGAATTTCCGGAAGACGCCGTTGCCGTGAATTTACGACTGCCATTACCGGCCTGACGGCTGACCTGAGCGACAATCCGGACCCGAAGTCTAAAGAAGTGATTGAAAAGCTGAACCTGAATACGGTGTCCGGCAATATTGCGTCAACGGCAACTGGAACCTCGACACCGGCGCTCTGGAAGTCAGCGAATTATCGCTGGATTTCAAGGATATCGGCAAGCTGGCCGTCGATCTGGCCATTTCCGGTTACACGAAGGATTTCGTCAAGGCGCTTCAGGAAACCATGAAGGCCGATACCAGCAAGCCGGATGCCAGCGCAGCCCAGGGCATGGCGATGATGGGCCTGATGCAGCAATTGTCGTTCCAGAAGGCTACGATCCGCTTTGATGATGCCAGCATCACCAGGCGCTTGCTCGACTATTTTGGCACCCAGCAGGGCATGACCGGCGACCAGATGGCAAAATCCCTGCAGGGCCTGATCCCGATCATGATGGCGCAGGCCAATATGCCGGACCTGCAAAATCAGGTTGTCGAAGCCTCCAACGCCTATTTTTTCTGCTCCCAAAACCCTGACCGTGTCGGCCCAGCCTGCAGCACCGGTTCCCTTCCCGCAGATCATGGGCGCGGCCATGGGCGCCCCCAACACCCTTCCGGCCATGCTGGGCGTGAAGGTCGACGTGCCAACCAGTAAGATCCATGGGTCTTGCATAACGCATATAAAAGGCCCGCATCGCAACAGATGCGGGCCTCTTTTTGTTTTCAGCGCGTTCTGATCGCTGTTTCAAAGTGCCGCTTCAATAATATTGCCGGCAGCAGCAGGCCGGGGGGCTGGCTGCGGGGCTTTGACATGCACAGGTTCTGTGCGGGCTGCGGGCGAGGCACCGCATTGCAATCCCCGGACGATACTTTTTGCACTTCCGGCTTGCCGTGGCCGCTATAGCCGTAGCTCATGCGCTGCGTGCAGGTTTTGCCACCGGACGATACCGAATAGACGCGAATAGCCCTGCACACCGGGCGGAAGCGGACCGAGATCGACATTCAGCGCACCTGATGGCCCAACAGATCCTGCCCCATCATATCGCGAGGCAAAAATATCCGGCGCATGGACCGCGTGGAACAAAGCTGCCGCCTGCCGGTCAAGCGCAGCCGAAATCCGCTCCATCTCGGCAAGAGGCACGGTGGGGAAAGTACCGCGCAAGGCCACCGGTGCCGGAATGTCGATCACACCCGCAGGCGTTTCAAAGCGGATCTGCGGCGGCGTATCGCCAGCATAGCGCACATGCACCACAGCGCCGTCTGGCGCGCGTACATTCATCTCATGATATTTGACAATTTGGGCGGCATAGGCCCCTGCGGTTGCTGCAACGGCAAGCGTGACAGCCGCCGCACTGACAAGGAAAAGATTACGAATTTTGCTCATGATATTCTCCGTTCTGTCAAGGATGATCCCCCATGCGCTGAACGCCTTCAGAGCGGGATCACCGTTTCAACGCACACACAAAAACACCGGAACTGGACAGATTTTTATGGCCGTCAATGCGGATTTGGACGGGATGGGGATTAAAGTTTGGTAAGGTTGGTGGGGGATGTTGGGATGGTTGCGGCATATGCCGAACGTACCCCCTCCCCCTTGTGGGGTGGAGAAGTGAACCAATAATCGATCCAGTGAATCGATTATCGCTTCGACGTGTTGGGGAGGGGTTTTCCTTTTTGTAAACGGATCGGCTCCAGAAAAATAGAATGGTAAAAAAGCCCCCTCCCCAACCCTCCCCACAAGGGGGAGGGAGTTCTACGTGCGCTCGCTTCACCTGCGGAGAACACTTTAGCTAAATGACCGCTTTGTGCCCTCATAACGGACGTCCGCATGGGCCGGAAGACTTCCCCAAAGCAGACGCTCGGCGTATTTGGGCTGAATGTCCTGCCTTGGCTGATTTCCGGACAATCCGCTTTGGACGACCGTCCCGAAAGGACGACCCTTGTGTTGAAAGACTTTTCGAGCAATAGTTGAACTATCTGCTTACGGAGCTGACTAGACGTGACCACTGAAGAACTTGAGGAGCTGCTACAGGGTGCGCAGGAGAGCGACAGCCTTGAGTTCAAAGGCGCGAGTGGGTTGGGACCTGGGTCTTGTCAAAGACATCCTCGCTATGGCGAACGTCCAAGATGGCGGACGCATCGTGATAGGGATTGAGGACGAGACCTTAGATGCGCCAAGGGGTGAGCCAAGAGCAACTTGATAGCTTCAATCCCGACACTATGATGGACAGAGTAGGGGTTTTTGCCGACCCACACGTCTCCTTTTCTATCGATAAGGTGCCCAGACACGACAGGCCTGCATTTTGTGGTAATCACCGTCGCGGCATTTGAAAGAACGCCCGTAATCTGCGGCAAAGACGGGGGCGTCCAAAACGAGTTGCAACGCGGAACAATTTACTACCGGAGCAAAACCGGACGCCCCAAAAGTGCCCGCGTCGGGAATGCAAACGACATGCGTGATATCATCGAACGCGCAGTCATTCAGACGATGCGGCACTTTCAGAATTTGGGCCTGGAGGCTAAGGCCATCGAGGCTGCTGCGCCCCCTGGCCCGCCCGCTCTAGCCGCAAAAATGGCAGACTATTTGTCGATGAGGAGCTTGGTGGCCTATGATGCCTGAGAAGCCTACTGGAAAAGATAAAATCTGTTGGCTTCGTCCGTGTGGTGATCCGCCCGACAGTAATCCCTGAGTCCTTGACGGTCGCGACCGCGCGCGAGGTAGTAACCAAAGCCAGCGTATCGCTACGTGGTTGGGACTATCCTCACATTGCGTCACGGAACGATGAGCAGGGCGGGTACGAACACCACGCAGAATATGCCCAAGAATGGTGTGACTGGTATCACCATGTCGAGTTCTGGCGTATGTATAAAAGCGGGCAGTTCCTACACTACAAGGCCCTTCGTGAGGACCTTAGTAAGGAAGACAATGTGCCCAAGGAACCAGTTCTTGCGGTCGGAAGCTTCATGTATACGCGTTACCGAAATCACCGAATTTACCCACCGTCTGCGAGTGGCCGGATTGTACAAAGAAGGCGCAACAATACAAATCTCTCTCGGCAACACCCGTGGACGCAGGCTATGGGTGGAGGACCCAAAGCGGCTGAATTTCATGTCTGCCAATGGCCACCAGCTCAGAAAGCCTTGCCGTTGAAAGGTCCCTACGGACATCGGACCTATTGCTTGGCGACCCAAAGGATATCTCTCTTTCTATGATAGCTGAGTTTCCTAGACGCCTTTGGATGGACGCCATCACCAGACCTTATCTCGTCAACACAGAGCGAGTTGTATAGCCTCAACTCGGCCGAGATAGGTGAATGGGAAGTTATTGAAAACAGACCTCTGAAGGCGTTTAAGCCTGCTAATTAAAATTGCGCCGATAGCTTGGGTTCTAAATCTCTCGGTTCGCGGACGGCCGGTTCGGGATTTGCGCGCCTGAGGTCGAATGGCTGATACTGGGGTCGGAAGCAGGCATAAAGATCGCAGTCGCTCAAGGCAGCTATTTCATCATCCACCGTCAATACCGGACGGTCCGCTCCCGGCCCTGTCCGGTCACCACCACTCCCCCCCCAAACGCAAAACCGCCCGAAATTTTCATCCCGGGCAGTTTTTCACATTCTCAGCAGGTGCCTGTAACGTCAGTCCTTTTTCGGCTGCTGGCACCACCCGCAGCGCCAGTTCGCGCATCTGGGTAGGCGTTGCGGGCGATGGTGCGCCCATCAGCAGATCCTGTGCCTGCTGGTTCATCGGGAAGAGCGAGACTTCGCGCAGGTTTTTCGCCCCCACGAGCAGCATGACCACGCGGTCGATCCCGAAGGCCGCGCCGCCATGCGGCGGTGCGCCATACTGGAAGGCGCGGTACATGCCGCCGAAGCGTTCTTCCACATCGGTCTTGGACAGGCCCACCAGCTCAAACGCCTTGACCATGAGGTCCGGTGACTGGTTACGGATGGAGCCGGAGGCGATTTCAAAGCCGTTGCAGACCGCATCATACTGGTATGCCTTGATGCTGAGCGGATCCTGCGTTTCCAAGGCTTCCAGACCGCCTTGCGGCATGGAGAACGGATTGTGGGCGAAATCGAGTTTCTTTTCCTCCTCGCTCCATTCGTAGAAGGGGAAGTCAACAATCCAGCAGAGTTCAAACCGGTCACGGTCGACCAGGTTCAGCTCTTCCCCGGCGCGGGTGCGGGCCTCGCCTGCAAACTTGTAGAATTTGGCCGGATCACCGGCAACAAAGAAGCAGGCATCGCCATCATCCAGACCCATCCGGGTGCGGATGGCCTCCGTGCGCTCCTCGCCGATGTTCTTGGCCAGAGGGGCCTGCGCCTTCCAGCTTTTCGCCTTCCTTGCGCCAGAAAATATAGCCCAGACCCGGCTGGCCGGTCGACTGTGCCCAGGCATTCATGCGGTCGCAAAACGCGCGGGAGCCGCCGGTTTTGGCCGGAATGGCCCAGACTTCAACCTTCGGGTTTGCGGCGATCATATTGGCGAAAACCTTGAAGCCGGAACCGGCGAAATGGTCTGTCACGGCCTGCATTTCAATCGGGTTGCGCAGGTCCGGCTTGTCGGAGCCATATTTGCGGATGGCAACATCATAGGGAATGCGCGGCCAGTCTTTCGTCACCGGCTTGCCTTCGGCAAATTGCTCGAACACCTGGGTCATCACCGGCCCCATCGTGTTCCAGATGTCTTCCTGGGTGACGAAGCTCATTTCCAGGTCAAGCTGGTAGAATTCGCCGGGCAGTCGGTCGGCGCGCGGATCTTCATCGCGGAAACAGGGGGCGATCTGGAAATAGCGGTCGAAACCGGCCACCATCAACAGTTGCTTGTATTGCTGCGGGGCCTGCGGCAGCGCGAAGAATGTGCCGGGATGAATACGGCTTGGCACCAGAAAGTCACGCGCACCTTCCGGCGAGGAAGCCGTCAGGATCGGTGTGGAATATTCGGCAAAGCCGATCTCGTTCATGCGGCGGCGCATATCGGCAATGATCTGCGAGCGTTTGACGATATTCTTGTGCAGGGTTTCGCGGCGCAGATCGAGGAAGCGATATTTCAGGCGCACATCTTCGGGATAATCCGGCTCACCGAACACCGGCAGCGGCAATTCTTTCGCCTGGGACAGGATTTCGATCTCCTGCGCATAGAGCTCGATTTCGCCGGTCGGCATGGCCTTGTTGATCGTCTCGTCGGTGCGGGCCTTGACGACGCCGTCGATGCGGATCACCCATTCGCCGCGCACCTTTTCCGCCATGGCAAAAGCTGGCGAATCGGGGTCGGCCACCACCTGGGTCATGCCGTAATGGTCGCGCAGATCGATGAACAGGAGGCCGCCATGATCGCGTACGCGGTGAACCCAGCCGGACAGGCGGACAGTGGAGCCTTCATCGCTCTTGCGAAGGGCGGCGCAGGTATGGCTGCGGTAACGGTGCATCATAGGATCAAATCTCATTCAAAGGGCAGGTTTCCGGTCAGCCGGGCTTCCGACTGCACACACGAAAATCGGGCGGAAAAGCGCATGACGGGGCGGGTTTGTCAAGTCTTTGCCTTTGGCGGGCGGCAAAATCGACTTTCACCCGCATCGGCGTTTGCGGCTTCGATGTCATTTTTATGACAAAGGTCGCTTTTAGCCCTGTTCGCGCGGCACAGAAGCCTACAGTATAGGCTGTGATTGCCAGTCGCCGCTGTGATTCCCCGTCGCCCATGCCGGACAATGCTTCCCATGATCAATATCCGCCCGCTGATACCCCTTCTCATTGCCGCCGGGATTCTTATTGGTGGCAACGGGTTGCAGGGAACCTATATTTCGCTGCGCGGTTCACACGAGGGTTTTTCCGCCTCGGTCATCGGCATGGTCGGCACCGGCTACAATATCGGCTTTGCCATCGGCTGCATCTATGTCACGCGCATCCTGCGCTCCATTGGCCATATCCGTACATTTTCGGCCATGGCGGCCATGGCCTCTGCCGCGTCACTGGCCATGGCGCTGATCATTGATCCCATGTTCTGGTTTGTCATGCGGCTGATCATCGGCCTGTGCTTTGCCAGCCTGTTTGCCTGCGTGGAAAGCTGGATCAATGCCAAGGTTACCAATTCCAACCGCGCCCGCACATTGTCTGTCTATCGTCTGGTCGACCTGTTTTCGGTCACGGCTGCGCAATATCTGATCCCCGGTATCGGCATTGACGGTTTCACGCTGTTTGCGGTGATCTCGATTGCGCTGACGCTGTCGCTTGTGCCGATCTCCGTGGCCGACCGTTCCAGCCCGGAAGCGCCGGAAGCCGTGCGGTTTGATGTGAAGCGGCTGTGGAATATTTCCCCGCTGGCAACAGTGGGCTGCATTGTGGTGGGTCTCACCAATTCCTCCTTCCGCTCGCTCGGCCCGATTTACGCCCAGGATATCGGCATGTCGGTCACCACCATTGCCAATTTCATGAGTGCGGGCATTGTCGGCGGTGTGGTGCTGCAATATCCGCTGGGGCTTTATTCCGACAGGCTCGACCGCCGGCTGATTATCCTGCTTGCCACGCTTGGCTCCAGTGTTTCCGGCCTGTTTCTGGTGCTGTTTGCCGGGTCCAACGCATGGCTGAACATTGCCGGAATCTTCTGTTTCGGTGCCTTTGCCATGCCGCTCTATTCGCTGTGTTCCGCACATGCCAATGACAAGGCGGCAGAGGGTGAACATGCGCTGGTTTCTGCCGGAACATTGTTCTTCTGGTCGCTGGGTGCCATTATCGGCCCGCTGTTTGCCTCGGTGATGCTGGATTATTACGGGGCGCCCGCCCTGTTTATCTATACCGCCGCCGTGCAGATCCTGTTCATGGCCTATACGGTGCACCGGATGTTCATCCGGCCACCGGTTCCCGGCGAGACCCGAAAGGGTCGTTTTGTGGCGCTTTTGCGCACATCTGCCTTTTTCAACCGGCTCGCCGCCAAAAACGACAAAAGCAGATAGGCCAGGGCCAATTTGTCCCGGGCAGGACCGATCCTATTTGTTGACTGATACTATCCACTTATGGCATTGCAGGCGTAAAAAATCCCGGAGTGTGCCATGCCCTTTCTCACCCGACGCCAAGTTTTGAAATCAGCGGCTGCGATGGCTGCCTGTGGCACCGGCATCACCCTGGCCAGCCGCATTGGCGCAGCTTTTGCCAGTCCCGCACCCGTTGATCTTGTTGCGCAAAACACAACAGCAATGCTGAACGGCACTTCGATCACGAAAGACCTGATGACCTGGAGCAATGACGGCATGCCGCCGACGCTGCGGGCCATCAAAGGTCGGCCCTTTGCAGCAAGACTGGTCAATCATCTCGATGAGCCCACCACCATTCACTGGCATGGGGTGCGGGTTCCCAATGCCATGGACGGTGTGCCGTTCATGACCCAGCCCTATATCTATACCAATGACAGCTTTGACTATACGTTTACGCCGCCGGATGCAGGCACTTTCTGGTACCATCCCCATTGCAACACGCTGACCCAGATGGGGCGCGGGATGACCGGCATGCTGATTGTCGAAAACCCGGATGATCCGGTTTTTGATGCTGAATTCCCCCTCAACCTGCGTGATTTCCGGCTGAACGGCAATGGTGCGTTCATTGAGCAGTTCAAGCTGCGGGATTCCGCCAAGGCCGGCACCTATGGCACGCTGCGCACCACGAACTGGCAGCAGCAGCCGGTAATGGATGCTCCGGCGGGCGGGCTGGTGCGGCTGCGGATCGCAGCAACAGACGTGACGCGGATCTACACCCTGGCGCTTGAGGGGGCAGCAGGCCTTGTGGTGGCACTGGACGGCAATCCTGTGGCCTCCCCCTTCCCGCTGGATCTTTACGATCTTGGCTGCGGGCAGCGCATGGACCTGCTGGTGCGCATGCCCGACAGCGAAGGCGCAATGGTGACACTTTCCAATGTGCGCGGCAGTGCGCCTTTCGTTGTGGCGCAGTTTCGTTCTGTCGGCCAGAGCCTGAAACGCGATCTGCGCGATATCAGGCATCTGGCTGTCAATCCTTTGCCGGAACCGGACCTGACGGCGGCCACCCCGCTTCCCTTTGAATTGACCGCAACGGCGGAAGCTGCTGCAAAGGACAGTATCTGCGGCACTATCGGTGCCTCTTTCTGGGCCATCAACAAGGTTCCCTGGCCGGGGGACAGCGCCGATCCGGGCGCACCGCTGGCGGAACTGAAGCTTGGAAAAACCTATCTCCTGCAAATGGTCAACCGCACTCCGCATGCCCATCCCATCCACCTGCATGGCATGAGCTTCCGTGTCCGGTCCTCTTCCAAACGCGCCGTCCTGCCGCTGGTGACGGATACCTACTTGATACAGCCGGATGAAACGGTGGAACTGGCGCTGGTGGCTGACAATCCCGGAGACTGGGTTTTCCACTGCCATATTATCGAGCACCAGAAATCCGGAATGTCAGGGTTTTTACGTGTGGTTTAAGGGCTTGTACGCCTCGTGATTCCCGATGCGATATTGACATCGCCGCGTTTAACAGGAACACAGGATCAACGCCATTTTGAGTGATGATCTGCCCATGATTGAGTCCACAGAAGCCCTTGCTGCAGCATGCCAGACCCTGGCGAAATCCAGCTTCATGACAGTGGACACCGAGTTCCTCAGAGAAACCACCTTCTGGCCCGAGCTCTGCCTGATCCAGGTAGCCTGCCCGGGTTTTGAAGACATTATCGACCCTTTGGCCAAGGGTATTGATCTGGCTCCGTTTTTTGAGCTGATGGCCAATCCGGATGTGATCAAGGTGTTTCATGCCGCCCGTCAGGATATTGAAATCGTCTATCATCTCGGCAATCTGGTGCCGCATCCGATTTTTGATACGCAGGTGGCAGCCATGGTCTGCGGCTTCGGGGATTCGGTTTCCTATGATCAGCTGGTGCAGAGGATCAAGAATGTGCAGATCGACAAATCCTCGCGCTTTACAGACTGGAGCCGTCGTCCGCTCTCGCGTGAACAGCTTGAATACGCGCTGGCCGATGTCACCCATCTGCGGGATGTCTATCTCAGCCTTCGCGAACAACTGGAGCGTGAAGGGCGCTCGTTGTGGCTGACCGAGGAAATGGCCGTGCTGGAATCGCCGGAAACCTATGACCTGCATCCCGATGATGCCTGGAACCGGCTGAAAATGCGGCTGAAAAAACCGCAGGAGCTTTCCATTCTCAAGCATGTTGCCGCCTGGCGCGAGCGTGAGGCGCGCAACCGCAATGTGCCGCGCGGCCGGGTTCTGAAAGATGACACGATTTACGAGATAGCCCAGCAGGCACCCAGGGATATCGATGCCCTGGGACGCCTGCGCACGATCCCCAAGGGCTGGGAACGGTCCTCTTCAGGCGGGGCCATTGTCGAGGCTGTGAATACGGCCCTTGCCATTCCAAAGGCGGATATGCCGAAACTGCCGCGCCAGAACCAGCAACCGGAAGGGGCAGCAGCGGCTGTGGAAATGCTGAAAGTCCTTCTGAAACTGATTTCGGAGAAGCAGGGCGTTGCTGCCAAGGTGATCGCCAATGGCGAGGATCTGGACAAGATTGCAGCCGAAGGCGAGAAGGCCGAGGTTGCGGCGCTTTCCGGATGGCGCAAGGATCTGTTTGGTGACTATGCGTTAAAACTGATCAAGGGCGAAGTGGCGCTGCGGTTTGTCGACCGGAAGGTCGATGTCGTCACGTTTGCGCCGCCACAGGACGCCCCGCTCGCCTGAAGGCATAGCACCGGCATGGATATTTACGTGCATTTCTTGGATCAGGAAACGATGGCATGAGACGGTTTTTGCCCGATACATTTACAATTTTGCTGGTCTGCACTGTTGTGTTTGCCTCGCAGTTTCCCGTCAGCGGCGAGGCAGCCACCCTTTTCAGCCTGGCGACCAAGATTGCCATCGCAGCGCTTTTCTTCCTGCATGGTGCGCGCCTGTCGCGCGATGTGGTCCTTGCGGGCCTCCTGCACTGGCGGCTGCATCTTGCCATTCTCTTTGTCACTTTCGGATTTTTTCCGCTGATCGGCCTGGCGATGGGTTTTGTATTGAAGGGCGTCCTGTCGCCGCAGCTCTATATTGGCGTGCTCTACCTGTGCACCCTGCCCTCCACCGTGCAGTCCTCCATCGCCTTCACATCAATGGCGCGGGGCAATGTGCCTGCGGCCATCTGTGCAGCCTCGGCCTCGAATGTATCTGGCATGTTCCTCACCCCGCTGCTCTGCGGATTGCTGCTTTCGGCAGGCGGGCATGGCGAAGTATCGCTGGATGCGATGCTGCAAATCCTGGTCCAGCTGCTGTTGCCGTTCATCGCCGGACAGATTCTCCAGCCGCTCGTTGGCCAATGGGTGCGGGCGCACAAGCCGCTTTTGATGCCGATTGACCGTGGATCGATCCTCATGGTGGTCTATTCGGCCTTCAGTGCTTCCGTGATCGAAGGCATCTGGGAAAAATTCGGTATCAGCGACATCCTTTTGATTGCCGCGATCAATACGGGCCTTCTCGCCTTCGTACTCGCCTGCACGATGTATGGCAGCAGGGCTCTGGGGTTTTCGAGGGAAGACGAGATTGCCATCACATTCTGCGGTTCCAAAAAGAGCCTTGCATCCGGTGTTCCCATGGCCAACGCCATCTTCGCAGGCCAGCCGATCGGTGCCATTGTGTTGCCGATCATGATATTCCATCAGATTCAGCTGATGGCATGCGCCGTCATCGCGCAACGCTATGCGCGCCGAGGCGAGACAGATATTGCAGAAACCGACCTTGCTCCAAAGGAAAATCGAGGCTGAGCCGCGACCGCCCTGCCCTGTTTCAGCGGCGGCAGAAAGCTCTTGCCCCTACTCCATAAATTTGAACTCCAGCCGCTTGCCGGTCAGCTTTGCCAATTGCTGCAGGCGCCCGTCGAGGCGTTCACCGGCAAAATCGCGATAGGCCGCGGGAACCACAAACTGAAGGTCAATATCTGTCCGGCCTTCAGGTGGCAGTCCGAAATCCAGATGCCGCACCACGCCCGGCATGGACGCCGAGAAAAGATAGACGACGCGCAAAAGGCCGCCGAGCAGCTTTGCCATTTCCAGCAATCTTGGCGTGGCAATGCCTGCCATGGCACCTGTGGCACCATCATCATTCAGGCCTTCGTAGCGATAGTAATTGGCAAGGGCCAGATAGGCCCTGCCCGCATGGCTGATGCCTGCAAATGTGCCATTGGCAATCACATTGAGCGCCTGAAGCCCGCGATAATCCGGATGGGCGCGCCAGCTGATATCGGCCATGAGGCAGGCCGCCTGCCGGTAACGGCCTTCTTCCTCGCTTTCCTCAATACCGAACCAGTGCAGGACAGAGCCGGTCCAGGCCGCCAGTTCACGGGCATGTTCGGGGGATCTGGCGCGCAGGATTGCCAGTTCATCAGCGGCTTCCAGCAGCGGATCCCTGGCACGTTCGGCATCGGGCAGAAGGGAATACAGGAACCCTTCCCGCACGCCCCGGGCAGAAAAGCACACTTTAGACGGCTTCATGATGGCCAGAACCTCGCGCATGGCAATGGCCCCGAATGGCAGAAGATTGCGCCTGTTGCGCGAAATGGACTGGAGGGCCGGCTCCCTGGAATCCCTGGACTTGATGACATCGTTGAGGAAAACCATGGCTTCCTCAAACGGAATTTCATAGCCCTGCATCATGTGCAGCGGATATTTGCGCACCTCCATATGCAGTTTGGCAATATTGCGCCAGGTTCCGCCAACGGCATAGAATATGCGCCCCTCACCGGCTTTGAGGAAATCAACCCCGGAAATGACCTTGCGGGCAAAGGTTGTGGCTTTGGCAATCGAGCCATTGGCATATTCAGAAAGCCGCAGCCCGCCCAGTGGCAGGGTTACGCCCTGACCATAGGTCTGCTCCCGTATATCGATCAATTCCAGAGAACCGCCGCCCAGATCGCCTGCCACTCCGTCCGGATGATGGAAGCCGCTGATAACACCCAGCGCGGAATACATGGCTTCCTCCTCACCGGACAGAAGCCGAACCTTGCGGCCCAGAATTTCTTCCGCGCGCCTGATAAACTCCGGACCGTCAGAAGCTTCGCGGGCAGCAGCAGTTGCCAGAACATGGATGGTTGTGGCGCGCGCCTGGACAGACAGTGCCTTGAACCGGTGCAGGGCCGCAAGTGCGCGCTCCACGCTCCTGATATCCAGCTTTCCGGTTTTGGCTATGCCCTTGGCCAGACCGCACAGAACTTTTTCGTTAAAAAGCACGGCCGGGGAGCGGCTCATGCCTTCATAAATTACAAGGCGAATGGAATTCGACCCGATATCCACTACAGATACGGGAGCAATGCCGCGCAAGCGCCCTTGAGCTTCTGATTCTACCATGCACTTCCAGTTTTACTTTTTCTTGCGGGATTTCCATCCGGCAATCAGTTGCGGTGCACTGGAGGTCAAGGCCCCGCCCCTGCCCGACAGGCTTGGGTTGGTCATGAAATACTGCTGTGCATTGAATGGCTCCTCGCCTTCCCGTACACTGATGCGGTGCGATGTGCCATCCTCCAGTATTTCATAGCTCTGCTGGTTATCGATAAGATTGCCAAGCATTATTTGTGACAAAACCTGTTCATGCACAGTTGGATTGCGCAAGGGAACCAAAGTCTCGACGCGACGGTCCAGATTGCGCGGCATCATGTCGGCCGAGCCGATATAGACCAGCGCCTTTTCTGATGGCAGGCCATAGCCGTTTCCGAAGCAGAAAATACGACTGTGTTCGAGAAACCGGCCAACGATGGACTTGACGCGAATATTATCCGAAAGGCCCGGAACCTGCGGACGCAGGCAGCATATGCCCCGAATAACCAGCTCGATCATGACCCCTGCACGGCTGGCACGATAAAGTGCGTCTATAATGTCCGGGTCCACCAGCGAGTTCATCTTCATCCAGATGGCCGCAGGACGTCCTGCCCTGGCATGCAGAATTTCTTCCTCGATATGGCTCAGGATGCGCGGTCGCATCGTCGTGGGTGACATGGCCAGCTTCATGCCGGCCTCCGGTTCACCATAGCCGGTGATGAAATTGAAGATATTCGCCATGTCATGGCCAATGGCTTCATTGCAGGTAAAGAACGAAAGGTCTGTATAGATCTTGGCAGTCACCGGATGGTAATTTCCGGTTCCAAGATGGCAATAGGTGCGCAACTTGCCGTCTTCACGGCGCACAATCATCGACATCTTGGCATGGGTTTTCAGTTCAATAAAGCCGAAAACCACCTGCACACCGGCGCGTTCCAGATCGCGGGCCCAGCGAATATTGGCCTCTTCGTCGAACCGGGCCTTCAGTTCGACCAGGGCCGTAACAGATTTTCCTGCCTCGGCGGCATCAATCAGCGCGCGGACAATAGGGCTGTCATTCGATGTGCGATACAGCGTCTGCTTTATCGCCAGAACTTCAGGATCGCGCGCGGCCTGGAGCAGAAACTGGACCACAACATCGAAAGATTCATAGGGATGGTGGACCACCATGTCTTTCTCACGGATCGCTGCGAAACAATCGCCCCCATGGTCGCGGACCCGCTCGGGAAATCGCGCATTATAGGGCTTGAAAAGCAGATCCGGCCGAGGGGCCCTGGTGATTTCCGAGAGGGTATTCAAGGCCAGCAGGCCCGGCAAAACCGCAACGCGATTTTCAGGAACACCCAGTTCCTGCACCACGAAATGGCGCAGAGAGGCCGGCATCTCCGAATCGGTTTCAATACGGATGACGGATCCGCGACGGCGACGTTTCAGTGCAGTCTCGAAGAAACGCACCAGATCCTCCGCCTCTTCCTCCACTTCGATATCACTGTCGCGGATAATGCGGAATGTCCCGAGCCGTTAACCTGATAGCCAGGAAACAGTCTTTCCACAAACAGGCTTACCACATCTTCCATGGTGATATAGCGAATCGTGCCGTCCATATCCGGCAGACGCACAAAACGCGGCAGCGCAACAGGCAAGCGCAGAAGTGCGGTCATCGGCTCCCTGCCCTTTGTACTGACCAATTGCAGGGCCATAGTAAACCCGAGATTGGGAATGAACGGGAAAGGATGGGCCGGATCAATCGAAAGCGGGGTCATGACCGGAAAGATGGACTTCTGGAATTCGGTTTCCAGCCAGATCCTGTCATTCGATGCCAGGGCCGGTGGACGCACGATGAGAATGTCTTCCTTGGCCAGATATTGTTGCAGCACAGCCAGGGAAGCCTGCTGCTCCATCTGCAGGTTATCGATTTCTTTCAGAATATTTTCCAGCTGCTCGGCCGGCGTCTTTCCATCCGGACCCCTGATGGCGACGCCCTGTCGGACCTGGCCTTCGAGACCGGCCACCCGCACCATGAAGAATTCATCAAGATTGGCTGCCGAAATCGACAGGAAGCGGATACGCTCCAGCAAGGGGTGTGCCGTGTTGAGTGTTTCTTCCAGAACGCGCCGGTTGAATTGCAGCCATGAAAACTCGCGGTTGATAAAGCGGTGGGGGCTGCTGAGCATATCTTCCTGATCGGCAACGACAGTGTCTTGCGCATTGCCATTTTCCGATGTCATCATGTCCATACCGCGATCTCCTTTTTGCGTTGCCGTTATAGCATATTCACGACGGTCTTGTGACAATGCACATTTTTACGATAAGTCATTCACAACTTTAACACTTCTGCGGCCAGTGCCCTGCTGATACGCACACCGCGCGCCAGCGCCAGACGATCCAGCTGTTCCACCAGTGTCCGGGCGGAATCATGCGAGCGTTCCATTCTTGCCACCAGATAGGATATGACCCTGTCATCAACGGAGATCTGCCGGTCGGCGAACAGCTTGACCAGAACCTGCCCCAGCAATGTGTCGTCCGGTTCTCCGATTTCCACAACGGTTGCTGCCTTCAGCCGTGACCGCAGGTCGGCCAGATCCACATTCCAGGACATGGGCCAGATTCGTGTGGTCATCAGCAGGCTTGTGCGGTTTTCGCGCACGGAATTGATCACATGAAAAAGTGTCGTCTCGTCAAAACCCCGGCGCTCAACATCTTCAAAAACTACCGGCCCGCGGGCGGCGTGTTCGGCGGCATTCGAGCCTGCCCGGGGATGAATATCGACAGCAGCGGCCTTTTCCCGCCAGATGCTGGCCAGATGCGATTTTCCGGAACCGGCGGGGCCTGCCAGAATGACAACAGGCGACGGCCATTGCGGCCATGTGTCAACCATTGTGACGGCGGCGCTCAGGGGGTCGGAAATCAGCAGATCATCGCGGGACAGGGCTGCATCATGATTGAAAACCAGCGGCAATTGCCCCATGTCCTGTACCAATCTGATCGGTTTGTCACTGGCCATTTTCGCTCAGGGATCCCTGTTGTTTTTCGCCGGTTTGCGCATTTGACCCGGAATAAAGTTCACTGGCCAGATAGCGGTTCAGCGCAAACCGCACGACAACGCCCACACAGGCAGCAGCCGGAACTGCCACCAGAAGACCCACGAAGCCGAACAGAAGGCCAAAGGCAAACAGGGCAAACATCAGCCAGACGGGATGCAGCCCGACGCTGTTGCCCACCAGCTTGGGCTGAAGGATATTGCCTTCCAGAAACTGACCTGAAAAGAAGATGGCCAGAACAATCAGCACCATCGTGTAATCGGGCCAGAACTGGACCACGGCCAGACCCAGCGCAAGGACCAGCCCGATGACCGAGCCGACATAGGGAATGAAACTGATAAGACCGGTAAACAGGCCGATCAACAGGCCGAAATTCAGCCCGGTCAGTGTCAGCCCGATACCATAGTAAAGCCCCAGGATCAGGCAGAGCGATCCCTGCCCGCGCACGAAGCCGCCAATCGTCCTGTTGATCTCGGTACCGATCTCGCGCACCACGGACACATAGTCGCGCGGCACCCAGCTGTCGACCTTCTTCACCATCCGGTCCCAGTCCAGCAACAGGTAAAAGGCCACAACCGGAGTCACGATGACCAGCGACAATATATCGAGAAGAGCAACACCGGAATCCCAGATTTGCCCCAGCAATGTTCCCAGAAAGCCCGCTCCCTCGGAGAGAATTTTTGATGAGTTTTCCTTGATGGTGCCAATCTGGTCTGTCAGCCATTTGGGCATGATATTGAGCCGCCCGTCGGCCACCAGTTGCTGTAGCTGCGTAACATAATCCGGGATCTTGGCAATGAATCCGGATGCCTGCGAGGCGAGGACCGGAATAATGATCACCAGTGCCAGAACAAAAAGCACGAGAAAACTGACCAGTATGATGCTGGTGGCCGCTATCCGGCTGAAACCGTGGCGCTGAAACCAGTCAGCGACAGGATCAAGGGAATAGGCCAGTGCCATGCCCGCAATGAATGGCAGCAGAATCGTATGAAATACCATCAGGAAACTGACGAACAGCGCGAAAATCACAAGAAAAAACACCAGTTGATGCTTCAGTCCGGTCATGCTGGAATTGGTCGCCATGGTGTTTTCCCGGTTTTTCTTCAAAAGCCCTGGCCGGACGGCTGACCTATTCCGCCTGTCCGACATGCCTGATCCATATTACGAAATAGGATAGTGCCGAAGCAATGGTCAAGGCCGCAGTGAGTTCAATCATGCCAACAATCAGTCCCGGAAGCGAAACCAGCCCGGCCAGCATCGCCAGCACAACCACCACCAGACCGATCTGGGCCGCCGTATTGGCCTTTGATACAAAAATGGGGGCCAGCCTGAGCGGATGCCCCATCAGACTGGACAGGATTACGGCTCCGACAATCAGAACATCGCGGGTGATGACCAGAAGCACCAGCCAGTCCGGCAAATGCCCCAGAACCCCCAGAACAATGAACATGGACACCAGCAAAAACTTGTCAGCGACCGGGTCCATCCATGTGCCGAGATCCGACCGGGCGTTGAAATGCCGGGCGATGATGCCGTCCAGCGCGTCAGATATTCCGGCTGCCAGAAAACCGACAAAGGCTGCAATCACATATCCGTGCAGCAGGGCATAGACAATTGCCGGGACAGCCAGAAATCTGGCAATCGTGATATAATTTGGCAATGTCATTTCCCGGCCTCCTGCAGTCTGACTTCTATATGGTATCACGGCCCGGGTTTCCAAGTTTTTTGGGTCCATGCAGCGGACACCGGTTCAAAACTTGCGCGATATTGTCCATTCCGCTTGCACTTGGTGGGCTGTCATGCCAATGGCGGGGGCAGGAATGACAGTTTTCGGAGCGTGAGCCATGACCCAGGAAACCCGCAACGGCCTGACCTACAGTGATGCCGGTGTTGACATCGACGCCGGAAACCTGATGGTTGAAAAAATCAAACCGCTTGTGCGTTCGACCCGGCGTCCGGGTGCCGACGGGGAGATTGGCGGCTTTGGCGGCCTTTTCGACCTGAAAGCCGCAGGCTTTACCGATCCTGTCCTGGTAGCCGCCAATGATGGTGTCGGCACCAAGCTGAAAATCGCCATTGATGCCGGCCTGCATGATACGGTCGGGATTGATCTTGTTGCCATGTGTGTCAACGATCTGGTGGTCCAGGGTGCAGAACCGCTGTTCTTTCTGGATTATTTTGCAACCGGCAAGCTGGATCCGGATCAGGGAGCCGCCATTGTCGGCGGCATTGCCGATGGCTGCCGTCAGGCCGGTTGCGCCCTGATTGGCGGCGAAACCGCCGAAATGCCGGGCATGTATTCCGGTGGCGATTATGATCTGGCCGGTTTTGCCGTGGGTGCCGCCGAGCGCGGGCAATTGCTGCCCGCAGGTGATATCGGCGAAGGCGATGTCATTCTCGGACTGGCCTCTTCCGGCGTTCATTCCAACGGCTATTCGCTGGTGCGCAAGATCGTGGAACTTTCCGGTCTCAACTGGCAGTCGCCCGCCCCGTTTGGCGCGGGTGAAACGCTGGGTGCCGCCCTTCTGGTACCGACACGGATCTATGTCAAATCCGTGCTTTCCGCCATCTGCGCGACATCGGCCATCAAGGCGCTGGCCCATATTACCGGCGGCGGCTTTCCGGAAAATATTCCGCGGGTTCTGCCAAAGCATCTTGCTGCTGAAATCAACCTTTCCGCTGTTCCGGTGCCAAAGGTGTTTTCCTGGCTGGCCGGGACCGGCGGTATTGCCGAACGCGAAATGCTGCGCACCTTCAATTGCGGTATTGGCATGATTGTCGTCGTTTCCGCCGACAAGGCTTCAGAGGTTGCCTCTGTGCTGACCGGCGAAGGCGAAACAGTTGTGACGCTGGGCCGGATGATTGCGCGAGCAGAAGGGCAAGCCGGTGTGCAATACAGGGGAAGATTGCCCCTATGAGCAGCAACAGGACGCGGGTGGTGGTTTTCATTTCGGGCAGCGGCTCCAATATGGTGCGGCTGGTTGAAACCACCCGTGAGGACGGTTTTCCTGCCGAAATTGTGGGCGTGATTTCCGACAGGCCACAGGCCGGTGGCATTGCAAAGGCTGAAGCCCTTGGCATACCGGCTGTTGCCATCGCACGTGGCGACTATGCCGACAAGGCAGAGCATGAAGCGGCAATATTGAAGCAACTTGCCGAATTCAAGCCGCACCTGATCTGCCTTGCCGGTTTCATGCGGCTTTTGAGCGCCGATTTCATTGCGCACTGGCGTGGCAGGATCATCAATATCCATCCTTCGCTGCTGCCGCTGTTCCCGGGCCTGCACACCCATCAACGCGCTATTGATGCCGGTGTGAAAATTGCCGGATGCACGGTTCACCATGTGACCGAAGGCATGGACGAAGGGGCCATCATCGCCCAGGCAGCGGTTCCGGTGCTGGCCGGTGATACGGCTGAGACCCTGGCCAGCCGGGTGCTGGCGGTTGAACACCGGATCTATCCTGCCGTGCTGCGCATGATCGCATCGGGAGAGACGGCACCTGCCATGGATAGAACATCATCGCTCATCAGCTATGGCTGGCCTTAACAGGCTGCTGCAAAACCCGCTCCGCGCTGGCAATGGTGTCTTTTGTTCACCGAAAAGCGGCGGAACGCTGTTACATGTGTCCACTATGCGCCGTTTTCCGGCATTTTTTCTGAACACAATATCCTCATTGCCATTCGTACCTGTGTTTTGCAGCAGCCTGTCAAGCAGCTTTTTTGCGGATTAATCGTTCATTAACCATAGACGTATTGAATGATTCCTATCATTTCGTGTTGATTCCGCCTTGTCCCTATCAATGACCTGCTGCCATATCTGGCAAAGAAAGTTGAAAACAGCGATGAAACGCAGTGTCCTGTGCGCCGTTCAGGTGATCGTTTGCGGACTGATCACAACTCCGGCCATGTCTTCCGGGATGATTACACAATCCCTGGATGGCAAAATTCGCCTTTCAGGGTCCGTTGGCCTGATGAATATTGAAGCCAATGAAATTGTCTATACCGGCAACCGCAAACTCAGCCACCTGATCTGGGAAAGCAAAGCGGTAACGGCCCTGAATTCCAGACTGGATATCGACACACGCAATGACTGGACGGTCTCTGTTGGTGGCCGTATGGGGATTGGCGGCGACGGCCATATGGTCGATTACGACTGGACCTCGCCCTATTACACAACCACAGACACGACTGGCTGGAGCGACCGGTCCATACACCCGGATACGCGGCTGGATCATTATTTCAGGGCAGACCTTGAGGTGCGGCGCGCGATGTGGCGCAATGATGCCAATGCCATCGGGATGAGCGGCGGCGTTCAATATACGCAGGTGCAGTGGACCGCCTGGGGCGGCTCCTACCTCTACAGTGTAGGCGGCACTCGCAATACGCCCGGCACGATTTCCGGTTCCTCAAAAGCCATAACATTCAAACAGATGACACCGGTTATTTATGTCGGTTTTGATGCAAACCATATTTCCGGTGCCTGGACATTTTCCGGCAATGTACAGGGCGGCCTGACTGTCGGTGCGTCGGCGGTTGACAATCACTGGCTGCGCAATCTGCAATTTACAGATACTTACCGGATCGCACCGGTGGTTTCGGCGACAGTCGCAGCAGAATATCAATGGTCGGCGCAGGCCTCACTCTATGCCTCCGCACGCTTTGACAAGGTCATGACTGCGCATGGCAATACCGTTCAGACCAATACCAGTACAGGCGTTTCCAGCTGGTTTGCCGATTCCGCTGGTGGCGATCTTCTGTCTGCAAACCTGTCGATGGGGCTCAAGGGCCGATTCTAAAGCGTGTTGCGCTCTTTCAGTGAAGCTTGCCACGCTTCAAGTCTTTGTTTTGATGCGTGTCGTTTTCGCAAAACCGCTGAACAGTTTTGCGCGACACGCATTAGAGTCGTGTGCCTCTCAGCCACACCCTGTTGTCATGGAAGGCCGCGCCTCCATAGGGCGCGATATTGTCCGCGCCTGTGAGGATATTGATGCCCTCTCCATCCAGATGCGCCGTATTCGGCCACAGACCCTCGCAGATCAAAACACCGGGTTTCGCCGTTGCCGTGACCTTGGCATGCAGGCGCAGGCTGCCGCGCTGATTGCCAATGGCGACAATATCACCATCGGCAATGGCAAGGCTTGCCGCATCGCCAGGATGGACCATCACCTCCGGGCGACCTTCCCTGTCACGCGAGGTTTTGGTTTCGGCAAAGGACGAATTGAGAAAATTGCGGGCCGGGGATGTTGCCAGACGGAAGGGATGTTCGGCATCCTGCAACTCAATCACATCACACTGGTCCGGGAATTGCGGCAATTGTGCATGCGGGCCAAGCGGGCCGATTGATTCCGGTGGCCGGGTGCCGACGATCGTGCCGGTCCAGTCGGGTCTGAACCTGTATTTGCCATCCGGAAAACCGAAACCCTTTATAAAATGCGCGGTCTCGAAATCCGGCTGGCAGTCGATCCATTTTTCTGACCTTAGCGCATCAAAGCCAGGCTTGCCGCTGGAGATCATCACCAGATCAATCATCTCGCGCTCGCTAAAGGCCAGATTGGCGCGGTCCAGAACGCCCATACGCTTTGCCAGTTCCTGGATGACGAACAGGTTGGTGCGCACGGTTGCAGGCGGCTCCACGAGTTTTGGCCCGAGCAGAATGTGGCTCTGGCCGCCGCCGCGATAAATATCATCGTGTTCCACAAACATGGTGGCCGGCAAAACCAGATCAGCCAGGTCTGCCGTATCGGTCATGAACTGTTCGTGGACAGCAACGAACAGATCCTCGCGCAGAAAGCCCTGTTTGACCAGACGCTGCTCCGGCGCGACATTGACCGGGTTGGTATTCTGGATCAGCATCGCTGTGACCGGCGGGCCATGGCGCAGGGCGGCTGCATCACCCGTCAGCACGCGGCCGATTTCCGACTGGTCGAGAACACGGACCGACGGATCGATCATGTCGGTGCCGTGGATCGGGGCACGGTTGACCCCGAAAATATCATTGTTGGTATGGAAGGCACCACCGCCCTCATATTGCCAGGAGCCCAGAACGGCCGGCAGCGACAGGGCGGCATGCATGGAGACCGCGCCATTGCGGCTGCGGGTAAAGCCATAACCCAGCCGGAAGAATGTTTTCTTTGTGGTGCCAACCCATCTGGCAAAGGTTTCGATCTCTTCCACGGACAGACCGGTCATGGCGGAGGCCCACAGCGGATCACGGGTTTTCAGGTGCTGCTCCAGCCCTGCCGGATCATCGGTATAGCGCTCCATATAGGCGCGGTCGGCATAACCATCCCGAAAGGCCACATGCATGGCGGCGCAGGCGAGTGCTGCATCCGTGCCGGGGCGCAGGGCAAGCGCCAGATCCGCCTGCTTCATGGTGGGGTTGTCGTAAATATCGATCACGATGATTTTGGCACCACGTTCCTTGCGGGCGCGGATGGCATGGGTCATGACATTGACCTGGGTCGCTACGGCATTTGTACCCCAGATGACCACGCAATCGGATTTGGCAATCTCGCGCGGGTCGGCACCCCGCAAGGCCCCTGCCCCCATGGCAAATCCGGTCCAGGCCGGATTGACGCAGATAGAGCCGAAGAAGCCGGAATAGCGTTTGGCATGGCGCAGGCGGTCAATGCTGTCGCGCTGCACCCAGCCCATCGTGCCGGCATAATAATAGGGCCATACGGTTTCGCTGCCATAGCGGCTTTCGGCTTTCACGAATGCATTGGCAATGTCATCCAGCGCATCGTTCCAGCTTATCTCGCCCCAGGAGCCGGAACCCTTGGCTCCCAGACGCCGCTTTGGCGTCAAAAGCCGGTCGGGATGATAGAGGCGCTCGGCATAGCGGGCGACCTTGGCGCAGATAACACCCGCCGTGTAATCATTGCCGGCTGCCCCGCGCACCCGTCCGATGCTGCCTTCCGGCGAAAGCTCCACCTCCAGGGCACAGGTTGAGGGACAGTCATGCGGACAGGCCGTATGACCAATGGTGGTTGTTTTCACAAGATTTGGGGTCGCGATGTTCATATAATGTGTATAGGACAGAAATGCCCGGGCTTGAAGGGTCAAAAGCACGTATCACAAAACATCATCAGGACATGAAGAGCGCATATGAATTACCGACATATCTACCACGCCGGGAACTTTGCCGATGTTTTGAAACATGCAGTCCTCGCCCGTCTGATTGTGTATCTGCAGCAGAAGGACAAGGCTTTCCGCGTGCTGGACACGCATGCCGGGATCGGCCTTTATGATCTGGCATCACAAGAAGCCCAGAAGACCGGCGAATGGCGGGAAGGCATTGGCAGGATCCTTGAAAAGCCGCTGCCGGAGCCCGTTGCGCACTTGCTGGAGCCCTATCTCGGCTGCATCCGTGCCCTGAACCCGGAGGGTGGCGTGACGCTCTATCCCGGCTCGCCCAAGCTGGCGCGCATGCTGTTGCGCCCGCAGGACCGGCTGTCGGCCATCGAACTGCATCCTGATGATGCCCACGAACTGGCACGCCTGTTTGAAGGCGATTATCAGGTGCGTGTGACCGAACTGGACGGATGGCTGGCGCTGGGTGCGCATATGCCGCCCAAGGAAAAGCGCGGCATTGTGCTGGTGGACCCGCCCTTTGAGATCGAGGGCGAGTTTGACCGGCTCGTCCACGGGCTGGCAAAGGCGCACAAGCGCTTTTCAGGCGGCACATTCTGCCTGTGGTATCCTTTGAAAAAGGGCCTGCCGGTGGCGGAATTTCACGCCGGCCTGAAAGCACTGGGCATTCCCAAAATTCTCTGTGCGGAAATTACGGTCCAGAGCGACCGCGAAGCCACCGGCCTCAATGGCTCCGGCCTGATTATCGTCAATCCGCCCTTTACGCTGAAAGACGAGTTGCATGTGATGCTGCCCGTTCTGAAGGAACGCATGGCAAAAGACCGTTTCGCCTCCCACCGGGCCTTCTGGCTGACAGACGAGACACGACAGGAGCGGGACGAAGACTGATTCTGGCACTCCCCATGAGAATCACGAACGGGGCTGCGCGTGACCAACAGTATTTTCGAGGCAACTGCCCTGTGAAAACCGAACCGCATGCGCACATTATGCCCATGGCCGTTAACCCTGTTCAAAGATTGGCTGTGGATGAACCGGGCGGGATGGGATATCTTGACCGTAACAACTTGACCAATGGGGCCGAAACTCTTTCTTCAGGTCCGGTCAATGCAATGGGGTGGACACATGAAGCGTCTGTTTTTAATGACTGTTGTTGCCTTCAGTTCGACGATGTCTGTCGGCATGCCCCAGATTGCCCTTGCCGGCCCGGGTTCAGGTTGTGACAACAGTGCTGTGATTTCCTTCATCAGCGCCAGGTTCGACCGTCATATCAGCACTTTACTTGCCAATGACATTGCGATTGCCGACATTAACGGTGCGCAGGAGCGCCGGGCAGAAAAGCGGGGCGGCAAGGTGATGATCGAGCGTCATTTCTGCCACGCCAATGCACAGATGACCGACGGCAGGACGCATGACCTTTATTATCTGATCGAAAAGGACATGGGGTTTGTCGGGATTGGCGACAATATCGAATTTTGCGTTTCGGGCCTTGACCCTTATTACACCTATGGAAATCATTGCCGCTCCCTGAAATGAACTGACCGCATATGGCCTTTTCCGGAAAGACACTGACAATTGCGGCAGTTTTTGTTCTGGTCTGCCTGTTCCTTCTTTATCAACAGCCTGAAACGCCGCGCAACAGCGACGGGGCCGCCAGGCATGACCCCGTTTCCGGTGCCCCCGCCCTTGCAAAAGATGATTGCACCGGGCTTGCTTCCGGTTGCCCGGACACATCTCCTGGGCGCACGGACAAAAGCAATTTCGATTTTTACGTCTTGTCGCTGTCCTGGTCTCCGACATGGTGCCGGAACAATCCGGACCAGAGAGGCTCCCGCCAATGTTCCGATGATCATGGCTTTGTTGTTCACGGGCTCTGGCCGCAGAATGAATCCGGTTATCCGGAATTCTGTGCCACGTCCGAACCCCGCCGCGTTCCCGAAAGCCTTGGCAAGACCATGCTCGATCTTGTGCCCGGCATGGGGCTGATCGGCCATCAATGGCGCAAGCACGGTTCCTGCTCCGGACTGTCGCAGCGGGACTTTTTTCGCCTGATGCGCAGCGCATGGAGCAGAGTCAAGATCCCGGCTGCATTCCAGCCGGCCAGGAGCAACCAGACAATCAGCATCCAGAGCGCGGAAGCCGCCCTTGTATCTGCCAATCCGGGCCTGTCGCCAAACGCGGTTGCCATCACCTGCACCGGCTCCTTGCTGGAGGAGGTCCGCATCTGCCTGAACAAGGATCTGTCGTTCCGCTCCTGCCCCGAAGTTGACCGCAAGAGTTGCCGCCTTCCAGAGGTTACTGTATTGCCATCACGCTGAAGCGTGTTGCGATCTTCCAGATTCGATTGCCACGCTTCAAGTTTTTGTTTTTACGCATGTCGTTATCGCAAAACTGCTGCACAGTTTTGCGATAACGACATGCAGTAGAAGCCCGTTTCAACTGCCTGCAAGAAAGACATGCACGATGAAAATTCTCTATTCGCCCACTTCACCCTATTCAGCCAAGGTGCGCATGGCGGCCCACTCTCTGGGTCTTGCACCTGAAAGCCTGCGCGTGAAGACAGACGAGGATCCATCCGAGCTGACTGACCAGAACCCGCTTGGCAAAATCCCTGTCCTGATCACTGATGAGGACGTCGCTGTTTTCGACAGTCGCGCCATCCTGCAATATCTTGACCGTGTCTCAGGTCGCAAACTGTTTCCCAAAGGTGCCAGAAAACGCACGGAGGCCGAAGTGCTGGAGGCGCTGGCAGATGGCATTACGGATTGCCTGCTGGCCATTGTTTACGAAAAGCGCATGCGCCCGGAAGAAAAGCTTCACCAGCCATGGATTGACCGGCAGTGGAGCAAGGTTGCGCGCGGGCTTGCGATGCTGGAGGCCAACCCGCCAAAACTTGGCAAGGGGCTGCACGGCGGGCATTTTGCTCTGGCCGCGCTCCTGGGCTATCTCACATTGCGGTTTTCCGGCCAATGGGAAGAACAGCATCCCAAACTCATCAAATGGACATCGAAATTTGAAAGCCGCTTTCCGGACTATCCCTATCTGAAACCGCAGCAGGCATGAAAAAGCCGGGCTGAACCCGGCTTCCTCATCGTCCTCTTAAAGCGTGCTGCGATCTTCCAGATTTGATTGCCATGCTTTAAGTCTTTGTTTATACGCATGTCTTTATCGCAAAACCGCTGCACACTTTTGCGCGACATGCTCTAGGGAAGGATCAGAACTTTACGCCCAGACCGACCTTCACGCTGTGCTCATCATAGCCGCGCGAAACCGTGCCGCTGGTCAGACCGTAGTCCTTGTTGGCAAAATCGGTGTAACGATATTCCAGACGGGCCGAAATCGAGTCTGTTACCATCACTTCGCCACCGGCACCGGCTGTCCAGCCATACAATGTGTTGTTGACTTCGGATGTCGCATCCTTGGCCTTGACATTGCCGACAGCCAGACCGGCTGTACCATAGACCAGCACCGGATTGAGATCATACCCCAGGCGACCACGAACAGAACCGTTGAAGCCCTGCTTTGTTGTCACGCCGCCGGATACGTTTTCATTGCCGGAATAGCCGATATCAGCTTCAGCACCATAAACCAGCTGGTTGTTCTGCATATTGAAACCACCATACAGCTGACCGCCGATGGCACGTTCTGTGGACGGGGTAAATTTGCCCCATTGCAATGAGCCTGCACCACCGACATAAGCACCGGACCAGTTGCCTGCAACAGGCTGGGAATAATCAGCAGCCGGAGCAGCAGGCACTTCATCAACGATATCAGCGGCCCGTGCCTGTGTGAAAGCCATAAACGCCACTGTGGACGCCATAACTGAGAAAATCAATCTACGCATGCTACTCTCCTTGAAATCTCGATAATCGGACTGATGTCCATCTAAAAGAATTATCGATAATTTGCCGTTAATTTTTATCGCAGTCGTATAAATTTTTAGAGATTAATTGCGGTATCAGCGCAGCCAAATTATGAATTTTTCATGGCAATGCCATGTCAATGTTTTGGCTTTTCTATTAATTTTTTAATTTGTTAACCATATTTTTTAAATAATCATAAATATACGAAACTTTTTACCAAATTTACTTTAGATATATATTCCGATCTGCAGTATAAAATTTATCACGGCTATGGTTTTTCCCTGTAAAAACTGCCCTATATGCAGCCGGGATCCCATCAAAAAACCATTTGAAAGAACATTCTTGAACAAAATTTCCTTAAAAACGGCGCTTGTTACTGGAGCGGCCAAGCGTATCGGCAAGGCCATTGCTGTGGATCTGGCTGCAAACGGCTTTGCGGTTGCCCTTCATGCCAACGACAGTCTGGCAGAGGCCGAGGCGCTGGCCGTGCAGATTCGCGAAGCTGGCGGAAAAGCTGTTGCCATTCAGGCGGACCTGACACAATGGACGCAGGCAGCGGCTCTGGTCGGGCGTGCAGAATCGAAAATCGGCCCTCTCGGACTGGTGGTCAACAATGCCTCCATTTTCACGAATGACAGCGTGACGGACTTCGAGCCGGCGGGCTTTGAGGCGCATTTTGCCATTCATGTGCGTGCGCCGTCGCTGATTGTTCAGGCGTTTGCCCGCCACCTGCCGATTGAAAACAGTGGTCTGGTGGTCAACATGATCGACCAGCGCGTCTGGTCGCCCAATCCGCGATTCTATTCCTATACGCTGTCAAAGGCGGCCCTTTGGATGGCCACACAAACCATGGCACAGGCACTGGCCCCGGATATCAGGGTCAATGCCATTGGTCCCGGGCCGACCCTGCCCAATGAACGGCAGGAACCCAAAGACTTTCAGGCGCAACTGGACGGGCTGCTGCTGAAGGACGGCCCAAAACTTGAGGATTTCGGACGCACGATCCGCTTTCTCTTTGACACGCCCTCCATCACGGGACAAATGATTGCGCTTGATGGCGGCCAGCATCTTGGCTGGGAAACGCCGGATGTGGCGGAGATTGCCGAATGAGCGATGCAATATCACCGGACGGGGGCATCCTCTATGGTGAAAACAGCGAGGACGAGGATGACGAGGATGCAGCCGTCCACGCCCCCTCTGTCGCCTCCCTCATTGCTGATATCAACTGGGCCGAGACGGCTTCGGTGCCAGAGGGCCTGTCCGGTGCCGGGCTGATCGGTGCATATGTCAAATTCCTGCCCAACAGTCCCGGTGTTTACCGCATGATGAATGCCGGCGGCGATGTGCTTTATGTGGGCAAGGCGCGCTCTTTGAAAAAGCGTGTCAGCAATTATGCGCAGGGGCGCGGTCATTCCAACCGCATTGCCAAAATGGTGCGGGAAACCGCGCGGATGGAATTTGTAACCACCCGCACGGAAACCGAAGCGCTGCTGCTGGAGGCTAACCTTATCAAACGGTTGCGCCCGCGCTTTAATGTTTTGCTGCGCGACGACAAGACCTTTCCCTATATTCTGGTCACCGGCGATCATCGTGCACCGGCCATTTTCAAGCATCGCGGCGCACGCTCGCGCAAGGGCGACTATTTCGGTCCGTTCGCGTCTGCAACCGCTGTCAGCCATACGATCAATTCGCTGCAACGGGCCTTCCTGATCCGCTCCTGCACAGACAGCGTGTTTGAAAGCCGCACCCGCCCCTGCCTGCTGCACCAGATCAAACGCTGTGCAGCCCCCTGCACCCGCGAAATCAGCGATGAGGGCTATGCGCAACTGGTGCAGGAAGCGAAAGATTTCCTGTCCGGCAAGAGCCGCAGCGTGAAGGAAACCATTGCCAGGGCGATGGGTGAGGCCGCCGAAAATCTTGATTTTGAACGGGCAGCCGTGTTTCGCGACCGGTTGTCTGCCCTGGCGCATGTCCAGGGCCATCAGGGGATCAATGGCAGCGTCGAGGAAGCCGATGTCTTTGCCATTCACCATGAAGGCGGCCTTACCTGCATCCAGGTGTTCTTCTTCCGCACGGGCCAGAACTGGGGCAATCGTGCCTATTTTCCGCGTGCCGATGCCTCCCTGACCTCGCAGGAGGTGCTGAATGCCTTTCTGGGCCAGTTCTATGATGACAAGCCCTGCCCGCGCCTTATCCTGATTTCGGAGCCTGTCGAAGAAATGGATCTGCTGGCAACAGCACTCGGCGAACGTTCCGGCCACAAGATCACCCTTCAGGTTCCCCGGCGCGGCGACAAGAAGGATGTGATGGACCATGTTGTGGCCAATGCCCGCGAAGCCCATGGACGCAAGCTGGCGGAAACCGCCTCGCAGACCCGTCTTTTGGAAGGGTTTGCGGCAACCTTCAAGCTCGACCGGGTGCCGACCCGCATCGAAATCTATGACAATTCCCATATGATGGGCACTGCCGCCATCGGGGGCATGGTAGTGGCCGGACCCGAAGGTTTCGTGAAAAGCCAGTATCGCAAGTTCAATATCAAATCGACCGACATTACCCCCGGCGACGATTTTGGCATGATGCGCGAGGTCATGAGCCGCCGCTTCAGCCGCCTGTTAAAGGAGGAAGGCAAGCCTGACCGCAGTGCGGTCGCTCAGGAGGCCGAATCTTCCGGTTTTCCGGCCTGGCCGGATGTTATCCTGATCGACGGTGGACAAGGGCAGATGAGCGCCGTGCGTGCCATGCTGGACGAGCTGGATATTGCCGACTGTGTGACCGCCATCGGCATTGCCAAGGGTGTGGACCGCGATGCCGGCCGCGAGCGTTTCTTCCCGCCGGGAAGCGAGAGTTTCTCGCTGCCGCCGCGCGATCCTGTCTTGTATTTTATCCAGCGGCTGCGTGACGAAGCCCACCGCTTTGCAATTGGAACTCACAGGGCCAGACGCAAGAAAGAACTGGTGAAAAACCCGCTGGATGAAATTTCCGGGATAGGGCCAACCCGCAAACGCGCCCTGCTGCAGCATTTTGGAACAGCCAGGGCCGTATCGCGCGCCGGTATTTCCGACCTGATGGGGGTCGAGGGCATTTCAGAAACCGTCGCCAGACTGGTCTATGACCATTTTCACGAGGATTCAGCGAAATAGCCGCATTTTTGCTGTATATGTCGTGTTCAAAACTGCAAAAAAATATCAATACATCCAAAGAATCGTTGACCTTTTGCTGGTCTCGTACACATCATACCTTATTCCCAATGTTTCAGTTCCAAACGGAAATGCAACACAGTTCTCATATTATTACGCAATTTCGTGCGCAAACCGTGTTACACTTTTGCTGGAATTGCTCCTGGAAGCGGCAGATCATTCATATGGCATCACGCACATTCAACATCCCCAACATGCTGACATACGCCCGTATATTGACGGTGCCGCTGATCGTGGTCTGCTTCTTTCTCGAGGGCAAGCTTCAAAGCTCGGATTTCGCCCGGTGGACGGCGCTCGGCCTGTTTGTCTTTGCCTCTATTACCGATTTCTTCGACGGTTATCTTGCCCGCATCTGGGAACAGACATCCAATATCGGCAGGATGCTGGACCCCATTGCCGACAAGCTGCTGGTGGCCTCTGTGCTGCTCCTGGTCGCCGCTGACGGCACGATTGCCGGGTGGAGCCTCTGGGCAGCCATTACGATCCTGTGCCGTGAAATCCTGGTCTCCGGCCTGCGCGAATATCTTGCAGCCCTCAAGGTCAGTGTGCCGGTCACCCGTATTGCAAAATGGAAAACCACAGCGCAAATGGTCGCCATCGCATTCCTTCTGGCAGGCCCTGCCGGTGACAAGATCCTGCCTTTTTCGGAACTGGAACCGGTTACCAATCTTGGCCTGACCCTGCTCTGGATTGCTGCCGCCCTGACCATTTACACCGGCTATGATTATTTCCGTGCCGGTGCAAAGCATATGGTGGATTGAGTGGCCATGACCCGGATCGTCTATTTTGCCTGGGTGCGTGAACGGATCGGCAAGGCGGAAGAAGAGCTTGACCTGCCTGCATCCGTTGTCACCGTGCGCGACCTGCTGGCCTATCTCCAGACCTTGGGAGAGGGTTACGAGACCGCCCTGCAGTTTCCCGAATCCATCCGTGTTGCCATCAATCAGGAACATGCCGAGCGCGATGAGCCGATTGCCGGTGCGCGCGAGATAGGGCTGTTTCCGCCGATGACCGGAGGCTGAGACATGGAGCCGCGCATTCTGGTGCAGCCGTCAGATTTTGATGTTGCCGGTGAGACTGCGCAGCTTGTCGATGGACGGACGGATATCGGTGCGCTGGTGCATTTTACCGGGCTTTGCCGTGATGAAGCGGGGCAACTGGCTGCGCTGGAACTGGAACATTATCCCGGCATGGCCGAGGCCGAGCTGACACGCATTGCCCGCCTCGCCATTGCGCGTTTCGACCTTCTGGGGCTGACCATTATCCACCGTTACGGCAAGATCCGGCCGGGTGAGCAGATTGTGCTGGTGCTTGCGGCCTCCAGCCACCGCCAGGCGGCCTTTGATGGCGCGAACCTCGTGATGGATTTTCTCAAGACATCCGCGCCGTTCTGGAAAAAGGAACATGGTGCCGATGGCAGCGCCGGCGCATGGGTTGCAGCCCGCGATGCCGATGATGACGCGCGGGACCGCTGGCAATGACCGTCCACAATGTCAAACTCTCCGACAGCTGGAAGCTGCCGCTGGCTGATCTCTTTGCGTCGCCGGGAATGGCCCGTCTCAAGGCGTTTCTGCTGGCGGAAAAGCAGGCAGGAAAAGTCATTTTCCCGAAGGGCGCGGACTATTTCCGGGCACTGGACCTCACACCGCTGGAACAGGTGCGCGTGGTGATCCTTGGCCAGGATCCCTATCATGGTGACGGTCAGGCGCACGGCCTGTGTTTCAGCGTGCAGCCGGGGATCAAGCCGCCGCCGTCACTGGTCAATATCTACAAGGAACTGGAAACGGATCTGGGCATTGCCCGCCCCGGCCATGGCCACCTGACCCACTGGGCGCAACAGGGTGTGCTGCTGCTGAACTCTGTTTTGACGGTTGAGCGCGGGCTGGCAGGATCGCATCAGGGCAAGGGCTGGGAAGCGTTTACCGATGCGGTGATCAGCGCCGTCAACAGCAAGCCGGAGCCGGTCGTATTCCTGCTCTGGGGTGCCTACGCCCAGAAGAAGGCGGCATTTGTGGATACGACCCGGCATCTGGTGCTGAAAGCCGCGCATCCCTCGCCGCTTTCGGCCCATAACGGCTTTTTCGGCTGCAGGCATTTTTCAAAGGCCAATGCGTTTCTGACAGAAAAAGGCTATGCGCCGGTTGACTGGGCGCTTCCTTCTGCCGATTGAGGCAGAGGCTTCGATACCTGCCCAAAATAAAAAAACCGGAGCATTTCTGATCCGGTTTTATCTTTTATTACAGTCTCTTGAGGATCAATCCTCAGGATATGATTCAGCCGACGATTTCGGTGCCGGAGAACCAGTAAGCGATTTCTTCTGCTGCTGTTTCAGGCGCATCCGAACCGTGTACGGAATTTTCACCGATAGACAGGGCATGGGTCTTGCGGATGGTGCCAACGGCTGCGTTGGCCGGGTTTGTAGCACCCATGATTTCGCGGTTCTTCAGGATGGCGCCTTCGCCTTCCAGAACCTGAACCACGGTCGGACCGGATGTCATTCCGGCAACCAGTTCACCGAAGAAGGGACGATCCTTGTGAACAGCGTAGAAGCCTTCAGCCTGGCGTGTGCTCATCCAGACGCGCTTGGAAGCCACAACGCGCAGGCCAGCATCTTCCAGCATCTTTGTGATAGCGCCTGTGAGATTGCGCTTTGTTGCGTCCGGCTTGATCATCGAGAAAGTGCGTTCAATCGCCATTTTACTATTCCTTTGTTTAAATTCCGGGTTTGGCGGCTCAATAGCCGCGTTCGTCCCGCAAAACAAGGGGGAATGGCAAAGGCTGCAGGTGTTTCACGCAATTTCACGCAGATGTCACAGTTCGGCCAATGCCACCATGCAGATCAAGGCAACGTTCAAACCAGTCTGCCACCGGATCACCTGACTGCAAAACTGCAATCTTTGAGGTGATCCGAGCCCACTGGAATGCGCCAAAGACGATATAATCGGCAAACAAGGGCTGGTCACCGCCGATCCAGGGCTGGAATTTCAGCACATGCCGTATCGGCTCCAGTTTTTGCGGGAAGCTTTCCAGTTCCTGCTGCCTGTTGGCCACGACATCCTCAAGGCTTTTGCCGAACCGTTTCTCCCGGCTTGCCCGGAAATAGGCCTGGTCGGCCGGTGCCAGACTATCATGAATGTCGAGAACAATCATGCGGGTCAATGCCGGATGGATCACGGTCTGCATGAAGCCCTCGACAAAACGGGCAGCCGCCAGGCCACCCTGCCCGCCAAACAGGCCTGGACGGTCACAGTACGTTTCCTCCAGATATTGTGCGATGGCAAAGCTGTCGCCGATGCGCCGGTCTCCATCGATCAGAAAGGGAACTGTTTTGGTTTCCCCGCCCGCAATCTTCGGAATATCGGTAAAGGCGGTCGGAATTTGTTCACATTCAAGCCCCTTGCGGGCCAGTGCCATGACGACCTTCCACGCATGCGGAGAGAACGGGCGGGAGAGATCGGCTCCGGCGAGACTGTATAATGTGCGGGTCATTGTACACCTTTGGCTATGGTTTTGGCGAGTAGACGACAATTTCCGGTCACAGGCAAATCAGAATTATGCATTGGTATGGTGGTGTGTTTTTGCAAAATGCTGCATGTGCACAGAACAGTCATTTCCTTGCGTGGCAAAGTGCGGTAAAGGGCGCTCATGATCACGATAAATGGACTGACAGCCCGTATTGCCGGGCGACTTCTTCTCGACGATGCCACTGTCTCGCTGCCAGCGGGCATCAAGGCAGGCCTTGTCGGGCGCAACGGAACCGGCAAATCCACCCTCTTCCGCATCATCACCGGCGACCTTGCACCGGAATCCGGCGAAGTTTCCTATCCGCGCCAGGCCCGTATCGGCCAGGTGCGCAGGAAGCTCCGGGCACAGACGATGCGCTGATTGAGATTGTTCTGGCGGCAGACAAGGAACGCGCGGCACTGATGGCGGAGGCCGAAACGGCAACCGATCCGCATCGCATTGCCGAAATCCAGATCCGTCTGGCCGATATCGGTGCCTATGCGGCGGAATCGCGGGCGGCTTCCATTCTTGCCGGTCTCGGGTTTGACCAGGAAGCGCAATTGCGCCCTGCCAAAAGCTTTTCCGGCGGCTGGCGCATGCGCGTGGCGCTGGCAGCCGTGCTGTTTTCAGAGCCGGATCTGCTGCTGCTCGACGAGCCGACCAACTATCTCGACCTTGAGGGCACGCTTGTGGCTCGAAGATTACGTCAAGCCGCTACCCGCATACGGTCATCATCATTTCAGCCACGACCGCGACCTGTTGAACTCGGCGGTCAATTCGATTGTCCATCTCGACCAGAAGAAGCTGACCTTCTATCGGGGCACCGTACGACCAGTTCGCCACGGCAGAAGGCCGAGAATGCCGAAGAGCTGCAGACCAAGGCCAAGGTCAAGAACGAGGCCGCGCGCAAGCATCTTGCAGAGCTTCATTGATCGCTTTAAGGCCAAGGCCACCAAGGCCAAGCAGGCGCAGAGCCGCGTCAAGGCGCTCGAACGCATGGGTACGGTCGCGGCGGTGGTTCAACATTGACCATGTCCAGGGTTTCAAATTTCCCGATCCGAAGAAGCGAAGCGGCCTCGCCGATCATCGCCGTCGAGGGTGGTTCGGTGGGGTATACGCCAGGCCAGCCCCATTCTCAAACAAGCTCAACCTGCGCATTGATACGGATGACCGGATTGCGCTTCTGGGATCAAACGGTAACGGCAAATCGACGTTTGCCAAGTTCATTTCCGGGCGGCTTGATCCCGCATCGGGAACCCTGACCGTTGCGCCCAATCTGAAAGTCGGATTCTTTGCCCAGCATCAGCTCGATGACCTGATGCCGGAGGAAAGCGCTGTTGCGCATGTGCGCCGCCTGATGCCCGGCGAAGCAGAAGCCAGGATACGCTCGCGCACGGCGCAGATGGGGCTGGCGACCGAAAAAATGGATACGCCCGCAAAGGATCTCTCCGGTGGCGAAAAAGCCCGCCTGCTGATGGGGCTGGCGGCATTCCATGCGCCGAACCTGTTGATTCTCGATGAGCCGACCAACCATCTGGACATTGACAGCCGCCATGCCTGATTGAGGCGCTGAATGCCTATTCCGGTGCCGTGATCCTGATTTCGCATGACCGGCATCTGATCGAGGCCACTGTGGACCGGCTGTGGCTGGTGCGCGATGGCACCGTGACTGTGTTTGACGGCGACCTGGAGGAATATCGCGATATGATTGTCGGGGCAGCCTCCAGGCCCAAACCGGCAAAGGTGGCGGCCAATTCCGACGAACCGCGCAACAAGGGCGATAACCGCAAGGCCAATGCCGGAAAACGCGCCAGCCTTTCGCCGCTGAAAAAGAAGATCGACGAGGCGGCCTCGCTGATGGCCCGCTTTGAAAAACAGATCGCCGCCCTCGACAAGGATCTGGCTGATCCCCTGCTCTACGAGCGCTATCCGCTGCGGGCAACCAAGCTTTCCAGGGAACGCGCAGAGGCGGTGGCCGAACTCGTCAAGGCCGAGGAACTTTGGCTGGAGCTGAGCACCGAATATGAAGAAGCCATGGCGGGGTGATGGCGGGTAAACCCAGACGCCGTTTCGATCTTCCGGTCCTGTTCAGGTCATCTGTTCGCATCAGAACATCGAGATGGCTTCAATCCGGCCTGCCGTATCGATGAAGCAGGCGGC
Source organism: Rhizobiaceae bacterium (assembly GCA_965247225.1). Lineage (GTDB taxonomy): Bacteria > Pseudomonadota > Alphaproteobacteria > Rhizobiales > Rhizobiaceae > CBDFGT01. The sequence goes on along the minus strand of CBDFGT010000017.1, from coordinate 107,436 downwards.
TTCCTTTGATCCATATTTCAGATTGTACTGGTAATTGCCGTTGCCGGTGGACATGAACTGGTCTGGCACCAGATTTTCAGGCTTCGTGCCGAAATTGCGGGCTGTTGCCTGCAGACACAGGCTTTGCAGCTTTTCCTGCGCATATTGCGGCAAGGGAGCGGGTGTGGAAACCGGACGCGGCACAAAATCCTGTTCCGGTGTTTCGCTGACACATCCCGTCAACGTGGCCGCGAGCATGAAGGGAAACAGGATTGACATGTTGAGAAAAGCCATTTTCAAAAGCTCCCTGGAATCCATTTGCTGCGAGCATGCCTTAGATTTTTTCGCGGTCCTTCGCAAGAGTCCATTGTCATGAAGCGGCCTGACATGCGGGATTACCATTGTAAAAACACCGTCACATCGCATCTGGTCTTGCGATTCCTGCCTTGCTCCCGGCACCCTTTCTGTTAGAACGTGGCACCCATGATCACAGTTTTCGGGCGGAGCACCATGTCCTCTATCAAACTTGCCATTGTCGGCGTCGGCAAAATTGTTCGCGACCAGCATATTCCGGCCATTGCCGCAAACCCGTCCTTCCAACTTGTGGCTGCGGCCAGCCGCAATGGCACCATTGACGGCATTGCCAATTTCAAGTCCATTGATGTGATGCTGGAGATGGTCAAGGAAGTGGACGCTGTTTCCCTCTGCATGCCGCCGCAATATCGCTATGAAGCCGCTTTCAAGGCGCTCTCGGCCGGCAAGCATGTGTTTCTGGAAAAGCCGCCTGGAGCAACGCTGAGCGAAGTGCATGATCTCGCAGCCCTTGCAAAATCGAAGAATGTATCGCTGTTTGCCAGCTGGCATTCCCGCTATGCGCCGGGCGTGGAAGCCGGCAAAGACCTTTCTGGCAGACACGACATTGAAAAGCCTCAAGGTTATCTGGAAAGAAGATGTGCGCCACTGGCACCCCAACCAGGAATGGATCTGGCAGGCAGGCGGTCTGGGCGTGTTTGATCCGGGTATCAATGCTTTATCGATTGTCACCCATATCATGCCGCGTCCGCTGTTCATCACGTCTGCAGTTCTGGAATTCCCGGAAAACCGCGATGCGCCGATTGCTGCCAATATTGCTTTCAGCGATTCCAACGGCCTGCCGGTTTCCATGGAGTTTGACTGGCGCCAGACCGGCAAGCAGAGCTGGGATATTATTGCCGAGACCGGGGCCGGCATGCTGCGCCTTGCCGATGGCGGTGCCAAGCTGTTTATCAACGAAGAGCTGAAACTGGCCGAACCGGAGCAGGAATATCCGCTGCTCTACAAGCGTTTTTCCGACATCATCAAGACCCGCACGTCCGATGTCGATCTGGCTCCGCTGACGCATGTGGCCGATGCCTTCATGCTGGGCAAGCGCAAATTTGTGGAAGCGTTTTACGATTGAGAGTTTCTGTCTGAGGCTTCCGGTGCTGCCGGAAGCCTCATGCATTTCTAAGCCTTCTTCTGCCAGCGCCCGTCTTCGGTCTGCTGCCAGTAGGTCAGGGTATGACCGTCAGATTTCAGCCGTTTCCATTCGGCACGGGCATTTTCCAACTGTTGCGGATCATAACCGTCAAACATGAAAACCACGCGCTCATAGCCGTCCAGCGATGGTGGAACCGCGCCATCGACCATGAAACGCACATTTGCCTGATTGTCGTTGCCTGCCTGCGCTGTCAACAAAACCGGCTGGTTCTGGCTGTTGTCTTCGGCATCGGTGCCATGCGGCAGAAAACTGTCCTCGCGGAATGTCCACAAATGCGTGTCCAGCGCATCGCGCCGGGCTTCACTTGATGTCTGCACGATCACCCGCCAGCCGCGCTCCAGACTTTTTTCCAGAAGCGGCGGGAGTGCGTCTTCCAGCCTGGATTCCGTCAGATGGTAAAACAGGATTTCCGTCATCTCAGCTTTCGTAATGGGCACGCACGAGTTCGTTCAGCAGGCGCACGCCAAAACCAGACGCCCATGACTGGCTGATTTCATCTGCAGGCGAGCCCATGGCCGTGCTGGCAACATCCAGATGGGCCCAGGGCGTGTCCCTGACATAGCGTTTCAGAAACTGGGCTGCCGTAATTGCGCCGGCCTGACGACCGCCGGTGTTTTTCATATCGGCAATCTTGCTGTCGATCATCTTGTCATATTCGGCCCCGAGCGGCATGCGCCAGAGCTTTTCAGCGGTTTGAATACCCGCAGCCAGAAGCTTTTCAGACAGGTCATCGTTGTTGGAAAACAGCCCTGCATGGTGCGGCCCGAGCGCCACGCCGATGGCCCCGGTCAATGTTGCCAGATTGATCATGAACTTCGGTTCAAAACGGTCGTTGCAATACCACAGGGCATCGCCAAGAACGAGCCGGCCTTCGGCATCGGTATTGAGAACCTCGATCGTCTGTCCCGACATGGAGGTCACCACATCGCCGGGGCGATAGGCATTGCCATCCGGCATGTTTTCAACAAGGCCGATCACGCCGACGGCATTGACCCTGGCCTTGCGGGAGGCCAGAACATGCATCAGGCCGGTGACAGCGGCAGCGCCGCCCATGTCGCCCTTCATGTCTTCCATGCCACCGGCAGGCTTGATGGAGATGCCGCCCGTATCGAAGACAACGCCCTTGCCAACAAAGGCCACCGGCTTTTCGCCTGCCGTGCCGCCATTCCACTGCATCACGGCCATGCGCGGCGGACGCACCGAGCCCTGCCCCACGGCCAGCAACGCGCCCATGCCAAGGGCTGCCATTTCTTTTTCCGTGAGAATTTCAACCACGACACCCAGCGCCTCCAGTGCCCTGGCCCTGGCGGCAAACTCGACCGGTCCAAGCACATTGGCCGGTTCATTGACAAGATCACGGGCCAGAATCACACCGTCCGCTATGGATTTTGTCGTTTCCCAGGCGACAGCCGCCGCTTCCGCCTGCGCCGTTACAATCGTGACCATGACCGTTCTTGACGTGCTGTCCGTGTCATCGTCTGCCTTGCGGGTTTTGTATCTGTCAAAGGCATAGCCGCGCATCAGCATGCCGAGTGCAAAGTCTGCAACGCCTGTTGCCGTCACGCCCGCGCCTTCCGCGTCAAGGCAAATCACCATGGATTGAGCTTTTGCGCATCTGGATGCAGCAACGCCACCGGCCTTCAGCCAGGAATGGGCACTGATCTGGTCCGGCTTTCCCAGCCCCAGAACGACCAGGCGCTCAAAACCCGATCCGTGCGGGGCGAGGATTTCCAGTGTTGCAAGCGCCTTTCCTGCAAAGGCAGAGGTTTTCCCGGCTTTTGCAATGATGTTCTGCGGATCGGCGACCGAGGCACCTGCGGCAGGACCATCGCCGGACAGGCGCGTCAAAATAGCAAGTTCCCCTCCGGAAGGCATATGGGATGTGAAGGAAATTTCAAACGAAACAGACATAAAAACCTCAAATGTACAACAGACTCCGTGGCTGCGATGTTCACCGTTTCTGCCGCCAACGCAAGGAGAAGAGAAGCGGTTTATCGCTTTTTTCAATGGGTGACCCGCAAGGCTGCCCTTGACCGGACACCGATGACTTGCCAGATAAGCGCCAGACCGCAGCAGGGATGAGCCTTGTTATGGCGGGTGAAAACAGGTTCGGCCTTGTCAAACGGAATTTTAAAATATCGCCTGTTTGTGGCACTTCTGCTCTTGTGGCTGTTGTTGCTGTCGATCCTGCACGATTTTCCGGCGATTGATATCGCGGTGCAAAATCTGTTCTACACCGATCAGGCATGCGCCGCCGGTTTGCACCCGGACCAGCGTTGCGGGCTTTTCGGTCTTTCGCAATGGCCCAGCCTCGCTTATCTTCGCAGTGTCTTCTATGTTACGCCGCCGATTTTGCTCGGGCTATGCCTGCTTGCTATCCTGATGTCCAGCCTGCCAACGGCCACGCCGACCCTGCGCGCCTTGCGCCATCCGCTGGTTCTTGTTGTTTCAAGCTGGTTCATCAGCGTTGTCCTGATCGTCAATATGTTCCTCAAGGCCTATTCAGGACGACCCCGGCCCCTGCAGACCGATTTCTTCGGCGGATACCTGCCTTTTGTCCCCGCAGGCGTGTTCACTGACCATTGCGACAGCAATTGTTCATTCATTTCCGGCGAGGCTGCCAGTGCCGGATGGTTGCTGTGTCTCATCCCGTTTTTACCGAAGAGCTGGCGTCCGGTAGCGGGTACATGTCTGATCGTGATTTCCATTGCAACGCCGGCACTGCGCGTTGCTTTCGGAGGCCATTACTTCTCGGATGCGCTGCTTGGATGGTTGTCGGCACCTGTGGTTTTTGCGTTTCTCATCAGTCGTTTCGGGTGGAAAAGGAGCCTTGGTCCCTGATTTCCATTGGCATATTTTTTGAACTGCCTTTAAAGGATTCGTCTGAAACAGGCGACCTGATGCGGGTCTGTCCGAAGGGTTGGCATGAAGCTACTGGAATCCTATATTTTGCGCCGTATCGCGCAAGCCTCGCTTGCAGCCTTGCTGCCGGTGCTGGCGATTATGTGGGTGATTCAGGCTCTCGGAAATGTTGATCTTGTGACCGACAGCGGTCAGTCGATCAGTTCCTTCATGCTCCTGGCAACATTGATTCTGCCAACAATCATTCCGGTGGTGCTGCCTTTTGCGGTTGTTATTGGCGTCAGCCAGACCTTGACCGCAATGAACAATGACTCCGAACTGACCGTCATAGACGCTTCGGGTGCGCCACGGTCGACAATTTTACGGCCAGTTGTCGCGTTTGCCCTTGTCATGAGCATAGGCTCCTTTTGTGTGGACAATCTGGTGGAACCGATTGTTCGCGTTCAGGCCCGCAATCTTGTTGCGGCAGCCTATGCCGACCTGCTCTCTGTCGTCCTGCAGGAAAAATCCTTCCGCAAGGTCGCCGACGATCTTTATATCCAGATTGACAGTCGCACCAACGGACGCATTTTGAAGGGTCTGTTCATAGCCGATTCGCGTGACCCGGATTCCGCCCTTGTCTACTATGCCCGCGAAGGCTCTATCGATGAAACCGGTACGGCATTGATCATGCGGGACGGAGAGGTTCACAGAAAAACAAAGGATGGCAAGGTCTCTATCATCCAGTTCCTGTCCTATTCCTTTGACCTGACTGAAATGTCGAAATCACGCAAGCAAGCGGCACTGGGGCCTATTGATCGTGATCTGCCATTCCTGCTGCATCCGGATCCCCTGGATCAAAGTGTCATCACCTATCCAACCCAGTATATCGCAGAACTTCATCGCCGCCTGACGGAATGGGCTTTGCCATTGATCTATGCACTTGTGGCTGTTGTTTTTGCCGGCGACGCCCGTTCGCACCGGACGGCACGCCTGCATCCCATGGTCTCCGCGCTGGCGGTGAGTTTTGCGCTGAGACTGGGGGCCTTTTATATGGCCTACAATATCGAGTCCAATCCCGGCCACTATGTCTACCTGTACATGTTCCATTTCCTGACAGTCGCCTGGGCGATTGGCCTGTTGATCCAGTCTTCCAGAAGACGTTCAAAATCCTGGCTCAGCAGGGTCGTTTCATCGTTGCGCAGCCGCTCTGGCCCTTCCATTACAGGAGGGCAAAGATGATTTTCGGGCAGATCAACCGCTATTTTTTTACCCAGTATGTCAAAACCCTGTTCTGGTTTATTCTGGGTGTGCTGATTTTGATCTTCCTTGTCGATTTCAGTGCCAATGCCGGACGTATGGCCACGGAAACCAGTTCAAATCTTGGTCTTTCCGCATTGCTCACATTGCTGCGCCTGCCCATGATCCTGCAGCAGACGATTCCATTCGTTACCCTTTTTGTGGGCATGACAACACTGGTGTCGCTGAACCGCAGATATGAACTGGTGGTCACACGGGCAGCAGGGATATCTGTTTGGCAATTCATGGCACCGTTTGTCTTTGGTGCATTCCTGTTCGGCGTTGCCGCCGTTGTGCTGGTCAATCCATTGTCTGCATGGTGTACCAGACAGGCACTGGTTCTCCAGCCGGACATGCTGCAAGCCCAGAACGCATCCGTTCCCTGGCTCAGGCAGATCAGTAACGGCGATGATACGATTATTGGAGCCAAATCGGTTGAGGAAAACGGAACCATTCTCAATGATGTTGTGATGATCCACTTTGGAAACGATAAAAGGATCGAGTCTCGCCAGGACGCAAGGCAGGCAAAATTGGAACATGGTTACTGGTTGCTTAATGACGTGAATGTCATCCGGCGCGGACAGGCTCCAAGCTTTGAAAGGGAAGTCAGGGTCAAGACGGAGCTACAGCCGGAATTCATACAGGAAAGTTTGTTAAATATTGAAACAATTGCTTTTTTTGAAATTCCGCGAAAAATGTATGCCGCCCGTTCTTTCGGAATGTCAACTTTGGGACTGGAAACGCAATTGCAATATCTGCTGTCCCTGCCTTTTCTTCTTGTGGCCATGACGATGATAGCAGCAACTGTTTCCCTGAAATTCAGTCGTTTCAATCAGTCGCAGTCGCTAATATTTGGTGGAATTGTAACAGGCTTCATGCTTTATGTCGTGACGATGCTTGTAAAAGCGTTTGGTAACAGTGGTGTCGTTCCTCCGTTCGTGGCGACATGGGTTCCGATCGTTGTTGCAATGTCAATTGGAGCAGCAATCCTGCTCCAGCAGGAGGATGGCTAGTGGTAGCAGGCAGACACGGACAGATTCAGAAAATTCTGGCCGTTTTGAGTATGACAGTGGCCCTCAGCACCCTGAATGGTGTCGAGTGGCCTCGCTATTTTTCTCCCGCTTTTGCACAGGACGCGGGCTCTCAGCCTGCTGACCTTCCGTCAGATTCCAAGTTGCTGCTTTCGGCAAACACCCTGATCTACAATCGCGATGCCAACAAGGTCACAGCCCAGGGTGCCGTCCAGCTCAACTATGCCGGTTACAAGATGGTGGCCAAGCGCCTCGATTATGACCAGGCGAGTGGCCGGTTGATTGCGACAGGCAGTATCGAACTGATTGAACCGGACGGCAACCGCATCTATGCCGATACGATGGATGTTACCGATACGTTTTCCAACGGTTTCGTGAATGCGCTGCGCATTGAAACGACGGACAATACCCGACTGGCCGCCGAAAGTGCCGAACGGATCGATGCGACACAAATGGTCCTGCACAACGGTGTCTATTCGGCCTGCCTTCCCTGTGCGGACAAGCCGGAGCGTGCGCCATTCTGGCAGGTCAAGGCAGAAAAAGTCATACAAAATGGCGTCACGCATACGATTCGCATGCAACATGCCCGGTTTGAACTTCTGGGCATGCCCATTGCATACCTGCCCTATCTGGAGGTTCCCGACCAAACTGTGAAGCGGAAATCCGGCTTTCTCTTTCCCACCTTCAGGTCTGCGCAGGCCCTCGGCTTCGGAATGAATTTGCCATATTATCTTGCCATATCGCCGAGTCTGGATGCTACGCTCAACACGACAGGCTATTCGCAGCAGGGTGTGTTGCTGGATACCGAAGTGCGCCAGCGGTTTGAAACCGGGCAACATGAAATGCATTTTGCCTGGATCAACCAGAGCACACCCAGTGCATTTACTGCGGGTACGAGTGATGCGCGGGCAACGAACCGTTTCATGGTCTCGTCAAAGGCCGAGTTCAAGATCAATCCACGCTGGGCATTCGGCTGGGATGCGATGGCGCAGAGTGACAATAACTTTGCCTATACCTATTTGCTGGCACCCGGTTCTTCACAATACCGTGCCAACCAGATTTATGTGACCGGCAAGGGCGACCGGAACCATTTTGATCTTCGCAGCTATTATTTCGACGTGCAGGATGCCGATGCTGACAGCAAGGCCGAAGAACAGCAAGCCATCGTTCGTCCGGTTCTGGACTACCAATATTTTGCACCCGGGCCGGTTGCCGGCGGGCAGTTGAGTACAAATGTCAATTTGACCAGCCTGACCCGCAGCCGGTATGACGTATTTACCGCAAACGGTGTTGACCGGTTCCGGGGTTTGCCTGGAGATACGACGCGCCTGACAGCAGAAGCGGAATGGAAACGAACCTTCATCACGGCTTCCGGGCTGAGCCTGACGCCCTTGGTGGCTGCGCGGGCTGATTCCTTTCAGCTCGGCATGAAAACGCCCGGCAGTCTGGGGTCTGGCTATTCTTACAGCGGGGCCTACCTGAGTGATGGTACCGCGACACGGACGATGGTCACAGCAGGACTTGAAGCCAGATATCCTCTTCTGCTTGCCGGGGAAAACAGCAGCCAAATCTTTGAACCGATTGCACAAATCTTCCTGCGCCCTGACGAACAGCTAGCCGGGCGGCTACCGAATGAAGATGCACAGAGCATGGTTTTTGATGCAACAAACCTGTTTGATCGCGATAAATTTTCCGGATATGACCGTATCGAGGGCGGCGGACGCGCCAATATCGGATTTAAATATACCGGCACATTCAACAATGGTTATATCCTGCGTGCCACTGCGGGGCAATCCTACCATCTTTTCGGTGCAAACTCTTATGCCAGCAGGGATCTTGTGAATGCCGGTGCCGATTCCGGACTTGAGGCCAATGTCTCGGATTACGTTGCCATGGCGTCCATCAGCAATGTAACCGGATTTACGCTGTCAACCAGCACCCGCATTGATCCATCAGACTTCAAGCTCAACCGGGCTGATACGTCTCTGTCCTATTCCGGGGGCAACCTCACAACAAGTCTGGTCTATTCCCACATTGCGGCGCAACCGGAATACGGCCTCGTGAACCAGGGACGCGAAATTCAGACATCGGCCAGTTACAAGCTGGATGACAACTGGAATATCAATGGCAGCCTGATCTATGACATCAATTCCAATTTTCTGACGCAGAATTCCGTCGGTTTCGGGTATGGTGACGAATGCACGACCTTTGCACTGACATACACAACGACCTATGATCCCAAAAACAAGTCGGCAAGTGACTGGAAAATTGGCGGCCTGCTGACATTCAGAACACTTGGAGATATCAAAATTGACAATGTTTCCAGGGGGCAATGATAAAACGGCTGACGGACCATGTCATGGTTTGGCCGCAAGTTTTCTGCATAGCGCATGAAGTACCTGTTACCCGTTTTTGCCTGCACAATGGGCGTTGTTGCAGTGTCTGTCAGGTTTGGAAGGAAAAAGATGATGTCAAACTGGATGCTGACGCTGCGGCGCACTCTTTCCGCGGCAATGATGGGTGTTTGTGCACTCACTTTCGTGATGCCGGTTACCCCTGCCGGGGCGGCAAGCCAGATCAAGGCTGTGGTCAACAGTGTTCCGATTACCAGCGGGGATGTCAGCCGGCGGGTGAACCTGCTGCGACTTCAGCGTGTCCCCGGAAATGTGCAAAAAATCGCAGTCGACCAACTGGTTGACGAGGTTTTGAAAAGACAGGAAATCCTGAGGCTGAAAGCGTCCGTCAGTACGGACGAGGTTGATGCCGCGTTCGGTCGCTTTGCCCAGAGCAACAAGCTGTCTGCCAGTCAACTGGCCGAAATTTTGCAGAAGGCCGGTGTGGGTGCCGAACATTTCAAAGCCTTTATCGCCGTGTCCATGAGCTGGCCGCGCGTTGTCGCCAACCGCTTCGGCGGCAACAGCGATGGCAAAAAATCCACACAGGACATCATGGTTGAAATGCAGCAGAGCGGCAAAAAGCTGCAGACAACGGAATATTTTCTGCAGCAGATTATTTTTGTGATCCCGGAAAGCAAGCGCGGCAAAATTACAGCCAAACGCAAAAGCGAGGCTGAAGCCTCCCGCGCAAAATTTCCCGGATGCGAGCAGGCCCGTGCCTTTGCCGCAACAATGCGGGATGTCTCGGTCCGTGATCTGGGCCGTATCCTGAAGCCGCAGCTTCCGGAGGACTGGAAGCCGCTGATTGAAAAGGCGAAGGACGGCGGCACGACGGCAACCCGTGTTACGGATAAGGGCGTTGAATATCTAGCGATTTGCAAGCAGCGCGAAGTGAATGACGACGTTGCCGCCGAAACGGTGTTTCGCGCGGAGGATCTGGCAAAATCGCAAGATTCCGAAGATCCCAACAGCAAGAAATATATTGAGGAATTGCGCTCCAAGGCATTGATTTCCTTAAATTGAGCCCGAATGCAATGACCTTTGCCTCGTCCACATCGTCGCGCGTGCTTGCCCTGACACAGGGAGATCCTGCCGGGATCGGGCTGGATCTTGCCCTGGCTCTCTGGAAGGCGCGGTCGCATCTGGAGCTGCCACCGTTCTTGTTTATCGGTGACCCGGTGGCGCTTTCGCAAAGGGCTGAGCTTCTCAATCTGGATATCCTGCTCCGGGAAAGCGATCCTGAGTCGGCCCCTGATGCCTTTGCCACCCATTTTCCGGTCTATCCGGTCAACGGTGCAGCGGATGTTCTCGCCGGTATCCCCGACGTTGCGCATGCACAGAGCACTGTTCAGGCCATTGACACCGCAGTGCGGCTCTGTCTTGCCGGTTCCGTATCTGCCGTTGTCACCAACCCGATTGCAAAATCCGTGCTTTATGAGGCAGGTTTTTCTTTTCCCGGGCATACGGAATATCTGGCCGATCTTGCGGAAAAGGCATTGGGCAAACCGTTCCGGCCTGTCATGCTGCTGGCTGGTCCAAAGCTCAAATCCGTGCCGGTGACGATCCATATTCCGCTGAAAGATGTGCCCCTGGCGCTGACTGCGGAGCTCATTGTCTCGATCTGCCGTATTACCCATGATGATCTGATCTCGCGTTTCGGGATTGCCGCGCCCAGGCTGGCTGTGGCTGGCCTCAATCCGCATGCGGGAGAAGGTGGCGCACTGGGCCTCGAAGACGAGGCGATGATTCGCCCGGCGATTGAGACCTTGCGTGCTGACGGCATCAACGCCTTTGGTCCGCTTCCGGCGGATACAATGTTTCATGATACGGCCAGAGCCGATTATGATGTGGCAATATGCATGTATCATGATCAGGCGCTGATCCCGGCCAAGGCCCTCGGTTTTGACGATTCCGTAAATGTCACCCTTGGTTTGCCGTTTATCCGCACATCGCCTGACCATGGCACGGCCTTTTCGCTGGCGGGATCCGGCAAGGGACGCCCGGACAGCCTGCTGGCAGCCCTGCGACTGGCCGCACACCTTGCCAGCAACAGCAAGGAAAGCTGATCATGGCCGCAATTGACGGACTGCCTCCCCTTGGTGACGTCATCCGTCGGCATGGGCTCGATGCCAGGAAGGCCCTTGGCCAGAATTTTATCCTGGATTTAAACCTGACCCAGAAGATTGCCCGGACGGCCGGTGACCTGTCACACCTGACCGTCATCGAGGTTGGTCCCGGCCCCGGCGGGCTGACCCGCGCCATTCTGTCGCTCGGTGCCAGAAAGGTCGTGGCCATCGAGCGTGATGCGCGTTGCCTGCCTGCCCTGCAGGAGATTTCCGACCATTATCCCGGACGCCTCGACGTGATTGAAGGCGATGCCCTCAGGATCCATTTTGAAAGCCTTGTTCCTGAAGGCCCAGTGGCGATCATCGCCAACCTGCCCTATAATGTCGGCACGCAATTGCTGGTCAACTGGCTGACTCCGAAAGCCTGGCCGCCCTTCTGGCAATCGCTGACACTGATGTTTCAAAAGGAAGTGGGACAGCGGATTGTCGCGCGTGCCGGGGATGATCATTATGGCAGGCTCGGCGTATTGTGCGGCTGGCGGGCTGACGCCTTCATGGCGTTTGACGTTGCGCCGCAAGCGTTCACGCCGCCTCCCAAAGTCACCTCTACCGTGGTGCATCTGACCCCGCTGGCCAATCCAATCCCCTGCGATCTCGACCGGCTCGAAACCGTAACCCAGGCGGCCTTTGGGCAAAGACGCAAGATGCTGCGCCAGAGTGTCAAATCGCTGGGGGGTGAAGCGCTTCTGGCGCGTGCGGAGATTGATCCGCAACGCCGTGCCGAAACGCTGAGTGTCGAGGAGTTTTGCAGGCTGGCAAATTGCCTTTGACCCGTTTCCCCGAGATTCCATGGTCCCGGATCACTCGGCGAGCAAACCGCTGACAAATTCAAACAGGCCCGGACGACGGTCCCGGCGCAGGCGTTCCGCCTCCACAATGGACTTCACAGCCGCAAAGGCGCGGTCCAGGTCATCATTGACCACCACATAATCATAATCGCGCCAGTGCTCGATTTCCGCCCGTGCATTGGCCAGTCGTGTGGCAATCACATCGTCTGAATCCTCGGCGCGGCGGAAGAGACGGGATTTCAGCTCGGTCATCGATGGCGGCAGAATGAAGATACCAACGACATCGGCGCGCATCTTTTCCTGCAACTGCAATGCGCCCTGCCAGTCGATGTCAAACAGCATGTCGCGGCCTTCCGACAGGGCAATTTCTGCCGCCTCACGCGGTGTCCCGTAATAATTGCCGTGCACCTCGGCCCATTCCAGCAGGGCGTCGCTGTCGCGCATCCTGTTGAATTCACGTTCCGACACAAAATGATAATGAACGCCTTCAATCTCGCTGCCGCGGCGCTGGCGGGTCGTCACGCTCACCGACATTTTCAGCTCGTGGTCGGCTTCCATCAGATTGCGGGCAATGGTGGACTTGCCCGCCCCTGATGGCGACGAAATGACCAGCATCACTCCACGTCTGGCAATTCTGATTTTGCTTGCATTCGTATTGCCGGACGGTGTCATGGCCTACTCCAAGTTCTGAACCTGTTCGCGGAACTGGTCTATCGTCACCTTCAGCGCTATCCCGGCAGCCGTTACAGCCGAGGATGTCGATTTGGAGCAGATCGTATTTGATTCCCGGTTAAATTCCTGGGACAGAAAATCAAGCTTGCGACCAATTGCACCGCCTTTCTGCAACAATTCCCGCGCAGCAGCAATATGGGCGCGCAGTCTGTCCACCTCTTCGCGGAGATCTGCCCTGGTCGCCAGAAGTGCGGCTTCCGCATGAAGACGATCATGGTCCAGTGTGGAGGCCTGCTCCAGCAAGGCCGCCAGTTGCATCTGTATTTTTCTGGCAATCTCGGAAGGGCTGCGCGTCGGATCGCGCTCAACAGTGTCCGTCAGCGCTTCCATCTGGTCGATCTGGCCGAGAAGGATTGCAGCCAGCGCTTCGCCCTCGCGTCGGCGCATGCCAACAAGGGCCGACGCTGCCGCTTCAAATCCGGCAAGAACTTCACTGTCCCACGCAAGCCGGTCGTCTGCCTGCGGTTCTTTTTCCCGAAAATCAACGATTCCCCTGATCGACAACAGCGTGTCAATACGAAGGGGTGCAGGGTCTACACGGCCTTTCAGCTTGTCCTGCAATGCAAAGATGGCATCGAGCGCCGTTTCATTGACGATCGTCTCAACCTCGGCCTGCCCTGTGGTTACGGTCAGATTGACCTGAATATTGCCGCGTGAAAACAGGTCACCTGCCCTTTTGCGGGCCTCAGGCTCAATATGTTCAAAACCTGCTGGCAGGCGAAACCGCAGGTCCAGCCCTTTTCCATTGACCGAACGAAGCTCCCATGCCCACCTGAACCGTCCTGCTCCACCCTCACTGCGGGAGAATCCGGTCATTGAACAGAGTGGCATGAGCATATTTCCTTGTTTGCTTTTACTGTTTCGGTTTTTTCTTCCTGGCCGGCGCAGTCTCTTCAGGCGCAGGATCCTGCGCCGTTGCGCCGTCAGTGCCGATATTTTTTTCGCTCTGGATCTTGCGCCAGCGTCTTACGTTTTCATTGTGCTCTTCAAGCGTGGCCGCAAACACGTGCCCGCCGGTTCCATCAGCAACGAAATACAGATCCTCCGATGGCATCGGATTGGCAACAGCCTCCAGGGCAGCCTGTCCGGGATTGGCAATCGGTGTCGGCGGCAGACCGTCAATCAAATAGGTGTTGTAAGGTGTCTGCTTTTCCAGATCCGACTTGTAGATTGGCCGGTCTGCCGGTTTTCCGTCTCCGCCAAACAGGCCGTAGATGATGGTCGGATCGGATTGCAATCGCATGGACGTATTCAGGCGGTTGACAAAAACAGCCGCCACATGGGGCCTTTCATCGGCAAGACCTGTTTCCTTTTCCACAATGGAGGCCAAAGTCACCAGTTCCTCTTTGGTCGCAACAGGCAGGCCGGCACGGCGCCTGTTCCAGATTTCATCCACCAGCCTTGTCTGCGCATCCTGCATCTGCCTTACAATCTGCAAACGTTCGGTCCCGCGTGTAAATTTATATGTATTGGGGTGCAGACTGCCCTCGGCGGGCAAGGTGGCAGGCAAGGGGCCTTCCAGCATCGGATCTTCCGCCAGTCTGGCAAAAATCTGTTTTGTGGTCAGACCTTCAGGCAATGTCACAGAATAGAGGATGGATTTGCCGGACTTCAGCAATTCCATGATCTCTTTCATGGATGACCCGGCCTTGATGGCATATTCGCCTGCCTTCATGGTTTCGCCGGAATGCATCTGTGTCATCGTGACATACCGGAAAATCCGTGCATCGGTAATGATGTTGTTGCGCTCAAGACCCGTTGCAATATCGCTGATCCCGAACCCGGGCTTGACGACAAAATTCGTATCTGCCGTGAGCGGTCCCCGGGCATCAAACTGGGCCAAAGTGAAGTATACGGCGGCCACTGCGCCAACCGTTACCAGCACCAGCATGGACATCAGGAAGTTCAGAAAAACCACAATCTGGCTGCGCGATTTGCGCGATCTTTTCGGCGGGGCCGGTGCACGCTCAGGCCGCAACGCTTCCTTTGGTGATTTTGGAATGAATGGACCTCCGCTGCCGGAGGCTTGCGCATCCCGTCCAAATTCTGTCTGGCTGTTCTGATTATCGTCGCTCAACGGCAGTCCTCATATTTCGCATTTTAGCACATGCCCTGACAGATCAATGCGGCAAAAAGCGGTCTCCATGTCACAATATACGGCAAGCCTGTTGTCGGCATGGTGCGCTGGCTGCCTCCAGGAATTTCGCAGGACTATCATCCTTGCGAAGGCTTGTCTTTTCAGCTTGCACACACGCTTGTTCAAACGGCAGCGCACTTTCGCATGGCCTGCATCAGGATCTGTCGACATACCGGCGCAAAACAAGAGAGGCGTTCGTGCCGCCGAAACCGAAGGAATTGGAAAGCGCCACATTGATCTCGCGCTTGCGGGCGATTTTGGGAACGAGATCAATCGCCGTCTCAACGGCCGGGTTGTCGAGATTCAACGTTGGCGGTGCCATATTGTCGCGAATTGCAAGGGCAGAGAAAATCGCCTCGATGGCTCCTGCAGCTCCCAGAAGATGGCCGGTTGCCGATTTGGTGGAAGACATGGAAACATTGCCGCCCCTGTTGCCCATCAGGCGTTCAACCGCCTTCAGCTCGATTTCATCGGCCATTGTCGATGTGCCGTGGGCATTGATATAGTCGACATCGGCGGCTGTCAGGCCAGCGCGTTTCAGCGCCATGCCCATGCAGCGCCAGGCGCCGTCACCATCTTCTGACGGGGCGGTAATATGGAATGCATCACCCGACAGGCCATAGCCAACCACTTCGGCAATGATGTTTGCACCGCGGGCTTTGGCATGTTCCAGCTCTTCCAGGACAACAATACCTGCCCCCTCGCCCATCACAAAACCATCACGGTCCTGATCCCACGGGCGCGACGCACGCTGTGGTTCCGCATTATACCCTGTTGAAAGGGCGCGGCAGGCCGCAAAACCGGCCAGAGAAATGCGACAGACCGGCGATTCGGCACCGCCTGCAACCATGACATCGGCGTCACCCCACATGATCAGCCGCGCCGCATCGCCAATGGCATGCGCACCTGTGGAACAGGCCGTCACAACCGAATGGTTCGGTCCGCGCAGCTTGTGGCGGATCGACACCTGCCCGGAACACAGATTGATCAGGCGTCCGGGAATGAAAAACGGAGAAATGCGGCGTGGACCCTTGTCGCGCAGCGTATAGCCAGCCTCGACAATGCCCTCCAGACCACCGATGCCGGAACCGATGAGGACACCGGAGGCTATCTGGTCTTCGTCGGTTTCAGGCTTCCAGCCAGCATCTGCCAGTGCCATGTCAGCTGCTGCCATCGCATAGATAATGAAAGGATCAACCTTGCGCTGTTCCTTTGGCTCCATCCAGTCATCGGCATTGAATGTACCGTCTGTGCCGTCGCCGACAGGAATGCGGCAGGCAATTTGCGCCGGAAGATCGTCCACTTCAAACTCTGTGACACGGCGCGCGCCATTCTGTCCGGCCAGAAGTCTGGACCACGTCACCTCAGTCCCGCATCCCAATGGCGTTACCATGCCTGTACCGGTAATTACGACACGTCTCATCTCTGGTGTTCGCCCTGTCTTGTTTTTAAAGCGTGCCGCAATCTTCCAGATTCACGTACCATGCTTCAAGTCTTTGTTTTATGCATGCTGTTGGCGCAAAGCCTCTGTGCACCTTTGCGCGACATGCTTCAGGTTCATAAAGTCAAAAACGCATGGGGGAGCGGATCATGACAATCCGCTCCCACCAAACTTTTTGGAAAAATCAAGCCTGGGCTTTTGCGATGAACTTTACCGCGTCGCCAACAGTCAGAATGGAATCGGCTGCATCGTCCGGAATTTCAACGCCGAATTCCTCTTCAAATGCCATAACCAGCTCGACTGTATCGAGAGAATCTGCACCCAGATCATCGATAAAGCTTGCGCCTTCAACAACCTTTTCGGCATCAACGCCCAGATGATCAATAACAATTTTCTTTACGCGTTCTGCGATATCGCTCATGTCGGAATCCTCGACCTTTGTCATTTCGTAAGATGCGCGTGGCATCCTGCCTTTGTTAATTACCTGTCAAATCACATGCGACCGAACAGGCAAACCCTTGAAACCGAAAACCGAATGCCCCGATATCGTAAACCGTTGGGCGCTCATTTCGCGGCTTCATCATTCAGTCACGGCCCGCTTAACACGGTTTTTCTCTGCCGCAAAGCCAGAAAATAACCTGAAAGCGGTTGTCCCTTGCCCAAATGGCCCATCGCAAGAGCGTTTTGGGCCCAGGAAGCAGGGTTCACTTGATTCCCGTTCTCAGATCATGGCCATGCCGCCATTCACATGAAGGGTCTGGCCTGTGACATAGGATGCTTCACCGGAGGCGAGATAGACAACGGCCGAGGCAATTTCCTCGCCCGTTCCCATGCGCTTCATCGGCACGGAGCCAAGGATGGCATCCTTGATCTTGTCGTTGAGCTTTGATGTCATGTCAGACACGATAAAGCCGGGAGCGACACAATTGACCGTGACATTGCGCGATGCCGTTTCCTGTGCCAGCGCCTTGGACAGGCCGATCATGCCCGCCTTGGCGGCACAGTAATTTGCCTGGCCCGCATTGCCTGTTACGCCAACAACCGAGGTGATATTGATAATGCGGCCATAGCGGCGGCGCATCATCTGATGGGCAACAGAACGGATCAGCCGGAATGTTGATGTCAGGTTGACTTCCAGAACCGCATCCCAGTCAGCATCCGTCATGCGCACGAACAGTCCGTCCCTGGTGATCCCGGCATTGTTGACAAGAATATCGATGCCGCCCATATCGGCCTCCGCCTTTTCCGCCAGTGCCTTGACCGCATCACGGTCAGACAGGTTGGCCGGGAAGATCATCACCCGGTCGCCGAGATCTGCTGCCAGTGCCTCAAGCTTTTCCACCCGTGTGCCGTGCAGGCCGACAATGGCACCCTGTGCATGCAGGCTGCGGGCAATAGATTCGCCAATGCCGCCGGAAGCACCGGTAACAAGGGCTTTGCGTCCGCTGAGATCAAACATTTTATATTCCTTTTCCTAAAACCTGTCAGGCCAGAAGTGCCGCAAGGGCTGTATCGATATCGGCCGGTGAATTGATGGTGATGCCATTGAGCGTTTTGGCGATACGGCGGGCAAGGCCGGTCAAAACCTTGCCGGACCCAATTTCATAAAGCGTGGTCACATCATTGGCGGCAAACCATTCCACCGTCTCGCGCCAGCGCACCTGACCCGTGACCTGCGCGACCAGAAGGTCCGCTATGGCAGCCGCATCGGCCACCGGGGTCGCGCGGACATTGGCAATCACCGGTACGACAGGATCGGACATGGAAACCCTGGCCAGGGCCTCGCGCATGGCGTCTGCAGCCGGTGCCATGAGAGCGGAGTGGAAGGGAGCGGAAACCGGCAGCATCAGGGCGCGCTTTGCTCCTTTTTCCGTAGCCAGCGCTGCGGCCAGTTCAACCGCAGCCCTTGCACCCGAGATCACCACCTGACCGCCTCCATTGTCATTGGCAATCTGGCACGGTGCGGTGCTGGCAGCCTCGGCGCAGATTGCGGCCACATCTGCATGTTCGAGCCCGATAATGGCGGCCATGGCTCCTGCCCCGACAGGAACCGCAGCCTGCATGGCATTGCCGCGAATGCGCAGCAAACGTGCCGTATCGGCAAGGGAGAACATGCCTGCGGCACACAGGGCCGAATATTCGCCCAGTGAATGACCGGCGACAAAAGACACCTTGTCTTTCAGAACAAGGCCGCGCGCTTCCATGGCGCGGATTGCGGCAATCGATACGGCCATCAGGGCCGGCTGTGCATTGGCGGTCAGGGTCAAGGTTTCTTCAGGTCCGTTCCAGATGATGTCCGAAAGCTTTTCGCCCAGAGCCTCGTCAACCTCATCAAAGACGGCCCTGCTTTCGGGAAAGGCGTCGGCAAGATCCTTGCCCATGCCAACAGACTGGCTGCCCTGCCCCGGAAATGTAAATGCTATGGCCATATGCAATCTCCCTGCTGTTTTTTTCAGACACCGGTTGCATGTCCGGTCACGTCTTTCGTTGGTCAAGTTTTTTCCCGTGGATCTTGCAAACACGTCCCGGTGGTCCAGATAAGGCTACCAAAAAGGCGTGCCTCATGCTCATTGGTGCAAAAGCCCGGATTTCAGTTTGCAGCCGACCGTTCCTGCGCCTTGCGCATCGCGTTACCACAAAGGTTTTGAAAGTCAAAATGAAACTGAACCGAATTCTTGTAACCTCCGATCTGTTGCGCCTGACCGATACACGGTCAACACGCGCCAGTTTCCGGGTCAATACCGTCTTCTTCAAATGCCTGCTGGAAGCCCAGATCGCGCAGGCAACGCGGCTTCCGGTCGAACTCCTGGAATGGGAAGACCATGGGGCGTTTGACGGGGATGGCGTCTATGAAAGCGAAGGACTTGCAGCCGACAGTGCCGGATGGGCACGCCTTTTTGACCGGAGCCCGAAACCGCAAACCACAGAGCTGTTTGAACGGCATGTAGCCGGGGCGCTGGTGATCGGCTTTGAGATCACGCCTTTTGTCCAGCGGGTTCTGGAAGCCCTTGACGTGCCGTTTGTGAATGTGCGCTGGCATCCGGTCCGGTTCATGGATGATATTTTCTTCGGCTTTTCCACAAACAGGCCGGACATTCTCGCGCGGCTTGAAACCTATGCCCTGCATGCAGACGATGTGCGCCTGCATGCCCATATGCACAGGGCTGCCCTCATTCGCAGAACACCTCCGGGCAGCACCGGAGAACCCCGGACACTTCTTCTGGGCCAAACCCCGTTTGACAGTTCGCTCATTCAGGACGGGATGATACAGACATGGGCCATGCATGAACACCGGCTGGCAGGGCTTGCCGCCATCGCACCGCTGGTGTTTCGCCCGCATCCCTTCTCGCCGCAACCGGATCCGGCCACCATGGCCCTTTTGCAGAGGAACAGCATTCCGGTCGATGACCAGTGGCCAGGATATCTATCAGGTGCTGGGCCGGCCTGACGTCCAGCATGTTGCATCGCTCAGTTCCGGCACACTCCTGGAGGCCCGCTTTTTTGGCAAGGCCACCACCATGCTGCTGAACAATGCGCCGCATTTTCTGCCCGAAGCCATTCGGGGAGGCAGGGCAGACCTGTTTTCCTCCAGCATCGGCATATATCATGCTTTCCTGTCGGTGGATTTCTGGGCTGACATTCTGTCCTGCGAGCTGGACGCAACCTACAGAAATGATCGCCCGCTTGCCTTCATGCCCAACCGCCTGCGCGATATCAACGGCTCTTACTGGGGCCTGACCTCAACCGGTGGTCAAAATTTTGTCATGCCCTACAATGCGCCGGAATGACCTTTCTCACGTCCCCTGACCTGTGCTAGAAGCATGTTGCGCTCTCAATATCTTGCCTTCCGTCCTTCTCCCAAAAGTGAGTTTTATCGATGAAATATAACCGCCTTGGCCGCACTGAGATGCAGGTGTCTGAAATTTGCCTTGGAACGATGACCTGGGGTTCCCAGAACAGCGAGCAGCAAGCCCATGAACAGATGGATTATGCTGTTGATCAGGGGATCAATTTCTTTGATACTGCCGAACTCTATCCGGTGACGCCCACATCGCCAGAAACGCAAGGCGACACGGAGCGTTTTATCGGCACATGGTTTGAAAAGACCGGCAAGCGCAAGGACATTGTCCTGGCCACCAAGGTTTCCGGTCCGGGCCGTCCGTGGATCCGCAATGGTGCGCCCATGAACCGCAAGGAAATTACCGACGCGCTGCACATGAGCCTTGATCGTCTGCGTACCGATTACATTGACCTTTACCAGTTGCACTGGCCAAACCGCGGAGCCTATGCCTTTCGCGGAAACTGGGCCTATAATCCCACGACGCAGGACACCGGCAAGGTGAAGGCCGAAATGCTGGAGATTCTGGAAACGCTTGGCGACTTTGTCAAAGACGGCAAAAATCCGCGCCATCGGCCTTTCCAATGATACAGCCTGGGGTACGATGCAAATGCTCACCATTGCAGAAAGCCATGGCCTGCCGCGTGTTGCCACAATCCAGAATGAATATAACCTGCTGTGCCGCCTGTTTGATACGGATATGGCAGAGGTGGCCCATCATGAAAATGTCGGGCTCCTGGCCTATTCCCCATTGGCAGCAGGCATTTTGAGCGGAAAATACCTCAACGGGGCTGTGCCTGCCGGATCACGCGCCGCAATCAACAGCCGACCTGCACGGGCGGTTGCAGCGCCTACAGGATCCTGCGACTGCCGCCTATGTCGAGATTGCCCGCCAGCACGGTCTTGATCCATCCGCCATGGCGCTTTCCTTCCTGTTGACACGCCCGTTCATGACCTCTGTCATTATCGGTGCCACGAACATGGAGCAGCTGAAAATCAACATTGGCTCTCATGCACTGATTCTGAGTCATGAGGTAAAGGCGGCCATCCATGCCGTTTACCGCATGTATCCGCTGCCGATCTGATTTTGTGCGCAATCGCTATTTCACGGGTACAGTATGCGCTTGTTTGCATCACGCCAAACGACGCATTCACCATGATGGACGATGGCCGGGTTTTGGAGATTCCTTGATGACCGTAATCTGAAAAAGCTTTTCTGCCCCTTAATTTCGTCCGGGGGCCTTGCTATCCGGCAAAATATGCGTATACACCGCGCTGTTCGCAACACTCAGGTTACTGGCTGGTGGCTGAACGGAGGGCCGGTTATCCTGGATTTGAGGATCAGACCGTGGGAACAGAATGGTTCCAGCCTCCCGTGTCTCCGCTCTCGACCTTCTCCATGGAACGCTTTCTTGCCGGGGCACAGCCCCTTAAGAACAGTCGTTGAGGCTTAGCCGCCGTTTCCCGGGTGCCGATTAACGCAAGAAAGGCAAGACCATAATGGCTCTTTATGAACACGTGTTCCTTGCCCGGCAGGACGTTACCGCGCAGCAAGTTGATGACCTGGTAAAGGCTTACACAGGCATCATCGAAGCAAACGGTGGCAAAGTCGGGCGCGTCGAAAACTGGGGCCTGAAGTCCCTGACATACCGCATCAAGAAGAACCGCAAGGCGCATTATGTCCTCATGGACATTGATGCTCCGGCTGCCGCTGTTCACGAAATGGAACGTCAGCAGCGCATCAACGAAGATCTTCTTCGCTACATGACTGTTTCGGTCGAAGCCTTTGAAGAAGGTGCCTCTGCCATGATGCAGAAGCGCGACCGTGACGACCGGCCACGCCGTGGCGACCGTGAAGAAGGCGGTTTCCGCTCCGAGCGCCCTGACCGTGGCCCGCGTGAAGACCGTGGTCCTCGCGAAGATCGCCCACGTCGTCCCCGTGAAGACCGGATATAAGGAGAGATTCGAATGGCTGACACATCATCCGCAGGCGGCGCACGCCGTCCTTTCCACCGTCGTCGCAAGACCTGCCCGTTCTCCGGTGCAAACGCTCCAAAGATCGATTACAAGGACGTGCGTCTTTTGCAGCGCTACATTTCCGAGCGCGGCAAGATTGTACCTTCGCGTATTACAGCTGTTTGCCAGAAGAAACAGCGTGAACTGGCCAAGGCCATCAAGCGCGCCCGTTTCCTCGGCCTGCTGCCTTACGTTCTGTCCTGATTGCCATTGCGGGAGGCGCTGTTTCAAGTGCCTCCTGTCCTCCTTTTCGCGATGGGCGCGGATCGGAACCCTGAAAACCCATGTTGGGGATTTTGGCGTGAACTTGCGCAGATCCTCTAACTGCTTGATGCAGGACAGCGACCTTGAACACTTCGATGACGACATCACTGTTGGCCGGTGGCCTTGCAGGTGTTGCTTCCGCCTTTCTGGTGATGGGAGCGACGCGCAATATTGATGCTTCCACTTTCCTGATGATCCTTTCGGCCATGCCGGTGTTGATTTCCGGCCTTGCCTTTGGCGCTGCCGCTTCCTTTGCCGCCCTTGCAGCCTGTTTTGCCGTCCTGGCCTTTGCTGTTTCTCCCTCCTTTGCGCTGATGATCCTGCTTGTGCCGCAAATCCAGTCTGCATGGATGGCGCGGCTGGCCAATATGGCGCGGCCTGCAACCGAACTGGGTGGCCCGGAAAATGTGCTGGCCTGGTATCCGCTGTCTGACATGATGCTGCAGGTCTGCGCCATGGTTGCCATTGCGGTCTGTGCCGTCCTCTTCATCAGTGATTATGACCGGGCCACTGTATCGCGCCTGATTGATGTGGTCTCCTCAGCCATGGCGGAACAGGATCCGAGCCTTGCGCTGGATGCCGCGGCACTGGACTCCGTGAAAGCGGTCTATTTCTATATCCTGCCCATGACACAGGCGGCCCTGTGGGTGATCCTGATCTTTGCAGCCTATTATTTTGCAGCACTGATTGTGCGCATGTCGACAAAGGCCCTGCGTCCGCGCGAGGATATGCCCTCAAGCCTGCGGATGAACGGCAATGCTGTCTTCGCCTTTCTGGCAGGCATGGTGATGATGTTTGCTGGCGGGCTCGCCGGTGTTGCCGGAGCGGTGCTCTGCGGGGCATTTGGCGGCGGCTTTCTGCTGTCGGGCCTTGCGTCATTTCACTACCGCACGCGCGGCAAGAGCTGGCGTATGCCTGTGCTCATCCTTGCCTATTTCACCATTTTCTTTTCAGGGTTCGTTTTTATCGTTGTCGGCCTGATGGACACACGTCGTGCCATTGCCCTGACACCAACCGAGAGGCCCTGACGCTGACAACAGCACCTGAACCAACACCCAAACCTGTCTGAAACACTCCAAAAGGGACAAGACCATGCAAGTTATTCTTCTTGAACGCATTCCGAAACTCGGCCAGATGGGCGAAACCGTCAAGGTTCGCGACGGATTTGCCCGTAACTACCTGCTGCCACTGGGCAAGGCGCTGCGCGCAAATGCAGCCAACAGCGCCCGCTTTGAAGCCGAGCGCGCGACACTGGAAGCCCGCAACCTTGAGCGCAAGACCGAAGCTTCTGCCATTGCAGAAAAGCTTGCGGGCAAGTCTTTCACCGTGGTGCGTTCCGCCGGTGAAACCGGTCAGCTCTACGGTTCTGTTGCTGCCCGTGATATCGTTGAAACACTGGCAACAGAGGGTTTCAGCATCGGTCGCAACCAGGTTGATCTCAACACACCGATCAAGACCATCGGCCTGCACAATGTGTCGCTGGTCCTTCATGCGGAAGTGGTGATCACGGTTGAACTGAACGTTGCCCGTTCGGCTGAAGAAGCTGCCCGCCAGAAGCAGGGTGAAAACCTGACATCGGCCGATGCCATCTACGGCGTTGACGAAGATGCCCTGCGTCCGGAAGACTTCTTCGATCCCGACGCTGACCGCGATGGCGACGACGAGTAAGCCTCAGGGGGCCATGGCCTCGTGATGGACGCCCGGAGGCAATTCCGGGCGTTTTTTTGTGCTCGCCCGCGGTGTTTTCGTTCTGCGGCGGCAGGAGAATCAGTTAAATTGTTATTTGCAACGGTCAATTGGAAAATAAACTTTTCCCCGATGTTTCCAGCTGTGCAGAAACAGAGCCTGACCCCAAGTACCAACTGACTCGGCATGCCCTGCCCGTTACAACGAATTTTGACATTTCACAGACAGGCCCATCCATGAGTGACGCAGTTCGAAAATTGGCAACCGTTACACCGGCTGAACCGCATTATCGCGAGGCTCCGAACAATGTGGAAGCCGAGCAGGCGCTCCTGGGTGCCATGCTTGTGAACAATGACGCCTATTATCGCGTCTCGGACTTTCTCAAGGGCGTGCATTTTTACGAGCCGCTGCACCGCAAGATCTTTGAGGTTGCCGGTGATATTATCCGCATGGGCAAGACGGCCACTCCCGTGACCATCAAGACTTTCCTGCCTTCGGATGCAAAGGTCGGCGACATGACCGTGGCGGGCTACCTGGCCCGGCTGGCGGTCGAAGCGGTCTCGATTATCAATGCCGAAGATTATGGCCGTGCGATCTATGATCTGGCACTGCGCCGCTCGCTGATCACCATCGGCGAAGATGTGGTCAACATTGCCTATGATGCGCCGCTGGACATGCCACCGCAGCAGCAGATTGAAGATACCGAACGCCGCCTGTTTGAACTGGCGGAAAACGGGCGTTATGACGGCGGCTTCCAGTCTTTCAACGACGCTGTGGCACTCGCCATCGACATGGCAGGTGCCGCCTTTGAGCGCGACGGCCATCTGTCGGGCATTTCCACCGGCATTCACGCGCTGGACGCCAAAATGGGCGGTTTGCAGCGCTCTGACCTGATCGTTCTGGCCGGACGTCCGGGCATGGGCAAAACCTCGCTTGCCACCAATATCGCCTTCAACATTGCAGCTTCCTACGAAGGTGAAGTTCAGGCAGACGGCTCTACAAAGGCCAGGAATGGTGGCGTTGTCGGCTTCTACTCGCTGGAAATGTCGTCGGAACAGCTGGCAACCCGTATTATTTCCGAGCAGACGGAAGTATCCTCCTCCAAGATCCGCCGCGGGGAAATTACCGAAGCGGATTTTGAAAAGCTGGTGGCCTGCTCACAGATGATGCAGAAAGTGCCGCTCTATATCGACCAGACCGGTGGTATTTCCATAGCCCAGCTTTCGGCCCGGGCGCGACGCCTGAAACGGCAGCGCGGCCTTGATTGCCTGGTGGTGGACTATATCCAGCTGATGACCGGTTCCGGCAAATCCGGCGATAACCGCGTGCAGGAAATCACCCAGATCACCACCGGCCTTAAAGCGCTTGGCAAGGAGCTGAATGTGCCGATCATCGCGCTGTCCCAGCTTTCGCGTCAGGTGGAAAGCCGTGAGGACAAGCGCCCGCAACTCTCCGACCTGCGTGAATCGGGCTCGATCGAGCAGGACGCCGACGTGGTGCTGTTTGTGTTTCGTGAAGAATATTATGTGAAGAATTCCGAGCCCCGTGACCTGCATGATCCGAAATATCCGGAATGGGAAGCGCTGTTCGAGAAGGTGAAAGGCACGGCTGATGTCATTATCGCCAAGCAGCGCCATGGTCCCACGGGAACGGTGAAGCTGGCCTTCCAGGCAGAGTACACCCGGTTCACCGATCTGGCCGATCCCAGCTTCAGCCAGTATGAGGAGCATTGATCGGATCAGGCGGCCCTTGGCGTAATCTGATCCAGCTCCGCACTGATCTCACGTTTTTTCTGCATCAGCTCATAATCACTCTGCAAGCCGAGAAAAAAGCCTTCAGAAATACCGAAATAGTGCGCGAGGCGAAGATCCGTACCTGCAGTTATGCTACGCCTGCCCTGAACGACTTCATTGATACGCCTTGGTGAAACACGAATAGCCCGCGCAAGTGCATTTTGGCTGATACCGAGCGGTGCCATGAACTCTTCGAGGAGGATCACACCCGGAGAGGGATTTTCAAGATGTTCATCGGCTGCAGCGACAGTCGACGATTTCAACATTTTTCGGTCCTGTTTCATTCCAGTCAAAGCATATGCGCCACCGGTCGTTGATGCGGATACCAGAGCATGATGTCTCTCACTGGAACCATTCTGCGACAAGGAATTTTTTACGAGGATCAAGGCTTTTGGCGCATGGACATACAAGGACGTATGGTCGAGACAAAAGCCGAAGATGATCGTGAAAATTCCTTGTCGCCCGAACAGTTGGCTGAAGCGGGGTCACTGTTGCGCCGGGTGGCCTGGCCGTATGCGTCCTGCTACGACACGCGCCATCCGACACACCATTTCCCGCCGCTTGAGCCAACAGAATGGGTTCCAGTCAGAGACATCATGCTCTATACTGCCCTGCCCTGTTGCTTTTGAGGAAGTTCAAGCCGGTTCCCGGGCGGTAGGCGCAGATCCTCTATCGTTCTTGCCTGGTTCATCATACGCAACTTCCGCAATGCGGTATTTTGAATATCGAATGGCAATACCTTGCTTCGCAAGCCGCACCAAATACGCTCAGTTTCAGCATCAGCAAAACTATGGATCATATGTATTTTATAACGCATAACGTTATAGATGACAATGCGGGTTCTCCATTCAAATCTTACCGGGACACATCATCTCATTCCAGCAGCCAACTTGCCAAGCATGCCGCCCGGCAGTATGGATTCCCCATGCAAAACGAAGATCCCATTCCTTTTCCCGATTTTGAGAATGCCCCTTCCCGCCTGATCATTGATCTGTCGGCACTGGTGGACAACTGGCGGATGATGGACCGTCTGTCGGGAAAGGCGCGGGCCTCTGCCGTGGTCAAGGCCAATGCCTATGGTCTCGGTCTTGTCGAGGTCGGCACTGCACTTTACAGGGCGGGATGCCGAGACTTTTTTGTCGCCCAGGCGCGTGAAGGTGCCCGTCTGCGCATGGTGGCACCGGATGCCCGCATCTTTGTGCTCTCCGGTGTCTGGCCCGGTGCCGAAGACCTGTTTTTCAGCCATGACCTTGTGCCCATTCTGGCCTCTGACGAACAGCTGGCTTTCTGGATGGCGCTGGCCGCTGAGGGCGTCGATCACCCTTGTGGTCTGCAGGTCGATACGGGCATGACCCGGCTGGGCCTTCCGGTGGAAGACGCGCTGCTGCTGGCCGATGATCCCTCCCGGCCCACAGCCTTTTCTCCTGTTCTCGTCATGAGTCATCCGGCCTGCGGAGATGACCCCGCAAACGCCATGAACCGGCAGCAACTGGCCCGTTTCCGGCAGGTGGTTTGCGCCTATGACGGCATTGAGGCGAGCCTTTGCAATTCCGCCCTTGTCCATCTGGGTGCTGACTATCATTTCGATCTGACCCGGCCCGGAATAGCGCTTTATGGCGGCGGTGCCGTCCATGCCACAGCCAACCCCATGCAGACGGTCGTCACAGCCGAAGCCCGTATCGTGCAGATTCGCATGGCAAAAGCCGGAGATCCCGTGTCTTACGGAGCTGCACACAGATGTGTGCGTGACAGCAGGCTTGCCATTGCGGGAGCCGGATATGCTGACGGCTGGATGCGATCCCTGTCGGGCTCAGGTGTGCCGCTGCGCCAGACCGGAGTTGCCGGTGCCATGGGTGCTTTCGGGCAATTCAGGGTGCCACTGGTTGGCCGGGTTACGATGGACATGGTGACTTTCGACATTACCGATATTCCGGAAAATGCGATTAAAACAGGCGATTATATCGAGCTTTTCGGCAGTTCCATCAGTGTGGACGATGCCGCAAAGTCTGCCGGAACCATCTCCTGGGAGTTGCTGACATCCCTTGGGAACCGGTGTTCGCGTCTTTATCTTGACTGATAGCAACCTGCATATGAAAACACCACAGACTGGAGAACCAGGCTGTGGTGTATACGCGGGACCGAGATTTGAGACATTGACCGGAAGCGGTTAATGTGACGTATATTTTCAGTGCTAAATCCAACCACCAGGATATTTTTTCCGTGCAGGAGAGCGATGAATCCCTCAGGCGGGACAATTCCATTTTGCACGGAAACGCTCTATGGATTTCAGTCTTGAGTCGCGGGCACGATGACAGGCTTATCATTCCTTTTGGCATTTCTGGCCCTGCACATGGCATGAAAGCAAAGCACGATGGCCAAAGTTAAAACCCAGTTTGTCTGCCAGAGCTGCGGCACTGTCCATTCCCGCTGGGCGGGCAAATGTGACGGGTGCGGCGAATGGAACACCATCGTTGAGGAAGATCCGATGGGCGGCATTGGTGGCGGCCCCGGCAAGATGGCCAAAAAAGGGCGTGTTGTTGCCCTCACCGCCCTTTCCGGGGAGATTGAGGAAGCGCCACGCATTGCCACAGGCATCAGCGAACTGGACCGGGCAACAGGGGGCGGTTTCGTGCGCGGTTCTGCCGTGCTGGTCGGCGGCGATCCCGGCATCGGAAAATCAACCCTTCTGATGCAGGCAGCGGCAGCCCTTTCGCGCAAGGGACAGCGGGTGATTTATGTATCGGGTGAAGAAGCGGTTGCGCAGATCCGGTTGCGGGCGCAACGCCTCAGGGCTGACGACACGAACGTGATGCTGGCAGCCGAAACCAATGTGGAAGATATTCTGGCGACCCTTGCCGATGGCAGGCGTCCGGACCTGGCCATTATCGACTCTATCCAGACCCTCTGGAGTGACACAACAGATTCAGCACCCGGCACAGTGACCCAGGTGCGCACCGGTGCCCAGGCCATGATCCGCTTTGCCAAGCAGACCGGCTGCGCCATTGTTCTCGTCGGTCATGTGACCAAGGACGGGCAGATTGCCGGGCCGCGTGTGGTGGAACACATGGTCGATGCGGTTCTCTATTTTGAAGGCGACCGCGGCCATCACTACAGAATCCTGCGCACCGTCAAGAACCGGTTTGGACCGACGGACGAGATCGGTGTGTTTGAAATGTCGGATGTCGGTTTGCGGGAAGTCGCCAATCCGTCCGAACTGTTTCTGGGCGAGCGCAATTCCAAATCCCCCGGTGCCGCCGTTTTTGCAGGCATGGAGGGAACGCGGCCACTTCTCGTTGAAGTGCAGGCGCTTGTGGCCCCAACTTCGCTTGGCACACCGCGCCGCGCGGTGGTGGGCTGGGATTCCTCGCGCCTTTCAATGATTCTGGCCGTGCTTGAAGCGCGGTGCGGGGTACGGCTCGGCCAGCATGATGTCTACCTGAATATTGCCGGCGGGTATCGCATTACAGAGCCTGCGGCAGACCTTGCCGTGGCTTCTGCACTGGTTTCCTCGCTTGCCTCTATTGCCCTTCCGTCCGATTGCGTCTATTTCGGCGAAGTCAGCCTTTCAGGGGCGATCAGACCCGTGGGGCACACAGGTCAACGCCTTAAAGAAGCCGAGAAGCTGGGGTTTGGTGGGGCTGTGTTTCCGACAAACTCCGCTGATGTTCCAAAGGCGTCTTCGGGCCAGTGGAGCGAGATTGACAGTCTGCCGGATTTGGTGGCGCGGATTGCCGGTTCGGCCCGCGCACTGAAGCAGGCGGAAGACGGGGAATAAGACATTCACTGTTCCGGACGGTGATGCTATAAGATCCGGCATGCAGCAATCCGCCCAGATTGCCTGCCCTTGCCGCAGTGGAGTTGAACAGAATGCCAATTACGATTCTTGACGGTATTATCCTGGGGGTTACGCTGTTTTCAGCTGTGCTGGCGATGGTGCGAGGATTTTCCCGCGAAGTGCTTTCCGTAGCCAGCTGGGCCGGTGCGGCCTTTGCCGCCTACAAGCTGTATCCCCTGCTGCAGCCCTATGCCAAGCAGTATACGACCAGTGATACCGTTGCCATGGCCGGCTCTGCAGGTGTCGTTTTCCTTGCTGCGCTGATCATCATCTCTTTCATTACCATGCAGATTGCCGATTTCATTATCGACAGCCGCATCGGCGCACTGGACCGCACGCTGGGTTTCATCTTTGGCGCTGCACGCGGCATTCTCATCGTTGTCGTTGCACTGATGTTTTTCAACTGGCTGGTGGAGCCAGAACAGCGTCCGGTCTGGGTGAATGAAGCCAAGTCCAAGCCGTTTCTGGACAATCTCGGCACCAGGCTGATCGCCGTATTGCCCGAAAATGTCGGGGACACGGTTCTGGACCGGTTCCGCAGCAAGACTGCGCCCGCAGAGGGAACAGAACCGGCCCCGGCTGAAGATGCGCCTGCAACCAACGGATAATTATCGCAACCGGACCGGACACTTGCCCGGTCCTTCCAATTCTGGCAGCCGTTCCATAGCACGAAAAGGCCTGATGTCATGATGAATAGTCCCACATTGCTTGAAGAGCTGGACGCAGATACCTTGCATGAAGAATGCGGCGTGTTTGGTATTCTGGGACATGACGATGCCGCAGCGCTGACAGCGCTCGGCCTGCATGCGCTTCAGCATCGCGGACAGGAAGCGGCAGGGATTGTGACATTTGACGGGCGCCAGTTCTATTCTGAACGGCGCATGGGACTGGTCGGCGATCATTTCACCGATCCGGTAACACTTGCACGCCTTCCAGGCTCGATGTCGATCGGTCATAACCGCTATTCCACAACGGGTGGCACGATCCTGCGCAATGTGCAGCCGCTGTTTGCCGAATTGCAGGAAGGTGGCATTGCCATTGCCCATAACGGCAATTTCACCAATGGCCTGACATTGCGCCGCCAGATCATTGCCGAAGGTGCCATCTGCCAGTCGACATCCGACACGGAAGTGGTTCTGCATCTGATTGCCCGTTCCAAGCTGGCCTCCTCCTCGGAGCGGTTTGCCGATGCGATTGCCCATGTCGAGGGTGGTTATGCCATGCTGGCCATGACCCGCACAAAGCTGATCGCAGCCCGCGACCCGCACGGCATTCGTCCGCTGGTCATGGGCGAGCTGGACGGCAAGCCTATCTTCACGTCAGAAACCTGTGCGCTTGATATTATCGGTGCCAAATTCGTGCGGGATGTGGAAAACGGCGAAATCATTGTGTGTGAAATCCAGGCGGATGGTTCCATTTCCGTAGAATGCCGCAAGAGCCAGGTGAAACGTCCCGAACGGATCTGCCTGTTTGAATATGTGTATTTTGCAAGGCCCGATTCTGTTGTTGCAGGGCGCAATGTTTACAATGCCCGCAAAAACATGGGCAAAAATCTTGCTCTGGAAGCCCCGGTCGAGGCCGATGTGGTCGTGCCGGTGCCAGATGGCGGCACACCGGCTGCCATCGGCTTTGCCCAGGCCAGCGGCATTCCGTTTGAGCTTGGCATTATCCGCAATCACTATGTCGGACGCACGTTTATCGAGCCGACACAGCAGATCCGTGCCTTTGGCGTCAAGCTGAAACACTCGGCCAACCGCGCCGTTATCGAAGGCAAGCGTGTGGTCCTGATTGACGATTCCATCGTGCGCGGCACCACGTCGCTGAAAATTGTCTCGATGATCCGTGATGCCGGTGCCAGGGAAGTGCATATCCGTGTTGCCAGCCCGATGATCTATTATCCGGATTTCTACGGGATCGACACGCCGGACCGGGACAAACTGCTGGCCAACCAGTATGATTCCCTTTCCAAAATGTGTACCTTCATCGGCGCGGACAGTCTGGCGTTTCTGTCCATTGACGGTCTTTATGATGCTGTCGGCGGTGCACCCCGCAACAATCTTGCACCGCAATTTACCGATCATTACTTCACCGGTGACTACCCGACCCGTCTGCTGGACCAGGATACGTCCTCCAAGGTTCGCAAAATATCCATGATGGCCGGAAACGGCTGATACAGAGTACGGAATACCCTAATGACAGTTGATCTCAAAGGCCGTGTTGCCCTTATAACCGGTGCATCGCGCGGTATAGGCTATTTCACCGCACTGGAGCTTGCCAGGGCTGGTGCGCATGTGATTGCCTGCGCCCGCACGGTGGGTGGTCTGGAGGAGCTGGATGACGCCATTCAGAAGGCTGGCGGAAGTGCTACACTCGTGCCTTTCGACCTGACCGACATGAATGCCATTGATGGTTTGGGACAGGCCATTTTCGATCGCTGGGGCAAGCTGGACATCCTGGTCGCCAATGCCGGCATGCTGGGCATTATCTCGCCCATAGGCCATATCGAAGCAAAAGTCTTTGAAAAGGTCATGACCGTGAATGTGACGGCGACCTGGCGTCTGATCCGGTCTGTTGAACCTTTGCTGCTGAAATCGGATGCCGGACGCGCCCTTGTGCTGTCATCCAGTGCCGCCCACAAGTGCAAGCCTTTCTGGGGTGTCTATTCCGCCTCAAAGGCGGCAGTTGAAGCGCTTGCCCGCACATGGGCCGCCGAACAGCAGAGAACGGCATTGCGGGTGATCTGTGTTGATCCGGGTGCAACCCGCACCGCCATGCGGGCGCAGGCGGTTCCCGGCGAAGACAAGGATAGCCTGCCGCATCCCTCGAGCGTGGCAGAGGCGCTTCTGCCGCTGGTATCACCGCACATGCAGGAAACCGGCAAAATATTCCAGGTCCGCGAAAACCGCTTCGTTTCCTGCAGGCTGCCGGAATAATACCGGACACCCGCCGGTTTTACGGGCATATTGGTCTTGCGTCACGTGTCATTGTCAGGGCGTATGCCCTCTTCACCCGGTGTGTAGTCGCCATTGCCATATTTGCGCTTCCAGTGCCTGGCGCTGAATGGCAGGGTCGAGATATAGGCAACAACGCTGAAGATCATCGTTTCCCATGTATAGGTCATGAGCACGGCAACATAGAGAACGACGAACAGGATGACCGGCATAACAATGTCGGGGCGAATTTTCTGACGGTTCGGAGACTTTCCGGACCAGACCGGCAGGCGGCTGACCAGAAGGGCGGCAATCAATATCGTGTAACCGGCCCCGTAAAGCGCAAAGGCATGACCGGGTTCCACGCCCAGAAAGCCGACATAGACCGGCAACATGACCAGAATGGCGCCGGCAGGTGCCGGAACGCCCACAAAAAACTCCGATTGCCATTTGGCTTTCACGCCACGCTCATCCAGAACATTGAAACGGGCAAGGCGAAGACCCATGGCAATGGCGTAGATCAGCGCCGCAATCCAGCCAATGGAGCGGGCCTGATCGAGAATCGTGACATACAGTACCAGCGCCGGGGCCACACCGAAATTGACGATATCGGCCAGCGAATCCATCTGCGCACCGAATTTCGACGTTGCCTTCATCATCCGGGCGACACGCCCGTCGATGCCGTCCAGAAATGCAGCCAGCAGTACCATGGCAACGGCTTCCTGCGGACGTGATTCAAATGCCAGACGGATGCCCGTCAGGCCGGCACATATTGCCAGGACCGTAATGATGTTGGGAATAATCAGACGCATCGGGATTTCGCGCAAACGCGGACCACGCCCCTCGTCCAACGGCTTTGCCATATCTTCTCCCGGCAAAGGTTCTGGTATATCCTGGCTCATGGAATGGCTTCCTTTCTGTCGTCTTCAGGCACGCCGTGCAATCACGGGGCCTTTTGAAGATCCAAATTCTGCCAGTACCGTTTCGCCTGCAATGGCGGTCTGCCCCAGGCTGACACGCGGGGCGACATCCGGGGGCAGGAACACATCCAGACGCGAGCCAAAACGGATGAGACCAAAGCGTTCGCCCGCTTCCAGCATTTCATTGGTATTGGACCAGCAGACAATGCGGCGGGCGACAAGACCGGCAATCTGCACCACACCGATGGGGCCATGGCGGGTCTCTATTATCAGGCCATTGCGTTCGTTTTCAAGGCTGGCCTTGTCCAGCTCTGCATTGAGAAACGCGCCTTCCCTGTAGGAAATTGTGGTGATCCGTCCACGCATGGGAGCGCGGTTCACATGGCAGTTGAACACATTCATGAACACAGAAATGCGCAGCATCGGTTCTGTGCCCAGCATCAGGTCTTCCGGCGGCACAACCATGGCAATGGAGGATACACGCCCGTCCGCAGGACTGATGACCCAATCTTCGTCCTGCGGTGTTACCCGCTCCGGATCACGGTAGAAATAGATGCACCAGAGTGTCAGAACGAGGCCGACCCAGAACAGCGGTTTTGCAATCCATCCCAGCAGCAACGATGCCACAAAAAAGGCGGCTATGAACGGATAGCCCTCCTTGTGAATGGGAACGAATGTCTTGCGGATCGTATCTACCAGGCTCATGCTGCAAAAAACTCCAGAACATTGTCATGTACCTGACCTACAGGGAATTTTCCCGCCGGGCAATGGTCTTTGCCCGGACAGGACGCGATGTCCCTATGTTCCATACACGGCCCCTGCCACCGGTCAGCTTGCCGGAGACAGCCGCAGGATAATGCCCATATCGTCGCTTTCGCGCACCTGTTTCAAATGTTCCTCCGCCTGTGTTGCCTCGCGCTGGCGGTTCCACATGGATTCATAAAGGCCCTTTTGCTCCAGAAGCCCGGCATGCGTGCCACGCTCAATGATGCTGCCATCCTTGAGAACAATGATCTCGTCGGCACCGACAACGGTGGACAGGCGGTGGGCAATGACAAGCGTCGTGCGGTTTTGCGACACCATGTCCAGCGCGGTCTGGATTTCCTGCTCCGTGCGCGTATCAAGCGCAGATGTCGCTTCATCGAGGATCAGGATGGGTGGTGATTTCAAAATGGTGCGGGCAATGGCAACACGCTGCTTTTCACCGCCGGACAGTTTCAGCCCGCGCTCGCCGACCATCGATTTGAAGCCTTCGGGCAGGGAACGGATAAAAGACCCGACCTGCGCCACCTCTGCGGCGGCATGCACCTCTTCTATCGAAGCCGATGGCCGCCCGTAGCGAATATTATATTCAATCGTATCGTTGAACAGTACCGTGTCCTGCGGGACCATGCCAATGGCCGAGCGCAGGCTTTTCTGGGTCACATCGCGAATATCCTGCCCGTCGATGGTAATGGAACCACCCTGAATATCGTAAAAACGGTATAACAGGCGCGACAGCGTGGATTTTCCGGCACCGGATGGGCCGACAACGGCAACCGTCTTGCCTGCCGGTACCTCGAAGGAAATGCCCTTGAGAATGGGTCTGGCCGGATCATAGGCGAAGTGCACATCCCTGAAGGCAACAACGCCGTTGCTGATGGCAAGGCTGGCGGCCTCCGGCTTGTCCTTCACCTCGGCCTCCACTTCCAGAAGGTCAAACATCTGTTCGATATCTGTCAGGCCCTGGCGGATTTCGCGATAGACGAAACCAATGAAATTCAGAGGTACGGAAAGCTGCAGCAGCATGGCGTTGATAAAGACAAAATCACCGATCGTCTGCTCGCCGCTCTGCACGGCCATGGCAGACATGACCAGCATGACCGCAGAGCCCAGACCGAAAATCGCTGCCTGTCCGAAGTTCAGCCAGCCGAGCGAGGTCCAGACCTGCGTGGCCGATTTCTCGTAGCGTGCCATGGATTCGTCAAACCGGCGGACCTCCATCTCTTCATTGCCGAAATATTTTACGGTTTCAAAGTTCAGCAGGGAATCAATGGCCTTGGTATTGGCCTCGGTATCGGAATCATTCATTGAGCGGCGAATGCCTATCCGCCAGTCAGATGCGCTGACGGTAAACCAGATATAGAGCCAGACCGTCACCGCTGTGACCACCAGATAGGAAAATCCATAGCCCCACCAGAAAATAACCGCTGTGAACAGAAATTCGAGAAGCGTCGGAATGGAATTGAGAATGGTGAAGCGGACTATGGTTTCGATACCCTTTGTGCCGCGTTCAATGATGCGGGACAGACCGCCGGTGCGCCGTTCCAGATGGAAGCGCAAGGACAATTGATGCATATGCACAAAAGTGCGGTATGCCAATTGCCGGACGGCAAACTGGCCGACACTGGCAAACAGTGCGTCGCGCAGCTGGTTGAGCCCGGCCTGCAACAGCCGCGCGACATTATAGGCCACCACCAGCATGACCGCGCCGAGCAGAAAAGTCGGCAGGATGGCAGGTGCGGAGGCCTTGCCGTTCAGCGCATCGGTTGCCCATTTGAACAGATAGGGAACCATCATCAGCACGATTTTTGCGAGGATCAGATAGAATGTGGCCCAGACGACCCGCATTTTCAGGTCCGTGCGCCCCGATGGCCACATATAGGGCCACAGGTTTATAATGGTCTGCATCGTTCTGCCACGCTCGGCAGAGACTGTTTTCCTGGTTTCAGCCATGGGGATTCCACTCAGTTTTGCTATTAAGGGGGCTTTGCATCCGAAAACCGGATCACAGGCAAAAAATAAACAGAAGCGGCGGTTCACACGAACCGCCGCTTTTCAGCAGATAGGTCGCACGCAGCACAATACAATGGTCAAAATCACATTTTTGCCATGTTTCGTGCTGCGCTTACTGTTTCAGGTGTTCGCGGTGAACCTTCTCGGCATCCACATCATCCTGTGCCTTTTCCGGAACGCCGAATACCTGGCCAGGCCTGATCCTGTCGGGGTCTGTGATCTGGTCCTCATTGGCCAGATAGATTGTGGTGTAGCGGATACCCTTGCCATAGACACGACGGGAAATTTGCCAGAGCGTATCGCCGCGGCGGATGATCACCGAGCTTTTGCTCTGTTCCAAAGGTGCCTGCTCGACAGATTTCGGCGCAGCAGGCTGTGGCTGACCCGCACCTTCGGCCGGCTTTGCAGGCTCAGATGTTGCAACAGCCGTCCCGGGTTGCGCAGCGTTTCCGGCAGGGGCCGCAGGCGTCTGCACCTTTGAGGCCGTTTCTGCGGGCGCGGGCTTTACAGCGCCTCCGGTCGACACCATCGCCGGTGCCAGCGCTGCCTGAACGGAAGCGGCTATCTGCGTGATATTGCTGCCAACTGTGGCTGCATCCTGTGGCAGGGCCTTGAGGGCTTCCAGTGCGGTTCTGGCGGCATCGGCAGCCTTGGCAACCATGGCCAGTGTCGCATCGTCGGCAGGATCAGCCAGCTTGAATTCTGAAAGCGATTTCAGGGCAATTTCGGTCGCCGACCGCGCTGCGGCCAGTTCTTCCGCAGACGGGATTTTGCCGTCGGCAAACAGGCCCTGAAGCAGGGCAACAGCCTTGGAGGCCTCGTTACGGATCCGGTCAAACTCGCCATCACCCAGTTGTGCCAGTGCGGCAGGTGCCGAACCTGTATTGGCAGGCGGCGCAACAACCGCCACCTGGTCACCTTCAGGGCGGTTGAACGGAACTGTCGCCCGGAATGCAACCGCACCTGAGGAATCCATCACATCGGCACGAATCGTGTGATCGCCCACAGACA
This sequence comes from Rhizobiaceae bacterium, assembly GCA_965247225.1. Taxonomy (GTDB): domain Bacteria; phylum Pseudomonadota; class Alphaproteobacteria; order Rhizobiales; family Rhizobiaceae; genus CBDFGT01. The sequence continues at coordinate 70,079 of CBDFGT010000017.1, read as the reverse complement.
GGGTCATCTTGCCGTCGACAACAAAATTACCGTCGGCATCAACCTTGAGTTCACCGATCAACAGATCATCGGCATAGATGCGCACGGTCGATCCGGGCCTCGCCGTGCCTGCAACAAAGATCTTGTCACCTTCAAGCTCAACAGCCGAAACGCGCACTTCGGCACTGACGGCTGCGGCATCAGCATCGGGGGCTTTCCGGTCCGTCGCAGCGGTGTCTGCAGCCTTGACAGGCTCCTTCACAGCAGCATCGGCAACAACAGGGGCTGCAGCCTTGCCGGCAGGCATGGCAACGGGGGCCTCAACAGGTGCGGTCAGAATGCGGCTTGCAGCACCGGCCTTTGTCACCATAGCCAGCAACTGGCCGGACTTGTCCTTCGGCACGGAAATCGTGGCCACTTCTTCGGACTGGGTGGTAACCCCATCCTTGCCGGTCACGCGCAAGACGATCTGGTAATCACCCGGTGCAAGGGGCACATCCAGAACAGCAACGAAATTACCGCCTGCATCCGATGTTGTCGTTGCGATGACGGTATCATCATTGACGATTTCAACTTTTGAATCCGGCTTTGCCCGCCCGGCAATCACCATCGAGCCATCCTGTTCCACACGCACAATGTCAAATGCCGGTACGTTTGCGCCTGCCACAGCAGCAGGGGCTGCCGGTTCACTGGTTGCGGCGGGTGCCGCCATCAGCGATGCCATCATGCCATCAAGCCCGGTCAGCGCTGTACCGGCAGCCGTCGCATCGGCAGGCAGGTTATCAATCACAGCGAGGGCCCTGGTTGCAAAATCGGTAGCAGCCGTTGTCGCAGCCTTCAATGCGTCATCTGCACCTTCCGGCAACTTCGCATTCTTGAGAGCGTTCAATGCGACCTGCGCCCTGGCTTTGGCCGAGGACAGGACTTCGGGTGCCGGTACCTTGCCATCGGCAAACAGGGCCTTCAAATCCGCAAGGGCAGAGGTCGCACCGGCTTTCAGATCGCCGATACCTGCTGTTGCCGCAGACGTGCTATCAGCCATCAGTCCACCGGCGGTTTGCGTGGCGGCTTCCACAGCCTTTGCGGCCTGATCAATGCCCGGCATGGCCGCACCGGCAGCCGCAGCATCAGCCGGGAGATTTTTCACCAGTTCCAGAGCTTTGGAGGCCTGTTCTTCTGCTGCGGCAAGAGAGGCAGCAACAGAGGCATCAAGACCCTCGGGCAGTTTCAACGCCTTCAAAGCGTCATAGGCGGCTACCGCCCTGGCCCTGGCAGCGGCCAGTGCTTCGGCAGAGGGTGTCTTGCCATCGGCATACAGGGCCTGCAGTTCTTCCGTTGCAGCCTTCGCATCGGCCTGAAGACGACCCATTTTTTCCAGAACCAGCTTGCCAGCATCGCCGTTCAGCACATTCGAGGTTTGGTCAACAGCCTTGTTGGCCGTTTCCGCTACCGTCTTTGCGACATCGCCCGCCGTTTCCGTCGCCGTTTTGGCAGCGTCCTTCACCGTGTCTGAGGCCTTGTTTACCGCTTCGGACAAGGGAGAGTTTTCACCTGTGAGGCGCGGCATCACAAAAAACACCATAATGACTGTTGCAATTGCAAGAACCAGCAAAGCCAGCAATCCGGCACGGTTTTTCATCATCATCTCTCTCCGGGCGGAATCTTTCCGCAAACATACAGGATTGCTAGCGTCAAGCGTCACGATGCACAAGCTTTGTTGTTAATTTTGTGTTGTTTAACCTGTGTTTTCGCGTCATTTTCCTTGACTGTGCAGTTGCAGCAATATCCAATGAAGACATGACAGAACACATTGTGCCAATTCGGAACATTTGCGTCTATTGTGGTTCACAGCCCGGACGCGATCCTGACCATATGAATGCCGGACGCCTGCTGGGCCGGTCGCTTGCCGACAATAACATCCGTCTGATTTACGGCGGCGGAACCCGTGGTATCATGGGTGCTGTTGCCGCCGGTGTTCTCTCCCACGGGGGCAGCGTGACAGGGATTATCCCCGAATTCCTGATGGACAAGGAAGCCACACGCCATGCGCTTGGCCAGCTGAACGAACTGGTGGTGACCCGTGACATGCATGAGCGCAAACACAAGATGTTCGAGCGCTCGGATGCGTTTGTCACCCTGCCCGGCGGTATCGGCACGCTGGAAGAAATTGTCGAGATCATGACGTGGGGCCAGCTTGGCCGCCACCGCAAGCCCATGGTTTTTGCCAATATCAACGGTTTCTGGAACCCGATGCTGGAACTGCTGGACCACATGCGGTCGTCCGGCTTTATCCATACCGGTCATCTGGTGCAGCCGCTGGTCATTGACCGGGCTGAGGATATTGTGCCTGGCATTCAGGCAGCATGGGCCGAGCTCGACGTGGAAGGCGACAGCGCCATCATCGCAAAGCTGTAAGCCAGGGACAGCCTGCCTCAGCGCAGGAAAATCAGTGCACTGCCGATAACGGCCAGGGCCGAGCCCAGCCAGGCCGTTGCCGGAGGGCGTTCCTTCGTGACAAACCAGATCAACGGCAATTGCAGGGCCGGTGATGTGGCCGACAGGATGGACACAATGCCGACCTTGCCGCCGGAAAGTGCAAAAAGCACCAGTGTCATGCCCACGCCCATGCCAACAATACCGGTTGTTGCAAGGGCAACCGAGGTTTTGAGCGTCAGCGGATTTTTGGGCCGGAAAAAACCACAGGGCAACAGGGACAGGGCCTGAAGGCCGGCGACGGACACGGCCACGCGCATGAACGACACCACGAACGGGTCTGCCCCCGCGCTCATGACCGGACGGGCGAGAAGCGAACCGGCCGATTGCAGCAGGGCCGCCAGCAGGCCAAAGGCAACACCGGCCCAGAGCGGACCGCGCACCTCTTCCCAGGCATGTTGCTGCCCCTGTCTGCGATTGAAGGCAATAGCCAGAATGACACCGGTAAAGGTGAGGACAAAACCCAGAATGGCCAGAGGCGAGAGCTTTTCCCCCAGGAGCAGCCAGCCGAGAACCACCGAAACCGGCGCATTCGTGGCAAACAGGATGGATGTGCGGCGAGGCCCCAGCCGGTACTGTGTTACAAACAGGATGCAATCGCCCAGGAGTATGCCGAAAAGCCCGGAGAGAACAATCGGCCCCACCTGCCAGGATTCGAGACCTGACCATTTGCCGGTTACGGTGAGGACAAACGCAAGCATGACCAGAACCACGATCATCCGGTAGCGGGTGAAGGTGAAGGCACCCAGATGGCGCACGGGGGCTGTGGCGATCAAACCCGTCGCAGACCAGCAGACAGCCGCAAGAAGGGCCGCCAGTTCATAAACCGGCATGGTGGATCAGACCTTCTGTGTCTGCAGTTTGCGGTCTGCCCTGTCTGCCCGATGGGTAGCAAACATCGACCATGTATAGGCGAACAGTGCAGCCCAGATCAGTGCAAAAGCCACCATTTTGGCGGAACTGAAAGGCTCCCTGAACACGAAGACAGCCGTGATGAAGATCATGGTGGGCGCGATATATTGCATGATGCCGATGGTGGACAGTTTGAGCAATTTCGCGCCATTGGCATAGATCATCAACGGTGCTGCCGTCACCACACCGCACAGCATCAAAAGCATGACATCATGAGCGCCCGTATCGCCGAAATGACCCTGCCCTGTTGCCTCGACATAGAGGATCCAGCCGATGGCAAAGGGAAACATCAGCAGGACTTCGAGAAAGAAACCCTGATTGGGACCAACAGGCAAGGTTTTGCGGAAAAACGCATAGAACCCCCAGGAAAAGGTCAGGCCCAGCGATACCCATGGCAGACCACCCGTTTCCCAGGCCAGAACACCCACAGCACAGGCGGCAAGGCCAACGGCGACCTTCTGCAGGGGCTGCAATTTTTCCTTGAGCAGGACCGAGCCCATAAAGATGGAAAACAGCGGATTGATATAATAGCCGAGTGCGGATTCAATCGCCCGGTCATTGGCTATCGACCAGACATAAATGCCCCAGTTGACAGCGACCAGTGCAGCAGTCAGGCCGGCCATTGCGAGCGTCCGCGGCGATTTCAGGGCCCTGGCAATATCGGCGGTGCGGCCCAGCCAGATCAGGACAATGCCTGCAATCGGTACAGACCAGACAATGCGATGGGCAATGACTTCGGCCACCGGAATATGGGCCACCGCCTTCATGAACAAGGGCAGGAACCCCCAGAGCAGATAGGCCGTCAACGCGAAGGCAAAGCCGCGCAGACTGTCACCGGTGACGGGAACGGCGGGCTTTACCGGCACGGTTTCATTTTCCAATAGTGACATGCTTTCTCTCCGCGGTGCCGAAGCGCCATCAGCCCCGATTATATCAACGCGGACAGATGCACCAATTCATATTTGTGAGGCAATTGCCTCATTCCGCCGCAATTCTCCCCGCCAGCGCCCGGTTTTTCATCAGCTTGTAGACAATGGAATCCATCAATGCCTGGAAGGAGGCATCGATGATATTGTCGGAAACGCCGACGGTCCACCAGCGCGCGCCGGTATCATCGGTCGATTCAATCAGAACCCGGGTAACGGCCCCGGTGCCGCCATTGAGGATACGGACCTTGTAGTCGGCCAGTTCCAGATCGGCAATTTCGGCCTGGTACTTGCCCAGATCCTTGCGCAGCGCCAGATCCAGCGCATTGACCGGGCCGTGGCCTTCCGAGACAGACAGGACAACCTTTCCGTCGATTTCCGTCTTGACAACGGCCTCGGAGACGGTTTTGAGGTTGCCATTGGCATCAAACCGCCGCTCCACCATGACGCGGAAGCTCTCAACCCTGAAAAATTCCGGCACGGACCCAAGTGTCCTGCGGGCCAGAAGCTCGAAACTGGCATCCGCCCCCTCATAGGCATAGCCGGTGGATTCGCGGTCCTTGACGATTCCGATCAGGCGGTCCAGACGCGGATCATCCTTTGCGACATCAATGCCCCGGCGCCTGAGCGCATTGATGAAATTGGCCTTGCCGCCCTGATCCGACACCATGACCTTGCGGAAATTGCCCACGGATTCCGGCACTACATGTTCGTATGTGCGCGGATCCTTGAGCAGCGCCGAGGCGTGAATGCCGGCCTTGGTGGCAAAGGCGGATGCGCCGACATACGGTGCCTGCTGGTCCGGCGAGCGATTGAGAAGCTCGTCAAAGGAATGGGACAGTTTGGTCAGACCCGACAGGCCTTCGGCGTCGATGCCGATTTCAAACCGGTCGCTGAAAACCGGCTTCAAAGACAGGGTCGCCATCAGCGTTACCAGATTGGCATTGCCGGTGCGCTCGCCAATGCCGTTCAGCGTCCCCTGGATCTGGCGCACGCCGGCCTCCACAGCAGCCAGCGAATTGGCCACAGCCTGGCCGGTATCATTATGGGCATGGATGCCCAGATGGCTGCCCGGAACGCCTGCGGCGATAACGGCCTCAACAATGGCGCGGATTTCCGATGGCTGGGTTCCGCCATTGGTATCGCACAGCACCACCCAGCGCGCGCCGGCATAATGGGCGGTTCTGGCGCAGGCAAGCGCATAGGCAGCGTTTGCCTTGTAACCATCAAAGAAGTGCTCGCAATCGACCATCGCTGTCTTGCCCGCCTTTACGGCAGCCTCGACACTGTCTTTTATGCTTTCGAGGTTTTCCGCATTGGTGCAGCCGAGCGCTACCTTCACATGATAATCCCAGCTTTTGGCGACAAAGCAGATACTGTCGCTTTTGGCCTGCAACAGGGCTGCCAGACCCGGATCATTGGACGCAGACACCCCTGCCCGCTTCGTCATGCCGAAGGCCACGAAATTGGCTTTCTGTGTGCGCTTCTTTTCAAAAAACGCCGTGTCCGTGGGGTTGGCACCCGGATAGCCGCCCTCGATGTAATCCAGACCGAACTCATCCAGCATGGACGCAATGGCAATCTTGTCCTCCAGCGAGAAATCAATGCCGGGTGTCTGCTGGCCATCGCGCAGGGTTGTGTCGAAGAGGTGAATTTTTTCTCGTGTCATGGAACTGGCTTTCAGGCTTTCTGGCCCTGTCAACGAATGAACTGTATCAGGCAAGGTCTATTCAGGCTTGTGGCAAACGGCCTCGATATTGTTGCCGTCCGGATCGAGCACAAATGCCCCGTAATAGGTCGGATGATAATGCGCCCTGATGCCCGGTGCGCCATTGTCCGTTCCGCCTGCGGCGATGGCCGAGGCATAAAAGGCATCGACCGCGCTGCGGCTTTCTGCCGAAAAGGCCACATGGACCGGCGGGGTCTGCCTTTCTCCTTCATGCAGCCAGAACATCGGACGGTCCTTGCCATAGCCACCGACCGCAACACCATTGGTATGCTCGGGCGGAACCACCATCAACAAGGACGCACCAAGAGGTGCCAATGCCTTGTCGTAAAACGTTTTTGCGGCTTCAAAATCGGAAACGCTGATACCTGTATGGTCAAACATGGTTCTGCTCCTGTCTTCAGGGTTGTGTCGTGCTTTTGCCAGCAAATGTGTCTGTGGCGCGAATGAGCTGATCGAGAATGCCCGGCTCGGAATAGGCATGGCCTGCCCCTTCGACCAGGCGGAAATCGGCCTTCGGCCAGGCCTTGTGCAGCGCCCAGGCATAGTGGGCCGGGCATGGCATATCATAGCGGCCATGAACAATGGTGCCGGGAATGTCTTTCAGCTTGCAGGCGTCGCGCAGCAGCTGGCCTTCCTCCATCCAGCCGGCATGCACGAAATAGTGGTTCTCGATGCGGGCAAAGGCAAGGGCGAAATCATCCTCGCCAAACTTGTCACTGGTCGATGGCTCGGGAAGCAGGGTGATCGTCTCGCCTTCCCACAGGCTCCAGGCACGCGCCGCCTCGATCTGAACCTTGCGGTCCTCGCTTGTGAGCCGCTTGCGATAGGCCGCCATCATCGCACCACGCTCCTCGACCGGGATCGGTGCCACAAAGCGCTCCCACTTGTCCGGGAACATTTGCGAGACTCCAAACTGGTAGTACCAGTCCAGTTCGGCCTTTGTCAGCGTGTAAATGCCGCGCACGATCAGTTCGCTCACACGGTCGGGATGCGTTTGCGCATAGGCCAGCGCCAGTGTGGAGCCCCAGGAACCGCCGAACACCTGCCATTTTTCAACACCCATCATTTCCCGCAGCCGCTCGATATCGGCGACCAGATGCCAGGTCGTGTTGTTGTCGAGCGAGGCATTGGGCGTGGACCTGCCGCAACCGCGCTGGTCGAACAGCATCACGTCATAGAGCTTTGGATCAAACAGCCGCCGGTGGGCGGGCGAAAATCCGCCGCCCGGGCCACCATGCAGGAACACGGCAGGCTTTGCGCCCTTCGTACCGGAGCGTTCCCAATAGATACGGTGGCCGTCGCCTGTGTCCAGAAAGCCGGAGCCACAGGGTTCGATTTCGGGGTAAAGGGTTCTGAGGTCAGTCATGCGGTTTCTCCGATGGCCAATTTTCGGTATCATGGTCTGGATGCTGGTGCGAGGCCATCTCTGCCAGAAAGGGCGCTGCTTCCATATCATCCCCGGTCACATGACCGGGCAAGGTGTGGAGCGTCTCGAACTGCGGCACCCTGGCCTCGGTTCCGAACTGCACAATGGGCGCAACACGCGACGGATCATCAAACGCGCCAATCGCCAGCGCCACACCATCCGGTGCCTCATAGGTCAGGGTTGTGCCGCAATTTTCACAAAATCCGCGCTGAACCACATTCGACGAGCGGAAATATTTCGGCCTGCCCCGCGTCCATGTCAGACCGGCATCTTTCGTGTTTACCAGCGGCGCAAAATAATTCCCAAAGGCCTTCTGGCACATGCGGCAATGGCAAATGGAGGCATCCGACAATATGCCGCGCACCCGAAAACGCACCGCGCCACACTGGCAGCCGCCGGAACAGGTTGGTTCAGCGGTCATATTCTCTTTCCTTTGACCAATTCCCATGCGGTGGTTGGCATTCCGGTTTCTGAATCTTTTGAATCCGTTAGGCGAACTCCCTTAACCAAAAGATCATTGCGGATTTTTTCAGCGTCCTTGCTATTTCCACCTTTGAGCATATCCAGCCGCAGATGAACAAGAGATTCAATACTGTCCTTCAAAGCCTTTGAAATTACGAGGTTTTTTCGACTTTCCGGCAGAAATGGCGAGTCTGTTTCATAATCTTCATTTCCAAGCGTCTTTTTCAGGAAAGGACGAATATGTTTCTCTATCGTCAGAAACACGAAGTCCGGACCATCGAGCACCTGATCATTGTCAAACCGCAAGACAGTAAACCCTTGCGATTGCATGAAGCGGTCGCGAACGCGGTCGTGCCAGATCCCGCCAGAAGTGGCATGGCTGTCACCATCTACCTCAATGACTGTTTTTGCGGAGAGCCATGCAAAATCAGCGATGTAGGCACCGATGGGCGTTTCGCGGCGAAACCGTGCGCCAAAGGGACGAAAGTCTCGCAGCATCGACCACATGGCAATTTCTGCGCGGGTCATGTCCTTTCGCAGCGTCTTCGCCCTCTGCCTGGTTTTTTCTTCAATGTTGGAATGCGGCATGGCTGTCCTCCAAACTCTTTAACGTTGGAAAAAGCCCCCTCCCCAACCCTCCCCACAAGGGGGAGGGGGTGACCTCATGCGTTGCGGCTTCCCGCCTCACCTTAAAAGCCCGGAAGAGGTAAAATGAAACACAATCATAGTTTTTCGACAAGTTTGAATGGGACGACCGAATTGCAGCAGGCGCGGAAGAGCCCCCTCCCACTTGTGGGGTGGAGAAGCGAAACAATAATCGATCCAGCGAATCGATTATCGCTTCGACGTGTTGGGGAGGGGTTTTCTTTTGTGAGAAAAAGAGCCTCACCGCCGAACCTCCCAGGTTGTCACGCGCTCGCCCGTCACCGGGTCTTTGCCGTCTTTCAGTTGAATGCCCTGGGCAAGGAGTTCGTCGCGGATACGGTCGGCACCTGCAAAGTTTTTGGCCTTGAGCATTTCGAGGCGCGTAGATATCAGTCGTCGGACTTCGTCTTCCGCACTTGAACTCTTAGGGCGAAGTATATCCGAATATCTATTGAGCTCTAATGCAACGGGGCCACGAATAGGGACATCCTTCGGTATATGCTCATTTGCCCAATCGCGTAAGGCCATGATTGCAATCAGAGCATTAGCGTGAGGCCGTAATTTCCCATTCTTCAACAATGGTCGAGCAATTCCGCTTTCAACAAAATTTTCAATATTGCCCAATGTCCTTCCGGAAAGTGATTTTATTACGGATCTAAGTCCTCTGACGACGTTCAAGTATTCATTCGGCGGGGGAGCAAATCCTAGGAACGCAAGGACACTAGAAACCGCGTGCCTATCACTTTCCTTGAAGCCTTCAGCATCAACGACAGCGTCAATTCGGGAAAATGCATCGGAAATATTTAAATCATCTGAAAGGTCGCGAATAACCAAAGTCAATAATTCATTCTTCCTGGGCACCGTCGTTCTAAGAGCTGAAAAATCATACCATTTTTTTAGTCTTGACTGCGCTTCCTCCAAACGTCTGAACGAAAAATCAATTGGTTGCCTGTAATGCGTCATCAGCATGGCAAGGCGCAGCACCTCGCCCGGCCATTTGCGTCCGCCGAACTTTTCCGTTTCCAGCAATTCCGCAATGGTCACAAAATTCCCTTCAGACTTGGACATTTTTTTGCCCTCGACCTGCAGAAAGCCGTTGTGCATCCATACATTGGCCATGGTGGATGTGCCATGGGCGCAGCGCGACTGCGCAATTTCGTTTTCATGGTGCGGGAAGATCAGGTCCAGTCCGCCACCATGAATATCGAATGTCTCGCCCAGATAGCGCTGGCTCATGGCCGAGCATTCAATATGCCAGCCGGGACGGCCGAAGATCTGGCTCGATGTACCGTCAAACACGAATTGCGCATGCCAGCCCGGCTGGTCGGCAGCCGATTCCTTCCACAGGACAAAGTCGCTGGCATTGCGCTTGTGGGCTTCAACCGCGATGCGGGCGCCGGCCTGCTGATCCTCCTGTTTCCGCTTTGACAATTGGCCGTAATCCGGCATGGACGGCACGGAAAACAGCACCTCGCGGCCCTCTGTACCCTCGGCCACATAGGCATGGCCGCGATCCAGCAGGTGCTGGATGATTTCGACCATCTGCACGATATTGTCGGTGGCGCGGGGCTGGACATCCGGCTCAAGGCAGCCGAGCGCCTTTGCGTCCGCGATAAACTGCTTTTCGGTCTTCTCCGTCACCGCGCGGATGGCCTCGTTCAGCGGCAGGCCGGGAAAATCGCGCAGGGCACGGGCATTGATCTTGTCGTCCACGTCTGTAATATTGCGCACATAGGTGACATGCTGATCGCCATAGACATGGCGCAAAAGCCGGTTCATCACATCAAACACGATCACCGGACGGGCATTGCCGATATGGGCAAAATCATAGACGGTGGGGCCGCAGACATACATGCGCACATTGTTCGCGTCGATGGGAACGAACAGAGATTTTTCGCGCGTCAATGTATTGTAGAATTTCAGTTGCGGCCTTGCACTCATTGTCAGTCTCCAAACCCTTCTCAAACGTCAGACACGCCCACATGCCCGCTGGCAGGTCGCTTGTCATCATCTTTAAGAATTGGAGACGAAAACGGCCGCACCAGCATGTCTGCTAGCGTATAATGCTCCGGCAAATGTTGCAGCACTTCGTTTTCATGGAATTTCTATGCCTTTTTTGCTGCTTTTGGTCAAGATGGTTCCACAAAATCTCCATGCACAAGGTATTTATGCCAACCTTTACAATTTGTCACAAATGCCTTGGTTTTGTCTCAATCCTGCGGGAAAAACCGCATCGCCTGAAATGCAGGCGATGTTTATACTTAAAAAACCGAGGAAACATCATGAAAGCCCCGCATTCTGCCAAGCAGAAGACTGATTCTCTGGCAGCACATTACCGTCCCGTAGGCATTCGCGCCGTCGTTGCCGCCACATTGATGGCCCGCAAACCGAAAAAATCCGAAACGGTCAAGCCAGTGCTCGCCGGTTCCGCTGCCTGAATGGCAGTAGTCTAAAAGCGCAGAATCAGGCTGATGGCCAGCATCAGCATTACCAAGCCGATGATTCCATCCAGAACCCGCCAGGCTGCGGGTTTTGCAAAGAGTGGCTGCAACAGCCGTGCACCATAGCCAAGGCCGAAGAACCAGACGAATGAGGCAAGGGCCGCCCCTGCCCCATAGGCTACATGCGCCGGGCCGCTATAGACCGATGACAGGCTGCCGATCAGCACGACCGTATCCAGATAGACATGCGGATTGAGAAAGGTGAAGGCAAGACAGGTGGCAATGGCGGCCTTCAGGCTCAGCCCGTCTGCACCTGCGTCTTTCAGGGCCTTTGGCCGGAGCATCCGCAAAAACGCGGAAGCCGCATAGAATCCCAGAAACACGATGCCGCCCAGCGTCACCGCAATCAACAGATCGGGCGATTGCCTGATGACGGTTCCCAGACCGGCAACGCCTGCGGCAATCAGCAGCGCATCCGACAGCGCACAGATCAGGCAGAGTATGAAAACATGGCGCCGCAACAGCCCCTGCCGCAGAAGGAAGGCATTCTGTGCGCCGATGGCAATGATGAGCGAGCCTCCGAGGAGGAATCCGGACAGGGCGGCAGAGAAGATGGTGTTCATGGATCATGCTTCATCTGATTCAAGCCATTTGTCCATAGACCGGCTGCTGTGTACCACAGCCACAATCAACAGGCCGGAACTCTCCGCTTCATAGAGTACCAGATAGTGCCCTTCCACCAGAATACGCAGCTCGGGCGCAATATCCGGCCTCGGTGAACCCATCAGCGGAAACCGGCATGCACGCTTTATCTTTTGGTCAATGCGTTTCAGCAGGGCGTCAGCGGCGGGCTCATTGCTATCTGCAATATAGGACCAGATCTCATGCAGGTCGCGCAAAGCTTTTGGCGAAAGCCTAAAGAGCGGCTTTTCCATGTTTTACTGCCTTGAATTCCGCCAGCATATCCTCAACCGTTATTACGACAGGTTCACCGCTGTCCATGCCATCGGCATAGGCTTTGCGCAGCAAGTCGCTGTCAACATTCTCCAATAGTTGCTTTTCTTCCCACAAGCGCAAGCCTTCAAGAAGGACTTCACTCTTGCTGGGATAATGGCCAGACATAACTGAGGCTTCCAGCAGAGCATCCTGCTCTGGCGAAAGCGTGACCGACACTCTGTGTGTGTTTGACTTTACCATGCGGCATTTTTACCAAATATCAGCGACATCTTCAAGGATTTCATCTTCAGAACAGGTCCATCTGATCATCGCCCGGTTTTTCACCCGGTCGCTTTTTCGGCTTGGGCAAAGGTTTTGCACCCTCAATAGGCGTTTGCAGCCCGGATCCGACATTTTTGACCTTGTTGACCAGATCGGAGACCGGGATGCATTCAAAAAAGTCATCCTGCGCAGGCACCATCAGATCCGTAACATCGCGCGGTTCCTGTGTCCTGCAATCCAGCCAGCGATCAAAATCTTGCGGGGCGATCACCACCGGCAGCCGGTCATGGACCGGCGCGAAGGCTGCGTTGGCGGATGTTGTCAGAATGGCTGCGGTGTCGACTTCCGAACCATCGGCAGAGGCCCAGGTTTCCATAAGGCCGGCAAAGGCGAGGAGTCCGCCGTTCTTCGGACGCACCCAAAAGGCCCGGCTTTTTTCACCGCTCTCCTTCGGCGGACGGTGCCATTCATAAAACCCGGAAGCCGGAACAAGGATGCGCTTGTGGCGCATGGCGGCGCGGAATGATGCCTTTTCAATGGCCGTTTCGCAGCGGGCATTGAAAAGCAGCGGAAAATCATCCGGATCTTTAACCCACGAGGGGATCAGCCCCCAGCGCACCAGCAGGCTCTTTCTGCCAGAACCGTTCGAGCCCTTTTCCGGTGTCTGACCGGCGGTGACAATCAGGACGGGCTGCGTCGGGGCAATATTATAGCGCGGCGGGAAATCCTCCAGATCAACAATGGCAAACAGTTCGGCCAGTTCCTCTGGCGATACAGTCAAGGCAAAGCGTCCGCACATGGAATCTCAAAGTCCATTCTTGCTGTTGTTGTTGAAGGGCCCAGTGCAGTGTAGCGCAGCAATTTGCAGATGGCCTGCAATATTGTAGTCATTCACAAGAGTCATTGGATTTTTCCCGCATCATGGACAGCGCCTATGGACAATGCCCCGCACCCGTTTCGTCCGCAACCGGCCTCTTCTGGAATTCTGGAGCGGGACGGACGCTATCTGCTGATCCGCCGCAAAAATCCGCCATCCGCCGATCTCTATGCCTTTCCCGGCGGAAGGGGTGAGCCGGGAGAAACGGCGCAGGAGACGGTGATCCGCGAATTTCTGGAAGAGACGGGGATTGACGTTTTTGATCCCGTGCTGTTTGAAACCTATGATCTGGTTACCTACCGGCAGGACGGAGCCGCACAAAGCCATTTCTTCCTGTCGGTGTTCAGGGTTTTTGAGCGGGACAGGCGGGAAGCGGTTGCAGCCGATGATGCGGATGCAGCCGGATGGTTCAGTCCTGATGAAATTCGATCGATGAATGTGCCGGAAAGCATCATAGACTGTATCAACAAGCTTGAACGCGGCGGATATTAGAGCATGATGTCTCTCACTGGAATCATTCTGCGACAAGGAATTTTTTACGAGGATCAAGGCTTTTGGCGCATGGACATACAAAGACGTATGGTCGAGACAAAAGCCGAAGATGATCGTGAAAATTCCTGTCGCCCGAAGGGTTGGCTGAAGCGGGGTAACTGTTGCGCCGGGTGGCTTGGCCGTATGCGTCCTGCTACGACACGCGCCACCCGACACACCATTTCCCGCCGCTTGAGCCAACAGAATGGGTTCCAGTGAAAGACATCATGCTCTGGCCGACAATGCACGACTGTGCGCTGGCGCGGACTTGCACGATGGCCGCTCTTCTGGTTTGCTTCCGATATGAAAAAACTTTTGCCTTCCATCGTGATTTGCGGCCTGATTGCTGTTGACATATTGTCGCAGGCAGCAACGGCTGCAGAAAAAAAAGCTGCAATTGCGCTGCCGGAAACACCATCCGTTGCAAATACTGAAAAGCCCGCACCTTACGATGACCGTCTTGTCCGCCTGTCAGAGATTATGGGATCGCTGCAATACCTGCGCAATCTCTGCCAGAACCGACAAGAGGACCAGTGGCGATTGTCTGTAAAGCAACTCATTGAAACAGAAGCGTTAAATGAACCTGAAAGACAGGCAAGGCTGACAGCGGCTTTCAACCGCGGCTACCGCTCCTTTGCTGCCTTTTATACCTCTTGCACAGCAGCGGCGATTGTGGGAGAAACACGGTATCGTAACGAAGGTGCAACACTCGTTGCCGAAATTGTTGCCAGGTATGGAAATTAATGAAAAATTAACCTCTTTTAAAATGACCCCGTGTCGTTTTGGGAAAAAACTGTTAGAGTTGTTAACAGAGCGGTAACGTAATTCATCCGCGCAAGGAATGATGTAGACATGCAAGCCAGCCTGAATGAACTCGATGATATGATTGTGCATGAAAAAATGCAGGCTGCGCTCGAATATCAAAACGAGGCCTGGGCTGATGGTATGGCCGACGGGATTGAACCTGAAATCATAGCCGATGCAGCCATTGCGCTTGCGATGCGTGAAACCATCCGCATGCATGGGGAAAGCGGTGCGGAAGCCATGTTGAATTCATTGCTGGATCGCATGCATGCAGGTGAATTCTCACCGGACCGTACCCTGCAATAGGCCGGAACCACCATGTTGAGACTGAATGTTTTTTTACTGCCGCTGAAATCGCTGCGCCTGTACGTGCTTGCGTCATCGGGCCTTGTGATGGCGGGGTTGATATTGGCACCTGTTCAGGCTTATGCGCTGAGTGACATCAAAGGTGCTTCCCCTGCTGCCGAACAAAAGCTTCCACCTGCCGGCGACACCGGCTGTACGGGTGCAGATTGCCTGAGCCTGCCTGATGCCAGTGATACAACCGGATCCCTGCCGCCCGAAGATCCGCTGGTTCCCAAAGGTCCGCAACCTGTTGATGAAATTGATGATGAAGGCGCACAGGCTGCACCGGCTCCCGAGGTGGAAAAGCCTCCTGTCGAAGTGTTATACGATATCAGCAAAGTGCCGGAAGCTGTTGCAAAGACACGACAGATGATTATTGATGCCGCAACGTCCGGCGATGCTGAGCGTCTGAGGCCCTTGCTGAATCCCGGCCCGAACCAGACAGATGTGAATTCTGCTGAACCCGGAACGGACCCTGTTGCCTCGCTGAAAGACATTTCAGGCGACGGTGAAGGGCTGGAAACCATGTCGATCCTTCTCGACATCCTTTCCACCGGGTTCGTTCATATCGCTGCCGGAACACCGGATGAAATCTATGTCTGGCCGTATTTTTCCGAGAAGACACTGTCTACGCTGACCGCGCCTGAAAAGGTTGAGCTGATGCGTCTGGTGACCGCCGGAGACTACGCAGACATGGTGGAATTTGGCAGCTACAATTTCTACAAGGTTGGCATCAAGCCGGACGGAACGTGGAAATATTTTACTGCCGGCGAGTGATTCAGGAAGCCTGGCCACTTGCTGAATCAGGCACGGCGGACTACCTGTTTTAAAGAACAGGATCACACCATGGTTTCAGACATCCCTGCCAATTTTCTGGACATGCGCTGTTGCCTGCAGGTTTGCGGACCTGATGCGGCAGGTTTCCTGCAGGGTCTTATTACAACGGATGTGGAATCCCTGCCGGAAGGTCTGGCAAAGCCCGGTGCCCTTTTGACACCGCAGGGCAAAATCATGTTTGACTTCCTGATCTCGCGCAAGGCAGACGGTTTTGCGCTGGAAACCGGCATGGCGCAACGCGACGGGCTTGTGCGCCGTCTTTCGCTGTACAGGTTGCGGGCCAATGTCGCAATTGTCGCCTCCCCCATGACCGGAACCAGCGTTTTTCAGTGCGAGATTGCAGGTGCTGTGAAAGATCACCGTTTTGCGGTTGCAGGCCAGTCGCTCTGGCGCCTGGAAGGCCGGCATGGAGCGGAATCCACCCCTTTTTACACGGCGCTGCGCATTTCTGCCGGCATTGCAGAATCCGGATACGATTATGCATTGTCTGACATTTTTCCCCATGATGCCCTGATGGATCTGAACGGCAGTGTCTCCTTCAAGAAAGGCTGCTATGTCGGACAGGAGGTTGTCTCGCGCATGCAGCACCGCGCCACGGCCCGCAGGCGCGTGGTGATCGTCTCCTGCCGGTCAGACCTGCCGCCGACGGGTACGCCGGTCATGGCGGGTGACAAGCCTGTCGGATCTCTGGGAAGTGTTTGCGGCCGGCAGGGGCTTGCGATTGTGCGGATCGACAAGGCGGGTGATGCCATGCATTCCGGCCAGCCCATCCTGGCAGGCGATGTGGCCGTTTCGCTCACCCTGCCGCAATGGTCCGGCCTTGTTTTTCCCACAGCATCGTCACCGGACGAGGCCAGTGCATGACTGCGCCGATGCGGGCATGGCAGCGCATGCTGTCCAGGCAGGCGTCTGGACCTTTTGGATCCCTCGCCGCTGGATGTGGAAATTCTGGATATTGCCCATGGTCTTGCCCGGGTGGCGCGCTGGAATGGCCAGACCTTTGGCGATCATGCCTTTTCGGTGGCGCAGCACAGTCTGGTGGTGGAAGAAATTTTCCGGCGCAGCCATGCGGCAACGCCTGATGAAATGCAGATGGCACTTTTGCACGATGCGCCGGAATATGTGATCGGCGACATGATCTCACCATTCAAGTCTGTGGTTGGCGGCGACTACAAGCAGGTGGAAAAACGGCTGGAATCTGCCATTCACCAGGCGTTTGGCCTTCCTGCAGCCACACCGCGCGAGCTGAAAGCCAGGATCAAGAAAGCCGATCATATTGCTGCCTTTTTTGAGGCCACGCTTCTTGCCGGGTTTACCACCGGAGAGGCGCAAAAGCTTTTTGGCCAGCCGCGCGGCATTACCAGGGAGATGATTCTGATCGACCCCCTGCCCGCCATCGAGGCACAAAAACTGTTTGTGCAACGGTTCCGGTCCATTGAGCATTTGCGCGGCCACAAGGAGACCTGCCGGTCATGACCTATATCGTGGTTTCGCCGCTCGCCCGCATTGCAGAAATGGCGGTCCGGCATGATGCCCGCAGCATGATCAGCCTGATGGCGAAAGACCAGAGCTTTCACAAGCCCGGCGTGATTGACAAGGACAGGCATCTTTCTCTTGGTGTCAATGACATTGATTTTGCCGGTACTGCGGATCTGATTGCCCCGCAGGAAAGTCATGTCCTGCAGATTATCGATTTTGCCAGGTTGTGGGACCGGCAATTCCCCCTGCTGATCCATTGCTGGATGGGGGTTTCGCGCTCTCCGGCTGCCGCCCTGATTGCCGCGCTCAGCCTGCATCCGGAACAGGATGATGATGCACTTGCCTGGCGCTTGCGGCGGGCCTCGCCCTTTGCCACACCCAATACAAGGCTGGTTGCGATTGCCGACAGCCTGCTTGACCGGCAGGGGCACCTCATAAAGGCCGTGGCCCGGATCGGCAGGGGGGCAGATGCTGACGGAAACGCCCCCTTCCTCTTTTCGCTTGCCGGAGAGACTGATACCGGAGAGACTGATACCGGAGAGACTGATACCGGAGAGACTGGCGGCCATGACGCAGGCTAATCCGTCAAACTCTGTGGAAATCGGGCTGAATGCGGCGATCATCTCCATGTCCGGCAAGAGCCCGCGTATGCTCATTGTCCATGAACCGGGCGATGCGCATCAGCCAAGCCTGCCATTCGGGGCGTTTGATCCGATGCGCCACAGGACATTTGAAATGTCGTTGCGGGCCCATGTCGAGGCCCAGACCGCACTCCGGCTTGGCTATGTCGAACAGCTCTACACATTTGGAGATCGCGGTCGCCACACGATGCCTGGGGATACCGGTCCACATGTGGTTTCTGTCGGTTATCTTGCCCTGACCCGCGCCGCGCCTGCAACGGCGGAGCGGCTGGGCCGGGAAAATGCACAGTTTGTCGACTGGTATCATTTTCTGCCCTGGGAAGATTTCCGGGCCGGACGCCCTGCCATTCTCGACCGGATCATCCTGCCTGCCCTGAAGAAATGGGTGCAGGGATCCGGCGGCTCAACCGGTCTTTTGCCCTCCCGCAAGACGCGGCTGCGTCTGGCTTTTGGTCTTGAGGGCTTTCCCTTCGACGAAGAACGTGTGCTGGAACGCTACGAACTGCTGTACGAAGCAGGGCTGATGGCAGAATCAGTTAATGACAGGCGCACCCGCTCCACCGGTCTCGACACTCCGCTCGGACAACAGATGAAGCATGATCACCGCCGGATTGCGGCAACAGCACTGGCGCGATTGCGCAGCAAGATCAAATACCGTCCCGTGATTTTTGAACTCATGGCACCGGCCTTCACCCTGACTGACCTTCAGGCCACTGTTGAGGCTATTTCCGGACGCCACCTGCACAAGCAGAACTTTCGCAGGCTGGTGGAAGGTGCAGAACTTGTTGAGCCAACCGGTCGCACAACAACAGAAACCGGCGGAAGGCCGGCAGCACTTTTCCGCTTTCGCAGCCAGATTCTGGAAGAGCGGCCGGCACCGGGCCTGAAGGTTGGCGGACGGTAACGACTGCAGACCGGCTTATACCAGATCTCGATGACAGGAAGCTGTTGCGTGGGACCGGAGGCCCTTATCCGACGAGGAGCATACCGCTGGGCGATGCTCTCGCATCGGTCGAGGATTGCGACAAGGTCGGTGAAGGAAATCCGGCCGTCCGAAGGACCGGGCGCTTGTGCCCTCCGTACATCGTCGAAAATCCGCGCCGGACCGATGGGTCCGACTGTGGTTTTCTCCTCGCCGGCGACCAAAATCGCTCCGGCGCAATCGGTTCCTGTCATCGGGATCTGGTATTATACCAAAACGGCCAAATGCAAAACCGTTCCGGTTTTTGGACTGGCGTCATGAAAATATATCGGCTATCATTTTCTTGTATTATGCATATGGTTTGGGTATGTTCATCCGGAAATGCGGTTCCAGAGTTTATTTATTTTCAAAAGTTCGGTCGATGTTACCCCAGCATCGATCTTTCCGTCACCCGCTGCGGCGCCCCTGTAGCGGGTGATTTTATTTTAAACCAGGTTTTTAAAGCATGTCGCGCAAAAGTGTGCAGCGGTTTTGTGATAACGACATGCGTAAAATCAGTGCGGTGCGCACCATCGGTTCTGTCATGACAGGTGCAAGGGAGGGGCGCAGGTTTTCGACATGTTATCCCGCACGGGCGCGGCAGCGGTTATCATGGCCATTTTCAAGTCTCCCCGTCCCACACCCACATTGACTCATAAAGAGCATAAAAAGCCCCAATGAAAACCGGCATTGCCGGTGGAACAAGATTGAGGGATTTCGCCTCATAAATGCAAGGGCTTCCCGCTCAAGGATCGCGATTGTTTCGTGTGCCCTGGCAAAAATGTCCTGCGGCAATGTTTCGTCCCTGAAACATTGGGCCTTGCGACGTAAATGCTGGACCTTCGCTTCAGTTTTGGCTAGATGGCGCCGTGTATCTGTCCGGGGAACCGCCAATGCCTGCCAACCGCCCGCTTTATTTGTCGCAGCCGGAACTGACCGTCGTGGTTCCGACCTATAATGAGCGCCAGAATCTGGGTCCGCTGATCGGGCTGCTGCAAACAGCACTTTCGGGCATCGACTGGGAAGTGATTTTCGTCGATGACAACAGCCCTGACGGTACGGCGCAGGAAGTGACACGTCTTGGACTGGAGCACCCGAATGTGCGCCTGCTGCATCGCATCGGCCGCCGCGGTCTTGCCGGAGCCTGTATCGAAGGGATTCTTTCCAGTTTCGCCCCGGTTGTTGCCGTGATGGACGCAGACCTCCAGCACGATGAAACCAAGCTGCGCGACATGTTTTCCGCCTTCAGGGCAGATCCGGCGCTGGATCTGGTAATTTGCAGCCGCAATGCGGAGGATGGGTCAGCCGGAGACGGACTTTCCAAATTTCGCAAATGGGGAAGTGATGTGGCCACGCGGCTGGCAAAACTTGCCCTCGGGATTACCGCCAGCGATCCGATGAGCGGCTTTTTCATGGTCAGCCGCCAGAGCTTCAACACAATTGTGGTAAACCTGCAGCCACAGGGCTTCAAAATTCTCGCCGACATGCTGTCTGCCAGCCGCGGCAAATGGAAAATTCATGAAATTCCTTATGTTTTTCGTGAACGCCAGTTTGGAACCAGCAAGATGGATTCAGCCGTTACACTGGAGTTTCTGGGGTTGATGGCCTCGCATCTGACCGGCGGCATGCTGTCCATCCGCTTCATCCTGTTCGGAATGGTGGGCGTTTCCGGAATTCTCGTGCAGCTTGCCATGGTAAAGCTTGCCATGGTGCTGGGCCTCCATAATTTTATAGAGGCCCAGATCTTTGCGGTGATCATGGCCATGACCAGCAATTTCTACCTCAACAACCTCCTGACCTACCGCGACCGCAACCTGAAAGGCATGGCTTTTCTGAAAGGACTGGCATCGTTTTATGCCGTTTGCTCTATCGGTGCGGTTGCCAATGTGGGCGTGGCCAGTGCACTTTTTGCGGTCTTTCCTTACTGGGCTTTGTCGAGTATTGCTGGCGCTATTGTGGGGGCACTGTGGAATTTCGTGGCAAGTTCCGTTGTCACATGGCAGACGCGATGACCCGTGCAACACGATCGGGATCAGGCTATACCGGCATATCTTTGCGGTTTCCTGAGCGGGGCAATGGAACAGGTCAGGACATGCTTTGAAAGACGACAGATTTTACGCCCGCAATTTCAAGATTTTTCTGGCTGCGTCCCTGATCCTGCGCGTGGTCATCGCCTTTTACCTGCCACTGGGCGTGGATGAATCCTATGCTGTCGCGGTGGCGCGCGAATTTTCCCTGGCCTTTTACGATCACCCTCCCCTGGGTTTCTGGTCGCCGATCATTGCCGGACGCCTGTTCGGGTTTGATCATCCGATGGTTTACCGTCTGCCATTCCTGATCTATGGCATGGCCACAATGATCCTGATCTATAATGCGGCAAAGGCGCTCGGATCCCGCCGGGGCGGTGTATGGGCCGCGGCATTTTACGGCTTTTCACCATTTTTCGTCGTGGCTGGCGGTATACTGGTCGTACCTGACGGTCCCCTGAACCTGGGGCTTGCCCTTTCAGCCTATATGATAATCCGGATTTTGAAAGATCCGGAACTGCCGCAATCACGGCGCTGGGCAATGCTGGGTCTCGGTATTGCCATCGCACTGGCCTCCAAATACCAGGCCGTTTTTTTGCCGTTCTCAGGCATGATCTACGCCCTGTTCACCCGGACGGGACGCAAGCTGCTGATGCGGCCCGGTATTTACATCGCCATGGCCATTGGTGTGTGCGGTGTCTTGCCTGTTGTTATCTGGAATCTGCAGCATGACTGGATCTCCCTGACATTCCAGAGCAATCGTGCGGGACACAGCTGGAATCCGGCCAACCTGTTCGTGATGCTTGGACTGCAGTCGCTCTATCTCCTGCCGCCGGTCATGATTATTGTCGCGCGTGCACTGGGAGCAACGGCTCGTCCACCCTTTGATGACCGAAAATGGATGGTAGCCCTTGTTGCTCTTGGTCCCATCCTGGCCTTCAACATGATTTACCTTGTCAGCGAGAATACGCTTCCGCACTGGACCATGCCTGGCTGGCTGGTTGCCATGCCATTGGCCGGAGCCTGGTTTGTGATTCAGCCCGAAGCCAGCCAGCGGGCTGCACGGTACTGGTTGTACAGCACGGGCGGACTGATCTGGATTTTGCTGTTTGCGGGCCTTCTCCATATCAATACGGGTATTTTGACCCGCACATGGAATGAAATTCCGCCCGCATGGGATGACACTGTTGAAGCCTATGACTGGCGTCCCGTCTATCCTGCGCTTCAAAAACGCGGACTGCTGGCCGGGCTTGATGTTGTAACGGCTGATGACTGGATTGACGGCGGCCTCAATGCCGTCGCCGTTCACGGTGCCTATCCCATCCGTATCATCGGGCCAGACCGCCATCACTTCCAGTTCATGCAGGGACAAAAGGCAACAGGCAACGCACTGATGATGTCACTGCGCCGTCTGGACAGACAAAGCAATGACCACGAGGCAGACGCCATGTTGCAGCTTGCCAGAACCATTGACCCTGCCGCAGAGATCCTTTCGCCCATTGTTCTTGACAGAGGCGGACAAGCCTATGCCGTAGCCATACTGGTGCGCTTTACAATACCGCACTGAACAGGCTGAACACGCGGGCCGACCGGCAATCTTGCATCAGACCGCCTCTGCCGGTGCCCTGCTGATATCCCCTTGCGCGGACGAATCGCCCGCAAGATGGTCGCGGATGGCCATACGCACCTCACCGGCACTCTTGAACCTCCGGCCATCCAGATCGATAACGTGATACTTCACAGCGATGAACTTCAGAGCATCCCCGTCCGGAACAACAATCCCAACCGGCAGACCGGCATAATCGATAACTTGCTTCTGCATAAAAACCTCCGTGCGGCACAATTCGCGCCCACGCTGCAATCAACTTTGAAAGATGAGAAAAGGAACGTCCGAATTACATTCGGCAAATTCGTTTGAGACACATACCCATCACAAAGGAATTACAGAAAAACGCCCGAGAGGTTACAACATGGTGTTTTGATTTCAGCAACGCACGTCCCTCCTTCTGCTGGCTGCCCTGCGCCGTCGCAGGGCCGGTTTTTCATGTCGCATTCAAGCAATGATTTTTCACCCTGAAGCACTCCGAAGATAGGTCAGCAAAACTGTTCCGTCAACGCCAAATCGCAGGATTTGGAATATTTTTCTTGTTGTTCGCAAATGCAGCAATATTGAGGTCAACTCTTGTCATTTGAAGGTCATTTTTTAGAATTTTTGTCTTCAAACTGACATATATGAACCGATTAAATTCAAAGCTCAGACCATGGCGGACCGCGCCACAGCTTTCTCTTTGATGGGCCAGTGAACCATGGCTGCAAAAAGACCAAGGGCCACGCCCAGCCACCAGACCGGATTGTATGAACCAAAAATATCGTAGAGATAGCCCCCGAGCCAGACGCCCAGAAATGAGCCGATCTGGTGCGACAGGAAGACCAGACCGCCCAGAAGGCCCAGATGCCCCGTTCCAAACATGATGGCCACAAGGGCGTTCGTCGGAGGGACCGTTGAAAGCCACAGGAGGCCCATGACGATGGCGAAAATGATGACAGAGACCGGAGACTGGGGCAGCAGAATGAACAGTGTCACGGCAATGGACCGGCCGATATAGATCAGCGACAGGAAAGCCGGCTTGGAATAGCGTTGCCCGATGACGCCTGCGGCAAGCGAGCCCAAAATATTGAAAAAGCCGATCAGCGCCATGGCAATGACGGCATAGCGTGCATCAATGCCCAGATCTCCGATATAGGCGGGAAAATGTGCAGTGATAAAGGCGACCTGAAAGCCGCAGACAAAGAAGCCGGTGACCAGAAGCAGATAGCTTTTGTGCGAAAAGGCTTCGCGCAGCGCTTCGCCGATGGACTGTTTGTAGGCCGATTCGGGCTGGCTGCCGGAGGAGGCATTGCCGCGCAGCGGCCAGGCCAGCAACGGCACCAGCAGCATCATGCCGCCGAGGATGGCGAGACTGGAAGACCAGCCGAATTTCGAGATCAATGCCTGGCTGAGCGGCGCAAACAGAAACATGCCGGCAGAGCCTGCAGCCGTTCCGATACCGTAGGCCATGGAGCGCTGTTGCGGAGTGACATTGCGGGCAAAGGCCGAAAGCACAATCCCGAAGGAACCGGCACCGACCCCCAGCCCCACCAGCACACCGCCGCCGATATTCAGCCATAACGGCGAGGCGGCATGCGCCATTGTCAACAGCCCGCCGGCATAGAGCAGGCCCGAGAGAAGAAGGACACGGCCTGTGCCATATTTATCGGCGATTGCGCCAAACAACGGTTGACCCAGCCCCCAGAACAGATTCTGGATGGCCATGGCCAGACCGAATGTTGCCCTGTCCCAGCCCGTCTCCTGCAAGATCGGCAGCTGGAAGAACCCCATGGCCGAGCGCGGCCCGAATGTCATCATCGCAATCAGGGATCCTGCCGCGATGATCATCCATGGCATGGATGGTGCCTCTTTGCTGGTTGTGCCCTGCGCCATGCCCTGCCCTCCCCGGTTCATTCCCAAACAATACCCAAACCTGCTATTTATAAAAGTGAAATAACCTGACGATTGCATCAGATCTAGTGATGCACACCGCTCTTTAACCCTGACTATCTTTGCCTGAAGGCCCAGCCTTCCGGCCTTTGCCGCGTGACCGAAACCGCATCGCCGACGGACAGTCTGCCCGTTTGTCTTGCAACGGCATTCCAGCCAAACAGCGGACCTTTAACACGACGATCTGCCGAAAGGCGGGCATATTGCATGGCCGGCATCGGGTTTGCACCTTCGCGCGAACCTGTGGCCTGATCCTGTGTGGTCATGATGCAGCGCGGGCACGGCTTGACCAGATCAAAGTCCATGCCGCCAATGCTGAGGCTGGCCCAGAAATCCTCCGCCCATGGCTCGTCGCACCCGATCACGATATTGGGGCGAAACCGCTCCATGCCGACCGGCTGGCCGCCGCGCTCCACGCTGATCCGGTTCAGGTCAGCCAGCGACCCCGTGGTGGTGACCAGCACGGGATACCCATCGGAAAAGGCGGTTGCCACATCCGGACCCGCCCAGTCCGGATTGGCAAACAGTCCTGTATCGCGATCCAGAAATACCAGCCGCACGGGCTGGCCCAGCGAGGCGGAGAGTTTTTCATTAACGCTTGCGGAGGCAACCCTGGCACTGGCCGGTTTATCCCAGAGGACCACGGATGCCAGATCCTCATCCGGCGGCGCAACCCGCATTTCCCGGTCGCCCATGCGCAAGATCAGGGACGCAGCACCCGGAATGGCGGTGATGGTGGCAAGCGCCGGGATCTCCCGTTGGCTGATAAACTTTCCGTCCGGGTCTACCAGCATCATGCGCCGGTCAAGCGCCAGACCAAACGCATCGACCTGCGCGACTGGCAGATCAATGCCGCGTGCACTTTTCAGCGGATAGACATGCAGGCTATGAATTTTCATGATGATGCCTTCCCCAAAGCGACAGAACCGGGTTCAGTTTATCTTTGTCGATGCATGGTGTTGTCGCAAAACCGCTTCACACTTTTGCGCACCATGTATCAAATTTCATCTACAAACATATCCAGCACCTGCCGCAGACGCTGCTGGCGGGCTTGCGCCAGAGTTTTGCCGGTGCCGGTCCGGAAACCATCCGCCAATCTGAACAGCTTGGTTTCAAAATGGTCAATCGCAAAGCGTTTGTCATCGAGCGGACGGTTTTGCGCCAGCGGATCTGCCGGATCATAAAGGCCGGAGCCAAGGCGGCCCGCAATATAGAAGCATCGCGCAGCGCCCACCATGCCAATGGCATCCAGCCTGTCGGCATCCTGCAGGATTTTGGCCTCAAGGGATTCAGGGGTAATATTGGCGGAAAAACTGTGGGTGAGAATTGCATGGGCAACCGCATCAAGATCAGCGGAATTCCAGCCAAGGCCCTCCAGAAGTCCACGAGCCTTTTCTGCTGCCAGCCGCGAAGCTTGCGCACGATGTGGCGCGTTCTTTTCCACCGCCACGCAATCATGCAAGAGAACGGCGGCCGTCAAAATCCGCACATCGCCGCCTTCCTGCGCCTCGATCCGCATGGCGTTTTTGAACACCCGCAAAATATGGGCCATATCATGGGAACCGTCGTCAGATGGGCATGCATGCGGGATCAGTGCGGATGCCAGTTCCGCATGGGGCGCAAAGGCGGATGCAAGTGTGGATATGGGCTGCATGGCCGCTCCTTTGGTCAGGTGATGATCTGCCTTTTGCCTTACGCTGATTCCGGGGCCTGGCCATAGGCGTAATCTGCCGCTCGCTCACACAGACACGGGTTCCGGTTTTTTCACTGCGGCCAGCGCCTTCAAAGCCGCCTGCACGAAGCCGTGGCGGGCATCCGGCATGGTCAGCCCGCGCGGCTCATAAACATGGCGCTGCAGGAAAAAGCCTGTGAGTTCAAAGCCCTGTGACAGGCTTTCAAATGTGGCCGCCTTTTGCCCCTGCCCCGGCAATATCGGCCCGGCCAGAAACAGCGGCAAAGCCAGCATCTTGTCGGCCCAGGGCAGGCCCGCCGCATGGCAGACGGCCCGGCCCGATTTCGGCGACACGAATGTCAGGTTCTCGCGGGTGCCGGTGGCCGCACATGCGGTGAGATCAAGCCCAAAGCCCAGATCATCCAGCACCGCCAGTTCAAAGCGGACAAACAGTTCACCGCCATCGGCGGGGCGGGTCATATTATCCAGAATGATGTTGAGCGTTTCAAACAGGTGCGGATGCGGATCACGCTCCGGCAGCAGCCGCAACAATGCCGCCATGGCCTGCACA
The DNA here is from genome assembly GCA_965247225.1 of Rhizobiaceae bacterium. Lineage (GTDB taxonomy): Bacteria > Pseudomonadota > Alphaproteobacteria > Rhizobiales > Rhizobiaceae > CBDFGT01. Next base: position 43,565 of record CBDFGT010000017.1, on the reverse strand, counting down.
CCATAGACCGCGCAGGCGCTTTCCATCAGTTCGCCTGCCCGCAGCCTGACCGGCTCCATCCTGAATTCCCCCAGATGCTCATCGAGCCGCGCCCGCCATGTGGCCTCCACCCGGTTTCCCGGTTGCAGCACGGGCTGCATGGTTTTCGACCGCCCGGAACGCACAAGGCCCAGATGCCGCCCGTGCGCATGCGTCATCACCTCGGCGATGACGGAATTTTCGCCATGCCGCCGCACACCCAGAATCACCGCTTCATCCGTCCATTGCATGGGACAAGTATAGGAGGGTTGCAGGATGCGGGGAAGAGATTGTTACAGGTGGAATAATCACTTCTTGTACATACATTTATATTGACACAATTGTCTTTTGCGCGATAATCCTGTCATGAAATTTGAGTGGGATACAGCAAAGAGTGCCGACAATCTGGCCAAGCGTGGCCTGGATTTTGCGGCAGGCATTGCTGTTTTTGACGATACCGACCGGAAGATCTGGGAAGACGACCGCCGCAACTATGGAGAGACGCGCTATAATATGCTGGCAAAACGCGATGGTCGTGTCTTCTTCGTAACCTTTACACTGCGTGACGACAGCGTTCGCATCATTTCCTTTCGCAAAGCCAATAATCGGGAGATCACACAATATGGCAAAGGCTGAACTTACAAAAGCAGTGGTGGTGGATGGCATTGCCTATGAATATATGCCCGACGGAACCCTGAAACCTATCAAGGACAAAACGGACTGGACGCGCGTGGACGCCATGACCGACGAAGAGATTGAGGCTTCAGCCAAGAGCGATCCTGATGCCCTGCCGCTGACGAACGAGGAATGGCTGAATGTCAAGCTCGTCGACCCGTTCAAGACGCCGGTGACCATCCGGCTGGACAATGAGGTGATCACCTGGTTCAAAACACAGGGATCGCGCGGATACCAGACCAAAATCAATGCCGTACTGCGGACCTATGTAGAGGCGCAGAAGAAGGCGGGGTAGGTTCACTCAGAAAACGAATCTGCATCGAAAATGCCTGACACAAGTGTTTTTCCATGGTATTTTGACGATTGGCGCAAGATGGATTTCGCAGATGACCGAAACATATCGCATTACGCATGACCCCGAAATCTGCGGCGGGAGGCCCTGTATCCGCTCGCTACGGATCCGCGTCAAAGACATACTCGACCTTCTGGCAGCCGGTGCCAGCCACGATGAAATTCTCACAGATTACCCAGCGCTTGAAGACCGGGACATCGTTGCGGCACTGGAATATGCCGCCTTGCAAAGCGATCATACGATCATGCGAGTTGCGTGATGCGTTTTCTGGTCGACGCCCAATTGCCTGTAGCTCTGGCAAGGTGGCTGACTGCGAAGGGTTATGATTCCGTTCATGTCGCAGACATTGGATTGGCGCGTGCATCTGACAGCGAAATCTGGAATTTTGCGATCAGTCGAGATCTTGTCATCATTACGAAGGACGAGGATTTTCCAAGGCGCACGATCCTCAGCAAGACCAATCCCCGGATTGTCTGGATACGTCTTGCCAACAGTCGCAAGCAGACATTGCTGATGTGGTTTGAATCAGCGCTTCCGAAAATCGTGAACCTGCTTCAGCGCGGTGAAAGACTGATCGAGGTGATTTGAATACCAGCAGGAGACGACCAACCATGAACGCACTTATTGACCACCAGAACGCCTTGCAGGCCGAAGCCGCCATCGAGCACGCTGGTCTATGAGGCCGTACCCGATTGCGGCGTCAGTAATTTGGCCGAATTTGACACATGGATGAAGCTTCGCACTCCGGAATAAGGAAGCATGACTGCCCGCCTCACTTCCGCTTAATCGCCTCGGCCAGTTTGGCGGCCAATGCACCTTGCGGGGCGGCCGGTGGTGGCGAAGAGGCCATTTTGGAATGGCTGAACTTTGGCCCCGGTGCTGCCTTCACATCCCGCGCTGCCTCGCCGCCGCCATCCTTGCGCATGGTGAGGCCGATGCGTTTGCGGGGGATGTCGACTTCGGTGACGCGCACCTGCACGACATCACCGGCTTTCACCACCTCATGCGGGTCTTTCACGAATTTGTCGGCCAGTTGCGAGACATGCACCAGACCATCCTGATGCACGCCGATATCGACAAAGGCCCCGAAGGCGGCGACATTGGTGACCGTGCCTTCCAGCAGCATGCCGGGTTTCAGATCCTTGATATCATCCACGCCATCGGCAAAGGTGGCGGTCTTGAAGCTCGGGCGCGGGTCGCGGCCCGGTTTTTCCAGCTCGGCCAGAATGTCTTTCACCGTCGGCAGGCCGAAGCGCTCGTCGACGAAGAGTTTCGGGTCCAGCGCTTTCAGCGCAGCGCTATCGCCCATCAACGTGCGCAGGTCACGCCCGCAGGCGGCGACAATTTTCTTCGCCACGCCATAGGCTTCCGGGTGCACGGATGAGGCATCCAGCGGCTCGGCCCCGCCCTGAATGCGCAGGAAGCCCGCGCATTGCTCGAATGTGCGCTGGCCCAGACGCGGCACTTTCAGCAGATCCTTGCGGCTTTTGAAGCTGCCCGTAGCATCGCGGTGGGCAACAATGGCCTCGGCGGTGACCTTGCCGAGACCGGACACGCGGGCCAGCAGCGGCACCGAGGCCGTATTGAGATCAACGCCCACGGCATTCACCGCATCTTCCACCACGGCTTCCAGCGAACGACCCAGACGGGTCTGGTCGACATCATGCTGATACTGGCCGACGCCGATGGATTTCGGCTCGATCTTTACCAGTTCGGCCAGCGGATCCTGCAGGCGGCGGGCAATGGAGACGGCCCCGCGCAGCGAAACATCGAGATCGGGGAATTCGGCAGCCGCAGCGGCAGAGGCGGAATAGACCGAGGCACCGGCCTCCGACACGATGACCTTCATCGGCTTTGGCGCTGGCAGGGCGGTCAGCATATCGGCCACCAGCCGTTCGGTCTCGCGGCTGCCTGTGCCATTGCCGATGGAAATCAGTTCCACCCTGTGCTTGCGGATGAGGGAGGCCAGCTCGGCCTGTGTGCCGCGAATGTCGTTTTTGGGCGGAAACGGATAGACGGTCGTGGTTTCCAGCACTTTGCCGGTCGCGTCCACCACGGCCACTTTCACGCCGGTGCGAATGCCCGGATCAAGCCCCATTGTGGCGCGACCACCGGCGGGGGCCGCCAGCAGCAGGTCTTTCAGATTGCGGGCAAAGACGCGGATAGCCTCTTCTTCCGAGCGTTCGCGCAACTCGCGCATCAAATCCAGCGACAGCGAGGAGGAGAGTTTCACCCGCCAGGTCCAGCCCGCAACCTCTGCCAGAAAGGCATCTGCCCTGCCCTTGCCGGTCATGGCATAAGCCGACTGGATGGTGCGCTCGGCAGGCTTGACCGGTGACAGATCATCGGCATCGACATCAATGGTCAGCGACAGGAATTCTTCGTTCCAGCCGCGCAGCATGGCCAGCGCCCTGTGGCCCGGCACTTTTGCCCAGAGCTCGAAATGGTCGAAATAATCAGAGAATTTCGCGCCTGCCTCTTCCTTGCCCTTCACCACCTTTGAGCGCAGAAAAGCATTGTCTTTCATATAGGTGCGCAGACGACCCAGAAGATCGGCATTCTCGGTGATACCCTCCGCGATGATATCGCGCGCGCCTTCAAGGGCTGCCTTCACATCCGGCACCTCGGCATTGAGATAGTGCGCGGCAAGCTCCTGCGGCAGGACCGAGCGATCCGCCATAATGGTTTCGGCCAGCGGGCCCAGACCGCGCTCGCGGGCAATCTCGGCCCTGGTGCGGCGCTTGGGCTTGAAGGGCAGATAGATATCTTCCAGCTCGGCCTTGGTGGCAACCTTGGCAATCTTGGCCTTCAGCTCGTCCGTCAGCTTGCCCTGCGCACCGATGGAATCGAGGATGGCATCGCGGCGGCTTTCCAGCTCGCGCAGATAGACCAGCCTTTCGGAAAGATTGCGCAATTGCGTATCGTCCAGCCCGCCGGTGATTTCCTTGCGGTAACGGGCAATGAAGGGCACGGTTGCGCCTTCATCCAGCAATTGCACGGCAGCAACAACCTGCTGCGGACGGGCATTGATTTCCGTGGCGATGATGGCGGCAATACGGGAATGGTCAGCGGGCATGGGGCACTCTTATGTCTATATATTCGAACCTGGTATGGGTTTTCAGGTGCAAGCTGCGAGAATACGTGAAGAATTTTCTATTTGATGTTCGATGACCGTTTGTGACACAGAAAATTCCCTGGCAATCTCAATCAAATCTTTACCATCCTCCTGCATCGACAGGATTTCTGAAACCGGAGCCAGAAATTCCGCTGCAAAAGCACGCGATGCGGCTTGTCTGGAAGCATTTTTTAAATCATTGACCACAGCCGTTTGACTGTCGGGAAAACATATGACATCGCCGATTGTGCGCGAAAGTGCAAACAATTCCGCTGCCTTTGAATCCCCACCGTGATTACGCAAATGAATTCGGACCTTGTCATCATGCTGCTCACGAAGAGCTTTGATTCCCATAACATTTCCAGCGGTTTCAAACCTTTGGCCCGCACCAAACCGCAAAGCAAGTTTTTTGGCAGTTTCGATCCTGTCCGAATTTCCCATATTCAATACAGTTCTGGTTTTGCGGGCTTTGCGGTAGCCGATGACATATGGCAAGTGTCCCTGATCAACAGCTGCGCCATGGTTCACTTCCCTTGAAACTGCATTGATATCGCTGATTTTACATTTGTAATCCGGTCTTTTTTCAACTGATTTGGTCCATTCCATCGACGCCTCAAAGTTATTTTTTGAGACACCTGCCAGAAACTCGATCAAAGGCTCACCGGAGAAAACAGAGGCTGCATTTTCTATCCGCTCTGCCGCTGCATCATCAATCTGATAGGGGTCCAAACCCAAAGCACCAGCTGCCTCGCAAAAAGCCATTTCGTCCGGGTCCGCCATGGATTCACAAATCCGGTTCCAGCGCAATTCAGTTTCATAACCGGCAATACCTTCGAAATTGAGCCGTTCGATAACAGTTTCGATAAATTTGGAAAGAACGGCCTGCCCTTCAGCTCGCGACATGAGTTCGGGTCCGGCGTTCCAGAATTTAACATCTGGATTGGTCCATACCCGCTGAAGTGATGCGGCGGTCAAGACTGAGCCATCGAAACTCAATCTAAGATCCGGCAAGGCATATCCATTGCCTTGGTTGAAAAGTTTTACTTCATGGTCCCTTCCACCAAACAGCGTCCACCAATCATGAGCCAAAGCCGTTGCAACGGATGACATCGGCATGCTGAGGTGATCTACGACGCTCAAACCCTCTAGGTACCTGCAAATGTTATCACTGGTAAGAAAAATCTTGAATTTAGCAAAGGTTGCACGCTCCTCTGGAGCTGCATTAACAGTATTTTCTATCCAGTCAATTTCCATACGCATAGATTTATTCCTGACTAACTGGCCAGCCCTTATAGTGTCCCAGTACTGTATTTACGCAGAGGCCCAACCACTTTTCACCTTCGGTATCATACCAAATTTTCTTCGGGAAAATGGCATCTGATTCATAGAACTCAAATTTACCCTCTCTCAATGCGTCCTGCACCCAACGTGTCGCCTTCGCTCGGCCTTCATCATAAGTCAGTGGGCAAATTGTCGTCAGCGCCTTTTGCGGCCTGGTCGCCACCCCGGATGAACCGATGTATCCACTCGGCAAGCCACCCCACCACCGTTTAACCTTGTGCTCAGCGCTACCAATATACAAGGCGCTTTCTATTTGGACTCTCGTCAACGGCAACCGTTCTATCTTTTTTCGCGGACGTTTGACCATGGGTTTCTCAATACACCCTATTTCGTAAATTCCAGCCCCATTTCGCGGAAGCGTTCCGGGTCATCGCCCCAGTTTTCGCGCACCTTCACGAACAGGAACAGGTGCACCGGCTGTTCGAGAATTTCGGACAGTTCCTTGCGCGAGGCCATGGAAATGGCCTTTATGGCCTCGCCATTCTTGCCCAGCGCAATCTTCTTCTGGCTGTCGCGCTCGACATAGATCACCTGTTCGATGCGCACAGAGCCATCCTTCTTTTCTTCCCAGCTTTCGGTTTCCACATGGGAGGAATAGGGCAATTCCTGATGCAGGCGCAGGAACAGTTTTTCGCGGGTGATTTCGGCGGCCAGCTGGCGCATCGGCAGGTCGGAAATCTGGTCTTCCGGATAATACCAGGGGCCTTCCGGCAGCGCGTCGGCAAAATAATCCATGACATCATCACAGCCCGAGCCATTGGTGGCCGAGATCATGAAGGTGCGGTCAAACTGAACCATGGCATTGGCTTCTGCCGCCAGTTTCAAAAGGTCTTCATGGCGCACGGTATCAATCTTGTTCAGCGCCAGAAGCTTGGGCTGCTGCACATCTTTCAATCCTTCCAGAATGGCGGTTGCGTCGCCCTTCAGGCCACGCTCGCTGTCAATCAGCAACAGGATGAAATCGGCGTCCTTTGCCCCGCCCCAGGCGGTGGTTACCATGGCGCGGTTCCAGCCTGCGGCGCGGCTTGAAAATGCCGGGCGTATCCATGAAGACAATCTGCGCCCGCTTGTGGATGGCAATGCCGCGGATGATCGCCCTTGTTGTCTGCACCTTGTGACTGACAATGGAGACCTTGGCACCCACCAGCCGGTTGAGCAACGTGGACTTTCCGGCGTTCGTTGCACCGATCAGCGCGACAAAGCCGGAATGGGTCGGGCCTGCATCTGCTGTCTCAACAATAGGTGCATCATGTGTTACATCGTTTTGTGTCATATTATACTCTGAATCCCTGAAAATCCGGAAAACTCCAGGATCTTCTTTTGTTTCTCCATGCACTTGTCCGAAAACCGGTTCCCACTTTTCGGGTGCATGGAGTATATCCGTTTCCTGGCGCGCATTTCGATCCTTCTGAAAGCGCTGCCTGTTTCTATCCGGCATCAGACCCGGAACCATTGTCTTCCCATACACCAAGACGAATGAGAAGTCTTGTGGCTGCCAGCTGTTCTGCCGCCCTCTTTGAGCGTTCAACGCCGGTTTCCGGCGGCAATGTGCCCACCTGCACCGTGACTGTGAATTTCGGATCGTGATCCGGCCCGGACCTGTCATCCACCCGGTAGGTTGGCGCAACACCGAATCTGGCATGCGACCATTCCTGCAATTCGGTTTTGCCGTCGCGTCTGGCACCATCCACCCGCACCGCCACATCTTTCCAGTTGCGCAAGACGAAGCTGCGGGCCGCTTCCAGCCCGCCATCCAGATAGATGGCACCGATCAGGCTTTCCACAACATCGGCCCGCACATTGAGCATGCGCTTGCCGGTGAGCTTCTTGATATCGGCACCCGTGCGGATGGATTTGTGCAGCTCCAGCCGGTCGGCCACCACGGCGCAGGCCTCGGCAGAGACAAGCTGGTTCAGCCGCACCGAGAGTTCACCTTCATTGGCAGTTTTGAACGTCTCAAACAGGAATTCTGCAATGGACAGGCCCAGAACACGATCGCCCAGAAACTCCAGGCGTTCGTAATTGGCCCCTTTGGCGGTCAGTGCGCTGGAATGTGTCAGCGCACGGTCCAGACGCTGCCTGTCCCTGAAGACGTAGCCAATGGCCGCCTCTACACCGCTTCGCTCATCATCTGTGAGCGTCGGCCCCTTCATCACTCAACGCCCTTGAAAAGACGCTCCCAACGCATGTTGAAAGGCCATTTCCAGACTTCAAAGAAAGATGTGTCATTGCCCAGCGAGAAGAAAATCATGCTGGCGCGGCCGACCAGGTTTTCCGCCGGGACATAGCCGACATCAAAACGGCTGTCTGCCGAATTGTCGCGGTTGTCACCCATCATGAAGTAATGGCCTTCGGGCACCACAAACACCTGGGTATTGTCTGCGCGGCTGTCAGGAAACTGGTCCAGGGTTTCATAGGTTACGCCGGAATCCAGCGTTTCCCGGAACATCGGCACATTGGTACCGCTGTAGCCTTGTAGTCGGAAGCAAATTCACCGTCTGGCGTGCGCGGAACCGGCTGGTCGTTGATATAAAGCGTACCGTCCTTCATCTGTATCCTGTCGCCCGGAAGGCCAACCAGACGCTTGACATAATCAATCTGCGGGTTCGGCGGAAAGCGGAAAACCACAACATCACCGCGCTTTGGCTCGCTGCCAAAAAGCCTGCCCTTGAAGAAATCCGGGGAAAAGGGCAAGGAATATTTGGAATATCCATAGGCAAACTTGTTCACGAAAATATAATCGCCCACCAGCAATGTCGGCATCATCGAGCCGGACGGAATGGTGAAGGGTTGAAACAGCACCGTGCGGATGACCACTGCCAGAAGCAGCGCCTGAATGATAACCTTGGTATTTTCCCAAAAGGCGTTCTGTGGTTTTTTCTCAATCTGGACGTTGTTTGACACGCAATTCTTTCCTTTTTTGCCGGGAACATTTTCCGGTCTTCCGGCAAAGTCCGCTATTGGCCGTTGCAGCACTTTGGCCCTTCTGTAAACGCTTCGCAGCATTGCGGCAACCCGGCACGTTGGTGGAGATGTTTTATGGCGATTTTAGGTTCAAAAGCCTGTATCAGGCCAGTGCCGCTATCCGGTAACAGGTATGGCCTCAATCATCACGAAGGCCTGGGCTAGCGGAAAATCATCCGTTATCGTCAAATGGATTCGTGCCTCATGACCTTGCGGCAGCATGGACAGAAGCTGAAGATGCGCACCGCCGGTCAAAAGCATGGTCGGCTTGCCACCGGGCAGATTCACCACACCCATGTCACGCCAGAACACACCATTGGCAATGCCTGTTCCCAGCGCCTTGGCGCAAGCCTCCTTGGCCGCAAACCGCTTGGCATAAGAGGCTGCACGGTTATGGCGGCTGTCTGACTTCTGCCGTTCAACATCCGTAAAACAGCGGTGGGTGAATTTTTCGCCGAAGCGCTCGATGGATTTCTCAACGCGCCTTATATCAATCAGGTCGCTTCCGATACCGATAATCATCGCAGGTCTCCGGCGGCCCTGCGCCGGGATTCCAGATGAAAGGCACGGGCTTCAAGCCGGGCAAATTTTCTTTTCTGGAAGAGACCGGCGGCATAAAACGCCAGACCATAGGCCAATGCGCCCACACCGAGCGCCAGAGGGGATACTGCCGATCAGCATGGGCTCAATCACCGGAGCCCAGATATCGGCAAGGCTCATGTGTGAAAACAGGGCATGAAGATTGGGTCCATGCATGCCCGGCGCAATTGTCTGACCCATCACAATGTGCCCGACCTCCCATGTCCCTGCCCAAATCAGCGGATAGGTCAACGGATTTCCGGCCACCACCGTCGCCAGGGCAGCAGAAATCATGCTGCCACGCAAAACCCAGGCAAATGCAAAGGATACAAAGAAATGAATACCAATAAAAGGTGTAAAGGCAGAGGCTACACCGGCGGCAACACCAGCCGCAATCATGTGCGGACTTGCCCGAAGGCGCAAAATCCGAAAGACTGAATATTTCAGCGGGCGCACAAATCCCTTCCTTGGCCATACAGCCGCGAGAAATTTCTGCTTGAAACCGGGAGCATTTTTACGTTTGAAAACCATATGCGCGATATAGTTATTGCTGATCAACAACTCAACGTATAAAGTTGAAAACCCGCAAATTTGATTGGCATGGACAGGTCTGTTCCTGCTCCACCTCCCAGGCGCATTATCCAATGCGCCCAGACATCTATGCTTTTATCAGAAGCGGTTCTTCAGGTAGCCACGGTCAATCTGACGCTGACGGTATTCCAGATCGATACGATCATGAGCACCGCTCAGGTATGCCATTTCACGTTCCTGATCGGATGGACCACGAAGATTGCGGGCGATTTTCTTGAACTGGTCAAACATGTGTTTTTCCTCTTTCGTTTCAACTTTTGCTTACAGTCACAAGATAGGTGTGCAACGCAAAAAGAACAAACGCTATAAAGGCGAAACAGCCATGCGCAATACGCATAACAAATGTCAATGGTTAATCAATTCTTCATACCATTGCCCAAAATCAGTGCAGTCAACCAGACATCTACTCATAAACACGGGCAACTGTGGAAACACAATCAAAATCCTTCAATTGCATGATGAGCTGATTGAGCTGACGCAAATCCCAAACCTCCAGATCCATCAGCATTTCCGTGAAATCCGCCGCAACCCGTGTCATGGACAGAACAGCAATATTGACATCCATCGTGCCAATGGCCTGCGCCAGCCTTGCGAGCGAACCAGGTTCATTGATGGCATTGACCAGAATACGGGCTTTGAAGCGCGATTTGTTGGCCTCATCAAGATCCCAGCGAATATCAATCCAGCGATCCGGTTCATCATCGAATTTCTGCAAGCACCGGAGACTGGATCGGATAGATCACGTATATTGCCTTGTCCTGTGCCGATGAATCCCGACGACGCGATCGCCAGGTACTGCGCCGCTGAGGGCAGAAAACTGCACCTCGCACATCGGCGCTGAGCCCACGAAACGGCAAGGCTTTCAAGCTTACCCCCGACATCCGATGAATGATAGCGGCATTTGCCGCCTGCGTTTCGTCGATCTGCGCTTTCGCTCGCTCCGGAATTTTAAAGATCATGCCTTGCGGCGCTGAACGCATGTTGAACCAGCCCTCTTCATAGGTGCTCGGCTTCACTGTCACACGTTCATCCTGATAATCCGGGAAAGACGGCGCGCATTACGTCAAGAGAGGACAACTCGCCCCGTCCGACAGCGGCAAGCGCATGGCGTCTTCCACTTCCTTGAAACCCAGCCTGTAGAAGCGCCGGTTTCATGGAATCCCGCGAGAAGCTCTTGCCGGCGCTGTTCAAAGGTCCGTTCGAGAATTCTGCATGGCCAAGACCGGCATATTGCTTGCGAATGGCCATTCGTGTCGCCCGACGGATCGCCGCCCTCGCCTTGCCGGTCACAACAATTTCTTCCCATGCGGCAATGGGAGGAACCTGCACCCCGGACCGGATGATCATCGACTTCATCGCCGTTGTTGACAGCCGTGTCACCAGCGGCATGATGCGACCATTGATCTTGGCGCCGACGCAGGTATCGCCGATATTGAAGTGTGCACGGCATAGGCGAAATCGATTGGCGTAGCGCCGCGCGGCAAGGCGATCAGTTTCCCCTTTGGCGTAAAGCAGAATACTTGATCCTGAAACAGCTCCAGCTTTGTATGCTCGAGAAACTCCTCCGGATTATCGCCTTCGGCAAGGGATTCAATGGTATGGCGCAGCCAGGAATAGGCGTTGGACTGACTGCGAACCGGCGTCATCGGCCTCGTCGGGGATTGGCGGATTATCCTTGTAAAGCGTATGCGCAGCAATGCCATATTCGGCGATATCATTCATGCGCCTTGTGCGGATCTGCAATTCGATGCGCTGGCGGGACGGGCCAACAATCGTGGTATGGATCGAGCTGGTAATCATTCTGTTTCGGTGTGGAGATATAGTCCTTGAACCGGCCAGGCACGACACGCCAACGCGTGTGGACGATGCCAAGCGCCGCGGTAGCAGGACGGCACATCATCGTCAGCAATGATACTGAAACCCGTAAACATCGGACAATTGCTCAAAAGACAGGGACTTGGACTGCATCTTGCGGAAGACGGAGTAGGGCTTTTTCTGGCGTCCCTTCACCAGGGCATTGTCAAGACCATGGGTTTCCAGAAGCTCTGTCAGCTCGTCCTCAATCTTCCTGACCAGCCCCAGATTGCGCTCGGACAGATCCTCAAGCCGCCTGACCACGGTTTCATGGGCCTCAGGATTGATGTGCAGGAAGGACAGTTCCTCCAGTTCCTCGCGCATATCCTGCATACCCATGCGACCGGCCAGCGGCGCATAGATATCCATGGTCTCTTCAGAAATCCGCGCCCGCTTTTCAGGACTCATATGTTCCAGCGTGCGCATATTGTGAAGACGGTCGGCAAGCTTGACCAGAAGAACGCGCACATCATCGGAAATGGCGAGCAGAAGCTTGCGCAGATTTTCGGCCTGCTTGGCCTTTTTGGAAACCAGATCCAGTTTCTTGATCTTGGTGAGACCTTCGACAAGACGACCGATATCGGCACCGAACATCTCGTCGATTTCCGCACGGGTGGCGCTGGTGTCCTCAATCGTATCATGCAGAAGGGCCACGGCAATGGTGGATTCGTCCAGCCGCATATCCGTCAGAATGGCCGCCACTTCCAGAGGATGGGAAATATACGGGTCTCCATTGACCCGCTTTTGCTGGCCATGTTTTTGCATCGCATAAACATAGGCCTTGTTCAGAAGCGCTTCATTGACATCTGGCTTGTATTTGTGGACGCGCTCAACGAGCTCGTATTGCCGCATCATGAAGCCAGTCTCCCAGACACCCAAAAAATGATGCGCCGATCATAGGACCGGCGCATCAACAGGCAATATATTTCAGCATTTTTCGGCGAGAAAATGACGGCTGTCAATAATCGTCGCTTTTTTCCGGCGGAACAAGACCCTCGATACCGGCCAGAAGATCTTCTTCCGTCATACGGTCAAAGGTCAGTGTTTCAGGCAAATCATCCTCTTCATCCGCACTGTCGCTCCCGGCCTGGGCTGCGATACCAACGGACGGATCAGGCTCCGGCTCGTCCACTTCAACATGCTTCTGCAGGGAATGGATCAGATCTTCCTTGAGATCGCCGGGAGACAGGGTCTCATCCGCAATTTCGCGCAATGCCACAACCGGGTTTTTGTCATTGTCGCGGTCAATAGTGATGGCTGCCCCTTGCGAGATCAGGCGCGCACGGTGGCTGGCCAGCAGCACCAGCTCAAACCGGTTGTCAACTTTATCAATGCAATCTTCAACGGTGACGCGGGCCATGGCCTGTCCTTCTTTTGACTCTGTCTGGTATTTCACGCTATGTGGTTTTTGAATGTCCCCTGGACATGCGATCATTTACTTCGGGATGGCGATACAGATTTTACGTGGCATATTCAAGTTTTTCCTGTAAGAATCTTCAAACAATGAATTTTCGTGGAAAACCTGTGGCATAGTCATATTTGGCGAGCCCTGGAAGTTTGATATGTTCTGAAGTTTGAGATAATTGATTTTCCAATAGACGCGCAAGGCTATTTTGATTTTCTGAATCATTGTGAAAAAACAAGATTTGCATGCGGGCTGATGCGGGAGTTAGCGCGTTTTATTATAAAAAAGGATAAAAAACATGTTTGACCCAAGGGAGAAAATTGCTCTTTTTATTGACGGTGCCAATCTCTACGCCGCATCAAAGAGCATCGGGTTTGATATAGATTACCGCAAGCTTTTGAAAGCCTTTCAAAAACGTGGTTACCTGCTTCGTGCCTATTATTATACGGCGTTGATTGAAGATCAGGAATATTCGTCCATTCGTCCCCTGATCGACTGGCTGGATTATAATGGCTACAAGGTCGTGACCAAGCCTGCCAAGGAATTTACAGATTCACTGGGACGCCGGAAGATCAAGGGCAATATGGATATCGAACTGGCGATCGATGCCATGGAACAGTCCGAAACCGTTGACCATCTGGTCATTTTCTCGGGTGACGGTGATTTCACAACACTCGTCGAAGCCCTTCAGCGCAAGGGGCGGAAGGTTTCCATCGTCTCGACCATGGTAACACAGCCGCCGATGATTGCGGATGATTTGCGTCGGCAGGCTGATCATTTCATTGATCTGACGACATTGCGGGCGGAAGTCGGGCGCGACCCTTCCGAACGTCCGCTACGGATCATGGAACCGGTTGACGACGGCAACGACTGAAAATCCGCATTTCGTTAAAAGTGTAATCGCTTGTTTTACGCCAGCAAAACCCGCCTGTGGTAGGCATAGTGCATGACCACAGGCGGATCTGTTGACGGAATGACTGATGACGAAACTGGCCAGAACCCTGCTGAAGCATCTGGATCTTCAGGCACACTGGACATTGCTGGTTCTGGCGGTTTCACAAAGGCCGCATCACAAGCCGCCGCAGCGCAAGCGATAGCAATTGAGGCTTTGTCTGCCGAAGAGATGACTTTCGGGGAATTCGGCAATGGTGACCCGGAGCGTCTGACAGAGATTCTGGAGGCCATGGATCATGGTACTGTTGCCTGCCTGCCCGGAGCTTATGTTCCCATGGACATGATCACGCAGCTTTATCACCAGTTTTAAAACGCCGCACCAGAACCGGTCAGCCGCGATCCCGCAACAGCCGTCCCTTCTGGCGGTTCCAGTCGCGTTCCTTTTCCGTCTCGCGCTTGTCATGCAGTTTCTTGCCTCTGGCAAGTGCCAGCTCGATCTTTGCCCTGCCCTTGTCATTGAAATAGACCTTCAGGGGAACGAGCGTCATGCCTTCGCGGTTGATGGCGGCGCGCATGCGGTTGATTTCGCGCGCCGACAACAGAAGTTTCCGGCGGCGGCGGGTTTCATGGTTGAAACGGTTTGCCTGCAGATATTCCGGCAGGTAGGAATTGATCAGCCAGATTTCACCGCCCTCGTCGGACGCATAGGATTCAGCAATATTGGCCTTTCCTTCCCGCAGCGATTTCACTTCCGTGCCGGTCAGAACCAGTCCGGCCTCGTAGGTATCAATGATCTCGAAGTTGAAGCGCGCCTTGCGGTTTTCGGCAACAACTTTCCGGATCGTGCGCTCGCTGCCCCTGGGTGCCATCAGTTGATCAAACCTGCATGTGCAAGCGCTGCATCCAGTGCTGCTTCCGTTGCGGGTTCCAGTGTCGGCAGCAATGGCGAACGCACATTGCGGCTCATACGGCCCAGCCTGTTGAGCGCATATTTTGCGCCGCAGACACCCGGTTCCATGAAAATCGCCTTGTGCAGCGGCATCAGCCTGTCCTGCAGTGCAAGGGCTGCTGCATAATCGCCCTTCAGCGTCAGATCCTGCATCTGAGCGCAAAGACGCGGCGCGACATTGGCGGTAACCGAAATGCAGCCGACACCGCCATGGGCATTGAAGCCCAGTGCCGTCGCATCCTCACCCGACAGCTGAACAAAGTCAGGTCCGCAGGCCAGCCGCTGGTCGGAGACACGCTCGATCTTGCCGGTTGCATCCTTCACGCCCATCAGGTTTGGGCAGGCCCTGTGCAGCGCTGCCATGGTTTCGACGCTCATGTCGATCACAGAACGGCCGGGAATATTGTAGATGATGATGGGCAGCCTTACCGCATGGGCTATGGCTGAATAATGGGCAATGAGGCCCTTCTGGGTCGGCTTGTTATAGTAGGGCGTGACAACGAGAATGGCATCTGCCCCGGCCTTTTCGGCATGGACCGCCAGTTCGATGGCTTCCAGCGTGTTGTTGGAACCTGCACCCGCGATAACCGGCACGCGCCCTGCCGCCGCCGCGATGCACAGCTCCACGATGCGCTTGTGTTCGGCATGAGAAACTGTCGGGGATTCCCCGGTTGTACCGACTGGCACAAGCCCGGTGCTGCCTTCCCTGATCTGCCACTCCACATGGGCAGCAAACGATTCCTCATCGACCGATCCATCATCTGAAAACGGCGTAAGCAAAGCGGGAATAGATCCCTTGAACATGCC
Organism: Rhizobiaceae bacterium; assembly: GCA_965247225.1. Taxonomy (GTDB): domain Bacteria; phylum Pseudomonadota; class Alphaproteobacteria; order Rhizobiales; family Rhizobiaceae; genus CBDFGT01. The sequence goes on along the minus strand of CBDFGT010000017.1, from coordinate 28,021 downwards.
AGAACTCCCCAAAACAGCAGCAAATTCATGCTTTAGCCGTTTTTGTCCATTATATACAATCTGAAAGCGGCATGCCCGTGTGCAGCAAGCGCAGTCTGCGGCTTATAAAGCAGGATTGCGGCTGTTGAAAGTCCGATTTTTCAAGAATGCATTAACGTTTCGTTAGAGCGTGTCGTCAATTATAGGTTGGAGCGTGGTTTGAGGGAAAATGGTTCAGTTTCAGGAGCAAAATCGCAGGAAGGGCCTACCCCTTTCAAGATTTTGCGACGCCAAAATGGACCATTTTCACCAAATCCTCCGGACGCGGCGGATTTTGCCGCTGAATGCGTTGAAAATGCTCGTGATACATTGGGTATCACTTGCGCTTTTCGCCTGTTCAGCGACAAAATCCGTCTCGCGCCACGCCCAATCTCTCATTGACGACACGCTCTAAGCTTGAAGCCTGCAAACTCGAAACCATAACCGGACGGTCTGGACGAATTGATGAGACTTGGTGTGTTACTCGTTTCCGCTGTTGTGACAGCGGCTGTCGGCTGGTCCGGCATTGCGCCTCCCCTTCCCGGAGAGCCCGGTGCCATGCCCAAAAGCCAGCGGTTTTCTGCTCCTGCCCACGTGCCACAGCAGGTTGCAGACGCACAGACAACGGGTGCAATCCCTTCCACTTACTCCAGCATTCCGGTGAATGCCAATCTGAAAGCCGGGCTGGATGCCCTGTCCAACCGCCTGCCGCTTGATGCTCTCCGGTTTCGTGACGCCATGCCGGCCAAAAGTCTGGACTGGCAGGTTCTGACCTGGGCCATTGCCATGTCCGGACAAAAGGGCATTCCGTCATCAGACATCGTCAAGGCCAAGGCCGCCCTGTCCGCATGGCCGGGCATTGCAGCGCTGGACGGCATGCTGGAGCGCGCCCTTTACAGCGAAAATCCGGACGCAGGAACTGTGTTTGCACTGTTGGGTGATACGGTGCCGACCACGGTTCAGGGCACTATCGTCCTTTGCCGTGCGCTGGTGAAAACCGGAAAGACTTCAGCCGCAAAGGGCATGCTGAATACGCTCTGGCGCACCCAATCGCTCGATACATCCGTTGAAGATGACATCCTGAAAGAATTTGCCGGCCTTTTGACGCAGGCGGATCACAAGGCACGGATGGATTACCTGATGTATCGCGGCAGGACAGAACAGGCTGCCCGCTTCTCGGTTCTGGGTGAGGCAAAATCACTTTACAGGGCCTGGGTGGCCGTCAGTGCCGGGCGCAGCAATGCACCTGCGCTGATCAAGGCCGTTGATGCCAAATGGGCGAAAGACCCGGCGCTGCAGTTCCTGCGCATCATGCAGTTGCAAAAGCAGGAACACTATACCGCCGCCGCCCGGTTGCTGGCCAATGTGCCAAACGATCCGAAAGCCCTGGTCGTGCCTGCCGAATGGTGGGACGAGCAGCGTATCATCAGCCGCGGCCTTGCGGATAACGGCAAGTTCAAGGCCGCCTATGCTGTTGTCAGCACCCCCTTTGCCAGTGACCCTGTTGACAGTGTTGAAGCCGCGTTTCATGCCGGCTGGTATGCGTTGCGCGGGCTTGAAGACGGCAAGCTGGCGGCAAAACATTTCACCCGCATCCTTTCCATATCGGACCGTCCGCTTTCGGTCTCGCGGGCATGGTACTGGCTGGGCCGGTCGGCAGAGGCTGGTGGACCGGGCGATGCCAGGGCCTATTTTGCCAAGGCGGCGGCCTTTCCCGCAACCTTTTACGGTCAACTGGCCGCAGCGCGGCTGGGACAGACGCATCTGAATGTCAGATACCCTTCGCCAACGCCTGCCGACCGGCAGAATTTTGAAACGCGCCCTGCCGTGCAGGCAATCAGCCGTCTTCAGGATGCCGGGCATGGCTGGCGTGCCGATGTCCTGTACCGCGCCCTTGCCGACCAGATTACCAGCCCCGGCGAAATGGCGCTGCTGGCAAACCGCGCGGAAAAATCCGGCAATCACCAGCTTTCCCTGCAAATCGGCAAGATCGCCTTTGGTCGCGGGCTGGATGTGGCGGCGCTGGCCTTCCCGCTGGGGGTCATACCGGACGGCACCAATATGTCGATTGCAGGCAAGGCGCTGGCCTATGCCATTGCCAGACAGGAAAGTTCGTTCAATATCGCTGCGGTCTCGCCTGCCAATGCCATGGGCCTCCTGCAAATTCTGCCCGGCACTGCCAAGGGTGTTGCCAGGCGGATCGGCCTTGCCTATTCAAAAGACAAGCTCACCACGGACGCTGGCTATAATGCCACTTTGGGCTCGCAATATCTTTCCGAGCAGATCAGCAAATTTGGCGGCTCCTACATCCTGACCTTCATTGCCTACAATGCCGGTCCCGGCAAGGTGCCGGACTGGCTGGCGCGCTATGGCGATCCCGGGGGCAAGGCAATAGATGATGTTGTCGACTGGATCGAGCGCATCCCCTATTCCGAAACCCGCAACTATGTGCAAAGGGTGATGGAGAATTATCAGGTTTACAAAGCGCGCCTTGGCCAGGAGTCCGATATTGTTCAGGATCTCAGATTTGGCCGGAGCGGATAGATCCGGAGCCGTGCATGCGTGATCCCGCCTTTACCGGCCGTCATTTTCAAACACAGGACGGTCTGACCCTGCATGCCAGGGATTATGCTGCACGCGCAGATACGGCACCACACCTGATGCCGGTGCTATGCCTGCCGGGCCTGACGCGCAATGCCCGCGATTTTCACCAGCTTGCTGTCGCATTGTCACAAGACGATACAGCGCCGCGTCGCGTGATCGCCCTTGATTCGCGCGGGCGGGGCGGATCGGACAGGGATCCGGATCCAACACGCTACAATCTGCTGGTCGAGGCCGATGATGTCGTCAGCTTTTGTGCGGCGCTGGGCATTTCGCAGGCGATTTTCATCGGCACATCGCGTGGCGGATTGCTGATGCATCTCCTGATGGCCATTGCACCGACACTGATCTCTGCCGGTGTTCTCAACGATGTCGGGCCGGAGCTGGGCGTGGAAGGCCTGCGCGAAATCCAGTCCTACCTGTCGAAAGGTCGCCAGCCACGCGATTGGCCCGATGCCGCAGCGATGCTGAAGGCCATTCACCAGAGCCGGTTTCCGGTCTTTGGGGATCGTGACTGGGCAGACATGGCAGAGGCCATTTTCAAGGAAGACGCGACAGGTCTTCACAGCGATCATGACCCGGCCATTGCCGCACAAACCGCCAGCCTGGACCTGAGCCAGCCGCTGCCCGACCTCTGGGCACAGTTTGACCTTCTGGCCCGGATCCCCTTGATGGTTGTGCGCGGCGAAAACTCGACCCTGCTCAACGCAGCAACAGTGATCGCCATGCAGGAAAGGCACAAGGGTCTTGTTGTCTTGACGGCTCCGGGTCAGGGGCATGCGCCCAATCTGCATACACCGCAGGTGCTGGCGGCTATCCGGCAATTTCTGTCTGGTGTTTAAACCCTGCCTTGTACTGCTGAAAATACTGTAGTTTTTGCAGAATATATGTTGATGGCGCACAAATGTGACAATTGGCGGCAATTTGCCACTTTCGCGTCGCCTTGAACTCGCGTATCAGCGACCCCACCTGATGCAGGTCAGAAAATGCCTCCGATGAAAAGCATGACAGAATGAATGATGTTTCCAAGAAGTGGGTTGCCCGTCTGGCACCTTATAAAAATCCGGACAATCTGCAGGGAATGCTCGAAATCATTGTGACTGTCGTGCCGTTTGCGGCCCTTTGGGCGGCGATGTGGTATCTGCTGCCGGTGAGCTATCTTCTGGTCCTTCTTCTGGCGGTGCCCGCTGCAGGGCTCATGGTCCGGCTTTTCATCATCCAGCATGACTGCGGCCACAATGCAATGTTCTCGTCCCAGACGGTGAATGACTGGGTGGGACGCATCCTGGGTGTGATGACCCTGACACCCTATGATTACTGGCGCCACAGCCATGCGCTGCATCATGCCAGTTCCGGCAATCTCGACAGGCGCGGCTTTGGCGATATCGACACATTGACTGTGAATGAATATCTGGCCCTGCCCCTGTCAGGTCGCCTGAAATACAAGCTTTACCGCCACCCGGTTGTGATGTTCGGGCTTGGACCGGCCTATCTGTTTGTGTTGCAGCATCGCCTGCCCATCGGCGCAATGAAAAAGGGCCTTGTGCCATGGACCAGCACACTTGGAACCAATCTGGGGATTGCCGCCATCTATGCCATGATGATGTATCTGGTCGGCTGGCAGGCATTCCTGATGATCCAGATTCCTGTCGTGCTCATCGGCGCGTCCATCGGCGTGTGGTTGTTCTATGTGCAGCACCAGTTTGACGAGACCCATTGGGAAAGCGGCAAGGACTGGCAGCGCGAGTTTGCTGCCCTGCATGGCAGTTCATTCTATGATCTTCCCAAACCGTTGATGTGGCTGACCGGCAATATCGGCATTCACCATGTGCATCACCTTTCAAGCCGCATTCCCTTCCACCGCCTGCCCAAAATCCTGCGCGATTATCCCGAACTGAAGGATATCGGTCGCCTGACCCTTTGGGAAAGCATCAAATGTGTGCCTTTGACGCTGTGGGATGAGAAGACCAAGAAGCTGATCTCGTTCCGCCAGCTGGAACGGTCGCTCAAAGCCGCCTGAGATTTACAGCGGGTCAAACGCGATATCAGATACACAATGTGTATCTGATATGCTATACTCCTCACCTTGGCAGGCATCGTGAGGTTGGTACAATGGCGCATTTGAAGCAAAGACCCGAGGAAACCCACGCCGTTAATTTGCGTGTGCGCAGTGACATAAAATCTCTGATTGATCAAGCCGCGCGGCTGAATGGCCAGTCGCGGTCGGATTTTATGATTGAATCCTCCCGGAAGGCTGCTGAAACGGCTTTACTTGATCCGGCTTTGGTGCGCGCCGATCTGGAAACCTATACGCATTTTCTGGATATCCTCGACGCCCCACCGGACAATACAGGATTTGAGCGCTTGTTGCGGGTAAAGAAGCCTTGGATTTCCGAATGATATCAGCCCCCGTCCTGCTGAGTGAACAGCATGATGTGCAGGCCTTTTCCTGCGGTGTGCCCAGTCTGGATGAATGGCTGCAAAAGCGCGCATTGCACAATCAGCGCAATGGTGCTTCGCGGACTTATGCCGTCGCCAATGACAACCGGGTGATAGGCTATTATTGTCTGGCGTCAGGCAGTCTGGCGCTGGTGGAAAGTCCCAAATCCGTTCGGCGCAATATGCCTGATCCTGTACCCATTGCGATCCTCGGAAGACTGGCTGTTGACGTGTCAATGAAAGGTCAGGGACTTGGCGCAGCGTTGTTGCAGGATGCTGTAATGCGGTCTGCCCAGGCCGCAGGAATTTTGGGTATTCGCGGGCTATTGGTCCATGCCCTTTCGGAAGATGCAAAACAGTTTTATCTGCATCATGGTTTCGTGGTGTCGCCTACCCAGCCGATGACACTGCTTTTATCCTTGAAGGGATTGATACCGTAATCCCACGGTCACGTTCCGCAGAAAGTGGCCAGCACCCGCTCATGCTCCAGCGGGGCATTTTTGTAGGCTTCAAATTCCGGCTGGTCGTCGTAAGGCTTTGCCAGAACCCGCATCAGAGTTTCAAACGGCTGAAAGTCATCGCGCTGCACGGCCGCCTCTATCACCTCCTCAATGCGGTGATTGCGCGGAATGAAGGCCGGATTGACCTGCCGCATGGCCGTTGCCCGCTCCCGGGGACTGCGGGTCTCGCGCGTAAGCCGCGCCCGCCATTGTGCAAACCAGAGATCAAAATATGCGGGATCGGCAAATTCATCCCTTGCTGCAAGTCCCTGCAATCCTGATTCCGAAAAGCTGGCCAAGGCCCTGAATGTTCTGGTAAAATCCGCCCTGCCCTTGTGCATGGCCTCCATGAGGCCGCTGATCAGGTCCGCGTCCGCATCTTCCTGACGCTCAAGCCCCAGCTTGGCGCGCATCCCGGCCAGCCAATAGCGCTGATAGGAATTGGCAAAGGCCACCACCCTGTCATTGCCCTGTTTGACCGCGTCTTCTGCATTGTCGGCTATCAGCGGCAGGAAGCACTCTGCCAGACGTGCCAGATTCCACTGCGCCATGCCCGGCTGGTTGCCCCAGGCATATCGCCCGCGTTCATCGATGGAGGAAAAGACAGCCATGGGATCAAACGTATCGATAAAGGCGCAGGGGCCGAAATCAATGGTCTGGCCGGAAACCGTCATATTATCGGTGTTCATGACACCATGGATGAAGCCGACGGCCATCCATTTGGCAATCAGTTGCGCCTGCGCATCGATAATGGTCTCCAGCAGGGCCAGACAGGGATGATCGGTCTGCAGGACATGCGGATAGTGCCGCGCGATGACGTAATGTGCCAGATGTTTCAGCCCGGCCTCATCGCCGCGGCTGGCAAAAAACTGGAATGTGCCGACCCGGATGTGGCTGGCGGCCACGCGGGTGAACACGCCGCCGGGCTGTATGGGCTGGCGATAGACGGGTTCGCCGGTTGAAACCGCCGCAAGGGCCCTTGTGGCCGGAATGCCCAGTGCATGCATGGCCTCGGACACGATATATTCACGCAGCACCGGACCAAGGGCCGCGCGTCCGTCACCACGGCGGGAAAAGGGTGTTGGCCCTGCCCCCTTCAGCTGGATATCGCGACGCTGGCCGTTCCCGTCCACCACTTCACCCAGAAGAATCGCCCGTCCGTCTCCCAGATGGGGGTTGAACCCGCCGAACTGGTGGCCGGAATAGGCCATGGCCAAGGGCTGCGCACCATCCGGCAGCGCATTGCCGGAAAACAGATCGGCAAGGGCCTGATCATCAAGACCGGACAGGTCCAGACCCAGTTCGCGTGCCAGCTCCCTGTTGACCCTGATCAGCCGGGGAGCCCGCACCGGCGTTGGCCTTTGCGGCAGCTGGAATGGCACCGGCAGACGGGCATAGGAATTGTCGAAGGGGAACTTTGCCCCTGTCCGTGCGGCTATCTCCAGCGTTGCCATTTCACATCCTGTCCTGTTGTTTCCTGTCCATATGGCGGTCAAGCCACAGGATTCCAAGAGCCGAAGGCAGGATTTGCTGGCTGTCCGCAGAAGCTTTCACGGGTCAGGCAGGTGCGGATGACCTCCATTTCCCTGCCCTGCGGAATTGAAAACATGGCTTCACGCCCCGCCCTTTCAAAGCCCGCCTTCGCCTGAACTTTCAAGGCGGCAACATTGTCTGCCAGAACCCGGCTGTGCAGAAACACTTGCTGCGTGCGCAGGCAGGGTTGCTTGCGAAACGACAGGGCGCAGACAGGCGTTTGCTGCGATGATCGGGTCATCGAACAGTCTCCATTTCGGGATACGGAAATGCGCCGGGCGGCTCCGGCGCGTCTGTGACAGGGCGTTTCCACGCAAACGCAGAAACGCCCTGTCTGCTTGTCGTGTGCAATGCACGGAAAAGCGGTACGCGGATTTCCGTCCTGAAGTGCTACAGCGGCATAAAGCTGCCGAAGGTGACTTCGGTTTCAACCACCTTGACCATTGCATTGCGCGACACGCACCAGACATCCTTGACGCCGCTGATATCAAAGCCCAGCTTGCGCTGGATTTTCAGCGAGGCCGGATTGTCGGCGATGACACCGGAATGGAGCGTTGCGCCGATATTGGCCCGGAAAAAATGCTGTATAACGGCCTCCACAGCTTCGCTCATCAGCCCCTTGCCCCAGTGGTCTTTTCCAAGCCAATAGCCGATTGCCGGACCAAGGTCATCATTCCCGTTTTCAACGGAAACATAGCCGATCAGGCGGGCGCTGTCCTCCTTGAGGGTCAGGACAAAACCTTTGCCCGATATCTTCCCGTGCTCCCACATGTCCAGCCAGGTTTCCGCATCCTTGCGATCATAAGGAAACGGCACACGCACCAGCATTTTGGCCACATCGAAATCGCCAAGAATCCGCGCGATATCTGCCGCATCTTCCGGGCGCGGCGGCCTCAGGACAAGGCGGCGCGTCCACAAGTCCGGTGTGCTGTCCAGCTTTTCAGCGTCCATGATCCTTGTCTGGCTCATCTTGCAGCCCTCCAGTTTCTCAGGGCTTCAAAGGTCTTGCGGTCCAGACGGTACCATTCGACGGGCTGGAAACCGCCGAGCGACAGAGAAGGTGCCATGCCGGTTCCCTGAAACTGGAACCCGCATTTCTGGATCACCCGGCGCGAGGCCACATTCATCACCCGGCAGCGTGCTTCCAGATGCGAAACGGCCTGATCTGCAAAGGCGGCATCGATGACCGCATGGGCTGCTTCGGTCGCATAGCCCTTGCTCCAGAATGGCTCTCCCAGCCAGTAACCGAGTTCGAGAATACGCGGATCCTCCTGCGGCTGCACACCGCAACAGCCGAGAAAGGCACCATTGTCCGCTTTGGTGATGGCATAGGCGCCTTTGCCAATCGCGCCATGAGCGGCAGTGCGATTCACAAAATCGGCGGCATCCTGAAGTGTGTAGGGATGCGGCATGCGCGAGAGCATCATGGCGACTTTGAAATTGTTGGCGAGATGGGCAAGGGCGTCAATGTCATTGATGTGCGGTGCGCGCAACAACAATCTTTCTGTTTCGATAACCGGACGGCCAGACCCGCTTGCGATCTGACCGTCCAACCGTTGGCTCTCGTAGATCTGTCTCTGCTGGTCTTCTCTTAACAGTTCGCTTTGCATGGTTCAGTCCTTTCGTGACTTTGAGGGCAAAAGAAAAGGGGAGATGGTTGTCCCATCTCCCCTTTCAACTTGCCTGAACCATCAGGTGTGCCGGCCGGGTCCATGAGACACCGGCTGCTGATTGCGCACCCGGCTTATTCTGCGGCTTCCGCCGTTTTCGGCATAACGGACACGTATACGCGGCCATTTGCCCTGGAACGATAGTTCACATTGCCTTCAACAAGCGCGAAGATGGTGTGATCTGTTCCCAGGCCTACATTGGCACCCGGATGCCACTGTGTACCGCGCTGACGCACGATAATATTGCCCGCAACCACGTTCTCGCCACCAAACTTCTTCACGCCAAGGCGCTTGGAATTGGAATCACGACCGTTGCGCGATGAACCGCCAGCTTTTTTGTGTGCCATGGATGTTCTCCTTTAAACCTTTGATCTCAACTTACGCTGCAGCAATGGCTGTGATGCGCACCGTTGTCTGGTGCTGACGATGACCGCGCGAACGCTTGGAATTCTGGCGACGACGCTTTTTGAAGGCGATAACCTTTTTGGCGCGACCATGTTCCACAACTTCGGCTGTCACAACGGCACCCGCCACAAAGGGCGCGCCGATCTTTGCGTCAGCGCCAACACCGACCATGAGAACGTCTGTGAATTCGATCTTGTCGCCTGCGGCGGCTTCCAGCTTTTCAATCACCAGAACATCGTCTGCAGCGACGCGGTATTGCTTACCGCCGGTTTTAATGACTGCGAACATTTTTTATCCTTTCATGTCCGTTCCGGCTCTTTTCAGGTACCACCCGAAAGGCCGTCTTTTTATCAGTCGATCTTCAGCACTGTTTCGAGCATGTCAGGCGCCAAAACACTGCCAGTGGACACCCGGTCTTTAAAACCGTGGCGCAATTGGCACGGATTCCCCGTACCAACAGTGGCGGGCAATACGTCAGGACGGGAAATCTGTCAAGGCAATGGTGCGGATTTCTTGCGCTTTTGCCCTTGCATGTGGCTTCGTCAATCGCTAAGAAACGCCCGCGCACAGATTGCGCCGACCGTATGCGGAGAGGTGGCAGAGTGGTCGAATGCACCGCACTCGAAATGCGGCATGCCTGCAAGGGCATCGGGGGTTCGAATCCCCCCCTCTCCGCCAGACACATCAAGTCATTGATATTAAAATACTATTTAGGCCAATTTTGAGCCGTGTGCACCACCGTTGCGGCCACATTTGATTGCGAAATATCGATACGACACGCGATCGAACGTTGTCAACAATTATAGACCCGATTCGGCAGAGGTAGCCTCGCTCTTTTCCACGTCGATTTTTTCCTGATCCTTCGTGACGGGCCACTGGTCCCGCCACGATCCGCGTTGCGGAACGGGGAAAATTAAACGCGGAACCTTTTCGGGCGGTGACAGCTTGAGGGGCGACTGGTTGGCCTTCGGTCACGCTCAGGCCACCTTGACCTGACCTAACCAGGTCTATGCCGCCCCTCCCGCTTTCAACCCCTGCCTGCCCGCATCCCATTCTGACTCGCGTCAACGCTTAAGACGCCGTGTTTTCAGATGCCCGGAAAACATCTCCGTCTGCCCTGGGCCCAAACCCTGAAAGCTTCTATAAATCATTAATATCAATTATTTGGTATATTTTTATGAAGACGAAAACAACCACTATTCGCGGTCTACCCGTTGACGTTTTGGTCATCGAAAGGATGCAAACAGATGTTCACGGAATCCTGTTTTATGTTGCCATGATCGTAATCCGGAACAGGAAAACGGGAGCAGAAAAGAATGTTGGCAAGACACGGATTGTTGCCAGCGGACAGGCCCTTGCCATCGCCGTGTGCGTGGCGGTCGGGCAAGCGTTGCCACCGATCCGTGCGCTTTTGCCATGGTGCCCGGCTTGATCCTTGCCGGGTGGCTGGGTGTGCAAACCGGCAGCGCTGCCGGGACAAATGGCGGGCGTTCGTCGGGGTTGATCCGGCGTCCGGCCCCTTCATGCCGGTTACCGGCTGTTCGCGCTCGCGCGGGCGGCGGACGGACTGCCGCCATTCCAGTCGAACTTACCCAAAGTCAATGACGGGCATGGTCGTCCGTGACATTTTTTCCCACATCAGAAATACATCCAAAGGACCACATCCATGACTTATCCTGCCGCCGCTTCCAGGCCGTTTGGCGCTCCGGCGCTTCTCATCCTTCAATTTCTCACCATGTGGGGGGCGTTCTTCATCCTTGCCCCGGCGATCAACTGGCCTGCCTCATTGGATGAGCCGCCGGCGGTCATCCTGCCGCTTATCCTTGACCAGCCGGCAGCCGTGTTCGCGGGCTATCTCAGCTATCTGATCCACGCCTTCGCCCTGATCCCGCTGGCTGTCCTGCTGCCCGCCGCGCTGCGGATCGAAGGCACCATAAGCCGATCCATCGTGACCCTTGGCGTTCTGGCGGGCTTTTCAAAAATGCTGGGCATCTGCCGTTGGTTGTTCCTGATGCCGGGATTGGCGGCGACCTATACAGATCCCGCGGCGACCGTCGGCACGAAAGAAGCGATTGCCGTCGTCCATGAAGCGTTCAATGCCTATGCCGGTGGCGTAGGCGAGCTTTTGGGCGTAGGGCTTTTCGCCGGTTTCTGGACCATCCTGATTGCCGTCGCGGCCCTGCGCCGGGGCTGGACCGTGATCGGTTATTCGGGGTTCGTTGCTGCCGCGCTGCTGTTGTCCACCCTCTTGTCCGTGGTGGGCATCGAGTCACCCGTCTTGCTGACGCTGTCCGGTATCCTGTGGCAGTTCTGGACGCTGGCCTTTGCCATTACGATCTGGCGCAAGGCCTGAGCGAGGGGATTATGACAAAGCACTCCGTCATTCTTGGCGCGGGGCCAATCGGCCGCGCCATCGCCGATGTTCTGGTCGCGAAAGGTCAGGCCGTCACAGTTGTCACCCGCAACGGGCGTCCGATCGGCGCGGGGATCGGGACGGCGACGGCCGATCTGGCGCACGCGGAAGCAACGATTGCCGCCTGCGCCGGGGCCGACACCATCTACCACTGTGCCGCCCCGCCCTATCACAGATGGGCAAGCGACTTTCCAGCCTTGCAGACGTCAGCGATTGCAGCCGCTGCGGCAACAGGGGCGGTGCTGGTCGTGGTCGAGAATCTCTACGGCTATGGCGTTGCCGGAACATTGCGCGAAGACATGCCGCTTTCGGCCACGACCCGAAAGGGTTCGCTTCGTGCCCGGCTCTCGAGGGAGCTCCTTGCGGCACATACGTCGGGCCGGATCAGATGCGTGGCCGGACGGGCGACCGATTTCTTCGGGCCGGGTGTCCGGGTCAGCGCACTGGGAGAGCGGTTCTGGCCTGCACTTCTGTCGGGCAAGACAATCGACTGGGCAGGCAATCCGGATGTGCCCCACAGCTTTTCCTATCTGCCAGACCTTGCGGCCAGCTACGTCGCCTTGGCGGAAAGCCCGACCTCCCTGGGGCGGGCCTGGCACATGCCGGCCCTGCCTGCGGTGACACTGCGCGAGCTTTGCGACATGGCCACCCCGGACGGGCTTGCGCCCACGAAGATCCGCCAGACGCCCTCGTGGCTATTGCGGGCAGCCGGGCTGTTTCAACCGGCAGCTGGCGAACTGGTCGAAATGCTGTACATGTTCGAAAACCCCTTTGTGCTCGACCATTCCCTGTTTGACCGGCAGGTGGCTGCAACCGCGCAAAGGTGGGAAAAGGCATTGCAGGAAACGATGTCCTGGTGGCGGAAAGTAGCGGAAAAAAAACCATGACGGAAAGGGAGGCCGCCCTTGCGGCTTTTTCCGAGAGATTGCGGACTGCGGTCGCACCCTTGGTGCCGGACGCAGCCGCACTGTCGCGCCTTCAAGGCGGCGCGCGGCATCGAATCCTGCAGAAAGGGGATCATATCCTGCGTGCGGGCAACATAGCGGATGAGGTCTTTTTCGTTCATCAGGGGCTGTTGCGCTACTACTTCAACGATTCTGCCGGCGACGGTCAGGAACGCACAGGGCAATTCTTTGACGCTGGTCTTGTTGCGACGGATGCGGAAAGTTTCCTTCTGCGCACCCCGGCCGAGCAGAACTTTGAAGCGCTGGAGCGCAGCTCGGTCCTGGCCCTGCCGCGCGCGGTGCTGGCCGCTGGCTATGATCAGGACCATGCCATCGAACGCTTCGGGCGCCTGATGCTGGAACAGGCCCTCATCGGGTCGCAGCGGCGCGCGGCACGACTTCTGGTCCTGCAACCAGAGGAACGCTACCGCCTGTTCGTCGAAACCCGCCCCGAGGTTGCACGCCGGGTTCCACAATACCTGATCGCAAGCTATCTGGGCCTGACGCCCGAGAGCCTGTCCCGCATCCGCAGGCGGATCGCGGGTGGTGCTGGGTAAACAAGGCTCTGGCCAGTTCATGTCCCTGGCCAAGTGAGCAGCCAGCGGCCCGGGAATCGCGTGGCCGGGTCGCCTCCAGTGGAGCGTGCGTGCGCCCAGTTTGCGGGCAGGGATGGACCCGGATCCCAGGTGTTTGGACCCGGCATTTGGTGGAGTGGATTTGGTCTGAATCTTTCCGGCTCTTTTGTCCATAGTTTGCAGATGTATTCGAATGGGGTCTAACCCTTCAGGGTCTTTAGACGCCGGCCATATGCGTTTCGAGCTGTAGATGGCTGTCATAGCAATAGCGTTTCACAGTTGCATCCTTTATCGTTCGGTTCATGCGTTCGCTTGTCCATTCGTCCATGGATGTTTGACTTTGGTTAGCCTGTGTTCAATCCCGTTCTCCCGGCAGCGCATGTCAAACATGTGCGGTATGTATTGGGCTGTTGGCCCGTTGGCGTAACGGCGGTCGAGGAACGATTGGTTCAACACAACCGCATGCCTGCGGATGAAGCCCCGCGGCCCAAAAAGCTTGACCGGGATCCGCGTACCGCCTGCCCGAGGCCGAGATGCAGGGTCGCAGACAGATGATGCACCGCTGACATGTCGCCGAAAGGGCAACGTCGCTCGACCGGCTTGCATGCAGCAGTCGAGCCTTCAGCCTTCGGTTGGCGAACGCGCGAACCCCGAGGTCAGGCCGTCAATGACAGGGACGGCAGACGCACGTGTTGGCGGGTCCAGTCGGGCGACCTCCATCTCGATGGCGCGTCCCAGACGGGAATAGATCCGGTCTGCAGTGATCCGGAAACCTGGCAAAAGGGCGATCTGCGCACGCCGACGGTCGTCTGCATCGAAGATACGTTCGACGAGGCCCGCACGGACGAGACGGTTGATCAGTGCGGTCACTGAACCACTCGTCAGCGAAAGGCGCACACCAATCTCTCCGGCCGTAAGCGGCCCGCCTTCCAGCGCATTCACACAGCGCAAGTCCGTGACGTGGATGCCAAGTTCCGCTGCAGCGAAGGCGTCGAACCGGAACATCGCCTCGTAAAGCCGCCGCGTCGCAAGGAGAATCTCGCGGGTCTGGACGGTCCGATCTGTCGTCGACATGTCTTTTCTCCCCATCCAGCGCTGTTCAGGCCGCTTTCCCCGATGCGCTCTTTCGCCAGCGACAGAATCATCCTGGCGATCTTGACATTAGCCTCGCCCGCCATAAATCTTGATCATCAAGATAATATGAGGAGCAAGAAAAAGCAATGTGGCATCACCGTTATGAGGAGACGACTATCCTGAGCTGCGATGACCTTTGGCCCGTCCTGGCGGATGTCGCCCGCTGGCCCGAGGTGGACCGGAACATCGAATACCTGACCATTGACCAGCCGCCTGCCGCGGGCGTGCCCTTTGTCCTGAAACCCAAAGGCGGACCGCGCCTGAAGTTCGTCATCGGCGTTTTTGACCCCCCCACACGATATGCCGATGTCTGCCGCATGCCTTTTGCCACCATGCGCACCCTGCACACTCTGATCCCCATCGAAAACGGAACCACGATCCGCGTCGATATTGAGATCACCGGTCCCCTCGCATCGGTGTGGGGCCGCCTTGTCGGGCGCAAGCACGCCTCTGGCCTGCCGGCCCAGACCGAGCGGTTCATCAACGGAGCGCAAGCGCGACGCTCGCGCGGATGATGTTTGATCGCTGAGCTCCCATACGTGGGTCCGATGTGCCTGATGTTTCGGTGACGACGGGCCGGAGGAGAGCTATGAAGTTGACAAAATCCTTTCAGACCAGCGCTTTGGACTTCGCATCGAGTAGAGAAGGTTCGATGTCAGGCCCATCCCGCCCGCCATTTGCCTTGCACCCAATTACCGGAATATTCATACATTCTTTTCATTCCGGGGCAGAATGCCGATCGTGCGGGGGACTGTCAGGAATTTCGTGCAGGGGCGTGCGGTATACAGAATGGATCAATTCCAAAGGTGCGTGGGCCAACGCCGTTGCAGCGCTTTTGAAAGAGGCGGGATTTGAAACGGTCCATATCAACACGGGCCTGTTGGTGACAGAGAACGACCGGCGCAAGACCCCCTGCTCTTTCAAGGGACTTGCGCGGGCAACACAGCATGATTATGCGATTTGTACCCGGTCACCAAAATTCAGGATCAGGCCAGAAGTTCTGCCAGACGCACCGACGACATGTCCCGCTCGCTCAGGTCGAGCCCGGACAGGAGATCAACCATATGGCTTTTCATCAATTTGGATGCATTGTCCGCCTGATGTCTTTCTATGGCGTCCACCAGTGCGTGATGGGCATGGCTTTCGCAAATCGTATCATGCCTGCGCCAATAGAGCGCCACAATCAGGGATGACCGCGAAACGAGATCGCGAACAATACCCTCCAGGATCGGCTGTGCGGAAATACGCGCGATCTCGACATGGAACTGCGCCGACAGGAGGACCGCATCGCTGTCCCGGCCTTCCTGCATGGCCTTGTGTTCATTTTCCATGTGGGACCGCAGCAATGCCACCTGCTGCGGATTGGACGACAACGCCGCCAGGCCCGCCACATGCGGCTCCACCAACGCCCTTGCCTCGAACACGTCGCGGGCTTCCTGCCTCGACGGCTTTGCAACAAAGGCACCGCGGTTTGGCTCCAGCATCACAATCCTGTCATGTGCCAGAGCCTGCAAGGCGGCGCGCACAATGGTGCGACTGACACCATAGATCTCGCTCAATTCATCTTCCGGAAGCTTGGTACCCGGCTGAAGCTTCTGGGACAGGATGGCCTGCTTCAATTTTGCATGCAGGGCCTGCCATTTGGCAGCGGGCCTGTCGGAAGCGGGATTTTTTTGTCTGTAGCTGAACATGCGCGGGTCAAACGGAATAGAGTTCTTTTGAAACCAGAATAACGCCGGCATTGCATAAATGCAAAGCTTATATTGTATACAAAAAATGCTTAATTCGTATTCATGACGCCAGAAATTTGTGCTTTTGGCAGATCCGGTCGCAAGGCCCCGTCGTGCTTTATCTATATCATTATATTGAATTCAAATACTTGTATAAAATTTGTCGCACCCGGGCGCAACTGGCACAGATGTTGCAAAATCTTTTTTGTTTCATGAGGCAGCATAACAAGGGGATGTTCCGTGTCGAAATCAGTTCTGGAATTGGCTGCACTGACCAAGCAATACGGACAGACTGTTGCGGTTGACAACATTGATCTGAAAATACCGGCCGGTACCTATTGCTGCTTTCTGGGGCCATCCGGCTGCGGCAAATCCTCTACACTGCGCATGATTGCAGGGCATGAAAGCGCCAGCAGGGGCGATATCATTCTCGGCGGCAAGAATGTTACGGATCTGGCACCTGCCCAGCGTGGCACTGCGATGATGTTTCAAAGCTATGCGCTGTTTCCGCATCTGTCCGTGCGTGACAATGTGGCCTTCAGCCTGAAGATGAAAGGCATGGCCAGGCCGGAAAGGTATGTCCGCGCCAATGCCATGCTGGAACTTGTGGACCTCACGGCCTATGCCGAGCGTATTCCGGCACAATTGTCCGGCGGACAGCAGCAGCGCGTTGCCCTTGCCCGTGCGCTGGTGACAGACCCCGCCATTCTGCTTCTGGACGAGCCGCTTTCAGCTCTTGATCCTTTCCTGCGTCTGCGGGTTCGGGCCGAGTTGAAAAAAATGCAGAAGGATCTTGGTATTTCCTTCATTCATGTGACCCATGGACAGGACGAGGCCATGGCGCTTGCCGACATGATTGTGGTGATGAAGGACGGAAAGATCGAACAGTCCGGTGCGCCGAAAGATGTGTTCAACAGCCCGCAAACGGAGTTTGTGGCGCGTTTCATGGGCGGCCACAACATTATCAACGGCAATGGCAGCGTTTTTGCGGTGCGGACAGACAGGATGAAGCTTGCAAAGGCGGGATCATCTGCGTCAGCAGACGGGGCATTCAGCCTGCCGGGAACGGTGACCAATATCGAATATCAGGGCATTGCCGTGCATCTGGCGATTGCGACAGAACAATCGGGCGAGATCACCGTCATGGTGCCTGACCAAGTATTCTTTGACCAGCCTTTCGAGGTCGGTGAAAGCGCCCTTGTCGGCTGGGGAGAAGCCGACATCCACCTGTTTCAAAACATATGACCAGATATCAGGAGAAGACCTATGACTTACAAGCTTAATGGCGTCGTTGTTGACCGTCGCACGTTTCTGAAAGGCTCTGCCGCCCTCGCCGGAACGGCCATCGGCTCGGGCATGGTTACCGGCTTTCCGAATATTATTGCCTCGGAAGGTGTCACCCTGCGTTATCTCGGAACGGCCGTGAACCAGTCTGCCGATATTGCCAAAAAAGCAAAGGAAGACCTTGGAATTACCATCGAATATATTCCTGTGACAACTGATGAAGTGACCAAGCGCATTGTCACCCAGCCAAATTCTTTCGATATTGTGGATTCGGAATATTTTTCGCTGAAAAAGCTGATGCCGTCGGGTTCGCTGATGGGCATGGACGCCACAAAGATCACGAATTTCGACAAGATCACACCGGTTTTCACAAAGGGTGAAATTGACGGCAAGGTGATCGGCGACCAGGGCACCGCCCCGAAGAAAGTGTTCTATCTCAAGGACCAGTTCTCGACAGAGTTTTCTGCAGAGCCAACACAGTGGATCACCTTGATCCCGACTGTTTACAATGCCGACACGCTGGGCATTCGTCCTGACCTGATCGGTCGTCCGATTGACAGCTGGGCAGAATTGCTGAACCCGGAATTCAAGGGCAAGGCCTCCATCCTCAACATTCCGTCCATTGGCATCATGGATGCTGCCATGGTGGTAGAAGCTTCCGGCAAATACAAATATCCGGACAAGGGCAACATGACCAAGGAAGAAATCGACATGACCATCGGCATTCTGATCGATGCCAAGAAGGCCGGCCAGTTCCGCGCCTTCTGGTCGGATTTCAACGAGAGCGTCAACCTGATGGCCTCCGGCGAAACCGTCATCCAGTCCATGTGGTCGCCTGCGGTGACAGCGGTTCGCTCCAAGGGCATTCCCTGCACCTTCCAGCCTTTGAAGGAAGGCTATCGCGCATGGGCATCAGGCTTCGGCCTGCCCAAGACGCTGGAAGGCAAGCAGCTTGATGGCGCTTACGAATTCATCAACTGGTTCCTGTCCGGCTGGGCCGGTGCCTACCTGAACCGTCAGGGCTATTATTCGGCGGTTCTGGAAACAGCCAAGGACCATATGGAAGCCTATGAATGGGCGTACTGGATGGAAGGTGCCAAGGCCGAAAAGGACATCAAGGCCCCTGATGGTACAGTGCTGGAAAAGGCCGGTACAGTTCGTGACGGCGGCTCCTATTCCGCCCGCATGGGTGCCGTTGCCTGCTGGAACGCGGTGATGGACGAAAACAACTACATGGTCAAAAAGTGGAATGAATTCATCGCTGCCTGACCCTGGCCAGCGCCTGAACGCATAGAGACCGGCCCGGCAAACATTCCTTTCTTGCCGGGCTGACTTCCCCTTGATGGAGAGACGGGCATGCAGACTGCAAAATGGGCACCATACTGGCAGGCAGCGCCGATAGCGCTCGTTTTTGCGATTTTTTTCCTGTTTCCTCTTGCCGCAACCCTGGTTGTCAGCTTCTGGAACTATACCGAATATTCCATCGAGCCAGCCTTTGTTCTTTCCAATTATCAGGATGTTTTTGACGGCTGCGTGGATACGTTGCCCGACCTGTGTGTCACGGCCAAGACCTATCTGTCGACCCTGAAATTCTGCCTGATCGTATGGGCTGCCACATTGGTGATCGGCTTTACCACCTCGTTTTTTCTGGCCTTCCATATTCGCTCGCGCACCGTGCAGACCGTCCTGTTCATGATCTGCACCATTCCTTTCTGGACATCGAATGTGATCCGGATGATCTCGTGGATTCCGCTGCTCGGGCGCAACGGCCTGCTCAACGACATGCTGATGACGCTGGGCATTATCAGCACCCCCCAGGAGTGGTTTCTCTATTCCGATTTCTCTGTCGGGCTGGCTTTCGTCCACCTGTTCACGCCGTTCATGGCAGTGCCGATTTTCAATTCGATGATGCGGATCGACAAATCGCTGATCGAGGCTGCCTATGACAACGGTGCCAGTGGCTGGCAGACGCTGTGGAATGTGGTGGTGCCGCTTTGCAAGCCCGGCATTGTCATCGGGTCGATTTTCGTCATCACCATTGTGATGGGCGATTACATCACCATCGGGGTGATGGGCGGTCAGCAGATTGCCTCTGTCGGCAAGGTTATCCAGGTACAGATGTCCTACCTGCAGTTCCCGGTTGCCGCCGCCAATGCCGTGATCCTTCTGGTTCTGGTGATGATGGTGATCTGGATCATGACCCGCATTGTTGATATCCGGAAGGAGCTTTAGGCCATGAACAGCGAGCACAAATCTCCGGCCTTCTATTTTCTCGCCCTGTTTTTTGCAGCCTATGTGATGTTTCTCTACGGGCCGATGATCACCATCTTCATCCTGTCCTTCCAGGGGCCGGAGGGCGGGCTGACCTTCCCCATGAATGGCGTCTCAACATTCTGGTTTTCCAAATTGTGGGAAGGCATCGGTGTTGTTGATATCTGGAAGGCCTTTGGCTATTCGCTCCGGCTTGGCCTGGTGGTCTGTGTGATTACGGTTGTGGTTTCCGTTATGGCGGGCCTTGCATTCCGGCGCAGGTTTGTCGGCTCCGGCCTGCTGTTTTACGTTGCCGTTGCCAGCCTTATTGTTCCTTCCATTGTCGTGTCGCTGGGGATCGGGCTGGAATTCCGTATCATCGACGAGGCTGTCAAGGCTTTTGGCGCATTTTTCGGCATCACATCCATCCAGCGCTCCTACCAAACCTCGATGGGCCTGTTCACGTCCGGACTTGGTGCGCATCTGACATGGACCCTTCCCTTCGGTCTCCTGATCATGTTTGCCGTTTTCAACCGGTTCAACCCGGCTTATGAGGAAGCGGCACGGGATCTTGGTGCAACGCCCTGGCAGACATTCCGGCATGTGGTTCTGCCTATCATTGCGCCGTCTCTGATCGGTGTCGGGCTGTTTGGTTTCACCCTGTCCTGGGACGAGCTTGCCCGCTCGAGCCAGGCCATGGGATCGGACAACACGCTGCCAATGTCGTTGCAGGGGTTGACAACCACGGTGACCACACCTGCCATCTATGCGCTGGGAACCCTGACCACAGCCATATCCTTTGTGGTGATTTTTTCAGCCCTTGGAACGGGAGTCTTGATTCGCTGGCGGCAATCCAAGAAGGGATCTGATGCCGGGAGTGGTATGATCTGATGACCAGAATCCTGTTTGTCAATCCCAATACAACGGCCTCCATGACCGAAAAAGTGGGCGAAGCAGCGCGGGCCGTTGCCTCTGCCGGAACGGAGATTTTGGCGCGAAACCCGGCCACAGGCCCTGCTGCCATTCAGGGCCACGCCGATGGTGAAGCCGCCCTGCCCGGTCTGTTTGCAGAACTGGAAAAAGCCGCAGACGAGCGGCTGGATGCGTTTGTCATTGCCTGTTTTGACGATACGGGCCTGTTTGCAGCACGTTCCAAGACCGATATCCCGGTTCTGGGCATATGCGAGGCCGGATGTCTTGTGGCGTGCATGGTGGCCGACCGATTTTCCGTTGTCACGACCCTGTCAGTCTCTGTGCCGATATTGGAAGACAATATTGCCACCTACGGGCTTGCCCATCGCTGTGCACGTGTTCGCGCCTCGGACGTTGCGGTTCTGGAACTGGAAATTCCCGGCTCCAGTGCACGACAGCGCATATCCGACGAGATTGCCCGGGCGATAGCGCAGGATGATATTCAGGCGATTGTGCTTGGCTGTGCAGGCATGGCCGATCTTGCCCTTGAAATGTCAAAGGTCCATGGAATCCCGGTGATCGACGGTGTTGCTGCAGCGGTCAAACTGGCAGAATGTCTGGCAAGCCTGCATCTTCCGGTCTTGCGCAGACACCCGCAGGCCGAGAGTACCAGGGCGCGGTGCCCATGACAGGCTGGTCGTGCCGCAGCACTGGCCCAAAAACAGATGCAACATGGAATGCACTGTGATTTTCATATTGCGAAACAGCAGAAAAACCTGACAGATGTGTCCTCGTCAAGGAGACCTGGTCAGGGTTTGCGGCGCACGCACACACTGCTTCCAGGCCACACACCGCGTTCCGGAGGCCCCATGTCTGCAAACCGTCTGAAACCATCTGCCGTTGCGCGGCCGGGTATCGGCATCGTCCATCTGGGCCTCGGGGCCTTCTATCGTGCCCATGGTGCCATCTATATTGCGCAGGCGATGGAAAAATCGGGCGGCGACTGGGGCATTGCCGGTGTCAGCCTGCAATCGCCCGCACAGCGCGATGCGCTTGCGCCGCAGGGCTTTGCCTATACGGCCATCGAGCAGGGACCGGACGGCGAGAGCATCCGCGTGATCGAAGTGGTGCAGAACGTGCTGGTCGCACGCGAAGATCCGCAGGCTGTGATAGCCGCTATGGCCGCACCGGGGGTGAAAATTGTGACGCTGACCGTGACTGAAAAAGGCTATTGCCATGAGCCCAGTTCCGGTACCCTGAACGATAACCACCCGGACATCGTGCATGATATTGTCCATGCCGATCCTGTTTCGGCGCCGGGTTTTCTGGTGCGCGCCCTGCAACAGCGCAAGGCTGAGGGCCTTGCTCCCTTCACGGTTCTGACCTGCGACAACCTTCCGCAAAATGGCCATCTGGTGCGCGGTGTGGTTCTTGACCTCGCCCGGCTGATCGATCCGGAACTGGCAGAATGGATTGCGACCGAAGGCCGGTTTCCCTCCACCATGGTGGACAGGATTGTTCCGGCCACAAAACCGGAGGATGTTGAACGTTTGCAAGCCAGAACCGGCTATTTTGATGCCTCGCCGGTGGTACACGAACCGTTCCGCCAATGGGTGATGGAGGATCATTTTGTTGGTGGCGAGCGTCCGGATTTTGCCCGGGCCGGTGTGCAGATGGTGGACGATGTCACGCCGTTTGAGCATATGAAACTGAGGATGCTGAATGGAACGCATTCCTCGCTTGCCTATCTTGGCTATCTGGCAGGTCACGAGACCATTGCCGATACGGTGGCAGATCCGGTCTATGCCGCCTTCCTGCACCGGCTGTGGGCGCAGGACATCATGCCCTCGCTTGATCCGCCTGAAGGTGTTGATCTTCATGCCTATGCAGATGCATTGCTCGCCCGCTATTCCAACCGGTCCATCCGCCATCGCACATGGCAGATTGCCATGGATGGTTCTCAGAAACTGCCGCAGCGTCTGCTGGGCACAGTGCGCGACAATCTTGCGGTCGGCCGGCCCTCGCCCTGCATCCTTCTGGCTGTTGCAGCCTGGATGCGTTATGTCGGCGGCATTGATGACGCTGGCAACGCAATCGATGTGAAAGACCCGTTGTCGGCACGTTTGCGGGCCCTGTCGGACAGTGCCGGGGGGGCGAAAAAGGCCGAAGCGCTTCTGTCCCTGGCCGATGTTTTTCCGCAGGATCTGGCAAAGGCCATCAGGCCAGGCGTTACCGCTGCCTATGAAGCACTCATGACCAAAGGTGCGCGGGCCTGCGTGGCCGACCTAGTGGTTTGATTTCGACATTTGCATCCGTTCGCGGCACACTCGAGAGCAAATGTCGAAATCATAAAAACCACTAGCAAGACTATGATTCTCGTGGAATTTTTGAATTTTAAATTTGAGTTGAGAGGTCGCCGCTACCGGGACTCAAATGTCAAATTCATTCCACTAGGACAGCAAAACCCGTGATGTTCATGCTCCTCTCGCAACGACTTGTTTTAACGCATATGCTGCACCTGCCATGGCGGGCCGTTTGCCGGACCAGGGACAATCGACCGCAGGCAGCAAGCATCGTTTGACATCGCCCGCAATCAGGACTATGCATGGTTTGTCGACGTTTTCTTGACTGGCTGTTGTTATCACGCTCTGCGTCTTTTCTAACTTTCCCTTCAAAAATCGAGATCCGAACAGGTATGCATTCCGCATATCCTTCTATTGTTATTGCTACGAAAGGGTTTGTTATGACCACTGGCACAGTAAAATGGTTTAATGCAACAAAGGGCTTCGGCTTTATCCAGCCTGACAACGGCGGTACGGATGTGTTCGTACACATTTCTGCCGTTGAGCGTTCCGGCATGCGCGAAATTATCGAAGGTCAGAAGATTTCTTTTGAACTCGAACGCGACAGCAAGTCAGGCAAAATGTCTGCCTGCCAGTTGAAGGCGGCCTAATTATACAAGCGCTTTAGCGGATGCTGCAAACCGGCATTTCTCACATGCGCAAATCTTGAAAGTCAGGCCCAAAGCCTGGCTTTTTTCTTTCTGAAGTCTGTCTGTCAAAGGAAACTCCGTGTTTAAAAACACCCGGGACAATGGATTGTCCGAACGTCGCAAGGCTGCAAACGATGCCAAGGCCGAGCTCCTGAAGAAATACAAGGAAGCCGCACAGGCATCTGCACCGGAACTGGCAAGGAAACTGGCCGAGCGGCAGGAAGTCGCTGCCGCCCGCGAAGCCCGGCAGGCCCGTCGCGAGATCGAAAAGGCAGACGCCAAAGCTCTTGCCGCTAAAAATGCTGCCGAAGCGGCTGAGCGTGACGCTGCCGAAGCCTTGATGCAGGCTGCAGAACGCGAAGCGCTTGAACGCCAGAAACGTGAAGAGGCCCTTTTGTCCGAGGCCCGGAAAAAGGCTGAACGCGATGCGCGTTATGCCAGCCGCAAGGCCCGCAAGTCCTGAAATTCCTGAAGGCAAAAGCAATATATCCATTGAGATATATTGCTTGCCATGGTGCGCGAGTCGTTATATCCATAAAGATATCACGATAGCAGGAGGCAAAGATGATCAGGTCCACAAGGCGTAGAGTTCTGATGCTGGCCATAGCAACAATGGGTCTTTTCGGCATGGTGCCGAACGGTCCTGCTAGGGCTGCGGACACAGTGACAGTGTTTGCTGCTGCCAGTCTCAAAAACGGGCTGGATGCCGTGAATGCGACCTTTGAGGCCATGACCGGCAAATCTGTCAGTGTCTCCTATGCGGCCAGTTCGGCTCTGGCAAAGCAGATTGAAAGCGGTGCGCCTGCAGATGTCTTCCTGTCTGCCGATCTTGCATGGATGGATTATCTTGCAGAAAAGAATCTGATCAGGGCGGACACCCGTACCAATCTTCTGGGCAACAGTCTGGTTCTGGTGGCAAGCGGCACAGGTGCAAAGACCGTTAACATCACCCGCCAGATGGATCTGGCGGGCCTGCTGGCAGGTGGCAAACTGGCCATGGGTGCGGTGGACAGCGTTCCTGCCGGGAAATATGGCAAGGCGGCTCTGGAGACGCTCGGGCTTTGGGACAGCGTTTCCGCTTCCGTTGCCGGAACCGAAAATGTCCGCGCCGCCCTGCTTCTGGTTTCGCGCGGTGAGGCCCCTTACGGCATTGTATACAAAACCGATGCGGCGGCCGATCCCGGCGTGTCGATTGCCGGTACATTCCCGGAAGAGTCGCATCCGGCGATTGTCTATCCCGTTGCGCAGACCAGCCAGAGCCAAAATCCTGATGTGAAAACCTATCTTGAATTTCTCAAATCCGAAGACGCTTCCAGACTGTTTCAGGCCCAGGGCTTTACCATTCTGCAATAATCATTCCTTCCGGCAATGATCATCCAGCCATTGCAGGTCATCGGCCAGAGCCGTTTCCAGCCGGCTTTGCATGGCGTGGTAGCGGGAAATCAGCTCCAGCCCGAAAGGCGTGACCTCTGCCCCGCCGCCCTGCTTTCCGCCGCGTTGCGATTCGACTGAAGGCTGGCTGAACATGGCATTCAGGGCTGAGACCAGAAGCCAGGCCCGCCTGTAGGACATATCCATGGCGCGGCCTGCTGCCGATATGGAGCCTGTCGCGGCTATATGTTGCAACAGCATGATCTTGCCACGGCCCAGACGCTCGGCCTGCGGGAAGTCAATTCGCAGCACGGGCCGCGGCACGGGATGAAGGGCTGGCTTTTGATTCTGGCTCATTCTGGTGCTGCTCCACTTTCATAGCATTTCATTCTGCCGTCTTCTCACACTATGAAAACGGCGTCCCTCATGGCCAGCCGGGCAGAAAAAACACCACGCCACTCCCTGGTGCGTTGTTGTTTTGCCTGTTTCAGGCTAGTGGAATGAAATTGACATTTGAGTCCCGGTAGCGGCGACCTGTCAACTCAAATGTCAAATTCGAAAATTCCACTAGAATCATAGTCTTGCCAGTGGTTTTTATGATTTCGACATTTGCTCCCGAGTGTGCTGCGAACGGATGCAAATATCGAAATCAAACCACTAGCAGCCTGCCCATATCCCTATTTTCAAAACAAGGAATAACGCAATGGCTTTCGCCGATATCAACGGAATTGTCATCCACCACGAGTTTCTGGGCGATCCTGATGCCAGAACTGTGCTGGTTTTTTCCAATTCGCTCGGAACCGATTTTCGCATCTGGTTGCCGGTGTTTGACGAGTTGGACGAAGATGTTGCCATTCTGGTTTACGACAAGCGCGGCCATGGGCTTTCCGGTTCCGGCACATCGCCCTATGCCATGGAAGACCATGTCAACGACCTGATCGGCCTTGTGGAATCACTGGGTATCGAAAAGGCCATCTTCTGCGGATTGTCGGTTGGCGGCCTGATTGTGCAGGGTCTCCATGTCAGGCGGCCTGATCTGGTGCGCGGGTTGATCCTGTGTGACACTGCCGCCAAAATCGGCACCGAGGCCCTGTGGAACAGCCGGATTGCCGCTGTCAAAAAGGCTGGCATTGCCTCGTTTTCAGACAGTATCCTGGAGCGCTGGTTTACAGCAGGGTTCCGCGAAACCCGCAGGACAGATCTTGAAGGCTATCGCGCCATGCTGGAGCGCCAGCCGGCAGAAGGCTACACCGGCACATGCGCTGCCATCCGTGATGCGGATTTCACCGCGGATGCCGGCCATATCAACGTTCCTGTCCTGTGTGTTGCCGGTGATCAGGACGGGTCAACGCCACCGGCGCTGGTGAAGGAACTGGCTGGCCTGATCAAGGGGTCGACCTTTGAAATCATTGAGAATTGCGGCCATATTCCCTGTGTGGAACAGCCGGAAGCCCTTGCAGGACTGATCACAAAATTCATCCGGAAAACCAGCCGTTAAGGCCCGTACCGTGACAAGATAAAAGCCGATGCCGGAGCAATTCCCGTTGCTCCGGATTTCGGTGAGACCAAACTCCAGACTTTCCCGTCAGTAGCGTTCAGGCTTTTTCGGTGCGTTTTGCAAAATCTCTTCAATCTTTGCCTTCACATCATCTGTGATCCTGTCGCGACTTTTCAGGGCCGCCAGATTGTCTTCCAGTTGCGATAGTCTGGAGGCACCCAGAATGACGGTTGAAACATGCGTGTTTGAGAGGCACCAGAGCAATGCCATATGGTGGATCGGCATGCCGATATCGGCGGCAAGTTTTGCAAGCTTTTCAATCTTTGCAAGTTTGACCTTCCCTTCGGCACTTTCCCATCTTTTCTTCAGCCATTCATAGCCCGGAAGGTTCAGGCGGCTGTCATCGGGAACACCCTTGTTGTATTTTCCGGTCAGAATGCCGGAGGCCAGCGGCGACCAGATGGTGGTACCAAGGCCAACCGTATCGTAAAGCGGCAGATAATCGCCCTCGACCTTTTCACGCTCGAAGAGATTATACTGCGGCTGTTCCATGGTCGGCGGAGTGATTTTCAAGTCTTTTGCGACCATCCACGCCTCGGTGATCTGCTGGGCTGTCCATTCGGATGTGCCCCAATAGAGCACCTTGCCCTGGCTGACCAGATCATGCATGGCACGCACAGTCTCTTCGATCGGCGTATCAATGTCAGGGCGATGGCAGAAATACAGATCCAGATACTCCACCTGAAGGCGTTTCAGCGCTGCATGACAGGCATCGAAAACATGTTTGCGACTGAGACCGCGCTGTGTGGGTTTGGAACCACCCCAGAAAACCTTGCTGGAAACCGCATAGCTGTCGCGGCTCCAACCCAGCTTTTTCAGGGCCTTGCCCATCAGGATTTCGGATTGGCCGGCCTCATAGCCTTCGGCATTGTCGAAGAAATTGATGCCCGCATCATAGGCTGTGTTCATCAGCTTCAGCGCATCGGCCTCGTCAACCTGCTTGCTGAACGTAACCCAGGAACCCAGTGAAAATTCGCTGACCTGAAGGCCAGATTTACCCAAACGGCGATAGAGCATGGTTTCTCCAATGTGTCGTGATGTGAAAAGAGGCACGCCCTGCAGGGGCGCAGCCTGCCCTGGACAGACCGCCATGATATGGGGATTCCGGCGCTGCATTTCAAAGGCGCAAGCCCATATTCATGAACAAACCGCAGGGCAGCATCCGGGCCGGTCTTATACCGGATCTAAAGGTTTTTACCCGATAGTGCCACGATATCGTCCGTTCATTGCGCTGAGGTTCGTATTTGTCTGCATTGCCCTCCATCTATACACCCGCGATCTGGCCGGAAGTGACCAGCCTCGATCTGGCAGAGCTTCTGGGCGCACTGTCGCAGGCGCTCGACATTACCGAGGGCCAGCCTGCAGGCCATTGTTCACGCTGCGCCTGGATCGGCACCCGGATTGGTGAGAAACTGGGTCTGGAGGCCCACGCCTTGCAGGAGCTCTATTTTACATTGCTTTTGAAAGATCTCGGTTGCAGCAGCAATGCCGCACGGATTTGCCAGCTGTACATGACAGACGACATCAGGTTCAAGAATGATTTCAAGACTATAGGTGACAGCCTGCCACAGGTCTTGCGGTTTGTAATTGGCCACACGGGGCTCAAAGCGGGAATGGCGGAGCGGTTTCGGGCCATTGTCAATGTTGTGCGCAACGGCGGACAGATTGCGCGCGAGATGTTTGAGACGCGCT